>CAVZEP010000009.1:0-871586 GCA_963774275.1 uncultured Chloroflexia bacterium | reverse complement strand
ACTGCCGCTGATTTTATCTACAATCCTACCCCAGAAGAAATGAACGGGGACTATCTTTGCCCGAAGTGACGCGAGCGCACCCTGGCAAGCCTCGCTCCTGCACCGAGCATCACGCGGTGAAGCAAGCGGCTTCACGAGCGTTATCAAGGAGCGCTCTTTGCGACTTGAGGGCGGTCTATGCCCGAAACCTCGCGAGCGATTTGTGCGAGCGAGGGAAGAGTGTTCTTTACCAGTGTTATTGAATGCTTTTGTTTTCAAGGAGCGTTCTTTGCGACGCAGCATCGCGAGCTTTTTTGCGAGCGATACAAGAGCGATCTATGCGACCCAGTGCCGCGACCGCCTTTTGGGAGCGGTATCAAGTGCGTTCTTTGCACGAAACCTCCAGGAGCGAACTTTGCGACGCAGTATCGCGAGCTTTTTTTGCGAGCGATACAAGAGCGATTTGTGCGAGCGAGGGAAGAGTGTTCTTTACCAGTGTTATTGAATGCAACAAGGAGCGATCTTTGCGACGCAGCATCGCGAGGGTTCCTTTACGAGCGATGTAGAGTGCTCTTTATGAGCGAGGTTGAGCAAAGTAAAGGAGTAGTAAATTGAATGCATTTGAATTTTTTCGGATTCAATTCCCCTCCAACCCACGCAGGTGGGTTTTGCGCCGGAGGGCGCTGGAGGGCGTTCTTTTTACGCACCTATTAGCGCACCTTCGTGTACCCTGGGGCGAAGCGCTTTTTGCTTCGCACTTTGTGTTTTTCTTTTCCTGGCTAATGCAGCTTCAGCGGCTCGACGATCACATTATCCGCCCCCACGATGCTCAGCAGGCGCGCCACCAGCTCGGGGCAGTACGCCGCGGTGTAATTGGGGAACTCGACCCGGTAGCCCCGGCTGTGCTCGAAGATCTGCAGCGCAAAACGGTCGCGGTTGGGTAGGTGGTTAATTTCAGGCTCATTTTCGATCGACGACTGCTTTGACAAGCTTGACAGCGATGGAGCCGCCAGGAACGAGCATACCGACTGCGTCCGCGGTGACATCGAAGAGCAGGTCCCGGGTGATCACACCTTTAAACTGATCCTGCAGCTTCTTGCCGCCACCGGTGATTTCACCGGTGAGGGCATTGAACTCGATCACGGCACGCTTGCCTTTGCCGGACCATTCGTATTCGAAGGCATACACCGGGTGGAAGTTCAGCTCGAGGGCTTCCACGTCCACCCGTTCTTCGTAGATGGTGTGGGCGTTTTGCACAGGGCGGATAACCTCCCCGATCACCTGGCGAGCAACGGCGGTGGCGCGCAGCTGCGGTGGCACCACCAGGATGCCTGCGGGTGCGAAAGTGTTCAAGTCCAAGATGAGGGTCTTGGCGAAGGATGCATATTTCTCCGGGTCGGCCGGCTCGCCCTGCACGCCCAGGAAACCGCGAGTGACGCGGGTGTTTTCCTGGCAATGCTCGATCACATTCAAGGCGAAGGAGGCGTGCTTGTCCTTTATATCCACCGGAAGCTCTTGCCCCAATACGCTGACCGACATCACATCTACCCCGGCAACTGGCACGGTATACCCGCGGGTGCGGTCGTAAACAGTTCGGCTGGAGATTGTAACCAGCCAGAAGGGCTCCAGGCGGTTTTCCACCCCCAGGAGCTGGATATCTTCCGGCTTGAGACGCCCCAACAGGGAGCCCATCGTGCCCGCCATGAGCTGGACCTTGCGCTGCTCCACACGGTCGCGGGCGACTTCCAGTGTGAATTGGGGTACGTAGTGATTGGCATGTTCTTCAGCAAGGGAAATTTCCACAGATGTGCCTCCTGTACTTTGATACCCTAATTATACCGTTTTCCTCCTCTTGCTCAACCCTGGCTTAGGACCAGATGACTGCTTTTGGGAATATCAAATCCGGGATCAACGATCCTGGCATCGCTCGTAGAGATCACTCTTCATCGCTCATATAAATCCTTCGCGATAAAGAGATGTACTCTTTGTGTACCCTGGGGCGAAGCGCTTTTTGCTTCGCACTTTGTGTTTTTCTTTTCCGTACTAAATACACCCTCGATCCCTTTATCCAGCACCGCAACAGCCAGCTTATTTTTCCGCCAGCGGTATGTAGGTTTTAAACAGGGATGCGATCCGTCCACGGATATCTACATCACCACCTGGGTAGGCGATCCCGTTATGCTCATAGGCAATCAGGCAGGCGCCGGAAGTGCTGCAGGCTACAGATGTGTCTCTATCCAGGTATGGATTGGTGTCCACCAGGAGGTTAGGCCCGCGCAGGCTGCCTGTGCTGGCATTGATGTATTGGGCAAAAACATCCCCTGCGTCAGAGGAAAATGGATCAAAGTAATACCAGGTGACCAGATAGGTGGACGTGCCCAGGAAGGATACATCCGGGCTCCTATAGTTCTCCTTAGCTGCCCCGGAGGGGATGGAGAAACCATTCGCCGGTCCAAGGGGGACGCCCTCACCACTGATCTGGCGCCCGTAAATATAACCCAGGGTGCCGTAGGCGACCAAATACCCGTCCCTACCGGCGGCGATGGCTGCTTCGTAATAGTAGGCTGTACCACCACTGGCGATATCCACCTCCGGACCCAGATTGGCCAGGTCAAAAGAGACCTGGCGGCCCACCAGGAGAACCTTGCTGGCAACCGTGTCTTCGAGTAAATAGGTGACGAAATAAGTGTTGCGCGCTGGGTTATAAGCCACATCCCCGCCGCTACGATGTTGCCCGGTGCCCGAGCTGGCAATGGTAACCGCTGGGAGCAGGGTGTGATCGGAAAGGCGGTAACGCCTACCAACCACCTCGTGAGTACCTGAGGCAGTTTCGGTGTCGTAAACGATCAAGAACTCATTTCCCAGCTCATTATAGGCAATGGCGGGATTATCCTGGTTGAGTGTGCGGATGTCAATTTCCAGCCGGGAGCTTCTGGAACCGCCATTCCAGCTGAATGTGCGGGCATAGATATTCATATTGGCCAAGTCAGTGCTGTCGGTAAAGGCAACCAGGTATTCATGCTGTGCAGGGCTATAAGCGATGACTGGTTCCGTATATTGTACTGCCGGGCTCGAGTCCACATTGAAGTAGTTGTCAGGTGAGCCGTCGATATGCATGCGCTTGGCCCACACATCCGTGGTCAATGTACCCTGTACAGTGGACCAGACCACCAGGTATTCATCAAATTGGGGGTTATATGCCACCACCGGTGTTTGGTTGTCCTTGATATCGTTCCAAATCTCGATATACGGGCCTAGCCCGGTGGGTTGCTGCGTAGAGGAGGATAAGTTTGCTGAAGCAGAGGACTGGGATGTCAGTAGTAAGAGGAGTAATGCTGCCGTAATCAGGGAAGTTCTGAAAATTTTCAGGCTATTCATCGGGCACTCCTATGGAAGGCTGGTCAGTTATTTATGGTTAAGTATAATCCAGGTTGTACGATGCGAAAGAGAATTTTATCAACGAACCCACCTTGGTGTGCGTCATTTGTGCACTACGAGGCCGGTGGATTCAACCCCCCGTGTCAGATGGATACGGAAAACAACGCTTATACAATTCACTCGCGTTGCTGCGGGCTTTGAAGAATAAAGCCCTTAAAATCCGGGATCAGCGATCCCGGCTACCAAGGAGCGCTCTTTGCGACGCAGTATCGCGAGCGATTTGTGCGAGCGATAAAGAGTTATTCCTTTGTGTCCCTTGTGTACTTTGTGTTTTTCTTTTCCCCCGATATTTATGTTTTATCTGCGTTTATCTGTCGGTTAAAGTTTTAAGTGTTTTAATGCAGCCTCAGCGGTTCGACGATCACATTATCCGCCCCCACGATGCTCAGCAGGCGTGCCACCAGCTCCGGGCAGTACGCCGTGGTGTAATTGGGGAACTCGACCCGGTAGCCCCGGCTGTGCTCGAAGATTTGCAGTGCAAAGCGGTCGCTGCCCGAGTACGAGATCAGGATGCCGTAGCACTGCCTCAGGCGCAGGTTGTCCCGCACCTTGTCGGCTCCCGGGCGCAGGATCACCGTGATCATGCGCAGCTCCTGCCCGGCGTAGGCTTCGGCGGGAGGGAGGATATAAGGCGGTAACGGCGCCCCTACCATGGGTGCTTCATCCCCGGGGGTTGGGACGTCTGCCTGCATAGCCAGGCCTCCCATGCTCGTATCCATCGCCATCATAGAGATGTCCTCCATGCCTGGCCGTGGGGTTGCGGCAGTCTCCAGCGCCACCGACTCACGCGGGCATCCACGATCTTGGCAGACGTGGCATCCACCATCACCGCGTTATCCTCCGCCTCCACCATGTCCTCACCGCGCTCCGAGCTCCTCATAACAAGGGGCTCATCCGGTGACCCGGCAAGGGGCTCATCCGGTGACCCAGCAAGGGGCTCTTTCGGGGACCTGGCAAGGGGCTTAAGCCCCTTGTTAGGTGAAGCCGTAGGAGTCTCCACGATAAATCCTCCCGGGGCCAGCTCCTGGGCATTCCAATCCATCGGGAAAACGTCTGGTGGGGGTGGTCCATCTCCCCAATCATCATCCTCAGGCGTGAGGTCGGCTGTTGCCGCGGGATTGGTCCCGGCAGGGGGGATCTTGTCCCCAGGTGCCGGGATGGGATGGCTGGCACGTCGTGCGTTGGATGCCGGGCGGGGTGGGCTTGTGGGCGAAGCCGGTGGGGGTGTTGGGATCTCGGCCGGGACGAGCGACTTAAAGTCGGTGCTAACGGTGTCCACCAGCACCTTTGGGTCGCCGCTCTGTGCGTCCACCTTGCCGTCGATCAGCACCACGTTATCCACCTCGAGCACCTCCCAATACTGGTCCCAGGTGCGCGGGAAAACCACCAGCTCGATATTCCCCTGCACGTCCTCGATGGTGACGAACCCCATCGACTTGCCCGTCTTGGTCTGGTGTGGGCGTACCCGTGTGACGATCCCCGCCACTCGCACCTTTTCACCTGGCGAAGCCTCCGAAAGCTGCCCGGAGAAGTGGGTCACCGCCTGGGTAAGCGCATCCATCACCGGGCTGAGTGGATGCCCCGACACGTACAGGCCGATCAGCTCGCGCTCCCATTCCAGCGTCTCGCGGCGGTTGACGTCCTGCGCCACCTTTGGGAGGATGATCTCATCGCTGATGCCGGATGCGGCGCCGAACATGCTCATCTGCCCCATGTCGGAGGCGCGGAAATGGCTGCCGCTGATGGACAGCATCTGGTCGAGCACGGAGAGCAAAGCACTACGCGCCCCGAACTTATCCAGCGCACCCACGCGGATCAGGCATTCCAGCGGGCGCTTGCCCACACTGCGCAGGTCAACCCGCCGGGCAAAGTCGTTGATATCGTTGTAATGCCGGTCATCCCTTGCCTGCAGGATGGCATCCACCGGTCCGTGCCCGACGTTCTTGACTGCCCCCAATCCGAAGCGAATGGCGCTCTTGCCATCCGGCCGGTCTTCGATGGTGAAATCCCACCCGCTGATGTTCACGCTGGGTGGCTCCACGGCGATGCCCATGCGGCGGCAATCCGCCACGTACAGCGCCACCTTGTCGGTATCGTTCTGCGATACCGAGAGCAGGGCGGTCATATACTCCACGGGATAATGGCATTTCAGGTAACCTGTCTGCACGGCGATGATGCCGTAATCGGCGGCGTGGCTCTTGTTGAAGCCGTAGCGGGCGAACTCTTCCCAATCGTCAAAGATGGCTTCCGCCGTCTCCTCGTCGATGCCGCGCTCCATCGCCCCGTGCACGAACTTCTCCTTATGCTTGAGCAGCTTGTCCTTGATCTTCTTGGAGATGGCTTTGCGCAGGTCATCCGAATCGGGCGGGCTGTAACCCGCCAGCTGCATCGAGGCGCGCATCAGCTGCTCCTGGTAGACCGGGAACCCGTAGGTCTCCTTGAAGATTGGCTCGAGCAGCGGGTGGCGGTAATCCACGGCTTCTTCCCCATGCATGCGCCGGATGTATGCTGGGATGTATTCCATCGGCCCGGGTCGGAACAAGGGCCACCATGGCGATCACGTTCTCGATCGCCTTAGGCTTCATCTGCATCAGCCAGCGGCGCATGCCTGAGCCTTCCACCTGGAACACGCCCGCCGTCTCGCCTTTGCCCAGCAGGGTATATGTGGCGGGGTCATCCGTGGGGATGTTATCCAGGGTGAACTCGATGCCATGCCGCTGTTGGATCAGCTCGCAGGCGCGTGCCATGATCGTCAGGGTGGTCAGTCCGAGGAAATCCACCTTGAGCATGCCGAGTGAGTCGAGCACGCCCATCTCGAACTGGGTGACGGTTTTGATGGGGGATGCCTCAGCAGCCGCCGTACCGGTGGGGCGGTGCAGGGGCACGTAATCCACCAGGGGCCGGTCAGCGATCACCACACCGGCTGCGTGGGTGCCGGCATTGCGCACCACGCCTTCCATATCGGCCGCCGTGTCGATCAACTCCCGTACGTAACTCTCCGATTCGTATAGCTGCTTGAACTCGCTGATCTCGTCCAGTGCCTGGTGCAGGGTGACCGGCTTGCCGGGGATATTGGGGATCAGCTTGGCCACCCGGTCCACCTCGCTCAGGGGGATATCCATCACCCGTCCCACGTCGCGGATGGCGGCACGCGCTCCCAGAGTGCCAAATGTAATGATCTGCGCCACCCGGTCGTCACCGAACTTGCGGGCAGCATATTCGAGCATCTCCGAGCGGCAGTCATCCCGGAAATCCAGGTCGATATCCGGCATGGAGATGCGTCCCGGGTTGAGGAAGCGTTCGAAGATCAATCCGTGGTGGATCGGCTCCACCAGGGTGATATTCAGGCAGTACGCCACGATAGACCCGTTGCCGCTGAGCCGCGGGCGTTATACCAGATGCCCTGTTCGAGGGCGTACCGGCACAGGTCCCACACGATGAGGAAATAGGTGTCGAAGCCCATCTTGTGGATCACCTGCAGCTCGTAATCCAGTCGCGTGCGTACCTCCGGGTCGGTGGCATGCTCGCCGTAACGGCGGATCAGCCCTGCCTCGCATAGCTGGCGTAAAAAGCCATCGGCAGTTTCGCCCTCAGGCACTTCAAACTGGGGCAAGTGGTAGCCCTTGAAGCCCAGGTCGAGGTTGCAGCGCTCGGCGATGAGCAGCGTATTGGAGAGTGCTTCGGGGGTATCGGAGAACAGCTCAGCCATTTCTGCCGGGCTGCGCAGGTAGTAGGTATCATCGGTCATGCGCATCCGCTTGGGGTCCGAGAGCAGGCTGCCGGTTTGGATGGCGAGCAAGATGTCTTGCAGGCGGGCGTCCTTCTTGTCGATGTAGTGCACGTCGTTGGTAGCCACGAAGTGGGAATTGTGGCGGCGTCCCAGCTCGAACAGCTGCTGGTTGACTGTCGCAAGTTCGGGTATGGCGTGTTGCTGCAGCTCCAGGAAGAAGTTGTCGGGTCCGAACACGTCGTAATACCACCCCAGCCGCTCATCCGCCTGCTCAAGCTGCCCTTGCTGCAGTAGCCGCGGTATCTCCGCCGACATGCAGCCGGAGGTGCAGATCAATCCCTGCGCATGCTGAGCCAATACATCATGGTCGATGCGCGGGTAGTAGTAAAAGCCTTCCAGTTGGGCAATGCTGGCAATTTGTAGCAGGTTCTTATAGCCAGCTGCGTTCTCAGCCAGCAACAGCAGGTGGCTGGATCTCTTATCCTCCTGCGCGTCGTGTTCCTTGATCGTGCGGGCTGCCATGTAAGCTTCCAGCCCGATGATGGGTTTGATGCCAGCTTGCATGGCCGCGTTATAGAACTCAATCACCCCGAACATGGTGCCGTGGTCGGTGATAGCGATGGCCGGCATGCCCATCTCGTGGGCGCGTCCCACCAGCTTGTGGATATTGCTGAATCCATCAAGCAGCGAGTATTCGGTGTGAACGTGTAGATGGACAAAGGTCATGGGCTTAGAGAAAAAGATTATAGCATGACGGAGAATGATTCTACCCGACGGTTAACTTAAAAAATTCATGGCGAATTCCTGCCGTATTTGTGTTGCTTGTTAGCTCGATGTATTTCCCATGCTTTGGTGGGTGAACCCCTTTACTTGTTAGCGCAAATGCTGAAATTTTATCTGCATAGAAGTCGTCCCCAGGCCATGCAAGGATATTAGATCTTTATGTGTTTAGTTTATGACGAGTTGGACAAAAATGCAATCCCACCCAGGCAAAATGGGATAACTATTAATCTAGTGGGAAGGAGAAGGCAACTACAGAAGTTGACACCGACTTTCTTTAGGGTATAATTCCCGTGCTAAACGGCCCCGTAGCTCAATTGGCAGAGCAAGCGACTCTTAATCGTTAGGTTAGGCGTTCGATCCGCCTCGGGGTCACCTATCTGTGGGGATTTCCATCTCTCTCATGCCCTGACTTTTACTGGTGTTTTAGAGTCGATCCTAAAAGATTTAGGATCGATCTTCGGTTTATTACGAATGCTTCAATCCTATGGTTTTGGGTAGGTGTAAAGCAGGTGGGTTTGATTTCGGTTTTTATCCCCTGATTTTTTTGGTGTGTAGTCAAAATTTGGTTATTGACATTTGTAAATTGTTTGCTATACTAACTATGTAAGTTCATTGTACTAACAAATCCAATTGATATCTTCAAAGGATAGGGGCATGAAAAAAGCCACCCGCCAGCATACAAAGGAACATAACCGCAACCTGGTACTGAAAACGATCTTTGACCATGAGAGCATCAGCCGGGCCGAGATTGCACGGATCACCAGCCTGACCAGAACCACAGTCTCTGAGATCGTTGCAGATTTGCTCGAGGAAGATTTAGTCAGCGAAATCGGTGTAGGTGCGTCTTTAGGGGGTAAATCTCCTGTTTTATTAAGCCTCGTCGAAGATTCTCGCTATCTCATCGGTCTTGATCTGGCGCGCAACCAGTTTCGAGGCGCAATTGTGAATTTACGCGGGAAAATCCGGGAGCTCGTCACATTACCCGTGAACGGCAAGAATGGCGATGAAGCGCTGGTAATGGTTTATGAGATATTAGACCGGCTCATGCAGTCACCCTGGCTACCACTGATTGGCATCGGGATTGGCACTCCAGGACTGGTGAATATCACTGAAGGGGTAGTGATGAATGCGGTGAACCTCGATTGGAAGGATTTACCACTAGCTCGCCTGGTGGAAGACCGCTACTATCTACCTGTGAGTATTCTCAATGATAGCCAGGCTGCTGCAATGGGCGAATATACTTATGGGAGGGGCCATTCATCCGACAGTAACCTGATTGTAATCAATGCCCGGCATGGGATCGGCTCTGGCATTATCATCAATAGCCGGTTGTTTCAAGGGGATGGTGGCTGTGCGGGAGAAATCGGCCATGTCGTTGTAGTGCCGGAAGGAGGCCAGCTTTGTCGCTGCGGTAACCATGGGTGCCTGGAAACGGTTGCAAGCACCCAGGCACTTATCAAGCGAGTGCAATCCCTTGAAGCCCAGTCTGGCTCGACCCAATTCCCGAAGTCATCGCAGGAAATAACCCTGGATACGATTGAGCAAGCTTATCTAAGCGGTGATCCACTGGCATGCCAGGCAGTTCTAGAAACAGGCCGCTACCTGGGAATGGCAATCTCCAGCCTTGTCGGCACGCTCAATATCCAAAAAATCGTGCTTGCAGGAGACATGACCCGGTTTGGCCGACCATGGTTGGAAGCGATTCAAGGAATGATATCTCAAACGAGCCTGTCCAGACTGGCGCAAGAAACGCAGATCAGAATTGGTAAGCTGGGTGAGAATGACATTATCCTGGGAGCTTCTGCGATGTTAGCAAATAACTATTCATTGCTTTTCAAATCTCAACCGTTGCATGGCTGAGGAGGTATGTGGGTTTATCCTTGAGGCGTAAATTCAATGACTGATTGCTTCAACCTGGTCAAACCGCAATTTATACCGCCTCTGGATGAGGAGTTTCGTCCAGCCATCCTGGCTAATCGTTCATTTGAACAAGCATCTGCTGGGGTGAGCGTGCCACTGATTTTTTGCTTACAAAGAGAAGATGAGAAGCTGTCACGATTCGAAACCCGGGTTTTCCCTGAAGACCACCCACACATGGAGAAAAATCTCTTCTATGCTGATCGGATGCTCAAATTTCTGCTCTGGCAACGTGGCGGGATAAAAGTTTACATCAGCGGACCGCGGAGCATTGGCGAGTTCCTCAAGAGCTGTTATGCGCCGGGCGGAATCCATGATTTCGATGTTTGCTTCATGTGTGAACAAGTATACGAACGCGCGTTTAGCATCGTGCTTTGTGACCCGTCACAGGTCCCAGCGGACAATGATGTGGGCGAAGAATTAGGTCGCCATTTAGATGGTTGCCGTATTGGCTTTGACCTGGGTGCCTCAGATCGTAAGGTCAGCGCAGTGATTAATGGTCAGGTGGTCTTCAGTGAGGAAGTGACCTGGGAACCGAGCAGTCATGATGACCCAGAGTATCACTATGGCGAAATTATGACGGCAATAAAAACCGCTGCCTCAAAGATGCCACGGGTCGACGCTGTTGGTGGCAGTTCTGCCGGAATTTTCATCGACAATCGACCCATGGTGGCTTCCCTTTTCCGTGGTATACCACCCGGTCGATTTCACGAGATCCGCAATCTCTTCCAACGCATTCGAGACGAGTTAAACGTTCCCCTGGAAGTAATCAACGATGGGGATGTCACCGCACTGGCAGGATCGATGTCCCTCGAAGATAACAGTATCCTGGGGATTGCGATGGGCTCAAGCCAGGCTGCAGGATATATTGACATGAATGGGCGTATTAAGGGTTGGCTGAATGAGCTAAGTTTTGCCCCGATTGACTACAGCCCAGCTGCACCTGCAGACGAGTGGTCAGGCGATATCGGTTGTGGCGCACAGTATTTCTCACAGCAGTGTGTTTTCCGTCTCGCATCCCGAGCAGGTATCCAAATTCCCGCCAACATCCCCGATACCGAGAAATTAAAATTCGTCCAGGAAAAGTTAGAAGCCGGACATGAGGGGGCAGTCAAGATTTGGCAGAGTATAGGAATTTATCTGGGTTACGCTCTAGCCCACTACGAAGACTTCTATGATATGAAGCACGTGCTCATCGTGGGACGTTGTACTTCTGGATTGGGAGGAAAACTGATTCTGGACGGAGCACGCAAGGTACTGGAGGCCGAATTCCCGGAACTTGCCGCTCGTTTACAGGTACAGCTTCCAGATGAGCGCAGCAGGCGGGTTGGTCAATCGATTGCCGCCGCCAGCCTACCGAAAATTGAGAAAGATGCTGAGAAATCAAAAGAAATAAAATTCGGATCTATATTCTGATTATCCGAACCAACAACTATTCAAATCAGGACAAAAATATGCATTTTCACCAATCCACTGCAGAAATCTACATCCCAGATGGGTCACCTATCGAAAGTGCCCTGAGGCGCACCACCCACTTATCGATCAGCGCTCATCAGGACGATATCGAGATCATGGCAGCTGCCCCAATCCTGGAATGCTTCCAGCAGGAGGATAAATGGTTCACCGGGGTCGTGCTGACCGATGGGCGCGGCTCACCACGCGATGGTCTTTACAAAGATTACACAGATGAAAACATGCGCCAGGTGCGCTTCAAGGAGCAAAAGAAAGCCGCACTTATCGGCGAATATGCAACCCAGGTGATGCTAGATTACCCCAGCAAGGTTATCAAGGATGGGTTGAACCGGCAACCTGTAGAGGACCTTGTGCAAATCATAAAAGCTGCTCATCCACACTTCGTGTACACCCATAATCTTGCTGACAAACACGATACTCACGTTGCTACAGCGCTCAAGGTTATCGCCGCCATCCGTAGCTTACCAGAAGTGGAACGCCCACAGAAGCTTTTCGGATGTGAAGTCTGGCGCGATCTTGATTGGATGTTGGACAACGACAAAGTCGCCTTTAACCTGTCAACGCATGAGAACTTGCAGACGGCATTGCTGGAAGTTTTCGATTCGCAGATTACGGGTGGCAAGCGCTACGACCTGGCAACGATGGGACGCCGGCGTGCCAATGCCACCTATTTCGAATCTCATGGAGTGGATTTAACCACCGGATTGTCTTATGCGATGGATCTGACCTCCCTCATCCTATCTCCTGAGATAGAAATTATTCCTTTTGTACAGGAACACATCCAACGCTTTGCCCAAGATGTTGCCAACCGCCTGACCCGCTTAGGCTAAAGTAATCTGTAAACCCATGAAATCATATTCAAAAAGTTCCCGTACAGGTAGCAACACAGCAATAATTCGAAAGGAGGTTCTGGTAAAACTCGAACGAATTCAAAACTCAAATCTGATCGACACCTTGGTTCAAAAAAAATATCCCAAGAATTCCAAAAAGGAGAAGGAAGACATGCGTACGAAACTATTAACCTTATTATTGCTGGTGAGCATCCTGGTTACAGGGTGCGCTACAGCAACCACCCAGGCACCTGTCACTGAAGCTCCAGCAGTTCCAACGAAAGTGGTTGCCACTGAGGAACCTGTTGTTCCCACCGAAGTTCCTCCCACTGAGGTGCCTCCCACTGAGCCTGCTCCAGCGGAACCGGTGACATTGAAGATTTACCTCCTGGACTATACACCCGCTACGATCACGTGGCTCAAGGAAGAGATCAACCCTGCTTTTGAAGCCGCTCACCCGGGTACGACAGTTGAAATCACCGAGGGTAGCTGGTCGGGATGGGATACTACTTTTGCGGGCTTCTTTGCAGCCGGTGAAGGCCCCGACATCATCAACCTTGGCTCTGAGATGAATACCTTATACGGGCCGAGCCTGGCAGATATGGACGCATACCTTGGTGAAGCTGCCTGGCCTGACATTGCGAATTTCGGGCCAGCCCTGGAGAATGCCAAATATGAAGGCAAGCTGCGAGGCCTGCCGATCTTCACCGCACCGCGTTATGTCTTTTGTCGAACCGACCTGGCAGTTGGCACCCTGCCTCCAATGAGCTTTGCTGATTGGGTTACATTCGCCAAGGCGAACACAATCATTGATCCAGCTACCAACTCCCTAACCCAACAGGCACTCGTCCCGGTGGATGCGGGCTCGATGGCTGACTGGCAGTGGTGGTTGTTGGTTTATTACTCTCTCGGTGGTCAGTTATACAAGTCAGATGGTACCCCGAACTTTGACTCCCCTGAGGCTTTGGCTACGACCCAATTTATGCTCGACATGCGCCAGGCAACCTATGGCCCGGCTACAGATGCAGTGGGAGCCTTACCCACGGGTCAGGGATCGGTTATTGACGTAAACGATGAAACCAGTGCAAACAATGGTGCTGTGTGTCTGGCGCATTCTGGTTGGGCAGCGCCAGCGTTCGACCGCCCCGTTTGGGAAAACATCAGCATCGAGCCATTCTATGGTGATCCGGATAATTTCCCGAACAGCAAGCCAGTGGTGTTAGCCTTCAATGACTGGCTGGCTGTGGCTGATTATAGTCCGAACAAGGAGTTGGCGGCTGAATGGCTCAAGATGACTTTCACCAAGGAAGCCAACCACAAATGGAATGAGACGATGAGCCTGATTCCTTCCCGCAATGATGCCCAGTATGGCTACGTGACTGATTCACCTCAACTTAAGAGGGAAGCCGAGCTTGCCTCCCAGTATGGAATTGGATTTGCTGGGATAGCGGAGGCTGCAAAGTTATCGACCATAATACAGGAAGCCCTGGGTAAACTCATTACAGAGGAATTGACCCCCGAGGAAGTGGTTACTCAGATTCAGGAACAATACATCGCTGCTCTTGGTCAGTAAGAGCATCCAGATATCGATGTCGAATTGGATGGGGGAGTACCCCATCCAATTCGAATTGGGAATGTCAAAATGGATAGCAGCAGATGATGCAAAATCCCTACTTTGAAGTTCTGATCTATGCTTTCATTACAGTCTTATTCATCATTATAGCCAGCTTTGGGTTAGGTACCCTGGCGCGAACCATTGCCAAATGGGTAGGCACGTCGAAAAGGAAACAGGAAGATACTTTTGCTGGGTATTTATTTGCTGCCCCGTGGATTGTCGGCTTCCTGATTTTTGTGATCATCCCGCTCGGATATTCTTTGTATTGGAGTTTCACTGACTACCGTGTAACGGAAAATGCACCACCTAACTGGATAGGATTGGACAACTATGTCCAGCTGTTCAGCGATACTGGTTTTCGGTCATCCATTGTCAACACACTCTTCCTCACCGCGATTGGATTACCCTTGATGATCGGAGCCGCGCTTTTCCTGGCAGTCTTATTGAACCAAAAAACTCGCGGTGAGCACGTTTTCCGCATGGCATTTTATCTACCTGTCATCCTGGGCTTTAACACCGCTGTCCTTTTATCCTGGCGTTTAATGCTCAATACGGGTACTGGGATTATTAACCAGATTATCCGGGCATTTTCCAATGCCTTTGCTCCATTCAGTTACCTGAACCGTGGCGCTATTTTTATTCAAGAACTAATCAGCGCTTTCTTTCTCGGAATGAGCAGTGGAAAATTTAACCTGCTCAACCGTGTCTGGGAAGCAGGGCTACCAGCTGCCAACCGTGTGCCCATGTGGGTGGAAAATCCACTTTGGACCAAAATGTCAGTCGTCTTGTTGATGGTCTGGGGCTGCGGCGCGATGATGTTGATTTTTTTAGCCGGCTTAAACAACATTCCGCGCGAATTGCACGATGCAGCCGATGTGGATGGTGCGAACGACTGGCAACACTTTTGGAAGATCTCGTTCCCCCTGCTCACGCCCTACATTTTTTATAACCTGGTGGTGGGTCTAATCGCCTGTCTTCAAATATTTGAGCCCATTTATGTGCTCTACCGTGATAATCAACCGCTGGTTCCTTCAGCGATTTCAATGGTGTATTACCTCTGGCAGCAGTCATTCAGGAATTTTGAAATCGGATATGGTTCGGCCATCTCCTGGCTGATTCTTCTGTTGATCCTGGCGGTAACTGCAATTCAATTTATGATGCAGAAACGCTGGGTTAACTACGACCTTTATTAGGAGGAGAATGTGCGTACCGTCTGGCATATCATAAAACGTCTCATACTATACATCTTCCTTACAGGTGCAACGGTTGTAATGTGTTTCCCACTCTTCTGGATGATATCCTCCTCCCTGAAGACCCTGCAAGAGACGAACTCGCCGGGGATACTATTGGTGCCTGCACATCCCACCCTGGCAGCGTACATTGAAATCTTCCATAATACAGATTTCTTACGTTCTTACTTTAACTCGGTATTTTATACGACCCTGGCATTGATCGGCACGCTTTTTTCTGTCGCTGTGGTGGCATACGCATTCAGCCGTATCAAATGGCCCGGACGGAATGTAGTTTTCTTCCTGATGTTGTCCACCATGATGATCCCATCGCAAGCCCTACTCGTACCCCAGTATGTCTTCTTTAATAAATTACATTGGATTGGTAGTTTTAACCCAATCGTGATTCCCGGCTTTTTTGCAGGTGGCGCGGCAATGATCTTTTTGCTGCGGCAATCCATGACTTAAATCCCCGTTGAGCTGGACGAATCCGCCTTCATGGACGGGGCAAGTCATTTACAGGTCTTTTGGGAGATTGTCTTACCATTGGTCAAAGCCCCATTGGCAATTGTTGCAACCTTCCTTTTCGTAGGGTTGTGGAACAGCCTCCTGGCTCCCTTAATTTACTTGCAAACGGTCAGTCTATATACATTGCCTGTGTATGTGTCAACACTCTATAATATCAACAGCGCAGTCCAGCCATGGCCAACCATCATGACAGCCGCTGTGCTCACCACAGTACCGCTGATGGTCGTGTTCTTCATAGCCCAGCGTTACATCCTGGAAGGTGTAGTCATCAGCGGCCTAAAGGGATAGCTCAAAATAGTCTTATTGACAAGCTCAATGGTCTGAATAAAACGTCCCATGCCCATTAATAATGTCTCAATTTGCCGGGAGCTGAAAGTAGTTATTCTGGCGGCTGGAAAAGAATCTGATGCGAGGGATAGTAAACCAATCCTGCTCCAGGACCTGGGGGATCGCAAAGTGGTGGATTATGTGCTCCAAAATGCCATGCGATTGGTCTCCTCTCATGACCTGTATATTGTTGTTGGAAGCCAGCAGGAGGAGATGCGTGCTCACCTGGGACCAGGCTACCAATACATCAACCAGGATAAGCAGCTTGGCACGGGACATGCGGTCTTGCAGCTAAAACCACTGCTCGCAGATTTCCATGGTAATCTACTCATCCTATATGGCGATACGCCCCTGTTCCGCAAAGATTCCATCCGAGGGTTACTCAACCGCCACCGTCTATGCCAGGCAGACCTGACTATGATGACTGCAATGGTTAATCAAGCATATCCATACGGGAGAATTATCCGGGATGCTTCGGGTCAGATCATTGACATCATCGAAGCCGCCGAAGCTTCACCGGCAGTGCTTGAAATACGCGAATTAAACGTTGGGGCTTACCTGGTCCGCACAGACGTGATTTTCTCGGCATTGGAGAAATTATCGCCATCACCGATGGACGGCTCTTACCGGCTTACAGATTGCGTCCATGAGCTGATCCGCTCCGGGAGGGGCGTCGAAAGCTACCAGATTTTCGATCCAGATGAAGTGCAGGGGATTAATACTGCTGAAGACCTGGTAAATGCCGAGTTCATTCTACAAAAGCGCCTTTTCCACCCACACCGGCCAGAGGAAGAAGGTAAAGTCACTTTTGGCACTGGTGGCTGGCGGGCAATCATTGGAGAAGGTTTCACCATGCAAAACGTACGGCGACTGTCACAAGCCCTGGCAAACAATATCACGCGCCAGGGCCAGGAAAAGAGTGGCGTTGTCATTGGCTTTGACCGTCGCTTTCTATCCGACCGTGCAGCAGAAGTTTCAGCCGAGGTCTTCGCTGGCAACAACATCCCGGTAACTTTATTATCGGAAGATACGCCAACGCCTCTCATCACTTACGCCACGACCCTCCTGAATTCCGCTTATGGATTGGTGTTCACCGCCAGCCACAACCCACCTGAATGGAACGGTTTGAAAGTCTTTCGGGGGAATGGCTCATTACTGCTGGACGAAGAAACCCGTTTTATCGAAGCCGAAATCAATCAAATGAGCATCGACGAAGTGATTAAACTAGATCTGGATATCGCCCTGGCGGCTGGAATCGTGCATCGAAGGGATATGACGAATGAGTATGTAGATGCTGTTGAGGCATTAATTGACCTGGAGACCATTCGCAACGCCAGCCTGAAAGTAGTTGTTGACCCTATGTATGGCGTTGGACAGCTTACGCTGGGAATGATTTTGACGGAGGGCGCGCTGCAGAGTGACATTCATTCATGAACGCCACGACCCGCTATTCGGCGGGCGTTCGCCTGCCCCAAACCTGGAAGCCTTGCGCCTGCTAATCCACTACATCCAGGAAGGCAACTATGACCTGGGTTTGGCTACCGACGGAGACGCCGACAGGATCGCCATTATTGACGAGAAAGGACGTTATATCCCCACTAATGATGTCCTGCTTCTGGTTTACTGGTATCTGCACGAGGTGCGCGGCGAGAGGGGTGGAGTCGTACGAAATTTAGCAACAACCCACATGCTGGATCGGTTGGCAAGGCATTTTGGCGAAGGTTGTTACGAAACACCAGTCGGTTTTAAACACATCGCGGCCGGTATGATCCAGCATAAAGCCCTGCTGGGTGGTGAGTTGAGCGGGGGACTCACGGTGCGCGGGCACATATTAGGCAAAGATGGTATCTTCGCCTCGGCGCTGGTGGTGGAAATGCTGGCTCGCGCCAACCAGCGCCTCTCCGAACTCCAGGAAGAAGTCTGGAAAATTACGGGAAGACTCTACGCGCTGGAAGTTGGAATTCCAGCGACATCTGAAATGCGCGTGGTGATCCCCAGAAGGGTAAAGGAAAAACCGATCAGCACCATTGGCGCTTATCCCATCGTTGATATTTCTCATATCGACGGCATAAAACTACGCATGGAAAACGACAACTGGGCACTCATACGCTTTTCCGGCACGGAGCCCATTCTACGCCTTATGGCTGAGGCAGATTCCCCAGAAAAAGCACAAGGGTTAATCGAGTGGCTTAAAAAGTTTTGTTCATGATCAAGTAGCCAAAGGAGACATCCATGCGCTATGGATATTTCGATGATGAGAAGCGTGAATACGTAATTGAGAAGCCAGATGTTCCGGTATCATGGACGAATTACCTCGGTGTAAATGACCTGTGCACGGTGATTTCGCACAATGCTGGTGGTTATTCGTTCTACCAGAGTGCCGAACATCATCGCATCACGCGCTTCCGTCAGAATGGTGTACCGTTGGATCGCCCCGGTCACTACGTATACGTGCGTGATGATGATACAGGTGAGTACTGGTCGATTTCGTGGCAGCCAACCAGTAAGGACCTGGCTAAGGCCAGCTACCAGTGCAGGCATGGCCTGTCTTACTCGATATTCTCGTGTGATTACCAGGGTATCCAGGGTGAACAGCTGCTTTTCATCCCGGTAAACGATGATGTGGAGTTATGGGACGTGCGGCTAAGGAACACATCCGCAAAGCTGCGTCACTTAAGTGTATTCTCCTATGTGGAGTTCTCATTCCACCACATCGAAATCGACAACCAGAATTTGCAAATGAGCTTATACGCCTCCGGATCGAGCTACAAAGATGGAATTATCGAGTATGACTTCTTCTATGAGCCGTGGACGTTTCACTATATGACCTCAAGTTTTACCCCAGACAGTTTTGACAGTGTCCGCGATCGTTTCCTGGGCAATTACCGAACTGAGACCGACCCCGAAGCAGTGATCCGAGGTGAATGTTTCAATAGTGTTGAGCTGGGCGGCAACCACTGCGGCGCACTGCACAAGAGGCTTCACCTGAAGCCAGGGGAGGATACACGCCTGATCTTCATGCTGGGCGTAGGATCGCATGCGACTGGGCAGGCGATCAAAAACAAATATTCCAACCCCGCCATGGTCGACCAGGTGTTTGCTGAACTGAAAGCGTATTGGGCGAGGAAGCTTATTCAGTTCCAAAGCAAGACGCCACACCCCGGCTTGAATTCCATGGTCAACACCTGGAACCTGTACCAAGCCGAGACATGTGTAGTCTGGTCGCGCTTTGCCTCTTTCATTGAAGTTGGCGGACGTACAGGATTAGGCTACCGCGATACATCCCAGGATGTGATGAGTGTTCCGCATACCAATCCTGGAAAAGTCAAACAGCGGATGATCGAGCTATTCCACGGTCAGGTCAGCCAGGGTTATGGATTGCATCTCTTCGACCCCCAGGTGTTCAAAGCGAAGGAAGATAAACTAAATGGACTTAAGCTGCCTACGGTGGCACCCACACCTGACCCGGCAGATATCATCCACAGCCTGGATGATACCTGTTCGGACGATGCCCTTTGGATCGTCGCCTCCGTCTGTGAATACGTCAAGGAGACCGGGGATATACCCTTCTTCGACCAAGTCGTGCCATTTGCTGATGGCGGAGAAGCCACCGTTTATGAGCACCTCAAGCGGTCATTGGATTTCTCCGCCGAACAGGTGGGCGGGTCTGGTGTTTGTAAAGGGCTGCGTGCCGATTGGAACGACTGCTTGAACCTGGGCGGTGGCGAGAGTGCCATGGTGTCGTTCCTCCACCATTGGGCGTTGATCAACTTCATTGAGGCTGCCAAATTTTTGGGACGCAAGGAGGATGTTGAAAAGTACGCGGCCATAGCCGAGACAGTCCGCCAAGCATGCGAGGATAATCTTTGGGACGGCGAGTGGTACCTGCGTGGCTTCACGCACAAGGGTCTCAAGATTGGTTCTGCCCAGAATGAAGAAGGTAAGATCTTCCTGGAAAGCAACTCGCTGGCAGTGCTTTCCGAGGCTGCCTCAGCGGAGCGCGGGCGAATGTGCATGGACTCGGTGGATAAATACCTTTATTCCAAGTATGGCATCCACTTGCTCTGGCCGGCATTCTCCAAGCCAGATGACGATATCGGTTACGTGACCCGGGTCTACAAGGGCATCAAGGAGAACGGGGCAATTTTCAGTCATCCAAACCCGTGGGCAGTGGTGGCTGAATGTAAATTAGGGCGTGGCGACCGGGCGATGAAATTCTATAATGCTCTGCTGCCCTATAACCAGAATGACATTATTGAGATCCGGGAGGCCGAGCCTTATTCCTATTGCCAGTTCATCATGGGCCGCGATCATAGCGCACACGGACGAGCGCGACATCCCTGGCTTACCGGCAGCGCTGGATGGATGTACCACGCAGTCACGCATTGGATCCTGGGGGTGCGCGTAGACTACAAAGGCCTGATCGTTGATCCCTGCATCCCGGCTAACTGGAAGGAATTCGAGGTCACACGCCAGTGGCGTTGCGCCACTTACCAGATCGAGGTAAAAAATCCTGGAGGGGTACAAAAAGGAGTCGGGGCAATCCGTTTGAATGGTGAACCAGCGGTAAATCCAATCCCCCAACAACCGGTCGGGTCGGTCAATCGGGTCATTATCGAAATGGGGTAACAGGAAATGGTTGATGGGGTGTCGGAAATCTGGGAGAACCGGTATCCTTCCGTTGCCTTTAACCCTCCGGAGCATGAATAGGGTATTTCCCGTATTCATGCGCAGATTGGTAAAGTGCGACGACATTTTCCACGGGGATATCCGCCTGTAAGTGGTTGGAGGGGGCCAAAATATAGCCACCCCCGTGAGCCAGCTGAGCAATGCGATGCTTTGCCTCAGCAATGACCTGCTCACGGCTGCCTGGCATGGCATGTGAAATGTCAATTCCGCCTAGAAATGTCATTCGTTGCCCGAAGTCTGCCTTGACGACATCAAGATCTGTCGCGGGAAGCGGTTCCAGTGGATGAATGACATCTATGCCGAGATCGATCATATCCTCCAGCAATTTCGTGATCGCTCCGTCACTATGCAGCATAATTTTTACATTCGAATTATGCTCCTTGGCTATTTTGACTAACCGCGCAATGCAAGGCTTTATGAATTTCCGGAACATGGCTGGTGACATGATAAGGTTGGTATTCCCCGCATAATCGTCACCGGGTAGTTCGATCATGTTGAAATATTTTCCACCTGCCAGCATAGCCAACTTTAGCAAACTTTCGATTACCGTGGTAACTTTGTCTAACAAGGTTTGTGCATATTCTGGGTTGATAGCCATGTCCATCAGGAAAGTATCCGTACCGCGCAGGTCACAGGAAGTCTGGAAGGGGCCATGTGAAGCGACCATACGCATGACCACGAAATAATCGGTTTGTTCGCTCAGGTTATTGGCACGTTCAACCATGCCAGCCATCCAGCGTGTATCAGACAGATCGGGCCAGCGAATCAGGCGGTCGATATCTTCTACATCGTTCGCTTCTTTAAGTATAGGCTCGCCAGCGTAGTAATAGGGGTATGCACGCTTCCAGATTTGTCCATAAGAGTCATAGAAAGTTTCCTCGTTTGCGCCTGGAATGACAGGGCTATTGGGTAATAATCCCGGCCAGCAGTACCGGATGTCGGTGCCAAGCTTTGCGAGCAAACGATCGTCCATATAGGAGATGTTGTGTCCTGCACGAAAAGGAGCTACGGGCTTACCCAAGCCGAGGAATTTCAGCAAACGGAAATATAGATCGTCTACAATCCCGTAGGAGCCACCTCCCAAAGCTGTTGGAACTGTATCAGGTTCCTGATGAGACAATGCCGTGAGCACTCGCTGGCGGGGAGTCATCTTCGCAGAAGACATGCGTATTCGCTCGATTCTGTTAAAATATCTGTATAATTAAATAATTCTATCTTATCGTCTGTTTGTCCACAAGATGGGTTTGTGTTTATTTTTAACAGATAGTTTTTATACATCTAAGGATAAGGAGTCAATTATGCACAAAATCGCCATGCTAGGGGCTGGTCTTATCGGTCGCTTTTATACGATGAGCCTTCTCAATTCTCGCGGCAGGGATGAAATCAAAGTAATTTGCGCAGTCGGTCTTACAGAAGCCAAAAAGTTCGCAGAGGAGTTTGACATCCCACGCTGGACTGATGATATGGCAACAGCCATCCGCGACCCTGAAATTGATACTGTTATTATCGGTCTTCCCAATCACCTGCACAAAAAAGCGGTCTTGTTGGCTGCTGAAGCCGGTAAAGCGGTCATGTGCACAAAACCCCTGGCAATCAGCGGATCAGAAGCACTGGAAATGCTTGATACGGTTGAAAAGGCTGGAGTTTTCCATGGCTATTTGGAAGACCTGGTTTACACCCCCAAGACACTCAAGGCGTTGGATGCCACTCGGAAGGGTGCACTTGGCAAGGTGTTATGGGCACGTTCACGCGAGACGCATGGTGGTCCACACAGCGACTGGTTCTGGACTAAGGAACTATCCGGAGGCGGTGCAATTGTGGATATGGGCTGCCATTGCATTGAGATAGCACGCAGCTTCATTGGTAAGGACAGTCGCCCGCTTGAAGTGACCTGCTGGGCAGATACGCAAGTCCATCCGGTGGATGTCGAAGACCATGCCGTCGGGTTAGTCCGTTATGATAGCGGCGCGATTGGTCAATTTGAAGTTAGCTGGACGTTTCGGGGTGGTATGGATCTGCGCGATGAGGTTTCCGGAACTGAGGGTACCGTCTGGTTGAACCACTGGTTGCGTACAGGGTTTGAGTTATTTACAAATGTCGGGCAGGGCGGTTATGTGGCGGAAAAAGCCGAAGGTGATACAGGCTGGTTGTTTCCCGTGGGTGATGAAGTGGGTGCTTTGGGGTATGTTTCCATGTTCATGGACATGTTCAATTCCATGGATGCCGGCAAAGCCCCGATGGAGACTTTTTATGATGGATATATTGTCAATTCAATCATTGATGCCAGCTATAAAGCCGCGCAATCCAAGAAGTGGGAGCCGGTTGAGATCCAAAAATGGCGTGGAAGTGGTTCAGCCAGCACTTCTGCTTCCGCGCTCAAGGATTACGATAACGAGCATACCTTGATCAAAGAAGAGCGCATGCCAAATGGCAATATCAAAATAATTTTGAAAGATAAACAAACAGGCGAAATATCGCAACTGATCCGATAACAATATTCAAGCGCGGGGATAGTTTCTTCACTGTCTCCGCGCTTTTTTGTATTGAAAACCATACTTTGTAATAATAATAAACGAAGTTCTTAACATTAATGCCAAACAAAGGTATTGTATTTACAAAGTAGTTTTGCTATAATCAATTATCTTTGTGCGCAATTGCACAAAATCCGGCTACCGATTAATAAAATTGAAATGCCAATCACAGCACCAGCCAGCACGAAAACAAAATACATTAAAGCTCCTGTGATGTTAAGCAAGGCAGAAGCAGAGGTCATACGGGCATTGAGGGGAAATGGTCAAACCTCACGTGCAGATATTGCACATATGGCCGGTTGGTCAAGAGCCAAGACGTCCCAGGTAGTCAATGCACTTATTAAAAAAGGTTATTTGGTGGAAGCCGGTGAGGGGATTTCGAAGGGCGGGCGGAAGCCACGCCTTTTGCGATTTAATAGCCGATTGGGATATATCGTGGGCATTGATATCGGTGCAACCAGCCTGGAGATCGCACTTGCGGATATAAATGGCTCAATATTGAGAAGAACGATAGAACCCGCGGATGTCCGCCAGCCACCTGAAGAGTTACTAGGGCGGTGCAGCATGCTGATTCTTGAGCTAGCCCTCGCCCAAGGGATTCACCACGAACAAATCCTGGGAATCGGTGTAGGCGTACCTGGACCAGTGGATTTTACACGCGGGGTTTTGGTTGCCCCTCCTTTGATGCCAGAGTGGGAAAATTACCCTATTCGAAATTTTTTCAAAGAGACTTTTCTATCCGCTTTTGTGGTTGTGGATAACGATGTAAACATTATGGCGTTAGGGGAACAGCGCTCGGGCGACGCAGCTAATATGGATCATTTTTTAGTCATCAAAATCGGCACAGGTATTGGGTGTGGAATTATGGCAGGTAGGAAAATCCATCGAGGCAGCGATGGTTGTGCTGGAGATATTGGTCACATCTGCGTGGACAAGCAAGGCCCGATCTGTCGTTGCGGTAATCGCGGATGTCTGGAAGCAATAGCTGCTGGCCCAGCCATTGCTGAAAGAGCTGTCCAGGCAGCCCGTGATGGCAGAAGCGAATTTCTACGAAAAACAATGGAAAGTAATGGTGGAATACTAACCCCGGAAAATGTTAATGCTGCCTGTCGCGAAGGCGATGAGGCCGCGCTGGAAATCATTCGCGCCAGTGGTCAGATGATTGGTGATGTGTTAGCTGGAATAGTCAATTTCTTCAACCCAGGTCATATATTTATCGGCGGAGGTATTGCAAACTTTGGTAACCATCTATTGATTGCCATTAAACGGGCTGTATTGCGCCGGTCGCTTCCATTGGCAACCACCAACCTGGCAATCAGTTTTTCGCGGACGGGTTCTGACGCAGGTGTAATTGGTGCCATCATGCTGGCGTTGGAATATCTTTTCGTAGTTAAAGATGATCCGCATTATTCGTTTTAGAAATTTATCAGGAAATATTAAAAGGAGGTAGTCAAAACTCAAAAAGAGAGAAACTCGCACCCACACTCAATCTACGCTAACAAAATTTAAAAGGAGAAACCATGTCTAAAAAACTGTTTACCATCGTAAGTGCATTAATTTTAGTCTCAATGTTACTTGGCGCATGCGCCCCTAAAGCGACTGAGACGCCCGTAGTAGAAACTCAAGCACCTGTGGTAACTGAACAGCCCACAGCTGCTCCCGAAAAAACTGAAGCGCCTGTGGTTACTGAGGCGCCTGCAGACAATAAATTCACCATTGGTATTTCGAATCCGTTCATCAGCAGCGAGTACCGCACGCAGATGATCGCCGAGCTGATCGAAGTGAACCAGGAATACATGGACGCAGGCATCACGAATGAATTGGTGATCGAGAGTGCCGACACGGATGTTGCCGGCCAGATCCAGCAGCTGCAGAACCTGATGGCCAAGAACGTGGATGCCATCCTGGTGAACCCGGGGGACGTAAATGGCTTGAATGCGACCCTGGAAGAAGCAGTAGCGAAGGGCATCCTGGTGATCTCGGTTGACCAGGAGCTGAACGTGCCGGGCGTGTACAACGTGGGCATTGATCAGAAGACCTGGGCGATGACCAGCGCTCAATGGCTGGCTGAAAAGCTGGGTGGTAAGGGTGAGATCGTAGAAATCGAAGGCTTCCCCGGACACCCGGCAAACGTGGCTCGCATGGAAGGGGTTGCTGAAGTGTTGGCAAACTATCCCGACATCACCGTGCTGGCTACCGATACCGGCAAGTGGGACGAAGCTACCGGGCAACAGGTCATGTCCAACTTCTTATCCGCCTACCCGAACCTGACAGGCTATTGGACGCAGGATGGGATGGCGATCGGTGCGCTGCAGGCCGTCATGGCTGCCAACCCGGCTGTATGGCCGCAGGGTGTGGGAGAAGGGCGCTGCCAATTCCTGAAGTTATGGCAGGAAGCTTTGACCATGAATCCTGATTTCGATAGCATTGCGGTAGCCAACCATCCGGGGGTATCTCCGACCGGCTTACGGATCGCAGTCAATATCCTGCAGGGTAAGGAAGTAGACACCACCAAGCTGGGTGGGGTGAATGGTTTGTCGTTTGTCATCCCGCTGGCGGCTGTGATCACATCCGAAAACCTGGATGAAGGTCTGACGATGTGTGAAGGCAAGCCCGATGCTTTCCTGCTTGATAATATTATGACCGAAGAAGAAGTCCAGCAGTATTTTGTTGGTGCACCTCCTGTGGCTAAAGTCTTCACGATCGGTGTCTCGAATCCGTTCATCAGCAGCGAGTACCGCACGCAGATGATCGCCGAGCTGATCGAAGTAAACCAGGAATACATGGACGCAGGCATCACGAATGAATTGGTGATCGAGAGTGCCGACACGGACGTAGCCGGCCAGATCCAGCAGCTGCAGAACCTGATTGCCAAGAACGTGGACGCCATCCTGGTGAACCCGGGTGACGTAAATGGCTTGAATGCAACCCTGGAAGAAGCAGTAGCGAAGGGCATCCTGGTGATCTCGGTTGACCAGGAGCTGAACGTGCCGGGCGTGTACAACGTGGGGATTGATCAGAAGACCTGGGCGATGACCAGCGCTCAATGGCTGGCTGAAAAGCTGGGTGGTAAGGGTGAGATCGTAGAAATCGAAGGCTTCCCCGGGCACCCGGCAAACGTGGCTCGCATGGAAGGGGTTGCTGAAGTGTTGGCAAACTATCCCGACATCACCGTGCTGGCTACCGATACCGGCAAGTGGGACGAAGCCACCGGGCAACAGGTCATGTCCAACTTCCTGGCCGCCTACCCGAACCTGACAGGCTATTGGACGCAGGATGGGATGGCGATTGGTGCGCTGCAGGCCGTCATGGCTGCCAACCCGGCTGTATGGCCGCAGGGTGTGGGAGAAGGGCGCTGCCAATTCCTGAAGTTATGGCAGGAAGCTTTGACCATGAATCCTGATTTCGATAGCATTGCGGTAGCCAACCATCCGGGGGTATCTCCGACCGGCTTACGGATCGCAGTCAATATCCTGCAGGGTAAGGAAGTAGACACTACCAAGCTGGGTGGTGTGAATGGTTTATCGTTTGTTATCCCGCTGGCGGCTGTGATCACGTCCGAAAACCTGGATGAAGGTCTGGCGATGTGTGACGGCAAGCCCGATGCTTTCCTGCTTGATAATATTATGACCGAAGAAGAAGTCCAGCAGTATTTCAAATAAAACCTCGTGGCTAAGTCGCTTTCTGCTCGCAATATCGTCAAACACTACGGCGGAGTCGTTGCGCTTTCGGACGGCAACCTGGATGTACGAACCGGGGAAGTCGTGGCATTGATTGGGGCGAACGGAAGCGGCAAAAGCACGATGAGCAAGGTAATCAACGGAGTAGTTGTCCTCGATGGAGGGCAACTACTCCTTGATGAAAATCCAGTGCATTTCTCTTCCCCACAGGCTGCCAAGAACATGGGCATTGCCACCGTGTTCCAGGAATTGAGCCTGATTCCCCATATGACTGTGGCAGAAAATATATGGTTGACGCGCGAGCCAATGACCGCGCTTGGGACTGTTAACCGTAAAACAATCAAGGACAAGACTGAGCAATTATTATCCCTGTTCCGAGGGACATACAAAACAGATATTCGCCCGGACGATCCGGTGGCTTCTCTACCCCCGGACGAAAAACAACTTATAGAAATTCTCAAAGCGATCAGCTTCGACCCGTGGATGGTCATCCTCGATGAAGCCACTGCCAGCCTGGACAGCCGCCAGGTACAGCGTCTGTTCGAGTTAATCGGGGACTGGAAAAAGTCAGACAAGGCAATTGTTTTCGTCTCACACCGCATGGAGGAAATCTTCCGCATCGCTGATAAATACAGCGTCTTGCGGAATGGCAAAACAGTCGGCGCGGGCGACATGAAAGACATCAACGATAAAGAACTGGTTAGGTTGATGATTGAGAAAGAGTCAGTGTTCAGCTTCTCACGCGCCGAGGCGAAGAATAATATAAAAGATAAGCCAGTGTGCCTGGAAGTAGAAGACTTGAGGGCAGACTCGCTCCATGGAGTTAGTTTCAGCGTCCAAGAAGGCGAGCTGATTGGCATCGGGGGTCTGCGCGGACAAGGTCAGCGTGACCTGCTGCTCTCACTGTTCGGTGATGTGCCCTATTCAGGGAAAGTGACTCTCTTTGGAAAAGAAAGCAACCTCAGGCATCCGCGTGAAGCGATGAAGCTAGGGATGGCACTGGTCCCCGGTGATCGCGCCAGGGAAGGCTTGCTTTACATCCGATCTATCCTGGAAAATTTACAGCTGCCATCGTGGTCAAAGTATGGTTTTCCATTGCGCATCCGGAAAGCAAAAAAAGATGCCGAGCAGGCAGGCGCAAGCTTGAACCTGAAAATGGCTGGCCTTCAGGAACCGGTCAGCAGTCTATCAGGCGGCAATGCCCAGAAGGTGGTGATCGGTAAGTGGCTGATGCGTCAGCCGAAGCTGCTTTTGTTGGACGACCCGACCAAAGGCGTGGATGTAGGCACAAAGGCTGAGTTTTATGCTTTGTTGACGCAATTGTGCAGTGAAGGGAAGACGATTTTGTTCTACAGCAGCGACGACGAAGAACTGGTCGGTTTGTGTGACCGGGTGCTGGTCATCCATGATGGGATTATCCGCACCGAGCTGTCGGGAGCGTCACTGACCAAAGAAAACCTGGTTGCAGCCAGCCTGGGTGCTTCGAAGGGAGATGTGCAATGAAAAAACGCATCACCTGGGATTTTCTCATGACCCGCTACCCGGCGTTCTTCCCACTGATCTTACTGGTATTATCCATTGCCATCAACTTGTTCCTGCAACCGAAGATGTTCGATCGTGAAACACTCAACAGCAATATGCGTGTGTTCCTGCCGTTGATCCTCCTGGCGGTGGGACAGGCGATTGTCCTGTTGGGCGGAGGAATTGACATCTCGGTCGGAGGAGTGGTATCCATCGTCAATACGATCCTGGCAACCCGCGTAGGGTTGGAAGGATCTCCAGAGAAGATGTGGCAGTTTGTGATCATCTCCTTGCTGGCCGGCGTGCTGGCTGGAGCAATTAATGGATTTTTCATTGCCTATCTACGCTTACAACCTATCATCACCACCTATGCCACAAGTTTCCTGTATGCCGGATTTGCGCTCTTCATTCTGCCAAATCCGGGAGGTGGTATCCCGGCGGAAATTGCGAATCTGTACCGCACATCGACGCCGCTAGGACTGCCTCTAGCTTTTTATGTGATTGCCATTTTATTAATGATATGGATCTACGTCAGTGCCACCCGTTTCGGGAAATATCTCTTCGCGGTGGGTGGAAAAGCTACTGCAGCTTATGAAACTGCCGTACCCGTCACGAAGGTGCAGTTTAGCATTTATGTCATCTCCGGTTTCATGGCCGCGCTAGCTGGTATAGCCATCACCATGTTAAGTGGTTCTGGCAGTGCAGAAATAGGTAGCCAGATGACCCTGAACTCCATTACGGCTGTAGTCATCGGAGGTAACGCATTTAGTGGTGGCATCGGCGGTGTGGCAGGTCCGATCATGGGTGCGGTCACGCTCAGCCTATTCCAGAACATCATCTCCTTTGCCCACATAAATACCTGGTGGGAGACGCTGGTAAAAGCGACGATCATCGTCGTAGCACTCGCTCTTCCGGGGATCATCAACCTGATCCGCAGGAGGAGAGCATGAAACGCTTCACCATTTCTCCCCCGGTGGCTGCATTAATCCTGGCGGTGGTGCTGTTCCTGTTATCCGGCTTTTTACCGAACAGTTATGGAAGCGACGTTAAAGTTGCCCTATCGCAGGCGACCAACATTGTCCGCCTGGCGGTTTTCCTGGGTGTCATTGCCGCCGGGCAAACACTGGTCATTATCAGCGGTTTTGAAGGCATTGATCTTTCTGCCGGTTCCATCGTCACATTGACTGCCATCCTGACCTATATCATGGTCAAAGGTGAAAATAACATGGTACTGCCAGCATTGCTGGTCTCGCTGTTGGTGGGTGCCATAATCGGTGTTCTGAATGGGATCGGTGTGACTTTCTTGAAGATCTCTCCGTTTGTGATGACGCTTGGCATGTCGGGTGTCGTCACGGGTGCAATCATTATTGTCAACCATGGCAATGTCAGCGGGAAAGTCGCGCCTATCATGACCCGGCTGATTGCCCGACCGATTTCACATAGCATTCCCATTCCAGGTGCGATTATCATCTGGCTCATTTTTGGTGTGTTGATGTGGTTACTGCTGGAACGGACCACATTTGGTAAAAATTTGTTTGCTATCGGGGTGAACCGGGTCACCGCCAAGCTTTCAGGGGTGAACGTCGCCGGAATGAACCTGGCAACCTACTCCCTGGCCGGTTTGCTGGCTGGATTTGGTGGTTTCCTGGTGGTTGGCAATACCGGGGTTGTGCTGATCCAATTAGGACAGCCATTTTTGTTCCCATCGATAGCGGCTGTGGCAGTCGGAGGGACATTGCTATCGGGTGGAAAGGGCAGTTATTGGGGCTCCATGGCTGGTGCCATCGTCCTCACACTTATTACCAGTCTGCTGACGACCATGCAGATGCCCGATTCTGTCCGTCGTATGGTGCTGGGTGCTACGCTATTGGTATTGATCTCGATTTATGGCCGCCAGCAAGGCCTACGTCAATAAGAGTGGAAGTAACGAAGCCGCATCCTTTTACAATCTCTATATCATCTGCAATACAATCCTCATTGCAGTTTCCACCGCAGATTCGGAGGTAAATCGATGCGCACCGCATCTACTCACAAAATTGTTTCTGATAGCCTGTGTGCTATTCTGAATGAAGGAGAATGTAATGAGTAAAACAATCAAAGTTGGTCTGATCGGCGCGGGATTCGTCAGCGATCTACATACCTATGCCTTTACGCACTTCGTCAAGGATGCCGAGATTGTGGCGGTGGCTGCGCTGGATAAAGCAGGTGAGTTTGCCAAAGAGCGTGGGATTCCCAATGCCTTTGAAGATTACCGCGAAATGTTAAAGATGAAAGACATCGATGTTGTTACTATCGCCATCCCCAATTATGTGCACAGACAGGCGACCATTGATGCAGCCAGGGCTGGGAAACATGTCATTTGTGAGAAACCATTGTGCGTTACTTTGGAGGAAGCAGACGATATGATTGACACCTGTAAAAAGCAAGGTGTCTTATTGATGTATGCGGAGGAGTTATTGTTTGCGCCGAAATACGTGCGCGCAAAAACACTGATCGATGAAGGTGCGATCGGTGAGCCGTTCCTGGCAAAGCAGTCTGAAGAGCATCCTGGTCCGCACATGCCCTGGTTCTGGGACGTGAATCTTTCCGGCGGTGGCGTGCTGCTCGATATGGGCTGCCACTCCATTGAGTACACCCGCTGGGTGTTAGGCAAACCAAAAGTCAAGAGTGTGACTGCTTTCATGGGAACGTATGTGCATCAAGACAAGACCAAAGGGGAAGATCATTCCTATTCCATTATCGAATATGAAGGCAACAAGGTCGCGATGATCGAAAACAGTTGGGCGAAAGGCGGTGGGGTAGACGACCGCTGTGAGATATACGGCAATAAAGGGCACACACGCGCAGACCTGCTGCGCGGCAGCTCATTGCTCACCTATTCCGAGGAAGGTTACGGCTATGCGGTAGAAAAAGCCGGGCAAACAAAGGGTTACACCTTCACCATGTTCGAAGAAACCTGGAACTATGGCTTTCCGCAAGAAATGCAGCATTTTATCGATAGTGTGCTCGGTAAAGTGACATGCATGGAGACTGGTGAGGATGGTCGTGAAGTGTTGAAGATTATGTATGCTGCATATCAGTCCGCAGGAGAGGGACGTCGGATTGATTTCCCCTACTCACCGCCCAAGGTTTCAAAACCGATCGACCTATGGAAAAAAGTATAAATTCTGGAGAGCGTATGACCACTCTTAGTAGTAAAACCATTACCTATGAGCAACTTGCCAAGGTTATTGACCACTCTCTCCTGCGCCCCGAATTAACGGAAGCGGATGTCGTTACTGGATGTGAGCTGGCTGCTCGTTACCATACTGCAACAGTATGTGTCAAGCCCTGTCACGTAAAACTTGCCAAACAAGTGCTTAAAGACTCGGATGTGCGGGTTGGCACCGTGGTGGGTTTTCCACATGGCAGCAACCTGACTGCTATAAAAGTGGCGGAAGCCCAACAAGCTATGGATGATGGCGCAGTAGAACTGGACATGGTGCTCAATATCGGGCAGCTGCGTTCCGGTAAATTGGATGATGTCCTTGAGGATATCAAAGCAGTCTGCCTGGCTGCCCATTCCCGCAATGTGAGGGTTAAAGTCATTTTTGAGAACGCATATCTCACGGATGAAGAAAAAGTTACTGCCTGTAAGTTGTGCGAAGCCGCTGGAGCAGATTGGGTCAAAACATCCACTGGATTTGCACCCAGTGGGGCAACACTGGATGACCTACGCCTGATGCGGGCTAACGTCAGTGAAAAGGTGCAGGTCAAAGCTGCAGGCGGCATCCGCAGCCTGCCAGCCCTATTGGATGTCATTGACGCCGGGGTAACGCGCTGCGGTGCAACCGCAACAGCAGCCATCCTGGACGATTTCAAAGCCCAGCAGGCCGGTAAGAATACTGAGCCCAAACCCGCTGCAGCTCCAGGATCCGATTAAGAAGATTCCGTCATGACCAAACAACTCACCAGGCATACCATTGGCGTAGGGGTAGTTGGAACGGGTTTTATCGGTGCAGCCCATGTTGAAGGTTTGCGTCGCCTCGGCATCCAGGTGCTGGGACTGGCTGAAAACACAAAGGAAAGAACTGAACAAAAAGCCTCTGAGCTGGGCATTCCACGCGCCTATGCTTCGCTGGATGAAATGCTGGGCGACCCGGATATTGACGTGGTGCATCTTGCCACACCCAATCATTTACATTATTCTCAATCGAAGGCGGCTTTGCTGGCGGGTAAGCATGTCATCTGTGAAAAACCGCTGGCGATGAACACGGTTGAATCTGCTGAGATGGTTAAACTGGCCGCGGATAGAGGATTGATTAATGCAGTCAACTATAACATCCGAATGTATCCTCTGGCTCAGCAAGCGCGTAGCATGGTACAGAATGGAGAACTGGGTGACCTGTTTATCCTGCAAGGCTCTTACCTGCAGGACTGGCTGCTCTTCCCCACCGATTGGAACTGGCGTCTTGAACCTGACCTGGGTGGGACGTTACGTGCGGTGAGTGATATCGGCTCGCACTGGCTCGACCTGATATCCTTTATCACCGGCTTGCATGTGGAAGAAGTCTTTGCCGACTTCAAAACTTTTCATCCCATCCGTAAGAAACCCGCGGTACCCCTTGAAACCTTCACCGGTAAAATATTGACGCCGGACGATTACATTGATCAGCCTATCCACACTGAAGATTATGCCAGCATTCTCTTGCATTATGAGAATGGCGTGCGGGGGGTACTGACGGTCTCCCAGGTATCGTCAGGTCGTAAAAACCGCTTATTTTATGAGATCAACGGATCAAAATCCTCGCTGGTATGGGATTCGGAACAACCCAATGAATTATGGATCGGTCACCGAACAGCAGCCAACCAGATCCTGATGAAAGACCCATCTCTGCTTTCGCTTCAGGCGCGTGACACGGCCTCCTATCCCGGCGGGCACGCTGAAGGCTTCCCGGATACATTCAAACAGCTCTATATCAAAGTCTATAATTACATTCTGGCGGGCAATAAGACCAATCCCCCAGATTTTCCAACCTTTGCAGATGGTCACTATGAAATGCAGGTTTGCGAAGCTATTGAGCGCAGTGCCAGAGTAGGAAAATGGGTCAAAGTACAGTAGCAAAATTTACTAATGTAAGGAGGTATCTATGAAACTTGGTTTTTTCACTGCCGCCCTACCCGGTAATACACTTGAACAGGCTGCCCGATGGGGTGCGGAGAGCGGTTTCCAGGCTATTGAGATTGCCTGCTGGCCGCTCGAGAAGGCCTCCCGCCGTTATGCGGGCGTCACCCATGTCGACGTCACCGAATTGGACAAGGCACAGGCTAAGAATATCCGGAAGATGCTGGATGGCTATGGTCTGACAATTTCCGCGCTCGGGTATTATCCGAATCCGCTCCATCCCGATATTGAGCATCGTGAGACGGTCATCACTCACTTAAAGAAGGTGATCGAAGCCGCTGCGATGCTGGAAGTACCAGTTGTCGGTACCTTCATCGGCAAGGATAAGAACAAGACCGTACCGCAAAACCTGGAAGATTATGCCAGGATTTGGCCATCCATTGTCAAGTCCGCCAAAGAGCATAGCGTGAAGATTGCCATCGAGAACTGCCCGATGATCTTCTCATACGACGAATGGCCCGGCGGTAATAACCTGGCGAGCACGCCTGCTATCTGGCGCAAGATGTGGGAGATCATCCCTGAGGATAACTTTGGATTAAACCTTGATCCATCGCACCTAATTTTACAAATGATTGATTGCGAGAGAGTTGTGCGCGAATTTGCCAATAAAATCTACCACGTCCACGCAAAAGACCTGCATATTGACCGGGAAGGCTTGTACAACAACGGTGTACTTTCGCAGGGTATGGGTTGGCAAGTACCACGCCTCCCAGGTTTGGGTGACATGGATTGGGGTAAATTCTTTGCCGCTCTAACTTCGGTTGGCTATGATTATGTGGTCAGCATCGAACATGAAGATCGTGCCTTTGAAGGTGATGAAGAATTGGTGAAACGAGGCTTCTACCTGTCACGCGATATATTAAAACCTTACATCCACTAATCGTTTCTAGATTTGTGCGTTGCTACACTCCTCCCCTACTCCTATAATGAGACGGGTGGAGTGAATATTTATAACCAGGAACCCTGCATGAAGAAATTCATTGGTTGCGACTTAGGTGGTACCAACTTGCGTGCTGCTGTTGTTGATGTCGAAAGTGGGGATGTTCTGCGCCTGGAAAGCATTCCCACCCTGGCGCGGGAAATGCACGAGGCGGTCATGCAGCGCATGTCTGATTTAGTCCTGCATATACTCCAATTAGCCGGATTGGATAAAGATGACATAGGTGGCATTGGAATCGGCGTGCCCGGAGTAATAGACCTGGAAAAGGGCGAGACACTTTTTCTGCCTAACCTTCCTGGTACCTGGCCGCATATCCCTTTAGCGGACACAATCACGCGCCATACTGGAATACCCACTGTGCTGCTCAATGATGTGCGCTCGATTACAAACGGCGAGTGGCGTTTTGGTGCTGGTCGCGGCGTGGACACGCTGGCTGTTTTTGCCATTGGTACAGGCATCGGAGGTGGGCTGGTTATCAATGGCCAGCTTCATCTTGGCCTGGGTGGCACGGGTGGAGAATTGGGCCATACGATGATAGATTTCAATGGTCCGGTCTGTGGTTGTGGGAACAACGGCTGCCTCGAAGCTTATGCATCAGGTCCGGCAATTGCAGCCATGGGTATGAAAGCTGTTTCACAAGGGAGAACCACCAGGATTGCCGAACTCTGTGGCTATGATTTGAACCGGATCACCCCCAAACTCATTGCAGAGGCTGCGCTAGAAGGGGATGAGATTGCTAAAGACATCTACGAAAAAGCAGGATTTTATATTGGTATTGCAGCGGCTAGTATTTGCGCATCGATTGGACCACGTAGGATTATTATTGGTGGTGGTGTAGCAAAGGCAGGTGCGCTATTGCTTGATCCCATTCGCCGCACAGTTCGCCAACGTGTGCACGTCATGCCGGTGGACCAGGTGGAAATTGTTCCATCACAACTGGGTGATAATGCCGGCATCATTGGTGTAGCCTGTTGGGCAGCACATTTAGGGAAGCGATAAGGAGGGTTATTTGGCGTATGAACATCACGAGGAAATACTATATGATTCTCTTAAAAGTGTTTCATGAAGCTCATGCCCAGTCACACCATCCCTTTTCGTTCCGCAAGCGGTCAGGATTCAAGACCAGAAACTGGGATAAAGGTACGTTTTCATAACACCGGTATACAAAATCTGGAATTAAGAGCTCAAGGTGGTCGCCTGATCGAACTGCTGGCCGTTTTGGTTCGCCAGATTGAATTCGAGGCGGTGCATGACCGTCGAGACTAAGGAGTTGGGGTGAAGTAAACCCACTCACTGGGATCTCTGTCGGGTTCGAAGCCGGGGTTGATGCGTAAGCGCCCGAGTGAGCGGTCAGTCACGTAAGGTATATAACCCCGACTTTGCGAGCGGAAATAGGCATCGGAAATCTGTTCGGGGCGGGCGGTGTAATCGATGGTCAGAACGAGCTTACCAGCCGCCGCCCACTGGTCAAGGATGACCTCGCGCTCAGCAGTCCATTCTGCAGGGCTGGGCTCGTGGTCGCGCGGGTAGCCGTAGTATAAGTCCTCGACCCCAATGCCGGTCATGGCATCTAGAAAACCGGGGAACAGTACGCCCAACTCCTCGGCGTTCTGCGGGAAGATCCCAAAGCCGGGATGTTTCTTACGGGCATATTCGGTGAAGTCCATGATGAAGTCGACCATCTCCTGAGCAGCGGTTGCCCTACCTTGATCCTGGTAATACCAGTAGGCATCCACCCGGTCGAGATAAACGCCGTCAAATCCGAGTGCCAGGATCTGGTCGAGATAGGAGTCGGGTGTCCCGTAGATAATCTGTTGCCAACCGGGATCCCAATAATGAACCCAATGATCACCAGCCCAGACCTCGTCGGGGACATCCAGCCAGGAGGGTGGATTCTTCTCCCAGTCGGGGTTCCAGTACCAGCGATAGGTTTCCGATTGGCCGATGCTCATGTAACATAGAATGATCTTGGGTCCGCCGGGACTGTTTTTGAGAGTAGGGATGACCTCGGGTGAGCTTCCTGCGGTGGCCAGGGTGACCACAGCCAGGTCGAAGGCGGTCTTGCCGATCCGGTCAGGATCAGCCCGCTGGAGCTGGTAGAGGAAATCATCTATTGCCAGCCAGTCGGGTCCTTTTGGTCTGGTCGCGCAACCGGGAGACAGGAGGGCGACCAGTAGGACGAGAAGAACCACCCTTTTGGTCAATCTTATACCTTATGGTGCTTGAACTGGGGTAGATAATCTTTATGCTGGGCGAAGAGCTCGTTGACCATCTGCCTGATCTCGGCAAGCGAAAGCACGGATGCAGTCAGAGGGTCATGGGCGATGGCGCGATATATCGTGACCGGGTCGCCGGTCAGGGCGCCTTGAATGGCAAGTTCCTCAATGCCGGAGCTGAGTTGGGTCAACAGTGCGCACTCAGGTGGAAGCGCTCCAACGTGAATGGGGTGAAACCCAGCCCGGTCGACCACCACGGGCACCTCGACACAGGCACCGTTTGGTAGGTTGGTGACCAGGTCTGTGTTGGGCACATTACCGTTGAATTTAAACATGTCGCCACCTTTTAAGGGCGTTAATGATATAGGCGGCATATTCCTGACCGCGTTGCAGATCCTCTGGCGTCAGTGGGGCAGCCAGGCGGGCTTTGACCTGATCCTTCCATGTAGCTTCATTAACCTGGTATTCCTTGAGGATATAAGCATACTCGCCGGGGTTCCAGCCAGTGCCATGCAGGCAATACTTCTCGATCAGGTCGGGGCGTTTCCGGAACCACCAGTTATACTCCGAGTTGTGCCCGCTCGATTCGGTCACGTAATAGCCAAGCGCCAGGTACATCTCATTGCGGACAATCTCTTCGTTGTAAACTTCCGGCCGTTCAGTGACCGCCTTGTAGATCAGTGGATAAGCATCCGCACCGTTCCAGCGGAAGTCGAGATACCAGGCCTGGTGGTTGATCCCGGCGCAGGTATAGGTGATTTCTTCGAATGGAGCCCCAATCCAGTCAGCCAGCATCATGGCCGACCCTTGCACCGAGTGGCACAAGCCAGTGACCGTAATGTCGGTCTGTCGCTGTAGGGCAGAGCACAGCATGGCCATCGGGTTGGTATAGTTAAGCAAAACAGCACCGGGGCAGTATTTCTCCATATCCCTGACGATATCCATCATAGGTGGCAAGGTGCGCAGGAAGCGAAAAATTCCGCTTGGACCACGCGTATCGCCTACGTTGGTATCCACGCCGTATTTCTTGGGGATCTCGATATCGTACTTCCAGACTTCAGTGCTGCCGGCCAGAATGGTGGTGAGCACTACGTCGGCATCCTTGAGGGCCTCAGCACGGTCGAGGGTGGCGGTGACCCGGGCCGGGTACTTACCTTCACTGACGATTTTGGTCACTGCGGTTTTGGCAAATTCCAGGCGTTCTGGATGGATGTCCATCAGTGCCAGGGTGGCATCTTGTAGCAGGGGGAAGGTCAGGATATCGCGTACGAGATCCCCCGTGAATCCGAGACTTCCAGCGCCGATAAAAGTGATTTTTGTCATTGGGACTCCTGTTGTGTGAATAGATTTCGATGGAACGGGACTAGCCTTTCATACCACTCATGGTGAAACCCTGGACGATCCAGCGCTGGAAGAACATGAAGACGATCAGGATCGGCATAATGATCAAGACCGTGGCAGCCATAACCAGTGCTCCCTGACCCGTGTGGGTCGAGTTGAACCAGGTCAGGATGATCGGCAGGGTACGGACCTCGATCTTTTGCAGGACGATCATGGGCCACAGATAGGCATTCCAACTGTTCATAAAGCCCAGGATGCCCAGGGTAGCCAGTGGCGCACTCAGCTGTGGCAGGACAATTTTCCAGTAGATCTGCCACTCGGAGGCACCGTCGATGCGGCCAGCGTCCAGCAATTCGCTGGGCAGGGTCTCACAGAATTGCCGTATCATGAAGATGCCGAAAGCGTCCACCATGCTGAAGATGACCAACCCCCACAACGAGTTGATCAGGTGTAATTTTGAGAGGATCAGGTAGCTGGGGATCATGGTAATCTGGGTCGGGATCATCATCATGGTGAGGAACCAACCGAAGAGCATCTTCTTACCGGGGAACTCGAATTTAGCGAACATATAACCGATCAACGAGCTGGTAAATAGGGTCGAGATCACATTGAAAAAAGCCACGAAACTGCTGTTGAAATAGAATCGTAGCAAGGGTAGTTTTGGGTCGTTAAATATGGCGCCGTAGTTCTCCAGGGTGAAGTTTTCCGGCCAGAAGGTTGGAGGTACGTGTAAATTCTCCAGATTTGTTTTAAAGGAACTCAAGATCATCATGATGAATGGCAACAATGTAAACGAGAGACCGAGCGTCAGGACAAAATAGAGTAATAGTCGGTTGAAAAACTTCCCCTTGTTGGTCGTCCGACGTGTACGGATGGTGTTTGTTGGATAAGCAGTTGTAGCCATGTTAGTATTCCCAATTCGTGCGCAGAACGCGCATCTGGAAAATGGTTACACCCATCACGATCAGGAACAGGACGAAGGACTCGGCCGCTGCCCAGCCCATGTTCTGGTAACGGAAAGCGCTTTTATAGATATCAAGCATCAACACCTGGGTCTGGTTGTTTGGATCCCCATTCGTCATCACCTGGATAATATCAAAGATCTGGAATGAGGAGAGCATGGTCATCACGCAGACAAACAGCATGGTGGGTCGAATGAGCGGGAGGCTGATTTTTAGGAATGCCTGCCAGGGGTTAGCGCCATCAATCAAGGCCGCTTCCCTGAGCTCCTGGGGGATACCCTGCAAAGCCGCAATGAAGATGACCATGTTATAACCATAATCTTGCCAGAGGTAAGCCAGGATGACGGCCCACATGGCCACCGAGACATTGGCGAAGCCGGCGCGTGGATCGGAGAGCCAGGCAACTGGCGTTCCGCCAAAGGCGCGTATGATGGCATTGATCCAGCCTGCCTGGGGGTCATACATGGACATCCAAATCAGGGCTACACCGACAGAGGAGGTCAGTACCGGCAAGAAGTAGATGGTGCGATATAAGGCTTTAAAGCGGGTGCTGATCGATTCGAGCAGCCAGGCCAGGGGTAGGGTAATCGCCAGGTTCAACGGTAGAATGGCAACGGCGAAAATGATCGTGTTCTTCAGGCTGATGCGGAAGAGATTTGCCTGCACCGAAGTGCCTTTGATCATCTCGATGAAATTACCCAGTCCGATGAACGGGTTGCTGCCTCCAAGTCCAAGGATTGGGCCTCCGATATGACCCGGGCTGTAATCGAAGAACATCAAAACGAAAGCCCAACCCAATACGAATAAGCCTAGCGATTCATACAACAACAAAGGCAGAGTCACGCTGGTCACAAAGCGTCGTTTGGAGATGACCAGGCCTCCTTTAGATTTCCTTTTTCTGCTCAAAGTCAGGTTCATATGCACCACCTTAACAGATAGAAGGATAATTGGATAATGGCAATGGGAGCGTGCAAGGCACGCCCCCATAAGGGCTATTCAAAAGTGGAATTGGCTTCTGTGTCGATGGCTTCCAATGCCTGATCGATGGTCTCCACACCCTGCAAGACGTTCAGGATGTGCGGGTAAATAATCTCGTACATCACCAGGTCACGGTCGGGCATATTACCCATGTACTGGCCGAAAGGCAGGATATCGAGTGCCTTTCGATACCCAGGGCATGGCTGAAGCGATCTCGGCTGATTCTGCTACTGCCGGCATGGCCGGGATTGTTCCGCTGGCGATATTCCACTGCGTGGCATTGGCAGGATTGGCGGTGACAAATTTAACGAAATCCCAGGCGATAGCCTGGTTCTTGCTGTTGGGTGAGACTGTCAGACCCCAGCCCGAATCGGCCACGAAGACCGGGTCACCCTGGATGGCCGGTAAGTAGGCATAATCCCACTTGTCGGCAAAATCGGGGAAGTTAGCCTGACCCTCGGCAATTGCCCAGGCTCCGATGTAGCCGATGCCGACCTTTCCCTGGAAGAAGGCGTCGATGACGAAGTTGGTACTATCGTTAAAGACGATTGGGTCCACTACGCCGGTTTTGACTGCATCCAACATCCATTGTACTTGTGCTTTTGCTTCAGGGGTATTAAAGGTGAAGCCGGATTGGTCGGCATTCCAGTAGTCCCCACCGCGTTGCTTGATGCCTGCCAGGAAAGAAGCCCATGTTGGGTCGGCTGAAGTGAAGTGGAAGCCGGCCGTAGCCATCATGCCGCTCTCATCATTTTGAACAAGTTTGAGCGCATCACTCAACACATCATCCATTGTCTTCCACTGCGGAGGGTAGGTCAGGCCTGCAGCATCGAACTTGGTTTTATTGACCAGCACACCGCCGTATTCCATATTGAATTCCTGCGGCATACCGTAAAGGACGTCATTAACAATATAGCCACCGATTGGTGCAGCATAGAAGGTCTGTTTAGCCTGCTCGATGGTCATGACTTCGGCAGGTACTGGCGCGAGGCGCTCGTAGTACTGTGAGGTCCAAGTACCGAACAACTGCAGGATGTCGGCTTCCTCACCCGCAGGCATGGCGGTTTGCAGGGTCTGCAGGTAGAGTTCGTAATCAAAATTCTCAAGTTGGATGTCCACATTGGGATGCTCGGCTTCATATGCCGCAATAAGGGGCTCATAGCCTGCGATGAATGCGTTATTGGTATGTACCCACATGCGCAGGGTTGCGGGTTCGCTGCTGACAGGTTCTGTTGTAGCCGGTGCTTCAACGCCTGCAGTGCCTTCAGTGCCTGAAGGCACTGCTGCGGTAGGTGTCTTACTGCCACAGGCGGTCAGCAGAAAGGTCAGCACGAGCATCAAGGTCAAAATTTTGTGTTTCATATTGTTTCTCCTCACGTTGAAATTTAGTGATGCCAGATTGATTCTAGACGGAAGCCAGATAATTGATTTCATTAATTTGATTCTCCTCACCTCCTAATTCCTTATCCTCGGAGAGATATTCTCCCACCATGGCTGATGCAGCATACCAGGCTCCTGGTTAGGAATAAATCTCGCTATGGGTGTAAGCGCCTTTTGTTGTTGGTGACAAATCCTTATTCATACAGATTATCCCTGGTTGAGAATCCGCTCAGCATTACGAAAATACACCTTCTCCAAAACCTCATCTGACAGGTGTAATCCATGCACATACCAGCGCCCTTGCTGCGGAATGGGGCCAGTATTGTAGTTAAAGTGTTCATCCTCCGTCTCGAGAAAACGGTACATGATGCGATAAGCTTCAGGCTCTGGTCCCATGTCCGAGCCGAACAGGATGCGGTCAGCGTAGTGCAAGAAGAAGCGCCGCGGCAGTATAAGGTTGGCGCCCTAGCTCACCCATGCGTGCCGAGATATCCACATAATAATTCGGACAACGGTCAAGCATAGCCCCCACCCAGCTCCAGGTTCTCAGCATAGCAGCCCACATGTGCCCCAATGAAAGTGGTTTCCGGGTGACGCACTACCAACTTTGCCAGACTCTCCATAATATGCAGAAAGGGCGGATAAGGCGGGCTGGTGAAAGCCCAGTCCGGATGCTCGCCTAACTCCTCCCAACGTTCATTGGTCTCATCAATCGGATCAAAGAAGGCGACCGGATCAGCCACATGGATGAGCACAGGCAAACCAAGCTCGCCAGCAGTTTGCCAAATTGGTAACAGGCGCTGATCGTCAACCTCTACCAGCTGTCCCCCTGGATCACGTACCTGCAGCCCCAATCCCTTCCAAATCTTCAATCCCTGGGCTCCGCGTTCTTTTTGTGTCCTAAGCCGAGCAGCAGCCCATTCTGGAAATGCATCACCCCGTTCAGCCCATTGGCTCCAATCTACCCCGCCAAACACTTGAAAGCGCGCCGGTGCATGCTGTTTAAAGTGGTCCAAATGGGCATTTAGAATTTCTTCCCCCCAGCCACCGTCCAGGTCAATATAGCGGACAATCCCCGCCTCATCCAGGCGATCCAGCAGTACAGGCAGCGGTTTCTGATCCCAACCACCACCAAAATCTGCCCCAAGATGATTATGGGCATCTACAGCGGGGAAACGCGGTTTCTCCACACAGGTCTCACGAGTTACCAGTTTTGATTGCGGTCGGTAGTCTTTAAGCAACACGGTTGCTATCTCTCGTTTTCCGGGATTTCAAACAAGGATTACCCGCACGCATAAGTGTAATCCGCGAGAACAGAATTAATTTTATCCAGGATGATCGCCTCTGGTGCATTGGCGATTTGCCCACTGCGAATTCTATCCCATTGTAACGGCAGGTATTGGCTGATCAATGTCAATGGGAGTGTTTTTCCTCCGAGATTTTGCATTAACTGTCCGAGCGCACGCTGGACCGGCGGACTGCTCCAGTAGTACCGGATGCGGTCACTCAGGCTGAATTTACGCCTCAGGCGTTGTGCTGTCTCATCTCCGCGATAATATTTCTTCCAGTGTTCAGGGTGATGGATCATCACTTCTTCCAGTACATCAATGAGATTTGAGCGCATCTCTGCAGGGATCAAATCATCCTCCATCATGGCCAATGCAAAGACTGCCTCCCGAAAGGCAAACGTCAGCGCAGGGCCGACCTTCAGGATGGCAAAATGGTCGCGGACGAGCTGGTTCAGGTTGTCACGCTTCTGGTAATCCGTGGAGTGAGCTTCGAACACAAGCGACACCGTTTCCGAAAAACGAGCCAGATCTTGTGCTGCTCCTGGGTTATAGTCAAGCACGAAGTCGTCACCGAATTCGACTCCCGGTTGGACGACCATGGCGATGACGCGCTCCCAGGTTGACGCCAATCCCGCCTCCACAAACGCTGCCCGGGTGATCTCAAGGGTGCGCCGGGCATCCTCTATCGTAGTCACGCTGACACCGGTCTCATGTTCGTGTGCCCCACCCGGCACTGGCACCTCTGTTCCGATGACATAACATGGGGCGATTGCCGCGCCTAAGATTGACTCTTCAGCAACACGAGCTAATTGGGCCGTCCGGAGGGCAGAAACTTCGGGAGCGAGCGGTCCTTGCGGGTCATCCGCCAGGCGCATACTGGCGTCCAGGTGAATCTTCACAAAACCAGCCTGCACATACGTATGCACCATTTTGACAGCTTTCGACATGGCGTTTGCAGCAGGTTCTTCCTGCCAGGGTGAAGGACCGAGATGGTCGCCGCCCAAAAGTATCTGTGATTTCGGGAATCCATTCTGCTCGGCGATAGCATCCACGAAGCGCACAAAATCCGCCGGGGTCATACCAGTATAGCCGCCGAATTGGTTGACCTGGTTACAGGTAGCCTCAATCAAAACCGGACCACCCCCCTGCAAGATAGCTTTCAGCACCCACGGATGAGCAGAACAAATCGAAGCAATGCCCCGTGGTTCGCCATGCTTCTGTGCCCTGACAATTTCATCGAACGGGTGGGACATATACCAAGGCCTCCTCCAACGTTGGTTGGGCAGCTATGCCCCCAACGCGGCTCGTAGAAAGTGATCCACAGGCGACCGCCATGTGGAGGCTGTTTTCCAGCTCCCAACCGTTAAGGTACCCGTACAAGAACCCAGCGTCGAACGTGTCGCCTGCGCCAACAGTATCAACCACATGGACCTTCAGGGCAGGGACGTGAGCAATTTCTCTGTTACGGCGGGCAATCGCTCCATCCGCCCCAAGTTTAATCGCCACCACCGGACAGATTTCACTGAGTGATTGGCTTGCCGATTCGACCTCTTTTGTATTGGTCAGGGCTAGCGCCTCATTCTCATTTGGTAAGAAAACATCCACTTGTTGGAGCAGCACGTCGAAATTCTGCCATTTACCAGACGGATCCCAATTGGTGTCGAGGGAAGTGGACAAACCGAGAGCGTGGGCGCGGGTAAAGAGGTCCGGCAGACCGGGTTGGAGGGCAGTTTGTAAAAAATAGCTGGCGACATGCAAGTGACGCGACCGGCGCAACAGCGTGTCGGTCACGTCGGCTGCGGTGAGGGTGGCCATCAGGCCGGGGAAGGTGAGGATCGCGCGGTCCGCCCCTCGATTCAGGATGACGCTTAAGCCGGTCTGACCACCCGGGCGGACGAGCACGCTGGAGGTATCCACGTCTCGAGCATTCATCTCTGCCAGCATGTAGTTCCCGAAGGTGTCATCGCTGCATACACCAATGAAGGTTACCCGCAGGCCTAATCGCGCCGCACCGCAAGCAAAGATCGCGGATGAGGAACCGACCGTCAGGACAGCTGAATCGACCAGTTTTTCCACCTGACCGAAGGTAGGTTCAACATTGCCTGAGAGGATCAGATCAGGATTGATTTCACCGGCAACGAGTATGTCGAAAGGGGGTTTCTGCGCCATGTACTCCTGTTTCATGTCTCAAAGTGTCATGAGTTGATTGCCACAATAACACTGGATTACTTCAGTAGATATTTACGAACTTGATGGCATGTCGAGGCTGCAACAATCACTGCTGGGTTACCGAGGTTGAAGCAGGGCGCTCGAAGACGAGAGAGATATTCACCTCCAGAGGCGCTCAGGGAAGCAAGATAAGCTGCTTTGTGCTAGCAGACAGCCTGCTTTTATACCGCTCACCCGACGGCGATACCATTAGCCCGGCTTTCCAGATGGCGATACCATGCAGCTTGAAGCGAGATCTCTCTATTGGTGACAAAAGACAATTTGCTTTTACTCAGGTTCCGGCGATACTCGCGAGCTAAGCAGGTAAAAGTGCAAGGTTGGAAAGCTTGATGCACCAGAATAAGAAGGTTGCTAACCGGAACGATCGTATTATATGTTAATTATAAAGCCAAGGGAAACGATACGCAATCAGAATCCGATCCTTTATAAAAGCTGAAGGCTTGATCGCCGTAAAAGATGCTAGAGATGCTGATGGCGCTAACCTTTGATCCAACGCGATTGGCAGGATCAGGTTCAAGGTAAGGTAAAGCACTACGCATAACTCTGTATCTATTCGTACGGGTTGGGTGGATTTCAGATTGAGGCATCTAGTATCCCCTACCTGAGGAGCACGTGAACAAATATTGGTGCTGATGATTTTTCCCAGGCCGACGCAAATGGGTGATCTCCGAAAGATTATATTCAATACAGACCTTGTTCACTATCAACCAGAGCATTGATAAGCGAACCATATTTCTTGGGTATGTTACAGTCCATGATGTGATTTTTGCAGCTACTTGATCAATTAAGTGCCAAATCAACGCGATATTTGATCAACATGATCACGTTTTATTAGAGACTTGATCAAATGATGCTTATCTCTTGACAAGGTGATGGGCTCATTTATAATTGATTAAGATTAGCTTAGTGACGAATGCATGGGTGTTTACTATGAATAATCAACTCACAGAAGAACGTCGATTAAGGGTGGTACAGATAATTCAGGGCAAGAAAAAGACAACCATAGCGGAGTTGTCTCGTGAAATTAACGTGAGCGAGATCACAATCCGCAGAGATTTACAAGATTTGTCTAACCGGGGAATGATTCATCGTGTGTATGGTGGGGCAACCATCGCAGATCCCGAGCTAATCGATCTGCCGGTGTTAAAAAGAATTCAAAAGGAAAAAGAGCAAAAGGAATCGATTGGTCTTGCCGCGGCTTCTCTAATCAAGGACGGCGAATCGGTGTTTATTGGTTCTGGATCCACAACAGCTTACGTGGCGCGCAACTTAGTAAACCGGAAACGACTTACTATCGTTACGAATGCGCTTAATGTTGGTATGGAATTTTCTGATTCATTGGGAATTACCGTGGTTGTTATTGGTGGAATGATGCGTCCTTCAGAATTGTCCTTGATTGGTCATATTGCTGACCAGGCGCTTCATGAAGTGCGGGTGGACAAAGTGATCATGGGAATTACAGCCATTAGTGTTACTGCAGGCTTGTCGAACGATTACTTGCCAGAAGTGATGACAGATCGCGAAATTTTTGATATGGCTCCTGAAGTTATTCTGGTAGCGGACCATACAAAGTTTGAGAAAGTGGCTTCTGGCTATGTTGCGCCATTAAATCGAATTACAACCCTTATTACCGACCATGAAACGAGCGTGAGTTATTTGGATCAAATTCGTGCCATGGGGATCAATGTGATTGTGACATAGGATGATCATAAAAATGGCAACAGATCTCTTCCTAAAAAACTTCAAACCACAACCTACGCTTAAAACCAAACAGACTATTCCCGAGCGAGCCCGGTTCCAGGTGATTGATGTAAATAATCAGCTTGGTAAATTCAACTACCAGACATTTCGCCTGGATTTTGATCAAGATTGGAATGTAAAAGACATTCCTGCAGCATTGGCTATTATGGATGAAATGAATGTTCGCTGCATCGTTAATTTAGCCGGCGGTTGGGGTGATATGCTACAGATGAATCTGGAGCGTTATAAATATCCTTATCCAGACAGGTTTTGTGTCTTTACCAACGTGGATTGGGAGCAAGTAGATGAGCCTGATTTCGGAATGAAGTGGGCTAAAGAACTTGAAAAATCCGTGAAAGCCGGTGCCCAAGGGCTGAAAGTTTACAAGACTCTGGGTTTGAGAATTCGCGATTCACACGGGAAGTTACTTACGGTGCATGATCCTCGCTTTGCCCCTATTTGGGAGACCGCTGGCGAACTACATATCCCCGTGATGATCCATGCATCCGACCCGGTAGCATTCTTTCAGCCTCTTGATGAGAACAACGAACGTTATGAAGAGCTTATAAATCGCCCCGACTGGCTTTTCTATGGAAAAGATTTCCCTGCTTCCATGACCCTCATCGAGCAGTTTTTGAATTTGGTAGAGCGCCATCCACGAACTAACTTTATTGGCTCCCATGTTATGTCGTATGCAGAGAATTTAGGTTATGTCGCCCAAGCCTTGGACCGTTATCCGAACTTATATGTGGACATGACCGAACGCATAGGAGAATTAGGGCGTCAGCCATACACAGCGCGCAAATTCTTAATAAAATATGCTGATCGCGTTTTATTTGGATCCGATTATCCACCTGACAAAGACATTTTTCGCACAAACTTTCGCTTCTTAGAAACAGACGATGAGTACTTCGATTATGGTCGCAACCAGGGGCGCTGGCGAATATATGGAGTGTTTTTGCCAGACGAGGTCTTACGGAAGATATATTATGAAAACGCTTGCAGATTGATCCCTGGAATTAATATTTAGCAATTCTTACGCCAACAAAGAAAAAGATAAACATGAATTCTCGAAAAGGTTTACTGCTTAGAGATTTTAACCCTCGCTCAGAATTGGTTACTGAGGATCATACCCCGCAAAAACCTCGATTTCGTGTCGTTGATGCTCACAATCATTACGGTCGATGGAAATGGGATACCAGGCTACACAAATTAGATAAGAACACCGAATGGAACTCTACGCTCCATATGCTCGATCCCCAGGGGGAGTGGAGCATCCAGGACATACCTGCCGTATTGGATTTAATGGATGAGATGAATGTTGGATGTACTGTGAATCTAGATGGTGGTTGGGGAGATCTTTTACGCCAAAACCTGGAACGTTATAAAGAGCCATACCCAGACCGGTTTTGCATTTTTACCTGGATAGATTGGTCTCAGGTTGATGAGTCAGGTTTTGGGGAAAAATGGGCGAAAGAATTAGAAAAATCCGTAAAAGCTGGCGCGCAGGGTTTAAAAGTCTTCAAATCCTTGGGCTTAAAATACCGTGATCAGTCTGGTAAGCTGGTGATGCCAGATGACCCGCGTTTGGATCCCGTGTGGGCAATGGCTGGCGAGCTCAATATCCCGGTGCTGATCCATTCATCCGATCCGGTTGCTTTCTTTTGGCCTCTCGATGAATACAACGAACGCTGGGATGAGCTCAATGAGCACCCGGATTGGCACTTTTATGGAAAAGAATTCCCGAGTTTTATTCAACCCATCGAAGCCCAGCTGCGTGTCGTCGAGCGCCATCCAAAGACTAAATTTATTAGCGCTCATTGTATCTCTTATTCTGAAAACCTGACCTTTGTATCCAGAGCGCTGGATAAGTATCCAAACTTATACGTTGACTTTGCTGAGCGGATTGGAGAATTAGGCCGGCAGCCTTATTCTGCACGAAAATTCCTGATCAGGTATGCGGATCGTATCTTGTTCGGGACTGACTCTTTCAATCCAAATAGACTAATTTATCAAACCTATTTCCGCTTCCTGGAGACGGACGACGAGTATTTCGATTATCACCGGAGTCAGGGGCGGTGGCGCATATATGGAGTTTATTTGCCAGACGATGTATTGCGCAAGATTTATTTTGAAAACGCCTGCAAATTGATCCCGGGCTTACAGTGCTAATTAATCCAATTTCGATAAATCTATTGACAAGAAGGAGATAAAAATGACCAATCAAGATTTATACCTGCGAGACTTTCATCCCAAAAGTGCATTAGTCACTGAAGAGCATTTTCCACAAAAACCAAAATTTCCAGTCTTCGATGCGCATGTCCACTTCGGTAGATGGAAACGGGATGGTAAATTTTTCGACCCCGCATTGGATGGCGATTGGGTCATACAAGATATTCCCGCTACGCTGGCGGTATTAGACGATTTGAACGTCCGGTATTTGGCAAACATGGACGGGGGTTGGGGAGATTTGTTGAAACAAAATCTGGAACGGTACAATGAGCGCTATCCCGAACGATTTTGCCTCTTTTGCTGGGTCGACTGGGAAGATGCGGTTAAACCTGGAGGTGGAGAGAAATGGGCAAGAGAGCTGGAAAGATCAGTCAAAGCTGGAGCAGTGGGTTTAAAAATATTTAAAACCCTTGGTTGTTCCTTCCGCGATGAAGCTGGTAAGTTGATCATGCAAGATGACCCACGCTTAAGCCCCATCTGGGAAGCCGCGGCTGAATTTAATATCCCCGTGATGATACACACTGCCGATCCGGTGGCATTCTACGAACCTCTCGATGAAACCAACGAGCGTTACGAAGAGTTAGATGAGCATCCTGACTGGCATTTTTATGGCAAAGATTATCCACCCTTTATGGAAATGATGACACGGCTACTGCATTTGGTGGAAAGTCATCCCAAGACAAAATTTATCGGTGCTCATGTGATGAACTACTCTGAAAACTTGAATTATGTTGCTAAAGCTCTGGATCGATACCCGAACTTATTTGTGGATATCACCGAGCGAATTGGCGAAATGGGCCGCCAGCCTTATACAGCCCGTAAATTCTTGATTGATTATGCCGACCGCATTTTATTCGGGACGGATAGTTTTGCCATTGACCCGCATCATTACCGGACCAACTATCGCTTCTTGGAAACAGAGGATGAGTACTTCAATTATGGTCGCAATCAAGGCCGATGGAATATTTATGGGGTCCATCTCCCTGATGACGTGTTGCGCAAAATTTATCACGAAAATGCGCTTAAACTATATCCTGGATCCAAAATCAGATAAAAACCATATCAGGATTAATCATATAAATACACAAAAACGCAAATGAGCCAAATTCCATCCCGGGAAAGAATGCTGAAAGCTTTGAGCTATGAGCCAGTGGATCATGTCCCCTGTTGTTTTATGAGCTTCACGGCTTTACGTCAGCGCTGTCAAGAAAATATGTATGAATTGGCAAAAGCTGAGCTGGCGATGGGATTTGATTCAATGTTGTTTATCCCCTCCACCCCGCGCAGCCAACGGCTTGAGCATCCCGATCTACGCGGCCTTCCAGTGCGCTTTCATCCGGATGTTTCGATAAAGGAAAAGCGTGAGAGCGTACCGGGAGCAGGCGATTTTCTAGATAAAGAATATGAGACGCCTGCAGGCCGATTAACCACACGCGTCCAGCTGTCTGAGGACTGGCCGCATGGAGATCACATTCCCTTCATCGATGATTATCAGATCCCAAGATCAGTTAAACCACTTATCAGTGGAATTGAAGATTTATCTCCCCTACAATATTTGTTATGCCCTCCACAAGAGCAGGATATTCTCCAATTCCGGGAGGAAGCCAGGCGTGCCCAAGATTTTTCAATGGAGTATGGTACCCTTTTGGTGGGCGGTTGGGGCGTTGGAATGGACATGGCTTACTGGTTGTGCGGCATCCAAAACCTGACCTTGTTAGCCATTGACCAGCCGGAGTTTGTTAGTCAGCTCTTAGAAATGATCCACGTGTGGAATATGCAACGTATGCAGGTCATACTCGATGCACCTGTTGATTTGTATATCAGACGAGCATGGTATGAGGGTTGTGATTTTATTACCCCAAAATTCTATCGTAAAGAAATATTGCCACGCTTGAGAGCCGAAGTTGATCTTGCTCATGCCCATGGGACAAAGTTTGGATACATTCAAACCAGTGGAACGAAACCGATGTTGGATTATTTTCTCGAGGCAGGCATTGATGTCCTGATCGGTGTAGACCCAATACAGGGTACTTATACGGATATGCCCCTTATGAAAAAGAAATTTGATCAAAAGATATGTCTCTGGGGCGGTGTATCTGGGGCAGTGACGATCGAAATGGGGACGGAAGAACAAGTTCGCTCCGAAACCAAAAAAGCCATCGATATCCTTGGACCTAGGCGGATTTATCCTGTCACCCGTTGATAACATCACGCTTGACGAACCGCTTGTTTGGAGTAATATAGAATTATTCAAAGATGAATGGCATAGTTATTTGGACACGCCGACCTCACATCGGGAAGGAGAGAAATATGATGGATCATGATCTCCTGTTAAAAGATTTTAAACCCCATTCAGCCCTGGTCACTAAAAATAATACTCCTCCACGAGCACGTTTCCCGGTAGTGGACGCACACAATCACCTGGGTTATTGGGACCCTTATATCTTTCAGGATGGCGGAGATCCTGGCTGGACCGTGAAAGATGTTTCTGCTACTGTTGCCATGATGGATGAGTTGAACATCCGCAGTGTTGTCGATCTCGACGGCGGTTGGGGTGAGCAGCTCCAAGACAACCTTAAGAGGTATAAGCAACCATATCCGGATAGGTTTTGCGTCTTCGCCTGGGTAGACTGGTCTCAGGTTGGTGAGCCTAATTTCGGAGAAAAATGGGCAAAAGAATTGGGAAATGCTGTTGATGCTGGAGCTCAAGGGTTAAAGGTCTTCAAGAATATTGGACTGGTCCACCACGATAACAAGGGTAAGCTGATTCCAGTGGATGACCCACGCCTGGACCCCGTCTGGGCAAAAGCGGGCGAGCTGAAAATCCCGGTGTTAATTCACTCATCAGACCCAGTCGCTTTTTTCTGGCCGTTGGATGAAACCAATGAGCGTTGGGATGAGCTGCACGTTCACCCAGATTGGCATTTTTACGGCAAGGATTATCCAACTTTCATAGAACCGATCGAGGCTCAATTGCGGGTGGTAGCACGCCACCCTGCTACAACCTTTATCAGCGCTCACGTCCTATCCTATGCGGAAAATCTGAAATATGTTGCCTCAGCCCTGGATAAATATCCTAACCTTTATGTGGATATCGCAGAAAGGATTGGCGAATTGGGGCGACAGCCTTATGCCACCCGGCGCTTTCATTATGAAATATGCCGAACGCATTCTCTTTGGGACGGATATTCCACCATTGAAATCCGCCTACCAAATCTACTTCCGCTGTCTTGAGACGGATGACGAGTATTTCGATTATGGGCGTAATCAAGGCCGGTATAACATTTACGGTGTATTTTTGCCAGATGATGTTCTTAGAAAAATTTATGCCGAGAATGCATGTAAATTAATTCCGGGTTTGAAGATTTAAACCTGCATGATCGATAAACGCATAGAAAGGAGGTAAGACCGGAAAAGATTGAAAATATGATCAGATTTCTTCTGGTGATATTAGTTTCTACCCATCTCTATATTTGACTCGAGGAGAAAGAATGAAAACAGTAAAAAAATTCCTATTTGTAATCGTTATGGCTGCCATGCTACTTTCTGCATGTGGGGGAGCAGCAACACCCGCAGTAGTTGAACCAGGCGCAACAGAACCAACGACCAGCGGCCCAGTCGAGCTTGTATTTTGGTCAATGTGGAACGAATCTGAACCACAGGCGCAGGTTCTCACCAAGTTGATGGACAGTTTTACGGCTTCACATCCGAATATCACTTTCTCGGTTGTCTGGAACGGTCGTGAAAACCAGACCAAGCTTCGAACTGCCCTAAGTGCCGGCACCGTGGTCGATTTTATGGACCAGGATTCCGATCAGCTGGCAGGCGGGATGATGTCCGAAGGGTTGGGTTATGCCCTGGATGATTGGCTGTCACAGAATGCCTTGGATCAAGCTGTGCCAGTCAAGGACATCTTTTCACCTTACGTGCTTGGTCAATACAAGACCTCCGATGGCCATACTTTCCTCTGGCCGTGGGTGACCAGCCCGGTAATGTTCTGGTACAACAAGGATATCTTTACCCAAGCTGGCGTCGCACAGCCTCCAGAGACGTGGGAAGATTTCCTGTCAGCCTGCGAAAAGATCAAGGCTACCGGAGTTGCTCCCATTGTGACCGAAAGCAACATTGCTGAATATGATAATTACTGGTTCATGTACATGATTGAACGACAAAAAGGACCGGATTTCCTTTTGCAGACCATTGAAGATAAAACGGGCAAATTGTGGACCGATCCAGTTTATGCTACTACCATAACGATGCTCCAGGACCTGTGGACGAAGGGTTGTTTCCCCGCGGAAGCTAAGGGATTCCTATGGCCTGCCGGTCAACAAATGCTCGCCACCGACCAGGCAGCAATGGAATTGAGTGGTGCATGGCTACCCAATGAACTTAAATCATCGACCAGGGCTGATTTCAACTGGGGTGGTCTTCCCTTCCCGTCCATCGCAGGCGGAGTGGGTGATCGCGGTGATCTAAATGTATGGACCGGGTCCATGATGATCTTAAAGAGCTCCACCCATCCACAGGAAGCTTTCGAGTTCTTCAAGTACCTCATGACGAATGAAAATCAGTCAACCATCGCAACCGAAGCGATCCAAGGCGTTACAAACAAAAACGTCTCCTGGCCCGCAGCGATTGCTGATGGAGCTACGGCTGCAAACAATGCCCACGCCATCATTTTGTCTGTTGGCGGAGGTTTGGCATTTCATCCTGAGTTTGTCAAGAGCGTCCTGAATATTAACCTAAGTCCAGCTTTCTTTGGAACAATGACGCCGGATGAATTTTCCTCAAAGATGGCAACTGATGCGGCAGCATACTGGCAGACACATACAAAGTAACATTTTGTCTATAAACTAGCAAGTAAAAGTGGAGAAAAGGGAACCTGTCCTCCCCTTTTCTCCACTCCCCTTATGGATTTCAGACTTCCCTAAAGAGAAGGAGGAGCTCATGAAAGTCCGCAAATCAGTGATTGCTCTGTTCTTGTTGCCAGCCGGTCTGTTCTACCTGGCCTTTATCCTGATCCCAGCAATTTGGGCTTTCTACTACAGTGTTTTTGATTGGTCGGGATTCACCACGGACATGAAATTCATCGGGTTAGATAACTATATTCAGTTATTTAAAGACCAGATGTTCTGGTTGAGTCTTAAGAATACACTGATCATCCTTGTGCCAGGCGGCCTGATTATCTTCTTCTTGACTTTTGTCTTGACAGTGTTGATTAATTCAGGCGTGCGAGGAAAAAAATTTTTCCGGGCAATGATTTTCTTGCCAAATGTGATCGCAACCGTAGCATTAACTACCCTATGGGGATTCATATACCATCCTTCATTCGGTTTGTTTAATGCATTCTTTAAATTGCTTGGGTTAGAACAATTAAGTCAAATTACCTGGACCTCCGCAGACAGAATCTTTTACGCTGCCTTGGTTGCCATCATCTGGATCAATGTGGGTTTCCAATTGGTGTTACTGATGGCCGGAGTTGACAAGATTCCATTCGAGTTTTTTGAGGCCGCCAGGATCGAAGGCGCCAGCCAGTTGCAAATGTTTACCGGCATTACGGTACCGATGATTTGGGATGTAATCACCGTTGGGATTGTACTTTGGAGTATCTCCGCATTAAAAAGTTTTGAATTTCTCTATGCGTTTGGCGGCCTAAATACGCCGCATTCACTCTACACAGTAGGAATATATCTTTATGTGATGGGCTTTGGTAAGCGCGAACCCATATACCGGCTGGGATATGCAACTGCAATCGGAGTATTGCTTCTTATTTCGGTTGTGATCATCGTGGCTCTCATCCGCCGGCTCACTCGGCGAGAAGCAATAAGCTATTGAGGAGGATGACATGAGTGCTGGAGAGGTTGAAAATAATCGACGCTTGCCAAATACGGGGCAAATTGTGCGTGATCGAATAAATAAATGGCTTCGCTCGCTTACCGCCAATATCATCCTTGGGATCTGGTCACTATTCACCGTGTTAGTTATCTTATGGATCGCTATCTCATCGCTGAAGTCTAACCGAGAGTTATTTTTAAATGTCTGGGCACTACCGTCGAAGCTGGAATTTCAGAACTATGTAAGGGCCTGGTCACAGCTCCATCTGGGATCCTATTTTCTCAATAGTTTCATGGTAGTAATTTCTGCAGTAATTATTATCCTGGTTCTCTCAGCGCCTGCTTCATATATGTTAAGCCGGGTCAAATTTCGCGGGAGAAGCCTGATAACCATGATTTTTGTAGCAGGCATCGGTATACCCATACCTTTGTTATTTATCCCCCTTTTCGTCATATTAACTGGGATAAAACAAATCAATACGCTGCCTGGGCTTGGCATTCTCTATGTTGCTTCATCGATCCCTTTTACGGTGTACATGCTGACCAGCTTCTTTACCACCCTGCCGATAGAGTTGGAGGAAGCGGCTACGCTTGATGGCTGTTCAGACATACAGGTTTTTTCAAAGGTCATGCTGCCTTTGGCTTCGCCGGGTTTGCTCACGGCAGCCATTTTTAATTTCATTTTTTTATGGAATGAATACCAATTAGCCCTTGTTTTTCTGAGCAACCCTAAACAACGGACTCTTTCCCTGGGTCTCTATGCCCTTCAAAATTCCATGGAATATACCGGTGATTGGGTGGGTTTGATGGCTGGAGTGATCTGCGTGATTGTGCCAACCATCATTTTGTACATATTCTTGTCAGAAAGAATGATCTCCGGCATCACCATGGGTGCCGTGAAATCGTGAGATGGTTTTTTTGCTTACCACGTTTATTTAATAGTAACTCAGCCTGAGATTTATTATGGAGTGGAGTAACTCAGAAAAAGTCTAAAAAAGCTATCTTAAATAACGGTGTGCGATAATTTTAAGTTGGCTGGTTCAATTGCAGGACCTGACCGTGCTTTCTATGGAAGGGATTGTATCCTCAACAATTTATCCAATAGCGCTACCCAAATAGAGCATTCGGATTTCGGTCGAGGAATGGGATCAAAGGTCCTCTGCGGCTATCTCATCAGGCTCGTAAGAGTAGGGATTGAAAATGAAATGAAATCCAACTCTAGCATTGTCATAATAAGTAATAAGGAGAGATAAGCACTATGTCTATGGGAACTTATACTCATTCAGAAATTTACAGCCAGCCTGACATTTGGAAATCAGTTCTCGACGATTATGCCAAAAATAACCTGGGAGATCTCATTGACAATAAGGACATAACCGGCAGGTATTTTTTGGTAACTGGCTGCGGCTCGACTCACTATTTAGCAATGAGTACTGCGACGCTCTTAAGAAAACTGGGTTTTCGAGCCTTTGCACTTCCGGCTTCAGAAGTGGTTTACTTCTCACAAGCTCTTCCACCTGGAGAGGCAAATTTACTGGCGATTTCACGTTCCGGCACAACCACTGAAACACTTTGGGCAGTTGAAAAATATAGAAAACAAAAGATGGGTAATCACGTGATTGCGATTACCACCCAACCCAATTCGACTCTGGCTAAAGAAGCCGATTTTCTTCTGGCTGCTCCTCAGGCGCAAGAAATTTCGACTGCTCAAACGCGGTCATTTACGAGCATGTTCCTTATCTCTCAAATACTTAGTGGGGCATTGGCAGGTGATCGAAATGTAGCTGCACGTTTGCTTGCACTCCCCGATGGATTAACGCGTCTTCTTGAGGAGGTATCAGATTTGACACGCTTGATCGGAGAAGACCTTACCATCAATCGATTTTTCTTCCTCGGAGGCGGACCCTTCTATGGGTTGGCGTGTGAAGCAATGCTCAAGATGAAAGAAATGTCATGCTCATGGACGGAGGCGTATCACCCATTGGAATTCCGGCATGGTCCCATGTCAGTTGTAGATAAAGGATCCCTGGTTGTTTGCCTGGCCTCCGACAGCCAGCTGGCAGCAGAAGTCAGGGTGCTTAAGGATATGAAGCGTCTCGGTGCGAAGACGCTGGTGTTTACAGAAGATTCAACCACTTCAGATTGGAGTGGAATGGATCATGTGATTTCAACGAAAACCGGCCTGGATGAATGGGATCGTGGGGCTATTTATTTACCCCTGATCCAATGGATTGCCTATTATCGCTCTATATCCAAAGGACTCGATCCGGATCAGCCGAATAATCTTTCGCCAGTTATAGAGTTAGATAATGATTGACAAATCGCTCACACACACCGTTGAGATCCTTGATTGGGAAGGTAAGGGTTTCCGCCCATTAGTTGAATTTGGGAGCTGGCTGGTTGCATTAATGAATTGGGAGCCACGATTCGACGTGACCGGGGTCGGAGATGTTGAACGGCATAACGAAACCGATGAGGTCTTTGTGCTTACCCACGGGTGCAGCGTCCTTTTTATTGCGAATGAGGATGGTATCCATGGATTTGATATGCACCAGGGTGTAATCTATAACGTAACCAAGGGCACCTGGCACAGTGTCATCGGTACTAAGGAGACCACCTGGTTGATCGTCGAATCCAATAATACCAGCGCCGGAAATACCAATCATCGTCAGTTAACGGGTGCTGAATTGGATGCCTTGAGAAAACAATATCCATCCTGGCTTAAGTAAAATCCTGGACGGCTCAGAATCATCGAATATAAATTCATCCATTCCATTAGTGTCGCCAGGAAGACAAATAAACAGCTTGGTACGATGTGACTCAGATATGATTCTCCGATCGAGGAAGTTAACCTCATTATTCTCTTTTTTTCAGGAGGATAATGATGGATAAAAGAACCGTAATGAAGCTGGCCCTGGACTGGAAAAAACCTCCATATGTCCCTTGGAACATCAATTTTACGATGCCAGCAAGGGAGAAGCTTCAGGCCCATTTTCCGGGTCAGGACCTTGAAGAAGTGGTCCAAAATCATATTGTCAACATTGACAACGGTAACAACCTATTTCATGATATCGGGGAAGGTTGTGTCGAGGATATCTTTGGAGTGGTTTGGGATCGAAACATTGATAAGGATATAGGTATCGTCAAGGGTCAGGTGCTGGCGCAACCTACATTGAATGGCTACACATTCCCTGACCCTCTCAGCCCAATCAATTTTGCGGCAACTGCCCATAAGCTAAATAAATTTGGGGATCGGTTCCGAGTGTTCGCAATCGGTTTCTCATTGTACGAACGCGCCTGGACTCTTCGCGGCTTGCAAACCCTGCTTATGGATTTTTATGACCATCCCCATTTTGTTATACAGCTCCTGAACAGCATTGCAGACTACAACATAACCCAAACCCAAGAAATCTTGAAATATGATATCGATGCCGTCCATTTTGGAGATGATTGGGGACAACAACACGGGTTGCAGATGGGACCCAAGCTGTGGTACGAATTCATTTACCCGGTACTGAAACGAATGTATGCTGGGGTTGCTGGAGCTGGCAAAATGGTATTCATCCACTCGTGCGGCGACGTGGACGAGCTTTTCGACGATCTGGTCGGGATCGGCGTGAACTGTTTCAATCCTTTCCAACCTGAAGTGATGGATGTCGCCGACCTGATCCCTCGTTATCGAGGTCGTCTGGCCTTCTACGGTGGCATGTCCACCCAGAAAACCCTTCCATATGGGACGGTTGAGGATGTGCGTTGTGAGACCCAAAGGTTATTGGAGTTGGGGAAGGGCGGTGGGTACATATTCTCACCCGCCCACGATGTACCCAAAGATGTCCCGCTTGAAAACATGCTTGCCTTCATCGATCTGGTGCAGAGCCAACACGGGTATGCCAACCAGTCGTGAACAGGTTGTTTTAGTCCAGCAACATATTTGCTGCTTGAACCCGAGGGAGGGAGCATCCCTAAACAAGACCCGAAACTGGTGCGATGCCGATGTCGGTAGAAAATAGCTTTACAGGAGAACATCATGGAACCCATTCTTCAAGAGATTTATGACGGAATTTTGAACGGCGAATGGAAGACCGTCGAGACCAAGGTTCAAGCTGCCTTGGAGAGCAAGATAAGCCCCAAAGATATCCTGGATCAGAGCATGGTAAGTGCCATGCACGAAGTTGGCCAGCGGTATGAAAGCGGCGATTACTACGTGCCTGATATGCTGATCTCAGCGTGGGCGATGCAGAGCGGCATGGCTATTCTTAAACCACGACTAAAGAGTGCCAATATCGCTGCAGCCGGCAAAGTGGCAGTTGGAACGGTGAAAGGCGATCTGCACGACATCGGTAAGAACCTCGTGGCTATGATGCTCGAGGGGGCAGATTTCGAGATTTTAGACCTGGGGGCAGACGTCGCTCCAGAGAAGTTCGTCGACGTGGCTGACCAGGTGGATGTGATTGCTCTGTCCGCGCTCCTCACCACCACGATGCAAAACATGAAGGTTACCATCGAAGCTTTGAAGAGTGCTGGTAAACGTGACAAAGTGAATGTCATCATTGGCGGAGCACCGGTCACCGAGGAATATGCCCACCAGATCGGAGCAGATGGGTATGCTCCAGATGCCAGCCGCGCCGTTTCAATCACGAAGGTGTTGCTCGGAAAATAATATGAATTTCCGAACCCGCATCCATGCAGTTTTGCACCACGAAACCCCCGATCAGATCCCCTTCGCTCCTTACGACAACCTTGTGCCAAGGGGTGATTTCGAACGCATGCTAAGAAATCAGGGTATGGGGTTGTGCGTGCGGCGCTCTTCCATTTGGGAAGAAACACCTCACATCTCGGTGGAGACGAAAGATGAAGGTGATATCGCGGTTAAGATTTACCATACCCCAAAAGGAGACTTGACGACCCGCAGTAAGACCCATGTCGGTCGCATCAAAGACGATGACCTCGATCTCGAGGTTGAAGGTCTGGTCAAAGGTGTCGATGATTATGCGGCTGCCATCTTCATGATCGATGACACGATATTGCACCTTGACGGGAATATCCTCGCAGATGCAAGGCGTGATATCGGTACGGACGGAATCGTCCGGGATACTGGCTTGAAGCCCCCCTACAGCGCTACCCGATATTTGTATGGAAGTACGAGTGGGCTCTCGAACTGGGCTCAAGATCAGCATGATTATCCTGAGGAATTCGAAAAATTGGTGCAGGCTATCATCCGGCGGGAGGAAAAGCGCCTCGAATTGATCGAAAGCTCACCCGCCGAGTTTATCAGCCTGGGAGACATAGATGGAACCTGGAGCCCAGAGAAAATTCGCAAGTACGACCTTCCACTATATAAAAAATGGGTTCCGAGGCTGAAGGCTAAGGGAAAGATTACGGCCTTGCATGCACACGCTAACAACTTGAGCCGTTTCAAGGAGCTTGTCCCGGAAATTGGCTGCGATGTGATCGAAGCTTTTACTCCACCACCGGTGGGTGACCTATCCCTGATTGATGCTCGCGCTGCCTGGGGCGCAGACACAATCATCTGGATCAATTTCCCCGAGACCATCTTCTGGTCGGGAGCGGAAGCTACGAAACGTTATACGATCGAACTAATACAAAGTGATTCAGCTAGAAATGCCTTAGTAATCGGTTTTACCGAGATGGGTATTTGGGGGGCAATGACCGATGAAATTGAATCTATTTTTAAAAACGGCACGGTTGCTATCTTGAATGCTATCGCGGAATGCGGTAATTTTCCGAGCATGGTTTTATAGGCTTCCTGTCTTCATGTAAAAAGAAATCCGGTTATCTTCGTAAACATAACCAACGAATGAGAAAACCCCACATATGATAGCTAAACAAAGGCAAGAAACCAGTTCCACCCACGCACCGATGAACGTTTATTTTCCCAGGATCATGAAAGTATTGGTTCAAAATAAAACTATCCAGGTGTCTCAGCTAGCTGATGAGCTTGGAGAAAGAGCTGAGCATTTAAGATCTGCCTTACCTGCACTTAGAAAAATGGGCTTTATTCAATGGGATCAAGGCGGAGTAAGTCGGAAAGAAGATCCATTGGTTTCATTATGCGCAGAAAAAAACTGCATCATCGGTATTGACCTGGGTGGGACCAAGCTATTTGGAGCAATCACCGACCTTGCCGGAAATATCCTCTATGAAAAAGAAATTTACGAGCATGGTAAAGCTGGTGAAGAATGTTATGGATTGCTGGTGGGTATGCTGCATTCCCTGCTTGAAAAAGCGAACCAGGACGGATTAACTATTTGTGGAATTGGGGTGGAAGTTCCCGGTATTACTCGACTAGAAACCGGACTGGTGATTAATGCCCCGGCGGTTCAATGGAAAGAATTTCCTCTTGGAGAACGACTGGTAACTAAATTTAATTTACCCGTCCTTGTGGATAACGACTTAAAACAATCTGCATTAGGCGAAACCTGGTTTGGGGCAGGCAAACATGGATCGCATGTAGCACTGCTTGCGATTGGAACAGGCATAGCTGTTGGTATGGTAGCAAATGATGTTCTCCAGCGCGGTGCCCATCTAAGGCATGGCGAGATCGGCTGGATGGTACCGGGCAGCGAGTTTCTAGGCAAACACTACGTAGGCTATGGCCCACTTGAATCAGAAGCAGGTGGAGCAGGAATTGCCAGGCGAGCGCGTAACTTGCTTGATGGAAAGCGCAGCGATAGTGAATTGGAAAATCTTACCGGTGAAGATGTGTTTAAAGCAGCCAGGGTTGGAGAAGAATGGGCAAAGGTGGTAGTGGCTGAAACGATAGATTACCTGGCCATCCTCATCGCCAATATCATGGCCTTTTATGATCCAGATGTCATCATCCTTAGTGGGGGTATCAGCCGTTCCAGTGATTTACTGATCAATCCAATCCTTAAGCTTATTGAAGGCTGTGTTCTTACTCAACCCAATATCGTTGTTTCCACACTTGGTTACCGGGCAGGAGTATTGGGTGCCATTGCCAACCTGATTTTAAACTGCCCTGAGTTCTATACCTCCAGGAATTAATGAGCGTGAGGTGTTGAATCAACATTTACACCCAGCGGGTTATTTTTGAGAGAAAGGAAATACCTGATTGATGAACCCAAAAGAGCGCATTATTACCGCGTTGAAACTTGGGATTCCAGACGAAGTACCTGTTAGCCTTTCAATCGGCCCAACCAATGCCAAACGATGGCTAGGAAGATCTGATTGGAGGGCAGTAGTTCAAGCTCACCACCTTGTTGGATCGATCCCCGAATATGGATTTCCTTGGTATGCAACGACTGAATCCAATCCTATTTTCGTACCACATTGGAAACAAGGCTGGGACGAGCAAGTCTATTCCGAGGTCATCCGAGACGATCATGAATACACCCTAAAAACACGCCTGATCACGACCCCGAAAGGGAAGCTTACCTCACGTGAAAGGTTCGATTATTCAGATTATGTAATGGGTCAAACGCAAGAGCCTCTGATCAAAAATCGCGATGACTACGAAGTTTATCTGGCTTACTTAGAAGAATGGTTGCGTGTTATTGAAACTTCTGACATCTCTGATGAGATCAAGGCAATGTACGAAGAGATTGGTGATCAAGGGATCTGGGTAACCTGGCGAACACATTCTTTCTATTCCTATTTCTGGGTATTACGTAAGGTTGGGGATTACTTGTTGGATTTCTACGATGCCCCAGAGCTCATGAAACAAGCGCTTGACATCACCCAAAAAGTAAATGCGGAGTTTCTGGCTTATTTTAACAATTCCCCATCCGATATTTTCATCGTAAATCTGTCAGGAGCCTCAACCAGCATAATCAGCCCGAGATTCTTCAGGCAATGGGTATTGCCAGAGCTTATATGGCTCTCAGAAAATATCCGACCCGGAAAGTTCCTGGGATTTCATCTGACAGGGAAAGTTCGCGACATTTTACCGATCATGATGGAAGCAAAACCAGATTTTATATTGCGGTTTGAGAGCCCGAGGTTTGGTGGTGATATCTCTTTGGGTGAAGCCAAGATGGAATATGGAGACAAAACATGCCTTATGGGAGGCTATGATCCCCATTTCTTCGTTGGTCACAGTTTGGACGATATGGTCGCTGAAGTAAAAAGGTGCATCGATGAAGCCGCGAGCGGCGGTGGGTATATATTGGCTAGTACCGATGCCATACCGGAGGAGGCAAATTGGGAAGATATTCGCAAGGTTGTGCAAGTAGCGAAAGAATACGGCAGATACGAATAGTGAGAATACCAATATAGCTTATATTTCCGCGAAGCGCGGAATACATATAACCGTTAGAAAATATTCAGCGAAAGGAAATGTCATAATATTTGTGGAACTATGAATGATGCAGAAATCTTATTTGCCAACATTTTATCGTTGGGGGAGCATGCCACCTGGGAGAAATGTATCGATGCTGTGGAGCAGGGCTTACATTCCTGGTTGAGTGCTGCAAATGACGTTAATTTTAGCCGGGTAACTATCGTCGGATGTGGCACCTCGTACTACGCTGCCCAGGTCGGGAAGTACGTTATCGAGCACCTGACCCATCTACCTGTAGAAGCGCACCAGGCTTTTGCTTTCTCGATTTATACAGATCCTGCTTTACTCAACGAAAAAAACCTGGTAATTGGAGTTTCGACTACGGGTAATACAGAATCGGTGTGTAAAGCCCTCGAATATGCGCGCCACTGCGGTGCAAACACCCTGGCTTTTACAGCCACACCGGATTCAAAAATTACCGAAATATCCCAAACAACCATTCTTACAGGGGGAAAGGTCACAGTAGCGGTCAAGACAGAGACCTATATACAATCGTTGATTTGCCTTTACCTGTTGGGCATCCATCTAGCGGATATTCTTGGCTTGCTGAGCGCGGGGGAAGTTGCCGAATGGCATAGTCAAATCCATAAAGCTGAAGAAATCACCCAACGGTTTTTTGCCAGACAGCAGCCCGAAATCTTAAAACTTGTGGATCTTTATGGTGCTACCGACATGGTGTTCATTGTGGGTACAGGACCGAATTTTGGCACCGCGGAAGAGGCCTCGCTAAAGGTAGTTGAGATAGCCAAAATGTACTCAGTTAGCAAGGAAATGGAAGACTTTTTCCATGGATATGATCGCGAGTTGAATGAAACCAGCCCCATGTTTTTTTTGGCTCCCAAGGAACGTGCCTTAGACCGAATGCTTGATTTTCTTACATTTAATCGCAAGGTAGGTGTACCATCCATCGTTTTGACAACTGAGGATAATCTTGATGTTAAACGAATGGCTGACCATGTTATTCTTCTTGATGATCAGCTGAATGAGCTTGCTACACCGCTTGCATATATCGCTCCCTTATATCTGTTTAGCTATCATTTGGCGGTTAAACGTGGGGTTGATCCGAGCGCACGCCGATTCCCCGGGATTATGGCATTAAAAGTACGCTATCGTGATGAGCATCCGAGTTAATTTTATTAATTTAATCGAATGCTTCTTTTGAAAGAAAACGTCAAGTCAAAGCGAAAATAAAGTCAAACGTGTTTTACCTTTGAGTTATCCTTGACTAATCTCGCCAAGCATAGGGGAAACTTGACCTAGCTGAGATGCCTTGTTTGGATAGTCACTCATCCCACGTGCTCTGCGCGGGCCTTCATGATCCAGGCATTCCACGTAAATTTCACCTACTTGTTTCGAAGGCGTTCTCGAACTTTAGCTGCAATCTGGCGATCGGTCATCTTGTCAACGGTTTCGATTCCCAAGATTTGTCCCTTGAAACCTTCACGCTCAAGGCGATTCTTCAGCTCACCTTTGGCCTCGCCCGGGCCAAATATCTGGAGCGAATCTGCCTCGTGAATAATGGTGATAACGGAATCGTAATAACTGTTAAGATGATTGTCAAACTGGCGATCACGCACATCCTCCGAAGAGCCATCCTCTGAGGCACCACTGGAAAATCTGACATGCTTTTCCATGTGGGAGGTGATTTCCCTTACTTCTTCACCTTCATCGCTGATAATAACGACCACAGCCTTGCGATGGTCAATCCACAAACCGATTTCCTTTTTCATATAGGTCTCCTTACCTGTGTTTGGATGTATTGACTTTCTTGAAATCAATAAACCCCCGTTCAACATTCGTATCGACTAACTGCACGCGCATGCGGTCACCAACATCCACGCCGTCAGACCCCTGCACTAGTTTACCTTCAACCGGCAGGCTAAGCAGCCGGACCCAGGTGCCTTTCTCTGAAGCGCCGGTGACAATTGAATCGAACTGCTCCCCGATTCTCGATTCGAGCAGGAGCGCAGCCGCAGATTTTTCGACCTGGCGTTCGACTTTAGTGGCAGCATCTTCTGCAGCCGTGCAATGAGCTGCCAGATCATCCAGCTCATCAATACTGTATGGTATGGGTTGGTCTGCCAAGGCTGCTTTCAGCAAACGTTGGGTGAGCAGATCGGGGTAACGACGGTTAGGCGCTGTCGAATGCGCATAGTCTTTGACTGCCAGGCCAAAGTGACCCGGAGCATTTCCTTCGGGGAGTTCTGCAATATATTCACCGTTTCCTAGAAGTTTGATCACTGCCAGGGATAAATCGGGGAAACGCAGTGGATCAGCGGCTTTCTCCTTGATGAGAAACTCCTCCAAAGCTTTCGAATCCGGCTCACCAGGGAGCTTGCTCCCATGTTCATAGGCAATCTCGGCAATCCGTTCCCACCGCTTTGGTGTACGAACAACGCGGCGGATGGAGGGGAATTTTCTGGTGGAGAGGTATCGGGCGGTCACCCCGTTAGCTGCGATCATCAAATCTTCGATGATTTCTTTAGCACGATTTTTTTCTTCGATTTCAAGCGTACGGATTTGGTCGCCATCGAAGACCGGTTTGGCCTCGATGGTTTCCAGGCTAAGTGCCCCATGAATGTGCCGTAAATTCTTCATGCTATGGGCCACCTTGTCTTGCAGGCGTAGGTTCGTCTCCAACCCATTTACGGCGGTAACAGCCTCGGGGATAGCTCCATTCCCATCCAGCCAGGTGGCCAGGCTGTTGTAGGCAAGCTTGGCATGATTGCGGACCCAGGCAGGGTAGATATCCGATTCCTGAAGGGATCCGTCCGTACCAATCACCATTTCAATGACGAGGGCAAAGCGCTCCTCGTTGAAATTCAAGGAGGTGATATCAGTCGAAATTTCTTCCGGCAGCATTGGGAAGATCTCGGCTGCGGTATACACCGAGGTGGTGTTTTGGCGCGCGTGTTGGTCAATGGCTGAATCATTCTTAACCACCGCGTCCACATCCGCGATGGCAACCAGAATCTTTATTTTATCCGCAGGCATTGCCTCAGCATAAGTCAACTGATCCAGGTCACGCGAGTCATCGTTGTCAATGGAAGCCCACAAAAGCTCCCGCATATCACGCACCCGGTTTTTAGAACCGTCTGGCGTACCTTTCTTCATGACTGGCGACTGAATTCTACCCACTTCAGCAAGCACTGCGGCAGAAAAGTCAGGCAGCAAACCTCGCTCGAGCATTGCCTGGTGAGCAATGCTTTGCAACAGCGCGAGATGGTTGTGATGGTCAGTATGCGGCGTATTCATAGGTTTCTCCTTTTTGCTCAAACAATTTCTCGATCTGCGCCAGGTAACGGTGTTAATTTTATTTCGGTTCACCTTTGCAGCAGAATTTTCCGTAAAGATTACCCACCTGGGATAGCAGTTTCCAGGATCTTACGTCAAGGATGGTGTGGACCTAATTTGTAGGGTGGAGTTTGACCCTCTCCCTGGTCTCCCATGATCACTTCAACGCTGTGCTCCTGCCCATCGTTAACCAGGGGAATAGCTTTAAGCTCCAATATTTTTCCATCCAATTTTACAAGTTGCACATGTTGAACAATGTGGGTGGGGTTGTACACTTTTATTTGATAACGGGTTGCCCCAAATTGATAGAATATCTCAAAACCGTCCCAGGTTGGTGGAATGACCGGGTCGATGTGCAGAGTATTGCCGGTTTTTTTGAAACCGAGGAGGACCGTCAGACCCAGGCGATACATCCAGGCAGCTGAGCCGGTATACCAGGTCCACCCGCCGCGATGCAAATAAGGGGATTTACTGTAGATGTCGGCACAAATCACGTATGGCTCGACGCGATATTCAGCCGCCTTCTGCTCTGAATCGGAATGGAAAATCGGATTAAGCATATCGAAGAGTTCAGCAGCTTGCTTTCCATCACCGAGTTGGGCGAATGCCCAGGCTGTCCAGACGGCAGCGTGTGTGTACTGTCCGCCGTTCTCGCGTATCCCTGGAAGGTAACCCTTGATATAGCCTGGATCGTGCTCAGTTTTGTCAAACGCGGGTGTGAAGAGCAGAGACAATCGGTCTTGCGTGAGAACCAGCCGTTCCAACACCGACTGCATTGCCAGACGGCTGCGCATGAGATCGCCAGCCCCACTCAATACAGACCATGACTGGGCAATTCCATCGATCTGGCATTCAGTATCCTGGATTGAGCCGAGCGGGAAGCCATCATCATAATAAGCTCGACGGTACCATGCTCCGTCCCAGGCGGTTAGTTCAACTGCAGCAGCATATTCCTTGGATCGGGACCGGTAATTTTCAGCGGTTTCGTTATCTCCTTGTTGGTCACAGATTTTTGCGAAGCGCTCAAGGACGTCGCATAGGAACCATGCCAGCCAGACACTTTCCCCTTTTCCTTCTTCTCCAACCCGGTTCAGGGCATCATTCCAATCGCCAGTACCGATCAAGGGCAGGCCATGTGAACCGTGGGTGGCGCCTTTTTCGATAGCCCGGTGGCAGTGTTCCAACAAAGTATATGTTTCTTCGGTGAGTGGATATTGTTTATAGCGTTCGTTTTCATCCTTACTCAATGGCGGTGCTTCCGTGAAGGATATTTTTTCTTCAAGAATACTCTCATCGCCAGTCGTTTCGACATACAAGGCGGTTACGTAAGGAAGCCACAACAAGTCGTCTGAGATACGCGTTCGCACACCGCGACCGGAAGGCGGGTGCCACCAATGCATTACGTCGCCTTCAGTGAACTGGAATTGAGCAGCATTGAGTATTTGGCCGCGGGAAATGAGCGGATCAATTGCAAGCAAAGCCAGAACGTCCTGTAACTGGTCACGAAAGCCAAATGCCCCGCTGGGCTGATAAAAGGCCGACCGGCCCCAGATCCGGCAAGAGAGACTTTGGTAGAGCATCCAATGGTTGAGGATCAAATCGGTAGCTGGTTCGGGGGTATGTACCTGCACTGTACTGAGCAGGTGGTCCCAGAACACCCGGGTACGCTCCAGAGCAGCCCCCACATAGGCGGAGTCATGGTATTTCCTGGCTAGCTCAAGGGCATGCTCCTTATTATTGCCTTGCCCCAGCACAAAGTAAATCTCTTCAACTCCGCCAGGTAGTAGATCGAGGTGTAGCTGGAGGACTGCGCATAGATCTTCACCGGGTGAAAGACGTGTTTCCAAGCCGATACGATGCAACGCTGCCGGAAAGGCGAGCGTTCCTCCCCGCCCCAAGAACTCGGTCCGGTCGGTCGTCAATCCATGAACAGGTTTGCTGGCAATGAGGAAGGCGGTTCGTTCGCCGAATTCTGCATTATAGGGGTTGGTAGCCAGCAAGCAGAACTCAGCCGCATCATACTCTGGAATGATATATGGAAGTGAGGCGGCATGGGTAGTACCCAAGACCCATTCGATATACTGGGTGGCTGTGATCCGACGGTTGTGATTCCATGTGTTTTCAACCCGCAAGTGGATAATTTTTACCGGGTCCTCTGGGCTGGCGAACAGCGTCAGGCGCTGGCGAAGACCGTGAGAATTATGCTCGAAGATGGTGTAACCCGCGCCATGTGTAACACGATAAGGCTGGTCTGCACCGGCAGGAAGAGGCGTTGAGCTCCAAACATCACCGGTTTCTTCATCTCGCAGGTAGAGTGCTTCACCCGTTGGGTCGCAGACCGGGTCGTTGGACCAGGGTGTTAAACGGTTTTCTCCGCTGTTCACCGCCCACGTGCATTGGCTGCCGGTTTCGCTGACCATAAAACCAAAATATGGATAACCGATTACGTTGACCCACGGGGCAGGAGTAGGTCTGCCATGCTGAATCTCGATGACATATTCGCGGCCATCTCTACTAAATCCACCGTATCCATTAAAAAACTGCAACCCACCATTCGAGGGGAAGGGATCCTCCTGATTGAGGGTAGCAATAGATCTGGTTGGAATAAATTCAGGTAGATGAGCAACCTGGATTGAGTAGTCCGGAATTTGCTCGTCCAGGGATCCATGATCGCCCTTTAGTAGGAAGCGCCCTGCGGTCTGCAGCAAAGTGCGCTCCTCGGGATTGATCTGATCGGCATAAAGGATAAATATCCCCCCACGCTTACTTAACCACTGATCACCATTCAGACGGTTGACCAGGCGGTAGAGCATTCCATTCAATTCGGCACCATAATCGGTCTGTTGATGATTGAGTATGACGACGTCTACCATAAAGCGCCGACCACGCAAGAATTCGTGTACTTGCAAAACCTCACGCACCAGGTCAATCTGTTTGGTGTTCTCAATCTCTACCAGCAAGATGGGATAATCGCCTGAAATACCAAAGCGCCATAACCCAGACTGACCAAGGCGATTTATGGCAATTGTTTCTGACGAGGCACGAACCGCCTTGAACGGATAAATAAGGGCTGAGAGCAGCTGTAATGTATCTTTGAATGCCCGAGAATCATAATTTTGCTTCCCCAGCCAGGCCTGGGCGGATATATTCGCTTGATGAAAGGAGCGCTCAATCAGAGACCAGCTGGAATAACGCTGGGCTAATGCCAGGATCGCTTCCCGGCTGTCTCCAGCGAAGGTCAGATATGCCAGTTCGGCACTATCGTGTGGGTTGAGATGCACTTCCTGGCCAAGTGCAAAGATTGGGTCAAGTGTGGCACCTGTTGTTCCGGTGAGGTACTGTTCAGAACCGAGTGCAGCCGGGCTGCGAAGAGTGCGGCCTCGACCAATGAAGCGATTGCGGTCTGCTTCATGATGTACTACAGGCTGGCTATCATGGAATTCCCCTTTGGGATTGACTACCAGCATATGCCCCATGAAGACGGGCTTTTCATCACTGGATCGGGGACGCCGCAAGAAGATTTGCAGATTTACCTCTGGCACAAATTCACTCTCGATAAATAGCTTGTTGAAGGCTGGATGGCGCCTGTCTGCAGACTGTTGTGTGAGGATCACTTCCCCGTAGGAAGTCAGCCGCAGGTGGTATGGTTGGCTATTGGTGTTATGCAAATGGATACGGCGGATCTCAACCGGGTCGTCGGAACACACAGTGACTTCCATGGTTGTGGCAATATCATTCTCAATGCGGTGGAAAACCGCCATATGGGCGAAGAAAGTCACCTGTATATTTTCTGCATTGGTAGGGACAGGTTGAAAGCCAGTTGACCAAAGCGAACGAGCGGTTCCTTCCACGCCATGTGTGAGATCCATATCCTGAATGTAGATCCAGGTTCCCCATGAGTCGAGTACCCCGTCAGCCTGCCAGCGGGTCAGGTCTATGCCACGCCAGGTACTGTACCCACTCCCCATATTGGAGAGCAGAACACTGTAATTACCATTCGAGAGGAGATTCACCATGGGGATAGCGGTCTGAACCGGCACACTCCAGGGATTGATTTGAACTGAGGCTGCTGTTAAGCGTAATAATCCTTTAACATCCTCGGCATGAGGATTTTGTAGCGGAACTGCCTGCGGAATCTGTTCCTGTAAAAGCAATTCGACACTTTGGATACTGGGGTCGCTGTGCATCCGGCGGACCATGATGTCTTTGTGAAAATAATTAACCAAGGCCATCAGGATCATACCCTGGTGGTGAGCCATATACTCGTGCACCACTGTTGATGTATCACCTACCGGCAATCGGGCGGCGGTGAAATCAATCGACTCGTACAGGCCGTATAATCCAAAGCTGTTATGCTCCATCAGGCTGACCAGATTTTGAGCTACAGCGTGGGGGTTGTAGCTGATCGCCATAAGTGAGGCATAGGGTGCGACAACCAGGTCATTTCCCAATCCGCGTTTAAAGCCCAGCCCTGGGACCCCAAAAGCGCGATATTGGTAATTTTGATTAGCATCAAACAAGTAAAAGCCGGATTCGGAGATACCCCATGGGACGCCTTTCTCTTTTCCATATGCAATTTGATGGAGGACAGCTCCCTGTGCGCTATCTGCCAACAATGTCCCAGGGTAGGAGCGCAGGAAAAGGGGCGGCATCAGGTATTCAAACATGGTCGCACTCCAGGAAAGGAGAACGTACATCCCTTCTACCCGGGTTAACGGTCGGCTAAGTTGCAGCCAGTGGGACTGGGGCACCTCTCCCTTTGCCAGGGCAATGATGGAAGCAATCCGTGCCTCTGAGGCCAGTAGATCATAGTAGTTATTATCGAGCTGACCGGTGTCAAGGTTATAACCATTGTGGAAAACTCGCCGTTCCGGATGATACAGGAATTTGAAATCCATCTCCATCACAAACCGCTCAGCGCGGGTTGCACTTTGAGTGTAAATATTCATTAATGCATCTGCGTTGGCTCCTGCCAGAGCTAAAGCCTGGTCCATTGCAACCAACCATTCTGATGCTTCGCGTACCGGACCAGAATCAGGAACGGGGATGAGCTGGTTTTCATTTAGCAGGTGGCGTAATGCGGCGCTGCTGGTTAGACCAGCAGTGGTAAATGTACGGACCTGGCCTAGAGGCGGATTGTAAGGTAAATTGGCTCTCAATGTGCTCAATTCTTGCTCATACTCAGTCACTTTGAAAAGCACGGGGACCTGCTCCAGCAGCTGAATCCAGGGTACCAGTTCGGCAAGCGTTCTATGTATGCCCTGGTGATGGCGTTCAACTTGGGCTGCGACTTCTTGCAGCTTGCGTAGTGAATCCAAATCAAAAGCAGAGCTTCCTTCCGTAACCAGCTCAATCAGGCGCTTTGAGAGATCCGGCCAAAATTGCCCATTTACAGTCTGAAAGAGTGCAAACCAACGGTTTGGCTCCGCCCGGACCGCCAGAATATCAGCGTGCATCTCAGCGATTCGCCGGTTGATTTCTTCAACCTGATGGTCAAATTCTGCCTTGCGCATTCCCTTTAAGATCTCGGTCAGATTGGAAAGTGTATCCAGGTAACCCTGCCAGAGGTCCCAACGAAAAATGCGTTCCTTCTCCATTCTACGGCAGGCTTGAGCAGTTACGATCAGGCTGGCAGCCAGATTGCCGCTGTCTACAGTAGAAATGTAGCGCGGGTTGAGTGGTTGCAAGGTTAGCGTGTCATACCAATTTAAAAAATGCCCGCGGAAACGCTCTAATTTTTCTAGCGTATCCATCGTTATGGAAAGGCGGGTGGCCAGTCCGAGTTGATCCAGGTAACCAAAGTCATAAGCAGCTAAAGTCGAGGTGAACAACAAGCCAATATTGGACGGTGAGGTGTGGTGTGCAATTATCCCGACGGGCAGCTCCTGGAAGTGGTCGGGTGGCAGCCAGTGATCTTCCGGGCCAACGAAACGTTCAAAGAAACCCCAGGTACGCCGGGCGACCTGGCGAAAGAGACTTACTTGCTCTTCGCTCAAAGGGATCGTGCGTCGTATGATAGGCTGGCTGATCCATTGGGCGATTAATGGTGAAAACATCCATAATAACAGCAAGGGAGCGGCAAACATCAAGGATGGGGCAATCCCACCATTCCCGGTAATACGATAAACAAGCTGGATTCCACTGGCCATAAGCAGCGCCATTAAGGTCGATGCAATCATCCTCAGCCAGGCTGTATTCCGGTAGACTTGCAAGCCAAAAAGACGGGCGGTTTGGGCAGCAGTGGTCCATTGCAAGAGGTCGTGGTGGCTGATAAACAAGCGGTAGAGGGTGGTCAGGATGGCATCCAGGGCGTTATATGCCTCGTAGGGGAGGAAAGCCAGCGCTAATAACCAGCGCCCGAGAGACCACCTAAATGAATGAAATGCTGCACCGACATTTTCGCCCCCCAGGGTTTGCAATGCGCTCCTGGCTACACTCGTTAGAACTGGGATGCCCAAAGAAAGCAGGATAATTGCCATCCATAGCCCCGTGAGAGCAGGCATGGTAATGATTCCGAGAAAGAAGATACCCAGGAGGGCAGGAGCAAGCATTGACCGGAGCAGGTTGTCGAGCATTTTCCAACGATCGACTGCCGAGAATTTACTCTTGAATTTTCCTGGCTGAATCAGCCAGGGTAATAGCTGCCAGTCTCCGCGGATCCAGCGCTGCTGGCGTTTGATCTGGATGAAATAGTTGGATGGGTAATCCTCGATCATGGTGATATCAGTGACCAGACCGGCGCGGCCCATAATTCCTTCCAGCAGGTCGTGACTGAGCACGCTGTTTTCTGGAATACGCTTCTTCACGCTGCGCTCGAATGCGTCTACATCATAAATACCTTTGCCGACATAACTTCCCTCACCGAACAGGTCCTGATAAGCGTCAGAGACCGCCCGCGTGTACAAGTCCAGCCCGGTATCTCCAGCAAAGATTCGGGTAAACCACGAATAATTGGCGCTTCTGGGATGGATCTCCATGCGAGGTTGAAGTACGGTGTAACCGGAAAATACCTGGCCGGTTGTGTCATCGAACTTTGCATGGTTCAATGGATGGGCCAGTGAGCCAACCAAACGTCTGGCAGCCCCGCGCGGTAGGATGGTATCTGCATCCAGGGTGATCACGAAACGGACACATTGTAATTCTGCCCATTCCGTCGTCTCGCTGGTGAGGTTATAAAATGATGTATCCTTACTGCCCCGCAGCAGCTGGTTCAGCTCATGTAGTTTGCCACGTTTACGTTCCCACCCCATCCACCTTCCCTCGGATTGATTCCATAACCGTTTCCGGTGCAGTAAATAAAAAAGTTGTCTACTTTCCACGGAAGGGCATTGTGTTTGCTCATCTCGAGCGAGGTTCCCAACCTCTGATGGGTGAGTCGTGCTATTATCAGGAATTGAACGTTCATATTTAACGTTCAATTTCTCAATCGCATCGGTGGCGTAGCTGATCATTTCTATCATCTTCAGGCAGGGTTTCGCTGTCCGCGTCGCCAAAATCTGACAGCAAAGCAAAAAGCAAACCCGCTTCCTGGTTACGCAGAAAATTCATTTCGAGCTGGCGAGCCAGGTTGTCAATATCCCTTTGGCTGGTAATTAAGGCGGGGATTACTACCAGGGTCTGGTACGGAGCTGGAATCCCATCGACAAAATTCAGCTTGGGAAGGATACGTGGTTTTACCCTCAATGTGATCAACCAGTTGACCAGGCTGGCGGAAACGGTCAATATGGGAACCAATAATGAGATTGACAGAACGAGGAACGAGATCCATTGCAGGGGTGAACTGAACTGAAATATCTTACTCAGGTTGATTTCAAGCGAGATAAGCCCCACGATCAATGAGCTGAGGAAAAAGATGCTACCGAGGTATAAGACACTGGCGTGCTGCAATCCCCAGCGTTTAAACGCTGTTTTAATATCTGGCCGATAACCAATCTTCTGTTCCAGGATGATGCGGCTGTTCCCCAGCAAATAATCACCCAGATGCAGGAGTGGATCAGTTTTTGGAATTCCATCCCCATCTGATCCTGGAAAGATTCCGGCAGAATTGGATTTTCCTATACTGCTTTCGCGCGCCAGGTCAAGCGTGATTTTGGCAAGTTCATTTTCTTCTTGACTACTTGCAAACGAGAGTGACTCGATTTCTTTTCGATACAGATCGCGGGTTTTAAAGTCCATCAATGGATATATTCCGGCCGGGTCTTCACGTAGAGTCTGTTCCACGCTGCTGACAGACTCAAAAAAGTCGTTCCAATTTTGATCGGAAATGCTTCGTAAGCTAAGGATGATGTTCGCTACAACCCCGCCAGCTAAAGTATCGCTGGTTGATGTTTGGTTTACAGAAAAAGGATTACCAGCCCCAACAAGCTGTGGCGGGAAGACAGGCAAGTCGGGGAAGGGTTGAGGGCGAATGATCCATTCGAGTGCGTGTGCCAGGGTTTCTATCAGGCTGTAGCGCAGGAAAATCGGCAAAGCCCAACATTCTCCCATCGTCAACGGTACATGTTCCTGGACCTGGATCATGATGGCTTGCAGGTCAATCGTGTTCAATAAATAATTTTGGAAGGAAAGCACAGCTCGCCCAATTGCATAGATGCGCGGCAGACCTTTCAATGGCTCGCCAACCAGTTTAGGCAGCTGCTTATAAAAACCAGCAGGTAAATCTTCATCGATTTGCAGGAGAGCTTGTCGGATGATGTAGTAGTTGTCCAGCACCCATTCTGCTGCAAGAGAAAGTGTTAGGTCCCGAGTAGAAGCCTCCCGGAAATAGGTATGCACCTTTTCCAGCCAGTCTTCATAGACTTTAAGGTCGCGTCCGCCAATAACGGTTTTCTTGCTGGGTTCCGAAGGAAATCGGTTAGTTTCCCGATAGTTACTTACCAGAAAATTAACCAATTCCTGCATTTGTTCAGTTTTGGACGAGAATGAATTTCCCGAGACAGGAATATCCTGTTCTTGAATTTCATTATTCTGGTCATCCGGCATACTTAACGTCTCCCGGATTTTTCAGCAGCAACCTCAGCCGCAGTTGGTTTCACATGCGAACGTGGTACGTCCTGAATAATCAGGACTGGTTTGGTGCCATGCTCAATATAGTTGCGCGTAACAGTCCCATAAGGCCAGGTAACTTGCCCGGAATAACCGTGGGCGCAAAGGATTACAATGTCGATATCTTCCTGCTCGGCCAAATCCTGTATTGCGGAAGGCACACTGGCACTTTCGACTACACAGGTATCACATTCTACAGGCAAACGCTCTTTCGTCTCGTAAAGGTATCGTTCAACAGCCTGGCGGCTGACTTGTAACAACTGTGAAGAAAGCTGGCTGATTTCGATTGGTAAGGGTTCTGGAATTGGCAGCTCGGGTGGTCGAATCACCGCTGCCAAGAAGAGGGTCGATTTGTCACCAGCAGCTTCGGGTGTGGTATCGGTGGAGGTTTCTCCTCGCGCCAGCTCAATCCCGGCAGAGAGAGAACACTCAGCGCGGCGTGAGCTATCGATGGGGAGTAGAATTCGGCGGTAACGAATTTTGCTTTCATCGGTAACGGGTTGGTTAAAAGCCCTCACAATCAGCACGGGTAGATAAATCATGTTAATTACTTTTTGGGTGACACTGCTGATATTCCAGCGGCTCAATCCACTTGAGCCATGTGTGCAGATAACCAGAAGGTCGATATTCTCATTATGTGCAAAGTCAACGATGTTTTCCGCTGCTTTTCCTTCTCGGACCGAATAATTGACCCGGCTCGTTTTTTCATCCTCACCCATCAGGGATGTTTCACCCAGATTCTTCCGCACCCTGTGTGCAATTCCTTTTATATATGCGTCCGCCTCAGCTTTACGGAGTTGCCAGCGTAATGGATCAACAGCATTAGGCATTTCTTGGTAGGATGTTGGGTCAAGAACCTGTAGAAGGATTATGCTTGACCCAAAGATTCGTGCAAACAGCTCGGCATGAGGAATCACTCCTTCAGCTAGCGGTGATCCATCCAGAGGCACTAGGATTCGGGTAAACATGTTGGTAACTCCATTCTGTTGGGCAAACCTGCCAGAGGAAACTGTCTGGTTTTTATCTCTGCGCCAGGTCAGCCATCGTTGAGTATCATCTGGAGCATGCACAGCACAGGTGATAAGATGCAGCGGGCTTGAGAGCTAAATTCATATCGACCAGCCTCCATTGTATCAGCAATGACATGAACAACTCTGCCCGTACCTCGCCAGGTAGCCAAAGAGATACACGACCATTCCTATCACCAGGCTTGGCAGGAGAACGAGTTATCATGGAAAGCTGACCTGGTCACCAGGTTTGGCGACCAGGTCCAGAGTCCGGATGACCTTAAATCGGTGAGTCAGGTTAAGCTCAGCTACTTAGGTATGGGTCCGGTTTTACCTGCCTCTTGCTTCTGCCGGCGCACATGCGTGCGTTGCCCTTTGGATAATCGTTTAATCTTCTTTTTTTTGGTTGTTTTGTCTATCACTGGTGTAACTCCTTTTTGACTCTCCTCAAACCCTGGACTTATTATCACATCCTGCCAGTCTCTGAGGGTCACATCTTGTTAGGCTTCTTCTGTCTTGGCTTGAACATTTATCGATGCGCATCCGGCAAATACACTTTATAGGGAGCGAAGAGCACATAACTGGGCACGACAACATCGATCACAACCCCGCCAAGCAGTTGGTTGTTGGCGTAGCCTTCAACTGCCAACCGCGGGATGATGTTTTGGGGTACCAGCGAACCGGGCGCAATAGTCACAGTTACCGTAGTCTGTTCGCCCGGCAGCATGCTGACTTGGGCGGGTGAAACACTGACCATCCAATCAGCAGGCAAATCGACGCGCCGAAGGGAGATATCAATCTGCACCGTCTGCGTTAAAGGATTACCGATCTGCAAGGTTTCTACCACGTTGTTGATCTGAGCCAGGGTGTTACTATATGAAGCCGTAGCCATCAACCCCGCGCTACCACCAACGTGAAAACCAGGATTATAAGCCGATGGATTGAGCAGCGAAATGCCTAGCTCCCGGCAGATGGCGGCTTCACCGGTGTATTTATCCAGCAGGTTACCGGCTATTTCGTTGGGATTAGCGGCGATGATGCCCTGGCGATACTCTTCGATGTCTGCATCCGTCAGGCCGACCAATTTAGCGTCTGCGATTTCCTGTGCTGTAAAGCCAGTAGTAGCCAGGCGCTCTTGATAAGCGATCATATCACTGGCGGTCACGAGGATTTCAGTCTCACCTTCGTTGACGAGAACCTGTACGAAGGCATCCAAATTATCCGCATACACCAGCAACGCATCGCCCATTTTTTCCTGGTAATAGAGCCGGGCATTCGCTTGCTGGGCGGCCCATTCCATATTGTTGGCCTCGGAAGCACCACCATAACGATCGAGCGCGACGACAGCCGCTGTGCCGTAGGCGTTGACATCGGTCAGGGCTACGCTGGCAGCATTCATAGCGTTGGCTCGTGCAATTGAAATACTCGCATTGGGTTGAACCGGCGGCCAGGTGTACCACACTGCTAAAGTCGTCTGGTCATAGTCCTGGCGCGGCGGATCGCCGCCAAGTCCTAGAGCAATTCCTAAGGTTGTATGACTAGCCCATCCCCACCAGCTATTGGTAATCGCCTTTTGGATTTGGAGGGGTCTGGGGGTCAATTTACTGACAACGGAAAACGACTTGTCAGCTCTCGCCAATACTTCTTTACCGCTGGGCGAGCTCATTGATCCGGGGTAAGCGTTAAGATTCAGCCGTTGACTCCCGCTGCCACCCGCCTCCGGCGCGTTCATCTGGCCCACCGCAGTGATGTTGTAATTGACTTGCACACAGTAATGCCCCGACAAGAGCGGCATAAAGGAGGCAGTCAAGATGATCGAACTCTGGGGGGATATCACCTTCCCAATTATGTCTTTGATCGGGCCGAAAGCCAAGCCGATACTCGCCTGAGCATAACCGAACGACACATCGACGGTGATCGGTACCGGTAACGGGTTGGTCAGTGTAGCTTGAATCGTTGCAGTGATGCCGACGATCACCGGCATAGGCGTAACGCTGATGTCGCTGTTGAAGTATGAGGCGGGTGAATCAGGAAAGAGGTCGGTGATGTCGAGGGGCGTGGTAAAAGTGACTCTGGTTTTCGGTGAAAGGGCGTTTTCACAGGCGGAAAGGTCATCAAGGGATGCATAGACGTTAGCCTCACCTACCGTGCTTGAGACCAGATAAGCCAATGTCTTGCCGTTCAGATCGGTGATACCGCCATCAGTAGCCGTACCGAGTGATGTGCTTAACTTGATGGTGCGTCCCGGCAGCGGTGTGCCATTGGCGTCGCGCAAGGTAATATCGAAATAAACCTTCGTCGCCCCATCGGCAGGTGCAAACCAGCGGCGAGGCGTAAGTGTCAAAATGGGTGCATCGCTCATTGGAAAGTCGCGCGTCGTCAAAGTGTCAGTCAGCACGGGATGGAAGATTACGCCATCTGTCACTTTATCACCTAGGCCGGTACTGCACGCAGCTGTGTCCGATGTCGGTCCATTTGCGTCGCCCCACCAGTTGTTCGAGGCCAGAATAGCCGTGGAGAATGTCTGATTGCGAACTCCGTAAAGGGTGTTGTCATTGATTTGGCTGTTAATAATGGTGATACTGGTGTTGGAGCTGTCATTGCGCACACCATCTTTCGAACTGAAACGTATCTGGCTGTGGCGCGCTACCAGTTGGCCATTGAACCTCACTACGATATTTGCACCGGCGATGTTACTGCCGCCATATTCAACGGTGACGTAGTCCAGCTGAGCGATGGCTGTGCCATCCACGGTCACGCCCGTCCAGGAGCCTGGTGTTTTGGTTTTTCCGGTCAGCGTGATGGGGGCATTCGGCAGGCCGATGGCGTTGAATTCCCCGAGAATGTCGAGCCAACCGCTTGCGGTGAATTGCAATTCTACGCCGGCTTCAATCGACAAAATACCTCCGGTCAGAATGCTGACATTCGCATCGATCACATAGGGAATACCGGTGAACGCCCAATAACGCCGGTCATCTATCGTTGTTCCGCCGGCGATGAACACGGCATTCACGCCATTGCCGCTGGCGCTTAAACCGCTCATCACGATATCTTCCTTGGGTTGGTTGAGTTGAATGGCGTTGCTCGTGTTGTTGATGAAACTTGTGTCGTGGATATTCGCTTGCGGGTTGTTGTACGCGATGTACACGCCGTGGCTATCGCCGTTGCGAATGAGGCTATGCGTGATCGTCACTACGGCTTGATCAGCATACAGCTGCGCCCCATACGAACCGTTGACACCGCCGTAATCTAAGGTCACATAGCTCAGGTTGACGTGCGCCGGGGCGATTGCAGTGTTGTTTGCCGACAGTCCGCCCCACGAACCCGGTGTGGTTACAACGCCGGTAAAGGTGATCGGCTCGGTCGGCATGCCAATAGCAACCAATTCGCCGCTCACGTTGAGCCTGTTGCCATCGGATTTCTCGAATTGCACGGTGACACCTGGTTCGATCGTCAATGTAGCGGCTGTTCCAATCGTGACCCCGCCGATACATACATTAAAAGGACTGTTGGCTAGCGACCAGGTTGTGTCAATATTGATCACATCGCAGACCGGCGTACTAGCAGCTGCAGCGCGTGAGGGCAGACGGCTGGCGCTCAACAAGATCGTGAGCATAAGTACGAACATTAGACGATAAATGGTTGTCTTCATATACTCCTGCTCCTGCTTTACACAAGAATGCTGGTTGGTAAGATGATCTTGGACCATCCGGATAGCTCGTTCAGCAAAATAATAATTCCGGAATTGCATAAGTAAATCGGTATGCCTACCCATGCACCACAGGCAAGCACACGCGAAAAGATATGCCCGTTTCTGACGCATATCCAGAGCCGAATGCGGTTTTACAGCTGATTGGTGTTTTGCACAATAACACTTTTTGGATATTCATAATGAAAGCGACATCCGAGTTGGTTAGCGGTGATAGGTGCCGGAATCGCGGGCTAATGGCTTCATCCGCTGCATGTGTATCCGGTGACTTATGGACATTCGTTTCGCAACTATCTTTTTTGTCTTGCTTGGCTTGATCTTGTCTGCCATCGGTGTAACTCCTTTTTAACGGATTATGACTCATACCCAGGTGCTGATCAGCCAACATGCAGCTCGACCACCTGTCTGAAATGGAAGCCCATGATGGCCAACGTGATTGCTATTGGGAACAGCCGTGGGCGGCGGAACAGAGTCCAGAAGAAGAGCCGCCAATATTGGACGCGTTCAACGCCGCGGATGCCCAGGTGGTAAATCGAACGCAAAAATGCCAGGATATATTGCCCATTCAGCTGAAGCCGGACCTCTGGTGGGTGGTACTCGCGCAGGAAAGTTAAAACGCGTTCGTAATAGAGCTTGGGGGCGTATATTTGTGCTAGGAGCTTACGATAACCCTCCCGAAGGGGTTCCAGGCCCATCTTAGGGATGATATTCGTCGAGCCATCCACATTATCGCCTGACATTTCATTCACCAGGCGGCCTTCTTTTTGCATGCGCTCATAAAGCCTTGTTCCAGGAGGGGCTTGCAACAGTCCCACCATGGCTGTCACGATTCCACTCTTTTGGATGAAATCAATCTGTTGTTGGAATATGGAGGGTGGATCGTTATCAAAACCAACGATGAAACCACCCTGCACCTGGAGGCCGGCGCGTTGGAGCTGCTTGACACTTTCCACCAGGTCGCGGCCTTTGTTTTGGTTCTTGCTGCATTCAGTCAGGCTGCCTTCGTTGGGTGTTTCGATACCGACAAACACCGTATCGAACCCGGCTTGAGTCATGAGACTGAGCAGCTCTGGGTCGTCGACCAGGTTGATGGAGACTTCGGTGTTGAACGGCATGCCTACCTTGCCTTTACGCCATTCGATCAACGCCGGCAGGATTTCGGACTTGATCTGCTTCTTGTTACCGATAAAGTTATCATCCACGAAAAAGATGGTATTACGCCAGCCCAAGGCGTAAAGGTTATCCAGTTCGGCAATGATCTGTGCCGCGGTTTTGGTACGTGGGCGATGCCCTAATAAGGCGGTCACGTTGCAAAAGTCGCAACTGAAGGGACAGCCTCGCGAAAACTGGATGCTGAAAGTATCATAATGCTTGAGATTGACCAATTCCCATAAAGGCGCTGGGGTTTGTCGAATATCCGGATATTCGCTTGTGGCATACAGGGGCTGGGCGCTTCCGTTAGCCAGGTCTGCCAGGAATAACGGTAGAGTTATCTCGGCTTCATTTAGCACAAAGTGATCGACTTCCGGAAACTGCTCGTGTTCCATGGTGAACAGCGGTCCGCCAGCCACAACTTTCACGCCTTTTACACCTTTTACACCTTCTACACCGAAATCTTTACAGCGAGCGATCACTGCTCGTGCAGCCTCACGTTGTACTATCATGGCGCTGACAAACACATAGTCCGCCCAGGCCAAGTCATTGTTTGTCAGACTGGTAACGTTGAGATCAACCAGGCGTTTTTTCCATTCAGCAGGGAGCAGAGCTGCCACGGTTAACAGACCCAAAGGAGGGGAAGCAGCCTTCTTATGGATAAAGCGCAGGGCGTGCTTGAAACTCCAAAAGGTGTCGGGGAACTCGGGATAAACCAATAAGATATTCATGGCAGCCTTTCTCTATGTTCGAGCCTGGGCAAGTTAACGAAACCAATAATGTGCAATTAATCTAGTATAGTGGCGTAGAGTCTCAAAAGCGTCACAAAACAAGGGGCCTGATAAATTCAATAAATTACCATTCAAACTGGGATCGTGCGATTTTATCTCTTTTACCGGGTTCCATTCAGCACATACCCATCGACAAGCACGCCCAGCAGTCCCCAGGCACTGCCCAGGATAGCTCCCGCCAGTACGTCTCGAGGGTAGTGCGCCCCCACATACATGCGTGTGATGCCCACCAGCAAGGCAATGGCATACAGCAAAATCAACAACCATACGCTGGTTTGGAAATGTGAGGCCATCAGTGTTGCCATGAAGAAGGCCTGGCTGGTATGCCCGCTCGGGAAAGATCGCCCACCAACCCGGTAGCCCACAATGCGCGCCTGAGTCACCCGGATAATTGGTCGAGACCGTCTTACCAGAGCTTTTACCAACTCCACCACTATCCATAACGTTATGGTCCCCAGAAAAAGTTCGTATGCCCCCAGGTGATCACCAGCAAAAAACAAAATTGCCCCAATGATCAGGGCAGCTATACCGCTTCCGATCTGGGTGAAACCAAGCATCGTCCAGTCCAGCCAAACCGGGCGTGATCCCCGTAAGTTAAAGAACAGGAAAGCCCAGACGTCCAAGCGCTGGCCCATGGACCACACTAAGCGAGACCGCCAGTAAGCTAAAAACCAGCAGCATACTCGACAAGAGTCCCCGAGCCACCAAGGCATGCCAAATAAACATCCGCATCTGGTAAGGCATCCATGCAAGGAAGAGAACCAGGCTGCCTATAAGGAACACCAGCCAGGCAACCGGACGATATACTGTCATCGCAAGTCTCAGGTGTCTCCAGAGCTTGTAAAATATCCCTTCAGGTTCTCTATTTCCGTTGTGCGGATTCACCGGTTGGCTCCTCGCCGACCATAACCGCCAAGGCGTGACGCTGTACTTCGATATGCACCAGTCCTTCTCCCAAAGCAGTCCCATCCACCATGACTGGCATGGCAGGGTGGGTATCAATATCCATCCTGCGCACGTGGAAATGCTGGATGCGGGCGTCTTCTGACTTCCCTACACCCACTCCCTGGAAAACGTATCCAAGCAAGTCAAGCTTGGAAAGGTCGGCAAAAAACAGCACATCCAATAAGCCGTCTTTAAACGAGGCTGCAGAGCCAACTTGATAATGGAGACCAATATAGGGCATGTTGGAAACCAGGACTACATGACCTAGATTGTGGATCTCCTTCTTGTCATTCAGTAACAGATGTATCTCGGCTGGAGGGGAAGTTGCGAGTGTAGCCAGGAAATCGCCTACCCGCGCCAGGTTGCCATGCTGGATATCGTCGGCAGACGGGAAAAGGGTCGAAATTAGCCCCACCGAGCAAACTTCCAGGAAAGGTGTATTTTTATTACCGCAGGTGGCCATGCCAACATCCACTTTAATGCGCCGGCCTGTGCGCAGTATGGCGATGGCAGCCGGGATATCCTCAGGGAGGCCCAGGCTGAGGGCTGTGTTATTCTGCGTGCCTATGGGGATAATCCCCAGGGTGGCATTCGTGCCAGCCAGGGTTCTGGCCACGGCTGAAATGGTACCGTCGCCCCCGCAAACCACAAACATACGGATCCCCTGCGCGATAGCATCCTTGACAACTTTTGGCAGGTCGCAGCCCGGTTCGACAAGGTAGGCTTCCGGTACGAGATTCCAGGTCTGCATCTCATGGATCACATCCAGGATCTCTACAGGCGATGCTCTGGTTGCGCCTGCACTGGGATTGAAAATCAGCTTGGCCCGCATGCGGCGTTTATTCGTGGAGCGAGGTTTCTTGGCTTGGATTTCTTCCATGTTGCGCTATCCTTTGGTCCAAAATTTATCGGCCTCTTCTTCCATTTTCGCCAAACGGGTGTAGTAATCTGGAAATTCATTGAGATGGGCTGAGGCAATCTTGCCGGTGAGAAGGGGGTCATCATTGGTTACATTAGTTTTTAGATTTATAGTGCCATGCTCAAGCTCCACTTCGAGCCCCATCCGGAATTGCTCGACCTCAAACTTATTCCAGTCTATGCCTAAAGCGTTGCCTATTTGCCTTGGCTTTGTCGAAGCTGAATCGTTTCTCATTCATTAAGGCAATCCTCCATTATTTCTTTTCGATCATGTTTTATATAGATACTTCGTCCACGGCTTTAGTTATTGGGGTAGAGACTTTTAACACCCGATTTTTAAGCTACCGCTTCCGGTTGCTTTTGCTTTAGCCGGTAATAAGAGACGCTCAAGAAAGCGCCAAAGAGAAAGATGAGCCCGCTCAGATAAGCCCAGATCAGGAAGGCGATAATAGCTGCCACTGAACCATACACCAGGTTCGATACGGAGATGTAGGTGGAAACAAAGAACAAAAAGGCTTTCTTGGCAAGCTCCCAGAGCAGGCCGGCACCCATCGCACCGGGTAGAATCTCGCGCCAGGAAGATGCTCCATGGGGGAGCATGATATAGAGCACCATAAACAAGGCAACATCGAGCAAGAGAGCCAAAACAATACTGAGAGCGCCCCCGATCGGAATGAATTGGTCGGGTAACCAGGTGCGGAGGTTGGCAATCAGGCTGCCGGCAAATGAAGCCAGGAAGAGTACCGGACCCACGAGAGCCAGGACAAATAGTATTGCCAGACCACGCCGTTTCCAAATAGCGCGCCTTCGTTTATTACCCCAAATTTCATTCAGAGTTTGGGTGAGCGTGAAAAAAATGGTAGAGGCAGACCAGATCAGACCAATCAAAGCGATACCGCTAACTGGGCCGCGTGCCCGGATGATTTCGTCGATATTCTTACCCAACAATTGACCAAGGGCTGGGGCAATGAACTCCAGCTTTTGCACGATAAGTTGCTGGTCCATCAACGGACCAAGGGTGAAGCTGGCAATGGAAATGCTTAAGAGGGTGATGGGAAATAAGGATAATAGGGCAAAGTAGGCAATCGCTGCGGCTATAATTGACGAGTTGGGCTTTAAGACTTCCCGGACTGCTCCTGCCATCAGTCCTAACCAGCCATGTGTAAGCTCATTGAGCCTGTGTACGCTGTGGATAACCTGCTGCCAAAGCTGTGCCATGGTCCTAGCCTTACGAGGTATGGTCATCGTCCCTTTCTTCAGGGTTTCATGGATACAGGTGAATCACCTTCAGGGGTGACGGGCTGGGGTGAGGGGATTGAGGCTGTAGGGTCAGCCGGCAGGCTGGATTGTAGAATTGGTTCAGCTTTCTCAATCAGTTGGGTGAGGCGCGCCATGCTGCTGGTCACCAATGGCAGAGGCGGTTCATCCATCATCTTTATTGCTTCCCATACCAATGCCTGTCGCTCCTTTAGATCTGAAACCTGGACCGCAGCTCCTGAAACAGCACGATGGTTAATCAGGCGGCTCCACAGGATTTGGCATACAACGGATATAGGTGGCGCTACGATAATCCCGACTAGTCCAAAGGCATCTGCCAGGGCAATGAGCAGAACTACGGTAAGAATGGGACTATCCCACCTGCGGTTAAATAGTCGGGGCTTGACCCAAACTCCCAAGGCAATCATAACGACGAGCGCATAAATAGCTGTAATCAGACTTAAGCTGAACACTGGTCAGCAGCCCCACCAATAGCACTGGAACGACCGCTATGGCTACCCCAACCACAGGTATCAATAATGCCAGAGCGCCAGCCAATGCCAATAACGCCGGATATGGAGACCCGAGCAGCCAGCAACCAATCCCAATTAGCAGCCCGGCGAACAAACTTTGGATTACCTCGCCGCGAATGTAAGCGCCGATGTCTGGCTCAATTGTCCGCCAAATACCACGCGCTTGTTTGCGCTGACCAGATGGAAGGAGCGAGAGCCAGAGTCGTTCAAAATGAATTTGATTGATGCTCCAATAGAGGCTCAAGAACAGGATGACGATTACAGCACTCACGATGCTGCCAATACCCTGCGTGAAGCCGAGGAGGGCTGGCAGCACGAGCTGACCCTGGTTGCCGGTAATAGCTTCGAAGAGTTTGCTTGGCGATGGCAGTCGTGTTAATAGAACCTGTTGGAACGAGCTGCCCTCCAGCCATACCGGTAGCACCCACTTATCCTGCACCGACACAGAAGCGGCTAATTGTTGAATCTCTTTGATCGCGGTCTCGCTGGTCATGAAGAGTAAGAAACCGAAACTGCCCAAGGCCACCAGGTACAGTAAAATCCAAGCTATGCGCTCCACCAGGCTTCGTCCGACCAGGCGGTTAAACAATGGACGCAGTGCCGCCGCAAGCATTAGGGAGATCAAAACATAAACAACGACAATCCGGAACTGCCACAAGACCACCAGCGCCAGCAGCGTGGTCATAACTGCCGTACCGATCGTCACCAGTTTCTTCGTCATGGTGTACCCGAATTACTGATCTGAGCCAGTAAAGAATCAAGGTCGGTTGTTATAGTCTCGATTTCATCCAGCACCTGATCAACCTGCTTGATCCGTAGATCCGAGCCCCCTTTTTTAAGCCGCGCCTGCTTGCGCAAGTCTTGGGCCAGATCTTGTGCTTCATAACGTAGCCGGCTGGCAAGGTCACGCCCGACCGAGACCTCTGCCTCAATCGTTCCTGTGTGAAACACGAAGCGATCGAGTAAGAGCTGAACAATGGCTGCAATGGGAATTGCCATGAGCGCGCCGGCAATGCCGAATAAAGAGCTAAAGGCAAAAAGTGATAACAGCGAGACGAATGGATTGATCCCCACTGCCTTACGCATGACGCGCGGCACCAGGAAACTGTTTTCAACCTGCTGAATAACTATCGTGGCGACGATCACCCAGATCAACTTGGATGGACCTATGGATAAGGCAATTACCCCTGCGGGAATAGCGCCAAGCAGCGGGCCAATCATGGGTACCGCCTCAAACACGCCCGCCAAGAGCGCAAGCACCAGGGCATTGGGCAAGCCAATCAGTAGATAAGCAACCAGTGCCAGGATGCCGATGACCAGGCAAAGGACACCTTGTCCGGCAAGGTAGGAACTAATCTTGGTTTCCATGGCTGAAATCAGCTCCCTGATGCTCTCGCGCTTATCTTTTGATACCAGCGGCAACAAGGATTGAATGATTCGCGGTCCATCGAGCGTCCAGTGAAAGGCCAATAGCAGAATAACTATGGCGATAAAGATAGCCTTAGCCGCCAGAGATACGTAACCTAATGCTTGTCCAGCCGAAGCCAGCATCTGCTGTGCCGTTTGCTGTATCGGTTGCAGGCTGGGTAGTGTCGCTGGGAGGAACTCACTTAAGCGCACGATCAATATGATTGGGATAATTAACCATCCACTCGCGCAGGCTTTGGTAATAACCTGGTACAGCGGCAGCAATCGTTGTACCTTGCTCGACAAGCAAGGGGAATAACAATAACGCAAAGCTGATGATCAGGGCGAGCAAGATAAGATAGACAAGAATTACACCCGCAATCCTGGGGAGTCCACGCCGATATAACCAGGTAACGACTGGCCTGATCACCGTACCCATCACGATAGCGATGAATAAGATGAAAACGACTTGGTTAAATCGATAAAGAAGCCAGAAGCAAAGGGCGATAAAAGCGAAGATGAGAGTCGCCCACATAACGCGCCGAAATGTCCATGGATCTGCTTGTGAAGATTGATTGAGTGCCATGCTCTCACAAACCTTTTAGTACATCTACCAACGAGACAAACCGCTGTCGTAACCAGCCAGATTTGTGCTCACGGAGTTAATGCGGGCCGTCCACGATTCCCACGTAACAAAAAGGTTAATAGAAACCCCGCAACAAATCCGCCGATGTGTGCCATGTAGGCGACACCACCCGTCTGTGCGGTGCTGACAATGGAACCGATGCCGCTAAATAACTGCAGAACGATCCAAAGCCCAATGACGATCAACGCGGATACTTGAATCACTCGTGTGCCCTGCAATACTCTGACACTACTCTTTGGGAAATAGCAAAATGTACGCACCCAGCACGCCCGCGATCGCTCCCGATGCTCCCAAATTTGGCACATCCGATCCGATACTAAATGCCAGCTGTGCAAAAGTTGCTGCAAGCCCACAGATAAGGTAGAAGATTATGAACTTGACATGCCCGAAGCGATCTTCCACATTATCACCGAAGATCCATAAGTAAAGCATGTTGCCTCCCAGGTGAAGCCACCCGGCATGCATGAACATGGCAGTGAAGAGGGTCAGAAAATCACCGGCGGGATTGGCAAGGAAGCGGCTGGGGACGAAAGCCCATTTCTCAATAAAAGCATCACCACCGGTCAGCTCTACAAAGAAAAACAGGACATTCAGGGCGATCAAGGCATATGTGACTAATGGAACAGTCCTGCGAGCGGAATCATCATCACCAATAGGTAGCATAAGGTTTTACTCCTTTTTTTAGGGAAAACGAAGAGTCGGATACACAGCCCCCTGTGGTCACGGGTTGATTCACCGTTCAACCACGCAGAGGACAGACCCCTTTCAAGTTCTTGGAAAATTCTAACGATCTGCCACCCCGTTAATCAACTGGGTGGCAGATCACCTTACGGATTAATTTGATGAAGATTTCATCAGCTTCGACAGACCCGGTTCCAATCGTAGAAGTGCAAGCGTATTACAACACTCCGAGGAGTTTCAATATGACAAGTATGATCGCGATTACGATCAGGGTGTGGACCCAATTGCCGGTCTTTGGGAAGCTTGAACTTAATCTCCCACCAAAAGCGCCGAGCAACCACAGAATTACCAGAACTACGATGATAATCCAGATAAGTGACATGAGATTTCTCCTTTTTAATTTATCTTATGATTTATTGGCAGCCTCCTGGTCGCGGTTGACCGGGTGACTGTTGACCTAACGGTCGAATCTAGCGGCCAATTAAAATGAATATGCCGGCCGCGATGGCGAGCAGCCCCATAATTACACCGAGGCCATTAAAGCTTAAGCTGAACAACGCAATCAGCCCAGTACAGGATGAGCCAGATAGCCAGTAAGAGCATGCCGATATTTTTTGTGAATCTTCTCATGCAATTATCCTTTCGTTTTGATCAGTTTTTTTGATTGACGTTATCCGAAGAGTGTAAACCCTTCGGATAACCGTTTCACTAAGAAGGCCTAGCTATTATCAGAGATGGAAACCTTGACTGGCAATGGTTTGTGAGTCCATCCATATTCTGTCGTAACGATCCGGCTGGCAAACCAGCCAATAACTGCCCCAGCGATGAGCCACATAATGAACTTGATCAGCTCCATTTCTTTTCTCCTTTCAAAGTGTTTCACAACCCTGGGCATTCAGCGGTTGCATGACGAAATTGGTGGGTGCCTACCCCACGATCAAACGGAACCCGGTGTCTGGGTATTCGTATGTTCGGTGACAGTCGTTTGACTTACGCCTGAGGGGGCTTGAGTTGTTGTGCGTTCAGTTGTCATCGTTTGGTTACCCCCCAAAGGTGCTTGCTGAGGGGTATGTTCGGCAACCGTTGTCTGCTTGACACTTACGGGTCCACGTGGGCGGTAGAAAAACACATACACAATCCGTTCAAGTGCCCAACCGATCAGCAGGTACACGATCATCGCAATGATGGTAGAAACTTCCAACACCATACGGCCAGCTGCCGGGGAACCTGCCAAACTGGCAAAGGGAGCCAAGAAAAAGCCAGTCACGCTGTAGAGGAGCGTGGCGAATGAATTGGCCTCATTGACCCCGACCAACTTAAATATAACCCGTAGTGCAAGCGCAGCTTCGAGAAGGCCCAGCAGGAGCCAAATCAGTTGTGTGGCTTTAAAGGTTGCCACACGCTGCTCTCGCCCCGCTTCATGTTCTGTAGTTCTTACCTCTTTATAGTCCGTCATTTTGTCCTCTTATAATTTTCTTCTTTGGTCTGCTTCTGGGTGTAAATCTACTTCACATCCAGCAGGTCGATTACTTTTTTGAACAGACAGCTCTGTAGCTACACTTGAGGTTGCCGGCCAGGTTTGAGTATTGCACCCAGCAACAGACCAACAGCCAGGGATATGGTGATCGAAACCCAAGGATATCCGGTAGCTTTCTTGCCTAAGTCCCCTGGAACTTTATCAACAACATCCTGGATTTTCGCATTAAATTGGCTCAATCCTTGTCCAACAGTCTTGTTAACAGACTTTGTTGCCACATCTACCGTTTTCTTTGTGTCACCGGTCAATTGTTCGAATATCCTGTTCAACCCGGTGATGCTATCGTCCCTCAATGTAGCTAAATCCATTTTCGCTTTTTCAATATCGCGAATTAATTGCTTTTCAAACTTCTTATCGTTCATTATCGATTTCCTTTCTGGCTTTCGCCATGAGTGTGTTCGGAGTGCCTTAAGCTTTATTAACTTTATTCTTTACTTCCGTTATCCGCCGATTGAATTCCTCTTCGGCGCGTTCGCGGGTATAGCCATACTTTTGTTGGAGCAATCCGACAATTTGTTCAGCATTACCGCCTGCTTGGTCCAGTTCATCGTCGGTGAGCTTGCCCCACAATTCTTTGATCTGACCGCGCATTTCCTTCCACTTACCTTCGAAAATGTCCTTATTCATTTTGTGTTCCTCTTAGTCCTTTGAATGAGCTGCCCCTGTTATTTCCACTGGCATTCCGGGCAACGTAGCCTGCCAGCCTTCCTTTGCGTTTTCATCTAGTATGGGTGGAATTTGACTCCTCCGCCCAATTTACGGGTTGGGGAACAAATTATTCTCCAGCTGCACCAGGTTATTTATCAACTGCTCCAGCTCCGGCTGCGCTGACGAGAGACTGATTTTCATCTTTGTCAAAGCCTGAGATGCACTTTGTTGCATGGCGGTGAGCACGTCTTTTTGATCCGTACCCAGTTGGCCGGAAAGCATATCCAGTGTATCGGAGGCCTGGATCAAGGTTAGCCGCGCGCCAGCGTAATCGTCAGCGGCCACTGCCAGGCTGGCTCGTTGCACACCAGTCAACGCCTTGAGCACAAAACTTTGCAGCCTAGCGGAATTCAGATCCTTTTGCTGGGTCTCGTTAGCTGTCTGCAATGTAGTGATCTGGTCGGTCTGGCTGGTGATGGTTGCGTTGGCTTGCTCCAGGTCAGCATTCGCCTTAACAAGCTCCTGCCGGATGGGGACGTAGAGTGCGAAGACGATTAACAGCGCACCCAACCCGAATGCCAACAACACCGCCATCAGCCAACGCAGGGTGCTGCGCATGGATTTTTTTGGGTGGGTTTCAGGCTTCGTTTCGGATTGGATGGTTTCTTTTTCGTCCATAAGGTTTCTCCTTATCCAGTCGATCAAATGCGATTCGGTGTTCGGATATTTGTATCTCAGGTTGGGGGGGTGCAGTGATGCACCCCTGCTCACCAGCCTATATATGGGAGGATAATTGATCGGTCTATCGCCTGTGGGTGATCAGGTGGACGATCGCCAACAGGATGATGGCACCCACCAGTGTCACCAGCATGGTTGGAATGGTGATCGCATCGTTGATCGTCCCGACACCGACCAGGGGGCTAATGAACCAGCCAGCCAGGAAAGCGCCGACGACGGCTACAATGATGTTAATCAACAAGTTTGAGCGGTCATGCATGAGCTCTGTCGCAATCCATCCGATTATTGCAGCAACGATAAGGTAAATAATGATGTTCATATCTCTCTCCTATTTTGATTGATTGATTTGCACGGAATACCGTGCGTTCTTTTGTTGATCCTCACCCCTTCTCGGTGGAGACAGCGAATGTGGCTATCACTCCGATCATTTACTGGGTGGCTGGCGTTTAAGCAGGGATCATTCGCCAACATTGGAATTTAACGTCCACTCAAAGAGCAGCTCCTGGTTGGGTGGGAGTGGTGTTGGTTGAGCGAATTGCTCGTACCCGGCCAGGTTGACGCCGTGTAGCTCCAGCAGTTTCTCCCGGTACCAAACATCAAATGGGATCTCCGAGTTGATGATCTGCCCCAAAGCCTGCGCCACATCAGGAGCTTCCAACGTCGTTACAGCCGTCGCCCCAAAGGTCGTTTCCACCAATGCCAGCCGTTCGCGTGTGATGCCCAATAGCTGGCGCGAGGCTTCGAACGACTCGCGCCGAAAACCGCATAATTCCTGGGTAAATCGCCGCCAGGCTTCCACCTTTCCGTCCAGGATGGGAAATGTTAGAACAATACCAGACATCGTGAACCTTCTTTCAGGTCATATCACTCTCTTTAACGTAATCCATATCTTTCCATGAATCTTTAGTCTGAGTATAATTACTAAGAGTCTCAAAAGCGTCACAAGGAGCCATGCAGTGGCTGACCAGGCACTACCATTACATCTCTATGCATTGGGACCGCCCGAAGTGCGCCTGGGTGAAAACCTGGTGACGTTTCCCACGCGCAAGACGCTGGCGTTACTGATCTACCTGGCGATAGAGTCAGGACCACAACCGCGCGAGGCACTTATCTACCCTTCTGTGGCCGGAAGCCAGCCCTGAGCGCAGCCACGCATCGCTGCGCAACACCCTCGATCACCTGCAAAAAGCCTTACGCCAGGCGAGTGGTCAGGCTCAAACGTCTTATCTTTCCGTCACGCATAATTCGATCAGTCTGAATCCAGACGGCGATATCGACTTTGACCTGCAAACAGTAGAACGTGCTTATATGTTGGCACGTGCCGACCGTTCGAGCCGAATGCTGCCGGAGGGTTCGGCCAGCCTGCCTTTATTACAATCGGCTGCAGCCTGCCAGCGCGGCGTTTTTCTGGCTGGATTTTCGCTGGGCGATGCGCCCGACTTCGACGATTGGGCTGCCATTCAGCGTGAAGTCTGGCATCGCCGCATGGGTCTGATCCTGGACCGGCTTTCCGAAATCCAATTTGCGCATGGCGAGTTTGCCGCCGCCACAGAGACTGCTTCACGTTGGATTGCCCTGGATGCGCTGAACGAAATTGCCTATCGCCGCAAGATGCGGGCACACTTCGCGGCCGGTGAGCGTGGGCAAGCATTGGAAACCTTTGATGCCTGTCGCTCCATCTTAGCAGCCGAATTGGGTATCGAGCCAGAACCAGACACAACCGCGCTGGCTGAGCGTATTCGCATTCAAGCCCCGCTCGTACTTCCCCACGTCCGTAAAGCCCCGCCTCGGCCTCGGCAATCAGATACCTCGGTCAATTTTCTGGGGAACCTGTTTACCGGGCGCAACCGCGAGTACCAGGAGCTGGTTAAATACTATGCACGCGCCGCTGAGAGCCAGCCCCAGCTGGTGGTGCTGCGTGGCGAGGTTGGGATTGGCAAGACCCGCCTGGCCAGGAAATTCATTCAGTGGGCGAATGCCCAGGAAGCAGAATTGCTGTTGGGAAGTGCCTTTGAGAGTGGCAGCCACATGCCGTTTCAGCCGCTGGTGGAGGCACTCCGGCTGCGGCTTGAAGGTGATAGCTCGTTAATCAATTTAGTGGATAAAATCTGGTTGTCGCCGCTGAGTCAGCTACTGCCAGAATTGCGCCAACATAATCCAAGTTTATCCCCTCGCTCCTGTGGACGGTTCTCTTCCGGAAGCAGATGGAAGTCAGGCGCAGCTATACGAACCCCTGGTGCAGTGTACGCTGGCTCTGGCTAAGCGAGCGCCGCTGGTGCTGTTTATGGACGATTTGCAATGGGCAGATAGCGCTACTTTAGACTTACTGCACTATGCCATCCGGCGCTGGCAAGATAACGCATCCAGGGTATTATTTTTAGCCAGCCTGCGATCAGAATCATTGCACCCGATGACCCAACCCCAACCAGGAGGCGGCCCGCAGGGCTTGAGCCAGTGGCTGGAGCGTGTGGCGCGTGAGTTGACCCCGATACATATCGAGCTGGAATCGCTAGGGGAACGTGATACAGTACAGATGATGTTATCCATCCTGTCACCGCCCGATGCCGACTTTGCTCAATGGTTGTACAATGAAACGCATGGACAGCCATTCTATCTGATTGAGACCCTTAAAGATTTGCTCGAACGGCATGTGCTGCATCCTAAACGACGGGCGGAGGGACAATGGACTTTCTCAGTAGACTCTGATCACGATCTTGGGCAAGCGGTGCGTGTTCCGTCTACCGTGCATGCGGTGATCCGCTCGCGCTTGAATCGTCTCAGCCCGAATGCCTTCAGCCTGTTGGCGGGTGGAGCTGTGCTCGAGCATCAACTTACCTTCGAGCGCATGTGCGCTGTCTCTAACGTGAGTGAAGATCAGTCCTTACCCGCCCTGGACGAATTGATTAGTGGCCGGCTCTTACTGGAAACAGTGCAGCCGGGTGTGAACAGTGCTTACACATTTACCAACGATATGCTGCGGGATGTGGTGTATACCGAAGCCGGGGATGCGCGGCGGCGACTTTTTCACCGGCGAGCATTGGAAGTCCTTGAAATGGGTGGGGAGTCGGCTGCGGTGCTGGCCCACCATGCACTGGCTGCCAGGCTGGGACCTGCTGCCTTCCACTATAGCCTGGCTGCCGGGCAAGAAGCGCTGCGTCTCTCGGCGGTGAGTGAAGCCATCGTCCATTTTGAGCGTGCTCAGCAGTTTGTGCGGGAGGCTGTGCTGCCAGAAATGCCAGATGAGGCAGATTTGCGAGCTTTATACACGCAGCTAAGCCGGGCTTATAAATTAAGCGGTCAGGCGGAAAAGGTTTTAGCGGTTGAGGCTGAACGAGAAAGATTCCTAACCGATTGATAACCGTCAATTAAGTGCTTTTGGAACCTGCTTGGTAAAGGGCATACCCCTCCCACGGCATTCTTCTTCGCACGGTCGTCGTTTGTAGCATTGTGCTTCTCCCCGCTTCTCCTGGTTTTCCGGCTGACTACCTGCAGTTATAGCTCACTAAAGAAATGGCTGGGCAAAATGATTGAGGTGACCAACCAGCCCAGCCGTTGCTTTACCTGGTGGGATGAATGCTCAAGCTATACCCTACTGGCAGGAATCAGGAACGGTCAGACCATAAGCGGCTGCACCCAATAGTCCAGCTTTTGAATTTATAATCACATGCAATGGCATATTGGTGATTAACTGGCGAAAACGTCCTTTGCTGCGCATAGCTTCCAGGAAGGCGGGTTTGTGCAGGTCTTCGAGGATGCGCGGGGAGATGCCTCCACCAAGGTAGATGCCACCCGTAGAGAGTATTTTGAGCGCCAGGTTGCCTGCTTCAGCCCCCAGGATGGCGACGAACAGCTCAATAGTGGCAGCCGCCAGGATGCAAGGTCGTGCAGTGTCATGGGCAGCCGCGAATATAACCGGGGTGGGATCTTCAGCGGCTGACAGTTGTTCGCTTAGCCATACAGGCTCCTCCAGACCAGTCGATTTCAGGTAAGCGTACAGGTTCGGGATTCCCGAACCACCCGAGCAGACGCGTTCAAAGCTGACATGGTTGAAGCCTTGCGCGTTGAGGTAGGTTAGCAAGCCGATCTGTAGTTTTCCCACCGGAGCAAACGAAACGTGACCGCCCTCCGAAGCATGCGCACAATAAACCCCCTTATCATTGGTAAGAAAACCTTCTCCCAAACCAGTACCTGGTGCTAACACAGCAATGCTGCCACCAGGAACTGGGACGCCAGCGCTCAAGGTATGGATATCTTCTGGCGCCAGGATGGGGATAGCATAGGCGACCGATTCCAGGTCATTTAATAATGCTACCGACGAAAGGTTGAAAGCCGCCTGGAGTGCGGACCTATCCACAATCCAGGTGAGGTTGGTGACGCGGGCATGATCCACGACCACAGGTCCAGCGACTCCGAAGCAGGCCCGGTCGACCCGGGTCTTCGCTTCATCCAGGAACTCCCGCACCATCACCTCAAAGGTTTCGTAATGCGAGCTATGGTAGGTCTTTTCAAACAGCGGTGTATGTGCTCCCGTATCGCTCGAGAAAATTGCCAGGATCGTTTTTGTTCCACCAATATCGCCAACAAGTACATTCATAATTATGCCCACCACATGCTAGCTGGCTGCTCGGTTAGGAGCACATCCTTCAAAAAGCTGACCGCTTTGATCAGACCTTCCTCAACGGAAGCGAGTGGATCTTCGTGCTCGATGGAGAGCACATAATCATAGCCGGTAAGACGCAGGGCGCTTACCAGCGCACGCCAGGCGAGCTGGTCATGACCGTACCCCACTGTGCGGAAAGTCCAGGATCGTTGTGGAAGCTTACTGTAGGGCTTGGTATCCAGAACACCATTAATTGCAATATTTCGCTGGTCCATGTAGGTATCTTTAGCATGCATATGGTAAATGGCTCCAGCCAGGTAATGGATTGAAGCCACCGGGTCGATGCCCTGCCAGAAGAGATGGCTTGGATCATAGTTAGCGCCAATCACAGGTCCCACGGCTTGGCGCAAGCGCAGCAGCGTTTCAGGGTTGTAGACAACGAAACCCGGATGCATTTCAACTGCCAGCTTTACGCCAGCTTTCTCAGCAAAAGAGCCAGCTTCTTGCCAGTAGGGGATGACTTTCTCTTCCCACTGCCAGCGCAGAATTTCTGAGAAGTCATCGGGCCAGGCACATGTCACCCAGTTGGGGTATTTTGCGTTATCTGAATCACCCGGGCAGCCTGAAAAGAGGTTCACCACTGGGACCTCCATTTCTGAAGCCAGGCGCACTGTATTTCGAAAGATGCGGTCATGTTCAGCTGCGAAAGCCTTGTCAGGGTGGAGTGGATTTCCATGACAGGACAGACCGCTGATCATCAACCCATGGTTTTCAATGTTCGTACGGTAAGCCTTGATTGCGACGGGATCCTTGAGCAATTTATCCGGATCGCAAAAGGCATTACCTGGATACGCGCCGGTGCCAATCTCAACTGCCTGGACGCCGATTTTTGCCAGGTAATTTAAAGCAGTTTCAAGAGGGCGATCATGAAAAAGACCAGTTACAACACCCAGTTTCATTTTAGCTTCTCCCGATATGGTTTTGGTGAAAGTTTCACCTTTCTTCCAGGTTCGAATTCATGAGCTTCTTGCTTGCAGCTCAGCTCAGGTGTACTACATCACCGCTGGCAGCTGACATATAGATGGCTTCAAGTATGCGCGTGACGACATATGCCTGCTCCGGTTTTACCACCAACTCTCCTTCGCCGCGAATGCTATTGATCCAGGTTTGCATTTCCTTGGTACCACCGGTAACAAATTCGGGTTTACCCTCGTCGTCGATAAACGCCGCACCCATGCTGTAATTTTGAATGAACAACTTGCCGTTCCGCTCCCCGTTGACCCGTACATGGTAGCTGTCTGCTGACTGGAAATCTGCGGTGCGCACGATGGGTCCGCCGGGTGGGAACATATCCGCACCACCCTTTGTCCCACAAAGCAAAGTCATGGCTTCGTTGGAGACGATCATATTGAGCGCCCAGGAGGCTTCCACCATCACGGTAGCCCCATTCTTGAATTTCACCAATCCAAAGGCACTATCTTCAACCTCGTATTTGGCTGGATCCCAGGGACCCATGATGTTGGCCGGGCTGCCGATCTTGGCGAGCTTGTCGAAGGTGGATCCCAGGACCGTCACCGGCTCGTAATTCTGCATCATCCACAGGGTCAGGTCAAGGGCATGCGTTGCCAGGTCAATGAGTGGACCGCCGCCCTGTTTCTCCTTGTCCATGAAGACGCCCCAGGTGGGCACCCCGCGCCGCCGGGTGGCAAATGCTTTGGCGAAGTAAATCTCGCCCAGGTCACCACTTTCGCACAGGGACTTCATGAAGAGTGAGTCTTCCCTGAAGCGGTTCTGGTAACCGATGGTGAGTTTCTTTCCGGTCTCATGTGAAGCATCCAGCATAGCCTTAGCTTCGGCTGCGGTTTTAGCCATGGGTTTTTCGCACATGACGTGCTTGCCGCTTTTCAGGGCTGCGATACTGATTTCAGCATGCGTGCTGTTGGGGGTGCAGACGTGGATGACATCGATATCATCACGGGCGAGCACATCCCGATAATCCAGGCAGACGAGGGCATCTGGAGGGCCATACTCCTTGGCTGATGCCTGGGCTTTCTCTTTGATGATGTCACAGAAAGCCACGACTTCGACATCTTCCATTCTTGCCAGGCCGGGGAGGTGCTTTCCTTTGGCGATGAACCCGCAACCGATGATTCCTGCTCTAAGTTTTCTCATGGAGAGTACCCTTTCATGTGTCTCGATATTGTCTATCCGTATATTATAAGCTGTAAGGAGAAATGACCAGGTTTGGAAATCTCGAATTAAATTCAAATACCACTGTCACTATTTCCGAAGGCTTTAATAAACAAAAAGACAAGACCTGTCCCCTGTCTCTATACGGTCTTGTCGTTTCGTTTAAATTTCGGGTAAAAATGCCGTTTCTAAAGTGCAGCCTCCCGGAGGAAAATGCTTCAGAAGTAAATTGTCAGCAGTGATTATTGGCACCAGAAAATAACTGCCTCGTGGAAAAGCAGGGGAGGGTTCACAGTCCAAGTGCTCGTCAATTCGTAACCACGTCGTTCATTTTCGAACATCACCTGGCAAAAAAATCAGCAAATGTCCTCTCCCATACACTCCTATGGACCAACGTAGGTGGTATGCGTGGATGAAAAGGCATCGAAATATTCCGTCCCGGATGTGCCTGATGGGACGGCTTGTGGACCTAAAAGCACATCCTCCAGGCGGTAACCACCATTCGCCAGACCGCTGCGCGTTTCCTTAAGCGACCCATCCAGCCACAGGCTGAGCAATCCATCGGTACCTTTTGCTGTTGAAGCTGCCTGCCATGCCACCTCTATTGCGTGAGCCGAATTACTCACTGCGTACCAGCTGGTGGTGAGTGTTTTGCCATTTCCGTTCAAGATCATACCTCGTACCTGATAACTACCGGATGTGTACTGGAGTTGAAGCCGGAAAACAACCACACCAGCCGCAGTGCGTCCGATGAAGAGGTCTTGAAATTTATTTCTGGGCAGTGATACGCCATTGGGTGAAAAGTAAAAGCGAGCATGGTAGGTTGGTTCAGCAACAGGCGAAGTATCTACCACGTAGATGGGTTTGGTGCTGTTGATAAAGGCTTGCATGCCTTGTGCACCCATCATTGCAGCCTGCCCCGAAACGCTCAACCTGCCACCATCGGTGACCGCTGAAGACCATTGCCCCAGGTTCCCTGATTCGAACCCATCAGAGAAAATCATATCGATTACAGGTGTGGGCGAAGGAGCTGGTGTGGCAGTCGGCACAGGTGTAGCTGTGGGTGTAGGTACGGGGGTTGGGGTCACCCGGTTGCCCGCAGCCAGCCAATTATATGCTGCCAGGGCATCCAACATGCCATAACCGAAGTCATTATCCGGGCCTGATGGACCCAGGTCAGCTGCTGTATTCATCAAAGCTGCAGCTTGTGATTCGGTGGAGATGCCCGGAAAAGCATTCAGCAGCAATGCCAGCACGCCAGAAGCATGCGGAGCTGATATAGATGTTCCGTTTTCCTGGGCGTACAAGCCATAGAGATCTGTCGTAGTGATGTTTGCCCCTGGGGCAACCAGCTCAGGATAAATGCTTGATGTTTCACCACACGTGGAAGGACCGCGACTGCTAAACGACTGCAGCACGCCAGAATTATCCACTGCACCGACTGCGAGAGCCTGTGGATAATTTGCTGGGCTGACACTGCTGGATGAGTTTGGTCCATAATTCCCCGCAGCAAACACAGGCAGGATACCCACCAGGCGTAAAGACTGCAGGTCATTCTGGAATTCCAGGTTACAGCCAGGGGTGCCATAAGACCACGAATTGTTTACCACCTGGGGAGCATCTGCAGTGGCGGGATTGCCATCAGGGTCGATCAACCACTGGAATCCCAGGTGGATGGCAGTGGCAGTGGCTGAGCCACTATCGTTGAAAATCTTTACCGCAATCCACTGCGCCTGTGGAGCCACTCCAAGTGTGGTTCCAGAGCCATCCGCAGCGACCATCACACCCATGGTCCAGGTCCCATGGCCACTCAAATCCGTGGGTGTGGTGGGGTGTTGGTTGTATGGGTCATACCAGCTATCACTTCCACCCCGCCAGCGAGGACCTAGCTCAGGGTGGCTTAGATCCACACCGGTATCCATGTTGGCAACCACAACACCCTGGCCGTAGTAGCCAAGGTCCCACAATGCTGGAGCATGGATGGCTGAAAGATTTCCCGCCGGTACGGAAAGGTTCATCGTACCGGCTGGTATGATATCCGTTGAATCGGGTGTAATATTTACCACATCAGCCCGATTGGCAAGTTCCTGGATCACGTCTCCAGTTGCAGTAATTGATAACCCGTTAAACACCCAGAAAGGTATTACCCCGCCAACCCGGCCTTGGGCTTGAGCAGCTCCAAGGGCTGCGGATATTGCCTGTTGCGAGTTGTGTGAGTGGGCTTGGAGTGCTTCGATCAGCACCTTTTGTCGATTCGGTAAGTTCTGCAGCGCGCCTGGTTCAGGGCGAAATTGGTCCTTGAGTGTGACGATGACCGTAATCATCTGCCCTGGCTGCAAGCTGGCTAATTGCACCTGTAGTTCTGGGGCAATTTTGGTCATTGGGTCGTTGGCTGCACTTCTTGCAACCTTGGTCAGCCCAAAGATGCTCAGGGTTAGCACCAAAATAATTATCCCTGGTAAAAGTTTTTTCATAAGAGCTCCATTCGTTATATTCATACCTTTAAGTTCAGTTGATAAAGCCCAATCCTTGGCAATGATTTCCTTAATATCCAGAAATCCATCGTTTTTTATCTAACGATAACGGGTTCAACACGCTCACGACCAAAAACAAGGCTGACTTCAGTTCCAGCGTGAATTATCTGCTGGGTTGGGAAAAATATGATGAACACCTTCCCAGCCTTTAACCTGTTTCCATCGTGAGCATGCATATGAGGGGCGAGCACGAGAGATTGTTGATTGACAAGCAAAGCAGCTTGGTTTTGAAGGAGCAGATGTGCTTTGTCGGGATCAATAATTTTTAACCGCACATCCACAATACTATTCATCATGGATGCGGCCACAAGTGATACCTGCACGCCATATTGGTTTTCCAATTCAGATAATGATGTTACAGGCGAATCGATCACCTGATCCAGTGAAACGACATGATATCCAAATGCCTGTGTTACAGTAGTATCCCATCGGAAGGTAAAGGCACTGATTATTCCAAGAATAAGTAAGCCACTTACCGGCAGAATATAGCGAAGCTGCCGTTGAACAGTAGAGGGGATCAATTCGCCTTCAGGAATTTTCCAAGGGCGCATGATAAATAGAAGCACGAAAAGGAATTCCACAGCCATAGCTACCGAGCCATAAGGCGTAAACCATTCCTCAACTTCCATGCCCGGCATACCCCTTGTCCTACTCCAGGCATAACCGGCTATTGAGCCAATGGCAATGAACAAACCAAGGATCCAACCCCAGAGCTGCTTGCGATAAATACCGTAGGCGGCGAGTAATGCACCAGCGAAGTTTCCTACGAAAAGATATCCCATATATGCTGCTTCCTCAAATTCAGCCTGGGCGGTCATAAGGTGGAGTAATCCAATTTCGAGGGTGATGACGATTGCAAACCATTGAAGGAATTTTGATTTCATAATTATTTCTCCCGCAGGTAAATAATGACCTCTCAGAATTTACCTGGCATTGATGGGTTCAACCGCGATATTGCCAAATAAAACTGTCACTGGCGTATCGTGTTGGATTGCGTTCCCGGAGTTCGGAAACATGATAAAAAGATTACCACCAGAGATAAACTCGATTTTCTGTGACTTAATATCTTCAGGTGCGCTCAAAACTACTCCTTGCTTATTGGTTAAAGTGGGAAAGTTATTTTTATCGGTTAACAGTAGTTTCAGTTTCTCGCCATCCACTATTTTCAAGCGGACATCCACGAAACCGCCTGCAGCAGTAACTGCGATAAGATTCACGCGCAGGCCATATTTTTCTTCCAGCACTTCTTGCGAGATAACGACTGTTCCATTTGGAGAGGTTGTAACTTGAAATGCCCTGGATACGTTATATACATATAAGATACCAATAATTAAGATCGACAAAATAATTCCGATGGAAATAAATCTATTGGTTGAATTTTGTGACACCGGGGTGCGGTTGGTTTTCACAGCTTGCATATGACTTTACTCCTTTCTTGTATTGGGAATCCCTGCCTTAAAAACCAGGGACCCTCCACAAAAAAACTCAAAATCTGTGTAGCTGGAGGCTCAATCTTCTTGAGCCTCCAGCCTTTAGCTTGGCTATTGATTATGGTATATCAAACGCATCGATATCGAGGTTGTTGCTGGTCAATCCATGCGCAGTCCCATCGAAGTAAACAGACCAGGTACCGCTGCTGTTGAACACAACATCCTCGTCCTGGACTGTTCCAAGACCGGGCACGGTTGTATCTGTAACAAACGAGAGGTAGAAGTGCGTGTTGTCAACACCACGGACGAATCCGTCCACATTGGCTGTGGTAGCAAATCCTGCTGCAGTGGCATCCCAGACCCGGGTAAAGCTTGTTCCATTCCAGCTGTAGATATCGGCATCATCTGCCGTACCGCCTACACCTGGTGGGTTGGTGTTTCCAGCTGTCGAGAAGTAAATCGTGCCTCCAACAATATTGAACGCGTCGATGTCCTGGTTATTGGATGTCAGTCCAGCTGCGGTCCCATCAAAGTACACAGACCATGTTCCCGCGTTGTAGTAAACGATATCTTCGTCTTGGACTGCTCCGATTCCCGGCAAAGTTGTGTCACCACTGAAAGATAAATAGAAGTGGTTGGCGTCAACCCGGTCAAAACCATCCACGTTGGCATTACTGCCTCCGCTTGCCGGGACGCCCAGATTGGAGGCGTCCAGTGCACGACTGTAGGCTGTTCCATTCCAGAGGTAGATATCCGCATCATCTGCGGATCCACCCACACCTGGAGGATTGGAATTTCCAGCCGTTGAGAAGTACAACGACTTGGTAATCACCAGAACCGTTGTGCTCATCGTACCCCAATTGCCTGCGGCATCCTTTGAATGGACGTAGATCGTATGGTTGCCATTACTGAGGGCACCGATTACTGCAAGCGGGATATCTCCGTAGCCTGATTCAGTCGGGCTGCTGAAGCTGCCATCTGTGGCGATGAACACGAAACCCGTGCCGGTTGTGCCAATCGTATCGAGGAAACCTTCAGCTGCGGCGATGTTGGAGCCGCCAGTAGCTACATCACTGAAGTCGGCTGTCACACGCACCGCCTGTACAGTGGTGCTGAAACCTTGACTACCGCTGTTCGGATTAGGCGAAGCAACCACGTTGCTGGTTGTCGGAGCAGCAGTGTCTGCCACCTGCAGGTTAATCGTTGCGGCTGCGCCCCAATTCCCAAACGAATCCTGGCTGCGCACTGAAACGACATGTGTACCCATGCTCAAACCTGCTGGGATTGAAGTCACAAAGGTGTATATCGGTGCAGGTACACCAGCATCGACTGTTGTTGCAGCCCCACCATCCACAGAGTATTCCATCCGAGTGACGTTGCTGTTGCCAGAGGCGGTGTCATCACCACTAGCTGTTAAAGTTACACTCACAGCTCCACTGCTTGGGTTCGGTGAAAGACTCAAACCGGATGTAGTTGGTCCAGTCTTGTCCAGATTGAGGGTAATGGGTCGATAAGCTCCCCAGTTCCCGACAGCGTCCTGACCGCGTACATAAATCGTATGATTTCCAGAGGTCAGAGTTGCGAGTGTAGCTGCCGATATCGTACCCGAAACGTTCTCAATGGGAGATGTAAACGTCCCCGTCATTGCAGTTGCCACAGAAGCAGTGCTATCAAGATAGTACTCCGCGGCTGTCACATTGGAACCGCCCGTTGAAACATCACTAAGGGTTGCGCTTACGGTAACATCCACTGAACCGTTGGTCGGGTTCGGTGACAGGCTTATTGCAGTAACAATGGGTCCCGTGGTATCCGGACCAGGAGGTGGAGTTGCACTTACAGTTAGAAATGTAAGCATGCCGCCAAAGCTTGTTGCAGTACCGTTGCGCAGCAGCATGTTGGCATCATAAACAGCGAACTTGCTTCCCAGGGCAGACGAGGCAGGGATGGTGACGATGGAGTCCAGGGTCTGTCCGGTGGCAATTGTTTCTGCAACCACATTGTGTGAGTAGGTATATGGGCTGCCATCCTGCCCAAGGATGGTTTGAGAAAATCCCAGGGTGCTCATGGCGTGTGCTTGCATCCCTGCATTGACGTAGCGCATCAGCACTTTTCCACCCGCAGATACTGCGAAGGGATCCGTGCCAGGATAAGCCTTGCCATTGATCAGGAAGTACTGGGGATTGAAATTGCGCATGTCGAAGGCAGCCGGAGTGGGGCTGGTGCTGAGATTTGTGTCAAGCTCGCCCAGGACCAACAAGGTCTCTTCATCGAAAGCACTCGCCAAACTGCCGTAAGCATGAGGTGTGGCTGTCGCGAGGTAACCGTCACCTAACGTCCAGGTGTTTAGGGTTCCTCCAGCCAGACCACTGGCGCAGCTGAGGGAGTTGGTGGTTACAGAAGTGATCGTGCAACTGGAACCATCCGTGGTATTGGTGAGAGTTCCGCCAATAAAGTAATCTTTACCGGTGAAATCAGCTACACTATCGGTCATGACGATGGCATCCGTTGTGGCAGTAGTCAAACCCGTCAAGGAAGAGATGGGTCGCACCACAAGGGCACCATATAAGCCCATGGCCACTTGATGCTGACCATTGGGGGTTAAGCCCGCTTCGTAAAGGAAGGTCCCAGGGCTGCTTGCAGCGAAAACATAAGTTGCACTGCTACCAGCAGTCACACCGATGATATCCGGGATCATTGCCTGACCCTGAAACAACAGTGACGTGGCTTCGGGAATATCGAAGTTGTGCAAGGTTACCTGTACACATTCCCCCTCATTGACGTCCAATTTAGGACCGGGTAACCCAGCGGGATCGGTATCTAGGGAGGCATAACCCCAAATGGGCACCGATGTTGTGCCATATAAGGTGGCTGTTCCTGTCTTAGCCCACAGGTCTTTGAAGACAGTTGGTGTGCAGGTTGCGGCATAGGCTACGGATGAACTGAAACCAGCGCCAAAAACCGCTACCAGCACTACCAGTGCCATGATTATTTTAAGCGTGTTACGTTGTATAGTTTGCATGTTAGTCTCCTTGACCCTTACGGACAAGTGTTGGGCTGAGGCGGATCAATTCTCAGGTAAGTGATCGGACCGGACATGGTTTGGCCAAAGGCATCCAGCTGGAAGAGAGCGTGGTTGTGCGAAATGATGTAATACTCGCCACACTGGTTGAGCGTACTGGTGCCTGGCGGCATGGTTTCCATATGGCCTAAATACGGACTTCCACTGTAGAACATGCCGATTTTCACATTTGCCAGGTCTGGAATGGTGACCGTTATCGGATTGGTTACAGGGTCATAGCTTTCCGCATCATGCCATTTGAAGAGCACATCCCAGGTCTGACCCGGACCGATGTTGATATCGAATTTCTCGAACGACAGATCTTGACCGCTGGGTCCCTGCAGAGGATACCCATCACGGCCGATCACTAATCCATTTTGTCCGTGTGGATGGAATGGATATTCTTCTGTACCTACATTGATAAAGCGCTCTACGGCTGGATATGGATGGCTGGTTGCATCGAAAGGATAAATGCGTGCCAGAGAACCATAAGGCTGAGCAGGTAACCAGGAAGCATAGTTATCGGCGATGCTATCCGGGAAACCGCGCCCATTGATCAGCCAGTAGCGGGCTCGATAGGTGTTCAGGTTGTAAGCTTTGCCCGGGTTAAGTCCCGCTTCCCAGGCAGCATGCTGAAATGGGTCAATTTCAGAAAGCAAAGCCATGAACTCCTCCGAGGGAGTGAATTGGCTGTCTGCCCGGTTGAAAACGTAAGCTGTGCCGAGGGTAGGTCGTACGATCAACGCTCCGAACAAGCCCATGGGCACTTGCGTTTTGGTATCGGTCCCACTCTCGTAAATGAATGTGCCGGGTCTGGAAGCGACGAAACTATAAGTAACACTGCCGCCTGATCCCGCACTTTTGGTGAGTGAAGTGAGATTCCCGCCCAGATCAAACTCCGGCTGGGAAGGAGCGCCATCTGCCTGGACATTTTCCTGTCCGGGGAAGATGATCGAAGTGGAGAGAGCATAAGGCAGGGAATTTTGGAGGACAACTGTAACCGTGTCTCCCTCATTAACGCACAGGGTCGGACCCGGGTGCTGGAAATTTGGGCTGCCATAACTCCACATATACATGGTGTTCATGTCTGACATCTGGATATAACCCGCTTGAGCCATCAAAGTGAAGCTCGGTCCTGCTGTGCAGACGATGCCTGTAGCTGGGCTAGAAGCTTTTGTGGATTGAACGGGTGCCATGGGGCTCAGTGCCAGCAGCCCCATCACGAACACCATTACCAACTGTATCCATTTGAATTTTGAATTAAACATTTTAATTACTCCTTATGGCTAGACGATGCTAACCAATTGTGTCGCTTGGGTGTTGGTTCAGGTACTGCTGGGTGCCTAGAGCTCCTGCGGGATATACACGAACTTCGGTTCGCTGCCCTGCTCCCCCACCATCCGTCAGGTTGCTGTCCTGGGTGTAGCGCCGGTTGTACAGCATGTAGGTATCGTATCCCTGACCACTGCTTCCGCCACCCCCACTGAAAGCCGGGGCTTGTATGATGACATCATAACTTTCGCCAGCACCGATCAGAATGGTGTCGGTCCAGTAGCTGGTGTCGGTGCCATCGCGGCTCCTCATGATCGTCGCATCACGTCCGACCACCTTCATTTTGATGCCTGCCAGGGTCATTGCAGCTTCGCGGAAGCCCAGGTTGGCAAAACGCAGCAGGACTCTTTCGCCTTCATTGCAAGTGACCAGGGAAGAGTGTGGGTTATACTGCAGATGCTCTAATCCCGAATTGGTTAATAAATCACCATTGCCATCTGTCTGAACGGTCAACGCATGAGTGGAAGCCGCCAGGTTGATTGGTGAGTTGGGAAGCACCGTATTGGGATAGACCCGTCCATTGAGCAGGCTGAAATCCGCTTTGAACTTGCTCCAATCGGATTCCTGGATGTGGGCATCGTTCCAATGCCCTTCCGCCCAGATTTCGCTCAGGAACAAGGCGTTCTCACGGTCATAACCCGTCGACCCATCGCCATCGTTGTAAGCAAATTTGCCACTCGGATACAGACCTGGATTGATAGTGTTTTGCAATGGTCGAACAAAGACCAGGCTGGTCATGCCCATGGTCACATGTTCCACATCTTCAACGTGACAGTGATACATGTAGGTGCCAGGATCATGCGGGCGGAAAACGTAGGTAAATAGCTGCCCAACTGGCACTGAAACAGAACCGGTTGGTTCGCCATCAAAGTACGGGATCACATTCCGGAAGCCATGCCAGTGTATGGTGTGGGCATCGGTCAGATCGGGGCGTTGAGCCAGTCCCAGGTTGGTGAGTTGGACCTTGAGCTCCTGCTCTTGATCCACCCAGAAGAAGGGTGAATTGTGCTGAGTCTTATTCCTCTGGTTTTCACGTTGAACATCTGTCAGGCCGGTAACATTTCGAAAGCCAAAGATATAGGTGGTAAACGGAGAGGGTGCATAAGTATCAGGAAACCAAGGGGGGATAGCTGGAGCAGGCGGCAAATAAAACCATCCATCTGTTCCGGCAAAGAAAAGATCGTAATCGCCAGCCGCGCCGACTACCTGTTCCGGCAGCAAGGTCTTGCGCAGGAATTGAGGCATTACACTTGCCCCGGCAACAATGAATGCTGCGCCCCCTGCCATTCTGAGAAAATCACGCCGGCTGATTGGGTTACGAGAAGTTAGTTTATTCATATTATATTTCTCCTTTGATTGCTTGCCGGATGGAGGGGGGCTTTCCCCTCTCCATCCGGTGGAATTGGTTTAGGGTAACTCGTCGGCGCCGATGTCGAAGGCCCCACCCAAAGGTCGGGATTGATTATCGATGTCGAAGGCGGGCGCGTTCACACCGCTCTTGCTGGTTGCGCCGGCGTTATAGGCTGGCGACCCGCTACCACCCAGATGGTAGTTCCCTACCAGGTTGATCGGCAGGTCTACTGTCACCATGATGGCACCGACAAAGTTTATATTGGTGCGCCAGGAGGTGAAGCTCAGGGGGATGTCCAATGCGGCCATCACCTGAGGAGCTGTCAACTTGTTGGAGCCATCCGAGGTGATTCCAGGATGTGTGCTCGGTTGTAGGACCGAATTCGTGGGTGTCATTAAGTTGCTTGATGTACCCACAACGCCCATATCCCAGGGATCGAAATCGGTGGGGGTGATTCCAGTCACTGTATTGATGCCCTTGGTACCGGCCCAGTTATCCCAGAAGATATTGTTGAAGAGCAAGGGAATGCTGAAGAGTGGAGCACCGCCAGGCAAGGTAGACTGCAACTGGTCGCTGTTTGCGCCGGTCGAAAGGCCAGCCGGGGCAGGCTGTCCATCGCTGGTTATTGCGGTCGCAGTGGTCTTGTTATTCATGACCGTATTGCTGTAGAAACGCACCGCAGGTGCATCGTCGAGTGCGACACCGCCACCTTCGTGCATCGAGACGTTGTTGACGATCATGTTGTTGAACACATTCATCGGGAAGTTGCCTGCCATCAGGAAGCGCAGACCGCCGCCGTCATCTTCAGCCATATTGGCCTGGATCAGGTTGTTATAGACATCCACTGCTCCGGAACCTTGCGGTCCACCGGGTTGGCCATAGCCTGCAGTGGGATCAGTGGCTAATTCGCCAGCAATCATGATGCCTGCACCTTCATCGTATGAGTGGTTATAGTAGATGCGGTTATCATGGATCTTACCTGCGGGGCTATAGCCAAAGTGGCTGATGGCACCGCCGTATTCAGCTGAGAAGTTACCACACAGGTCATTGCTGGCTAACTCGTACCCATCGGATCCGTTGAAGAGACCGATGGCACCTGCCAGGTTGCTGCCCCCGTTGGCAAAGATACGGTTGTTGGCGATGCGCAAGTTCTCGTTATGTTGATTGGTATCCGGACCAGTCAGGTTCGGTGTACCAATGCGGATTGTGCCATACGAGCCACCGTTGCCATCGATCAGGTTGTTGGTGATCTGCAAGTTACGCGCGTATGCGTTCGCAAAGATGGCACCGCCCTGGGTTTGCACTTGGAGTGCCTGGAGAGGTCCGGGGAAGCCGCCGAAGATGGCGTTGAGGTTGCCCGGAAGCCCTTGCTGGTCGCCACCACGGATTTCAAACCCGTCGATGGAGGCCTTGAACAGGGAACCGAACTGGCGGGCCTGGTTGGGGTCGGTCGTCTGGTTCTGTGAAGCTAACACATAGATCACCTGGCCATCGTTGACATCCTGGGAGCCATCCCAGGTCAGGCTGCTGATTTTCGTAAGCCAGTCTGTCGCCAGGGTGGTATCACCGCCAAAGGCGATGCCATCGATGATCGAACCTTGGACGGGCGTACCGTCAGGATAAACACCACCTGGTCCAACGCCCTGTAACTTGACCGGCGAGGACATGATGAGGTTTTCGTAGTATGCGCCGCGCCCGTTGTAGCGTGGGTTGCTATAATCGATCGCGCCAGGGTAGACTACTACCAGCGAGTCTTGACTGGGGAGTGAGGCAGCTATGTCGAGTGCACTCTGGATGGTGGTGTAAGCATAACCTGGGCCGACTTCGTAAACGGTTGGACTGTAAATGCGAAGGGCATTTCCACCACCGAAGTTATCGAAGCGGGCATCATTCGTATTAGAAGACCCAACGAACCTGACGCCGATGCTACCGCCAGCTTGTGCCAGGGACATAGGCCAGTAAGGTGTGGGTCCAGTGGTGGTTACATTGACGCTGCCGACCAGGCTGCCGTTTTTGTAAACGTCGACAGTACCATCTGCAGAAGCGATTGCACCGAGCTTGTCGCTGAGACTGAAGGTCACAGGGAACGTGGCACGCAGGGTTGCGCTGTTGGAATTCTGACCGCTTACTTTTGTGCGAACCACAACTGTGCTGGTCCCATTGTAGGCGACTTCGATCCACGAAGCGCCGTTGCTGTTAGGACTGCCTCCGCTGAGCTTGAGCAGCAGTCCCTGCTCGGTCGCGCTTGGGCTCACCTTGATAAATGTGAAGTAAGCCTCCTGGTTAGCACTGAACAAGGCTGGCTGAGTTGGAGATACCTGCCACCAGGTGTCTCCGCCGTTTCGTACTTGCACCACGCCATCTGGGTTGATGCTTGGGAAGTGTTGGATACGGAATCTACCTTGGATGTTCCCATCCCCACCCCAGTGGCTACCCATCCCACCGTTGGCACGATTGAATGTGTCCAACGCAGCAGCGTTTTGTGGGAAAGTGCCACTTCTAAGCACATGGAAAGTCAGGGCATTGACCGTGCTCCGGCCGTTAGCCGCCGTGATTTTGAGCTGGTGCGGTCCTGGTACGGTTCCAGCAGGAACGGTTACATTGATTTGGGTAGCAGTCCAGGTTGTTGGTAATACCATACCATCCAACATGACCTGACCTTGGGAGTCCCCAAAGCCTTGACCAGTGATGGTAAACGAGCCGCTGCCGGTCACATAAGCCTGCGAAACTGCAAATAGTTCGGGAGTTATCCCTGCACCATTTGGATCGCTCACCAGTGCGGCTGGATCATTCAACGTGCAGACAGCGAGTTGACTCGTCTGTAAACCTGGAATTTGGACAGCCACAGCGACTGGTGTAGGTGCCAGGTCAGCCGGGATAGTTAAGCCAGGGAAGGCTTCGAACTCGGCCGAAATGGTGCGGTATTGCGGAGTGTAGTTTGGATTCCATCGACCCGGAGTACCGGGATCGTTACCGACAAAGCGGTACAGATTAGCGCACACACCGGAAGGTGTTGGGCAGCTGATGCGGTTGGTAGAAGGCAGGAGCACGTCCCACAGACCGTTGTAATCGGATTCGACCGTGTAGATCAATCGGTTGGTGTAATCATAGATACCGACGGGAGCAAATGACACAGGTGCCTTCTCGCCATAAGCGATCGATTTGGGGTTGCTGGAGAAGTTGAGATCATCCACGATCAAACCCCAGAAGCGGCCTGGAAGCGGAACGTCGGTAAACAGGTTGAAGCCCGGAGCGATCGACTTGCGATCGCTTAGCCGGACGAGTTTCATATCGCACAAAGGCTTCGCCTGTCCTTCGTAAATGGATCCGCCAATGTCGACGAAAGTTGGGTTAAAAGTGGGTGTAGATGCGGGTACGGTGACCCCAACGGCTACACCGTTGCCACCGGCACCGTAACCTGTACCAACCATCGCTGCATAGTTATCCGCAGAACCACTGTCCTGCACATCCACTTGATGTAAAGCACCAGCACAGATGGGGGGTGGAACCTGCGGGACGAACGAATTGCCGTTGGCGATGTTGATGTCTTCTTCACGGGTCACCTTGTATAAGGCTGCCTGTGGGTGAATAGCAGCAGCTCCATAGGCATCCGCTTCGGTTGGGATTTCGACTTTGACCAGGTAATCACGATTGGAAGGCAATGACAAAAATTCGCCTGTTGTACAAGATCCAGATGTCGGGTCAAAAGCACCGGGAGTGCCGTCAGTTAAGAAACAACCATCGCCAAAGCCATAGTTGCCATCCACGGAAGCGCCGAAGTTCGTGCCATCACCCAAGGGACCAAACTGTACACCCATCATTGGGGCTTCCAGGCAGTCCGCATTCGGATCGAGGGGCAGCACGTTTTCGTCTACACCGTGAACCAGAGGATTGCCATCCACATTGCGGGCAATACAACCCTGGGGTCTTTGCCAGGTCTCTGAGACGTATTGGTTCAACAACGCACCTAGGGCGAAGGAACCATCTGCATTCAACATGTAGATTCCCTGTGGGTCGCATGGTGCCGTTGGAAGTCCGTTCTGGTCATATGGACAAGCCACAGGAGCAAATAGATCGACAGTCAGTCCCGAAATGCTGGGTTGCCAGTCTTCAATGGCTGCATATTGCGGATTAAGCTCGTTGCGCGTGGTGTCATAGCTGATTGTGCCTACGATACCGCCGTTCGTTCCAGGAGCATAGGCCTTCACGCCCCAATCCAGGCGGCCACCCAAGCCAATGACTGGATGAACGTTCACATCTACACCCTGGCCGAGCAACGTGGTTTCTTCAGGCTGATTATCTGCCTGGTAAGTGATGCCGGTTGTTTGGAAGCCATCAGCATAGGCTTCTTCCACTAGCCATTGTGTGATCGGGTAGGCGTTTTCCATCCAGTAGTAACCACTTGCATCGGTTGTCACCAGGGTCGCGCCGCGGTCCATGATGGAGTTCTCACGCGTCCGCATCACAATGGGGAAGTTAGGGATGCCCGGTTCACCGGCATCCATCTTGCCATTTTCATTAAGATCGTTGAAAACATGACCTTCAATGGTGGTCCACCAACCTAACATAGATAATGAACCCAGATCAGTAAGCTCACCATTTTGAACCGATACGTTTTGTTCAAGGAAGATATAGTCCTGGGGTTCATCCCATAGTCCGAGAACATAGTCTCCATTGGGAACGCCAGTGATATCGAAGTTAATCGGTGGACAACCGGCGGCTTCGTTACAATCGAACTCTCCCATGTATACAGTCTGATCGTTATTGTTGAGATCAGACAAGGAGACGAATAAGCGGTGGATTGGATTTTTATCCTTGGGTTTTGCACCCAGCAAACCGGCTTCACCGCCGATACCGCCAACAGGAGGAATGTATGCGCTTACAGCCAGTGCGATACCTTTGATCTCACCAGTGCCAGCGGACATCGTATTCGTGGGCATGACAAAACCGAAGAAGGTGGCCGGGAAGGGTTCGCCTGCCACGACGAATTCGGTATCCAAGCCTGTGGCACCTTCCATCACCCAGGCATCCCAGTCATGGTTGCCTTCCAGGGTGGTGGTTTGAGCCCAGTCGGTACCGTCGGGTGCGACAATGGATAGAGCATAGCGGTTGGGGCCAACGTTCGGGATGATTAATTTGCCCTCGATGACTGCAGTTGCAGGGATTAGAACCCCTGTATCAGTCGTGGTTGCATCAGCAGCAAGTTCATCGCGGAATGGACAACGTCCGAAAGAATCGATCGGTGAAACGATACCTAGATCGACACCGCCATCCACAACATAACATTGGCTTAGGCATTGATTGTTCCCACACAGCGGGTTGCCGTATACATCCGTCGTGACCTCATCGATGTAATCCGCGATGTGTCCTTGAAAACCAGCCAACCCACGTTCAGCGGGTACATCCGGTGCGCTATTGGTAGGGGCAGTATCTTCGAAAACTTCCGCCTGAATGGTTGCATCGGGGAGATCATAGGGTTGCATCGCTACAATGACATTTGCGCCGTCTACAGGATCGGATAATGGCACAGTGAAGTGGGCACCATCAATCTTGTAACCATCAGCCAGTACCGAGATCAGATAACGCCCCTCGGGAAGCGTAATGCCAGAGCCGAAGTCGGTCTCATCACCCTGTGTATAGATCGGGCTGGAGCCGGCTGCACCAGCAATCGAAACCCAATTGCATGAGCCGGGGTAACCGGGATCGCCTGTCGAACAACCTGTGCCCGGGTCGGGGCTTCTTTGCTCGGTGGTGCCGGTGTTATCTATATTTACAATGTATTTGAATTGAGTTATTGGATCGCCTTTTGTAATCCCATAGGTGGAACTATCGTTAGCGCTGACTACTTTCAAAAGCAGGGTATTCGTTGCTGCTTTGGCAGGGGTTGCGGTTAAAGAATTAAGTGGCCCGAGCGCTGTAACAAGCATCACCAGGGTCACCATAATCCGAAATAGATTAATACTTTTATTTGATTTGAAATACTTACCTTTCATGGATTAGCCTCCTTTGAGAAATTGTTTGTGTAAATAGATTGATGGAAAAATTTATGTTCCAATTCCATCTCCTTTCTTATATTCATGAGCAATACAGGGCGCGATACAACAAATCAGGTTTCTGATTTGTTGTTGAGCCTGTTGGTGACGTGATAATCGTTGATTCAAAAACTTCCTTCCCCTGTTAGAGGTGCCTATAGAATACTGGAAAAGCCAGATGGCGTATACGTCCGCTTATAGACCCGAAGGAATCAAAAAAGAGCCATTTACTTATGGCTCTTCTTGATAAAGGGTTAACCCCGGGGTTAATCCTATTTATTCGGTTTGATTATGCCTGCTTGTTGGGCGTAAAGGATCGCTGCTCTGCGGTTCTCCAGCCTTAGTTTGGATAGTATATTATGAATATGGTGTTTGACCGTGTTCACAGATAAAAATAGCTTGGTCGCGATTTCCCCATTTGAAGCACCCAGGGCGATCTCGCGCAAGATTTCAACTTCCCGCTGGCTGAGTACAGATTGCGAATTGTATACTTCACTAGAAACACCGTTGTGGTGCTGCGAAAATTCTTCCAGCAGGCGCATGGTCATGGCTCCTGAGATAGCTGCTTCGCCCTTTTCGATTGATTTTAAAGAGCTTATCAATTTTGCCACCGGTACATTCTTAAGCAGATATCCTTTTGCGCCGCTGCGGATGGCTGCAAATAGGTTTTCGTCATCATCGTGCATGGTGAGGAATACAATCCTACATCCGGGTTGCTCCGTTAAAATAGCTGTCGAAGCTTCTGCACCATCACCATCCGGCAAGCTAAAATCCATTAGTACAAGATCGGGTCGAAGATTATGAGCCAAAATAATTGCTTCATGCACCGACCCGGCTTGACCAACAACGTTGAAGTAATCATCCGACTTGAGTAAACTAACCAACCCTTCACGAAATAACACATGGTCATCGACGACAAGTATTTTCACAATTCACCTGTTTTATAGATTTGTTCATTCTCAGACATATCTAAAGGCAATGAGAGCAGGATCTCTGTGCCCTCACCCGGAGTGCTATTGATTTCTGCTTTTCCTCCCAGGGATTGAATCCGTTCATCGATAATGTGAAGTCCATAATGCCCATGATTGGTTGTTTCTTTAATATCAAAACCTCGACCATTATCCCCAATCCTGACTTTCAGATGGGTATCCGTCCAGGATAAACATACCTTTGCTTCAGAGGCACCCGAATGTTTTTCAATATTATAGAGCGATTCTTTAAATGCGTGGAGTAGCTGTTTCAAGTGATCGGGGGATATTGATCGTGGAAATCCTTCCTCATTGACACTCACGGAGATTCCGGTCCGCTTGGCGATAATCTGAGCATGAGCATTAAATAGCTCGCTGATCGCATGGCCAGTTTTATGGTGCAGGATAACCAGGGTATTCCTTACCAATTCATAAGATTCATTCGCCAGACTACGCAGACTCTCGAGTTCAGTTCTCGTCGTATGACAAGTAGTAGTATCATTATCAATCAGGATCTGGTCCAGCTTGAAATGTAAATAACCCAGATTCTGACCCAGTGTATCGTGAAGATCCCGGGCAATTCCTAATCTTTCATTACTGGCTGCATTGGTAACTTCAATGGCATGCTGTTCCTGTCTCTGCCTGGCTGCACTCAAACCAATGGCGATATCCTCTGCTGTATTGCTAAAGTATTGAGTTTGGTCAGGTTTCAAGCGTCGATTCTCTGGCATGACGATATTCAAAATACCCACTGGCGTATTGCCATATTGTAGCGTTAGATGGTAACAAGCATACTTTCGATTGGTATTTTTCACCAAGCTTTTACAATCCACCCGGTGAATTTCAGATGTAACTGCATCCAGATCATGAACACAACAAGCTTCCCTGGGGGATGTTATTTTTTGGATGTTGATTTCTGTGTTTGGTGCAATCCAGTTTCTTTCAGTACGGTATTCATTAAGATCCGGGTTAAAAATCAAAAGCGAGGTTGCTAAGACAGGCGCGAACGAAGATGGATATTGGAGGACAATTTTAAGGGTTTCATCCCAATCTTTTGCACCAGAAAATTGCAGGCTGAGGTTGCGTCGGGTATCTAATATATTTATTGTCTGGTTTTTAATTTCCACAGCCCTCATCGCAATATCAATCATGATCGATGCAATAAAAAGTAAGCCAATATAAATCCCTAATTCCAAATAAAAGTAAGGCTGTTCCTCGAGGAAGAAATCCGGATGTTCAATTATTTCCATGACACCTATGGATAATGTTAATACTGCCAAAATTACCTTGCGCCATTGAATGAGAAAACTTTCTACCTTTCCCCAAAATGGATGAGTTCGATTTATCATGGATCTTAGTGTAATAGCCATATCCTCACCTTATTTATCCGATATAACAGAATTTTACAACAAATGTACAATATTTTTATTTCAATCACATTAGTATTCACTAAGTAACATCCTGGTGAGCAGAAAACATTGGCATCCTTACTCAGAATGACAGTTGATGATGTGTTTGACACTTTAGATAATCAGTGAAAAAAACATTTTAGTGGGATGAACTTAATGCGCACAATTTGCTCATGGATAATTTTTGAGTCTGGCAAGTGTATGGGATACCGGGGTTGCGATCAACTTGATCCCGGTCATATGCCAGGTCTGTTCTCGGTATAGAACAAATTGTATATGCGATCTATAAGCCAAGATCGTTCTCGAGGCTATCCGGCAGTTGCAATCCACTCGTTAATTATGATATATACTTAAGTGATGCGTTAGCAGGTTAGCCTTATCTTTCCTATAAGCTTAATTGCTTTCGATTTAGCCATAAATCGGTGGCAGAGTTAGGGAATTACTGTCTCGCTGAATGTTTCGTATCTCGCTGGGAGGGTAAGCATTATTGAAAATACGAATTGCTATAAAAGTCGTATCTTGCCCTAATTTATCAATGCGATTTCCAAGAGTTCTTCCCAAACAGGTTCGCAAATAGGATGGTGAATCATGTCCGATATCTTGTTGACACCAGAACAATGCCAGTTGCGCGATGAAGCACGCTCCTTTGCTCGCGACGGGGTTTCCCGCCAGCTGCTGCTCGACATGGATGCAGAGAAAATCAATTATCCGCGTGAGTATATCCAAAAGCTTGCAGGGAATCGCCTGCTTGGACTGCGTTTCCCAGCGGAATGGGGCGGGCGAGGGCTTGATTGGTCGTATGAAGTCCTGGCATTGGAAGAGATCGGTGTGCTGGGGGCCAGCCTGGCCTGTTTATATTCCCTGCCATCCATTGTGGGGGAAGCGATTCATGTCTTTGGTTCACGTGAGCAAAAAGATAAATATCTTCAGCCCATCCTGGAAGGCAGGTTGACTGTGGCCGAAGCGCTGACCGAGCCGCGTGGTGGTTCAGATTTCTTTGGAGCAACCGCTACGGCGAAACGTGAAGGCGATGTTTACATCCTGAACGGCCAAAAACGCTTCATCGTCGGTGCGGAAGGTGCCGACCTGTTCCTGGTTTATGCCCGCTCGAACCCAGATGGTTCTAGCCACAATGCGATCAGTACCCTGCTGGTGGAACGTGGGGAGGGGGTGGAAGTCCAACATGTTTATGGATTGATGGGGACGCGAGGTGGTGGTACGGGCAGGGTTTACTTCCGAAATGTGCGGGTGCCAGTGGAAAACCTGGTCGGTAAGGAACATGGAGCGTATGAAGTTTTTAACCAGATGATGATCCCTGAGCGGATGACCAGTGCTGGTGGTGCCCTCGGCCTGGCGCGTGCTGCGCTGGAGATTTCAGCGCGTTATGCCGATCGGCGCAAAGCATTTGGGCAGAAGATCCGTGAGTTTGAAGGGGTAAGTTTCAAAATCGCCGAAAGCCTGACCCGTTTGGATGCAGCGCGTGCCCTGGTGAGTGAAACTGCCCGCATCATTGATGCGGTTGGCAACTCAAGCTATGTCAGGCGCAGGGTTTCTGAAGCCAAGAAATTCGCCACCGAGACTGCCTGGGCAGTGGTCAATGATGCCATGCAGGTCATGGGTGGCATAGGTTATACCAATGTCTACCCGATCGAGCGTCTCTTGCGGGACGCCCGCCTGATGACCATCTGGACCGGGACCAATGAGATTATGAACCTGGTCATCCAACATGAGTATTACAAGGAATTGCTTTCGGTCACTCCTGCAGCCAGGGATGTGGAGACGGATGCCTTGAATTCTGAGGCGGAAGGCGAGAAGGTGTACGAATGAGATATGAGTTGAACCTGAAAGTGCTTCGTTCACACTTCATATAGCTGAATTCACCTTTAAAATATACTGAAACTGCAACATAGATGCCCAACCTCCTGAAAGGACAAGACGCCATGCAGAACGAAGAGAACATGCCCGACCAAAAATATGTCATTGCCGTTGACGTGGGCACCAGCGGGACGAAAGTTGGCTTGGTGAACCTGGACGGTAAAGTGGTGGCAAGCACCAGTGGGCGCTACGAGTCCCTCTTCTTACCCAATGGCGGCGTCGAGCAAGACCCAGCCGTATGGTGGAAGCTGGTCACGGGCGGGGTTAAAGAGGTGGTAAAAGTATCGGGTGCTGCACCCGAAGAAATTGTTGCCATAGGCGTCACCAGCCAGTGGTCAGTCACTGTGGCTGTCGATGAACATGGTGAGCCATTGATGAATGCCATCAGCTGGATGGACTCACGCGGCGGCAAGTATAACGCCAGGATGGTTAATGGATTCCCCAATTTGCTGGGATATGATGTCAGGAAACTCATCAAGTGGATCGACATTGTTGGTTATCCCCCCTCCTATGAGGGCACTGATTCTCTTGCTCATATATTATTCATTAAAAACGAGCTTCCAGAAATTTACCGCAAGACTTATAAGTTCCTTGAACCCCTGGATTTCATCAATATGCGCCTCACCGGTAAAGCCTGTGCTACGCCATGCAGCAACATTGCGAGCCTGATGATTGACAACCGCAAGGGTGGCACCAAGGATTACAACCCCTGGATACTGGGGATAACCGAAATTGACCGTGATAAGTTGCCCGACTTGCTTCCAGTAGAAGGGATTGTGGGTAATCTGCAGGCCGATGTTGCCAGGGAATTGGGCCTCTCGACCCAAACTGTGGTGACCACCTCCGCGACTGATAACAGCGTGGCACCCATTGGGTCAGGTGCCCTTGCTGACTTCGAAGCCGTTGCCGTGCTCGGCACCTCGGGCATGTTGGTGTTTCAATTTCCCAATAAAAAGTCCGACTTATTCCTAAGCCTGGTATCCATGCCCAGTGCCCTGAATGGCAGGTATGTTTTTTCGGCTGATACCGGCAATACTTGTAAGGTGGTTGATTCCTTTCTTAGGAATCTGGTGTATGGCCAGGATTCCTTCTACACCGGTGACATGCCGGAAGACATGTATGCCCGGTTAAACCAGGCAGCTGCCCAAATCCCAGCCGGGAGTGAGGGCGTGTTGTTCCTGCCGTGGTTTAATAGTGGCTCATTAGCACCTAGCGGCGATCGTTTCCTGCGGGGTGGTTTTATTAACCTCACCAACCGTACCACCCGCAATCATCTGGCAAGAGCGTTATTGGAAGGCATCGCCTATAACTGGTGCTGGCTGAGGGCATCTGCTGAGACTTTCTCGAAGCACAAATTCCCCTATTGGCGCCTGACTGGTGGGGGTGCAGCCTCCGACGTCTGGGCTCAGATCATGGCAGATGTGATCGGTATACCCATGCACCAGCAAGAAAACCCGAGTCATAATACTTTGTTGGGAATGGCTTTTCTGGCATTCAATCGCCTGGGGTTGCTGTCGCTCGATGATATTCCCAATAAAGTCAGGACGAAGCGCATTTATGAACCCAATCCCGAGAACCGTGAAGTCTATGACCGTATGTATACCCAATTTCGAAAGTGCTCGAAGCAATTGAAACCCATCTTCCACACTTTGAACAAATTCGCCTGACCCAAACTGTGGACAAAATCGAAAGGATTGAAAATGACTGAAGACTCTCCGTTGGCAAGTGTTTTTGGGGACCTCTACCCCTACAAAGATCGATTTGAAGCCTATTCGCAAATCCCTGAAAAAGGTCGCAACCCTGCAGATATCCTGAACGAGTTACACACGATGGCTGAAGAAGAAGACAAGCATTGGGAAACCGGCTTGATCTCTGGCACCATGTATCATGGTGGTAAAGAGCACTACGCTTTCCTGAATCAGGTATTCAGCTTGTTCTCCTATGTCAACCTGTTGCAGCGTGATATTTGCCCAAGTGGTACGAAGTTTGAATCCGAGATCATTGCCATGGTCGCCAAATTACTCCATGGGGATGCGGTAAAAAAATTCAACCCGAAGGATGACGTGTGCGGGACGGTTACCTCAGGGGGCACCGAGAGTATCTATAACGGGGTGTATGTCCATCGCGAATGGGCGCGTGAAGAAAAAGGTATCCACGAACCCGAAATGGTGGTACCGGTCACCATTCATCCAGCTTTTCACAAAGCAGCCCATTACCTGGGCATTAAGATGATCTCCGTTCCCGTGGATGGAAATTTCGAAGCTGATGTGGAAGCTATGCGCCAGAAAATCACACCCAACACGATTGCCCTGGCTGGTTCAGCCGGCAATTATCCCTATGGCGTGATCGATCCTTTGGAGAAACTTTCAGATTTAGCCCTTGAGTATAAGGTTGGCTTGCATGTGGACGGCTGCCTGGGTGGTTTCATCCTGCCTTGGGTTGAGAAGCTGGGATATGACATTCCCCCCTTCGATTTTCGGTTACCCGGTGTTACGTCGATGTCGTGCGATACCCACAAATACGGCTATGGGTTGAAAGGAACCTCCACCCTGTTGGTACGCAACCATAAGCTCCTGCGCTACCAGTTCTTTTCCGTGGGTGATTGGCCTGGAGGTCTCTATTGCTCGCCTACCGTTCAGGGAAGTCGCTCTGGAGGCTTGAGCGCAGCTACCTGGGCAGCGATGGTGTTGTTGGGTGAAGAAGGTTACCTGAAAGCAGCTAAATTGATCATGGATACCGCGGATAGAATCCGCCAAGGAATAGCTGGAATCCCCGAGATTAAAATTGCCGGGAAATCAACCTTCGTGATCGGGATGCTATCAGACGTCGTGGATATGTACCACGTCAACGATTACCTGATCAGCAAGGGCTGGCGGATGAACGGCTGCCAGAACCCCTCGGGTTTTCATTTCTGCGTGACCCTGCGCAATACCCTGCCGGGTGTGGCTGAAGGATTTGTTAAGGATTTGCGCGATGCCGTTGCTTATGCAAAAAAACCGGCTCAGCCTTACCCTTCCAGCGGCGCATTGTATGGCCTGGGGGCGAGTGTTGATGGTCAAACGATCCTCAAGGAAGGCATGCTGGATTTCATCGAAGCCACCTATGGTGAAGTATAAGGTCAACGATCACCTGCCAGATCTCTGGGTTGTTTAAACACCTGACGCCACTCATACGGATTGCTAATGCTGAAAGTGAATGGCGTCTTCTTTTTCTTTACCCTGGAGGGAAGAGTATTCCGGATAAATTTGCTTCATGCATAACCTACGATGAGTAAATTATCTTAGGAGGTGACTTATGAGGGGTGGTTCATCTGCCAATCCTTTTGCCACTCTCCTCAGTCAGGCGGCAGTCAAACAGTAGAAACTATCGGTTTCCTCCTGTGATATACTCGGGTGAAATTAAGCTGGCTTGAAATTAAAAAGCATTCTTATTTTTGGTTGGTAAATCAGTGCATAAAGGAACTGCCCTCATGAAACGGATATTTAAGCGACGCAAGAGTATTTTCATTCAGCATATTAAAGATCAGGCACAGCTTACCTTGGAAGGCCTGGATGCCCTCAAGCTTTATTTAGCCACCCAAGACCCTGCTGCCTCAGCGCTACTGACTGCTAAAGAAAAGGAGGCTGACGAGGCTCGACGCATCCTGATTGACGATCTAAATCGGACTTTTGTCACCCCTTTCGACCGGGAAGATATCTTTGCGCTTTCCCGGACGATTGACGACGTCTTGGATTATGCCTATAGCACGGTAAGTGAGCTTGAAATCCTGAAAGTGAGTCCCACGGGTTACATGCAGAATATGGCTGCCCTGCTCCGAGATGCAGCCTTTGAGCTTTCCTCAGCTGTCAATTGCCTGGATGAGCATCCAGCTGTTGCCAATGACCATGCCCAGCGCGCAAAAGCGCTTGAAAATAGGGTCGAAAGTGTCTATCGCGAGGCTCTGGCCGATCTTTTCAGAGGCGCAGAAGACATCAAGCATGTGATCAAGATGATGAAGCTGCGCGAGGTATATCGCCACTTAAGTAACGCCGCTGACCGTGGTGATGAAGCTGCCAATGTTATCGCGGATATAGTGGTGAAGATGGCCTGAGAGTGGATCGTATTTGTGTCGCCAGCCTTAATCGTCACAATCTTTTTAGCCCTCCTGTATGCATTTCTAAATGGGGTCAATGATTCGAGCAGTATCGTCGCCACGATGATTTCCTCGCGCGCTTTATCTTTGCGCGCCGCCCTGGGAATGACCGCTGTGGCAGAATTCTTTGGACCTTTTGTTGTTGGAATTGCTGTGGCCAAGACGATCGGCCGCGAAGTGGTCAATCCTGCCGAAATTAGCACGCATGTCATCCTGGCTGCCATGCTGGGTGCCATCCTTTGGATTCTTCTGACATCATTCCTGGGATTACCGAGTAGCTCATCGCATGCTCTCATCGGTGGCTTGATCGGTGCGGTGGTAATCGCTGCAGGAACGCACGCCATCCGGGTAGCCGGGTTGGGAAAAATATTGATCTCTCTGTTTGCCTCACCGCTGATTGGTTTTGGCATCGGATTTATCATTCTTCGAATTGTCCTGGGATTAAGCTGGGAAGCACCGCCGAAAATAAACGCATTATTTAAAAGAAGTCAGATCCTGACCGTTATTGCTTTAGGACTCAGCCATGGCAGCAACGATGCGCCAAAAACAATGGGAGTGATCACCATGGCACTGATGACTGAAAAATATCTGAGTACCTTTGTCGTTCCAACCTGGGTGATCATTATTTCAGCTTTGGCAATTGCAGCGGGCACGGCGGTTGGAAGGCAGCGCTTGATCCGTACAGTGGGAGGCAAGTTTTATACAATTAAGCCAATGGATGCTTTTTGCTCTCAATTAGCCTCCGTAATTGTCATCGTGAGCGGTTCTATCCTTGGAGGCCCGATGAGTGCCACCCAGGTCCTGAGCTCCTCAGTCATGGGCGTGGGTGCTGCAGAACGGTTCAATAAGGTACGCTGGAATATAGCGCAAGACATTGTCACAGCCTGGCTGTTGACTCTCCCCTCCACCGCCTTATTGGCTGCGGGCTTGTACCAGCTGATTAACCCACTTTTTCAATGATATGAGAATAACCCCATTTGTATCGGGGATGCACCCCCATCATTTTCCATGGTCTTCTGACAATAGAAGGCGGTTGTGGCGATAAGTTCTTATGACCTTCAATTCTGAAGGTTTGCCCAGATACCAGTGAATGAGCTCCACAAACCAGCTGCTGAAGGCAAGTTCACCACTACTGATGAGTGCTTCCAGCTCATCCAGCTGATAGTAGGCAATTTCCTCCACTTCCACCGGGTCAAACTGGACCTGGGCGGGATCAACCCTCCCTTCGTACAATAAGCTGGTCTCAAAATCATTGACCCCATAAATCATATTAAACTTAACCAGGGCATGCAGCGCGGCAGCTTGTACACCCAGCTCTTCTGCCAGGCCACGCCTCGCGGCCTGTTCATAGCTTTCATTGGCTTTCACATGCTCGGATACCGAACAGTCGAGAGCCAGGGGATAATTGTCACGCTGCCTGCTGCGTTGCTGGACCAGCAGCTTGCCTTCAGCTGTGACCAGGAAAATATGAACCCCTCTGTGCTGCAGGCCGCGCTGGTGGACAACGGAGCGCATTTCCTGAGCGATGACTACATCGTCACTATTAACAATATCAAGTAGTTCGTCGGGCATGGGGATAGTGTGTATAAAAAGAAAGACGGAAGGACGCAAGGGTATTCATTGCGTCCTGTTTTCTTTTTGCTTCGGTTGCGCCAGTATTACTTCGAGAAGTAATCGACCACCTGATTGATATGGAGAATGCCATCATACTTCAGGCTTTTTCCGCCTTTGGTCAGTTTTCCTTTCTCACCATCCGGATCTCCCAGGCAGGTGACAATAATATCACCACTGCTGACATCTTCCTTCTCCGTATAATAATTGGTGGTCACGATCACGTGTGTGTTTGCAGCTTTCCCAGCCAGCACGCCGTTCTTGGAATCCTCAACGACAATGACCTCGTCTGGTTTTAATCCGGTCTGGTTAAGTGCCAGGTTGTAGATTTCGGGGTCGGGTTTTTTATGGCTGACCACATCACCAGCCAGCACGATATCAAACTTGATATCAGACAGGATTTTTCCAGTGATCGCTTTGGCAGCTTGTTCGTTGGAGGTAGTGCATACCCCCACCTTTAAACCCGCTGCCATGGCTTCTTTCATGAATCGATGAATGCCTGGACGCAGGGGTAGTTTGCCAGTCTCGATCAGATCCACGAAGATCGCTGTCTTGCGCTTGTGCATAGCCTTGATGAGCTCATCCACCTCTTCGGGGGTACGGGCTTGCTGAAACCCCGGGTCTGCAGGTGATGCTTCATGCGTTCCTTGCCACCCGCAATCTGTAACAGTTCGTGATAGTAATCCACGCTCCATTCGTCGGAGAAGCCGAATTCTTTGAAGGTCATGTTGAAAGAAACGCGATGACCATCTCGCTCAGTGTCGATGATCACACCATCCTGGTCGAAGAATACTGCTTTAATTTTTCCCATATTTTGTCTCCGTAATCGTTAAGAATAATTATCTAATAATGTTGTAGGTCACCCTGACCCATTGGTTCGGATCAAGTTATCAGCTGGTCAAAAATTCGCGCACCACATTGACTGCCATGCGGTTCTCTTCTTTTGTGCCGATGGTGATGCGGAACCATCCATCGCTGCCATATTTTTCAGCATCCGGGCGGAAGATCAGGCTTTTCGATTCAGCATATGCAACGACTTCCTTACCCTTCTTACCCGTCGCACCACAATCGAATAGGATATAGTTGGCTTTGGATGGGAATACCACCAGGTTGGGAACTTCGCTGAGTGCTTCAGTGATGTAGTCCACCTCAGCGTTATTGTATTTCACCCGGTAATCAAGGGCCTCGGTATCTTCAAATGCTGCCAGCGCAGTCCACATGGGGATCGTGCCGACGTTCCATGGTAAAAGTGCAGCCGAGATTTGCCCGATCACATCTTTGTCACCCAATGCATAACCGAAGCGCAATCCCGCCAAACCGTAGGCCTTGGAAAGCGTGCGTGTAATGAGTACATTTTTGTATTTCTTGGTCAGCTCAACTTGAGATAGATTCAACCCAGCGTACTCTACATACGCCTCATCTATGACGAATGGGAGACCGGTTTCAGCAATACGCACGAAATCCTTCGCATCCATGAAATTACCGGTTGGGTTGTTTGGGTTGGCAACTACGATGATCTTGGTCTTGTCGGTGATGGCATTGAGGATGGCTGCTGTATCGAAATGCAAGTACTTATCCTTGTAGATCATGGGTACCGACACCATTTTGCCACCCAGGATGGTCCCACGCAGCTTATAAATACCAAAACAAGGGGTGTGTTGGATGACTTCTTCACCGGTCTGAAGGAAACTGCGGAAGATGTTATCGTAGACCTCGCTGGAGCCGTTTCCAATCATCACGTTTTCTGGGCCGCCTAGCTTATTAATTTCGGCGATCTTGCTGCGCACAACCAATCCCTGGTCGGGGTAGCGATTAGCCATCTTGCCATATTTGATGATCGCCTCCACAACTTTTTCGGAAGGTGGATTTGGGTTCTCGTTCGACATCATGCGATGGAGCTCCGGCTTCCTCCATGCCAGCTCGATGTGCCCCGAGACGTACATCGGAATTCCTTTCACCCATGGTACAAAATATTCTTCTATCTTCTTCATATCTGATTATTAACTCCTGTGTTATAGATGGTAATGCGTGTCAAGTGAGGAGCAGTAAACTGCCCCTCACTATATTATTCATTTCGCCTTAAATCTCAGGCTTTGTCAGCACTGCCCAGCATATCGATCCAGTGGCTGACAGCCTCACGGATGGCTTTCCTGACTGCTTCGTCGACCTTCCCGGGGTCATATTCATCCCGGTGGGCGGTGATGTACTCGTATTGGGCGTCGATCATGGTGCGCTTGAGTTCAGTGGACACGTTGAATTTTGCGCCGCCCATTTCGATCAACTTCTTAATATAATCTTCTGGTAACCCGGTTCCACCATGGACCACCAAAGGTGTTTTTATCGTTTTACCGTTGAGTAATTCGTTGATCTTACCCAAGCGCTCGAAATCCACCTTGGGATTCTTGGTCTTATAAACCCCGTGGGCAGTTCCAATAGCCGGGGCGAAGATATCCAGACCCGTCCGCTCAACAAACTCAACCGCCTGCATGGGGTTGGCCAGCTGCGTCTCATCCTCAGCAACCTTGATCTGATCTTCCACACCGCTGACGGTACCCAGCTCGCCCTCCACCGAAATATTTCCTATCTTGTGGCAATAATCGACAATTTCCTTGGTTTGACGGATATTCTCCTCAAAAGACTGCTTGGAAGCGTCAATCATGATGTTCGTGTAACCAGCATCAGCGCACTTCTTGCAGTGTTCGATATCTGTGCAATGGTCCAGGTGCAAGCAGATCGGGATGGGAGCTGATGCGGCTATGGTCTTGTATACTGCCACCAGCACGTCGACCCCCAGAAATTTGGATGGTTTTACAGACGTTTGGATGATTAATGGAGATTTCTTGGCGATGGCGGCATCAACCACCCCCTCCATCTGTACCAAATCGGTGATATTGAAGGCACCCACAGCATATTTCCCTTTGGCTGCCACTTCCATGATTTCTTTTGCATTAACGATTGACACAATAGCCTCCTAAATACTTTATGGTTTTGGATTATCTTTACTTCAAAAATAAGCCCTTAATATTATTGAATGCGCGATGTCATACTTTCAATACTTCCACTTCCTACGCCTAATCGGCGTGTTGCACCTTCGAGGTAGGCTTTACCTCAACCGGTTATGATTTAATCCTCTCTCCTTTTGGATCCCATAATGGTGCTCGCACGACGACTGCGCTTACCTGTTCTCCAAAGAATTCTACCTCAAATTCTGAGCCTTCCTTCACATATTCGATCGGCAGGTAGGCGAAAATGATGCTTTTTTCTACGGAATAGCCGTATCCACCTGAAGCTACCCAACCGATCACCTTGCCCTCCGTGGAACGAATTGGTTCCTTGCCCAAAGCAATTGTACGGTTATCTGAGAGGGTCAGGCAGCATAGCTTGCGCTTTAATCCGTTTTGCTTTTGTTCGAGCAGGGCCTCTTTTCCGATGAACTCCGGTTTATTAAGCTTGACTGCGAAGCCCATACCGGCTTCCAAGGGAGAATAATCAGGGCTGATTTCGCCACTCCAGTAACGGTAACCCTTTTCAAGCCTCAGCGAATCGATGGCTTTGTATCCGGCTGCAACCAACCCTTCGGGCTGGCCGGCTTCCCATAGTGTGTCCCACAAGCGCAAACCGTACTCCATGGGGCAGTAAAATTCCCATCCCAGCTCGCCAACGTAGGTCACTCGACATGCCAGTACAGGGACATCCCCAATCATGATCCGGCGGGCGGTCATGTATGGGAACCCAGCATTGGATACATCCGCCTTGGCGACTTTTTCCAGGATCTTACGCGCTTTGGGTCCCCATAAACCCAGGCAAACATAGGATGAGCTGACGTCCTCAATCGCTACACTCCCATCTTCCGGCATATTTAGAGATAACCAGGATAAGTCGTGCTGACCGAAGGCGGTGCCTGTGATTATGAAGAAACGGTCTTCTGCCAGGCGGGTAACGGTGAAGTCGCACTCGATGCCACCGCGTTTATTCAGGCATTGGGTGTAGACGATCGAGCCCACCGGCTGGTCGATGTCATTTGCGCAGATATGATTAAGGAATGCCAGCGCGCCTGGTCCGCGCACCTCGAACTTGTTGAAGGACGTTTCGTCGAACAAGCCGGCATTTTCGCGCGTCATCAGATGTTCATAACCGATGGCACGCGACCAGTTGTGGTGAGACCAACCCTTGGGCTCATGACCATGTCGTGCCTTCTCTTCGTATGGCTTGAACCAATTGGGGCGTTCCCAACCCGTCTTCTCCCCAAAATAGCAGCCCAGTGCCTGCAAGCGGTGATACGTGGGTGAAAGGCGTAAACCCCGCCGGGAAAGTCTCTCCTCGCCAGGGTAATGAATGTCGTAATACTGGGTGTAGGTTTCGAGGGTACGGGCGACAGTATAATCCTGGCTGTTATAGTTCGAACCGAAGCGGCGTACATCCAGACGCCAGACGTCCCACTCCGGGTGCCCGTCGATGATCCACTCTGCCATGGTCTTCCCAATCCCACCTGCACCAGCCAGGCCATGCGCACAGAAAGCGCAAGCGACCCAGAATCCCTTCACGGATGTTGGGCCAAGCAGGAACTCTCCATCCGGCGTGAATCCCTCCGGTCCGTTCAGAAGCTGGATCACCTCGGCTGTTTCGACTGCTGGTACCCGCCTGATGGAATTCTCCATCAGTGGCGTAAAGCGATCCCAGTCGGGAGGTAAAAGCTGGTACTTAAAATCGCGTGGGATGCCGTTCAATCCGAAAGGAGCCGGGTTGCGCTCATACCCGCCGGTAACCAGACCACCGACTTCCTCGCGCCAGTAAACCAGTAAATCGGGATCGCGCAAGGTTGGAAAGTCGTGTCCGACACCCTTGATGGGCTTGGTGATGATGTACAGGTGGGCCATCGGCACCACCGGCAGGTTGAGCCCGACCATCTTGCCAACTTCACCTCCCCACTGACCGGCCGCGTTCACCACGATCTCCGTCTCGATGGTTCCCAGGTTGGTGACTACGTCATGGATGCGTCCATCTTTTACGTTGATCTTCTCAACGTTTGTATCCGTGAATATCCGTGCCCCGCGCTGTTTTGCTCCGGCAGCCAGGGCATTGGTCAGACCAGTGGGATCGATCACGCCATCATTCGGCGTAAAGGCGGCACCAACGACACCATCCATATTCATGATTGGGAATAAGTCATAAGTCTCCTTTGGAGAGATCAGGTTCATGGGCACGCCGAAGGACTGCGCCATTCCGACCAAGCGTTTGAGGTCTTCCATCCGGTCGGCGGATGAAGCCAGGCGTAAGCCGCCTACCTCACGCCAACCGGTGTCTTGCCCGGTTTCTTGTTTTAGTTTGCGATAAAGCTCCGTGCTGTAGTGCATCATCCGGGTGAGATTGGCGTCCGAACGCATTTGCCCCACCAGACCTGCAGAATGCCAGGTTGAACCGCTGGTCAGCTCATGCCGTTCGAGGATAACGACGTCCTTCCAACCCATGAGCGTTAGATGGTAGGCAATGCTGCAGCCTCCAACGCCACCGCCGATGATGACTACCTGTGCATGAGTGGGAAAATTAGACATTTTTACTTACCTCCTTAAACCATTCATTCCAATGTGGATGTTTGATGTTCTTGAGAACGCGACCAAAAAATCGATCCGCATATTCACGAAAATCGAAATCGAGTTTTGAGATACCTATTTGAACCAGACCCCATGTGGCCTCACGCAAATCGGACATGATTTTCATGATCTTCAAGTGCGCCCATTGATCTGGTGTGGGTGCTTTATCAAAATAACAATTCAGCAGCCATTGATCCTGTTCATCTGACAGGTTGTGATGGTCAGAGAAATTAGCCAGGTCGAAAAAAATATCGCCCATGCCGGAGTATTCCCAGTCCAGAATGTAGAGTTGCCCATTCGTAAGGAAATTAGCGTTGAGCAGATCATTATGGCAGGAGCGTTCCTGATGGGGATGGGTCCCTAGTGCATGCTCAGCTTCCCGCATTCGCATCATCAGCCAATCAAAATTATCTGGGAAGCTGACCTGGTAGCGACGAGCCGTTTCCGAATAATCCCGGACGACCTCAAAAACATTAAACTTGCCTGGAATATCCGCCATGGCGTGGATTTTCCGAACAGTCTGCATCACCCGACGAATATTTTCAGGCTGTGTGATCTCCTCTGGTAGTATGGGTCGTCCGTGGATGAAGCGGGTGACCAGATATCCCTCGGGTCGGATAAAGTAATATACTTCAGGCGCAATTCCTAGCTTACCCGCTGCCAGGTTTGCTGCATACTCGTGTTCGCGATTGATCCCCAAATGCTCTGTGCCTTCTCCAGCTATCCGCAGGACAAAAGACTCTCCACCTGTGTCGATGCGGAAATTACTGTTGGTAATCCCACCCCCCAGGGGGGTTGCTATGAGATCACGGGCATCCCTCCACTGGGGCACACGGGATATTGCTTCATCTATTGCCAGGGCCATGATGTGCGCCTTTTAGGAAAAGTGTGTTGAGGCTGCATGCATGCTTCCAGTGCCAGGAATGGCGTTGGGTTCTATTTTTGCCAGATCGAGCCGGGTTTGGCCATTTCAGCCACAATATCGAAGGACGAAATAATCCCCAGCGGAAAGGCATACGGTTCTTCCTGGTCGATCACAACCAGGCGGTGGTGGTGATTGTGGATCATCATGTCGGCAGCTTCGCGCAACGGGGCATGAATATCGATTGTCAGGACAGGGTGCATGATATCTCGCACGGTCAGTTTTTCGTCGATGCCGTTTTTTATATAAGGCAACAGGTCTTTTCCACTGACCATGCCCTCCGGCTTACCATTGGCATCCACAACCAGAACTGAGCGCCAGCCAGCCTGGGTCATCGTGCGGGCAGCAGAAGTGAGTGGAGTTTGATCACGGCAAACCAGGATGGCATCCGACATTACGTCCGCAACGGTCTCACGCAAAGGTTTTTCCTCCCTGGCAATGCTGGAAACAAAATCGGAGATCGAGATGACCCCCACCGGAACGCCCTGGTCGGTAACCAGGAGGCGGTTGATATCCTTTTCAATTAATATGCATACAGCAGCTTGCAAAGGGAGATCTGCCTCAACGGAGTTAATCGGTGAAGACATAAGTTCACTGGCAGTCAGCTTTCGCATGGTAGACAGGTCATGTGAATCTGTTGAGAGCCATTCTCCTGCCATCAGGTCATAATCGGAGATAATGCCGATAGGGCTCTGATTACTATCGACAACGATCAATGCATGCACATGGTGTTGGGTGAGTAAAACTGCTACCTGACCTAAAGTCGCTTGTGGGCCGCATGTTAGCAACCCTTTGTGCATCAAGTCTCGTACGTGTTTTTTCATACCCGGCTCCTAAATATTACTGAACCTCATCGACGTCCTTATACCATTTCACCCGGTCCCCAACCCTGGCGCGTAGACGCCAAGCCAGAGATTTGGGTTCACGCTCGATACGTCCCAGGGCAGTTTTTACCTGGGAATCGATGGTTTCTTTCTGTTCGGGAGTAAGCTGTGTGTATCCCTGAGCCAACCGCTGAACTTTGTCGAGGTTCATGGTAATTGTGCGCCATAATCCCCAATCAGTACTGCACAGTCCGGCGATCAGTTTGATGTTAATCGTCTCTTGGTCATTCTCGCCCAAAGGATGTTCGAGCAATAACATGATGGTATCAATCACATCTTTTTCGTTGATCTTTAAAATTTGCATTTTCTCGAGCAGCATTTCTGCCAGTGGAATAGTGGGATTATCAACTTCCAGGCGATTATTCCATGAGATCACATGACTAAAAGCGAGCTTTTCATAGAACACGTCAATGTGGATACCGATTTTAGTATTTTCGAAGATGGCGCGATCTCCTTCTGAAACAATAAAGACCTCACGGTTTTCATGATAACCCAGGCGGGTCATCAATTCTCTGATTTCCTTGACCTGTCGATTGTATGCCGCAAAATCGATGTCAGTATAAGCGCGACCCATGGCAGACTGGAGATATCCAAATTTTGGACAGTGGTATTGAAAAGCCAATGATCCGATCACCCGTAAGAGGATGCCAGCCTCTTCGCTGGCAGTTAAGATGCGCTTTAATTCGTTTTCAAACTTTGCGCGCTCAGAACGATCTTGTTCACCCATCCCGACAGAACCGTTTGTCATGCCCTGCTCCTAAAATTAGACATCCGCGAATGGCATCTGGTAAACCAGGCGTGATTGACCTTTTATGTTGGGGATTAACCATGACCATTATAATAAAGAAACCAAAATCTTGCAAATTCCTTCAGATTCTTTTATAATCCGTTTATTAAAGTTGCACTTTCCTTCTTCAGGTAGACAGTATTAGAAAGAAAAATAAATGAGTAAACCCCTCATTCCCGCTCAACGGCGGGAGCGAATCCAGGAGTATCTGGCAACCCATAAAATAGTCCGGATGGACGATTTGTACGGGATGCTGTGTGCTTCTGAGGCAACCGTACGACGCGATCTCGAATGGCTGGAACGGGAAGGGGTTTTGGAACGTACTCATGGGGGAGCAATTCTGAGTCAGAGGATAACGCTTGAGCCTGAATATATTCAGAGGGCCAATACCAATCCCGAAGAGAAACGACTGATTGGTGAATTGGCGGCTTCGCTTATAGAAGACGGGGATGTCGTATTTATCAACAGCGGTACGACTACCACCCAGGTGATCCGGCATATACGTGCCCATGCAGAGATCACGGTTTTCAGCAATAATGTAAACGCTGCCCTTGAAGTTGGGGAGGCGGGTTTCACTCATTATCTTATCGGTGGTGAGTTTCAGCCGCATTCCAATTCGGTAGCCGGACGCTTTGCCACCGATAATCTGCGGCAGGTGTACGCTGACAAGGCGATCCTGGGGGTGGATGGGATTAGTTTGATTCATGGCTGTACTGTTCCGTCGAATGGTGAAGCGGAAGTCGTCAATCAGATGATTGAACGCACCCATGGGAAGATAATCATTGTTGCCGATCACAGCAAGTGGGGGGTAGTCTCCAATTTTCAAATTGCATCGATTGATGAAATCGATAAATTGGTCACCGATGAAGCCATCGATCCTACCACGCTCGAATCTCTCGCAGCGCACTCGGTTGAAATTCTTATTGCGTCAGGAAATAATAAAAAGGTCTGAATCTCTTAAGCAAGATGGTCGGTTAAGATTCTTTGGTGGAGGTCAGCATGCCACTCTTTTCAAAAAAAGAACGAAAGAAAGCCACCCGCCTGTATTTTGCCACTGACCTGCACGGCTCTGAACGCACCTATCGAAAGTTCATCAATGCAGGGAAATTCTATGATGTCGATATCCTGGTCATGGGCGGTGACATCACTGGTAAACTACTCATCCCGATCATCAAAGAGAAGAACGATCATTATCGCGGCACACTGCAAGGTCGGGTTGAAGAAATCTCCACCCAACAGGAGCTGGACGAATTTATCACCCGCCTGGATACGCTGGGCTTTTATCATAAAGTCATGGATGAATCCGAGTTCCATGCTTTATCGGCTGATAAAAATGCAGTTGATGAGCTATTTCACCAGGTAGCCCGCCAACGATTGTCAAACTGGGTGGACCTTGCAGAGGAGCGCCTGGCAGGCACCAACAAAAAATGTTACGTCACGGGGGGAAACGATGATGCTCCTGAAGTGTTAACTGCCATTAAGCGGGAAGGGACCCATTCATTCTTTGCTTGCGAAAATGAAGTCGTTCAGATTGACGATGATCACACCATGATTTCAGTGGGCTATAGCACTCCAACACCGTGGAAAACACCGCGCGAGATTCCGGATGAACAGCTTGGTGAAATGATCGAAAAAATGGTTGCTCATGTTCCGGACCTTTCCCACGCAATCTTCAACTTCCACGACCCTCCTGTCGATTCATCCCTGGATATCTGCCCAATGCTGGATTGGAGCAAGGATCCCCCCGAACCGATCATCCAGGGTGGACAAACGGTTACGTACGGTGCAGGGAGTAAGTCTGTGCGCAAGGCCATCGAAAAATACCAGCCCATGCTGGGTCTGCACGGGCATATCCACGAGTCCCAATCGGTAGCCAAGATTGGGCGTACCGTGTGTATCAACCCGGGGAGTGAATACGGCGAGGGGATCTTGCGTGGCTGCCTGGTGACCTTCGTGGATGGTAAAGTGGAAGGGTACCAAATGACAAGCGGTTAATCAAGAAATATAGAAAGGAGGTTATTCATTATCTATCAAAAATGATTGCTGACATGCCTGAAGGATGTGCGTAGCTTTTATCGAATAATCTAACGAGATTAGTCTAATCAGATAGGTACAATTCAAAGGAGGATTGCAATGTCTGAAGCAGTAACAACCACACCAGAGGTCTTCACCCGTAAGGCATCTGGGCTCGTCCGTGTCATGTCTCCGTATTCAGCGTTTGTCTATAACATTTTAACCATGGGCCTGATCTTTCCATGGACATATCTTTGGGCACCCGGTTCACTTCCGGGTGGGCAGCTGGTCTGGGGCATTCTCCTGGCGATGGTGATCGAAATTCCAATTGCCTTCGTCTATGTCTGGCTTTCCACCGCCCTGCCTCGCTCAGGTGGTGACTATGTATTCCAAAGCCGTGTCTTCGGCGGTGGTCTGGCCTTCACCGTGGTGATGTCCGGTTTTGTGATCTGGATCCTGCAATGGGTAGCGCTTTCAGGTTGGCTGGTATCCTACCTTGGGTTTGCACCGCTCTTCCTGGGTCTGGGTGCCACCACCGGAACAGCTTCCCTGTCAACGCTGGGTCTTTGGTTCACCACCCCGACAGGCATCATCATTGTCAGCATCGCCAATGCACTGGTTTCGCTTATTTTGCTCACCTCAGGCTTCAAGAACTATGTGCGTTTCCAGCACGTGATATTTTGGGGCACAATCCTGTGCTTTGTCACCGTGTTTGTTGTCCTCTTCACAACACCTGCCAGCCAATTCGTGGAGCGGTTGAATGCCTTCGCCGTGGCTTCAGGCGGTGTTCCCAACTTCTACCAGACTGCCGTGGATGCGGTGACTGCAGCCGGGATCGACATCCATCCACCTTTTAGCCTGATGGCAACCTTGCTGGTGGCACCCATTGCCTGGACCAGTCTCCAGTGGGCAACCTATTCCGCCGAACAAAATGGTGAGATCAAGGATGCCCGCAACTTCCGCTCGCAAGCCTTTATCATGATCGGTTCATTGGTTGTGACAGGTCTGCTGTTGGCATTACTGGCATTAGGCATTCAGAAAGTAGCTGGCTCGGAATTCCTGTATGTAGCCGGTGCCGGATATTGGTCTTTAATCGGCGAGGCCAACATCAGCGGGTTTAACCTATGGCCACCAATCCTGGCGGTTGCTCTCACAGCAAGCCCAATCGTGGTATTGATCATTGGTTTGGGTTACCTGCTCAATGGGTTCCAGATTGTCTGCAACTGCTATATTGGCATGACGCGTGTGCTTGTCGCCATGTCGTTAGACCGCCTGCTGCCGGATTGGTTCAGCAAGGTGAATGAAAAGTACCATACACCTGTGAATGCTCACCTGGGCTACTTCCTGGCAAGCTTGCCGGTAATCGTGGGTTACAGTCTGGTCACCCAGCCTTTCACCTGGGTAAGCCTGACCCTGGGTGTGACCTTTGGCTGTGGGTATGTGTTCATCATCACCTGCCTGGCGGGTGCCTTACTGCCATATCGTGCCAAGGAGGTTTATGAAGCTTCACCCGGTGCCAAGTATAAGGTCAGCGGATATGTGGGCGTATTATTCACTCTGCTCGGGGTGGCTGCATTCGTCGCATTGACCTGGGTGTTGGCACCGCAGGCTTTCGCCAGCTCAATGTTTTTAGCCTGGCTGGTGCGGTTGGCGGCAATTGCGGCTGTGGTTGCTTTCCTCTTCCCGATGAGAAGCCACATGGCGGAATGGCTGAACGGAAAGCCGATGCCCTGGCTCTCCGCGCTGGGCATGCTCGGCGGTGGCTTGGGGATGGCCATGGTGGTCGCCTTCCTGCTTTCACCCGCTTTGGGCGTTCTCGGGAATTGGAACTTTACCGACTTTCCCAAGAACCTTCTAGCTCAGATCATCGCCATTGCGATCATCGTAATCTCCGCATTATGGTATGTGGTGGTTAAAGCGCGCCAGAAGTCCAAGGGTATTAACGTGGAATATGCTTTCAAGGAGATTCCGCCAGAGTAAAACCTTGTATTTACACTCGAATAGGTGGTCAGTGCTTATGCACTGACCACCATTTCACTTAGGTCGTCTTCATACTATTATTCGCTTATGCCGATCATTGATGATGTAATCACAAGAGTAAAGGATTGGAAGGGGAAAAGTATATCGATTCAACCCGTGGCAGGGGGATTAACCAACATGAATTATAAAGTGATCGTCGAGGGGAAACCGTTTTTTGTACGCGTTCCTGGTGAGAGCACTGAGCTGCTGGCCGTGGACCGCCGGAATGAGTATTTTAATACTCAAGCCGCCGCCACGACGGGTGTGGGACCACAGGTTCATTACTATCTCCCCGAGGCTCAGGTAATGATTTTAGAATATCTCGAGGGCACTACCATGTCCAACGCAGCTCTTAACGCTACGGGCATGCCAACGAAAATTGCCCAGGCGATCAAGCGTCTGCATGGCGGTCCTCGTTTTCTTACTGATTTCAATATGTTTCGCCTGACCGAGTATTATCTCGGCATTTGTAAACAACAAGCGATACGTATTCCTGATGGTTACCCGGAGAGATTACCTGCCATCAGACGCATTGAACAAGCCATGACAGCGCACCCTCAGCCAACGCTGCCATGCAATAATGATTTACTGGCCGAAAACTATATATATGATGGCAGGTCCATGCGTATCATTGATTATGAATACAGCGGAAACAATGATCCGTGCTTTGAGCTGGGGAACACCTGCCAGGAATTACAGTATGACGATGCCCGCATTGCTGAGGTATGTGAGGTATATTTTGGCAGCCTGAGGGTGGATATGATCTCGCGCATGAAATTAAACATGATCATGTCGGATGTAGGCTGGGCACTCTGGGCCGCGATTCAAGCTAAGATTTCTACGATTGAATATAATTTTTGGGGTTGGGCGATCGAGCGCTGGGGAAGGGCGATTGAGAAGATGGACTCGCCAGAATTTTCCACCTGGCTTGAAAATGTATAAAAATCACAGAAAGGTGGTTTAGATAGATGAAAGATCAAGCACGCGTTGTCATCATTGGTGGGGGAATCGTGGGAGCAAACGTTGCCTATCATCTGGCAAAGCTGGGATGGACGGATCTTGTCCTATGTGAAAAAGGTGAGATTGCCAGCGGAGAATCCTCTCACGCCGCCGGGCTGGTAACACAATTTGCCACCTCGCAAACCCTGATGCAGTTTCGTAAATACAGTATCGAGCTCTACAGCGGGTTGGGTCTCTTCGATCACGTTGGCAGCCTGCGCGTAGCCTCTACAGAAGACCAGCTCAAGGAGTTGCGCCGCAGTGTGAGCCGTGCAAAAGCCATCGGCATGGAAGTTGAGATCATCTCGCCGGAGGAAGCGCTTCAGATCATGCCCCAGTTGAGTAAGGAGAACTTGTATGGGGCGATTTACCTGCCACGCGATGGCCAGTTGGATCCCTACACCACCACAACAACCATGGTCCGCCTATCTAAAGAGATGGGCGTGGAGGTGAATACCTGTGTGCGCGTGACCGGGATTGAGCTGTCTCCCAAAGGGGAGATCCAGCGTGTGATTACCGATCACGGTCCCATCCGCACTGAGATCGTGGTCAACGCAGCCGGGATGTGGGCACCTCAGGTTGCCGCTATGGCTGGTCTGCATATGCCGACCACACCGGTGGACCACCAGCACATTGCCCTGAAAGCTGTTAGTGGTCACGAGTTCCTTCCCACCACCCCCTGCCTGCGAGATCCTGATAATCTGGTCTATATGCGCCAGGAAGCCGGTGGATTGGTGATCGGCGGTTATGAGCCGGACCCATATGCACGCTGGATCGATGGTGTGCCATGGGAACACGGCGACACAACCTTACCTGCGGATTACGGGCGTTTTGAGCAATTGCTCGAAGGTGCCATCCGGCGCATCCCATTTCTCGAGCAGGCAGGAATTATCACCCTGGTATGTCACCCGGGCGCTTACACCCCCGATTGCCAACCCATGCTTGGACCAATGGCTGGGGCACGTGGCATGTGGATTGCGGCCGGCATGTCACTCAATGGCTACGGAGGCGCGGGTGGTATCGGTAAGCTCATGGCGGAGTGGATTACGGAGGGCGAATCTCCTCTCGACGTGAATGCGTACAGAGCCACTCGCTTCGGGAATTATTATGCCAACCCGGAATATGCTGCCGAACGCACGCGAGAAGGCGTCAAGTATTATTATCGCTTGCGCTTTCCCAATGATGAGAATGAGTGGGCCCGCCCGCACCGTCTCAGCCCGTTACATTACCGCTTGCAGGAAATGGGTGCAGTCTTCGGGGAGAAATTTGGCTGGGAACGGGTGAATTACTTTGACCCCGATAAGCCCTGGCGCCGCATGGGCGCTGACCAACGTAATTGGGGCTGGAATCGCCCGCCTTATTTTGAGCGCATAGCTAAGGAACACCAAACCACCCGCGAAAGTGTCACCCTGTTTGACCTGTCATCTTTTGGCAAAATCGAAGTCAGCGGTCCAGGTGCCCTGTCGCTGCTGCAACGCGTGGCAGATTCCAATATCGATAAACCAGTTGGATCGGCAATCTACACCCAGTTCTTGAACACACGTGGTGGTGTGGAAGCTGATCTGACCATATCCCGCCTTGCTACAGACCATTTTTGGGTGATCACAGGCTCAGCCTTCATCGGCAACGACCTCGCCTGGCTCAGGATGCACCAGCAAGATGAGGATGGTCCAGTCACGATACGCGACATCACCCAGGAATGGGCCTGCCTGGCACTCTGGGGACCCATGGCACGTCAGGTATCTGCAAAAGCTCACCCCAGATGATATCACCAACCAGGCTCTACCCTATCTGCACGCCAGGACGATCCAGGTCAATGGCGTCAGCATCTGGGTACAGCGCGTCAGTTATGTGGGCGAATTGGGATGGGAGTGTTACATCCCCACAGAGCGAGCCACGCTCGTGTGGGATGCGCTCCTGAAAGCCGGTCAGGAATTTGCTATCGAGGTGGGTGGTTACAAGGTGCTTGATTCCCTGCGCCTGGAAAAAGGTTATCGGTATTACACAGCCGACGTAACCCAGCTCGAGACGCCTTATGAGGCTGGTTTGGGTTTCTGTATAGACCTGGACAAAGACGAGTTCATCGGTAAACAGGCGCTGATAAAACAGCGGCAGGATGGGTTAAAACGCAAGCTAAGCACCCTGGTGCTGGACGGAGAAGATTTCACCCAGATCTATGGTGGTGAGGTGATTTATCATTCCGCTAAGGTCATCTCCCGTGTACGCAGTGGAGGGTATGGGTTCACCTTGAAGAAAAATATCCTGTATGCGTACCTGCCTGTCGAAATCGCCAAAGCCGGCACCCGCCTGGAGGTGGACCTGATCGAGGGACGCTTCCAGGCCGAGGTGACTGGCACAGTCTTGTTCGACCCAAAGGGTGAACGCTTGCGAGTGTAATCGGTCGGGGATGATTATTTATTCCCGAGAAAGGGTGAGCACTGTCTTTTATGAACGCCAACGAAGTAGCCACGCTTAATAATTTACTGGATTCCCGCCAGCCAAATCACGGTTTGCCGCGACAGTTTTACCACGACGATATGCTTTACAAGGCTGAGATGGAGGCTATCTGGCGGCAAGGTTGGCTTTTTGCGGGTCACTCTTGCCAGATTCCCAATCCAGGAGATTACTTCTTGTATGCCGTGGAAGGCGATTCGATCATCGTGGTCCGCCTCGATGATGGACAGGTAAACGCACTCTATAACGTCTGCCGCCATCGAGGTATGGTCATTTGCCAGGAGGCTGAGGGTAACCTCAAGCGCTTTATCTGCCCCTACCACCAATGGACTTATGATCGCAGTGGGCACCTGCTGCTCCAGCATGGAATGCAAGCAGGGCTGGATAAATCTCAGCTGGGTCTTCATGCCGCCCATGCGCGTGAGGTCGAAGGGATGATCTTTATAAGTCTCGCTCAGCAACCTGTCAACTTCGACCCTGTCGAGGCGACGATTGCACCCGTGGCGAAACCCCAGGGATTCAATCATGCCAGGGTAGCCAGGATCATGGATTTCGATGTAGAGTCTAATTGGAAGCTGGTTTGGGAGAATAACCGGGAATGCTATCACTGCAACGTAAACCACCCGCAATATATCAAGGCAAATTTTGACCACTACAATGCTGACGACACCATCCCGCGGGTTGCCGAGCGGCTCAAGAACGTGACCTTACGGCTCGAGACCAAACTGGCTTCCCTGGGTATGTCGGTACGTGAAGAAACGGGCATGACTGAATTTCCTGACCCGGAGCATGGAGTTTGGTACTCAGCCAACCGCACACCCATGGAAGTGGGTTATGTCAGTGAATCAATGGATGGCAAGCAAGTGGCTCCGCTGATGGGTGATTACCCAGATCCTGATGTGGGCACCTTGCGTATCCGCTCGCTGCCTAATTTCTGGATCCACGCCAGCTGCGACCACAGTGTGGCGGTACGTCTGACACCCAACGGGTTAACCCATACCAACATCCGCATGATCTGGCTGGTGGATAGCAAAGCCGAGGAAGGCAGGGATTACACTCTTGATAAGCTGTTACCCTTCTGGCAGCTGACTGCGGAGCAAGACTGGAAAATCTGCACCAACCAACAGCGTGGGGTAAGCTCGCATGCCTACACCCCTGGCCCGCTTTCCACTTTCAAAGAATACAATCTCGATCGCTTTCTACGCTGGTATATTCAGGAAATGAAGGCTTACATCAATAAATGAACCTTCCCCAACCCATCTACGTCGGTTTTGGTATGCTTACCCCCGTCGCCATCATGGTGGTCGAGCAGCTCCCTGAACACAACACAGGTGCCCTGGTCAAGGAGGTCAGCGAATTCATCTTCGATGATGCTGCCATCATTGCCTGTTTGCTGCGTCAGTGGGATGTGCCTGCTGCCATGATCGGCACTACGTTGGGGGATGACTCTCGCGGTCACCTTCTGGCTCGCCAGCTGGAGGAGTGGGGCGTACAGGGGGAGGTGCGCTTCTCCAAGGAGATTAAAACCCCCTTGGAGGTGGACGTCTCGGACGAGACCGGTGCACGGACGTATTTCTGGCAACGCCCACCACAGGTGCTGGATACCCTCGACACAGCTGACTTATCCATCCTGGAGGGGGCACGCATGCTGTACGTCGACTGGTATGATGGCAATCACATCCTGCGTGCCATGGATGAGGCCATCCGCCTGGGCGTGCCGGTATTCCTGAATTTCGAGCATGGGCATGCGGATCCTGAGCTGTTGAAGCACTATGCCGGGCGGGCTGCCATCTGCCAGGCAGTGACGGATGCTGCCCAATGTGGGGATGTCCCGCCTCTCGATGTAGCTTTAAATTTGTTACGGACCGGTGTTCAAACTGCACTGATCACGATGGCGAACGAGGGTTGCCTCGCTGTGCGAGGTACGGAAGTCCTCAGGGTGCATGCACCCGTCGTTCGAGCTGTCGATGGATGTGGGGCTGGAGCCACCTTCTCGGCTGGATATATCTATGGATATTTAATGGGATGGGACCTGGAAGGATCGGTTCGCTTTGCGACCGCAGCCGCCTCCCTCAAAGTCACCCGCCCCGGATTGCAGATGTTCCCCCTCACAGATATTAAAGAATTAGCCGCCCAGCTCGCGGTTGAGCGGCTGGCCTTGACCGACCCTCACCCTCTTTAGGAGAACCCCTTGATGAGTTACGCCACACTTCTCACGCAGGAACAAGTCCAACGAACACACATTGCCTCCCTGGAGATTCTTGAGAAGGTGGGCATTCTGGTGCGGAATGAAAAGGCGCGCACGATTTATGCTCAGCATGGTTGCCTGGTGGATGAAGGAACGCAAATTGTTCGATTTCCACCCCCTGTAGTTGAAAAACATCGCCTCATGCTACCGCCTACATTCACCTTTTTTGGCCGCGACCCAATATACGACCGCACTCTGCCTCAGGATGGACCGATCATTGTCACGGGTAGCTCAGCGCCGGATATCATTGATCTGGTTACCGGGCGATCGAGACGCGCTCGCTCTGATGACATTGCCCGCATCGCTCACCTCATTCATGAATTACCAGGTTACGATGTCTTCTCAGTTTCCACGCTGGCGGATGATGCCCCACCAGGACAGTTCACCCTGGCGCGGCTTTACCCATCCCTGAAATACTGCCTCAAGCCTGTCCGTAGCACCACCATAGACATGCAAGACATCCAATCGGTCATGCGACTGCTCTTTGCCATTGCTGGGAGTGAGAGTGCCTATCGCCTCCACCCCTTCGTCACGCATCACTACTGTCCGGTCGTCTCACCTTTGACCATGGATCAGCTCTCCACCGAGGCCATGATCTTCTTCTGCGAGCAAGGGTTGCCGGTCTACCCAAGCATCGTGCCCAATGCCGGCCTTACCTCGCCCATGTCGATGGCAGGTACGCTGGCCCAGGGAAATGCTGAATTTCTCGCCATCTCGGTGCTGATGCAAATGGTGCGCCAGGGTTCACCGACGATTTACGCCACCCTGCCGACCGTGGCTGACATGCGCTCCGGCGCCTATGCTTCTGGTGGGATGGAATGTGGCATGTTGCATATGGCTTTCGCTCAAATGGCACGCTTCTACAACGTGCCATGTGGTGGCTACATTGGTCTGTCCAATTCAAAGATCAATGATGCCCAGTCTGGATATGAGACGGGTATGTCCACTGTGGCGGGCGTCTTGGGTGGCGCCGACATGCTGAACATGGGTGGTCTGCTCAATTCATTGAAGGTGTTTGACTTTGCCAAAGCTGTGATCGATGACGAAATTGCCCTGATGCTCAAACGCCTGAAGCGGGGGATCAAATTCGACGAACAGGAATTAGCCTTCGACGTAATTGCTCAGGTACAACCAGGTGGATCATTCATGATGAACCCCCATACACTCAAGCGCATGAAAAGTGAGGCATTGCTGACCCGTTTGGCAGACCGTGAATCGCGTGACTCTTGGGAGAAAAAGGGGTTTCTAGATACAAAAGCCCGTGCGATGCAACGTGTGCGGGAAATTCTGGCACATGAAAGTAAGGCCCCATTTACCGAAGAGACTGAGAGGCGCATCCGGTTACAATTTCCTGAGCTAGTGCCAGGGATGTTGGAATACCCTCCAGGCTTGTAGCGTTGGGTGATAGTTCCAGGAGCGTAAACCAGGTAGGAGAGGATAGCTGAATGAAAATCTATTTTGCAACGGATGTGCACGGCTCGGAGATTTGCTGGAAAAAGTTCCTGGCAGCGAGCAAGTTTTACGATGCAGATACGCTGATCCTGGGCGGCGATATGACCGGCAAAGCTATTATTCCGATTATTGCCCAGGGGAATGATGTCTTTAAAGTCACCCTGCTGGAGCAGGTAAGCCTCCTCCATGGAAAAGAAGAAGTTGACAAGATGGTTCAAACCATCCAGAACCGGGGTTATTATCCGTATGTGACCGACCCTGATGAAGTCCAGAATATCTTCGACACACCGGGCAAAATGGATGAGCTTTTCATGGAACAGGTGCTGAATACCATGCAGCGCTGGATGGATTATGCAGATACCAAGTTAAGTGGGACGGGTATTCGTTGTTTTGTTTGTCCGGGCAACGATGATGTCTTTGAGGTTGACGCATTGATTGCTGCCTCCAAATGCGTGCGTAGTTTGGAAGGCCAGGTCATCGAGCTGGATGAATACCACGAGATGGTCAATTCTGGTTGGTCCAATCCCACCCCATGGCAAACCCATCGTGAGGAGCCCGAGGAGGCGCTTCTGGCACGCCTTGAATCGGTGATCAGTAAGGTGAAGAATCCGTCCCAGGCGGTCTTCAACCTGCATGCCCCACCTTTCGGAAGTGGGCTGGACGATGCACCGGAATTGACCAAAGATATGCGTCCTGCATATGCCGGTCGTTCCATGATACCGGTTGGGAGTCATGCCGTCATGACGGTGATTGACAAGTATCAGCCATTACTCGGATTGCACGGGCACATACACGAAGGCAAAGGTACCCGCAAGTATAAGAAGACGTTGTGCATCAATCCTGGCAGCATGTACGAGCAGGGAATGTTGAATGGTGCGATAATTGAGCTTAAACCCCAAAAGGTGGGTAATTATCTACTCACTACGGGGTGAAGCAGCCATCCGTGCAGTGAGCCATGAAAGGAGGTGGCTTATCGAGAACAAGAGATTTTTGGAGATTTGCTGGCGGTTCGTGATGTAGATTTTTCTTTGCGAATGGCTCCCCCGGAAAAAACACCGGGAATCGGAGAAAAACTTACAAAGGAGATGCAAATGAGTGACGTTTCATTGTTTGTCCGCAAGGCAAGCGGCTTGGTGAGAGCCTGGTCGGTCTTTGATGCTTTCATCTACGCCACTTTTTCGATCAACCTGATTACTCTCGGGCTATTCATTTTCTCCTATTGCTACTATCTCCAGGGTAGTCTGATCACCGGCGTTGTGATTGGCGCCATCTTCACCATCTTCGAAGTAATTGTATATGCCAGCCTGATTTCTGCCATGCCGCGTGCAGGTGGTGATTACGTCTGGCAAAGCCGCATTCTGAACCGTGCCATCGGTTTTGTGCTGTCGGTTACCGGTTGGTGGTTCATCTTGTGGCTGTGGACCCCACTTTATGGTCAGATGTTGACCTATGAAGTATACACACCTCTCCTGGCAATAGCCGGTTTTAAAGATGCCGCTCTTTGGTTCACGACGACCTCAATGGGTCAATTCGTCGGCATGCTATCTGTGTGTCTCATCGTATTTATCTATATTGCCATTGGTATGAAGTGGTACGCCCGGGTGCAAAAGTTCTGCTTCTGGGGTGGGCTTCTCGGTCTGGCGATCGTTTTCATTCTGCTCCTGTTCGGCAATAATGAGAGCTTCATCGCCAATTTCAATGCCCTGGCACCCCGCTTTGGTGCCCAGGCTGGGGATGTGTATGCTGCCACGATGCAAGCGGGTGTAGATGCTGGCACAGTTGCCGGTCCACTCTTCCCATTAGCCATTGGAGCCAGCATTTTATTGGTTCCAATGCTCACATTCTTCAACTTGTGGCCGAACTGGGGTTCCACCCTTTACGGCGAGGTGCGCGGTGCCTCCGATTACAAGCGTAACTTCTCAGGCATGTTGTGGGCGATCGTTGTCACCACGGTAGGCGCAGTAATCTTCTTCCTGCTGATTGGCAAAACCATCGGCTGGGACTTTTACAACAACGCTAATGGTGCCTTCTGGAACTCGACCTGGGGCTATACTTCCAACCCACCGCCGTTGCCAATTTGGCCTTACCCGGCATTATTTGCTGCCTTCATGGTCAAGAGCCCGGCTCTTATGTTCATCATTGTGCTTCTGATGAGCCTGTGGTGGTTCGGCTGGTCTGGCACGCTTTTCCTGAGCTCGACGCGTGTCATCTTCGCTGCAGCCATCGACCGGATGTTACCGGAGTGGGTTTCCAAGATTGAGCCACGTACGAAGACTCCCCTCAATGCATTGCTGCTCATGGTCATCCCTGCAGCCATCATCTCGTACCTGTATGCCTTCAAGATTTTTAACTTCCAAACCCTGGCACTGGATGCTACGGTGGTGATTGCCATCACTTTCCTCGGCTCAACCATTGCCGGAATCGTCATGCCGTGGAGAGCCAAGGATGTGTTTGATGGCTCACCCATCGCCAAGTACAAGGTTCCAGCCTGGTTGGGCTGGATCATTACCGCCATTTACACCGTATTCTCCATCTACCTCATCTACATCTCAGTCAAGGATGCCTTGGCGATCCTCGGCGGGCTGGGACCGCTGGGTGCAGATGGTCTCACCTGGTTCGTGGTGATCGTCCTGGGGCTTCTGACTATTGTCAACGCGGTGATCCTGTTGTGGGTCCTGCTTCAAGTAGTCAAAGGAGTATCGAGCAGCAAAGCCATGCCATTGGTCACCCTGGCGGGGCTGATCTTCCTGGGCTTCCTCGACTGGCTGCTGGTGGTCTGGTTCTGGGACCCGGCTGTCCTCCCGGAAGCTTTACCCGCCATCGGCACTTATGCCATCGGCTGGTCGAACGTCAGCTCCATGGTCTTCATGTTTATCAACTACCTGGTGGCCGCGGGTATATACTTCGGATTCAGTGCTTACCGCAGGCACCAGGGTATCGAGATTGAAAAAGTATATAAGGAGATCCCGGTCGAGTAATTACCTGCCATCCTATTTTTCGTTTATAGAAGGAGGAGAGTTGGCTCTCCTTTACTAAATCATTTCTCCTCCTTCCGTATATTGAATCTGCTCGTTTGCAAATTGTCCGAGACCAGATGGAAAACACCTGCAATGTGTTCTGCAAAGATGCTGGTATTCAACTCACATTGGAGGAACAGGCTGTGCCCCAACCCTGGTTACTTTGAACAGCAATATCAAAGGGAAGTTTTCCAGGCTATTCGCTAAACAATGTACAACCTTAATCCAATCATCCGAGAAGAAAATAACCGATTAACAACCGGGAGAAATTCATGACTGTTTTCGCAATTGTTGGTGCAGGGATGATGGGGTCAGCCATATGCTGGCCATTGAGTGACAATCATCATAAAGTGCGGTCTGGTAGGCACACCACTTGACGAGGAGATAATTACCTCGATAAGACAAAATCGATTTCACCCCAAGCTAGAACGAACCATCCCGGTTGAAGTGGAAGTATTTTCATATACCCAACTTTCTGAAGCAATTCATGGGGCAGATGTAATCATTGGTGGGATCAGCAGTTTTGGCGTAGATTGGTTTGCTCAAACTGTTGGCCCTCTAATGCTTCCCGAAGTACCCGTGTTATCCGTGACGAAAGGTTTGGAAGACAGACCTGACGGTGACTTAATCATTTTGCCTGACGCGTTGGATAGCAAAATTCAAGCCTCCCAAAAAGGTAAGATCAGTTTTAACGCCATCGGTGGTCCGTGCATTGCTCACGAGTTGGCAGCTCGCCGCGAGACGTGTGTTGTGTTTGCTGGCAGGAATTTGACAACGCTTGAGTATCTAAAACAATTGCTATGCACTTCCTACTATCATATTTGGACTTCAACGGATTTAATTGGGGTAGAAACTTGCGCAGCAATGAAAAATGCTTACGCACTGGGCGTCGGGCTGGCGGTAGGGATGATGGATAAAGCCGGTCCGGATGGTTTGGCGAATATGTATAATCCGCAGGCAGCATTATTTGGCCAGAGTTGTCATGAGATGCACATACTTCTTGAAGTGATGGGCGGTGGCATCGAAAATATATCCTGGCTGCCCGGCGCAGGTGATTTATATGTGACTGTGTTCGGCGGTCGTACGGTTCGTTTGGGTAAGATGTTGGGGCAAGGTATTCCTTTCAGCCATGCGCGTGAGATCCTGGCCGGGGTGACACTCGAATCAGTGGAAATTATCTCACGCGTATGCAGGGCAATACCTAAATTAGCTGGACGAGGTAAAATACGTCTGGAAGATTTCCCACTTCTGCTACACTTGAATGATATTCTTCACTACGATACCCAAGCACAAATTCCCTGGGAGAGGTTCTTTGATCAATAAGCCACTGAAACTCCCAAGGAGGATTACGTGAAAGCTTACCTTGTGATGGATATCGGTACTTCGTCCACGAAAGTAAGCCTTTTTGGTACAGATGGTCGTCAGCTTTCCTCCATGAGCAGTAGTTATGACATCCAAATGCCCGAAGCCGGTTGGGCTGAACAAGATCCTCAGGTGTGGTGGCAGGCAGTCTGTCAACTGTGTCCGAAGGTTTTGGCCAGCACAGTGGGTAGTGAAGTGTTGGCTGTCGTTGTAAGTGGACAATCCCCTTCTTGTGTACCAGTAGACCATCAAGGCACACCGCAGCAACCGTCACTACTCTGGCTGGACCGTCGCTCTGCTCCTCAGGTGGAGTGGCTGCGCCAGCATTTGGGTGAGGAACACGCCCAAGCCATATCAACGAATCGCCTTGATAGTTATTTCGGAGGCGTGAAATGGTTGTGGTTTATTCAAAATCGGCCAAAATTGTTTGAAAGGACCTGGAAAATTCTACAAGCTAACAGTTATGTTATATATAAACTAACTGGGCGTGCCGTAATTGATCTATCCCAAGCCGGACTGTGTAGTCCTTGTTTTGACTCGACCGCAGGAGATTGGTCGGCTGAAGTATTGGATATAATAGGTCTGTCCATTGATAAACTTCCCAAAATTATGCCTGCGGTAGAAGTCATTGGTGGGATAAGCGCTGAATCGGCCAGGCAAACAGGGCTAAAGTCTGGTACGCCGGTAATTTGTGGTGGAGGTGATTTTGCCTGCTCGTGTCTGGGGGCAGGTGTTTTTAGCACAGGTAGTGCGGCTATGATGTTAGGAACAGCTGGAAATCTGCTCATCCCGAATTCTCCGAAGGGAGATTCGCGTTTATTGAATACTTTTCATGTTACTGGGCACCGATTATCCCTGGGAGGGGTGATGGCAGGGGGAGCGATTCATTGGTATACCCATTCGATCTTGGGTTTAGAAGGAAGTGATTATTTTTCTGATTTAGAAGCACAAGCATCCAATATCCTACCTGGCTCAAGCGGATTGATCTTCCTACCCTATCTCATGGGTGAGCGCACTCCAATTTGGGATCCGCAGGCACGGGCTGCTTGGATTGGTTTATCCATCCGGCATACGCATGCACATTTATTTCGGGCTGTTATGGAAGGTGTAGCTTATGCTTATCGCCAAATGGTCGACATTTTCCAGCAAACGGGAAATCAATTGCTTTATGCTGTAGCAATGGATGGTGGAGCAAACAGCACTGTATGGCGACAAATTTTCGCTGATATATTAAATCTGCCGATTCACTGGCGTGGGTCTAGTGGCGGTACTGGCTTAGGAGCTGCTTTTTTAGCTTCTATGGCAATTGGAGCACAGAATAATTTTGAAGCTGTGGAACGCTGGTTAGAACCTGTTCAAATTATCCAGCCGAGCAACGAAAATACCAAGCGGTACGACGCTTTGTTTTCGATTTATTCCAGCTTATATCCACGTCTGGCAGGTGATTTTCACACGCTTGCCCAGATGGAAGAATAAAATGAGTAAAGGCATGACTTTACCGGTGAGGTTGATTGATTTTGTTGCCTTATTTCATTACCTTAATGCCATATCCTTGAAACAGGTATGCCGCGGTCATACTCGATACCTGACATTTGTATTTTGTAAATATGCTATAATCACCTGAGCCTAAAATATGTTGAAATATAAAATAATGGAACTTACTGATAGTTCTTGTAAATAAACTTAGTTTATAGCGAGTTCGGAAACGCTGTATAACAAAGTTTTAAATTGTGTTCAGACAGTTTGTTCAACTTGATCGGAGCCCTGACCGTGGCAGGTCAGGCGAGTATCATAGTGGCTCCTGGCAAGCAGTAGCCATTTTGAGGCATCTTAGGCAGTCTGTACGATGGTCTGGTGAATGGTTAGATGGACTTTAATTAGTTTCTGTCATTCCTGCCGTACTGTATGCCTGAAGAAAGAGGATCAATGTGCAATGGAGGTGCATCGAAAACATTTGACCGATAAAAATTCCATAAAACCCCCAAAAATATTCTACTAAGGAGATAAGGAGAAATATATGCGTTCGAATAAGCTCGTCTTTAAATTGCTCACAGTGTTTCTTATCGGGGCCACGTTAATTTCCGCTTGCGCCCCAAAAGCAACCGAACCCGCTGCCACACAACCCGCCAGTGATCCGATGGCTGAGCTGATTGCCGCCGCAAAGGCCGAAGGTACGCTCACCACTATCGCTCTGCCCCATAACTGGTGCAACTACGGCGGGACGATTGAGGCCTTCAAGGCCAAGTATGGTATCGAGGTTAACGAACTAGCCCCCGACGGTAGCTCTGGCGATGAAATCGAAGCCGTCAAGGCCAACAAGGATAGCAAAGGTCCACAGGCTCCGGATGTCCTTGACATTGGCTTTGCATTTGGCCCACAAGCCAAGGCCGATGGTTTGCTCCAGCCATATAAAGTATCCACCTGGGACACCATCCCCGCTGAAACCAAAGACCCTGAAGGTTACTGGTACGGTGACTATTACGGCGTGATCGCATTCATCGTCAACACCGATGTTCAACCGCTCGTTCCCCAAGACTGGTCTGACCTGCTCAAGCCAGAATACAAGGGACAGGTCGCGCTTACGGGTGACCCGCGTACCGGTACTCAGGACATTCTGGCAGTGTATGCCTCTGCTTTGGCCAATGGTGGCACACTAGATAATGCTCAGCCCGGTTTGGAATTCTGGGCGCAGTTGAACTCTGTCGGCAACCTCATCCCGTTGGCTGCCACTAATGCCCTTGTGGCGAAGGGCGAAACCCCCGTCCGCATCGCCTGGGACTACAACCTGCTTGCCGCAGTGGATTCCTTTGCTGGCAATCCCAAGGCTGAGGTAGTGATCCCAAAGACTGGCCGCCTTGCCGGTATTTACGTTCAGGCTATCAGTGCTTACGCCCCGCACCCCAATGCTGCCAAGTTGTGGATGGAATTCCTCTATTCGGATGAGGGCCAGATAACCTGGATGCAGGGCTACTGCCATCCCATCCGTGAAACAGATATGCGCGCTCGTAGTGTGATCCCGGCTGACGTGATGGCTAAGCTACCGGATGTCACCGGCGTAGTGTTCCCCTCTCTTGATCAGCTCGCAGCTGCGCAAAAAGTCATCACTGAGGGCTGGGGTACAGTCGTTGGCGTTGACATTCAAAAAGCACCCTAACCACAGTTAGACAATGGATATTTGGCGAGACCCTGCCTATTGGTGGGGTCTCGCTAATGTAAAAACCTACTCTGAGGTAGCCAAAGCATGGCCCAAACCACCTTTCCAGACACAAAAGCCAAGAGACCACCCTCCAATATTAAAAATTGGATTGGCGTGGTTCCCTTTTTCCTTTTTGCGATCCTTTTTCTCTTTTTACCTTCCATGCGCTTGTTTGTCGGCGCTTTCCTCGACAATTCGGGCAACTTCACATTAACGAATATACTTAATCTATTTACTGATCCTTACATAACCAATGGTTATTTGATGAGCATTCGCATTAGCGCTGTCACTGCCATCGGGGGCGGAATTTTTGGCTTTTTACTGGCTTATTCAGTGACCGTTGGAGGCTTACCTAAAGCCATACGCCCGGTATTGATCACTTTTTCAGGCGTCGCTTCCAACTTTGCAGGCGTGCCGCTTGCCTTTGCATTTGTTGCCACCCTGGGGCGCACTGGATTTATTACTGCACTGTTCAAGTCTGTTTTCCATATAAATTTATACGATGTTGGATTCAACCTGTACAGCTTTGCAGGGTTGTGCCTGGTTTACATGTATTTCCAATTCCCATTGATGGTTTTGATCATGGCGCCCGCACTGGATGGATTGAAGCGTGAGTGGCGTGAGGCAGCCGAAAATCTTGGTGCAAACACTATGCAGTATTGGCTACGCATTGCCTTCCCCATTCTGCTGCCCTCAATTTTAGGATCTATGATCCTTTTATTTGGCAACGCGTTCGGCGCATTTGCCACTGCCTATGCATTGGTTGGGCAAGGTCAAATGCAAATTATCACCGTCGAAATCGGGGCGCAGATCCGGGGCGATGTGATGCACAATCCGGGTCTGGGATATGCCATGGCAATGGGCATGGTCTTCATAATGGCAGTATCGCTTACAGGCTATTCCTGGCTTCAACACAAGACTGAAAGGTGGTTGAAATGAAAGCAACAACCCGCTTGCGCAGATTCCCATTTTGGAGCTGGGTGTGGATTATCCTGGGTGCCTTGTATTTTGTGTTGCCATTGTTAGCCTTGCTCGATTTTTCCCTACGAATGGAACGTGACGTTATCGGTTTCAAGGCTTATGCATCGGCTTTTGCCGACAAAGAATTTTGGCAAACCTTTGGATATTCCGTTTCCCTCGCCGCGACGACTATTGTCGTAAGTATCATTTTAATCGTACCAACCGCGTATTGGATACGGCTACGTCTTCCCGAGGCACGCAGGATCGTGGAGTTTATAACCCTGCTTCCTTTCGTAATCCCTGCGATTATCCTTGTGTTTGGGTTAATCAGGGTGTTCAGTTCGCCATTCAGCATACCCTTTACGGAAGTTAACTTGATGCCGCCACTGACAAATTCCAAATTTGGCACGAATATTTTAATGGTGGGCGGTTACATGGTCCTGGGTTTACCTTACATATACCGCTCCATAGATACAGGAATGAGGACTGTTGATGTGCGAACGTTAACGGAGGCTGCGCAAAGCCTCGGGGCAAACTGGTTTACCATCATCACGCGTGTGATCCTGCCGAACGTGAGGACTGCGTTATTAAGTGGCGCTATGCTGATATTTGCCATTGTCGTTGGCGAAGTAATCCTGGCCACTTATTTAGGAGTATCGGCGTTTGGCCCTTATCTCCTCTTGTTAGGCAGGGCTCGTGCCTACGAACCAGCCGCGCTTTCATTCGCCACTTTTCTATTGACATGGGTCGCGATGGGCATCATCCAATTGGTCACTGGCGGTAAAGGCGAGGCCACAGCAGGTGCACACTAATTACGAAGAGGTCATCATGGCATTCCTAGAAATCAACAATATAAACAAGAACTTTGGCAAGGCAGTGGCTGTTAAGGATTTCAACCTTCAGGTAGAAAAAGGAGAATTCGTTTCCCTTCTTGGACCAAGCGGTTGTGGAAAAACCACCACACTGCGTATGGTAGCAGGGTTCGAAACGCCTACGAGCGGCAGGGTTTTGGTCAACGGTGAGGATATTACCAATAAGCCACCCAATCAACGCGATGTTGGCATGGTATTTCAGGCTTATGCGCTTTTCCCCAATATGACCGTGGCGGGCAACATTGGCTTTGGCCTCAAGATCGCAAGGAAAACGGCAGAAGAAATACGCAATCGTGTAGCTGAAATGTTAGATTTGATCCATATGTCCGACTATGGCGACCGCTATCCCTACCAGCTTTCCGGTGGGCAGCAACAGCGCGTGGCTCTTGCTCGTGCGCTGGCACTAAGTCCCTCAATGCTCTTACTCGATGAGCCGCTCTCTGCGCTGGACGCCAAGATCCGGGTTTCGCTGCGGGCAGAGATTCGTGCTATCCAACGCAAGCTTGGCATCACAGCGATCTACGTCACCCACGACCAGGAAGAAGCCCTGTCAATTTCGGATCGTATTGTGGTCATGTACGAAGGTAGGATCGAACAGGTAGGCAGCCCCTTTGAGATTTATAACTTTCCCCAGACTGCTTTTGTGGCCAGCTTCGTCGGTACCCTGAATACTGCCACCGCCGAGGTGATCGACCCAGCAACTCAGCTGCTGCAAATTGATGGTGTCCAATTGCAAGCTAATGAGGGGTTGGAAGGCAAGCATAAAGGTGATCAGGTGACCATTGCTATCCGCCCTGAGCGTTTCAATTTCCTCTCCCAGGAAAGGAAAGCCAATGTCCTTGATTGCACGATCGATAACATCACCTTCCTTGGATCCGTAGTCAGGGTTCAAGTATTGGTCGGCAGAAACCGTTTTTATATGGATACATTCAACAATCCATTCCTCGCACTGCCAAAAATTGGCGACAAAGACCAAGTTACATGTTCGAGCGAGGCTGTCTTGGTACTTAAGGCCTGATATTTCTGATAGGAGTTAGCATTTTGGGTAAAATTATTCTAGTTCTTTCTGACGGTCTGAGGTATGACACTGCGTTGGCTGGAATGGGTATGCTGGGTCATTTGGTGGAAGGCAAATATGCCAGCCTCTACAAAGTAATTGGCGAATTACCTGGTGTCTCGCGCCCTATCTACGAAACGATCCATACTGGTCTGCCAGTGATCGAACACAGGATTGTCTCGAATGTAATCGTGCGTAAGTCAACAAAAGCCAATATTTTCAAATCAGCACACGAGGCAGGTAAAACCACAGCTGCTGCATCCTATTGCTGGTTTTCCGAGTTATATAACCGTGCCCCCTACGATGTGATTGAAGATCGCGAAGTTGATGACGACACGCTATATATCCAGCATGGGCGTTTCTATACCCAGGATGACTATCCAGATAGCGAACTCTTCACGACCGCTGCAACACTGGTGCGGAAATTCACCCCTGATTACCTGCTGATTCATCCCATGGGGATGGATTCTGTGGGTCATAAGCATGGTGGTGATTCAGCTGCATATCGAAATCATGCCATCAGACAGGATATGATATTAGCACCTTATCTTGTTGAATGGATGGAGAAAGATTACTCCATCCTGGTCACTAGCGACCATGGGATGAATGCTGATGGATTTCACGGTGGGACTGCACCTGAGGTAAGAGAAGTACCGTTGTATCTGATCCAGCCCGGAATACCTGGCAAGGGAAATTCAGGGGAGATCGTCTCACAGCTGCAGATTGCACCAACTATATGTAAAATACTGGGTGTACCTATTCCAGAAACGATGAGAGGCTCTCCATTAATTTAGTGACCAGCAGATAACCATTTCATTGGGGACGAGTAATCCTACTCTAAAAGTTGCCCTGTTTATATAAGGGTAACTTCCCTAAGATCTGTTACTAGTAAGATAGCCCTTATCCCAGGATCGCGATCATGATGATCCCAACGAATATCACAGCAGCCCCGAGGATGCGGATTTTCCCCATCTTCTCGCCTAAAAAATACCAGCCTGCGAACGCGCCCAATACTACGCTCACCTCACGTATGGATTCCGAATAATTCACCGGGGCAATCGAGTATGCAAAAAGGGCAAACAGATAGGCAACCACACCCAGGATACCCACCAGGATAAGCCGGGCTGGTTGCTCGCGCAAGCCTTCGACCAGTGACCCACCCATAATGACGCAGGATCAATGGTGTTGTCAGGACAGGCATCAGGATGAACAAGCTCAAGCCATACTCCAGGGCTGGGCCGTTTTTAACTGCAAAGCCATCCACCAATGTATAAATTGAGATTACCAATGCAATGGAAAGGGCAATCGCAATCCCCTTGGGTTGTGGTTTGTCGGTGTGATTATTGAGTAAGCTGGTAACACCGATAATGGCTAATCCGCATACCACCAGTATGATTCCAAGCAAGCCTCCAATACTGGGGATTTCACGCAGAAATAAGGCTGTCCAAATCGCCACCAGTGCTGGAGAAGCTCCGCGCGCGATTGGGTAGATAAGCGAAAAATCATGATCGGTGTAAGCATACGTGAGGATGCCGAAATAGATGGCCTCCAGAATTGCGCTGATCAACACCAAAAGCCACATTGAACGAGGTGGTAGCCCGGTGAATAAGATCACCACAATCGATAATATAGCGCTGATGATAACCTGCCAACCCATGGCAAGGTATTTTTCCTGAGATTGTTTTAGGAGTAAGTTCCACAAGGCGTGAAGGGTCGCCGATGCAAGCAGCAGGACGAGGGCAAGGATTGGCATATCGAGCACAAATGTATCATAGAGTATGTTGCCTTGCTAGGCTGAAAAAATTCTAAGTCTGTAATTGAGCTGTTAAGTATTGGCTTCTGTAAAATAGAGTTGAATAGTGGAGATTCTTATTATAAAAGCACCGCTTTCTCTGAGGGTCAGGTTAAATTCCAGCCTCTTGGTTCAAGAGGCGATCCTCGATGACCTGATTTGAAATTCATCAATCAGTCAGTTTTGTATTAGAATAGGGTGATTATTATTGGTGACATTAATTTTATAACTAGCCAGGTAAGACATTCTAAGCCATTCATCCAATATTTGCGAACAATCCAATGCTTTTTCTAATACATAAGAATATCATGCCTGCAATCGAAAAAGCAGTCAAAATAAAGGGTATATTATTGTTAATTGTGTCATCACGATTGGAGATTAGCGATTAATGAACATAGATGATTCCGCCTCCACTATAGAAGCATTACGACAAGAAGTAGCCACCTTACGCCAGCAAAACGAAGAGTATCGCCGGTTGGCCTCTTTTCCTGAATTAAATCCCAACCCGGTGCTTGAATTTGATCTCCAGGGGCAAGTGATTTACTTCAACCCGGCTGCACACCAAATCCTTTCACAGCTCGCTCTGACCGATGCGCAGCTGTTCCTCCCGGATGACTTCGCTGAAATGAGCAGCACCGCAAGAAGTGATGGTGTTTTTCAGTCCAACCGCGAGATGGAACTTCTTGACCGCACTTTTGAAGAATCCATCTGGTATTCTCAGGAATATGATTCGATTCGTATCTATGCCACGGATATTACCCAGCGCAGGCAGATGGAAGAGACGTTCAACCAGAGCAAGCTTGATTGGATACAAACCCAAGAAGCCCTGCGTGAGAGCGAAGCACGCTTCCGCCTGGTGCTTAAGAATGCTCCCGTAACTGTCGCCGCCCAGGATTTGGATTTACGATTTATTTGGGCATACAACCAACGGACTGTAGCTCCGGCGGAAGTAATCGGAAAAACCGACACCGACCTGTTTCCACCCGAAGTCGCAGCTTGGACAATGGGGCTTAAACGCAAGGTGCTTGAAACAGGCAAGGAATTAAGGGAGCAAGGCTGGGTGACTAGTGGTGGACAGCGCTTGTTTCTTGACTTATTCCTGGAGCCCATCCGTGGCAAGGATGGGCAGATTACAGGGGTAGGGATCGCCACAGTAGACCTCACCGGGATTAAACAGGCAGAGCAGGCTTTGAGAGAGAGCGAAGAGCGATATCGCTCCCTGTTTGAGAGTATGACCGAAGGCTTCGCCATTCACGAGATAATTTATGATGCTCATGGCGCACCATGTGATTACCGTTTTCTGGATATAAATCCTGCCTTCGAGCGGTTGACGGGCTTAAAACGGGAACAAGTAATCGGCAAGACGTACCACGAAGTGCTTCCTGTTGAGGGTGATAGCTGGGTAAATAGATATGGAAAAGTCGTGGTCACGGGTGAGCCGGTCGAATTCGAAGAATACTTCTCTACGTTAAACAAGTACTACGAGGTTTTTGCCTACCGATATGCTGCCAATCAATTTGCAGTCATTTTCCTGGATATCACTGAACGCAAGCAAATGGAAGATAACCTGCGCATCAATTTGACGAAATATAGCGTGCTTTTTGACACTCTTCCCCTGGGAGTTACCGTATCTGATAAAAATGGGCAGATATTGGAGTCTAATGTAGAAGCTACGCGGTTATTGGGATTGTCTGAAGAAGAGCAAAAGCGCAGGCAGATCACGGGCGAGGAATGGAAGATTATCCGCCCAGATAAGACCCCAATGCCAGCAGAAGAATACGCCAGTGTGCGTGCCCTGCAGGAACAACGACGCATAGAAAATGTCGAAATGGGCATTGTCAAGGAAAATGATCAGATCAGCTGGATCAGCGTAACTGCTTCCCCCATCCCCCTAGAAAATCACGGTGTTGTCATCACATATAACGATATTACCCGTCGCATTCAGGCTGAGGAAGCACTTCGCAAAGTTTATGATAATCTTGAAATTACAGTCCAACAACGCACTCAAGAACTGTCGACTGCGAACCAATCATTATTATCAGAGATTGAAGAAAGAAAACGGATCGAATCCCAGCTCGTGATTCAAACCAGAGCTGTAGAAGCGGAACGGCAGCGATTTAATGATGTGCTGGAGATATTGCCGGCGTACTTAATCCTTTTAACGTCCGACTATCACGTGTCTTTTGCCAATCGCTACTTTCGCGAACGTTTTGGTGAAGACCAGGGACGGCGCTGTTACGAGTACCTTTTCGGGTTGAGTGAACCCTGTGAGAATTGCGAGACTTATAAAGTATTACAAAGTGGTCGCGACCACCATTGGGAATGGACCGGTCCGGATGGACACAATTACGACGTTTTTGACTTTCCATTTACCGATGCCGATGGCTCTACCCTCATTCTCGAGATGGGCATCGATATCACTGGGCGCAAGCAAGCGGAGGATAAACTGCGCTCGATGAATTCATATAACCGCAGCCTGATCGAAGCCAACCTGGATGCGCTTGTTACGATCACACCGGATGGGAAAATCGGTGATACGAACGCCGTTACTGAAGCCATCACTGGCTATCCGCGCCAAGCTTTAGTTGGTACAGACTTCCACGGATATTTCACTGCTCCAGAGAAAGCTCGTGCTGGTTATGAGCAGGTTTTTGAAAAAGGTACTGTGCGCGATTATGAGCTCGAAATCCAGCATAAAGATGGTCACATTACGCCTGTGGTTTACAATGCCTCCGTCTATCGGGATGAGTCTGGCTAGGTTGCTGGCGTGTTAGCCGCCGCTCGCGACATCACGGAACGCAAACAGGTGGAGGAAGAGTTACGCCGGCTGAACGCATACAACCGCAGTCTGATTGAAGCCAATCTAGACGCTCTGGTGACGATCACACCGGATGGGAAAATTGGTGATGTGAACTCGGTAACTGAGACAATCACTGGTTATCAGCGGGACGACCTGATTGGGATGGATTTTCATAATTTTTTCACCGATCCTGATAAAGCTCGCTCTGGATATCAGCATGTATTTGATTCTGGAATGATCCGAGATTACGAACTGCTGATCCAGCATAAAGATGGACATACCACACCGGTGATCTATAATGCTTCACTCTTTCGCGATGATTCCAGTAAAGTAGCGGGGGTGTTTGCTGCTGCGCGCGATATCACGGAGCGCAAGCAAGCAGAGAGACAGCTCATCCTTCTAAATACCGCCCTCGAAGCAGCTGCTAATGGCATCATTGTTGTGGATAAGAATGGCGAAATTTTATGGTCCAATTCGGCTTTTAGCCAGATGACAGGATATACAAAGGAGGAGATTGTTGGTCAAAACCCACGTCTGCTCAAATCCGGCCAGCATGATCCGGAATTCTATCGCAACCTTTGGGAAACCATCCTCGCCGGGAAGGTTTGGTGGGGAGAGATGATTAATCGCAAGAAGGATGGCAGCTTCTATAACGAGGCACAAACCATCACCCCGGTTTTTGATCAAAGTGGAAATATAACTAATTTTATTTCCATTAAACAAGATATCACCGAACACAAACAAGCTGAAGAGGCACTTCAAAAAAGCGAAGAACAATATCGCTCCCTGGCCATCGCTACCACTCAGATTATTTGGCAAACCGATGTGAATGGTGAGGTAGTTGAGGATATTCCCAAATGGAGAGACTATACTGGGCAGAATGAGCAAGAGATCCTGGGTATGGGCTGGATCAATGCCTTACATCCTGCTGACCGACCACGGACGGCAGAAATTTGGGCTCAGGCTGTTGAAACCAAGACACCCTATGATACGGAGTACCGCATAAGAAGCCATACTGGCGAGTATGGTTATTTCGCGGTACGTGGTGTGCCAATTAAAGATAAAGACGGCAATATCTCAGGATGGATCGGTACCTGTACTGATATTTCCGAGAAAAAGCAATATGAAAGCCAATTGCTTCAAGCAGAAAAGCATGCAGTCATCGGTCGCATGGTCGGTTCGGTCACCCACGAAATCAATAATCCATTACAGACGATCAAAAACTGTCTTTATCTCATCCGGCAGGATACTGAATCCGATTCCCCTAATACAGAACCACTGGAAATGGCGCTCTCAGAAACTCAACGCCTATCCAATTTAGTCAGTCAATTACGCCAGCTATATCGGCCGCAGTCTGTCCAGGCAATGGGACCTCACGAACTATTGGATATCATTGATGAAGTCCATTCTCTGATTACTCCTCATCTAAACAATTCCAGCGTGAGCTGGCAGTCATTATCTGGTTTGGAGCATTGTCATGTGAACTGTATAAGAGACCAGATGATCGAGGTGTTTCTAAATGTATGCATGAATGCCATCGAGGCGATGCAACCCGCTGGAGGGGTATTATCCGTAGACATGATTTACTCCGAGGATAAGGGTCAGGTGGGAGTGACCATTAGTGATTCTGGTCCAGGAATAAACCCCGAAATCCTGCCCCATCTTTTTGAACCGTTTATTACGACCAAGGTGTACGGATTGGGTTTGGGGTTATCCATCTGTTATGGAATTATCCAAAAACATGGCGGACAGATCACCGTGGATAGCCAACCTGGTCAGGGGACGAGATTTACAATTTGGCTGCCCATTTTCCCAGGTACAACCGAGAGAGGAGACTAATGAATGAGTGCACTGCATTCCATTCTGATTATTGATGATGAACCCAACTTAAGGCGCAGCCTCGGGCTTATCCTGCAACGTGCCGGCTATACAATTACGACTGCCTCCAACGCGGCTGAAGCGATGCAGTTATTACAAGCTGGAGCTTATGAATTAACTTTCCTGGATCTTAAACTACCCGACGAAAATGGTATTCAGTTACTACCAAGAATAAAAGAGTTATATCCAGAGATGCCTGTTTTGATCCTGACTGCGCATGCCACATTAGAAACAGCTATTGGAGCTGTACGTTTGGGAGCGTGGGATTACTTGTTAAAGCCAATCGATCCTGAAACCATCCTTAGCCGGGTGAAGAGCGTTTTGGGTGAACAAAAACCGATCAGGAGGCGTGAGATCACCACTCAGTTGCAGAATTTGCTGGCTGAATTACAGTCCATTGATGGGAAGGAAACACCAGGCGGTACTCCTGACACGCTCAACCCTCCCACCGACCCAACGCGTTATTTAAAATGCGGTCCTTTAACTTTGGATCGGCATACCCATACAGTCCAATTCAATCAGAACTCCACCTCCATGCCTCCCTCCACATTCGATTATCTGGTCACCCTGGTGCGACATTCACCTAAGCCTGTGACCTATGAGAAGTTGGTCCAGGAATCACAAGGATACCAGAACTTGAGCCGTGCTGAGGCCAGGGAAATCACCCGTTGGCAGATGCATGAGATTCGCAAATTATTGGAGCCCGATCCACGCCATCCTCAATTGATCATCACCGTTCGCGATGTGGGTTATCGCCTGATAGTATAAAATATCCTTGCGAAATCCCTATCGAGCGAGCAGTGACCACCGCTGCTCGCTTTTGGTTTAAATTAAATGATTGGTGCGATGCCAATATAGGCAAACATATCCCAATTATCCAGCCCATGTTTATCTATAAAATAGGGATGAGACTAATTCGTGTATTGGACTATGAATCCGATATCCATCATCCTGGTCGAAGACGATACAAATTTGCGCCAATCCATGGCGCTCATCCTTCAACGCGGCAGGCTTCTTTGTGACCGCTACGGATTGCGTCAAAAAGGCAATCGAACTCACTCAGTCGGGGATATACAAGCTGATCATTTCCGATATCAATGTTCCAGCAACAAGAACTGTCTTACTCCCGAAAGTTCTGGATACAGATCCGCATTTGGCGATTGTAATTTTAACTGACCAGCGAACACGGGAAACTTATGGGGAGGATGGGCTATTAGATACCTATTACCTAGTAAAACCCGTTGCCCCTGAACTTCTGCTGGATTGTCTCTGGAAGATCATGGAAAGTCACACGGTTTCATTTCAGAAGAAAAACGACACGAAGCTTGTTAACCGTGATAGTGATTATCAATGATGATAGGAATTGATTGGATGGCTCACCTCAGCAATGCTTATGAGAATAAATTATCGCCCCTGAAATATATGGGCAGTTCAATCCCCAGGAAATTCACCCAACCCGGGATTTATTCGTTTCTAGCGGTCATTTCGCAGGAGGAGGTGTCAAATTGTGTAGATTCTACCAACATAATCCAGACCAACCAGGTCACTGTCTCGAAAGATGATCTTGGTCATAACCATGACAGTAACCAGATGAGAACCACAACCAGGGTGATGCTGTTCTCAACAGCAACGGGTTTTAATCTGGCTCGAAAGGGGGAAGAAGTATCTTTGCAAGGATTAAACCACATTCCATACCATCGAGGAGGCGAAAAAAATCTTAAAAATCGACGGATCAATCATTTGTCAACTTTATCCCCAAAAATTTCTCACTATATTATAGGAGGTTTAAAATGTCTGTTCGTAAATTTCTAAAATATACTCTTTTGGTGCTTGTTTTCATTTCCTTCATCATTGGAAATGCAAGCCAGACTCAACCCGGCGCAGCAATGCCAATGTCGCCAACGGATGAGTTAAAAGTTCCGCATTACTTCGGCCCTTACCCCAACTGGGCGAACAGCCCATTCACGCTGCCGGATGCGGTTGTCAATATTGACCCTCCGCCAACGGGTGGTACCCAAGCCCTGGCAACTGCTACGGTCGGTGGGAATGGTGTGATTACTGGCATTACCATCACCAACCCGGGCAGTGGATATACTTCAATTCCGTTGGTGAATATCACCGGTGCTGGCACAGGCGCTGCCGCCAATGCCGTGATTAACTTAAGCGGCGTGGTCACCTCCATCCGAGTGGATACAGCAGGTGCTGGATACACTGCACCTTCGGTTACTATCGGGGGCGGTGGTCCTGCCTTTATCGCACCGACTGTTTCTCCGGTCCCAACCAATAGTTACCGAGTGAGTGTGGGCAGTGCCACCGGCGGCACTTTCTTGCTCCTCGCCGATGCTGTTACAACTGCTCCCATCCTCTGGAACGCATCGGCATTGGATGTCCAAACCGCACTGGGTCTTGCTGGTGTACCTGTCACGGTCACCGGCAGTGGCTCTATCGCCGATCCGTGGGTGGTTACCTTCGTGACACTGCCTGCATCGTTCACCTTGGATGGGGCAGCCCTTACCCAGGGCGTCCTTGATGCAGCTGTCACTGCAACCCTTGATCCATTAATCTTCAACGCAACTGCTGGCAGTGCCACCGGTGGGACCTTCCTGCTCACCGTCGATGGTTTAACCACTGCCCCCCTCCTCTGGAATGCATCAGCATTGGATGTGGAAACAGCACTGGGTCTTGCCGGTGTTACTGCCACAGTTACCGGCACTGGCACGTTGCTCGATCCATGGGTCATCACCTTTGCAGTTGCACCTACCACAGTCACCATAGACCCTGCCGGGCTTACCCGGGGAGTGCTTGACACATTGGTGGCAGCTGTAGCCGCCAGTATATATAGGGTGGATGTAGGCAGCGCCACGGGCGGTACCTTCTTGCTCTTCGTCGATGCTACTTCCGTTGGCCCCATTGCCTGGAATGCATCCGCGGCAGCTGTCCAAACAGCCCTCGCCGGTGCTGGTGTTACAGCCTCGGTCACTGGTACTGGCTCTATCGCCGATCCGTGGGTCATCACCTTCGCGACTGCACCCACATCGGTCACAATGGATGGCACCGCCCTGGTCCAACCTGCATTTAGTGGAGCCACAGCAACCGCTTACGGCGGAGTCGATCTACTCACCCTTGTTGATGCTGGTTCCGGGTACTCTTTCCCAACTGTCGACTTCGATATGCCTAATGATCCCAATGGCACCCAGGCAAGCGGGCATGTTGTGTGCGTGGAGACTGGCTGCATCCCGACTGCCCCTGCAACCACAGTAACGATTGCAAGCGTCGTTGTCGACCAGCCAGGGTCCGGGTATTCTGCGGCTCCGCATGTCGTCATCCGTGACGGCACGCTCTTCGACCCTGTTAACCACGACCCCGGGACTTTCTTCGAGGCAATAGCCACAGCCACGCTTACCATCCAGTCCATTACTGTGGATACCTTTGGCTCGGGTTACACCTCAGCTCCAGCAGTGGTAATTGCAGACGCTGTCGGAATAGGTAGTGGCGCTTCTGCTACGGCTTTCACTGACTTTGGAGCCGTTACAGCCATTAACCTCACCAATCCTGGTTCCGGCTACACGACAACGGGTGGAATCAAGAAATTCCAGGACGGTCTGCCTGTGCTGTGCGACCCAACCGCTGGTTGGGCGAACTGCACCGATAACAACCTGGGTCAGCACATCCCCATTGCCGTCCCCGACACCACCACCTTCACGATCGCCAATGGATTTACAGCTGATGCGGACTACTACGTGATCGCAGTCGTACAGAACCGCGAGCGCATGAGCTCTTCCCTGCCCTTGACAGGCACCTTGCTGCGCGAGTACGTGCAGCTCGAGACCCCTACAAATGCTAGTTTCAGCAAGCACATTGCGCTTCAAACCGCATTGCTGGACGGCACATTTACTCCAACTTTGATGCCGGATGGCTCGCAGGCTTACGCGGTAGATGACCCCCACTTCCTGGGACCCGTCATCGTGGCGTCCAAGAACAAACCCGTCCGCATCGTGTTCTACAATCTCCTGCCGACCGGTGCCGAGGGCGACCTGTTCCTGCCCACCGACTCCACCATCATGGGCTCGGGCATGGGCCCTATGGGGATGGCGGACCCGGTGGATGAAGGTACCGTTTTGGATATGGTTCGCAATCCAATGTGCGGCGAATACCCGAAAGACTCTGCTACCTGCTTCAAGGACACTCGGGCTACCTTGCACCTGCATGGTGGTACTACCCCCTGGATCAGCGATGGAACTGCTCACCAGTGGATCACCCCCGCCAATGAGGCCACCATGTGGCCGCAGGGCGTGGATGTAGCTCAAGTTCCCGACATGGTTGGCGCATCCATTCCTGCTGGTGTACCTGACTGCTCAGCAAACGGCGACGGCTGTATGACTTTCTACTACACCAACCAGCAGAGCGCCAGGCTGATGTTCTACCACGACCATGCATGGGGCATCACCCGCCTCAATGTGTATGCTGGTGAAGCCGCAGGCTACGTGATTACTGACGCGACCGAGGCGGCACTGCTTGCCCCGGGTGGTGCTATGGCTGGACTGGGGGTAGGAACCCCACTGGTCATACAGGATCGCACCTTCGTACCCGATGCTGCCCAGCTCGCGGCAGCAGACCCCACCTGGGATTCTACCCGCTGGGGCGGCTACGGCAACCTTTGGTATCACCACGTCTACATGCCCGCTCAGAACCCCGGTGACCCAGGCGGTATGAGTGGTTACGGTCGCTGGATGTATGGCCCCTGGTTCTGGCCCCCAGCCACCCCTATGCATGGACCCATCGCTAACCCGTATTACAATATGGACCCATTAGGACCAGACGGAATCCGGGGCACGAGCGATGACTTTACAACACAATTGGCGGTACCATGTAATCTCGACGACCCCGCAACCTGGCAGTACGACACCGACCCATTCTGCGAGCCCCAGCTGATCCCGGGCACGCCGAACATCTCCGTCGGCATGGAGCAGTTCAACGACACTCCACTCGTCAATGGGACCGCCTATCCAACGACCACCGTGGATCCCAAGTCTTATCGCTTCCGCATCCTCAACGCTGCCAACGACCGCTTCTGGAACTTGCAGTGGTACATCGCCGACCCGCGCACCGGCACCCTCAGTGAGGTCGCTTTGAACCCTGCTGATCTGGCGGCGGCTCAGCTTGATCCGACCGTCTCCCCGAATGCTATTCAGAGTTACGTCGACCCGACGACTGGATTGACTGTCAATCTGGCAGGTCCTGACTGGATCGTGATCGGCAGTGAAGGTGGCTTCTTGCCCGCGCCCGTGGTCGTAGACGGTCAGCAGGTCACCACCTGGATCATGGATCCGACCCGCTTTGACGTCGGCAATGTTGACAAACATTCCTTACTGCTGGCTCCTGCCGAGCGCGCCGACGTGATCGTCGACTTCTCCCGCTTCGCTGGTCAAACCTTGATCCTGTACAACGATGCCCCCGCAGCCTTCCCGGCCCGCGTGCCAAGCTACGATTATTACACCGGTGCCCCGGACCAATCCCCTGTTGGTGCAGCAAATATCCTGCCCGGTTACGGACCGAACACCCGTACCATCATGCAGGTTGTTGTTTCCAATACTCCAGCCGCACCCGCCTTCAACCTGACTGCACTTCGGGCTGCCTTCCGGCACCATGCGGATGGCTCGGGCGTGTTCGAGTCCGGGCAGCACCCCATCATTGTCGGGCAGGCCGCTTACAACTCAGCTTATGGTACTAGTTTTGCTGCCAGCAGCTGGTGCAATGCCCCCGGCAGTCCCATCACCCGCTGTGACGGTTTCGCCCGCATCTCAGATCAAGGTGGCGACCTGTTCGGGTTCAACACCCTGGAGGACTCCAAATGCCAAGATGCAGATTCCACTGCAGCCAAAGGCTATCCATGATGAAATGAATGCAGTCGCCTTTGACGAGTTCGGTCGGATGACCGCCAACATCGGGCTCGAGGTGGTCCCGGCCACACCAGCCGGGCAGAACATCGTCCTGTACCCGTTCGTGAATCCATCGACGGAGCTCATCGACGCCACCAACCTGCCTAAGCTCGATCAGTATGGTATTGGGGTGACCCCCATTTCGTCTGCTGCAGATGGTACACAGATCTGGAAGATCACCCATAACGGGGTGGATACGCACCCGATCCACTTCCACCTGTATGACGTGCAGGTGCTCAACCGGGTCACCTGGGATAACATTATCATCCCGAACGATCCCACCGAATTGGGCTGGAAAGATACCGTGCGCATCAGCCCGCTGCAAGACACCATCGTAGCCCTGCGACCGATCATCCCATATGTGCCCTTCGAGCTGCCCAATAGCATCCGCATGCTGAACCCGATGATGCCAGCGGGATCGGAAGCCATGTTCAATAACGTAGATGCCAATGGTAACCCCACCGCGCCGATCGTGAACCAGCTGGTCAACTTTGGCTGGCAGTACGTCTACCACTGTCACATCCTGAGCCATGAGGAAATGGACATGATGCGACCAGTATCGGTGGCACTGCCTCCAAATACACCGGATGGGCTCACTTTCGTCGACAACCTCGACGGTACTGGAACGTTGAATTGGAACGATAACTCGATCAACGAAACGGAGTTCCTGGTACAGAAATCGAGCGACGGGATTACCTGGTCCGATGTGGGAGTAAGCTCATCGCCACTCGCCCAACCTAATATTCACGAGCTGCGCACCATCAACTTCGCGTACAATCCTCTAACAGATCTCCAAGCTCGGGTTGTTGCCAAGAACACGATTGGCTACGGGGGTGAATTTCCTAGCATGACGGTCCAGTCGGTATCCGTGCCAGTAGTCGTGAGTGACCTACCGTTGGCTCCGACCAACCTGACCGCAGTTTATCAGGCTGTACCTGGACCACAGGTCCTGCTGACCTGGACGGATAACGCCAGCACCGAGACGAACTATGTGGTCGAACGCAGTGTTAACGGTGGAGCGTTTGCACCCCTCGTAACATTGGGCGTAAACAGCATCACCTACACCGATACACCGGTCAACCTCGATACAACTTATGCTTACCGTGTGTATGCGTTCAATCTTACAGGCAACTCGGCGTACTCCAATGTAGCCACAGTCACCACACCTCCTTTGGCTCCGACCAACCTGACCGCAGTTTATCAGGTTGGACCACAGGTCCTGCTGACCTGGAATGATAACGCCAGCACCGAGACGAACTTTGTGGTTGAACGCAGTGTCAACGGTGGAGCGTTTGCACCCCTCGTAACATTGGGCGTAAACAGCATCACCTACACCGATACACCGGTCGCCTTCGACACAACCTATGCCTACCGGGTGTATGCGTTCAACCTCACAGGCAACTCGCCGTACTCAAACATCGCCACGGTCACTACACCTCCATTGGCTCCGACCAACCTGACCGCAGTTTATCAGGCTGTACCTGGACCACAGGTCCTGCTGACCTGGGTGGATAACACCAGCACCGAAACGAACTACGTAGTCGAACGCAGTGTAAACGGTGGAGCGTTCACCACCCTCGCAACATTGGGCGTAAACAGCATCACCTACACCGATACACCGGTCGCCTTCGATACGACTTATGCTTACCGTGTGTATGCGTTCAATCTCTTCGGCAACTCGGCGTTCTCCAATGTAGCCACAGTCGCCACACCTCCGTCGGCTCCGACCAACCTGACTGCAGTTTATCAGGTTGGACCACAGGTCCTGCTGACCTGGACAGATATCGCCAGCACCGAGACAGGTTATATCGTGGAACGATCCACCGACGGCGTGAACTTCACCCAGATCGCAACCTTGGCTACAAACAGCACGTCCTACACCGATGCGCCAGTTGTGCTTGAGACTACTTACTATTACCGAGTGTATGCGTTCAATCTTACAGGCAACTCGGCGTACTCCAATGTAGCCACAGTCACCACACCTCCTTTGGCTCCGACCAACCTGACCGCAGTTTATCAGGCTGTACCTGGACCACAGGTCCTGCTGACCTGGACGGATAACGCCAGCACCGAGACGAACTATGTAGTCGAACGAAGCGACAATGGCGGAGCGTTTGCACTCATTGTAACGTTGGGTGTAAACAGCAACACCTACACCGATGCGACGGTTGCCCTCGATACAACCTATGCCTACCGGGTGTATGCATCCAATACGAATGGAAGCTCGCCGTACTCAAACATCGCCACGGTCACTACACCTCCGTTGGCTCCGACCAACCTGACCGCAGTTTATCAAGTTGGACCTCAGGTCATGCTGACCTGGACTGATAACGCCAGCACCGAGACAAGCTACATAGTCGAACGCAGTGTCAACGGTGGACTGTTCACCACCCTCGCAACATTGAGCGCCAACAGCACATCCTATACTGACCTGGATGTTGCCATACTCGACACACCCTATGCTTACCGTGTATATGCATCCAATGCCACAGGGAACTCAGCGTTCTCCAACATCGCCAAGCTCACCACGCCTCCGTTGGCTCCGACCAACCTGATCGCAGTTTATCAGGCGGGACCGCAGGTACGGCTGATCTGGACGGATAACGCCAGGACCGAGACAGGTTATATCGTGGAACAATCCATTGACGGCGTGAACTTTATCTGGATCGCAACGATGCGCGCAAACATCACGACCTACACCGATGCGTCGGTTGCGTTTGATACTAGATACTATTACCGAGTGTATGCGTTCAACCTCTCAGGGAACTCAGCGTACTCCAACATCATCACAGTCGCCACACCTCCACTAGCTCCGTCGAATGTTCGGGCGACGGCTTCCCGGAATGGAAACAGGACTCAGGTTGTTCTAACCTGGTTAGACAACTCCAGCCAAGAGACTGGTTTCCAAATCCAGTGGGCCAGAAACGCAAGCTTCACGAACGGTCTGGTCACGAGAATTGTTGGACCCAACACAACTACATTCAGTACTGGTTTTATCCTCAACCGGGGAACAAGATACTATTTCCGAGTGCGAGCAATCAATACAACTGGACAATCCGCCTGGGCGAATGCCACACCGTTCCCAATCCGGACTCCATAAATCTCAGTAACGTTTTTTGGGGAGGGAGCAATCCCTCCCCCATATCAATACCCTGAAAAGTGGATAAGGAAGCTGATTATCAGCTAATAAATATTCAACTTTTTCTCATTACACATAAAACATGGATAAAAGAAAATCCCTGGGGAGCGAACCCTGCTCCTCAGGGAAAAAAATAACAAATGCATTGTGAAAAAACACACGAAAATATTGAAAATCCGTTGATTATGCTGGATGGTCGCAGTGCATCCGCAATACCAGGGGAAAAAAACGAACAAAAAAAAAGAAGGGAGAATGGTACATGAGAAAGTATACGTTTATCACCATCGCACTGGTTCTGCTAGCCGGTTTGTTTATATTTGGATTTCAATCGATCGCCTTAGCCCAGGATCCACAACCGGAACTTACCGGGATCGAAGTACTTGGTCGGGCAATTTTCTTCGACGAGGACCTATCGGTGAACGGCACCCAATCCTGTGCTGCCTGTCACGCCGCAGAAGTGGGCTTCACTGGCCCGGATGCACAGATCAATACCGCTGGTGCAGTCTACCAGGGAGCACTTCCCAACCACTACGGAAATCGAAAACCGCCCAGCTCAGCTTATGCGGGGGAAAGCCCTGTGTTTCACTTTGATGAATTGAATGACGGCTGGTTTGGCGGCATGTTCTGGGATGGACGTGCCACCGGACTTACCCTGGGAGATCCACTCGCTGAGCAAGCCCAGGGGCCTTTCCTGAACCCGCTGGAGCAGGCCATTGCCAATGCCCAGGTGCTGTGCGTCAGGGTCAAACAGGCGGACTACGCTGGCCTCTTCGAGCAAGTGTGGGGTGCGGGCTCGCTCAACTGCGCCAGGAATGTAGCCGGCGTTTACGAGAAGATCGGTCGATCTGTAGCCGCTTACGAGCGTAGCGAAGAAGTAAACCCGTTCAGCTCGAAATTCGATCTGTTCTGGGATGCTGCTAATGCCGCTGGCAAGGATGTGACCTTGATCAAGTGTGGTACAGGCGGTGGCGGTGGTGGCGGTATGGGTTGCCCTGGCGGCGGTACTGATCCCAATCGTTGGACTGCTTACCGCAACCTGGGATTCGGCGACTCTGAGCTGCAGGGCCTCGCCGTATTCAACGATCGTGCTGATTGCTCTTCCTGTCATAGCCTAGAGCCGGGTCCAGCCGGTTATCCGCTCTTCACCGCCTTCGGTTACGACAATATTGGCGTCCCGAAGAACCCGGATAATCCCTTCTATGATATGCCTCCTGCCTGGAACCCGGATGGTGCGGACTGGGTGGATTACGGCTTGGGCGGCTATCTGAGGAGCGCAGGATACCCTGCGGAGATATATGAAACGGAGCTGGGAAAGGTTAAAGTACCTACCCTGCGCAATGTGGATCTGCGACCCTCGGAAGACTTTGTGAAGGCTTATGGTCACAACGGCTATTTTAAGTCGTTGGAGGATCTCGTCTTTTTCTACCACTGGCGCGCCATGATGGATAACGGCTGCATGGGTGGTATGGGTTGCGGTGGCATGGCAGACATGTTCCCACCTCCGGAAGTGGATCAAAACCGCGCCACGTTGAGCATGTTCCCCATGATGCAAATCGACAACATCGTCGCCTTCTTGCGCACGCTTTCAGACGGGTATAGTCAGTAATCATCAGCATGATTCTGGGGAGGGTTTACACTCTCCCCAGAGTTCTATTAAGAGATGAATCTCATTGGCCATGCAAATTGATCTACCCCACAAATGCTTGGTTGCTCCGGAGCTGACCCAAATCTGGTGGGAAGTAACCGGGCCACCCAGGTTGGATGGTAATACCCCAAATACAATGACCCATCGAGATATAGATTAGCATTCTGTTCATGTAGATAAAATCTCGAAATAACCACGACAAAACCCGGCAGCCAAGCCTGCTGGACATTGTCGTGGTTATCTATGCCTGCCAGATTACGGATCTTTCACCCAGTAGCTTTCTCTGCTTTAGACCTTACCCAGGTTCACCAATTATTCAAGTTCTTGCTAAAAAGCAAGCACAGGGATGAAAGAATGTACTTAAATTTACCGTTTGGTCTGCTTTCAGTAAAGGGTTGATTTTGAGTTGACCTGATCCCTGCGAGTGGAAGGTCCTTCGTTGATTAAATAGCAGAGCTCAATCTCTCAGATTTCTTTCTTGGAATCGATCAAATGGGTTTAATATTATAAGGTCGGAAAGGTGAAAATAAGGAAGGAGTATTTATTTGGATGGTTTACAATAGCTAGAATCAGATCAGCAAGATAAATGATGAAAACTCCTTTGCTAACCATACAGTATCTCGAAGATTTTCCCGAATTGGCGCACTTGGATATGAAGCTGGTGGTCGATAGACTACGCTCAGCCTCTGACCGCCTGCCATTCACTCACCTGCTGATTGGCTGGCATATACCTCAACCTCTAGTTGATGCCTGCCGGAGGGAAGCGGATCGCCTGGGAATGCGTTTTATCCGTTGGCAGCCTCTTCTTACCGGCGACCGGGTTCTTCAACCGCACCCAGACTGGCAAACGCAGGGTTTAACTGGGATCAAAGTGGCAGGATTTCGTGGCTTGCCTGAATTTACCTTCGTCTGTCCTAACCACCCAGCTGTGCAAGAGGCGGTCGTCAAACATATAAATAATCTGGTTCGCCAAGGTCAGTACCAAGGGTTTTTTCTGGATCGGGTGCGATTTCCGTCGCCATCATCGGACCCAATCAACGAATTAGCTTGCTTTTGTGAGTACTGTCAACACAAAGCAGCTTTAGTTGGTTTGGATCTTGGTCAAATCAGGCAGGACATCCTGGCTCAAACAAAGAAATACAAAGGGCGCTTATCCCTGGTAAAATCCTTGCTCTCTGGTGAGACGGGTCCCGTAAATTCCAGTCAAGGGCAAGCTGTAAGCCAATGGCTTGCCTTTCGCAAGCGCAGTATATGCGACTTTCTTACAATAGTCTCTCAGCCATTGAGAAAGTCACATCTGGAAATTGGTCTGGATTGCTATTCCCCCAGCCTGACGCATATGGTCGGGCAGGACCTCAGTGGTCTGAGTGGGCTTGTCGATTGGATCAAGCTGATGACCTATGCTCATACCCACGGTCCCGCTGGCATCCCGTTTGAATTGTCCGGCTTACTCCATTATCTTACATCTACCACTCCCCTCAATGATGAACAAGCTCTTGATTTTATGGGTCAATCCACTGGCCAATCCTTGCCCATCCACCTTGAAGCACTCGAAAAAGATGGTCTCTCCAGCTTGGCGTTGGAGAAGGAACTTAGACGTGGAGTCGATGCCTGTTCGGTGCCAACCCTTGCTGGAATGGAGCTGGTCGAGCTGGAAGGGGTGACAAGTTTAAAGCCGGAACAAATCAGCTCTGACTTAATTGCGGTGAAGAAATCCGGAGCTGCCGGTTTGGCTCTTTCCTGGGATCTTTTACATATCTCTCTAGAAAAGCTGGACCTGGTCAGGAAAATTTATCTGGAGAGTTAGCTGCCTCAGGAGTCATCCTGACCCCATTTGTGTGTTTTTAAGCCAGGTGGTCACTTCAGCGCCCAGATTCGTTCCGCCCGGATGAACGGCTCCCCCCGCTGGTGGTCCAGCTCTACCTGCCCCTCAACCACGTAAGGACCCGCAGTAGATAAAGCGGCTTTTGATCTCCGGTACACCTCGGCTGTAATCACCACATCCAACATGCCCTCCAGATCTTCAAGCGACATGAAATAGATAGCTTCCCCCCGTGTCGTGCGGCTGCGCCGCCAGATTTGACGCATCCCCGCCACGCGCACATGTTGTTCCAGCCGGGAGGCTGCATCCACGGTAGTTAGCGCGCCTGCTGCCGCAATTTGCTTTCCCACCTGCTCCAAGGGGTGGGCAATCACACCTGTACCCAGAATGTCTTCCTGGGCTTCGACCTTTTGAGCCAGGCTCCAATCTTCATGGCTGCTCCCATCCATTGAAAATAAGGAAAGCTGGCCGCTTTTTCCACTCCCGTGTTCCAGCTGATAGAGCAAATCCGGGATCGTGCCCATATCCTCCAACGCACCCACTCTCACCAGGTTTTCTGCTTCGATCGGGCGTGGATCAACCCGCCTCAGGAAATCTGCCAGTGAGCTAAATGGCCGGTTATGCAGGATTGCGCTTTGTGTGCGCTGAGTCAGGTCACGCACCTGGTCTAGACCCATGAACAACACAGGTCCCCCTTCCAATACTTTGACGCTAAATTCACGCCCAGCGTGATTGATCTGGGGTGGGCGAAGTTTTAGCCCCAGGCGGCGCGCTTCGTTCATGTACACTCTCTGGCTGTAGTATCCTCCCCAATTCGCCAGAACTGCCGCCATGAAAAATGCAGGATAATGGGTCTTGCACCAGGCAGAACGCCAGCTTACCTGAGCGTAAGAAGCTGCGTGGGCTTTTGGGAAACCATACCCGGCAAAGGCAGCCATCAGCTCCCAGATGCGGTTGGCATTTCCCTCTGGCACTTCATTTCTTTCCCAGGCACCTGCCACGAATTTTTCTTTCAGTGTCTGCATCTGTTTGCCAGGGTCGAAGTGGGACATTGCCCGCCGCAGCATATCGGCGTCCGCCAGGGATAGCCCTGCCAGCTCGTGGGCAATGCGTAGCACTTGTTCCTGGTACAGGATCACCCCATAAGTATCGGCGAGTAAAGGTTGCAGGGCAGGATGCAGATGTTCAGTGGCTTCCTTGCCCAAATGGCGTTTCACGAACGCATCCTTCAGCCCTCCGCTGAGTGGACCCGGCCGGTAAAGCGAGAGGGCGACCATGATATCGTCCATGCTTCTCGCTTTCACTTCCTTCAGTGTGGCACGCATACCTGGGCTTTCTATCTGAAAGCAGCCGATCGTCCGTCCCTGGCTGACCATTTGGCTGACAGCAGGGTCAGTTCCGGGGATATTCTCCAGGATCTCGGTAAGCATGGATTTTCCCGCACTAGAATATTCAGTGTTTTTTTCCTTAGCGATAATTCCGACCACATCTCCAAGTACAGTCAGTCCACGGATACCCAACAGGTCAATTTTGACCAACCCCAGTCGTTCAATCGATTCTAGGTCGAACTGCGTGATGGTTACCCCCTTCGAAGCCACCTGGGTGGGTGCCAGGTCGGTGAGCGGACCCGGACTGATGACCACCCCACCTGGATGGACGGAGAGATGATGGGGAATCCCAATTAGGGCAGCTGCATCTTTAAACATGGATTGATGACCTGGAGACCTGTACCGCTCACTTAATTCTGCAAATGGTTCTTCCTTCCCGCTTCCGCGGCTGGATGGGCCGAACCAGCGATATGGCAGGCTGTCTGCCAGTTTGCTCACTTCCTCAGCTGGCAAACCATATGCCTTTGCCACCTCGCGCAAGGCTGAACGGCTGCGAAAGCGGTTAATCGTGCATACGGTCGCCACGCGATCTTCCCCGAATCGCTGGTAAACGAATTGGATCACCTCATCTCTACGCCGGGAACACAGATCTGTGTCAATATCGGGGGGAGTTGCCCTGGCAGGGTTAAGGAAACGCTCAAAGTACAGGTTCAACCGGATTGGGTCCGGCGATGTGATTCCCAGGCAATGAGCTACCAGGGAAGAGGCAGCCGAGCCGCGTGAAGAGAAGGGAATTCCCTCCTGCCGGGCGAAGTTGAGGATTTCTTCAACGATCAGGAACAGGGACGAATAACCATACTCTCCTATTACCGCCAGCTCATGGTCCAGGCGGGTTTGCAGCTCAGGCGTGATGTGATGATACAGCTTGCCAGCCCCAGCCAGGGCTTTTTGGCGCAGGATGTCTTGGATGGTCATGCCTGCTGGCAAGGGAGGTTCAGGGAAGTGAAGTTTACCCAGGGGCAATTCCAGCTGGCAGCGCTTTGCAATTTCTTGGGTAGCCTCGAGCGCTTGCGGAAAATTCGGCATACGCTGAGCCAGTTCTTGTAGGCTGCAGAAGTATGCCCGGGGAGGCGCGGTTACCGTGGAGTTCAGTTCTTTAAGTGGGCGGATCAGCCGGATTGCCGTCTGCACTTCCTGCAGGTGAGCCTGGTCCGGTGTCAGGTAGTGAATATCGTGTGTGGCAACGGTCGGTAGATGTAACCGGTGCGCGAGTGTGGTCAGGCTCACACACAGTTCATCATCTTCAGGAGCATGATTCTGCAGCTCAACGTATAACCGGTCAGTGAAAATCTCACTCAGGTGGGAGCTCCAGTCTTCTGCCAGCTGGCGCTGTCTGGAAGCGACCAATTTTACCAGGGCTCCCCGACGCCCACCGGTCAGGCAGAGCAATCCATGGTTCTCCCTGGCTAGTCTATCAAATGGGAGGGCAGTTTCATCTCCTGCCAGGGAGCTGCTGATCCGGCAAAGACTGCGCCATCCCGCCATATCCGTTGCCAGCAGGGTTAGAATGCCAGATGCGATGTTTTCCAATTCTTGTGGGGGGGCTGCCTCCACTTCCAGCCCCAAGATGGGCTGTATCCCCACTTGCGTACATGCATCATAGAACTCAATCGCACCACTCAGGCTGTGATGGTCGGTTAGCGCTAACGCCGGCATACCCATCCCCGCCGCAGTTTGGGCCAGTTCCTGGGGGGAAGGTAAACCGCGCAGGAAGGAATAGTAGGAATGAGAGCGCAGGTGGATGAAACCCATCCTGCGATTGTAACCCGGCTTAAGGGTGGTGGAAAGGCTGAACCTTCCTTTAAGGACCTATTATGTGGGAAGAAATACTGATCAACCCTTCCATGTCAGCGGATCGTCGCCAGGTCACTCAGCATTTGTTTTTTCTCCTCCTGGTCGGTCAATGTGGATGCCACCTGGTTTGCCTGGGTGAGGAATGCATTCATTTCACTCTGCTTACCCGCCACGAGTTCTGCTCTTGCCAATGCTTCATAGGCATACCCTGTGTAAAATGGGAGTACTCCCTCCATTTGAGCCTCTTTCAGGCATAACTCTCCATAATGCCTGGCATTCTCTGCCTGTCTTAGCAAGGAGAACACCCTGGATACCTGCCAATAACCTATGGATAGAGTCGTTGGGGTGCAATCTTCCCTTTGTGTCCAATGCCAGAGGGATGCCAGGCTTAACTGGAGCATCCTGTCCGCATCCTGGCTGTTGCGATCGGTTTTGTCGATGAAATCCCATGCCCGGTTGAAGCATTCTGCTGCGAAATATTTATGTGCTGCATGCAAATCAAAATCAGGTTGTTTTGCCATATTTCCCTCGTCTTCTTGAATTGTAATAGTCTTGATCCATAGATCTTGTATTGGATATAGTTGATGTAAATTAGATTATATCGCTAGGTTCGAATGACAGGTTAAAGATATGATTAGATAACCGCTTGAATTTTCACAACGCACCAATTGACTGTAAGCCGGGGGCTCTAAAATCAATACCGGTCCCTCAGGATTGCACCAAATATCACAAACTTGACTTTATAGGTCTTATTACTTATAATATCAACTATCCAAAGTGATCTATAGGGTCAAAATCAGATTGTTCATTATCTCTACAACATTCTTTTGCCTGTCATTTGCTTAGGATACCCCCAAAAAAGCATGAATTCCAATGGCAAGCCATGAACAGGGTTATTTCCTGCCACTTGATCGTGATGAGAAAGGATAGGTGCTGAGCCGCTCATAAAATACTGGGTCTAAATGCTGCAATATTTTGTACCTTAATCCAGCCGCATGATATTTTCGATTTCATGCCAGGTAGCAAGATAGGATAAATTTTATAAATTGAATCACAATACCCCCATGGAGGTTTGAATGCCAACCAAGCAAGGTAGCTTGTCTCTACTGAATGATCCAGTCGCTCAGCAACTGCTCAATTCGTCAATCCCCGGTCACCTGGCCTATGTGTGGACTGATGGAACCCCACGCGTCATCCCGATTGGCTTTACCTGGACCGGTAAAGAGTTGGTCACCGGAACCCCCAGCAATGCTCCAAAAGTATGCGCTTTAAAAAATGGGGACCAGGTCGCTGTGACTTATGACTCCTACACACCCCCATTCAAGGTGTTGTATATTCGCGGGACCTTACACCTTACCCTGTATGATGGGATCGTCCCGGAATGGCAGCAGGCAGGTGAGCGGGCGATGGGCAAGGAGGGCGCTCAGGGCTTCTCTAATATGGTGGGTGCAATGATGGCAGCTGGCGTATTTAAGATGCTACGTCTGGCAGTCGAGCCCACCTGGGTAGGCATCCTGGACTTCGAGACCCGCTTCCCGAGTGGGATCGAAAAGGGTATGGCAGTAATACAGGGTGGTGGATAGTCTGCCAGGTACTGTGAACGAGGGAACGGAATCAGTAGCCTACCCTGTCCATACGGTGTTATAAAATTCTTCTATGTCTGATACATGCTGGTCGATATATCCAGCATATATTCCAAATCCACCGTTTAACATCTCATCAGCACTACTTCTATGCTATTGTGAGATAAATTCAAAGAAGGGAGTTAATCGATTTAACGAGGGAAGGCTCACCTGCAGGCATTTCCTAAGGGGAGATTGTAGAATATTTTTAGTTTTTTTGGTGCTTGACATCTATGGAAAGGGGAATTAGAATATATATCAATCATTGACATGTCGGTAGGTGAGATATGACGAATAAACATATGTTCCTTCCTCTGCAAGAACCAACCCTTTTTATCCTGCTATCGTTGCGAGGTGGAGAGAAGCATGGCTACGCTATTTTGAAAGAAGTGGCTCTGCTGAGTGATGAGCGGGTGAAACTGTCCACCGGTACATTATACGGTGCACTTTACCGGCTCCAAGACCAGGGATATATCGAGCGCATTGAATCAAAGGACGGGGCACGAGGGAAGAAGGTTTATCGATTGACGCGGTCAGGGATGGAGGTGTTCGATGCCGAGGTGGGTCGGATGAGACAGTTATTGTTAGCTGTTAAAGAAAGGGTTCACGCGGAAGGGGGGCAGCAGGTATGACATGGGTGATAAAGCTATTTTTACTGGCGTTAAAGCTTTACCCGCAACAATTCCTGGCGCGGTTCGGGCAGGAGATGGAAGAGGTATTCCGTGCTGGGTTGGAAGAGGCACGAGAGCAGGGCGTGGTGGCAGGTTTTATACTGCACGAGATACTGCGCCTGCCGGGAAGCCTGGCTGGTGTATATGTGTGGTCCATGCGTGCAGGAGAAGGCAGGCAGATGGCGGTCTCAAGCGTTGGTGGTGGTGGAACAATCGGGGGCTCCATGCCAGGCGAAGGCTGGGGCGCATCGCTCCTGGCAGGGCTTCCGCACCTGATGATGGGTACTTTTCTTGTGAGTTTGGAGCTTATCGGTACAGTGAAAGGAATCGACCAGAAAGTGCTTGGTGTTATCCAGGGCACCATTTATTCCTTGCTGCTGCTGGGGGTGCTGTTATTTTGCATTTATAAAGGCTGGAAGCGTTGGTCAGCCAGCTGGATGGGCTACATGTTCCTTTTTGCGGTAGCCCTGCTGAGTCAGGCAGTGAACGCACTGCCTTCCTCAATCTTGGGTGGCAATGGCTGGTTTAATCAAGTCCAGATGTTATTGATCCCATTAGTGGTGGCATACCTCCTATACAAAATTGCAACCATGGACCGGTTGCGCGGCTTGCTTGCAGCTGTACCACCCATGGCACTGATCTGGATGTATTTTCAGGATTCTGTGCCCTCCCTGCCGAAATCAATGGCATGGGGTTGGCTGTTCATAATGGCTTTCATTGCAACGGTAATAATGCTCCGCACGAAGCAGTTCACGGCAGCGCTTGGGTTGGCGATGGCAATCCCTGTGCTCGGTGGGTTCCCAATCGCCTACTTGGGCGTTTACACGGGTGGGACACTACCGTTCTATGAGCCAGGACCTGGCTTGCAGGAAGTGTTCAGGCAATATCTGCCCTTTCTGGCGATGGTGCAGGCATTGGTGTTGGGACCACAGCTAGCGGTGAAGCTTCGCACATTGGGCCGCAAAAGTACTGCAGCGGGTGGAAATATCTTCTACCGTCTGGTGCTGGGTGGTTTGCTGTTGGGCTTCGCGGTGACACTTTTGCAAAGGGCGGATGTCAGCAGTGGAATGTACATACCCAGAATAGTCGGGCAGGTTGGGCTCATTGCAGCGATAATATGTTACCTGGCTGGTTTCACCTTATTGGTTTGGGCGTCTCTGCACAGCGAAGCGCTTTCGGGTGACAATGTCTTGGTGCTTAAGCTGGCAGCCTTATTCATCCTGCTGCCATGTGTACCGATAGTACTCTTCCTGGCAATCCCCAATGGCATAGTGGGCAATAATCTTCAGGGCTGGCTGTTTTCGGTTGCTGAGATCGTATGGGTATTCGTTGCTGCGTGGTGGGTGGGAAAAGACTAAAAATAGAATCACATAGGGTCACTTGGAATCCCGAAATGGGAGTTAGCTTTACCACATGCATGACTAAAGCTGTGGTTCGGGCAGCAACCCGCGCCTGGCAAGCTCACTTGCCAGCTGCGTAGGTCCGTGAAAGTGGATGGTTTGAAACCCCAGGGCTTGGGCGGCTGCGATGTTGGCTTGCGAATCGTCAATCAGCAGGCATTCCCCTACCGGCCGATCAACCTGAGTCAGGAGCACCTGGAAAATGCGTGGGTCAGGTTTGGCAATTCCCACCTCCCCAGAGATGACAATGCTTTTGAACCAGCCCAGGAATTCGTATTCCGGACGCACCAGGGAAAACTTCTCTGCAGGCCAGTTGCTCAATCCGAACAGGGAGAAGCCCATTGTCCACAGGCAGCGCAGTATATCCACCGATCCAGGGATTGCGCCCTTGATCGATTCCGGGTAACGTTCATCGTAGGCACGGATCAGGTCGCAGTACTGCGGGTGGCGGGCGCACAGTTCAGCGATGGCCACGGAGAAGGGCCTGCCGGCATCTTGCAGGTGGTTCCATTCATCGAAGCCGATCTCAGCCAGGAAGCGCTCCATTCCCTGCTCGTCGTTGGGGAACAGCTTGCGGTATAAGTAGCGCGGGTTCCAGTCCAGCAGCACGCCGCCAAAGTCGAAGATGATGGCGGGTGCGGGTGTCTTGTTAGTGGCTGTTTTCATGGCGGGTATTGTAACATTGGACACAGATGGCATTGAGATACGCGTTTGAGGTTAAATCCTCACATTGAGGTGTCCCATGATGGGTAGGTCCTTCCCCTCTGCTTATAACATTTGGTACGCTTTGATCGCCAACCCGGCGGTCACGCTGTTGAACACATCTGATGACTTTATCTTATCCGCTCCAAAGATCCTGCCCAGCATTTCGGAGAAAACCGGGATATTTGACGATCCGCCAGTCTTGACCACCGCATCGATTTGCCCCACCTCCATCCCCGAGGCTGTCACCGTATCCATCAGCACTTGTTCAATCTGCTCCCGCTGTTCCCGGATATCTTTTTCAAACTGGGTGCGTGTGTACAATTCCCAGATATCCATGTTTTTTTCTTTCATCCTGGCAACAGCCGCACCCCGGCTGGATAATGTGATCTTTGTCGCCTCGACCATATTGTAAAATGAAAATGCCAGGTCATTGAAGATTAAGGACTCAAGCGCTTTCAGTCTGACAGGGGTTTTTCCGGCCTGGATGGCTCGTTCCAGCTCCGCCTTTGCCATCGGTGTGGAGAGTTCTGGCAGGGCAGCCCAATCTGGGATGGTATTAATCAGGTTGAGGATTTCCGGGTCCTGTTGTACCTGCCCCTTCCCAAAATGGGGCAGCATGCGCTTGGTGATGATCGCCCGGTCAAAATCACTGCCGGCGATGCTGATCCCACCACTTGCATACACTGTCCGTCCATGCGGGTCACCCAAGTGTATAACCGTCAGGTCCAGCGTGCCGCCACCGAAGTCAAAAATGAGCACATTCTGGGGTTTACTGAGCGACAATTCATAATATAGCGCAGCCGCGATCGGCTCGAGCTCAAAATCAGCTTGCTTAAAACCGGCCTCCAGCGCAGCCTGGTGGAGGGTGCTCTGCGCTCTCTGGTCCACCTCTGGGTTCTCCGAGAATCTGACGGGCCTTCCCAGGGTGACTCCACTGATCTCTTCCTGGAGCAGCGCTTCAGCGCGTTGTTTTAGCGCTTGCAGGTAGGTCGAAATGATGTCACTCAAGCTGTAAAAGCGGTCAAAGACCTGCGTGCCGGTGTATTTTTCTGAGCGTAATGCCGTCTTGATGAATTGCATCAACCTGCCAGGTTGCAGCTCATCCACATAGACATATACATCGCGCACATAATGCATGTCTGCGCCATGATAGTCTATCTCGCCGGTCCACTTTTTCACAAAGCGACGCTGACGGTTGATGTTCTGTTTGTAATACAGCTCCACCGCTTCCTGTCCAATCAGATGCCGGTAATCACGCGTGATATACAGGATTGTTTTCACCACTTCCGGCACCAAATTTTTACTATCGATTGGCAAGACGTGAATCCGGTCACCTTTATAAATGGCGACACCTGAATTCGACGTTCCAAAGTCAATCCCTACGTTAAGTCCCATGTTGTTCAGGACCTCTATGATCTTGCATCATTGGTTGAATCTTCCACGCTTTCAAGGATGTGGAAGCTGGTTAAGTCCAGGATCGAGATGTTTGCTTGCCCGGTTGGAATCGATCCCCTGGCAAGCAGTCCATTAAGCTTGTGTGCAGTGAGTGTGCCATCGTTCTGCAGAAATATGCCCCAATCGCCATCCTCAACCGGAGCAGCCCCAACAATCCGGACGCCTGCATCACGCCTCTCCTTGGAGAGCAATGGCTGGCCTTTCGTCTTGAAAGACCTCGCCGTATCCAGCCAGCCTGGTTCTCGATGAACCACCTTGCCATTTTGGGTAACGAACATGATGGATGGTTTTTGTCCCATGGCAAAAGCTGCCACGATATGGTCGGTGATCCCCAGGTGGATGACTTCCTCAATCGATACGGGCAGGCTATCTGCCCGCATGCTGAAGAGGTAACCCTCCTGGCTGACCATGACAAAGAGTTCCTCCTTGCTTGTGAATGTCAGGCCATAGGTTTTATCCGCTGGTACCTTTACACCCGTCCCAATATAGTTCTCTGTGATGTGTGAGGCCAGGAAGGAGGTCTTTATTTTCTTCACGAATCCGCGCCGGCTGGCTTGAATGCAGGTTTCATAAAGTGACATCTTGGCAATCGGTTGAATGGCAGCTAGCTCCTCCCTGATACGTGGCTCCTGTAAGAAGGCATGCTGCCAATCCAGGTTTTCCGGGCTGCATGTTGGCAGATGCGTTACAGGCAGTGCCACGGTGCGCCCGGAGTCAAAGATAAAGAGCAGCTCTTCTTGCGAGCCGGTGACCAGCACATTGGGTTGCACATCGGTTAAAGATGATTGACTGGCAACCTTGCCGATGGTCTGTCCTGAGGTCAATCCCGCCGGGTTGACTTCCACTCTCAGCACCTGCCCCAACAGGTTGTAAACCAGCAGGTTGATTGTCTCAGCCAGTGGTTTCGGTGCAGGCACTTCACTTGGAAATACCACTTCTCCACCCAGCTGGCGCTTCAGTAGCTCCAACTGGTATTCAAGGCTAGCAATCCGGTTTTCATACTCCTCAACTTTACGTCCACTGAGCAGCTCGATGTTTTGGGCTGCTAGCTCTTCCTCTCGACTTGCCAGCTCGCTTAATCGATTGGCAATATACCGGATGATCAATGCTGCCGAGGCCGGTCTTTCTTCCACTTCTCCGATCCATTCATCGATCTTGTCTTGACTGATCAAGGCGACCTCCTCATGGGGTGGTATAAGAGTGCCTGAAATAGAAATGTTACCAGATTTTTTACTCCGTGGGCTGTAAAACTTGATACAATTTGGGCATGGATGATGAAACTTTAGCCCAAAAGACCATAGAAAATTTGTCAATAACTCCGGGGCAGGTGATCTGGATTTGGGCCAGCACCAACTCGCTTGATTTTATCCAAGCCCTTGCTTTTCGCATCCGTGCCCGGGGTGCATTTTGGAGCCTGCGCCTGATCATGGAGCCACTCTTACAACGCATCGGCATGCAAGTTCCCTCTGAGTATCTGGGATTGGTACCTGAGCATGAAATACGCTGGCTGAAAGACGTAGATGTGCTCATCGAAGTGCGTGACCATGGCGGTCACATCCCCGGGGTAGAGATATCGCGCCGCAGGGCTATGGCTGCTGAATGGATTGCTTTATTGGATGAAGCCGACCGGCTTGGCTGCAAGCGCTTTACAGTCATCCATCCGACCCAATCCATGGCTGATGCTTATGGTGTCCCCCTGGATTTATTGTGCCACAGATACTCGCTCGCAGTGAATATTGATGAGGCTGCTCTCGATGTATTGCAGGAGCGGGTCGCAAAACAGTTGGCAGGTGCCCAACAGGTTCACCTCACTACACCGCTGGGGACCGACCTATATCTGAACATCGCTGGGAGGCCTATCCACCAGGATCAAAATAGCCTGCCACGTGGCGAGGTCTACCTGGCACCGTTGGAGGATTCTGCTGTTGGTGTGGCGGTGATTGATAGGGCGTTTTTCCGCGGTAAGCCAGTGGAAAAGCTCAGGCTGAGCTTTGAGCATGGCAAAGTGGTACGCATCGATGCACCTGACGCCGATTCGGTTCGGCTGCTCGAGGAGCTGCTGACAGCCTCCAGCGGAGACAAAGATCAGATTGCCGAGTTGGGCATTGGCTTGAACCCGGGCGTGAATGACCTCACCGGTGACATCATGCTGGATGAGAAGCTAAATCACAGCGTGCATATTGCAATTGGCATGAATGACCGCTTTGGAGGTCGCAATCACTCCAACCTCCATCTTGACTTGGTTATGTTACATCCCAGTATTTGGCTGGATGGAACTGTGTTTCGATTGGCAGAGGAATGATACCTGGAGCATGCGGTCTAATTTTGCTGGCGAGCCTTGCGTCATAACTCTGCAGTATTATCTTTTGATTGTAATGAGAGGAAAGATATTACTATCCATACCGGTCGTAAGCTTATATAATTGCTAAAATCAAACTATTCGATCCAAGAAATTTCAAAAATTAGGAGGTAATTTAAAATGAAGGGTAACGAAAAAATCCTTGCAGCATTGAACAACCTTTTATCCGATGAATTAACAGCTATCAACCAGTATATGGTGCATTCAGAGATGTGTGACAATTGGCGCTATGCGAAGCTGCATAAAGCCATTGAGGAGCGCGCAATTACCGAGATGAAGCATGCTGAAAAGTTGATCGCCCGTATCCTGTTCTTGGAAGGACTACCAATCGTCAGCAAGCTGAAGAAGATAAACATTGGAGCTACTATCGAAGCCCAATTGAGCAATGACCTGGAAGCTGAGTATGGCGCAGTAAAAGGTTATAACGATGGCATCAAGTTGGCCTATGAGCTCGGTGATAATGGCAGCCGTGAGTTGATGGATTCCATCCTTACCGACGAAGAGGAACACGTTGATTGGATTGAAGCCCAGATTGACCAGGTAAAGCTGATGGGTATTCAATCCTACCTTGTTGAGCAGGTTGATTAAGCTTGTTTGGATTAATACTATACTGCCATTCAAAACGTATCTACTTGGTGCGGTACAAACCAGGTGTCCGGCTTATCTAAACTCTGAGCCGTCCTACAGCTGGCATCTAATTCAAATAAGCGGAATGGGTCGACGATTTAATGTCGGATATTCTCCAGATATGGATGAATAAAGCCACATGTGCCCGAATCTGGAATTTCGTCACCCAATTAATGTGAGTACTACCCAATAAGCATGCTGCAAGATGGTGAAATATTTTACCAATAGTTCTTACGTATACGGAGGATGCAATGACCAAGACGGTTGATGATTTAAAAGCTGCGTTTGCAGGTGAATCGCAGGCGAATCGCAAGTACCTGGCTTTTGCCAAAAAGGCGGATGCGGATGGCTATCCCCAGTTAGGCAAGCTATTCCGGGCTGTTGCTGCAGCCGAGACGGTGCACGCCCTGAGTCATTTTCGTGCCCTGGATGGGGTCGGATCTACAAACGACAACCTGAAAGCTGCTATTGCGGGGGAGAACTATGAGGTGGTGACGATGTACCCCGATTTTATTCAGGATGCCGAGACCGAGTCGGTGAAGCGTGCCCTCACCTCCTTCAAGTGGGCTTGGGAGGTGGAGAAGGTCCACGAGGAGCTGTATCGCAATGCACTGGCGGCTCTGGAGTCACAGCAGCCCATACCGGAAGTGGATTACTACGTTTGCCCGGTCTGTGGATATACTCATATCGGACCACTGCAGGGAAACTGCCCGGTTTGTAAAACACCGGCGGAAAAATTTGAACGAATTAACTAAATATCCATTTTAAATATACCGAGACGTCCTGGCAGCTCGTCTGTGCCTGTCTGGATGTCTCTGTATTTAACCCACTCTAATTGGCCAGGGGTGTGAGGATGATCGTGCAGTGATGGTCCGAAAGTGTGGTTGTGCGCTTCAAGTGATAGACCTTGCTTGCATAAGCCCTGCCAACGTGCTGGCAGTCCACCCGGCAAACTTGTTCAGCCCCGGGAGTTTGAAGTATCTTGCAATCATGGATTTCGCACGTGACCTGTGTTTTGCTAATCTTGATCGAATTCGATCGGCGTCAGCCATTGCATCTCATATAGCAATGCTTTAGCAATGGCGGTATGAGCTTTGAGCAGGTGAAATATTGCCAGGTCTGGGTTGTGTGCCTGTTGCTCATACAACCCCAGCAGTAGGCGTTTATATTCCAACACTTCTTCCGTAGAAAGCTGAGTTGCGAGTGTACTGTGGCTGTGGCGTGCCATCCATAGCCAGCTGCTGTATGCCTGCTCGTACTTGTCATGGTAGCTATCAGCTTCATGCATAGGTATGATTGCTGCCTGCCAGACAGAGCGCAGATTATGCATTGCTGCGTAACCCAGCTGTTCCTCGACAAATGGCAACACGTGTTTCTGGTATAACTTTACCATATCAAAGGCATGCTGAAATTTTTCCCGCTCTGGCATGGGTTTTAACTTGTCCATCAGAACCTCTCCAGGATTAGTCGCATCCGCTAACACCATCTTACAGACATATGCTTAAAAAGTCAATCAGGTGACGGATAATTTTATTCTCAGAGTACTCAGATTTTCCTTCTCAAGTTGAACTTCTAACTTTTCCTGGTAATCGTATTTCAGGACTTGATACGAAATGCTAACGGCTAAATGCAAATAGCTAAAAAACAATCGCTAAGTTCTTCTCTTTGGTATAATTTTCTATCATACTCCTATTGGAGGCGAGATGAGCGAGCGAAAGATACGTGTATTGATTGCTAAACCCGGGCTGGACGGGCATGATCGCGGTGCCAAGGTGGTAGCCCGCGCCTTACGTGATGCCGGTATGGAAGTCATCTATACCGGGCTCAGGCAGACACCTGAGATGATCGCTGAAGCTGCCTTGCAGGAGGATGTCGATGCAGTCGGACTCTCCATCCTCTCCGGGGCACACATGGCGTTGGTCCCCCGCGTTTTCGAGCTGATGAAAGCTAACGGACAGGAGCATGTAATGGTGTTTCTGGGTGGGATCGTGCCGGATGAAGACGTGCCGCTCCTGCTCAAGCTGGGCGTGAGTGGCATCTATGGGCCCGGCACCCTGAGCGATAGCTATGTGAACGATATCCGCAAGGCTGTGTTGGCTTCCAAAGCCTAGCACACATTGGATGGTTGATATGGATCTTGCCCAGGGTGTATTGGCAGGCGACCGGCTGGCGTTGGCGCGAACCATCTCACAGGTGGAAAACAACACTGCCGAAGGAAGATCTGCCTTGAGCATTCTTTTCCCCCATACCGGCAAAGCTCACCTGGTGGGGGTGACGGGAGCCTCGGGTACAGGGAAATCCTCCCTGGTTAACCAGCTGGCACTTCACTATCGCCGGCCTGCCAAGGGAGTGAGCGAATCTGATCTGCGAACGAGCGGGCCTGCCAAGGGAGTGAGCGAATCTGATCTGCGAACGAGCGGGCCTGCCAAGGGAGTGAGCGAACCTGATCTGCGAACGAGCGGGCCTGCCAGGCAAAGCGGGCCACCACAGGCTGAATTGCCTCGCCGGGTGGCAGTCGTGGCGGTGGATCCTACCAGCCCCTTTACTGGTGGGGCAATCCTGGGGGACCGTATTCGCATGCGCGATCTGGCTGGCGACCCAGGTGTGTTCATCCGCTCGATGGCTACGCGTGGTTCGCTCGGTGGGATTGCCTCTGCGACGGCCGCTGTGGTGCAGGTGTTGGATGCAGCCGGCTTTGATCTGATCCTGATTGAAACTGTGGGTGCGGGTCAATCAGAAGTGGATATTGCCCGCCTGGCACACACCACCCTGGTGGTCGAAGCACCGGGTCTGGGCGATGACATCCAGGCGATTAAAGCCGGGATTTTGGAGATCGCCGATGTGCTCGTGGTGAACAAAGCCGACCTCCCGGGCGTAGAGAATACCGAGCGTGCCTTGCGCGGTTCGCTGGGTCTGGCCCATCCGTTGCCGCATCGCTTTCTTCATCACGGGCGGTTGGAAACCGTCCTCAGTCAAGAGAATAAGCCTGCCACCGATACGACAATCTGGGTGCCGCCCATCCTGCGTACGGTGGCAATTGATGGGACGGGCATCCCCGAGCTTGCGGACGCCATCACTTCTCACCGACTCCATTTGGAGCAGACAGGCGGGTGGGAGCAACGCGAACGCTGGCGTTTACAGTCTGAGCTGGATATTTTGCTGACCAGCAGTTTGGTGGAAAACTTTCGTTCCAGCCTGGCTGCTGGAGCTTACGAGCAGGCATTGGAAAGTGTGCTCGAGAGACGCATCTCTCCCTTCCAGGCTGTGGAGAACCTGGTCAACGGTTCAGGTTGAGTGACCTGAGGAGGATTTATGATCTACGGTGAGCGCATACGCTTCAGGGGTATTGAACGGGCTGACCTGCCAACCTTTGTAAATTGGCTTAATGATCCCGATGTCCGGCAGGGGATATTGGTCCATCAACCTGTATCGCAAGCTGGAGAAGAAAATTGGTTTGAGGGGATGATCAAGCGCTCCCCTGACGAGCATGTGTTGGGGATCGAAGTACGCCTGCCAAGCGAAGCGGCGGTGAAGTTCAATGGAAGCTGATCGGCAGCCTGGCTTTCAATGATATCGATTGGCGCAACAGGGCTACCGAACTCGGTATCATGATTGGGGATAAGACCTATTGGAACCGGGGTTATGGCACCGAAGCAGTACGCCTTCTGGTGAAGCATGGATTCAACACCCTAAACTTGAACCGTATTTTTCTTCATGTATTTGAGAATAATCCACGCGCCATCCGCGCCTACGAGAAGGCTGGTTTTGTCCATGAGGGACGGGAACGCCAGGCGGAGTTTACGGAGGGTGAGTACATGGATGTGCTGGTGATGAGCATACTGAAGGATGAATTCGACCAGGAAAATCCATGAGATCTTTGGTAACTTGCCTTAACCGGGTAAATGAGATGAGGAGGAGCACGTGATTTACGGTGAAAGGATTCGCTTCAGAGCGATAGAACGGGCAGACCTCCCAACTTTTGTGAAATGGATCAATGATCCCGAGGTGCAACAGGGGATTAGTATTTATCGACCATTTTCTCATGTTGAGGAAGAGGGTTGGTTCGAGGCAATGCTTGCTCGCCCTGCCGATGAACACGTGCTTGCGATAGAGGTCCGCCTGCCAGGCGAAACGGGGGAACCTGTTGTAGAAACAAGCGAGGATTACTGGAAGCTGATTGGTTCCTGTGGATTTGGTAAAATTGATTGGTGTAACCGTAATGTTGAGATTGGAATTAATATAGGCGAAAAGAGCTATTGGAATCAAGGATATGGGACGGAGGCGGTGCGTTTACTGCTTCAACATGGCTTTAATACCCTGAACCTGCACCGTATCTTCCTCAGGGTGCTTGAGACGAATCCGCGTGCCATCCGGGCGTACGAAAAAGCTGGGTTTACCCATGAAATACGGCAACGCCAGGCGGAGTTTAGAAATGGGAAGTATATCGATATATTGGTAATGAGCATCTTGCGGGACGAATTTCGATAATTTACCCTTGGGTATAATACTTCGATCCTGCACTTGTATCTTGTCACTGAAAAGAGTGTTTTTTTAAGACCTTGGGTGAACGGACTTTGCCAGTCGAAGCAGTCTCCAACATTAGAAATTATTGCCTTTTCATTTACCGTGGCACTCCGTATCTCACTGTAACCTGAATTTGGAATCAACACATGCCTGAATTACCTGAAGTAGAAACGATTGCACGTAGATTGCGTTTGGGTGAGCCGGACCAGCCTGCCAAGCGAAGCGGGCCTGCCAAACAAAGCGGGCCTTCACTGGTGGGCAGGCGCATCCTGGGGGCAAACCTGCTTTGGGCGCGTAGCCTGGTGGAGCCTTCCCCTGCTGAATTTGCCTCGCGCATAACAGGGCAGGTGATTCAAGGCATCGGGCGAAGGGGCAAGTTCCTGCTTTTTCAGCTCACGCCAGATTGGCTGCTTTGTCACCTGCGTATGAGTGGTGACCTGCTGGTGAAGCCGCTGGGTGCACCCCTTGAGCCGCACGACCGCCTGATCCTCACTCTGGAAGGTGATCTCGAGCTGGTTTTTAACGATGCCCGCAAATTTGGCCGGGTCTGGCTGGTGGACGAGGTTGAGCGGGTGGTGGGCGGTCTGGGTCCTGAGCCGTTGGAAGAAGGCTTCACTGCCCACGCGCTGTTTGAATGCCTGCATGCCACCCGCCGGCAGCTCAAGCCACTGCTGCTCGACCAGACCTTCATCGCTGGATTGGGGAACATTTACGTTGATGAGGCACTGAATCTGGCGAAACTGTATCCGCTCACCCCTGCAAACACTCTGACTGAGCAGCAGGCTGGAATTTTGCTGGAGAGCATCCGTACTGTGCTGCGGGAAGGGATAGTAAGAAACGGCGCCAGCATTGATTGGGTCTATCGGGGCGGTGATTTTCAAAATTATTTTCGGGTTTATCAGCGCACGGGTGAACCTTGCCCGGAATGTGGCACGGCAATTGCACGCATTGTCGTGGGGCAGCGTGGCACCCATTACTGCCCGCATTGCCAGCTAGCTTAATGCCAATTTGGAGGTTAACCATGGATGTTTATACGCTAATTGTTGCCGGTTTCTCTTTTATCATCGGGGTGATTGTTGTCAGTCTGATCTGGATTATACAGGCTGCCGTAAGAAAGGCACGCGGGAATTCAAAATCCACCGCAAAGGTGGATAAGAATTTAACCGAGGTGGCAAGCCTTTGGCGTGACACGCGCACCCAGGATCTGGTGGTGGAGATGGAAGGTACGACTTTCAAAGCTGCCCATGAGCTCTCTCCAGCACAGCAGCACCGCTTAAGCTTTACTTCCAATGTGCTCACCAGGTGGTTGGCTGTACCTGCCCCTTCACCCGCTTCCGTAGATGAGACAACCAGCTCACCGACCGAAGCTCTTCTGCCAGAATTCCCACCAGCACCCTCAGATTCCTTATTCCCGGAGTTCCTACGTACACCCGCTTCTGCAGATGAGTCAGTTACCCCACCAACCGAAGCTCTTCTGCCAGAATTCCACACCAGCACCCTCAGATTCCTTATTCCCGGAGTTCCTACGTACACCCGCTTCTGCAGATGAGTCAGTTACCCCACCGACCGAAGACTCTCTGCCAGAATTCCCACCGGTACCCGTGGATTCCATATTACCGGAGTTCCTTCTCACACCCATGGATATTGCATCTGCAGAACCTGCTCCTGAGTTTGTCCCACCCTTTACTTTGGAACCTGACTCGGAAATTAAACCGGTCAGCACCGACTTGCCGGATTTGGTGGGAGGAATACTCAACCCAGCCCCGCAGCCCCCGCCGACGTTCAAGAGCATTGCCACGCAGATCAACGACATCTTGCAAGCCCAGTTGGAAGGCACCGAGCTGGCGCCCAGGGGGATTAGCCTGACTGACGCCCCCGACCATGGGGTGACTGTCACCGTGGATGGTGAGAAATACCTGGGTGTGAAGGACGTGCCCGATGAGGAAGTACGCAAAGCCATCCGTGCGGCAGTGCTGGAATGGGAGAAGAAGAAGTAATTGAGGTGTAATTTCTTCACACAATCCTCACTCCAATTTTGTAGATTCAGATACCCGGTTTGAGTTTTACCGGATGAGCGCATGCGAAACCCAACCATTAAATCTCCTTCTTTATTGTGATTTGCCCACTTTGCTCTCTGTTGGATGGATTCCACCGCTGAAAATCCTGTTGCCGGGATCGTTGATCCGGTCGAATTGTCATTGCGAACGAGCGGTATTTTCGGGGAAACGAGCGTCCTCTCTATGAAGCAATCTTCCTTCCAGATTACCCGCAGCCACCCGTGCTCTGCAAGCGAGACACGGTGCGTTTCCTGTTCCGAAGGCCTTGTAGCCGGGATCGTTGATCCCGGAAGTCTGTATAGTTGCTCATCCTATCGTGTTGTTTTTTGATATAGTCAGCCGAATCGAGATACGCCTCAAGCTTTCATACAAGCCAGATATAATGAGACTGTAGAAGCAAACAACAGCTGTGCTTTGTGCCCTATACCGCTTCCTGTTGCGACAGAGGAAGAGGTGTACGCATTAGAGGCACACCAACGCTGGAAGCTGTTTTATACGGCAGATTCACATTCTTTACACGGATATCGTTAATTCCCTTGAGTTCGATCTCATGTCGCCTATTGACTGGTGATCCCTAAAGGTTTACCTGAACAAGCTGGTATCATGAAAGGCACTACAATGAAAAACGAAACACGTTTACCCACAAGGGATGAAATCAAAGCGCTGGTTTCATTTCTGCCACGGCTTTATGCGCCGGGTTTTAATCCTGTAATAAAGTGGGAAGGTGGAAACAAAGACGCTGATGGCATTATTCAGATGCCTTATCCGGTCTATGACCCATTGGTTGAGGAATTTATCCGGGCTGCTTCTAGCGAATGCTGGTTGAATGTTGGTTATGATCCAGAAGAGGCCTACCAGATGCTGAAGAGTGATGAGGTGATAAAATCAGCCGACCTGGCAGGAATCAAAACAATGCTCACTTTTATTGTCAGAGGTGAGCGATTCAGTGACGGGCACTGGGGTGAAATGATCGAAGCAGGCTATGTTCGCCGATTGCTAGAGCGATTAATTAGAACTGGGGTCGTAAAATGAAGTAAGGATTTACGCATCACATCTCTGGGAATTGAGAGACAACTTTGCTCTCTGATGGATGCAAACCACCGCTGAAAACCCTGTAGCCGGGATCGTTGATCCTGGCCGAATTGTCATTGCGGAATCCCCGCTGATTTTCGGGGAAACCAGCGTCCTCTCTATGAAGCAATCTTCCTTTCAGATTACCCGAAGCCTCGCGCCCGTTCTCTGGAAGCAAGACAAGGTGCGTTCTTCTGCTCCGAAACCCCTGTAGCCGGGATCGTTGATCCCGGACATACGTCGAATCCCCTCGGTTTGGTGTATACTTTATTCAACCAATGCATTACCCACTACGATTTTCCGTTTTCGGGGACCCTCGTCATGCCAAAAAAATCGAATAGATCCAAACCCAATGGTGCCAACCTGGGTTTCGAAGCCGAATTATTCGCCACCGCTGATAAGCTCCGCGGCCACCTCGACGCCGCCGAATACAAGAACGTCGTCCTCGGTCTGATCTTCCTCAAATATATCTCCGACGCCTTTGAACAACTTCATACTCAATTGCAATCGCAGGTCAGCCAGGGTGCCGACCCCGAGAGATCGCGACGAATACATCGCCGAGCGTGTCTTCTGGGTTCCACGTGAAGCCCGCTGGACCTATCTGCGTGCCAATGCCAAGCAGCCCTCCATCGGCAACCTGATCGATGATGCCATGCTCGCCATCGAGCGCGATAACCCTTCTCTCAAGGGTGTGCTTCCGGGTAACTATGGTCGTGCCACCCTGGATAAGCAGCGCCTGGGTGGTCTGGTGGACCTGATCAGCGGCATCAACTTCCTGGACGAAGAAGCCCGCAAGCAGGATATCCTCGGGCGGGTTTACGAATATTTCCTCTCCCAGTTCGCCAGCCTGGAGGGCAAGAAGGGCGGTGAGTTTTACACCCCTCGCTCGGTCGTGCGTGTGTTGGTCGAGATGCTCGCTCCTTATAAGGGTCGCGTCTTCGACCCCTGTTGTGGCTCCGGTGGCATGTTCGTCCAATCCGAGAAGTTCGTCGAAGCCCACGGCGGTCGCATAAGCGACCTATAGCTGTGTATGGTCAGGAATCCAACCCCAACACCTGGAAGCTGGCTAAGATGAACCTGGGCATTCGCGGCATCGAGAATGACCTGGGCAAGGAGCCCGCCGATTCATTCACCCACGATCTCCACCCCGACCTTAAAGCCGATTTCATCCTCGCCAACCCGCCCTTTAACATGAGCGATTGGGCCGGAGAGACCTTGCGTGAGGATAAACGCTGGAAATATGGCACACCACCGGTGAACAACGCTAACTATGCCTGGGTGCAGCATTTTATTCACCATCTCTCTCCGGTGGGCATGGCAGGTTTCGTGCTTGCCAATGGCAGCATGTCCAGCAATACCTCCGGCGAGGGCGAGATCCGTAAAGCCATCATCGAAGCCGACCTGGTCGATTGCATGGTTGTCTTACCTGGTCAGTTGTTTTATAGCACCCAGATCCCGGTTTGTTTGTGGTTCCTATCACGCAATAAATACGGTGGGAATGAGGCACGTAACCACCAAAGCGAGACTTTATTCATCGATGCCCGTAAGCTGGGTACCCTGATCGACCGCGTTCATCGCGACTTGACTGCAGAAGACATTGCCCGGATTGCGAGCACCTACCATAAATGGAAAAATGGTATCGATTATATAGACATACCTGGCTTCTGCAAATCAGCTACTCTGAAGGATATCCGTGAGAACGGATATGTGCTCACACCTGGACGCTATGTGGGTGCTGCTTATTTGGAAGAGGACGACGAGCCATTTGACGAGAAAATGAAACGTCTCAAATCAACCCTAGAACAACAATTCACAGAAAGTGAAAGGTTGGAATTAAAAATTCGAGAAAATTTAAACAGTTTGAGTTGCTCAAGGAAGGATTAAATGCATCAGCGCCACCGAGCAGGACGATGCATGATTACCCCATCTTTGACTACTTCATCCGGAAATACGCTCTTTGCCAGCTCAAGGTGGCTGATATGTAAGACGCCATTGGCTACCTTCTTTATGGCTATGGAAAACCGACCGGGTGGAAAGATGGCAACTACACGCTTATTCTTAAATAACTGCCGGACGGCGTGTATCGTGGGAACCAGGTCGCTATCTGCTGACATGAGAAAGGCGACATCGAAACGGTCTTCGAAAGCGTCTTTCATCAACTCTACAGAGATATTAACATCCGTCATCTTTTCGTGATTAGTTATATAAGTATGACCACATTGACGGCAGATGATTGTATCGGATAGGAAATGACCAAAATAAATGGAAAAGTTATGGAGAGTTTTTAGTGCATCCAGGAATTCCATTTGACGCAAGCGCTTGCTTTCCGGTGTTTTTACAACAGTAGTGAAGTATTTTGTGCTTATAAGTGTCTGATGAGGTTTGATGAATTGTTGCGCAAGTTTTTGGATATTGAGCCAGTAAAAGCGCTGCATTTTTTGATCGCGCAGACCGTAGTAGAGGTTATAGCCGTCCACATAAGAAATGACACGTTCCATGGATTCATCCTTATTTAAGGGACAGCCCGCCGTTTCAGGCGGGCGTCGGCCTGGAGATGCTATCTCCAGGGGGGTTACTTTTATTATACATCAGGTTTACTTTTTGTCAACAATGTGGAGATAAAATATAAGAGTAAAGCATGATACCAAATGATTGGAAAAAACTTAAATGGGGCGAACTTGCGCCTTCATCCTACACCGATATCCCTGGTTATTGTAAATCCTCAACGGTGGACGAAATCCGTCAACAAGGTTATGTACTCACGCCCGGTCGTTACGTTGGTGCAGCGGAGGCAGAGGAGGAGGATGAACCTTTTGAGCAGATGCTGGGACGCTTGACTAGTAATTTAGAAAAGCAATTTGAAGAAAGTCATCGATTAGAACAGTTGATAAAAGATAACGTCAAACGGATAAATGTCCCATGAAGAGTTCACCTTATGGGCTTTTATCCCAAGACTGGGATATTCAATCTTTGAAAGAGATTTGTATGCCAGCTGGCATACAAACGGGTCCTTTTGGTAGTCAATTGCACCAAAAAGATTATTTACCTGTCGGTACACCTATTATCACTGTTGAACATCTTGGCGAAAATCGCATACTCCATCATGATCTCCCAAGGGTTTCAGATGAAGATAGAAATCGTTTATCGCGGTATATAATGCGAAAAGGCGATATTATATTTAGCCGTGTAGGTTCTGTAGATCGCCGCTCCCTGGTACGTGAAGAGGAAGATGGGTGGTTATTTTCTGCGACGCAGTATTCAAGTTAGACCTGATCTCTTTGCGACGAAGCATCAAGGAGCGTTCTTTGCGACGAAACATCGCGAGTGCTCTTTGTGAGCGATGAAAAGCGCTCTGTACGAGCGATACCGGCATCGTTGATCCCGAAAATATTCGGGTTGAGAGACAGTCTCACCGCAATGATTCAAAGTATCCTTTGAGTTGGGTTCACTTCTAATTGGAAATTATAATTTTATTTCAAAGTCCATCCTTTGTAGGTTGGGTCAATTGCTGAGTTTGATCTTTCGAAACCCAACATTTACTCATCCCAAACTGCCTTAGCTTATCATATGATTGGGATAGGCTGGTATTATCAATACTGAGTGTTAAATTTATGCAACCACAGTTGTATGTGTATAATATGAAGCAATCGAGTTTCCGAGCACATTCGCCCTGGAAGACCATCAGTGGTAAATCTGTCGCCCATCTTCGCTCACCCAGCTCGAAGTCCTCCTCAGGGGTATCTTCGAGAAGAGGCGCTTTCTTGATCTCCTGCGCTATTTTGTCGTTTTCGAGACTGATCGTGGCACTCCCTCGCTCAAGAAGATCGCCGGTTATCATCAGTTCCATGCCGTCAATGTAGCCGTGGAAGAAACCATGCGTGCTGCTCGAGAGCAACGCCTCATGGGTGAATTAAAGGGTACTTATCTTGTGGAAAGGTTGCCGGATGGCAAGCCTGGGGATCACCGTATTGGTGTCGTCTGGCACACCCAGGGGGCTGGCAAGAGCCTCACCATGGCCTTCTATGCCGGGCGCATCGTCCTTCACCCCTCCATGCAAAATCCCACCATCGTCGTCATTACCGACCGCAATGACCTGGACGGTCAGCTATTTGGCACCTTCTCGCGCTGTTCCGAGCTCCTGCGCCAGCTCCCCGAACAGGCGGAGAGCCGTCTCGACCTGGTCGATAAATTAAGCGGTCGTGCCTCGGGTGGGGTTATCTTCACCACCATTCAAAAGTTCCTCGAGGGTGCTGGTACCTTGTGTGACCGTCATAATATTGTCGTCATTGCTGATGAAGCCCACCGCTCCCAGTACGATTTCATTGACGGCTATGCCCGACACATGCGTGATGCCCTTCCCAACGCTTCTTTCATTGGCTTTACCGGCACACCCATCGAAAAAGCCGATGCCAATACCCGTTCCGTGTTCGGGAATTACATCAGCGTTTATGATATTCAGCAGGCCGTTGAAGATGGTGCCACCGTCCGGATTTATTATGAGGGTCGGCTTGCCAAATTGGTCCTTGATGAAAAAGAAAAACCGAAGATCGACCCGGATTTTGAGGAAGCCACAGAAACAGAAGAAATTGAGCGCAAGGAGAAACTGAAGTCGAAGTGGGCTGCCTTGGAAGCCATCGTTGGTGCCGATAAACGCCTCCACCTGATTGCTCGGGATATCCTCGCCCATTTCGATGCCCGCCAGGATGCTATGGATGGTAAAGCCATGATCGTCTGTATGAGCCGTCGCATTTGTGTCGACCTCTACCATGCCATCATTGCCTTGCGTCCGGAATGGCATTCCGATGAAGATATGCATGGGGTTATCAAGATCGTCATGACCGGTTCAGCCAGTGACCCTCTGGATTGGCAGCCTCACATCCGCAATAAACACCGTCGGGATGAGCTGGCCGACCGCTTTAAGCAGCCTGAAGATTCATTCAAGCTCGCTATTGTCCGTGATATGTGGCTGACTGGCTTTGACGTTCCTCCCCTGCATACCATGTATATCGACAAACCTATGCAGGGTCATGGTCTGATGCAGGCTATCGCCCGTGTCAATCGGGTCTACAAAGATAAACCCGGTGGCTTGATTGTGGACTATCTTGGGTTAGCCTATCACCTGCAACAAGCCCTTGCCGCCTACACCGAAAGTGGTGGCAAAGGGGCTACTGCCATCGATCAGGAAGTGGCCGTCAGGGAGCTGCTCAGGGTATATGAAATCTGCCAGGGTCTTTTCCATGGCTTTAACTGGTCACGCTGGACGCATGGCACCCCCCAGCAAAAATTGAGTTTGCTCCCCCTGGCTCAGGAGCATATTCTGGCTCTGGCAGATGGCAAATCCCGCCTCTTGAAATTTGTCAAGGAATTATCCATCGCCTTTGCCCTGGCAGTCCCCGATGATCGGGCTTTAGCCATCCGGGATGACGTCAGTTTCTTCCAGGCTGTCCGCGCCGCCCTCATCAAGTCCACCGTGGAGGGAGAGCTCACCTCGGAAGATTTGGACCTCGCTATCCGTCAGATCGTCTCTCGTGCAGTGGTCACCGATAAGATCATCGATATTTTCTCCGCTGCGGGTCTACGCAAACCTGAAATATCCATTCTGTCAGATGCATTTCTTGCCGATGTCAAAAACTTGCCCCAAAAGAATCTTGCCATTGAGTTATTGCGTAAACTTCTCAATGATGAGATCCAGACCCGTATGCGTAAGAATCTGGTCCAATCTCGCTCGTTTGCCGCTATGCTCGAGCATACCATCCGCATGTATCAGAATCGCACCCTCGAATCTGCTGAAGTCATCGCTGAATTGATCAAGCTGGCAGAGGAGATGCGTGAAGCCCAAAAACGGGGTGAGTTACTTAAACTAAACGAAGATGAAGTCGCTTTTTACGACGCTTTGGAAGTCAATGACAGCGCCGTTAAAGTTCTTGGTGATGATACCCTCAAAGACATTGCCCGCGAATTGGTCGACATGGTTCGCAAGAACATTACCATCGACTGGACGGTCAAAGAATCCGTGCGTGCCAGGCTGCGCATCATGGTCAAGCGAATTTTACGTAAGTATGGCTACCCGCCCGATAAGCAAGAAAAAGCCACCATCACCGTCCTTCAGCAGGCTGAAATGATCGCCTCCGATTGGGCAGGATAGGGCAATCTTCCCAACATTAGAAATCTTAAAATATCGCTGTTTTTGCAGGAGTTTCCTTAAACCCCTTGTGGATTAGAACATTTGTGCTATAATGAAAGTGTAATTACTCACCCCTCCTCAAAATTCGCGATATCTGGTAAGATGCGCGTATGGGAAAAGATGATCTTGAAACGATTGACGAAAGGAAGAACTGTATTCCAATTGAACTTGACACTTCAAGCGGAATTTGAAGCTTTGAAATTGAAGTTTGAGAAGAATCAAAAGCCACCCACCTCATCAAAGAACTCCTCTCAGCCACCATCGCGTGATCAAAAAGGCAGCTTACCAGCAGGTCGACGTAGGCATCGGCATGGACCACCCTTTGGGCATGAAAAACATGAGCGTAAGTTTGTGGCCCAACCAGATCACACCATTGAGTTACGTGCGAAGTCATGTTGTAAATGTCACGCCGAGCTAGGCAGCGCAGCGGGTCGTTTGGTCGATGTGAACCAGATCACAGAGCTGCCTCAAGCACCTGCCCAGGTGATTGAAGTACGGCAGTATAGCGTGACCTGTCCTGAGTGTGGTACGTCTCAAGTTGAAGAACCACCTGCTGGGTTGGAGATGAACCGTGCATTCGGAAGCAGGTTGGAAGCAACGGTGGTGTATTACCGCCAAGAGCAGCACATGAGCTATGCCCGCACTCAAAAGGCATTGCTTGACCTGCATCAGGTTGAGATCAGCCAGGGTGGGATCGATGAGATCATGAAACGAGCTGGAAAGTGGGCGATGGGCAAGATCGACCAGATCCAGGACAGCATTCGTCAAAGCCAGGTGGTTCATTGTGATGAAACCAGCAACCGGATAAACGGAGCCAATGCGTGGGAATGGGTTTTTTGCACTCTGACGAGTGTTTTGCATGTGATCCGTCGTAACCGAAGTGCGGAAGTGATCCGGGATGTCATGCACGACTTACAGGCGGAAGTATGGGTGAGCGACTGTTATGGGGGACAGTTGAAAGCCCCTGCCAGGCAAAGACAGTTGTGTATGGCCCATCAATTGCGCGCCTTGCAGCATATTTTGGATGCTCAGCCTCATTTGACCTGGGCCCACGCCCTGCGAAAGCTATTTCAACATGCCATCCAAGTTCATCGCCAACGTGGTCAGATGACTCCTGCACAGTTTGATAAACAAGTGGCTCATATTGAGCGTAACTGTGACCGCTTGCTGCACCAAGACTTAGCCCCACCTGAAGCACAGAAATTACAGCGTCGTTATTTGAAATATCGTGCCTGTCTGTTTGTGTTCTTGCATCGAAACGATGTCGAGCCGACCAATAACGTCGCTGAACGTGCCTTGCGTCACTCGGTTGTGCATCGTAAGGTCACGAATGGATTTCGCTCCATCTGGGGTACAAATACCTATGCCGCCTTGGCATCAGTCATTGATACAGCTGAACTGGCCGGAGTTCGAGCTTTTGATGCGATCCAAGCTCTCTTTGGTCCGCCCTCACTTCCAATTCCGATTTGCGGTGAGTAATTACATGAAAGTGGTCTTCTTTCATACCGATCGATCTTTATCGGTATCAAGGAGCGAACTATGCGACGAAGTATCGCGAATGGTTTGTCTGAGCGATGCGAGGAACGAACCCTGGCAAGCGCAGCGCCTGCACCGAGCATAATGAGGTGGAGCAAGCGGCTTTGTGGCTTGAGGGCGCTCTATGCCCGAAACATCGCGACCGTTCCCTGGCAAGCGCTGCGCAGCAAGCGGCTGATGGGAGCGAGGAATGGAGAAGTTTCTTATAATCCTGAATTGAATGCAATTGAATTTTTTCCAAATCAATTCCACCTCATCCAACCCGCCACGCGGGTTTATCATAAAAGCCGGTGGTTTCAACCACCGGCGAATACGTCGATTGCCTTCCTCCCCTTCAAAAATAATCCGGGATCACCGATCCCGGCTACAAAGGTTGGTGTTTGCGACGCAGCCTTGAGAGTAGACATATCCCGAAGTAATGCGAGTAGGCGATACGAGCGTCGAAAAACGTTTTTTGTGAGTGAGGTAAAGAAGATTAATTGAATGCAACAAGGAGCGATTTATGCGACGTAGTAACGCGAATGATCTTTATGAGCGTTATTGAATGGTTTTGAATTATTTCCAAATCAATTCCTCCTCTCAGAACCCACTCCGCGGACTCTTTTCCCTGGCAATCGGCTTTACCAGATGAATCGTGAAGAGTCAGGCTCAGCGATCCCGGAAATAAAAAATATATATATCAATTTGCGTTTTTCTGTTTCCGCGGTTTATTGTTTTATCAGTGTTTATCTGTGTAAATCTGTGGTTAATTATTTAACAATCTGCCTTTTAGCTTACCCAGGTGGCGTTTGTGACCTTAACAGCTGGTGGTTTCAACCACCGGCGAATACGCGGATGGCCATCCGTCCTTACAAAAATAATCCGGGATCAACGATCCCGGCTACAACTAACCTGATTTTTTTGTGTTTATCCGCGGTTTATTATTTTTACAGTGTTGAGGCGTTCTTTTTACACACTATCTGTGTGGGAGGGCGTTCTTTTTGCGCACAATCTGTGGTTAATTTATTTCCACTTTACCATCCCACAGGGCGGTGATTACACCCATGGGCGGCACTCTACCGCAAATGATGCTTATTGCGTTTCGATAACCCGGGGATCTTCCTTCGGAAAGGTACCGAAGACCAGGTCCCATAACGGTGAGCTGACGCCAAAGCGAAGGTTGGGCGTCTTATAATGATGTTGCATATGGTAACGTTTTAGAAATTTAAGCAAACCATGCCGCATCGGAAAATGATGCGTGGCATAATGCGTCAGATCATATGCCAGGTAACCAATGACCAGACCGGAATAAATTGGCCAAATCCACTGGGAAAGTCCCAAAAGGGTGCCTAAGATCAGGCTTAACAAGCCATAATAGATTAATGACAGCGGGATGCTGACCGCAGGCGGCATCACCAGGCGGGTTTTGCACTGCGGCTGGGCATGATGAATGCCGTGGAACAGGAAGATGATCCTTTCCTGCCGGGGAGAACGCGGCTTGTAATGGAACACAAAACGATGCAGGGTATATTCCGTGAAGGACCATAGCAACACGCCAAGCAGGAAACCGGCCGGTAAATATACCGCGGAAACGTCAGCAGTCCGGGTGATTACAGCCCTGGTCATAAAGTAGATCGCCACAGGCAGCCAGATGATGATGACTACAGCCGGGTGGATATGGGTAAAAAACTCGAGGTAGTCTGATTCAAATAAACGAATGGGTACTTCACTGTGGTTGATCGGGAGATGTGCCATATTAGATCGCTTTTTTATAAATGTATTTTTAGGCCAACCGAAAAATAGCTTAATCCGGACGGTTTCAGCGGTTCTCTTATTAACTTTACATATGGAGGGAGAAGTTCCCCTTGCCTCACCTGCGATGCCTGCGCCTCTTCTGCGACCGGCTCAGCTGTGATTTAGCTTGTACAGCCGTCGTCGTTGCAGCCTTCTCCTGCGCCTCGGGCTCGGTTCCATCAGCCGGCTGCTCCTCAGCCCCGTTCTCATCCCCATCCCAATTCACCGGGGTAGCCTCCGCCTCCAGTTCCTCAACCGCGGTTGGTTTATGCGTCTCGCTCTGCACCGCGCTCATATCCCGCGGGCGGTAAATGAACATGCGTGAGATCACCCCCGAGCGCATATCCTTGAGCAAGTTTTGGAACAGCTCACTCGCCTTGCTCTTATACTGCACCAGCGGGTCGCGCTGGCCATAAGCTTCCAGCCCGATGGACACGCGCAAGGCTTCCATCTGGGTCAGGTAGTCCACCCACAATTCGGTGATCACGCCCAGCAGCAGCTGGCGGTAGATCTCGGTGAGCGAGCGGCGCCCCAGCTCATCCATCACCTGGACGATCTTCTCACGGTCCATGCTTTGCAGGGGTTGGGTTTGCAGGCTGGCGCAGGTTTCCTCACCCAGCAAGGTGCACAATGTATCCCGCAGCTGAGGCTCGAGCTCAGGCAAACGGGCGTGTTCCAGGCGGGAGAATTCGCTCGCTCCCCACAAGCGCCGGATGGTGGCTTGAGCTGACTGCAGGTGCGCCAGCACATCCTCAGTCACTTCCTCTGGTGGGCGCTTTTCGAGCAAGCGGGCAGCCAGGTAGATATAAGTGAGGCGGGTGGTACGCTGCATCACGCGCCGGTGGGTCTTCTTGTCAAATGTGGCCCGTGAGCCTTGCGGCATCATCAGCAGTAAGCCGAGCATGTGATTGGTGGTGACTGGTCCATTAATCTTCGCCAGGTTCGATTCCAGGTCCCTCCCGAGCGCCCCGGAAGCAGGTCCGGTGCCGTTGCCCATCAGCCGTTCCCGGCGCTTGGATAACACCAGCTGCACGGCCCGGTACACCTGGTCTGCCATCTGCTCCCAATCCTCACTGGCCATCTGGGCAGTCTCGAGCTCAAGCGAGTCTTCCAGGCGGCGCTCGATGGCACCCACCAGGCGCAGGGCTGATTGGCCAATCACGGCATTCTCCACCTGCTGGCGCACCGATGGTCGCACCTGGTCTGGGTCGTCGCGCAGCATCCGCTGCTCTTCGGGTGAGAGACGCACGGTGACGTGCACGGCACCCACCAGCTCATCCAGCAGCTCGCGTGGGCTGCGCGGGGCGGCATCTTCCGCCTCACCCAAGCCAAGCCCTTCGAAGTATGTGTCGAGTGCCTCCAGACGCTCCTTCACCTGGCTTTTCAAGCGCTCACGAGTGGTTTCCAACAGGCTGTCCACGGTATGCAGCAGGTGCTCTTCCTCGGCTTTGAGCGCTTCACCGGCTAACCCGAGCAAGGCGTCACGTAGCTCCTCCTGGGACGAAAACCCCTTGTGTTGGCTGGCCAGGTGGTCCACCAGCAGCTTGAGGGAGTACGAAGGGAAGAGCAGGCCACCCAGATCGAGCGGCGGCTGGATCTGGTCTAGCCAGGCGAGCAGCTTCCACGGACCTTCGTCGTCAGCCAATGATTCGGGCACCCGGCGGTTGACCTCGGTACCAAGGAGCTCGGTCACATCTTCCGACAGGTCCGGTTTGGTGAAGATCAGGTCGCGCTGGGCATAGATGCGCTGGCGTTGCGAGTTGAGCACATCGTCATATTCGAGCAGGTGCTTGCGGACGTCAAAGTTGGCCCCCTCCACACGCGTCTGGGATTGCTCCACCAACCGGCTGACCAGGCCCACTTCCATGGGTACGGCATCGTCAATCTTCATGCGCTGCATCATCGACTCTACCTGTCCGCCACCGAAACGGCGCATGAGCTCATCTTCCAATGAGAGGTAGAAGCGGGACGATCCGGGGTCACCCTGGCGAGCAGCGCGCCCACGCAGCTGGTTATCAATGCGGCGGGCTTCGTGGCGCTCGGAGCCAATCACGTGCAAGCCCCCCAGCTCCTTGACGCTCTGCATGTCCTGCATATATTGCAGGAAGTTGCTGATATCCGTCTCGTAGATACCAATCTGCTCGGGCGTGAGCTCAGCCAGCGCCTGGCGACGCTCTTCATGGCGCATGTCATAGGGATCGGCGATCCCGTTCCGGTGGAGAACCCGGTTGACCGAGTCGATCACACTATCGGGCAGCTCACCGCCCAGCTTGATATCCACTCCACGACCAGCCATATTGGTGGCGATGGTAACGGCACCAAAGGCTCCTGCCCCGGCAATGATCTGTGATTCTTCGGTGTGCTTGCGGGCATTCAGCACCTGGTGGGCGATGCCGGCATCCAGGTCAGCCTTGAGGCGCTCGGTATCTGAATTGGATAAGTCCAGGATATCCAGCAGGCGGGTGATATTCTCAGGATCCTCGGGGTTGAAAGAGATACCCATGTCACGCGCCATCTTACGCATTTCGGACACCTGGAGCTGGTCGAGAGGAGCATTGAGTGGCTGCAGTTCTTCGATAAGACGGCCATCCTCCTGGCGGTTGTTCTTTTCCAGCCAGGCATGGCGTAGGAGGTACACCTGGGTCAGCTTGCGCAGCGGCTCGGCGCGCAGGCGGCTGGAGAGATGGTCGGAAAGCTCGACTGAGGTGGTACCGACCAGCATGGGGCGACCCATGGCATGGAAGCGCAGGATCTCGCTGGTGATGGCGCGAAACTTGACTTCCTCGGTGCGATAGATGATATCTGGGAAATCCTTGCGTTGGAAAAAGACAGGTGTTTTCGTGCCATCATCGCTGTGGGCGTAATAGCGGTATTTGTAACCCTGCTCGTCTTTGGCTTCCAGCAGAACGAGGGGAGAATTGGATAACAAGGCCTGGTATTCCAGGTTGGTGGGGATGGCGATCACTCCCAGCTTGTAGATCTTGTCGAACTCCTCGGCTTCGGTCAGTGCGGTACCGGTCATCCCAGACAGCTTGTCATACATGCGGAAGTAGTTCTGAATGGTGATGGTGGCGTAGGTGACGTTCTCTGCCTCGACGCGCACGCCTTCCTTGGCTTCCACGGCCTGGTGGAGCCCATCCGACCAGCGGCGACCGGGCATGAGGCGCCCGGTGAACTCGTCGACGATGACTACCTTGCCGGTCTGGACGAGGTAGTCCTTGTTACGCTTGAACAAGAACTGGGCGCGTAAAGCCTGCTCCAGGAAGCCCATCAGGCGGGCTTGCTCAGTGGTGACGTCCTCCGGCCGGTCGGGATCACGCAGGGGGAGACCCAGCAGCTCCTCGACGTGGATCTCACCAATCTCGGTCAGGGTGATGTTGCGGTCGCGATCGTTGAGCTCGTAATCCTCCACCCGCAATTGGCGTACGACCTGTGCCATACGCACGTACCACTCAGCATCATCCTGGGCTGGCCCGGAGATAATGAGCGGGGTGCGGGCTTCATCGATGAGGATATTGTCGACTTCGTCGACGATGGCGTAATAGTGGCCGCGCTGGACGCGTTCATCCAGGCGCATGGTCATGTTATCACGCAGGAAGTCAAAGCCGAATTCAGAGTTGATACCATAGGTGATATCGGCTGCATAAGCCTCGGCGCGTGGCACCAGGCGCAGCTGGTGCTGGTCTTCATGTGGGGATGACCTTTCAAGGTCCACGATGAAGGCTTTCTTGCCATTTTCGGTGCGGGCTGCCATCTGGAGCACACCCACACTGAGACCGAGGGCATTGTAGATGGGTGCCATCCAGCGGGCATCACGCCGGGCTAGGTAATCATTGACTGTCACGAGGTGCGCGCCCTTGCCCGTGAGCGCATTCAAGTACAGCGGTAGGGTGGCGACGAGGGTCTTGCCTTCACCGGTGCGCATCTCCGCAATCTTGCCCTGGTGCAGCGAGATTCCACCAATGAGTTGGACGTCATAATGGCGCTGCCCGTTGGTACGCTTGCTGGCTTCACGTACAGCCGCAAATGCCTCCGGCAACAGGTCGTCGAGTGTTTCACCCTGGGAAAGGCGTGTGCGGAATTCAGCTGTCTTGGCCAGTAATTCTTCAGAGCTCAGTGCCTCGAACTGCGCCTCCAGGCTGTTGATCTGGTCGACGGTCTCGTTCGATTTGCTGATGGCTTTTTTGTTGGGGTCACCACCCAAAAGGGTGACGAATTTCTTAAGCATAGATACCCTTTCTGCGGGGGGATTATAGCATAGTTAGTTTAATGGAAATTGAGAGGCTGATGATATCCGTATTTCGCGGATAAACCTGTGATGGAGGGGGGTGGGTGGATGATATCCCCAGGCTACAAGTCCTGTAGGGTCGATTAGAAATTGGCTGAAGGACTCTTAGGCAATAGGCGATATCTCGGCTTTTTAGGAAATAGTTTATAGGCTAAACGGATGGTTAATCAGTTACTAGATTGCCGCCAGTCCCACTGCAGATTGAAAGGCAAAATATGCTTCCAGCATGTCTTTGGCGGTATAGGTCAAGCGCCTGCCATCCACCCTCACCGATCCAGGCAGGTCTGAAGCCTGGTCGGCCTGTTCGGAGCTATTGAAGTCGATGGTGATATGCACTGGAGTGGAAAGCTTGTACGGCTTGGGTGCAGTCCCCTGCTGCAGGCGTTTCACCGCCAGGCTGGCAGCTTTCTGGATGCGCTCTTGGGTGATTTCCGGTGGGAGACATTCAGCAGCCATGCGGCTGATGGCGGTCTTCACAACCACCGTCTCAATCTTGCCCAGCAGCTCGGACGCCTGGGTGCAGGCAGTTTGGTCACCGGTAAGCATGAGCACAGGCACGTTGAAATGCCCGGCCATGGCACCGTTCAAGCCATATTCACCCACCAGGGTGTCATTCAACCACAGGTTGGCTACTCGCCTGCTGGACCAGGTGTGGTCCAGGATGGCGTGCAAGCTGCCAGCACGGGCATGATAACCAACAAAGATGACCCCATCCACACCCTGATCGACGCCCTGGATCATTGCCAGAGGTGAGAAATCCCCACAGATGAGATGGGCGCGCCTATCCAACTCCTCGAGCAGGATATTCGTACCCAGGTCATGTCCATCGGTAACCAGGATCTCATCCGCCCCACCTTCACATGCGCCACGGATAGCTGCATTGACATCCCCGGTCATCAACCGTCGAAAGCGAGGGTATTCTGCATGGTTTGGGTCAACCTGATTCCAATTGGTTACGCCGGTGATGCCTTCCATATCGGCAGCAATGAGAATTTTCATGCGTGTGTCTCCTTGGTCATTTCTTTAAGTGATAGGGAACGTCGATAATGATGTGCTGGTATCCGAGTATACGGCGCCGATAGAGCAGAGCTGTCTTTATCGACCATGAAGTCTGGTTGTGGAGCAATTGCTGCCACCACCTGGCGGGGATGAATTCCGGCAGCACCACCCCAGCAAGGGTGCCATCATTGTGCTGGAGGTCGTCCGCATCCAAGTAGTCGAGCAGTGGGCGGACGATCGAGCGGTAGGGTGATGGGAGGATGACCAGGGGTACATCTGGCCACCAACTCGTCCATTCCTTTTTCACCCGCTCACCCGCCCCTGGGTCCAGCTCGATATAGACGGCGGTGATATCTTTGGAGATGGATTGGGCGAAATCCATGGCTTCAACAATGCCTCGGTGTACACCAGAGACAGGAATTACCAGGCGCATCGGTGGGAGAGGTTGTATATCGGGTGGAAGCCCACGCATACTTAGCTGCTTGCCCACATCCTGGTAGTGCTGGTGGATACGGCGAAACATTATGACAAACAGAGGGATAAGCAGAACGATGATCCAGGCACCCTCCCGGAATTTACTGATACCAACAATGAAGAATGTAGCCAAGGTTGCCAGGGCACCGACGCTATTGATGATGGCTTTGGGTAGCCATTGTGAGTTTTTCAGGCGATCCCGCCACCAATGCCTGACCATGCCAGCTTGTGAAAGGGTGAAATGCCAGGAAAACGCCTACCGCAAAGAGTGGAATCAGCAGGTGGCTAGTTCCGCCGAAGATAATGATCAAGATCCCTGGTGGCTACCGACAACGAGATGATGCCATTGGCAAATACGAGCCGATCACCCAGGCCAGTAAACTGGCGGGGGAGGAAACCGTCCTTTGCCAGGATGGCTGCCAGGCGTGGAAAACCTGCGAAGCTGGTGTTGGCTGCCACAGCCAGGATGAGCATGGTTGACATCTGGATCACCACATATGGGAGCCCACTCCCGAGCAGCTTGCGCGCCAAAGCCGAGAGGATGGTCTCGTGAGGTCCTGCGATAATCCCCAGGTATTGGGTTAATCCGATACTGCCAGCGAACAAAATGCCCATCAGGATAGCCATAACGATAAGTGTGCGTCCAGCGTTTTTTGATTCTGGGGCATTAAAAGCGGGTACACCGTTGCTGATAGCTTCAACGCCGGTTAGAGCAGTACATCCGGTGGCAAAAGTATGCAGGATCAAAAAAAGCGTCAGAGGTTGGGCAGCGGTTGGTGCTACCGATTGCAAGGGGCACCGTCCCATGGATAAATAACTGGATACCACCGTAAATCAACATGGGCAGGTAAGTAAAAAGAAACAGGTATACCGGTATTGCCATCAGTGAGCCAGTCTCACGTAGGCCGCGCAGGTTGGCAATGGTGATCAGAAAAAGCAAAACCAGTGCGATCTCAATTCGGAAATGATAGAGTGCGGGGAAAGCAGAGGCGATGGCTTCCACACCAGCGGTCAGGCTGACCGCAGCAGTCAAGAGATAGTCGATCAGCAAAGCGGCTGCAGCCACCAATCCGGGGAGTTCACCCAAATTCTCACGGGCTACAACATAAGAGCCACCCCCGGATGGATATCCCTGGATGGTCTGGAAATAAGACATGGAGACGATGACCAGAAGGAAGGTGACCGCCAGCCCAATCGGCCAGGCCAATCCCAAACCGGCACTCCCCGCGACCACCAATCCCAGGTAGATTTCCTGGTTGGCATATGCAATGGAGGAGAGGGCGTCGGGGGAGAAAGCTGCCAAAGCGCGGATTTTGTTCAACCGCTTCTCACCGAGCTGCTGGGTGGGAAGGGGTGTTCCAATCAATGCGCTTTTTAGTTTCGATAGCATATATGACTGTTTCGGGATTTAGTCTCTACCCCCAAAGTATAAACCACATAACCAGGAATGTCATGTGGAAATGGCATGTAATTGAAAGGAAATCTCTTCCCATGCTATAATCAAAATCATTCCAACCTTAATTCCATTCGGAGGACACGATGGCTGGCATTGGTCTATTCCCTTTTACCGAAGAACACGAGAGCATCCGCCAGGCGGCGCGCAACTTTGCCCAAAAAGAACTAGCCCCGGTGGCGGCAGAGTTTGACGAGACAGGTGAATTCCCAATCAAGACGATCAAAAAGATGGGTGAGATGGGCTTTATGGGTATTGAAGTACCCGAGGAGTATGGTGGGGCAGGCATGGATACCCTGGCATATGTGCTGGCACTCGAGGAGATCTGTAAGGTCGACGCCGCACATGGAACCATCATGTCAGTCAATAACTCGTTATTTTGCAATGGCATCCTGAAGTTTGGGACAGAAGCCCAAAAACAGAAATACGTAAGCGCAGTTGCCTCAGGCAAGGTGGTCGGGGCATATTCCCTCACCGAACCAATGTCGGGGTCGGATGCGGGAACGATGCGCAGCCGGGCAGTGCGGGAAGGGGATACGTATATCATCACACGGGCGCAAGTCGTGGGTGACGAGTGGCCCCGTGGCGGGTTACCTGGTGTTGTTTACCATGACTGACCCCGAGAAGAAACACCGGGGAATCACCGCATTTTTGATTGATGCAACTTTACCAGGTTTTGTACGGGGTAAGAAGGAGCCCAAGCTGGGCATTCGCGCCTCAGCAACCAGCGAGATTTTGTTTGAAGATTATCACTGCCCGTTGGAAGACCGGCTTGGTGAGGAAGGGGAAGGGTTTAAAATCGCCATGGCCGTTTTGGATGCAGGGCGCATCGGGATTGCTGCCCAGGCGTTGGGGATCGCCGAAGCGGCTTTTGAAGCCAGTGTTACATACGCACAGGAGCGGGAAGCATTCGGTTCAAAGATTGGTGAGTTCCAGGGCATCTCTTTCAAGATTGCGGATATGAAGACGCGCATAGAAGCTTCTCGTTTGTTGGTGTATAACGCAGCCCTGGCAAAGGAGCGCGCCAAGCAGACGGGCGAGCGCTTTACAAAAGAAGCCGCCATGGCAAAGCTGTTCGCATCTGAGACAGCCATGTTTGCAGCCCACACCGCCGTACAAATTCACGGTGGGATGGGCTATAGCAAAGAGCTGCCGGTGGAGCGATACTTCAGGGATGCCAAGATCACTGAAATTTACGAGGGTACCAGTGAAATCCAACGCATGGTAATCTCAAGGATGGAGCTCGGACTTCGATAAATTTGGATAGTGTTTCCTGGATATATAGGGATATAGTGCTGGTAACCCGTTCTAAAAAACAGGCTGTGGCGCATATATCCATACCCACGAATAATTAATGACGTCTACTCCGGCAATCATTGCTAAATTCTTGCTCCTGGCACCTATGCTGGGCTTACTGTTTATTCTCTGGTTCGACTACCAGCAGTATAAACATGAGATAACTGAAGGGGGAGTGTTATCCATAGGCTTCCATTCTTGGGTGTTGTTGTGGCTAAAACGAAGGATAAAAACAAGCTACACAAGCCAATATAATCAGATCTTGGCTGATCAGGATGGTCAGGAAAATTCTCATTCTGCTAAGTATGGCTCTGAGGCTAATCTTCCAATCCCGGAAGATAGCCAGGGATACCACGATAGTCCCAGACCTCAGGTGGAAATAAAGACATCAATTTGGCATTTCCTATTACCACATAATAAGACAACGATTGGCTCTGTCTCCGAAGATGAGCTAGCACAACCTGTAATCCAAAAAGGAACCCCTGTTTGGGTGACCTGGGCGGAAATTTTACTGATCATCGCCTGGGCAATATTCGTTGGACGGGCATTCCTTGACTTTTCGCCAAACACCTGGCTATATGGAAGTGATTATCCTCTCCAAATATTAGGGTATTACGTCTGGCGCTTGCTGCCAACCTGTGGCGCTTGTGTATTCTGGAATGGCTCGGTAAGTGGTGGATGGCCTGCATTTGGCGAATTCTTCAGCGGAGCGCTCCATCCGCTGGTACTCCTATCTTCGCTGCTTTTTGGGGCGATCAACGCAACCAAGGTGGTGGTCGTGGCGAGCATGGCTATGGCTGGCATTGCTCAGTGGTGGTTGGCTCGCGTGATGCGGTTAGGCACTTTACCTCGCCTTTGGGTAGCAATGATCGCAGTCGCTGGAGGACAGTTATCAGGCAGGATGGACATGGGTTTGATTATCATGTACCTGTCTATCGCGGCTGCCAGCCTGGTAATTGCACCAGCGGTTGAATTTGCCCTTACCGGAAGGCGGAAGGCAGCAATTTGGCTCGGAATCTGTGCTGCCCTGGCAATTCTATCGGGCCAGGGTTATATGCAGCTTGGGTTGTTATTCGGTATCGCTCCAGCCTATCTGATCCTACTGTGGGGAAAGAAACTGCGCCAGCTTACTTTTCAGTTAAATTTACTCCTCGCTGGGGGGCTGGCATTATTAATAAGCGCAGTGAACTGGTTGCCACTGGCCAGGTTTTGGGGCAATATCGTGAAATCAAGCGATCCAATCTTTTTTGGTGCCCAGCCGATACAGTACATCCCCTTGAACATGCTGATCTCGGATTATGGTTTTTACACCACTGAAGCCTTGCAAAAGAAATCGTTTCCAGCATTCTATATGGATTATATTGGCTGGATACCAGTTCTATTAGCTATAGTAACCATTTTTCTAGTGCCTCGCCGGGCTCGAAAGGTGTGGCTGTTTTTTGTGGGTGCAATCGCAGCCATCTATTGGGTCAGCTCTGGTTCAATATTTCGAATGTTGGTGGGTGAATTTCCAGTCCTGGCAGGAGCGCGGCACCCGGCGCTCATCTCTCCCTTGGCTGTACCCCTGGTGTTGGGACTGGCTGCCTGGGGGTTGGAGCTACTGCTTCACAAATTTAAGTGGCCTGGGATAAACTACAAAGCGTGGCTAAATATCCCCACAGTATTCAAATTACCTTTGGTAATTGTAATGGCGGGGCTGATCATCAGCATCATTTCTGTGTACCAATTCACTCGTCGATGGCAAGCTGCTGAAATACCCACCGAACGGCTTCAAGCAGTCGAAGCTATTAAAAAAGCTCTAAGCAGTACTTCCACACAGTGGGTAGCTTATCCATTTGGTGACTTGCCTTTTGCAGCTCTGGCGGTTGATGCTGAGTTGAAAGTAAATATTGATGAAGGACACCGAAATACCAACTGGAAGGATCGCACCCTACCTCCCTCATATATTGAGGCACATAAGGATACTCTCCATCCTGATACGCCGGGGTACCTGGCTCAAATAAGTAATTACGTCACGTTGATAATCCACCCAGACAACCAATATGCCCACATTGAGACTGGTGTGGATAGTATTGCTTGTCAGGCAGCTGCACAAGGTGGCAATATCGATGTCAGTTGTAATTCGCCTGCATCTGGTCAGCTGATCGTCTATGAAAATATGGACGCAGGTTGGAAAGCCTGGATGGATGACAGTCCGATACAGTTATTAAGCGGTGATTGGTTGAGAGTGGAGGCCCCTGCCGGGGATCACACTTTCAAATTCCGCTACCGCCCCTGGGATGCCATTGGGGGTTCTGTACTGTCCGTGATTGGGCTGATATTTGCAGGTGTGCTTGCCTTGATACCGGCACGCCGTCAGGCGCAAGATGATAGCGATACTTTTGCACCTGTTGAGGCCGGGAACTCGACTCCATCATTAGAAACCACTCAGCCACCAGGAAGCGGATCAGAACTGCCTGACCAGGAAACCAGCCAGGTACCGGTACCAGAGTCACTACCACCTATTACAGACACTGTCGAGGAGTTCCCTCCAGCTGTTGCTCTGCCACCCGTACAACCAGGGCCATCTCAGGATGAGGACAATGATATCAAGGAAGCACAACTGACCCATGTGGAGCTTGAGCTTGAAACCCTTCACATGCACGTCGGGCTGGATCTCCCTCCAGGGACAAAGGTACGCTTTACAGTCACGGACTCGGAGAATGGCTCAAAGCAGAGTTTCGAGGTGGTTGGATCGGGAAGAACGCAGTCATATTCCCAACAAAAACGGTCATGGGGAGTAAGGTTACACCATCGCTGGCAGCAGATGGTCCAAAAGTTAACCCTGAATCATTTGGCGCTGGGATTATTGGCTGCAGGATTGGTCATCTACCTGTTAGTTCGTCTGATCGGCCTGATCAAATTTCCCATCTACTTTTTCACGGATGAAGCCATCCAAACCATGTCAGCCATAGACCTGTTGAAAAACAATTTACACAACCCGGATGGAATTTTTCTTCCCGCTTTCTTTAAAAATGGACCATATTACAACCTAGGTCTCTCAGTTTACTTACAGATCCTGCCATATCTACTATTTGGCAAGTCCGTTTTTATCACCCGGGCGACGTCGGTTGTATTCAGCCTGCTTGCTGCTGTGTCGGTCAGCCTGACCTTGCGCCAGGTTTTCAATATCCGTTATTGTTGGGCAGGCGCATTGTTACTTTCTATCGTGCCGACCTGGTTCCTTCACTCCCGAACAGCATTTGAAACGGTAATTTTCGTCTCGTGTTATGCTGGTTTTATTTTCAGCTACCTGTTATATCGATGCCGTTCGCCACGCTATGTCTACCTGGCGTTGCTCATGGCTGGGCTGGCGTTTTACTCCTATAGCCCGGGCCAATTAGTGATCGGAGCCACAGGGGTTGCATTATTCTGCTTGGATTTCCGTTATCATTGGGAGAATCGGAAGATGGCACCTAAGGTGGTGCTGGTCCTGGCAGCAGTGGCTCTGCCTTACATTCGCTTCCGCTTGGAAAACACATTCTCACCGGAAGAACACCTGCGTTTGCTTGGATCCTATTGGATTGAGCCAATCTCGCTTGGAGAGAAACTCAGCCGGTTTTGGTCTGAGTATTCCAAAGGTTTGGGGATCAATTACTGGTTCTTGCCGAACAACCAGGATCTTGAGCGTCACATGATGAAGGGTTATGGTAATTTGCCCACCATCACTCTACCATTTTTCATTACGGGTTTGCTCCTCGCCTTATGGAATATACGTAAACCGGCTTATCGAGTTTTGTTAGTAGCTTTGCTGGCGGCACCCCTGGGCAGTGCGCTTGTGGGGATCGGAATTACACGCGTAATGGCCTTTGTTATTCCAGCCACCCTGCTGACGATGCTCGGGTTGGCATATGTCCTTAATTGGCTGGAAAGTGCCATCCATTCTGCATTCAGTTATAAACCCCCAAATAAACGAATAGGGAAGAACACGCTAACCACGATAGTCTCATTCTTCCTGTTTGGATTCCTGGCCTTCGGAAACGCAACCTTATTGCGTGATGCATTGGTCAATGGTCCTCTTTGGTATACCAACTATGGCATGGGAGGTATGCAATATGGTGCATCGCAGCTTTTCCAGGCGGCAGCAGAATATCAAATCAGCCATCCAGGATTACATCTCATCATTTCACCTAATTGGGCTAACGGCACAGACGTGCTGGCGCGTTACTTTTCGACGATGGAGGATCAATTTGAGCTTGGCAGTATCGAGGGATACATGTTCGAGCATAAGCCATTGGGTGAGAACATCAGTTTTGTAATGATCCCGGATGAATACAAGAAAACAATCGCCAGTGGGAAATTCACTGATGTACACATAGAGCAAACCCTGTCTTATCCGAATGGGCGGATAGGCTTTTATTTTGTGCGGTTGAATTATGTGGAAAATATCGATGAAATCCTTATTGCTGAACAGGATGTGCGAAGCATCCTGCAGCAGGCAACCGTAACGATCAATGCAGAGCCAGTACAGGTCGGTTATTCTATGCTGGACATGGGGACGATCGATCAAATATTTGATGGTGACAAGCAATCGGTGGCGCGTACCCTGGAAGCCAATCCATTTATAATTGAGCTGACTTTTCCCGCGTCGCAGACCTTCAGCGGATACACAATGTTCCTCGGAAGCGCTGATATTAAGGTGACAACCCTGCTGTATCCTACCCAGGATAGCCAGCCAATCACATACGTGGCTAGTTTCTCTGGCTCACCCAGCACCCCTGAGCTCGAGGTGAATTTTGGGCAATCTGTGACTGCTAAGGTCGTGCGTTTTGAGATCCTGGCACCGTACGCAGGTGTTCCAAGTAACGTACATGTGTGGGAGATAGGCTTAAAGTGATCGGGTTATCAGGTAATACAGGATTTTTATAAGCAGATAATCGTGAGAGTTGGAGGCAATTATGAAAGTAGTGTTGTTCCATAAACATGGTGGACCTGAGGTATTGGAATATACAGATTTTCCGACACCCGAACCTGGAGAGGGACAAGTACTGGTAAAGCTTGAAGCTGCTGCGCTTAACCGGGTCGATTTGTGGACCCGCAATGGATGGCCTGGCATCAAGCTGGAATACCCACACATCCCTGGGGCTGATGGAGCGGGGACAGTCGTTGGCATGGGAGCATACGTAAGCGGCTGGAACATGGGTGACCGGGTGGTGATCAATTCAAACCTGGGCTGCGGGCACTGCCCGGCCTGCATTGCCGGGCAGGATAACCTGTGCAGAGATTGGCACCTGCTGGGTGAGACAGTACGGGGAACGTATGCCGAGTATATAGCTGTCCCAGCCACCAATATCTATCCTATTCCTGAAGGTTTTGAGTCGCGCCAGGCTGCTGCAGCTGCCCTGGTGTTCCATACTGCCTGGCACTCGCTTATCATCCGTGGAGGATTAAGGCCGGGAGAGAACGTTTTGGTGGTGGGAGCATCCGGTGGAGTGAATACCGCCAGCATCCAGATTGCGAAACTGGCTGGAGCGACCGTCTATGTGGTCGGATCAGGACCTGAGAAGCTGAGATTGGCTGAATCGGTGGGGGCAGATCATCTCATCGACCGTTCGAAGGAAGAAAATTGGTCAAAAGCGATCTACAACCTGACGGGTAAACGGGGCGTGGATGTAGTGGTGGATAACGTGGGAACAACTTTTCCACTCAGCTTCCGCGCTGCGTCCAAAGGTGGGCGCATCTTAACAGTTGGAAATTCCGGTGGGCCGAAATTCGAGATCGATAACCGGTTTATTTTTGGCAAACATCTTTCGATCATTGGCTCGTCCATGGGAACCCGGGCTGATTTTGCTACCGTGATGGAACTGGTTTATGCTGGTAAACTAAAGCCAATCATGGATCGTGATTATCCGCTGGTGGAAGCGCGTTATGCCCAGGAACGCCTTGAGATGGGTGAGCAGCTAGGGAAAATCACCTTGACCATTGGGTAGAATTGTAGATCATGAGGATAAATGCATAATTCCGAATCACCTATCGCACCCATAAATCCCATCGAAGAACAGGCTGATGTGGGTTCACCGCCTATCCCACGCCCTGGCAGCGTAACCATATTGGTGTTAGGGGTGTTAATGATCACAGTCATCAATCTGGTGCGCCTGGTACTATGCATCAGGTATTGGGATTTCCTCACTTCCTGGCCAGGGATATCACCACTTTATATGGCATCAACAGGTTTTATTTGGACCCTGGCAGGTTCACTCTTATTATGGGGGTTGTGGAGGGCAAAAATGTGGGCACCCAGGCTGATGGAAGCTGTGGCGCTCATCATATGCGTTATATTATTGGCTGGATCATGTGTTCCTGGTAGATCACCCGGTAAGCGGGGCGGAGGGAGCCATACAGGCACTGCTCCCAGTTAATTGGAAGTATGCTGCTTTTGCTACTGTACTGTGCCTGGCTTTTACGGCCTGGGCATTGGAGCGTCGAAAGGTTAAAGCATATTTTGGTCTGGTCGTATCAGATACAGACCAAAGCCAAACCAACAATAAAGACAATGGATAATTTCTAGCGTAAGATAGAACTTCATGAGAAAGGAATTACCCAAAACTTCTCTGTATGTGGGAGACGAGTATGACCGATGATTCAAAAATAAAACGCTTGCGTGAGACAAAAACCCAAGGACGGCTTGGGGGAGGGGCAGAACGGATTAATGCTCAACATGATCGCGGCAGGCTGACTGCCCGTGAACGTATCGACTTATTGCTTGATAAAGGCTCGTTTCGCGAGGTGGATCCGTTTGTTGTCCATCGTACCACCGATTTTAATCTTGACCAGCAGAAATACCTGGGTGATAGTGTCGTGACGGGATGGGGCACGATTGAGGGGAGGCTGGTATATATCTTCTCACAAGATTTCACCGTATTCGGGGGAAGCCTGGGAGAAGTGCACGCAGAGAAAGTTTGCAAGATCATGGATATGGCATTAAAGAATGGCGCCCCGGTGATTGGCTTGAATGATTCCGGTGGGGCGCGCATCCAGGAAGGTGTTGTATCATTGGGAGCTTATGCCGATATCTTTTTACGCAATACCCTGGTTTCGGGGGTGATCCCCCAGATCAGCGTGATCATGGGGCCATGTGCTGGTGGGGCGGTCTATTCACCTGCACTGACAGATTTCATCATCATGGTTCGCAAGTCCTCCTATATGTTCATCACCGGTCCAGATGTAGTCAAGGCTGTGACCCACGAAGAAGTAACTTTTGAAGAATTAGGCGGTGCAGATGTACACTCGGAAGTATCGGGGGTATGCCACTTGGCGGCCGATTCAGAATCGGATGCGCTTTACCTGATCCGCAAGTTGCTCTCGTACATCCCGCAAAACAACATGGAAGATCCGCCATTTACAAACATAGACGATGACCCATTACGCATGGATGAACGATTGAATACACTCATCCCTGAGGATGCGAGTAAGCCGTATGATATCAAGGATGTCATCCGTTTGATTGTGGATGGGAATATCTTCTTTGAGATCCATGAGGCGTATGCCCAAAATATCGTCATCGGGTTTGCCCGTTTAGGCGGGCACAGCGTGGGTATCGTGGCAAACCAACCTGCAGTTTTGGCAGGGGTGTTGGATATCAACTCCTCCGAAAAGGCAGCCCGTTTCGTTCGTTTTTGTGACGCGTTCAATATCCCGATCATCACCTTTGTAGATGTTCCAGGTTTTTTGCCAGGGACTGCCCAGGAGCATGGTGGGATCATCCGCTCGGGCTCAAAACTGCTGTACGCCTATTGTGAAGCCACTGTACCTAAGATCACTGTGATTACCCGCAAAGCGTACGGCGGTGCCTATGACGTGATGAGCAGTAAACACGTACGTGGAGATGTGAACCTTGCCTGGCCTTCTGCGGAAATTGCAGTCATGGGCCCGGATGGTGCGGTGAATATCATTTTTCGCAAGGAGATCGCTCAGGCAGAAGACCCGGATAGAAGGCGAGAGGAATTGGTGGCTGAATACCGCGAGAAATTCGCCAGTCCTTATATTGCTGCTTCACGAGGTTACATCGATGATGTCATCGAGCCCTGGGAAACACGCCCACGCTTGATCAATGCTTTGGAAATGCTCTCCAATAAGCGAGATTCAAACCCACCCAAGAAACACGGATGCATCCCGTTGTGAACAAATCGGTTGTCATTACTGGAAGCACGCGTGGTATTGGTTATAACCTGGCAGCAGCTTTCCTGGACAGAGGTTGTGCGGTAACGATCAACGGGCGCACCCAGGAAGCTGTAGATGAGGCTGTATCGAAGCTGAGTTCAAAGTATAGTAAAGAGCAGGTCTTCGGTTTTGCTTGTGACGTAACCGACTTTGCCCAAGTGTTAAAGTTGTGGGAGAGTTCGATAGGTCATTGTGGCAGGATAGATATCTGGATCAACAATGCCGGGATTGCCACACCCATGCTTAAGTTTTGGGAATTACCCCCTGAGCGCTATTCTGAAGTAATTAATACGAACTTGCTTGGAACAATGTACGGTACAAAAGTCGCGTTAACCGGTATGCTGGCACAGGGTTTCGGAGCGCTCTATAATATGGAGGGATATGGCGCCAGTCGCCGAAACATGCCTGGAATGACACTCTATGGCAGCACAAAGGCCGCGATTCATTTTATAAACCACTCATTGGCAAACGAATTGATGGATACGACCTTGATCACCGGAGCGATTGCTCCGGGGATGGTGATCACCGATATGATCACCCGACAATTCGAAGGGCGAATGGAGGAGTTGGAGAAATCCAAGCGGATATTGAACATCATCGCTGAACGACCCGAGACGGTCGCCCCAGTCCTGGTAGAAAAAATCCTGGAAAATCAAAAGAATGGCGTGATGATTAATTATTCTTCCTCGATGAAGATGATGCTTAAATTCCTCACCGCGCTGTTCAGGAAGCGCGACTTGTTCTCCTGACAGTTTTTGTTCCTATCCTTAATGAGTGTAAATTGAGAGTATTCGTCAATAACCACAACCTTTATTTTGAACAAGACGGTCCACAAAATGGACCGGTTGTTGTTCTGTTGCATCATGGTTTGGGTTCGGTTAGGGCATGGCGTGAGCAGATACCGGCATTGGTTGAGGCTGGATACCGGGTTTTAGCGTATGATCGCTGGGGTTATGGTAAATCGGAGGATCGTTCTGGATTGGACTTGCCAACCTTTACGACCGATCTGGCGGATCTCTGTAGCTTATTGGAGGTCTTAGGAATCCCGCGCGCCACCTTGATCGGTCATAGCGATGGTGGGACGATTGCCCTTTATTTTTCTGCTCTGCATCCCAAACGGGTAAAATGCCTGGTCACAATAGCAGCCCATATTTACGTTGAACCAAAGATGGAGCCAGCTATCCTGGGTATCAGGCATGCATTCGAGCAGGATGACAGATTCCGTAAGGGAATGCATTCTGCCCATGGAGAAAAGTATGTAGCAGTGTTTCAACACTGGTTTGATGGTTGGCACCGGTTTGAATTGCTGGGTTGGGATATGCGCCCGGTACTGGATCAGATCAGATGTCCATCTTTAATCATACAAGGCGAAGGGGATGAACACGCCAGTCCTCAGCATGCAAAGGATATTGCTGCGTCAATCCATGGTGCCGAATTGTGGCTTATGACGGGGGCAAAGCATATGCTACCCCAGGAAAATAGTGTTGAATTGAACCTCAAAGTCCTGCAATTTTTGAGGGACCATGCCAACGATGAACAATAATAGAGTACAGTTATCTGTAATTGGAGCAAACGCATGTTTAATAAGGTATTGATTGCAAACCGAGGGGAAATCGCAGTGCGCATTATTCGCGCCTGCCGAGAGCTTGGCCTGCAAACCGTAGCAGTGTATTCAGATGCTGATCGCCAATCATTACATGTAAGGCATGCAGATGAAGCCTACCGCCTCGGACCAGCGCCCTCTCGCGACTCCTATCTGCGGGGAGATAAAATTATAGAAATTGCCCAAAAATGTGGAGTCGGAGCAATCCACCCTGGGTACGGCTTTCTGGCAGAACGGGCTGACTTTGCAGAAGCCTGCCATGCGGCTGGGCTAGCTTTTGTTGGACCCAATCCCTCATCCATTGCCGCCATGGGGGATAAGGCAGTTGCCCGTGCAACGGTTTCCAGGGCTGGGGTGAAGGTAGTGCCTGGTACCGAGGGGGAAGGTGCGCTGCGCGATGATGAGCTGCTGGCAGTGGCTCCAGCGATTGGGTTCCCTTTGCTGGTGAAGGCAACCGCCGGTGGAGGTGGGAAGGGTATGCGCGAAGTGAATAATCTAGAGAGTATGCCCACCCTGCTCAATGCAGCCCGGCGTGAAGCAGAGGCATCGTTTGGGGATGGCAATGTCTATTTGGAAAAGCTGGTGGAGGGGGCGCGTCACATTGAAATTCAGATCCTGGCAGATGGGCAAGATAATGTGATCCACCTCGGCGAGCGAGAATGTTCCATTCAACGCAGGCACCAGAAATTATTAGAGGAAAGCCCCTCACCTTTTGTGGGTGATGATGAAGAGTTCCGTCAGAAAATTGGTGCGGTTGCCGTCCGGGCTGCCCAAGCGGTGAATTACGTCAATGCGGGCACAATCGAGTTCCTGGTGGATAAGTCTAAAAACTTTTACTTTTTGGAGATGAACACGCGTTTGCAGGTGGAACACCCGGTCACCGAAATGGTCACGGGGATCGATATTGTCAAAGAGCAGATGAGAATTGCACGTGGGCGATGCCTGCGCCATAAGCAAGAAGACATCCATGCCAACGGTTGGGCAATTGAATGTCGCATCAACGCCGAAGACCCATATAACAACTTTATCCCCTCCACGGGGAGGATTACCCACACTCTACTGCCTACCGGTCCAGGTGTGCGGGTGGATACCGGGGTGTACATTGGTTTTGAGGTCTCCCCATATTATGATTCGCTCATCTCGAAACTCATCGTGTGGGGTGAGACGAGAGGTGAAGCCATATTGCGCATGCGCAGAGCACTCGAGGAATATAAAATTCTGGGTGTGCACAGCAATATCCCATTCCATCAGCGGCTAATGGATTCACATCGCTTCATGGCAGGGCAGTATGACACCCGCTTTGTGGAGGAACGCTTCTCTATTGAGGAAGCCGAAGAAGGGAAGGAATCTCGGCCAGATATTGCTGCCATACTGGCAACACTAGTCGCCCACCGGCAAACTGAGAGAGCTGCACACGTCATCCAGCGTAATGAGCGCGACACCAGCAACTGGAAATGGCTGAGCCGGTGGGAAAGGCTGAGGAGATAGCCATGAAATATGTGACGACTATCGGCCAGCGTGAATTTATTATTGACATTCTTGACGAGCACCGGGTGAGTGTGGATGGAGTGACTTACGAGATCGATTTTATGCCGATCAATGACCAACCGGTATATTCCCTGGTGGTGGATGGTCACTCTTTCGACGCTCATGTCTACCCGAATGAAGATACCTGGCAGGTGATATTCCTAGGAGCGCTCTATACTGCGAGTGTGGAAGACGAGCGTGAGAAACGGCTGCGCGCCGCGTTAGCAGGAAGGGTTGCTGAGCATGCGGACTATCACCTGAAAGCACCCATGCCGGGCATGGTTGTTTCCATCCCTGTCCATGAAGGACAGGTGATACAGAAGGGCGAAGTTTTGGCGGTTTTGGAGTCGATGAAGATGCAGAATGAGCTGCGCTCACCTCGGGACGGGAAAGTCACCCGTGTGCGGGTGAAAGTTGGTGACCGGGTGGAGCAGAAGGAAACCATGCTAAGCGTGGTATAAACCAAATGAATCAGCTGAGGTAGCATGAGCGGATCTGATAAGGAGTTGGAAGTAAAGTTCTATCTCTCCAGGCGCGAGGCAGTGGAGGCTAAATTAGTTGCTCTGGGGGGAAAAGTGAGCGAGCCTAAGGTGCATGAAATCAACTTACGCTTGGATACTCCCGATCAGGCTTTATCGCAGACGGGAAGGCTTCTGCGATTACGCCAGGATGCGAGAGCACGTGTGACCTATAAGGGAATGGGCAGTATAGAAGGCGGGGCGCGCTTACGCCAGGAGCTTGAGTTTACTGTATCTGATTTTAAGACTGCTCAGGCACTGTTTGAAGCGCTGGATTACCAGGTGTACATGATGTATGAGAAGTATCGTACGTCGTATAAGCTGGGAAAAGTGGATGTTGTACTTGACGAGATGCCGTACGGTGATTTCGCTGAGATCGAAGGGCCAGATGGTGAAAGCATCCTAAACGCAGCTGAACATTTGGGATTGAATTGGGAAACACGCATCCTGGATAGTTACACGATCTTATTTGAGCGCGTGCGTGGATTGCTTGGTTTAGCATTTCGTGATTTGAGCTTTGAGAATTTCCATGGGGTGAAAATCAGCCCTGCGGTGCTCGGTGTAGAAATTGCTGATAGTGATTTGTAATGAAATACCGACGAAAGCGGGGATGTACCCAAAGGATCTTTCGAGACATCCCCGCTGATTTTTTTACAACCAGTCTCGTCTCCAGAAGATGATTCCTACTACCGTAGTCACTACGATCGCCAGAGCTGCCGTACCCAGAAAGGCAAGCGGATGGTTTTCAAAAGGCAGTTTAACATTCATGCCATAAAAGCTGGCGATCATGGTTGGCAGGCTGACGACAATGGTAATCGACGCCAGGAACTTCATCACACCGTTCAGGTTATTTGAGATGATCGAAGCGAAGGCGTCCATCATACTACTCAGGATATTGCTGGCGATATTGGTCGTATCGATTGCCTGTTGGGTCTCGGTAAGCACATCTTCCAACAGATCCAAATCTTCTTCATAAGCGCGGAACATCTGGCTCTGCTGGAGGCGCTTCATCATTAGCTCGTGGGATTTTAAGGCGGTGGTGAACAGGGTCAGGCTCTTTTGATATTTGAGCAGCTCGAGCACCTCTTTATTGCGGGTGGAGAGTTGGAGTTGGTCTTCCAGGGCATCCACAGCTTTGGTAATCTGGTTAAGGTGGTTCAGGTAGCGGGTAGCCGCCCTCAGTAGCAGTCGTAAGACGAAACGGTTGCGCTTAACAGTGGAGAGGTCCTTGAGACGTGTCATCTCCTGGAGAACATCATTTTCCTCCCGGCAAATGGTAACAATATAATGATCTGTGAGAATAATACCTAAAGGTATAGTTATGTATGGAATATCGGCAGATTGGCCTTTGAAAAATGAAACCCGTATCAGGATCAGCTGCTCGCCATCCTCACGCTCAGTACGGGCACGTTCATCGATGTCCAGGCTGTAAGTGATGTAGTCTTGTGGGATGCCCAACTCTATCAGGCGGGCAATCTCTTCAGAGTTGGGTTGGATGACATTTAACCAGCATCCTACGCTAGGCTCGGGAACTGTGAGTAGCTTGTTTTCGAGGTTTTTGTAAATTGTGATCATCAGGGACTCTCCTTAAAATAAAATTCCCGGAAGCTGAGCATCCGGGAAGTTAAAGTGCGTCATGAGAGCTTCCCTGCTAAGCCTCCAGAACCATACCAGCTCTGTTCAAATGGAAAAGGCCTGTACGTAAGTCAGGACTATCAGGTTCGCTGCTCTCTTCAGGGGCAGCGACAGTTACAGCAGTCATTCCAGGTAATTCACTCCGATTCATAAATGGTTCAAAAACGTTAACAATAGGACCAACCATAGTTTATTTTAACATACTCACAGCACATGGGCAAGGCATTAAGGGATGGCTCAACATATGAACTACCGCTCAAATTTATAAAAGTAATTTAGCAGCCATTTTTCCGGTTGACACATTGGATAGCGCAACATTTGATATGAAAGAGCTGAGAATTGCGTGTGGATTGTTCCGCACCTTTACGAAACTGCTAGCTGCAACGCTTGACCGCTCAGAATAACGTATACCGGCAGGAAAGCATCCGCGATCTGAGTTCAAGCTGCCACGTGTGACCAATCCTGGAACAAGCTAAAACAAATTTACCCCATGTGTAAGGCGATTGAGAGAGCCTTCTCTGTGACTACAAGAATATTCATCGAGCAGCGTGGAAGGGAGTGTTAATGAAAGAAAAACATCCAGTCGATCATAGATCTCGACATTCTCACTCCATACCTGCAGCTAAGGAAGACCACTGACTGAGGTGTAAAAGCTTGTATGACTGAACTGGAGTTTTGAGCAATGTTTCACAAAAAGATGAGCTTATTCGTATTCCAGATGAGGCTTTCGACCGGTGCCTTTTCCCCGATCAAACCAGGAAGTATCGCTTCCATGCGTACAGGATCACCGGTGGTGATGAAGTGCAACAGGTTCCGGGGTTTTCCTGGCACGTCTTCCCGGCTGGGGGAATCCAGGTCAAGTAAATTGCTGGCGACGAGCAATCGCTGTACTTGACGAGCAACAGCAGGAGCGGGATCAATCACTCGCACCTCTGGTCCTACGATCTGCTGGATGAGCGGGATGACGAAAGGGTAATGCGTGCACCCAAGCACCACCGTGTCAATACCCTGTTCAAGCATGGGTTTGAGGGCTTCTTCCAGAATGCGAAATGTCTCAATGGATTCCAGTTCGCCATTTTCAATCTGTGCGACCAGCCCCGGGCAGGTGTGCTGGAGCAGTTTTACACCCCGTCCAAAACGTTCCACGACAGAAGCGTACAGCGCGCCTTGAAATGTGGCTGGGGTGGCCAGCACACCAACTACACCGCTGTGGGTGCGCTCAGCAGCGGGTTTGACCGCTGGCTCCATTCCTACAAAAGGTACTTCGGGGAAGACCTGGCGCAGATATTTCAATGCAGCTGCAGAAGCGGTGTTACAAGCTACCACAATCAACCTTGAACCCTGATCCAGGAGGTAGCTGGTAATCACTTCGGAAAAGTGACGGACTTCCTCCAAAGAGCGTAGACCGTATGGGACGTGCTCCTGGTCAGCCAGGTAGAGCAGGGGCTCGTCTGGCATCAACTGGTGAATGGCACGCAGCACGGTCAGCCCACCAATACCCGAATCAAATATCCCGATGGGTTGCAAGGGTTTAATGTTCACTTTTGTCTTGTATGAGCATTTCGATCGTCTTATGAATCCGATCCAATCGAGTCTGGTCGCGTTTGGCTTCGTTTATCCAAAGGACGTACTCCCTCTGGTGCGAATAAGAGAGACGGTTAAAGAAGGCATTCGCTGAGGGATTCGCGTGTAAAGCTTGCTGCAGGTCTACCGGTAACTCAACCTGGCGCGGTTCGAGATCCTCCTCCAATTCAACCGAGACCTCATCACCGAAGGATTTGCCGATTTTCTCGCGGATTTCCTTGAGAATCAGCAACATGTGGTTGGGTGTGCCCATACGGACGAGGCTACCACGGTAGGGTTCGCCTTCAATAGTCGCTTTGATTTTGACGCGTTTCTTACCAAAAGCCTTTTCTACATCAAAGGGTACGTTGACGTATGCGCCCCCGCCTCCTGCATTCTCGATTACAGCTCGGAATTGATATTTTTGGGTCATAGGAATTCCTATTTTAATTATTTGGGTTTGGAACCCGGGCATGATTGAATAAATGCCTGAAAGAGCCTGCGCATGGCTGCATACTCTTGCAGTTCTTCAGGGTGCCACTGAACTGCCAGACCAAACGGATGTCCGGACAATTCGAAGGCTTCAATAAGACCATCCGGGGCAAAAGCAGTTGCGTGCAGCTGCTTGGGCAAGCCGGTTTGCACCCTGGTGGTGCAGGCTATTGACCTGCACATCAATATCAGATAGGATTTGATTCAGGCTACTTCCAGGTTCCACTTTGACGTTGTGGGCGAGGTAATCGCGTGAACGACCGCGATGATTGTCATGCTGGAGTGCGCCTGGAAGCTGTTCCTTGATATCCTCATATAGTGTACCGCCCAGGGCAATATTGATCAGCTGAAGGCCTCGACAAATACCCAGGAACGGCTTGCCTTCCTCGATCGCAGCTTGCACCAGGTGTATCTCTACCCGGTCACGCTCAGAATCGATCCCCATCGCTTTCGGATGAGGTTGATTGCCATATCGCCGGGGGTCAACATCATAGCCACCCGTGAAGAGAATGCCATCCAGGCGGGGTAATAGCCCGTCCAGGTCGTCCTGCGATAAGTCCAGGGGAATGAGAACTGGCAGACCACCGGCAAAGGAAATCGATTTTGCATAGGGTTCATTTACGGTATAGGTGGACCTCCCAGATGAAATGAGATTACGAGTTGTGGTGAGGCCGATCAGGGGTTTTGACATAATTCCTTCAGGTTTCTTTCAGAGTATTGTGATCATACTATGCGTGAGACGGGTAAATATAAATCGTCCTACCCAGACTGGGCTTGAGGTGGACGAGAATTGAAGGTCTGAACAGGCCCGTGCCAATTCTCATTGTCGAGGATAATTTCCTGGAAGTTACCTTGGGAGAAGCGGTTGATGACCTTACGCCAGAATGTGGTTGCAGCTTGGTTTTCGTGAATCTGTCCCACCTGCCAGTTACCAGGGAACTCGGTGAAGATGAACCGTGCAGCATACTCTCCAACGCCCTGGTGGCGATATTTCCGCAGGATAAAGAATTCTGCCATCACCCAGCAGTCCTTAAGGCCGGTGAAGTAATTGTAACGTGCCACCAGCACAAAACCTGCCAGGTTACCATCCACACGCACGAGAAACGGAGAGCGTTCTGGCTCAACCCAATAATGATCCAGGTAAGGATAATCATAAAAGCCGAACGGGGTGAGATCAGCACTGTCGAATTCACTGAAATCATATTGGTACAATTCCATCAATTGGCGCAGGATGGGGCGCTCGTTGACTGTGGCGGGATTGACTTCAATGTTCATGCTGTTCGTTTTACTCATCGTATGCATTAAAGAGCTTCGTAAGCTGCACCCCGGTTACGGCGGCGGAGTAGCTCACTGGCGTAATGCCTTCCCAGGGTGGAGGCATGTTCTCGCACCCACGTGGTCAGGTGGGTATTCCCAACGGGTGTTGAATTGGTATACAGCAGGTCCTGCATTAATCCTGATATTTCATCCCTGGTTATGAGGATATCTCCCATCACCTTCCCGATGAGCCAGCCTGACCAATAACCGAGGCTGGGTGATACCGTGAAGATCGGCCTGCGTTTTCCGATGATTTTGCCAATTGTTTGCACCAGCTCCCGATAGGTGAATGTCTCCGGTCCGATAGCATCCATAATCTGGTCTGTCCCTTCCTGACCCTGCTCGACTGCCAACTTTGCCAGGTCGTCCACATAAATTGGCTGAAGGCGGTAGTTGCCATCACCAAAGACTCCAAAGACAGGCAGGCGGCGTAAGGTCCAGGCGATGTTATTGATCAGGATGTCCTCCTGACCGAATAAGACTGCCGGGCGGAGGATGGCATAGGACAGCCCCGATTCGATGAGACCACGCTCCAGGCGGGCTTTGCCATTGAAATAGGGCAGTTTTGAGTTTTCGGATGGATTGGTGATGCTAATGTGGATGACGCGTCTGATACCAGCTTGTTTGGCTGCCTCGAACAACTGGAGGCTGTTCTTGATGGCGGCTGAGTGCGAGAAGTCGGCATGGTCAAAGCGTACCCAATAAGTGTTATAAAGCACACCTGCCCCACACAGGGCTTCAATCAGCTTGTCGAGATCGTCAAAATTGAAAGGGTATGCCTCCACCTGACTTCCAAAGGGATTGGGACGGTTAAATGAGTTTGTCAGGCTGCGGACGGAACGACCTTGGGCAAGTAACCTGCGGGTGATATATTTTCCGGAATAACCGAATGCGCCGGTAACGACATCAAATTTGGGTGTGTTCATAGCAATTTGCGTTTTTTTTCTGCCAATAATCGCAATTGCTCCAGGGTTGCCTGGGCAAGAGTAAACAGGGAGGACATAGGGTGCTGACCATCGGAAAGAATTTTGAGAGGCGCATCCGTAGAAAAATTACCGGTATAGGTCAGGATAGTGAACCTGACCGTGCCCACCTCGGGTAGCGGAAGTTCTATGGTGGCTGTCATCTGCTCAAAGAGTGTCTCTGCCTGAGTAACCATGGCTTTGGCTGCCTCAGCAAGCGGTGTATATTCGCTGCTCCCGAGCATGCCACCCCCTGTGCTGAAATACAGGCTGGTGGTACCATCAACCAGAGAGATAAGGGTGGCTGATCCCACGTCGTAACCAGTTTCCATCACTACCCCCCAGACATGTGGGGTTTCGTTTGTGGGAGCGAGACCCATTTCGTCAGGATTGAGGCTCAGGATACGACTTCGAAGCAGGAGGTAATCTTGCGCTGGTTCAGGGGGAACGGCACTCATGGAATCACTGGGAGGAAGTAAAAAAATCCACCAAATGTTTGTTTATAGCTTCAGATTCATCATGCTGCACCCAATGGCTTGAGCTCTCGAAGAAAACGAGCTTTCCTTGGTCACACAGGTCTAGGCTGGGTTGAGCCATCTCCCGACCCAAGGCAAGATCCTGGGCTCCCCATAGCATCAGCGTAGGTACCCTGATACGCAGATCTACGCTCAAATCTGGAGGCAACTGGATGGCAGCCCGGTACCAATTGAGCATGCTGGTGATGGCGTCTTTACGCCACCAGGCATGGCGGTATTGTTCAATGTCCTCGTGGCTGAAAGAGCCTGTTTTGCTGCCACTCAGCACCATCCTCACCATGAATTCCCAATCATCATTGCGAAGAATGGCTTCTGGAATGAATGGGATTTGAAAGAAGAACATGTACCAGCTCTTCTTCAGTTGAGCCAGGCTGCTGGAGAGGGTTTGCATCATCACTGCAGGATGGGGCACATTGAGAATGGCAAGCTTATGCAATCGATCAGGGTAACGCAATGCCACCCACCATGCAACGGCAGCACCCCAGTCATGACCCGCAAGATAACACTTATCCATACCTGCAGCATCAATCAAGCCAACAACATCCCTGGCTAGCTCATCAAGACGATAGGCTGCAATGCCCTTGGGTTTGTCGCTTAAGTTATACCCACGCTGGTCGGGCACCCAGACACGAAAACCAGCCTCAGTAAGGGGTTGGATTTGCTTGCGCCAGCCGTACCAGAACTCAGGGAAGCCGTGCAACAGAATGACGGGTGATCCATAGCGTGAACCGGTTTGAACCACATGCATGCGGATGCCGTTGGTTGGGAGGAATACGTGTTCTAAAGCGGTTGTAATCATATTCGCCTACTATAAAATGATATAGCTTTAAGATTATTATTGGAGTATTATACTCCGGATAATTGGGGGAGAGCGATAATGTGGATGGGATAACTAACCATCGACCTGGGTGTTAAACATATGGAGGGGTAGATACCAAAAATGATTACGGTCAGACCAGAGTGCTCGCATGCTAAATGACATGGCATACCATCTCATTGCCAGTATCCTGGAAGCATTCATGTGGGATGGAGAATTGGTTGGGGAAGAGAATCTTCATGAAGGGCCTGGTGTCATTGTTGCCAACCACATGGGAGCCATTGGACCAGTGGGGATATGCTCATCCCTTCCGATGCGCTTGTATCCGTGGGTTTTGGGTGCGACCGTAGATAAAGTCGAGGGACCGGATACTGTACGCAAGGATTTTGTGGAAAAGGTATTTAAGCTCAAACCTCCGTTAAGCCTGGCGATAGCGAAAGGGATATGTGGAATCTCAAGCCCACTTTTATTGTCATTGGGATGCATCCCTATCCCTACTACCCATCAAGAACAGGAGGTGACCTTCCAACGTAGCCTGGATCTGCTGAAAGCTGGGAAGTTCTTATTGATTGTTCCCGAGGACCCCAAAGCTGAAGCAGACCAGCTGACCGGGATTCGCAAATTCAAGCGCGGATTCCTACGCCTCGGTGAACTATATGCCCGGGAGGCTGGAAAACGCCTGCCATTTTACCCGGTTGTCATCCATGAAGCTGGGTTGGTTATGGTTGGAAAACCCATTGAATACAACCCACTCAATGATCCCAAGCTGGAACGCTATAGAATGGTCAATTTGCTGGAGGAGACCATCAAAGCCATGCATCTGGAGACGACCAATAACCAGGTTGTAGGGCCAGTCGTTTTCAAGAGAAAAATCTCATAATTTCCGAATGAATGGTTTGGGGTACCTTTTAATAGAGTTTATCTTAGATTGAGGGTGGTTATTTATCCAAGCTCGAAACCGGTTTCGCTTTGAAATTTGACAAGATTTGCTGGGAGCATCAACCGGATGGCTTCTGCTCGTTCGATCACCCTTCTGGCCCAATGCGTGGTGGGGTCGGAGGTCGATAGCAATTCAAGCGCCTGGTACGCTGAGAGCCAGCGAAATTCGGAATGCTCGGGTCCGATATGAATGAAGCTGGGGTCTGATAAGGAGCAGAGATAGATCACACCTACCAACTCCTTCTCTGGTGTTGGACTGCCACGATAGAAGTGGGTGGTACCCAGGATGTGCTCGATCTGAACATCCACCCCCAGCTCTTCACGTACTTCCCGGCGAAGAGCATCCTCGAAGCCCTCCCCCTGGTCCACCCGCCCGGTGACGCACTCCCAGGCTCCTGGTGCATAATCTTTCTGCTCGGATCTACGCAGGAGTAAATATTCTTTGGAATTAGGTGACCAGATCAATGCAGCTATACCGGCATAGAAACGACCGATGGTCATGAGGTGTTCTCCTTGGCTAAAACCGGTTCTCATTCTGATGGATCAATCCGCGGTGGTCCCTGGCGAATGCGCTGGCGCATACCATCAATTGAGTTGCGCCAACGGTACAGACTTTCAAGCCACCAGGTTAGGCCGGTGCCTGCATAACCAGCCAGCTTTTTCCGTGCCGCCTTGGGGTCTTTCCCGGGGGTGAAACCCATGATGACCAGGTCGAAGGGAGATTGGATTTGACGGTGCTGCTCGATGTAGAGGCGTATCGCGCGGAGTGTGTCTGGAGGCGGGGTAAACGGACCACCCGAATTAAGCGGGAAGCATCCATCCCATTGCGCAGCACGCCGGAATGGACGTTTATGAGGCCAAAACCCTCCCACCCAGATGGGAATGCGCGGTGTTTGCACCGGTGGGGGGAGAAAGGTACACTTCTTCATCTGGTAATACTTGCCCTGGAACCCAAATGGCTTGCCGCACCATAAACCATTCAGGATTTCTAACCCTTCATCCAGCATAGCTGCTCGCACTTTGCGGTCGGTAGGCTCGTTAAAAGTGCCATAGTCTGCTTCATCAGGGTCGCCTACCCCCACAGAGAGGATCAGCCTGCCAGCAGATAGATGGTCAAGGGTAACTGTTTCGCGGGCAAGCTTCCACGGGCGGCGCCGTGCGATGGGGGTGACCGTGGTGCCGATGCGTATACGGTTGGTGCGCATGGCGATGCCTGCCAGGGTCACCCAGGGATCATAAGAGTGGGAGTTTCTGGCTCCGGCTGTAAACCATGTGATCCCATAAAAAGAAGCCATCCCAACCATACTCTTCTGCCTCTGCCGCCAGGTCTGCCAGCAAGAGAGGGGTAGTCTCCGCGCCAAAATTTGGAGTATAAATGCCGTAGAACATAATCCCTCCTATATTTATTTACTGATCGATTGCCAGTTAATCCTGCCGAGAGGCATTGATGAAATCTGCCAATAATCCGTAGGCAGTGGTCTCGGGTCCGGGGTCACCTTCCACGATGGAGAGCTGTGGTAACACATCGGTCTCAAAGGTGACGATACTGGAGGTGCCACTCACACCATATAAGGGAGAATCTGTGCCGACCAGCTCAGGTCTTACTCGCGCTGATACTTTCCCTGCTTTACTTGTAGCCGCGCAAACCAGCTTCCAGCGCTTGCCTTGCTGGATAGCCTGGTGAATACTTTGCGAAGTGAGATGGCGAATGCCGGTTCGATCGACTTGAGCAGGCTTGAGTGGGATACCCATCAACACGGTAACTAATGCGGCCACTTTTACAGCTGCATCCCAGCCATCGATATCACCGGATGGATCGGTCTCGGCAATGCCAATAGACTGCGCATAGGCAACGGCTTGCTCGAAGTTCTCCCCGCCCTCCATGCGGCTGAGAATCAGATTGGTGGTGGAATTCAGGATGCCGGTAAAGCCATGCAAGGTGGCGGCTGGCAGGCTCTCACGGAACAGGGAGAAAATAGGAGCGCCATCCATGACTGCAGACTCGAAATAAAATTTACGCCCCTGTCTCTTCGCCAGCTGAGAAAGCTCCTGGTAGGCATGTACCACTGGACCTTTATTGGCGGTGATGATATGCATACCTTGATCCAGTGCGCTGCGCAGATAGTCTATCGCAGGTTGACCATCCTGGTAGCTGACGGGGGTATTCTCGAAAAGCACATCTGCCCCACAGCTGTGGATGAACCCTATTGGGCTGGTTAAGTGTTGGGTGCTTGGATAATCCATCAAGCTTTCTGTCGGTTCGCATGAGCTTCAAAGCACGATCGACATCAATTCCTTGTAGATCGATAGCCATGCCATGCTGCTTGGTGACATATGCCTGTGATACTATAACTGAGATCATATTCTCGCAGGAGAAAGTCTCGTTTGACATCCAGTAATCGAGCAAATGCCTGCCCGACGTTGCCAAAACCTAATAGAGAGATGCGCTGATAAGTCATGGGGTTATATGGGTGGCCAGGGGAAGGAACGTTGGTCCGGTTCCGGTTGGGGGAACAGGCGAAAAGAGCTCAGTTGTTCAGCACGAGCAACCAGAGCTTTGAACTCTTGTGGATCAAGTAAGGCGTGTAGCTCCATGGACAGGCTTGGAGTTGATGATAGCCTATGAAGAAAGTCACACAGGTCAGCCGTCAATTTTTCAGGGATTGGCTCACCAACGAAATCCCAGATGACCGTGCGAAGTTTATCTTCCTCGTGAAAACAGATGCCATGATCGATAAGCCATAGATGATGGGAATTATCGAACAAAAGGTGACTGCCTTTGCGGTCTGCATTATTGATCAGCAGATCGAACAGTACCACCGGGCGTAATCTTTGGCGATCGGCCTCACTCAGATTAAAGTAATGGACTTCCGGATCGTGTTCGATGAAAAGTTGTAATGAGCCAGGACCGATGGGACCATTCTTGCGATAAACTGTGGGTGGGACAAGCTGCCACCCGAGAGCCTCACTTACCAGGTAAGCAGCCGTTTCACGGCGCGCCAGGCTGGAAGGAGGAAAATCCCATAAAGGCCGTTCGCCACGGCTGGGTTTATAAACACTTTTCAGTTTTTCTCCATTGCCAGACACTTCTGCCAAAAAAGTGTAATTGGACCCCCAGACGAATTCACCCTTAATTGTAATTTCGCCATTTTGAAGCACATTTAAGATTTTACGAATATTAACAGAAATATCAAGTGGAATTTTAAAGGGAATTTCTTGCTCTGGCATACAAGCCTTTGTTCTACACAATTAGAGATGATTCAATAGTGGGTATCTGTGCAGTCAGGACCAATAATCTAATGTTTGTGCCCATTTTTCTTAGGACAGAAATGTCCTTCGGGATCCATAGGCTCGCCACATTGGGGGCAGATGGGTCGCCCCCGGGAGGCAACCTCAATCCCCCAACGTGCTAAAGCCCTCAATTGGTCACGGGTACACCAAAAGCGCACAACGCCTCCTTCTTCTGGAGGAGTTTCTTCCGGCATCAGCTCACGCGCCACAAGGACCATCAGATCATTTTCAGCATCATAACCTAAACCAAACTCGCCTACCCGGAAAAGTGGGTCTACCGGGGGGTGAATGTGCATCTGTTCCTCATCATACTCAGCTGAGGCTTCCCGTAAGCTGGATTTCTTCTCCTGGACTTCTGCCAAAAATTGCTCTATACCAACTGCCAATGTCTGAAGCTGGAGTTTTTCGATGATCAGCGTAATGGTGCGCTCTCCCTGCCAGCCTTGGAGGTAGAAAATACGTTTTCCAGGTTGGCCAAGTGCGTCAATGGAGATATGGTCAACCGGTCGGAAGTCAATATCGATAGGTGTCATGGTTAAAGTATACCAATGTTTTTACGTAGGTTAAGATTGATAATGGGTCACTGCTTTGCAGCTGGTTTTGGCTTTGTTGTAAGCTGAAGAGTCTCCCACGAGAGATTCAGGTTGTAATTCAACATGATCAGCCTGCTGCCGCTTTCCGTGATCTGTAAAGCAGTGATCGAAGCCGTGTCAATGGCCAGGCGCTGGAATTGATCCAATGGTAACCCAATCGCATAGGCTACCAGCTGTTTGAGCGGGTCAGCATGGCTGAAACATGCCACCAGGTCTTCAGGGGAGTGATTTTTACATAAGGATTCAAATACCTGTACCATGCGGTACTGGCAATCAACGATCGACTCGCCACCCGGGAAACGAAATAATGAGGGGTGCCCTTGCAGCGAGCGCCAGACTTTCTGGCGGCGGAGTTTTCTCACCGATTCCCCCTGCCATTCACCACAATTTGTTTCCAGCAAGCCTGCCAGGGGAAGGATCTCCAACTTTAATACCCTGGCGAGTGGCCCAGCAGTTTCCATGGTGCGCTCCAATGGACTGGAGTAAATGGCTTTGATGGGTGCAGTGGCAAGCTTGTCTGCCAGTAACTGAGCTTGATGCTGGCCCTTATTGTTCAAATGAACACCATTCATGCGCCCGGCGAGGCGCATTTTCTTATTGTAGTCCGTCTCACCGTGGCGGATGAGGAGAAAAGTTGGCATAGGTTTGGCCTTTATGTGGGTTTGTGCTTGCGTTTGATCTCCAGGACGGTTTTCTGGGTTAGCTCAGGGATTTCCTCGGTTTTAGTGATCCCCAAGGCTTTGCGTTGCGCTGCGCGCCAGTGTTCCAGGCGCCCGGCAACCTCAGCTTCATATCCCTGGCTGGAGGGTGTGTAGAAGTACGTACCTAATAAGGGCCGTGGCAGGTATTGTTGCGGTAGAAAATGGTCTGGAGATTCATGCGGGTATTTGTATCCACTGCCATGACCCAGGGCAGCTGCATCACGGTTGCCATCCTGAAGGTGTTGGGGTACATCCCCCGTGCCTTCCTCCTCAATGAGCTGAAAGGCTTTGAAGTAAGAGGTGGCTGTGTTGGATTTTGGTGCGGTGGCAAGGTAAAGCGTGGCCTCCACGATCGGGTAAACCCCCTCGGGTAAGCCGATATAGTCAAAAGCCTGGGCAGCCGCGTTTGCGACTACCAGGCCCATCGGGTCGCCCAATCCAATATCCTCACCTGCCAAAATGATCAACCGGCGCAGGATGAAGCGCGGGTCCTCGCCTGCATAGAGCATCTTCGCCAACCAGTATAAGGCCGCGTCGGGGTCGGAACCGCGAATTGATTTGATGAAGGCGGAAATGGTGTCATAATGGGCATCCCCGTCTTTATCGTACAAGACGGCCCTGCGTTGGATGGAATCCTGCGCAACCGCAAGGGAGATGTGGATGACACCCTGCTTGTCAGGTGGGGTGGATTCAACCGCCAGTTCGAGGGCATTTAAAGCATTACGGGCATCGCCACCAGCCACGTGGATGATATGCTCGAGAGCATCGTCATCGATATTGATTGACCGGCTGCCATAGCCGCGCTCAGGGTCTTGGATTGCGCGCTCCAGTAGTAGTTGTACATCCCGATCCGCCAGTGGGCGAAGCTGAAAGACACGTGAGCGTGAAACAAGGGCACCAATGACTTCAAAATATGGATTCTCGGTTGTTGCTCCTATTAATGTGATCGTGCCATTTTCAACGTGTGGAAGCAAGGCGTCTTGTTGAGCTTTGTTCCATCGGTGGACTTCATCCACGAATAGGATAGTCTTGGTTTGATAAAGCTTGCGGCGCTCAGCCGCGGCCACAAGCACTTCTCTTAGCTCCGATTTGCCAGCCAGTACGGCTGATAGCGTGTCAAAATGTGACTTGGTGAGGTTGGCAATCACCATTGCCAGGGTGGTCTTTCCGGAACCGGGTGGACCCCACAGGATGATGGAAGAGAACAGGCGATCAGCTTCGATGGCACGGCGGAGCAGCTTGCCCGGTCCAAGGATATCCTCCTGCCCGACGAATTCCTCCAATGTGCGTGGGCGCATCCGCGCCGCAAGAGGCGCTTCGTTACGCATACGTTGTTCATGAGCATGGGTGAAGAGGTCCATCATTTCTTCTCTCTGAATGGATTGATCACCAGCACATTGCCATACACCTGGCCGTGATTCAAATCTTCGGAATACAGCTGCCTGCATCCTAAAAATGCTGCGCTTTGCACCACCATGGCATCCCAGAACGCAAGTTTATAACTATGTTGAATGTCAATAACCTGTAGCAAGTCACTGGCTTTGGGTGTGTGTAAACGCCATTGGGCCAGGTCGGCCACGATTTGTCGTGCGGTTTGATAATCCAACGGTCTTGTGATTTTCCTGGTAACCGTCACGAAAAATTCTTGCAAAACCTGGATGCTAATACATCCGTTTTGATTTTCCCAACATCTTTCTATCAGTTGTAATGCCAGGCTGTGTTTATGTCGAGCAGAATGATCATATGCGTAAACCAGGATGTTGGTATCCAGAAAATGAGCTTCAAGTGGATCAGCGTCCATGCAATTCTTCTCGCTTCCAGGTAATTTGGCCCTGAGTGTTCAAATCAAATCCGCTTTTTAGTAACGTTAAATTGCGCTGCCGCGCTTGCTCGTACGCTTCCTGGTGTGCTACCAGGTCGGTCAGTGTTTGGGTTAGTAAACCGGATAGGGAAGTGTTTTTTTGAACTGCAAGGATCTTAGCCTTACGCAAGATATCTTTTGGGATGGACAGAGTCACATTCTGGATTTTATCCATATAAACCTCCAATAAAATTCACGAGAAAAAGTATATCACGTAATTACGTGCGAAACAAGCACGCACTCAATTTTTATTAGCGATGGAGAGATTTGTTGGGCCGCATTATTCATAGGTAAAGGACTCCAGAGATAAAATAGCAATTATTGGGTCGATGTATCTCTCCATAATGATTTGGGAGATTTCCCCAATCCATGGCAGATATCTCACTTCTTCAACGGGTAGACAGTAATAGCTTGGGGAGTTTATGCTAAAATAAATTTTTGATGGACTGAGCACAATCACCGATGATCAGGTAACCATCTTGGAGGATAATATGGATATGAGAAACATTCCCTTTGGCACGACGAACTGGGCGCAAATCGAGGCAACTGAACATCCCGGGGAGACCGGCATGGCATACTGGCACACACAGCAATTTGATAACATCCGTGTCCGCATGGTTGAATACACCCCAGGCTACCTGGCGAATCATTGGTGCGAAAAAGGTCATATCCTATTTTGCCTGGAAGGTGAATTACATACTGAGCTTGCAGATGGCAGGCAATTTATGCTGACAGCGGGGATGAGCTACCAGGTGGCTGATAATGCGGAAGCACATCGTTCATATACCCATACAGGTGTTAAGCTGTTCATCGTGGACTGATGAGATCTAGATATGTACCAGAGTTAAGACGTGGTTTAGATGGATACCATCCTTTGGCGTGGGATAGTTTTATCAGGGCATGAATTCTGCAGGCTGTTTACACGGGCTTCGTGCTGGCATCTAGATGGTACCGTAGTCTTCACGCATGAGCGACAGACATGCCGATTGAATTATAGAATTCTCTGCGATGCAACCTGGCATACCCAGAGTGCGAAAGTGGAGGGATGGCTCGGAAGCACCAAGATCAGCGTTATCCTCAGGACGGACCCCAGCCAGCATTGGTGGCTGAATGAGGTCGAGGTGCCAGAAGTGTTGGGTTGCATTGATCTCGATCTCAACTTCAGCCCTTCAACCAATCTTATTCCCATTCGGCGATTGGACCTGGCCGTTGGAGAGACAGCTGAAATCACGGCTGCCTGGTTGAGATTTCCCAGCTTCGTCCTGGAACCACTTCCACAGCGATATCATCGGTCGGAGGAGATGGTATATCGATATGAGAGCGGAAGTGGGAAGTTTGTAACCGACCTGCGAATTAATCGCCAGGGATTCGTGATTGACTACCCGGGTGTCTGGCAGGCTGAGGCTGCATCCGAGTAATAGACAGCCATCAAGCAGGTGAGGGCATGCGAGTAAAGGGTAGTGCTTTATTTGAATGAACCTGTATCAATCGGTCACTTATTCAACATATGGGAATATTCTATTCGTTTTAGACGACCATTTTCGTTAGAATTCTCCTATACAAAACTCAATCAACATCTGGAGAGGATAATGACGGTTGATGAGTTCTTTAATGGACAAGACTTGTCCAGGCAGCTATTTGATACTTTATGCAGGATGGTAGATACGATCGGAAGGGTAGAGATTCGCGTAACCAGGAGCCAGATTTCCTTCCGACGGCAAAAAGCCTTTGCCTGGGTGTGGATGCCTGGTAAATATCTGCACGGTACGGTAGCTCCTCTTGTATTAACCTTTGTCTTCCACCACCGAGATGTGTCACCGCGATGGAAGGAAATCGTCAAGCCCTCGCCAGGACATTTCACCCATCATCTCGAGTTGTATTCCACCGATGATATCGACGAACAGGTTCGCGATTGGTTGCAGGATGCCTGGATAAACGCAGTCTAAATCCTTATTTTCAGCCAATCGTTGAGCAAAGATATTATCTACATTTAGCCTTGAGGGATAAATTCGAACCTTGGGGAAATGGTGAAAATGATAAAATCACAGCCAATGGTTAGTTTAATACCTGGATGAACCATGATTGCATGGGCGATCCCTCTTCTCTGCATCGGTAGAGGACTGATTCTTATTCGTTGATCTACTACTGAAAATTCGATCTATCTTCTTGAGGTAAAAACGATGAATACTGATGTGATTGAAACCATGTTGAACCGCAAATCAATCCGCAAGTACACAGACGAAATCCCAACTGACGAAGTGGTGCAGGCAGTGGTGCGTGCAGGTCAGCAGGCTCCCTTTGCCTCCCAGCTGTGCAGTGTGCTGCTCACCCGCAAAAAAGGTGTCCCATTCGGGGCACCGCTGCTCTTCACGATTTGCGTGGACCTCCATCGCATGGAGCTGATCATGGAAAAGCGCGGATGGAAAACGGTGACTAATGACCTATCTATGCTGGTTTTTGGTATCCAGGACGCGTCTCTGATGGCGGAAAACATGGTCATTGCAGCCGAGAGTTTCGGCATGGGTAGCTGCTTTTTGGGAGCAGCGCCATATATTGCCGACAAAATCGCCCGGAAATATAAACTACCACCGCGGGTTTTTCCTCTGGTCCAGCTTGTGATGGGCTATCCAGCGGAAAATCCTCCCACCCGGCCGCGCTATCCACTCAGCTTTACCCTCTTCGAGGATGAGTACATTAAGATGAATGACGCTGATGTGGATGAGGCAATGAAACATATGGATGATGGTTACCTGGCGCAGAATTATTATCGCAAGGGCAGGTATAAAATCCACCTTGAAGCTGGACGCGAAGAAACCTATACATACGATACCTACAGCTGGACGGAACACATCTCACGCAAGTGGGGCCAATGGTATGAATCTCCCCAGGAGCTTTTGACGCAGTTATCCATGCGAGGTTTCAATATTAAACTAACCGAGGATGAGTCATCAACCTGTGACCATTGAGGTGTAAGAAATAGACACCTTTCCATCGGTATAGGCAGTATATGGCGACAAGAGCATACCAGGCAGGTTGCCCCAGTTTTTTGTACCAAATCCTAATATGGATGAGGTGGCATAGGGATGTTCAATCGTTAGTGGTCGTGCTCGACCGGTACACTAACCTCGAGAATGGTTTTTTTAGGGGAGTCTTGTACCCGCAGATTTTTAATGACATCGTAGATGTAACCCACCACCTGTTGAAACGACATTTATCCCGCGGGATGTAAATTCACACCGCAGAGTGTTTCGGTTAATAGGCTGAGCGTGGAAATATCTCCACGCCCAGTGTTTCCCCCGTTGTAAGGGATTTAATCGTCTTCACTAAAATGCCAGATGCCTTCCTCTGGTTTTTATTGTGATTGCTTCAAATCAGCCATCAAATGCGATTTCCCGGCTAGAGAATTCCATCTAAAACATCTATCTAGGGACATTCCTAACCCAGAGTATTAGGGGATAACGCTATAACTATTTTAGATACGATTGACCCTGAAAGTATTTGAAATAATTGGGATATATTGGGATTCGTCCAAGGTTATCCATGTATGGTTTGCCTCTCACCCAAAATCCAATGGTTTCTGACCTAAATCGAGGGTAAAATTACGGCTTAACTGGTCTGTCGAATTTATGACGAAAGGCGTACGCTATGGCTGGTAATCGAAAGAATCCGTTTCCATGGATATTATTAGGTGGTGGTGTCCTGCTTATAGCGATATGGCTGGCTGGGGTGTTTCAGAACCAACGACCTCGGCTTGTTGCGACCTCGACGCCTGCCACTGTGGAGCAGGTGCAGCGGGTTTCGTTGCAAGATACCAAAGAAGCTTTCGATGCTGGTCAAGCAGTTTTCCTGGATGTGCGCGACAGCACTTCATACTCCCTATCACATATTCCTGGAGCGCTGCTCATCCCGATCTCTGACCTGACCACCCGTATGGGAGAGCTTGATCCAAAATCTTGGGTTATACCCTACTGTACCTGAACTGCCGAAGAATCGAGTGCCCGTGCGGCATTGATATTAATCAATCATGGCTTTTTGAATGTCACCCCTGTCCTTGGGGGATTCAATGCCTGGATTCAGGCAGGATATCCGTTGGAGAGCGGAAAGTAAACACATCCCCACATTGGTTGTCTCAGTCCTTAATTAAACCTCCATGGTACACGAGCTGATAAACCATCTCGTCCTTAAAAACGATCCATTCCCTGCCTGTGAAATAAAGGGGATCACCATCATTCGTGTCCGTATATGTGAATTCTCCGACGGTATATTTGAATCCACCCAAGAACCGACCGGATTGGTACATTGTTGAAAGGCTTTGCTGGATAATTGATCCTGCCTGAGCCGACGTGATTTTCTCTGGATGTAGGATTTGGCCAAAATAATTCATGCCCCACATTACTTTCCCCCGAAAATATACAGCTTCTTCACCGATGAAGTCACTCTCTCCCAGATAACTGTCATGGTAAGCCCAATCATCTGCGAAGAATTGCAAGTCGTGTGATCCCAAACGGTATGGTAGAAGCGTCTTTCCTCCACCCACATAGGATGCCTTCTTGGCAAGCAGGATGAAATTTATCAAATCTTGTAAGTGCTCAGATTGCATTGGTTGCTCCTATTTCGAAACGGTAACCTCAAATTTTTGGGATGGAAAAATCCTATCATGCAAGCCGGGTATTGTGTCAAAAGCAGGCTTATGCTATGATTTCTACTGGTGAGGATTGAATGAGACAGGTGAAGCGACTCTTTTATATTATTTTACTCAATATTATCATTTCAGCCATCACGGTTGGGGTGATACTCCAGCTGTGGGAACGAGATCACCCACCACAATCTGTTGAAGGCACACCGGTTGTGATTATGGTTACCCCAACCCAGTCGGTGATTTTGCCCATCATTACCAATAATAACACCCCAGTGACAGCTATACCCACGGACACGGGTGTGAGAATCACGGGGACAATCCAGGTAACTCAGGAAATCGACATGCTTACTTACCGTGTAAAGGAGGGAGATACGCTCGGAGCACTGGCAGTAGAGTTTAATGCTAGCTTTGCTGATATTCTGGCGATTAATGATCTGCCCGATCCTGATAATCTAATCGTCGGTCAGATTATTTATATTCCGAAAGAACCACTACCCAAAGCTACGACAACCTCGATTCCACCCACCGTTGTTGTTACGCCCACATTGCGTCCTTCAGCCACATCAACTCATGGTCCTGCTCCTACAGCAACAGCTACGCACACCAGCCAGGAAGCCCAGGTGGTAATTGATACCGTGATTGGTGCGGGCGTGCTGGAAAACGAGCGTATTGTCCTCAAACGCACAGGCGATGGTGAGCTCTCATTGGCGGGATGGCGGATTGAGGATGGTGCGGGTAATGAATACATCTTTCCCGGGCTGACACTTTACAAGGATGGCGCAATCAATTTGAATACTCGCACCGGACAAAACACAGTGGTGGATTTATTTTGGGATTTATCCTCACCAATTTGGACATCTGGTAAGACGATCTCCCTTTATGATCCTCAGAAAAGCTTGCGAGCAACTTATACAGTACCATAATATACGTTCCTGATGTTGTGCGGTTAATCGTTGACCGGGAGTGATCCATGATCGGACATAATACAAAATTAATTGTCAACCCAAGCGCAGATAAAGGCCGTATTGGGCGTAAGGTTGAACAACTTCAACCGGTGGTGGAGGGTTTTGGCGGGGCAGATATCATTGCAACAGTTTATCCGAAACATGCCTCAGAAATAGCTCGCCAGGTTGCAGAAGAAGGCTGCTCCCTTGTCATCGCTGCAGGTGGTGATGGTACTGTCCATGAAGTGATCAATGGCTTGATGCAGGTTCCGCAAGAAATCAGACCACGCCTGGGGATTATTCCATTGGGTTCTGGAAACGACTTTGCTATCTCGATTGGTATTCATACCGACCCGGCCGCGGCACTCAAACAAGCCTTTTCTGGCCAACCCAGGTTCATGGATGTTGGGGTTTTCGAAACGGGGCAAGGGAGGCGCGAATACTTCAATAATACCTTTGGCATGGGTTTTGATGCTACTGTGACCATCCGCACCCTCCGCCTGACAAAGATTAAAGGGTTTATGATGTACCTGGTAGCGGTCCTTCAAACTATCGCCCTAAACCACAGCGCACCCATGATGCACATAAAAACTGACCGCGAGGCATGGGACGAAGAGACGGTCATGCTGGTGGTATGTAATGGGCCACGCGAAGGTGGTGGATTCCTGGTTGTGCCGGACGCGGACGCATCAGACGGTATCTTAAATTACGCCTCCATTAATCACGTTTCCCGGCTGATGATGCTGAGGCTGGTCCCAGAGGTGATGAAAGGAACCCATGGGCGCTTCAAACAAGTGAGAATGGGACAATTCCATCAATTGCAGCTCCAGGCGGAAATGCCTATAACAATCCATGCAGATGGAGAGGTTATATGCGATTTCGACTCAGACGTGAGCAACGTCACCGTTGAAATCGTTCCTGGCGCATTGGAAGTGATGACTTAGCCCGACTGACGGGAAACTATGCCCGATCTAGCTGAAAGCCTGCAAGGTCGCGACTTGGGGCATTTACGTATCATCGCTGAGCTATGGGGGATTGAGCTGAATGAACAGGATATTCGTGAAGCACTGGGTCATTTAATCTCATTACTATTGGACTCTACCAGAGTCGAAAAGATAAAGGGCAGCCTTTCCCCTCAGGTGCAGGAGGCTCTGAGTGACCTTGCCAATCACGCAGGTAGACTCCCATGGGCGCAATTCACCCGCATCTATGGCGAGGTACGTGAAATGGGGGTGGCTAAGCGGGATCGGGAGCGTCCTCATAAACAGCCTGTTTCTGCAGTAGAAGAATTATGGTATTACGGTTTTTTGGCAAAAGCGTTTTTTGATACCCGTGCAGGGCCTGAAGAATTTGCTTATATCCCTGACGATTTATTGGCACAATTCCCCAGAGCTGCAGAGGTGGAACCATTCCTGATGGGACGGCAGGCCTCAGCCGCAGAATATGCCAATGTGTATCTGGCAAATGATCACATCCTAGATCATGCCTGTACACTTTTGGCGGCTTTACGTTTGGGAATAATGTTACCAGGTCCATTCTCTAATAACGCTGGGGAGATATTGACCCCAGCAATCTTATCATCTCTCTTATCTATCTCCCAATTACTGGATGGGGCTGGCATGCCACAGTCAGAGCCAGTACGTATGTTTCTGGAAGCACCTCGTGGGGAAGCATTCGTGCAAATCCTCAAGTCTTGGAAGCAGAGCACCCAATTCAATGAGCTACAGATGCTGCCTGATTTGAACACGGAGGGGAATTGGGTGAATGATCCCTTGCGGACGCGTGAGGTAATCCTGGGTTATCTGACGAATATACCTGCAGGCACGTGGTGGAACCTGGGTTCATTTTTAGCTGGGATGAAGCAACGCGATCCCGACTTCCAGAGGCCGGGAGGAGATTATGATTCATGGTTTATCCATAATAGAACCACTGGGGAGTATTTGCGCGGTTTTGAACACTGGGAGGCTGTGGATGGCCGGTTGGTCCGCTATTTTCTCACTGGCCCGCTGCATTGGCTGGGGATACTTGACCTGGCAAGCCCGGAATCGAGCCGGGAAGTGACAGCTTTTCGGCTTTCTGGTTGGTCACGCGCGCTGCTGAATGATAGGCCTCCCGAAGGAATGCCCTCCGAAGAGGAGATGTTAGTAGTTCGATCAGATGCCCGGGTTAGTGCCAGGAGGTTGGTTCCACGCCGGGTGCGTTATCAGCTGGCACGTTTTTGTGAATGGGGGAAGGAAACCCCAGACGAGTACCAGTATCAAATTACCTCAATCTCACTCAACCATGCCCGGCAGCAGGGATTAACCGTGAGCCAGCTACTGACGATGTTAAACCGGTACTCCAAAGCAGTTCCTCCCAGCCTGGTGAAAGCACTGGAACGCTGGGATAAAAACGGAAGTGAAGCCCGCTTGGAAAGGTTGGTGATCCTACGGGTTACGTCGCCTGAAGTAGTGCAAAGTTTACGTAAAACACGCGCCAGCCGCTTCCTGGGAGAGCCTTTGGGGCCAACCAGCATTGCGATTAAACCAGAAGCTACCCAAAAGGTTCTGGCGGCTCTGGCTGAATTAGGTTATCTGGGGGAGATACGCGGAGATGTGGAAGGATCGTGACCAGCATATTATCCACTTTTTATAAGCTGCTCAATCAAGCTGGCTACCTCGGGTAATGCCAGTGCCACTTCTGGGCTGAGTGATTCTCCAAGAGAGAGATTCCCAGCTTCGATTCCGATTATGTACATTTTTGGGGGAATACCAGAAGGCATGACCTTCTGACCGAGTGAAAGAGTCTCGGCTACTCCCCATCCATGGGCTGAACCTGCTCCATCCACAAATGACCCAAGCTGATCCATGGACAATAAATGGATTGTTCCAACCTTGGCTTCACTCCGTACAGCATCAACAAGTATAGCCAGGCTGGTACCATCCAACAGGTTGAGCAACTCAAGACCTGGTAGCTCAGCCAGCTCCACCTGGATGTCTGCTCGTTCTCTATTAACCATGAACTTTTCTTGCCAAAAACGAACCGCGGCCAACCCAGCACCATCATCACCACGCAGGCTTTGGCCAATACCAATGATCTTGATGGTGCCAGGAAGTTCTTCCCTGGCACCATCGGATAAAACTGTCATTCTTTTTCGATATTTAATTTCAGAAAATGCACCGAGCAGGAGATGCATGGGTCGTAGGAACGCAACAAGTGCTCGAAAGACAGTGAGGCTTCTTCCTGGGGTTGGTTAATGACCGTGGGAGCCAATGCCCATAAGTCGGATTCCATCTGGGCGAAGTTTTGTGCTGTGGGAGGGGTGATTCTGGCAAAACGAATCAAGCCCTGTTCATCAACGATATAGCGATGATAGAGCAAGCCACGCGGTGCTTCAGATACACCACATCCTTCACCAGGCTGGACACTGAACTCAACATGGCAGGGTCCTTGGGGCTGGTAAGCATTAGCGAGCTCAAGTGCCACGTCGCAGGAATGCACCAGCTCAATAGCACGTGCGATTAATCCCTTATACGGGTTGCGTAAGGGGAGTTTCAGCCCGATTGCCCTGGCTGCCTGCTTGGCCAAAGGACGTAATTTTTTGTAATTAAGATTCAGGCGAGCCAGTGGTCCGACGAAATATGTGCCATTATCTACGGTATGACTGTGTAGTGCATTGGACCTTTCGACGTGGGTTTCAATATAGTTCTTTTCAAAATCCAATGGGCTGATTTGCTTCCCACTGGATGAGAGGATATTACCATCATAAATGGCGTATTCATCAAGGCGGTTGAGGGCGACAAATTCGTAGTCCTGCTCGAAGTCGGGATATGTTAGCGTGGCAGCCCATTTTACCGTGTCGATGGAGGCCTGGCGTGCCCATTCAAGCTCTGGGATCAATGCATGAATGGCATCTACAGCAGGCCAGCGATAGAACCCTCCGACACAGGTATTCACGGGATGAACAGAGCGACCACCGATGGTTTTGAGCAGCTCATTGCCAATTTTCTTCAGTCGCAGACCCTGTTTAACCAGATCTGGGGCTTCGGCAACCAGGGTTAAAGCACTTTCGTGGTTCACTAAATCCGGCGCCTGCAACAGATAGATGTGCAGTGCATGGCTTTCGATGAATTCAGCGCAATAGAGCAATTGGCGTAACTGACGTACCTCAGGAGAAATGGTCACCTGCAGAGCGGCTTCAAGGGCTTGCACGGAGCTCATTTGATATGCTACGGGGCATATCCCGCAAATGCGGGCAGTGATATCAGGAACATCCTGAAAATACCGCCCGTGCAGAAAACCTTCAAAAAAGCGTGGCGGCTCATAGATGTTCAGCAGGATTTCGTTGATCGTGCCATCCTTAATTCGAATGGTCAGAGCCCCTTCACCTTCTACACGTGCCAGAGCGGGGATATGGATATCCTGGTTCATTTCTGTTCTCCTCTGGTCGGGTTGGGCTGTTTTGCCAAAATCTCAGCGGCTTGAACGAAGTCGGGCGCGTAATTGCTGATATTGGAAAACAAGCCTTTTATCTCCCCGGGATAGCGCTCTACAGGTTGCAGAGCTGATATTACGGACTTCACATCGACGTTTGGAGCGGGGCCAAAGCAGCCATAACAGCCGCGACCATTTGAGGGGCAGAGCACCCCACAGCCCGTTCGTGTCGCCGGGCCAAGGCATGCGATACCATGTGCCACAATCATGCAGACGATGCCTCTTCGCTTGCAATCCAGGCAGACGCTTTGGGTGGGTAGGTTGGGCCTGCGTTTTTGCAGCAGCGCTTGTATGACCTCAACCAGCTGATATTTGTTTATTGGGCATCCCCACAGCTCAAAATCGACCTTGACATGCTCTGAGATTGGAGTGGATTTTGGTAAGGCATGCAAATATTCGGGATGTTCATATACTGTGAAAGCAAGCTCATCCAGATTGGCAGTATTACGCAATGCCTGGATACCGCCTGCAGTAGCACAAGTCCCAAGTGCCACCAGCGTTTTTGCCTGCTTGCGAATTTCCTGGATGCGTTCTACTTCATGAGGGGTCGTGACCGACCCTTCAACCAGGGCGATATCATAAGGTCCGGGTAATGTGCGCCGGCGGGCCTCCAGGAAGTATGCAATCTCGATGACACCTACTAAATCGAGCAGTTCATCTTCCAGATTTAAAATCGAGAGTTGGCAGCCATCACAGGATGAGAATTTATACACAGCAACAGTAGGCTTGCTCATTAGAATTCCTCCACATTGACGTAAGGCTGCAGCTTATCAAAGCTGAATACCGGACCGTCCTTACAGACGAAGTAAGGACCGACCTGGCAGTGACCACAGGAACCCAGACCACATTTCATGTTTCGTTCTAGCGAAACCAGGATGCGCTCAGGAGGTACTCGTCTTGCCAGGGCTTCAAAGATGACGAAGCGGATCATGATCTCAGGACCGCAGGTCAAAATAACGGTATTGCGTGGGTCGAGCCGCGTGTTATAGAACAAGATGGGTACCACACCCACCCTGCCTTCCCACTTATCGTCACCACGGTCCACGGTCACCTGGAGCTCGATCCCGGCATCCTGCCAGGTTTTATATTCACTGGGGAATTGAAGATCATTGGGCGTGCGGGCACCGTATAGCACGATCACCTTGCCAAAATCCCGGCGATGATGCATGATGTAATAGAGCACAGGACGGATGGGAGGTAGGCCTATTCCACCGGCTGCGACGACAATATCCCTTCCAACGCAGTCATCCAATGGCCACCAGTTACCGAAAGGTCCGCGTACCCCCAATATATCTCCAACATTCATACGATTGATGGTAGAGGTCACATTGCCAGCCGAACGGATGGTATGACCGATACGATGTGTATTTTCCATATCCGAGCTGATCGAGATGGCCACTTCGCCTACCCCAGGCACCAACAGCATATTGAATTGACCTGCTTTGAAGTGAAACCCTTCCAATAGACCTGGATCGAGGAATTTCAGCCAGTATGTCGAAACATTGGGTGCTTCACGCACGATCTCGACAATCTCAGCCCAATAGGCTTGCATGGGCTCGGATGGTGAAATCGCATGGGGTTGTCCAAGCGTCTGGATCATGACTGCACCTCCTCACGGATCGCACGCAGCTCAGCGGTCACGTCGATTTTAGCGGGGCACCAGGTGATGCAGCGTCCACAACCCACACAGCCCGATGTGCCGAACTGAGCATACCAGGAGGCGAATTTATGTGTCAGCCACTGGCGGTAACGTGAACGAGTATTTGGTCGTGTACTCCCGCCCACCACATAGGAATAATCTGGATTGAAGCACGAATCCCAAACCCGCTCTCGGCCTGCCATTGAGCCGTTCAGATGAGCAGAGTCACGCGTATCCCAACAGAAACAAGTGGGGCATACCTGGGTGCAGCTGGCGCAGCTCATACAACGCCGGGCAACATCATCCCATTGAAGGGCGTCCAGGTTGTTGAGCAACAAGTCAGGCAACTCCTGTTGATCCGGCAAGCTACGACCCATCTTCATGCTGGCATCTTCCAGACCTTTTTGCGCAGCCTGGAGCCAGAAAGCGCTGGTTGGTAACACCGGTATACCTGCCATGACCATACGCCCCGATTCAGAGCCGATCTCCACCAGAAAGACATCCTCCAGCTCAGTCAGGCACAGGTCAAACCCCGGGTTGGCTTTTGGGCCAGTGCCCATAGAAGCACAAAAACCCGTTCCGCAGGGGTGCAGGCAATTTACTGCCAGGATAAACGCACTCTGGCGGCGTGTCCAATAAATGGGATCTTTCCATTCTTCACGCAGGAAAATGCGATCTTGTACCTGAATCGCTGCCAGGTCACATGGGAATACACCAAAAAAAGCCAGGGGTGTGAGGTCGGCTTCCGTCTCTTCCACCTGCCAACGACCTTGATCATCACGCTTATAATTGGCGAGCTCTGAAAATGGCGGAAAGAAGAATTGCTTCCAGGATTGTGCCCCAGGGGTAACGTCAAAGTAACGCCGGTGCCCGCTATAGGTCAAGCGATACGAAGCAGCGTCCTGTTCGCTAATATACCCTTTAGGCAGTTCAGTTATATTGTTTAGGGATTTGTATACGATCGCGCCATCCTGGATTTGCGGGCCAAAAACCCGGTATCCCATCTGGACCAGGTTGTTGAGCAGCTTCTCCAGGGCGGCCTTGGGCAGTGCCACTGTTGAACCGGTGGATAATTGGATGTCTGCCATGCTACTCCTCTTTTTGTTCCGCGGGGTTGGCAAACATATCCAGCAGCTGCAGGCGACCAGTCAATAACCGACCCGCAACCACGTTTACCAGCCTGCGCATCACAAAATAACCAAAGTCGTGGTCTTCATCGCACATCCTGCGTAATTCAGCGGCATCAAATGCTACCAGGCGGCTGGGTAAGACGGCACGCGCTCCTGCAGTCCGCTGGCGTACCACCGGGGTCACACTCGACCAACCCACCTCTTCCATTGGCTCAGCGGTAAGGATACGTATCCGACCATGACCCGGGACGCTCATTTCTATGGCCACACGACCTTCCAGCACCACATAGAGATAATCTTCTTTGTCACCCTCGTGGAAGATCACCTGGCCACCCTCAAATTTATATATTTTTGCTATGCTTAGAATCTTATTAAAGTGTTCGGGGGTCATCATCTGGAACCACGGGATAGCCTCTAGGGCCCTGATCAATTCCTGTTGATTCGCCATATTCTTTTTACTCCTTCTCAAATAGACGCAGAAAACTAGGAGAGAGATGTTCTCTCCTAGTATTACCTGGGGATTAGCTTCGCATACTTCTTGCGTATATTTTCACAAAAATATTGCAATTTGTCAGGTGTAAATGGTCATCATGTGGTCGGGCAGAATGTCACACGAAGATATGAGTTAGCGCGCTCACTTGGGATATCGTTTCGCCAATTATTTTGAGTATTGTCCCTATATTGTATTCTTTACGGCCTCGTTTCCCATGTGTCGGATGATTGCATCCCCAAACTCGGAGCATTTGAGCAGGGTGGCCCCCTCCATCTGGCGGTGGAAATCATAGGTAACGGTCTTGGCTGCAATGGCGCCTTCCATGCCTTTGAGCAACAGGTCTGCGGCCTCATTCCAGCCCATGTAGCGAAACATCATCTCTCCAGAAAGAATGAGTGAGCCCGGGTTGACAACATCTTTATCGGCATATTTGGGGGCTGTGCCATGAGTGGCCTCAAAAACTGCATGCCCGGTAGCGTAATTGATGTTTCCACCCGGGGCAATGCCAATTCCACCCACCTGAGCAGCCAGGGCATCCGAAAGGTAGTCACCATTCAGGTTGGTCGTCGCCAGTACATCAAATTCGCGTGGACGTGTGATGGTTTGTTGAAAGACAATGTCTGCGATCACGTCCTTGATAAGAAGCTTGCCTGCATGTAGTGCAGCCTCTTGTTCGAGATTGGCGGCATCTTCCCCTTTATCATTTTTCGTACGCTCCCACTCCGCCCAGGTGTAAACTTGGTCACCGAATTCCGATAGTGCCAGCTCATAACCCCAATTTCGGAAAGCGCCTTCGGTGTACTTCATAATGTTGCCTTTGTGCACCAGGGTGACTGAACGGCGTTTATTGGTGAGCGCCCATTGGATGGCAGCGCGCACCAGGCGGAAGGTACCCTCTTTGGAAACAGGCTTGATGCCAATCCCTGCCGTTTCAGGAAAGCGTATCTTGGCATATTCTAGAGGAAAAGCTTCCTTCAAAAAAGTTTTGAATTGTTGGTTACCTTCGGTGCTGTTTTCAAACTCTATGCCGGTATATATATCCTCAGTGTTCTCGCGGAAGATGACCATATTCACATATTCGGGGTGTCTGACGGGCGAGGGTACCCCGGTGAAGTAGTGCACCGGACGCTGGCAGACGAACAGATCCAGTGCAATGCGGAGAGCCACATTGAGAGAGCGCATACCTCCACCAATAGGGGTGGTCAGTGGACCTTTGATCCCCACCAGGAATTCCCTGAATGCCTGCACTGTCTCATCTGGAAGCCATGAGCCAAACTTAGCATAGGCTTTCTCACCAGCATAAACCTCCATCCACTCGATCTTACGCTGTCCTCCATATGCATGCCCGACAGCAGCATCAAAAACGCGCTGCGATGCACGCCAGATATCGCGACCGGTGCCATCTCCCTCCACAAAAGGCAGGATGGGATGTTCGGGTACGGATAATTTACCGCCGTCAATGGTGATCTTTTCACCCATATTTGGCACATTGATGATTTGATACGTCATTTTCGTACTCCTTTGGCTTTATTCGTAAAAGGTCACAAAATACCTCAGATTATCTTAGGTATTTCTGCCTGTTTGTGGTTTATAAATTTTATCACCCTTCACAACCTCTGCTATAATTCGTGTGCTCTCAGACAGGCTGCTGGGGGTAATCATAATCTGGAGAACTGGATGAGCATTAACAAACCTAATTCCGATCCTGACAATCAGACGCAGATAAACTGGCATGCCCTGACTGCTGAACAAATTCTCAAGCAGCTCGCCACACCACCTGAGAATGGTCTTACCTCAGATGAGGCAGCTCGCAGACTGCAATCTTATGGACCTAACCAGCTGGATGAGGCACCTGGGATAACCTTCTGGCAGATGCTGATCGATCAATTTAAATCATTCGTGGTGCTCATGCTGATTGCAGCTGCCATCATCTCGTCGATATTGGGAGATTGGGAGGAGGCTGCTGCCATTCTGGCGATCGTGATCTTGAACGCCACACTGGGGGTGGTCCAAGAGCGACGAGCTGAGCAGGCGTTGGCAGCTTTAAAGAAATTAGCCGCCCCAGAGGCACAGGTCGTTCGGGATGGGCAAAGGCAATCCGTGCCATCCGGCCAGCTGGTACCGGGTGATATCGTCCTACTTGAAGCAGGGAACTACATCCCAGCAGACTTGCGTTTATTGGAGGCAGCCAATCTGCGGATTGAGGAAGCCGCCCTGACGGGGGAATCCGTTCCGGTGCAAAAGGATGCCAATATTCGTCTGGAAGCAGACATCCCCCTGGGAGACCGCAAGAACACTACCTTTATGGGTACATTGGTCTCGTACGGGCGCGGGCGGGGAGTAGTGGTCGGCACCGGCATGCGTACGCAAATCGGGCTGATCGCGGAAATGTTGTCGGCGGTGGAGAATGAACCCACACCATTGCAAAAGCGACTGGACCAACTGGGCAAACTCCTGGGAGTGGCAACCCTGGCTATCTGTGGGGTTGTGTTCCTGGTGGCGATCCTGCGCTTTACCGACCTTAGCCTCCTATCAGCAAGCGGGGGTGGATTCCTTGCATATATAAACGCGGGCAAGGAAGAAATCATTAAGATGTTCATGCTCGCAGTGGGTTTGGCGATTGCGGCTGTGCCGGAAGGTTTACCAGCCGTGGTGACGATCAGCCTGGCATTGGGGATGCGCGAGATGGTCCAACGACATGCGCTTATCCGCAGGCTTTCATCGGTGGAAACGCTTGGCTCCACCACTGTGATCTGTTCCGATAAGACGGGCACCCTGACTCAGAACGAGATGACCCTCACCCGCATCTGGGTGGATGGCAACACCCTTTCCATCACCGGAAAGGGGCACACGCTGAAAGGTGAGTTCCAGGAAGATGGCAAGACTGTGGACCTGGAAGGTTACCCGGCGGTACGCACTGCTTTATGGGTGGGGGCTCTGAACAATGATTCAGAGCTGACCATCTCCGGCACGAGCGAAGATGAGCAGACTTATCGTGTGTCCGGCGATCCTACAGAAGGGGCGTTGGTGGTAGCAGCAGCAAAAGCGGGGGCACTACCCAGACCACTGAATCATGCTTACCCGCGCGTGCATGAGGTACCTTTTGATTCAGAACGCAAGCGTATGATCACCGTTCATAAGATTCGGGAATCCTCACCAGACGATTTTTCGCCTTTCTACCAGCATGAAACCAGCATGTACGTGGTGGCTATCAAGGGTGCCCCCGACATGGTGTTAGACCTGTGCACACACTACCAGCGCATGGATGATACGCCGGCTCACCTGACCGAAGACCAGCGCATGCGTATCCTGGCTGCCAATGATACATTGACCCAGGAGGCCCTGCGCGTGCTCGGAGTGGCATACCGGGTCAGTCCAACTCATCCCATCATGGAAGACCTGGAAAAATTGGAAGAGGGGATGGTCTTCGTTGGGCTGCTTGGAATGATAGACCCGGCTCGCCCGGAGGTGGCACCTGCCCTGGCAAAAGCGACCAAGGCTGGTATTCGCACGATCATGATCACAGGTGATTTTGCCAACACCGCACGTGCCATTGCCTCTGCGATCGGATTATTGAAACCCGGGCACCAGGTGTCTGAGCGGCCCTGAGCTGGACGACCTGAGCGATGAACAACTCAGGCAACAGGTGGAATACACGGATGTGTTCGCCAGAGTATCACCGGAGCACAAGATGCGCATCGTGGATGCGCTGCGTGATGATGGTGAGGTGGTGGCGATGACCGGTGATGGTGTCAATGATGCCCCGTCGATCAAACGCGCTAATATTGGTGTGGCGATGGGCATTACCGGCACGGATGTAGCCAAGGAAAGTGCCGATATGGTGCTGACAGATGACAACTACGCCAGTATCGTCTCGGCAGTGGAGCAGGGACGGATCATTTACGATAACATCCGTAAGTTCGTCTTCTTCCTGATCTCGTCGAACGTAGCGGAGATCATGATCATCTTCCTGGCGACACTGGCAGGACTGCCTGCGCCACTGACGGTGATCCAATTGTTGTGGCTCAACCTGCTGACAGATGGTGCGCCTGCCCTGGCGTTGGCCATGGAAAAGGGTGACCCTGCAATCATGGATCGCCAACCACGTCCACCATCCGAACCCATTATCAACAAGATTATGCAACTGGGTATCACCGTGCAGACTGTTGCTCAAACCGGGGTGGTTCTGGGGGCGTTTGTGGTTGGCTTGCTATGGCACCTGGAGGCAGGTGCGCTTATTCCAACGGGGATGAACCCACTCACGTATTTATTGCAACACGATTGGAGTGGGGTGGATGTGCAGGCGGCGGAAACGATGGCGTTCGTGACGCTTAGTTTGTGCGAGCTATTCCGGGCTTATACAGTGCGGTCGGAGAGGTTGTCTGTCTTCAAGCTGGGTGTATTCTCGAACAAGTACATGCAGTATGCAGTTGGGCTATCTGTCTTCCTGCTGATTTTAGTGGTCAGTGTACCCTTCCTGCAGCCGATCTTCAACACGCACTTCCCCTCCTTGCGCGAGTGGGGGGTGATATTTGGTTTTGCTTTGGTTCCGGCAGTGGCGGAGGAGATCACGAAGCTGTTCCTGCGTAGGAAGGATCGGAGGAACGCCTAAATCTGGGATGTTAGAGCATGAATCGTTCAAGCTTATGACCTAGATGAATAGAGAAATATGATTGTTGGTGGAAAAAATTCAAGCCATTCAATAGCTCGTAAAGAACATTCGATTACTTGGGTAAAAATCGCCCTCGTTACAACGTAAAAACATCTTTACCTGGATAAATGGGTTATATCACTGAAAGATGGTTCGTTCCTTACCGACGATGATAAGATTATCGCTCAAACAGGCCTGGCAAGGTGAAATGTAGTTCCAACCAAGGAGAGACACTGCACGAGCGCCCTTGATCGCTTGCAGATAAAACATGCTACCTTTGGGTTGCTAATACCGCGACCCGGATGCTGTAAAAGAGATGAATGCTGTCATTCGCGAACAGTTCAGTAAATCCGTCCTTGCATAGTTCATAACTAACGACTGTCAACAGGGTATAAAGCACGCCGTTTTCGCGATGGAACTGTAGAATCCCCAAGATCGCGATAGATTGAAACTTGTTGTAAAACTCGCTTCTTGAAAACAAAAAGGATTGAATTGACCCAGGAGGGTAGCAGTTAGTGCAGGCGTGACCTGTATTGTTTGTGTATAAGTATCGCCTGGGGGTTCGAAATTTGAATACATAACGAATTGGACAATTACTGTAACCGAGTATACTGGATTATCTGATAAATTCTGTATATAGCCGATGGCACGAAAATAAGAGGAATCGTCCCAGGTGTGGGTAATAACTGCTTCTAACTCCTGCCTCCGCTGCACGAAGGGGAAAAACAATTTGAATTCTTGATCAACCAGGCTTGCTGGCTGGGATAGGTCAGTTATTATTCCCTGGTTGGTGAAAGCATTACCCACCGCAGCCTTTGGTGTGTTTGATGGTTGAGCCTTGATGGGTACCACCGCTACAGAGAGTAGCAGTACCATCATACAAAGACTAAATAATGAACGAATCGGTTTCATCTCATTATCCTTTCTCTGAAATGGCTTGGCTTGCGATCACGCTATCCAGTGTGCAATGAAAGGTTATTTATAATGGAATTGATTCCCCGGCACATAACTCGGCACGGTTTACCAAAAAATACAAACTTCGCCGGATACCGATTCCGAGTGAATCATAAAAAACCTGTAAATTAAGCATTAATCATTCACCCTCCTTGGGTTTATTGGTTCATTTGGAGATTGATGAGCGCCACTGAAGCAGGATGAATTGTGATCTATCGTCCCTTAAAATAATATTATCACGTTTATTTTGTAAATCGAGTACATTTCTTTCTTCGAGTATCCCGAGGAGTGGTTTCCCGTGGGTATATATTATTAATTATGCTTCCTCTTGTATAATATGTGTACGAGGATCGTAGACGGGAGGCTGGGGATGGCGGATCAGGATCAACTCATGGGTTATTTTAGCAATCTGGTATCTGATAAGCAGCCGGTAAGATTGTATAACACCTATCGAGGTTTATCATTTAACCATGCGGCCGACATCCTGTCGGTGGAACAGGGAAGGGTAATCTCCCGGGTGCACCGGCACCAGGCGGTCAGCATGGCTTTGGAGGGACGAACTCACCTCCACGGCAGTACCTTGCCAGAAGTCATCCGGGCGAATGTGATTGAGGTCGACTTCAGAAGAAAACAAGCAACCTTAAGCGAGTTCAGCGGCGTGGGGGATGCCATCGGCAAGCGGACCACGGTGCGGGTCCAACCCAGCGAATCGTTGGAAGCTGAAATCTGCGATGGACGCAGGCGAATACAGGGTAGGATCGCGGATATCTCTGCCAACGGGATGTGCATCTTCACTTTTCATGCATATATGTATGGAATGTTCTTCGGGATCGACCGGGAAGTATTTATTGACTTCAGACCACCCAGTGCGGATACCATCGTGCGCTTCACCGGTACCATCACCAATATCAATAATCAGGAGGGTTCGTACCTGCACAGGCTAGGGTTAAAGATATTCCCCAACCCGGAAATTGAACCCCTGCTCGAAGCGTACATCACCAGACAGCAAAAGGTGATCATGCATGAGATGGAGCAGACCTATCGCTCGATGTGTCAGGAGAACTACAGGCAGGGATGACGCATGTCGCTTGATTTCCTCCAGGTAAGCCAACAAGTGAAGCAGCTGGGCGAGAAAGCCGGTGAGCATCAACGTGATCTGAAAACCAAACTGGCTGAAGCCAGGACGCTGCTCGTGGAGTGCTCTGAGGATGTCGCGCAGCTACAGCAAAAGGTACTGGAGGTGGTTCGGAATCACGACCAGACCTTGCGCTGTGCCATACCGGTGCAGGAGGCATTGAATGCGCACTTTCCACTGCCACCTCTGCCTGAACAGGTCACCCTGATTGCAGCGGACGGCTCGCAGATTTACGCTGACCGGCACGCGGAAGTTGAATACTGCCTGGTCAATACCGGTGCCATCTGGATGCGCTACGGCTCAGATGAAGCCCCGGTGACGAGCATTCAAAGCCATTTGATCTATGCGGATCAGCTGGATGGCATGTCGGATGACCGGCTGTCACTACAGCGTGACCTGGCTGAGCGGACAAGGTTGCTAGAGCTGGCTTCTCTGGCTCAGTCTCCGTTGATTGCCCTCACGGATGGACCCTTGGAGATTTGGACTACCACGCTCGAGGAAGGTAGGGTGGCAGGTGAATTCAAGAAAAGCCTGGAGCTCTATTTGGGTGTGCTGCGCAAGATGCATGAATTAAATGCGATCACGGCAGGATATGTGGATAAACCTGGGGCAGACCTGGTAGTAAGGTTGCTGGAAGTGGCGAGAGCAGGTGAGAAAGACCTGGCTGACATGCGTGCCTTCCGCCCATTCAAGGGGGTGACAGATATCCAACTGTACAGGAATGTGCTCCAACCGGGTGAACGCTCGGCAGTCTTTGGGATCCAATCGCGTTCTGCCAAACCTTACCAGGGGGAGCTTGGATTGCATTTCTTCTATCTCAACGTGGGTAGAGCGGCACATCCGTACCTGGCCAGGGTGGAAATCCCGGCATGGGTAGCTGAGGCTCCCAGCCTGCTGGACGAACTGCACAGTGTGCTCGTCAGCCAATGTGGGATGATCGGTGCCCGCCGCTATCCCTACCTGCTGCACCGGGCGCACGAGACAGCTGTGGTCAGCCTGGAGGATAAGGAACAGCTGACGCAGATGATCGTGAACGAGCTGCTGAAGCGCGGATTGGAAGTGGCAGGAGAATCTGCCAAACAATATAACAAGGATGTATCCGGAGCACGGACGAGGTACGGCACATGAAACAATTGGAGATCGGGAGGCTTTTACGGGCGGGGACAACTGGATTCGTAGTAGGGTGCCGGGTGGCTCAAATCGATGCGCCATCATTTGGTGCACTGGTGCGGGTGGCGTTGGATGGGGATTATCAGGTATACGGTTTGATCCATGATATTCACATTGATGATGATGGGCTGGTGCGGCAGCTGGTGACCGCGGATGGCGTTGAGGAGGCAATTATTGCCGATAACCGGATTAACCGCAATGTGCCGCTTGGAGCTCAGCGTGCTTACCGTGGGTTACAAGCTGGATGGGAAAATCTACCACCTGCTGCCACCCCGCCCACCGCTGAGTCTGGATGTGATCACCTTATGCACGTCTGAAGAGATACGCCAGTTCACGGATGCCGGTAAGTTTGGGTATTTCAGGCATCTCCTGCGGGCAAGTGACCTTCCCGTGGGGGAGATGCTGGCAGCGCATATCCAGCAAGCGTCCGCGGCGCATGTGGAGGCAGGCAATGCCGAGTGGAGGAATGCCGCCACACAAGAGCTGATTACGTTGCTGAGGGATGATTACGCGACGTTGATGTCTGTGCTGGGTGCCTTAGGAGATATAAAAGAATAACCACAACGGACACAAAGGACACGAAGGAAAATCCAATATTATAAACAAAGAAAAAAACATGATATTAATACAGTTTTATCAATCCTCTAGGAACTAATAATGGATATAAAACTGAAAAAGGTTTCTGGTCCCTTTGCACCAATTCCTATTAGGACAGAAGACGTTGCGAAAATAATACTGGATGCTGCATTTAAAGTTCATACGGCGCTGGGACCAGGATTGTTGGAATCTGTTTATGAAGTATGCCTGAAACACGAACTGCGGTTGAATAAAATAAAAGTTGATACCCAATTGACCCTTCCAGTAGTGTATGAAGATATAACGGTTGATTCAGGCCTTCGGTTGGATATGAAAGTCGAAGATTGTGTTATTGTCGAGATCAAAGCCGTCGAAAACATGATCCCTTTATACAAAGCACAACTATTTACGTATTTGAAATTGACCAGGCTTCGGCTGGGACTGCTTATTAATTTTAATGTTGCACACTTGCGTAACGGTATTATTAGAGTTGTTAATTAAATACCTTTGTGCCCTTCGTTCCTTTGTGTTTTATTTTTTTTCTCACGGTGATCTGATATGAAAAATGATGATAAAAATATAGGATATATCGTCGGGGGAGGGTTGAAGGAGAACCTGCGCGTGCGGTTGACCATCCCTTCCCAGCAGGTGCAGGAAGGGGCGTTCGTGGTAATCGAAAGTGGCAGCTGGCAATTTCACGGGTTGGTGACCGACTTGCAGCTGGGTTCAACCGACCCACGCTTTGCAGATGAACAAAGCGAGAACAGGCTGCCCATGGACATTGCACGCCTGCTGCACGGGCAGACGCTTTACACCACCCTGGAAGTGCTACCAGCCCTGATGCTCGAGCGCGGACCAGACCCAAGCACAGCGGAATATGCCGAGTGGCGGGCGAGCCACCTGGAAGACCCGCGACCCGTGCCGGTTAAAACCATCCCGCCCCACCATGCAGAAGTGAGACTGGCAGAGCAAGGGGATATCGCCGAAATCTTCGGTAAGAGCGAGGAGAAGGGCAATTTTGTGATTGGCTATACGCGTGAGCAAGGACACCCGATATGCATCAACCTGGATAAGTTCGTCCAACGTTCCGCGGGCGTGTTCGGAGCCACCGGCACAGGCAAATCATTCCTCACGCGCATAGTCCTGGCAGGCTTGATCCACTACAATGCTGCCAGCGTGCTCGTGTTCGACATGCACAATGAGTATGGCTTTGATGACACCGCTTCCGATACCGGGTTGCGGGTGATCGGTTTAAAAACCAAGTTCGGTACCCGTGTGCGGGTGGTCGGCCTGGGAGGCGGGACTCAGATCCGCGGGCAAGCACCCGACTTCAACCTGGAGATTGACCAGCGTGACATCCAACCGGGTGATATAGAGATGCTATCGCGCGAGCTTAATCTGAGGGAAACCACCCCCACCACCCTGGAAGCGTTGGTGACCAGCCTTGGTCGGGATAACTGGTTTAGCGAGTTCAAGAAGATGAAAGTGGGTGCGGTTTTTGAGACTGAGGATGGCAAGAAATATCCCGCGCCCGATAGTGTGGCTGCCTGGGCAAACAAGGAGGGGGTGAATGTAGCTGCCTCAGAGGGTTTACGAAGCAAGATGAACCGGGTTTTTGATTTACCCTATGTGGTCTCAAACCCGGCTCTGGATAGTGTCGGTGAGATCATCAAGGCGTTGGAAGCAGGGCAGCACGTGGTTTTATCCTTTGGGAAGAACGAATCAGACCTGGATTACCTGCTGGTGAGCAATCTATTGACACGCCGCATTCGGGAGACCTGGGAGAAGCGAACCAACGAATTCCGCTCCAAAGGTGAGCATGAACCCCGCCCTCTGGTGGTCGTTGTGGAGGAAGCCCACAAGCTGCTCAACCAGGAGATGGCCGGGCAGACTGCCTTCAGCACCATCGCCCGTGAGATGCGCAAGTATTACGTCACGTTGCTGATCATCGACCAGCGCCCATCGCAGATCTATGACGAGGTGATGTCACAGCTCGGGACACGTATCTCCGGCTGGCTGGGAGATGAGGATGATATCCACAGCGTGCTCTCCGGGCTGGCAGGTAGAGATGCATTGCGCGGTATGCTGGCGCGGCTGCAACCCAAGGAAGAGGTACTGTTATTGGGTTGGGGTGTGCCCATGCCACTACCCGTCAGATCCCGCAGGTATGATAATACCTTCTGGGAGGAGCTATTAGGAAAAAGCAAAGAGAAGATGACAACCGAGTTTGCCATCAAAGACCTGGGATTTGGTTAGTCGCCTGGCACAGACAGAAAAAGGAGGAAGCATGGATGTAATAGAATCTGGGATCGGTGAGATGATCCAGCCCCCCGATATTGAAGCCTTCAGGGAGTGGAACCGGACGAAAGAAGACACGTAAATTGGTGGATAAGATGATGAGCGAGCAGGAGGCGATCAGCGCCTTCGTTTACGATGGCTGTTATATCGGCACTGAGCTGTACGGGACGGTACGCTGCCCGATGTCGCTGGCACGCGAGGTCATCCGCCAGGGTAAAAAGGAACTGCGGGTGTGCGGGCAGGGCGTGTTGGAATTGGATCAATGGCTTGGGGCGGGGCTGGTGAAAAAATTGGATATCACCTACATTGGGCTGGAGGTGTATGGCACCTGCAATGGCCTGCGGCGGGCAGTCGAATCAGGGCAGGTCGAGTCTTGTGTGGAGTGGTCGAACGCAGCCATCTCCTGGCGCATGAAAGCGACTGCCATGGGAGTGCCCTTCCTGCCGGCACGTTCGATGCTGGGCACCGATACGCTGAAGTACAGCTCGGCCAAGGTGGTTGTAGACCCGTTCACCGGGCTCAAAATTTGCCTGCTGCCGGCACTGATCCTGGATGTGGCAATGATACACGTCCACCGAGCGGACCGGTATGGGAATGCCCAGATCGAGGGTATTAGCGGTTTTGCTGCCGAGATGGCGCGGGCCTGTAAACGATTGATCCTCAGTGCAGAAGAAATCGTCCCCACAGATGAAATACGCAAGTATCCCGACCGCACCATCATCCCATACTACCTGGTGGACGCAGTGGTGCATGCCCCATTCGGATCACACCCGGGGGAAATGGCGTACGTTTATGGACGTGATGAGCCAATCATCAAAGAATGGGTTGAATTAAGCAAGACTGCTGAAGGCACCCAGGAATACCTGGATAAATATGTGCATAGAGTACGGGACCACCAGGAGTACATGCAGATGATTGGTAAAGAGCGGTTGGATCAGCTGGTGGATCAGCGGGAAAAGCGGGAATAAAGGGAGGCAGATGATGACAGACCAATCCTTTTCCAAGACAGAATTGATGATTTGCGTGGCAGCCCGGCTCTTCCAGGATGGCACCACCGCTTTCATCGGTACGGGCATCCCCATGCTGGCTGCCATGCTGGCGACGAAAACCATTGCTCCCAACCTGGTTCCCGTATTTGAATTTGGTGGGCTGGGTGCGATATTGGAAGATTTGCCGCGTGCAGTGGGCGAGGCACGCACGTTTCACAAAGGTCTCCTGGCGGCAGGGATCTGTGAGCTGATGGAAACCTCACAGCGTGGGTTTATTGATTATGGGTTTTTAGGCGGAGCACAGATTGACCCGTACGGCAACCTGAACAGCACCACCATCGGTGAGCATGACCACCCCAAAGTGCGCCTGCCGGGCAGCGGTGGGCGGTAATGACGTGGGCAGCCAGTGCTGGATGACAGTGGCGATCATGCAGCACGATAAACGCCGCTTCGTCCCAAAGGTGGATTTCCTCACCACGCCGGGCTATCTGAGCGGACCCGGGTGCGAGGGATGCGGCTGGATTGCCCGCTGGTACACGACCGATTAACGTTGTCTCTACCCTGGCGCTGATGGACTATGACGATGGACCAGGCGGTACCTGCCGCATGCGCCTGGCAGCCACCCACCCCGGGGTAACCGTGCAGGAGGTGGTCGACAATACCGGTTTCGAGCTGATCATCCCTGAACACGTGCCTGTCAATGATCCACCCAGTGCGGAGGAGCTACGCTTGCTGCGGGAGGAAATTGACCCCGAGTGCTTCTATATCTGAGATCTGGATGCCTGAATACATTTACCTGATCCACCCCATACGGCACGAGTTCTTCGAAGACCCAACACCGGGGGAAGAAGCAGTGATGGAGGCACATTTTGATTACCTGAAAGAAGCTACTTCTAAAGGAGTGGTCCTGCTGGCAGGTCCGTGCCTGGATGAGACTTTCGGGGTGGTGATTATCCATACTGATAACGACGAAGCTGCGCGGGCGTTCATGCTCAACGACCCGTCCGTAAAAAATCATGTCATGATAACTGAGCTGCATCCAATGAAAGTATCCTTGATGAAAGGGTGTTGAGCTGAACCTGGTTGTGATCCGCAGAGTAGATCTGTTGGTTGGAACAGCTCAACTAGCTTAAGCCGATTATCCCAGCAAAGTGTTTTAATGCCTCGATATGAGTGGATGGGGTCTCATATCTGCAGCCCATCGTGTTGACCATCAAGTGGGTGGCGCCTAAGCCTTCCCATGACTGGATGAAGCTGGTCCATCCATCCGGACCAATCGAGCTCATATTCAGGCGTGGCTCAATGCCGAAGGTGGCTTGGTTGCGTCCGGCTTGCTCCAAATACTGGTTGAGTTTGCCCAACAAGGGTTTAACTTCTTCCATGGGACGCGAATTTGGCATCCAACCGTCGCCAAGCCTGGCCATACGGCGCAGCACCCTATCGTCATTCCCCCCGAACCAGATCGGGATCGGTTGCTGCACGGGCAGGGGGTTGATGCCTGCGTCGGGGATGTTGTGCCATTGACCCTCAAATTTCACCAGCGGCTGGGTCCAAAGCAGCTTTAGCAGGGTCACCTGCTCCTCCATGCGCTTGCCGCGGTTGTGGAAGTTTTCTCCCAGGGCAATATATTCGACTTCATTCCAGCCATTCCCCACGCCCAAGCGGAACCGCCCGTTGCATAACACGTCGAGGGTGGCAGCCTGCTTGGCAACCACAGCGGTCTGGCGCTGGGGTAGGATCAGGATGCCAGTCACAAATTCAATCTTGCTGGTCAGTCCTGCCAGGTAGCTGAAAAGAACAAATGGCTCAAAGAATGGATGCTGATAGGTGTACGGACCGGTCCACCCGCCCGGACGTTCGGGGTTGACACCCAGGATGTGATCATAGGCGTGCATATGGGTGAAACCCATGCCTTCCACGGCTTGAGCGTAATCACGCACCGCGAGCGGGTCGGGTTTGAATTCAACTTGAGGAAAGACAACACCAATCTTCATGGTAAACCTCGCATAATGGGGATATGATTAAGCTAATTTTACTCGAAACCGTTAGAAGGACTGATCTCAATGACTACACCTTTTCTGCTATACGGCTCTTATGGTTACTCCGGCGCGTTGATCGCCGATCTGGCGGTCAGAAACGGGATGCGACCCATTTTGGCGGGGCGGAATGCGGTTCGCTTGAAAGCCCAGGCAGAAACACTTGGGTTGGAACACCGTCCCATTTCATTGGATGATTTCACATCCTTAGAGGCTGCACTAAAAGAAGTTCCCTTGGTGCTCCACTGCGCTGGACCCTTCTCGCATACATTCAAACCCATGGTGGATGCCTGCCTGCGGACGGGTCGCCATTACCTGGATATCACGGGTGAGATCGCAGTATTCGAAGCTTTGGCTGCACGGGACGCAGAAGCCCAGCAAGAGGGTGTGATGCTGCTGCCTGGGGTTGGGTTTGAAGTAGTTCCATCCGATTGCCTGGTGGCTCACTTAAAGCAGCGTTTGCCGGAAGCAACTCACTTAACATTAGCTATCGGCTCATTAGGTGGCGGGCTTTCACACGGTACAACACTGACCAGTATTGAGGGCTTACCGCCAGGGTATGGTGCGTAAGGATGGGAAACTGGTTCAGCTTCCATTATCCTGGAAAACCATCGCCAGTTGATTTCGGCAGCGGATCCTCGGACCGCGATAAATCTTCCCTGGGGGGATGTATCCACAGCTTATTACAGCACAGGCATTCCCAATATAGAAGTCTATATGGTTTTTCCACCGTCCATCTTGTGGTTGGTGCGCCTCATGCGCCCATTGATCGGAATCGCACAAATCACCCCTAATCCAAAGGATCTTAAGGCAGGTGATTGAAATTACCTCCCGGACCAACTTTTGAAGCACGGAAACTCGGGAGGTGCAGATTGTGGGGGGAAGTGACCGATGATCATGACAAGCATGCGGTTAGCCGGCTGGAAATCCCGGATGGCTATGACCTCACCGCGCAGACGGCCCTGGCTGTAGTCAGTCGTGTATTAGCGGGTCAGGTTAAACCCGGTTTCCAAACCCCTGCCATGTTTTTTGGGGCTGATTTTATCCTTGAATTCGAGGGAGTCAGTCGTCAGGACCTTTAGGCAGTCAGGATTGTAAGGAGAAATTGCCATTTGGAGTTTGAAGGTATGAAACGTGAGGATTTATAAGTGGATTGATGATGAAAGAACGCTACTTTACCATTCAATCCCTCGAGTCCCAGGCAATGGAGCTGTACCAGCAAGTGGCTGGCCTGTCTCGGAAGAAGGCAATACCCTTTCAGCTATCGCGATCCGCCTTGCTGGTCTTGGATATGCAGTCCTATTTTCTGGATCCTTCTTCCCATGCCTATATCCCCAGCTCAGAGGCGATCCTGGGTGGAATAGTCAAGCTTATCCAGCAATATTTCAATCATGGAAGACCGATAATCTTCACCCAGCATATCAACACTATCGACAATGCTGGGATGATGTCTGTCTGGTGGAAGGATTTAATCACCTCACTACATCCGCACCATCGGGTTATCCCTGAGATCGATCTTTCAATGGGGACCCTCATCCAGAAGAGCCAATATGACGCCTTCTACCAAACGCAGCTGGAAGGGATACTGCGTGACAAGCAGGTCACCCAGGTGGTAATATGTGGAGTCATGACCCACTTGTGCTGTGAGACCACTGCCCGGTCAGCCTTTATGCACGGCTTCGAAGTATTTTTCCCGGTGGATGGGACGGTAACGTATCGCCTCGAGTATCATCGGGCAAGCTTATTGAACCTTGCTCATGGATTTGCCTCAATTGTCTTGATGAAAGATATTCTGCAAGCGCTCCAAGGTGAGAATGAAGGCTGAGTCGGTCATCATCATCGGGGCAGGCCCGGCAGGATTGGCAGCTTCCATTCAGCTCAAACGCTATGGTATCCACCCTTTGCTCTTCGAGCGTGCGGATGCAGGTGGACTATTACGCAACGCTAATTTGGTAGAAAACTACCCTGGATTCCCGTTGGGCATCACGGGGCTTGCTTTAGTTAAGTTGTTCGTAAGGCAGGCGGAGCACCTGAACATCGAACTTACCCATGAAGAGGTGGTTGAGCTATCTTATGACCAGAATTTATTCCGGGCGTGGACTGCCCAAGAAAGCTATACCTCCTCTGTGGTTGTCATCGCGACGGGCACCAAACCCTTGCGCTTTACTGACCTGTCGATCCCCGAAGATTTGGCGGATAAGGTGTTTTACGAAGTCTATGATCTTCTGCAAGCTGAAGGTAAAGATGTGGTCATCGTGGGAAGTGGAGACGCTGCCTTTGATTATGCCCTGAACCTGAGCAAGAAGAACCAGATCATCATTCTAAATCGAAGTGAAAAGCCCAAATGTTTGCCCTTGCTATGGGAACGAGCACAAAAGGTTTCATCCATTAAATATAAGAACAATACGGAAGTCTTCCAGGTAAGAAAAGACCTCAAGAATGGGATGTTATTGGATTGCCATAATCCTACAGGTGAATTACAATTCCATGCCGATTATCTGATGGGTGCCTTGGGTCGTGAACCACAGCTGAACTGTCTTTCAGAGACATTTCTTCATAGGGTGCAGGAACTTGAAGAGCAGGGTGTTCTTTACATGATTGGGGATGTGAGGAATGGGATTTACCGGCAGACTTCCATCGCGGTTGGCGAAGGCGTATTGACAGCTATGAAAATATGTCGCTATTTGCAGGAGACAAAGGAATGAAAGTTCATGCATCCGCCGGCAGTGAAGCTATTGCCATGGTGTATATCGTTGAAACGAGCACCGGTCATCTTGTGGAGTGTGTAGAATTGGTCCAACCTCCCTTGCCACGCGAGAAGAAATGGGTGCTGCTCGTATCGACCATGTTCGGCTGTCCCATCGGCTGTTTGATGTGTGATGCGGGCGGGTATTACCATGGGAAACCGACAAAGGAAGAAATTTTTGCTCAGGTTGATTTCCTGGTGGAGAAGCGATTCCCGGATGGGCATATACCCAGTGAACAGTTCAAGATCCAATTTGCCCGCATGGGGGAGCCTTCTCTGAATCTACAAGTATTGGATGTGCTGCAAGAGCTGCCCCAGCGATACCATGCTCCAGGCTTGATGCCTTCAATATCCACAGTTGCCCCCGCAGGGACTGAGCGATTCTTCAACCGGCTTCTTGAAATTAAGCGAGAGCATTATGGGGGAGGGCGCTTCCAATTCCAGGTCTCGCTGCATACCACCGATATCAGCTTGCGGGACCAATTCGTCCCCGTGAAAAAATGGAGTTTTTCGCAGATCGGTGCATATGGTGAGCGATTCTATGCGGCTGGTGATCGTAAGATTACCTTAAATTTTGCCCTTGCGCGGGGGATGCCCGTTGATCCTCAGATATTACTCCGTTTCTTTGACCCGGATAGATTTCTGATTAAGATCACACCCTTGAATCCCACGTACCGCGCTCGAGAGAATGATTTGGTTTCCTATATAGACCCTCTCAGCGCAGAGCAGAAGTATGAGATTGTCCAAGCGCTTCAAGATTCAGGCTACCAGGTGATCCTGAGCATCGGCGAGACCGAGGAAAATTATATTGGAAGCAATTGTGGGCAATATTTGCGGCGTCATTTATCGGCGGAAGAACCCATCCAGGATGGCTATACCTATCCGGTAAAAGGGTCCCCATAGATTTAAGATTTATTACCTCCTTACGCTGATTATTTATCGATTGTAATTTTCATATGTCCATAGGTACTCCCACAGCATTGAACAACGATCCAATCGCACTCGGATTAACTGCTGAAGTCTACTCCTGGAAGGATGGGCAGGTGCTCAAGCTGTTCCGTCCAGGGATATCACGGAGCACCGTTGAGGGAGAAGCCAGCCTGACACGTAGGGTGCATATGACGGGGTTGCCAGTACCCGCAGTCGGGGAGATCATCGAAGTTGATGGTCGTTTCGGACTGGAGTACGAGCGGGTGGAGGGTATCACCATGGCACAGGCACTCGTGAAAGAACCCTGGAAATTTGCGATTTTCGCTCGCCAGCTGGCAGAGCTGCAGGCAGAGATGCACATGCGCCGGGTAGCCGAGATGCCCCCACAGCGAGCGAGATTGGCCCAAAAGATCAAAAGCGCCAGCTCGCTACCCGAACACGTACGCCTGGTTGCGATCAAGACCCTTGAGCGATTGCCGCAGGATGACAAACTATGCCACGGTGACTTCCATCCGAATAATATCCTGATGACCTCCCGTGGACCGGTGATCATCGATTGGATCGATGCTTCGCGTGGCAGCCCTGTGATGGATGTTGCAAGGTCTACCCTGTTATTTGGTGGTGGACCTCTGCCCCCGGGAACCCCTGCTCCATGGTTGGTCAGGATATTACGATCCTGGTTCTACCGCTTCTATTTGCGGCGTTATTTTCAGCTCAACCCAACTGACCGGCAGCAGCTCTCGACCTGGGTTTCGGTTGCTGCAGCTGCACGCTTATCGGAGAACATTCCCGGTGATGGGGAGAGGTTGTTGTCCATTGCTCAAAACCTGGTAAGAAATATTAAGTGAATTTCTATAGATCTTGATGATGGTACCTATTCAAAGGAGATAAGAACATGAAATTCCTTGACCTGAAAAATATATCCGAGCGAACCATGGAGCTGCTTAATCCCACCTCGGTAGAAAAGATCATCAAGGCCGGGCAGATCGCAAGACTCAAACCTGGTGACAAGGTGATCGATTTTGGCTGTGGTTTTGCCGAGCCGCTGGTCTTGTGGGCAGAGAGATTCGGAATTTCGGGAGTGGGGATCGATCTCCGCCCATATGCCTGCCAGAGGGCACAGGAAAAAGTGATAGAGCACGGCCTGGCGGATCGCCTCCAGATCGTGTGCGGAGACGCAGCCAATTATACCTATCCCGCTCACAGCTTTGACGTCGCAGCTTGTATCGGGGCAACATTTATCTGGGACTCCTTTGCCGATGCCGTGCACGCCATGAAACAGGCTATATTGCCTGCAGGCAGGCTGGTAATCGGTGAAGCATTCTGGCTGACGGATGATGTACCGGCTGAATTCCGCGCGCAGCAAACGGAGGTGGTCGACGAAGTCGAGCTGCTGCAGGGTGCCCGCCAGGAGGGGTTTGACTTCGAGTACGTGCTGCATTCCAACCATGATGAATGGGACCGCTACGAAGCGGACAACTGGTATGCCCTGCTGGATTGGATTGAAGCAAAACCCCGATCATCCGGAACGGCAGGAGGTGATCGACCACTTGCATGAAAGCCAGGATGAATATACCCGCTACGGGCGAAAGTATTTTGGGTGGGGGATATATATCCTCAACCCGGTAAGGTATTAGGCAACCATGAAGCTGGCTACGCTGTGCTACGTCAGGCGGGATAGGCAAACCCTGATGATCCATCGCATCAAGAAAGCCAATGATATGCATTTGGGCAAATGGAATGGTTTGGGAGGCAAGCTCAACCCGGGTGAGAGCCCAGAAGAATGTGCAGTACGGGAGATCTTCGAGGAATCGGGATTGAGGGTACGCAACCCGCAGCTCAAGGGCGTCTTGACCTTCCCGGCATTTGCCAATGACGAAGATTGGTATGCTTTTGTCTTTGTGGTGGATAATTTCGAAGGCGAGCTGATCGATTCTTCAGAGGAGGGTGTCTTGCGCTGGGTTGATAACGCTGACTTACTCTCTCTAAATTTGTGGGAAGGGGATCGCATCTTTTTACCCTGGTTGGATCAACCAGGCTTCTTTTCCGCTAAATTTATCTACCAGGATGGAAGATTGCTATCCCATGAGGTTGTGTTTTACGCATAATCTATAAAAATGACCCTTTATCCTCTATCTGCTGTCAGGACATTGGTACTTTATGCTCAAGGTCTGGTCAGCGCGAATGGTGCCAACACAAACCCCACCTCATCCACGATCCATAACGCGGTGGAGGGGCTGAATTACGTCCAGATCGATACGCTCAACCTGATCCAGCGCAGCCACTACATCGTCCTGTGGAGCCGGCTGGGTAATTATGAGCCTGCAGATTTTGACCGGCTGATCTATTCTCCGGAAGAGCGCAAGTTATTCGAAGGCGTGCAGAGTGTTGCCGCCATCATCCCGCTGAAGGACTATCGCTACCAGCTCAGGCAAGGGGACCGTGGGCGGGAGACACTGCTCAGATGGTACACCCACATGCTTGACATAGAGGGGGGACACGAACTGGTGCCGACGGTGTATGCGCGCATCCAACAGGAGGGAGCATTACGGGCGGCTGATTTTGAATACAAGGGTCCAAAGCGCGGCAGCTGGTGGGACTGGAAGCCGGCCAAGATCGCCCTGGAATACCTGTTTGCAAAGGGTGACCTGATGGTCACCAACAGGGTCAATTTTCAGCGCGTGTATGACCTGGCGGAACGTGTGCTGCCAGCCTGGGTGGATACCAGCCCTCCCACACTGGAGGAGCGGAACCGGTATTGGGTCGAGCAGGGTCTGATTGCCCTGGGCATCTGCCTGCCGACACAAGTGGCGGATTATGGTTTTCACACGCGAGGCGCTTATCCGAAAACCATCGGGGCGGAGATGCTGAGACAAGGAGTAGTCGTGCCAGTCCAGGCAATCCTGGCGGATGGGGAGACGCATGAGCTGGTGGTGCATCGCGACCAGCTTGAAGCCTTGCAGAAGGCGGCTGATGGGGTGATCAAGGCCGAGAGAACCACCTTCCTCAGTTTTTTTGACAGCCTGTTCTGGTGCCGGGGCAGGGATCTTCAATTTTGGGGGTACCAGAACTTGCTGGAAGCGTACACCAAGGAAGCCAACAGGAAGTATGGGTATTTTTGCCAGTCCATCCTGCACCACGACAGGCTGGTGGGGCGCTTTGACCCCAAGCTGGAGCGCAAGACGGGAGTGTTGCGCATCAAAGCCCTATACCTGGAGGAGGGGGTCGAGCCGGATGAAGAGCTGGTGAGCGGGGTTGCCACCGCCATGCGGGATTTTATGGCCTTTCATCATGCAACGGAGCTGGTGGTCGAGAAAAGCCAGCCGGAGGAGTTTGGGACAAAGATATTAAGCGCCTTATGATCAAGTAGGGGCGAGCATAGTGCAACCCTTTTTGGTTGCGCGCGACTCGCCCCTACAATAAACCTGATTGTTTCCAAATTTAATTCCCTACGGCAACCCGAACTGGGTCCGTTCCTCGTCCGTCAGAAATACCCGACCGTCCCCCAATTACATTTTTACCAGAATTCTGACAGCTCAACCGAACCGTCAACCGCACCAGGAAAGATATAAACAGGTTTATCCTGCCTTATACATTTGAGCTGTTAATTTTTTCAATCTCATACTCGAAATTTAAGGTCGGGTCGCTGGAAGCGCGCATTGGGTACTTGCAAGTTGTAATCGCGGATGCGCTGATTGAATTTCGCAAGCTGATCCTTGAAAGCTGCCTGGGCACGACGCCATTCAGCGGAAATAGCGCTTTCGGGCTGGGAGCTTCCCAGGGCAGACTGATGCCATTCCCAGGCGATTCGCAGGTCCTGGCGGGCGGCCTCGATATCCCGTTCAATCTCGCGGATGGTTTCAATCCAGGGCAGCGAGTAACCGCTTTCCTTGAGCATGCGGTAGGCTAGCTCCCATGCAGGGTCGGCGTGGGGATTAATCTCATCCATGTTCAGGGGCTTGCCTTTGCCGGGCAGGTTATCAAATTTGCCCTCCGCCATGGCTTTACGCAAATGTTCTTCAATATTCGGCATACGATCTACACTCAATAATGGCGTTTTAGCTCGGCCACGGGCAGGATCACGAGCCCTTCTGCATCATCACCCACGGCAGTGATCTCTTCAGGGTGATTGGCTGCCTGCCAGGCGGTGTAGGCTGCCACCAGGGCGTCCAGCTCACCCTGGGTATACAGGTTTTCCAGAGGCCAGTCACCTTCCAACAAACGCTCGGGGGTGATGCCCTTGATCAAATCCATCGGGTCAGGCAGGTCTATTTTTCGCTGATAAAGCACCAGCTGGCGCTGGATACGTCCTTCCAGGGTGTTCTTGGGGAGTGGCACCCGTCCGAGCAGGCTGCAGTAGCTGGCATGCGGGTAAACTTCCAGCCACTGGAGTGAATGTTTTCGTGCAGGAAAGGCATGGTATCCCATACGTTCCAGACGGTTGTAGAGATGGAACCCCATTTTCATCCAATTGGGACAGGATTTTTCATCCGAAGGGGTCTTATAACAGCTGATTCCATGCTGGCGAAGAATATATTCTGCCACACGGAAGTCGGTATAACGACCGGGACGTGGAGGCGGAGAAAGGTTATCGCGAACCTGTGTGCGTCCCATCAGGTGTTGGCTGGGACGAGGTGGAGCACACACCGCCACGATCGCCTGGTGCTGACCAGCCATGAAAGCCAGCACTTCGTCCAGGCTGCCCCGACCCAACGCCGTCAGGTGCAACTGATCATTCAAGGCGGCATAGGCGAATGGCTTGCGCCCGGCGGTTGGGTCGATACCCAGATAGGATGAGTCGGTGAAGAACATAATAAATATTATACGTCAAATCATTTAGATGCCCTGCAAACCTGTGCGGGATCCTGTTTATGAAACATTCTTCGATTACGCAACCTTTTTTCTATAAAAGTGGCCTGATGATCATAGGCCTCAGTTAACAATCATGGTTTTCTCTCTAGCATTAGATTTCTATCCAACTTATGGAATCCGGTAATTTCTTATTCCTCAGGGAGTATATTACAATTTCTACAACCTGTTCAAATGGCAAACAGTTCTTCATCAGTATTGGCGTTGGTGTACCTCCCGAATCAAATTCAACATAATAGTCTTTGACGTCGGTTTTGGAAGTATCAGTAGCTACTAAATAGGGTGGAGATCCATCTTCGTCCATATATTCCACAAATCCATAAGGTGTTCCAATACCGATCGTTAAAACTCCAAAGCCAGGGAACTCTAGCAAAACCACACTATTCCCATACTTCAACAAGTCATGAAGAACTTCACGTAATTGTTCTTCCTGCGTGATCTTAATCTCATTTTGTTTGAGATAAGAACTGACTATTTTACAGAGTGTCATTCTTTACTCCGCTCACCTGGCTAAGGGTTTATCATAGCCTCTACGATGGCTCCTACGGTGATCATTCTTCTCGAAAGTCATGTAAACCTTACCTATCTGCCATTCTTTGTCCATCTCCATCAAGATAGCGCTAATCAGACGCAGGCAGGCTGCTTCATTCGGGAATATTCAACCTTTGTTACAGACTTTCTCAGTTAGTGAAATTGGGAAGGCTTGCAATTGTTCATTCCGCTATGCTTCGCTTACATAGAAAGAAAAATTCATACCTCATCCAGTTTTTATGAGAACATCGAAAAGTGAACAAGCAATGAGCTTAGCAACCGTTGAGTCACCTAATAAATTATTAGATGGAACGATATTTTTTCTGTTTATTCATTTGAGTATTTCATTATCAAACCAATCCCGCAACTCATCAGCATTTTGCATATTTATAAATGGATTTAGATTTAATATATGAAGAATTGACAATTTTGCCATTTGTCGGATTTCATAAAGGTCGGCATCAGTCACAGAATAGTTGCCTGTATGAACTAATCTGGATCTGATACCGTAAAGATCTCTGGCTTTTCTTACAACTTCTTTTCTTAATACAGGTTCTCCGCCTTCATCTGGTTCTTTACCAATAAGATGGGCAAGTCGAATTGTTAATCGATAATTCAATTCATCGCGATCATTATCACATAAAATTATGGTTTCGAGCGCAATCGTGTATAACAAAAAAGCTTCTTCCTTTTGAAACTCAATAGTTGCTCTACCTGCCCATCGAATTGAAGCAAATAGTCTTTCTTCGAACTTATTTTTCCTTGTTTTCAGTAATTCTCCTGCTCTCAATAACCCTAAATTTCGTTTTCTACATTTCTCAACAAATATGTTTAGATTTAAAGGGATGAGTGGGCGCGAGCTTTCACTCATAATAGCAAAACCATCGTTGTCATCATCGACAATCACTGGTACAGTAACTAGTGTTTTGTTGTAATCACCTGGTATAAATACAAATACATCTTTCCCAAACACTAAATCAACGAAGAAGTTTATTACATCTAAAGTTTTTTGAAGTTCGTCGTGAGCGATAACCTTTGCTGCTTCAAAATCTAGAGCATCGACAATAATAAGCGCAACTGGTCGATTGAACATTGCATCATTTTGTAAATCATCAAAAATTCTTTTTCTTATTAATTTCTGCTCATCGACAAGATTTTCAGAAATTGTTGAATAAAATTTTTGGAGTTCATTCTTATCAAAAATACAGAAAGATACATTTCCGATTGATATAGGTGACCTTGCGATTTCTAAATTCTCAACTGGATAATAGATAGTAAATTTCCTCGGTTTAGAACATAAAGCACGTTTCAATTCCATCAATGCAATATCAGTTCTCTTCTCGTGTGTTTTTTCGGTATTTTTATTCTCCGGGTCAAGGCTTAAAATAATAGTTCTTTGTATCATCTTTTCCAATGCTTTTTTACTCAATAAATCCTTATTTGGAAGAGCTTCCCTTATCGTCTGTATGCTGAGGTTGTATTGCTCTACCTCTTCTTTGTTAAAGATAATTCCCCCATCTTCAGTTGAAAAGAAGAAACCAGAAGTTAAATCCTGTCCGGGGGTTCCAGATAAATCAATAGAAAGGATTATGTCCTTAAATTTTTCAATCGCTGCATCAAGTTTTGAATTAGTCTTCATATATAAAAAGTCCCTTCAAAAGCAATTGATCACATTTTAATACAATATCAAAACATAATGGATCATATTGTTCAAGAATGTCTTTTTTCGCATAAAAACTAATTTACGTGAAACGTTTGTATAATTTGTTTCACGGAAGTTCGTCTCGGGGAGGATGTGGAGGATTTGCCTTTTGACGAGAGTGCATCCGAATGCTATACTTTAGCCACTTTTACTGTTAGGAGGAAAGCGATGAACGAGAGTTTTAAACTTACTTATGCAACCATGTTCAACCCCCCGGAGGAATTGCACATGCAATTTGACCAGGCCCTGGCTAAGGTGAAAGCGGGTCTGGGGAAGGAATATGGCATGTTGATTGGTGGGAAAGACCGTTTTACGGTTGAGAAGTTCGAGGACCGGAGCCCTGCCAATACAGACGTGGTACTGGGTATCTTCCAAAAGGGTGGCCAGCAAGAGGCCATGGATGCCCTGGCAGCGGCGCGCAAGGCCTTCCCTGGCTGGAGCAGCATGAAATGGCAGGAGCGTGTTGCCCTGATGCGCAAGGCAGCAGACCTGATCAGCGAGCGCACCTTCATGATCTCAGCCGCGCTGGCGATGGAAGTGGGTAAAAACCGCATGGAATCCCTGGGTGATGTAGCTGAGGTGGCTGACCTGATCCGCTATTACTGCGACGAGATGGAAAGGAACAACGGGTATATTATCGAGATGGGACGCGACCCGCTGGTGGGATACAGTGCCAGCAATGTTTCCATCATGCGACCCTACGGCGTGTGGCTGGTGATCAGCCCGTTCAACTTCCCGGCATCCCTTACCGGTGGACCTGCCGGCGCAGCGCTTGTGGCAGGCAACACCGTTGTGATGAAGCCCGCCACGGACACACCCTGGGTGGTGCGCCTGCTGGCGGAGTGCCTGCGGGATGCAGGCTTGCCAGAGGGCGTGTTCAACTTCGTCACAGGCCCCGGCAGCACCCTGGGACAGGCACTGATCACGTGTGCAGATGTGGATGGAGCCACGTTCACGGGTTCATTCGGTGTTGGGATGGGCATTTTCCGCGACTTCTCCAATTGCACCTACGTCCGCCCGATCATCCTTGAGCTGGGAGGTAAGAATCCGGTGATCGTCTCACGCCATGCCGATTTAGAGAAGGCTACGGTCGGCATCCTGCGTTCTGCGTATGGCCTGCAGGGGCAGAAGTGCTCGGCGGCCTCGCGAGTGTATATTGAATCCCCGGTGTATGATGAATTGACCTCCAGGCTGGTGGATGCGATCAACAAGCTGGTGATCGGAGACCCCACGGAGCGAAGCGTGTACCTGGGCCCGGTAGCCAACCGTAATTCCTACCAGGATTTCAAGAACTTCACCGAAGAGCTGTCTCAAGCGGGGAAATTCTTGACAGGTGGGAAAGTGCTCACGGAAGGCGTTTATAGCAAAGGCTATTTTTGCCAGCCCACCCTGGTGGCAGACGTACCCCTGGAGCATCACCTGTGGAAAGATGAGATGTTCCTGCCCATCACCACCGTCGCGCGAGTGAAGGACCTGGATGAAGCCATGCTCCAGGCAAACAACGTGAATTATGGTCTTACGTCCGGCTTCTATGGCTCAGAGGACGAAATCGACTGGTACTTCGAGCACATTGAAGCGGGTGTCAACTACGTCAACCGCCCGCAGGGAGCAACCACTGGTGCCTGGCCGGGGTTCCAACCCTTTGGTGGATGGAAGGGTTCCGGCTCCACTGGCAAGAATGGTGGTGGCCGATACTACCTGCCGCAATATATGCACGAGCAAATCCACACCGTGATCCGGTGAACGAAATGATCCCCATCCTCAGCCTCTCAGGGTGAGGATGGGGTGAGGATTGATATGCAGATTGGGAAAAGTAAAATTGGAAGATTTCTCTTCTTTATAGGCGTGATCCTGCTGGTGGTGTTTTTTGCCATGGACCAGGCTAAAAGCCCTGCCTACGGGTATTTTTGCATTGGGGTGATTGCTGTGATCCTGGGGGGCACTTTAATGATGCGCGGCTTCAAAGCGCCTGACGAAAGCGCGCGTTTTCGCACCCTGCGTCAGGTGGCGAGAACAACAAAAGGAGAGAAAAGCTGAAAGAAATAAAAAACCTTTTGAGCATTGAACTTTAATCTAAGGAGGCGTTTAAACAATATGTCGAAAGTAATTCCACTGGCTGAGGCTGTACGCCAATTCGTCAGCGATGGCGACCTGGTTTATGCAGCTGGTTTTACCCACCTGATTCCATTCGCCGCCGGGCACGAGATCATCCGGCAGCGCAAGCGTGACCTAATGTTAGCGCGGGCCACACCTGACCTGATCTACGATCAGATGGCGGCGGCGGGCTGTGCGCGCAAGGTGATTTTTTCCTATATGGGCAACCCGGGGGTGGGGTCGTTGCGCATTGTGCGGGCAGAGATCGAGGCTGGCAGGCTGGAATGGGAGGAGTATTCCCACTTTGGGATGATCTCACGCTTGCAAGCCGGTGCGACGGGTTTACCCTTCATGCCGATGAACCCAACCGCGGCGGGAGACCTGGAAAGGATCAACACAAATTACCGTACGGTGAAAGACCCATACTCTGGAGGTGAAGTTGTGGTGGTGCCCGCCCTCAAACCAGATGTGGCCATCGTGCACGTGCAGCGGGCAGACGCGGATGGGAACTCGCACGTGTGGGGCATCATTGGCGAGCAAAAAGAAGCCGCCTTTGCGGCTCAAAAGGTGATCCTGACCGCAGAAGAGATCGTGGATGAAGACATCATCCGCTCGGACCCAAACCGCACGCTGATTCCTGGCTTCATCGTGGATGCTGTTTGCCAGGTGCCCTACTGCGCCCATCCATCCTATACCCAGGGATATTATGACCGGGATAATAGTTTTTATCTGAAGTGGGACGAGATCAGCAGTAACCGTGAAGCCACCCAGAGCTACCTGGATGAATGGGTGTACGGGGTCAGTGACCGGTCGCAATATTGGGAAAAACTGGGCCTGGAAGTGCATCAGCACCTGAGAATCGATAGCCGGCCCAGTGCCACCGTGGATTATGGGAGATACTAAAATGGCCGACTATACATCTCCTGAGCTTCTTACCATCAACGCAGCCCGCTTGCTGCAAGATGGGGATAGGGTTTTTGTAGGTGTGGGTTTACCCAACCTGGCGTGCAACCTGGCGAGGCGCACCCATGCTCCGAATTTATTGATGATTTATGAAGCGGGTGTGATCGGTGCCCAGCCGGCGCGGCTGCCGCTTTCAATTGGTGACCCGACGCTGGTCAGTGGCGCGCTATCTGTGTGCAGCATGTACGACATCTTCGCCTTCTACCTGCAGCGTGGGAATGTGGATGTGGGCTTCATGGGCGGGGCGCAGATCGACCGGTTTGGCAACATCAACGCCACCGTGATCGGCGATTATGCCCATCCCAAGGTGCGCCTGCCCGGCTCGGGTGGCTCGATGGAGATTGCTGCCTGGGCAAATCGCTGCTACCTGCTGACCCCCCACTCGAAGCGCCGCTTTCCTGCCAAGTTGGACTTCCGTACCTCGGCAGGCTTCCTGAGCGGCAGGGCAGAGCGAGAGGCAGCCCATCTGCGTGGCGGGGGTATGCTGGCAGTGGTCACAGACCTGGGCATCATGGAACCGGATGAGACGGGCGAGCTGGTGCTGACCGCCCTCCACCCGGGTGCGACGGCTGAACAGGTGTGTGAGAATACCGGCTGGGAGCTAAAAGTGGCAGCAAACTTACGCCTCACCCTGCCACCAGACCCGGAGGAGCTGCGCATCCTGCGTGAAGACCTGGACCCGCAAGGGATTTACTTGAAGGGGAGTGCCTGATGGCGGTCATGTATACTGAGCTCGTTTCGGTGCCATCTCCGCTCAATCCAGATTAAACCAAAGGTCATATTCGGTGGATGCATGCTAGCTTTTCTTATGGCAATCCTGCCTATTTTGCTCATCCTGATCCTGATGCTGGGTTTACGTTGGGGGGCTGTGCGGGCAAGCATCGCAGGTTACCTGGTGGCGCTCGCTATTGCGGTCTTCTATTTTGGTGGTGGGCTTGAATTATTGGCCTACGCACATGTCAAGGCATTGCTTTCCAGCCTGGATGTGTTGTTGATCATCTGGGCGGCGTTCCTGTTTTTCCGGGTAACCGATGAAGCCAAAGCCATCACCCAGCTGGGTGAAGCCCTGCCACACTTGACCGCAGATCGCGGCATGCAGGCTTTGGTGATTGGTTGGGGATTCGCCTCCTTCCTTCAAGGCGTGGGTGGTTTTGGGGTGCCGGTTGCGGTGGTGGCTCCCATCCTGTCGGGATTGGGTTTCTCGCCCATGGCAGCCATCCTCATTCCTTCGATAGGCAGTGGCTGGGCAGTGACCTTTGGGTCACTCGGCTCGTCTTTCCAGGCGTTACTGGCAACCACCGGGTTAACCAGCACAGACCTGGCATTCCCCGCGGCAGTTTTTCTGGGAGTTGCTGCCCTGTTTACTGGATTAATGGTCATGCACGTGACGGAGGGCTGGCGTGGGGTGGTGCGTTTGGCTATTCCCGCACTCATCTTGGGATTGGTGATGGGTTCGGTGCAATTGCTCGTAGCAGTTAAAGGCCCGTGGAACACAGCTGCTTTCATCGGCAGCATGGCAGGGTTGCTGATCAGCTTTGGGTTGGCGCGCCTCTACCGAGGGAAGCAAGGTGATCGTGGAAAGCTCGAGGTAAAACTACTGGTAGTCGCCCTATCGGGATATGCCATCCTGATTGTCATCACGCTGCTCGTCCAGATGATCCCCGCAGTCAAGCACCTGCTGGGCGGGGTGGTGATCAAAGTTAAATCTCCCGGAGCTAAGCACAAGGCTCGGTTTTATTACACCCGCCACAACCACCAAGCCAATCTCATTGCTCAATCACGCCGGGGCGGTCTTGCTGTATGCTTCCATCCTGGCGTACCTGCTTTATTGGATGGCGGGCAGGTATCAGCAGGGCTCCATGCGGAGCATCCTGAGGGGGACGTTGAAAAGGGTGAAAGCCCCGAGCATCAGTATCACCCTGATGGTGTGCATGGCAGTGGTGATGGAATTAACCGGCATGACTGAAGCCATGGCACAAGGATTGGCACAAATTACTGGTAAACTCTTCCCACTTATCGCGGCCTGGATTGGTGCATTGGGAGCGTTTATGACCGGCAGCAACACCAACTCCAATGTGGTCTTCTCTTTATTGCAGCTGCGCACAGCGAACCTGCTGGGTTACTCCGTGGCAATCATCCTGGCTGGGCAAACTGCAGGGGCAGCCCTGGCCAGCGTGGCGGCACCTGCCAAGATCGTGGTTGGGACGGGCACGGCCGACCTGGCAGGCAGGGAGGGGGAAGTGATGCGCAAGATGCTGCCATACATCCTCTTGCTGGTATTGCTCATCAGTCTGCTGACTGCATTCGGCATATGGGTCAAGCCGTGAGCCATCCAGGCCAGGAAATGACACGATAACATTACGAAGGAGTTTTTATGGAAGAACCATCTATACCGATTAACCAGCCTCGACGAAAAAACCGGGCTCAAGACGATGCATGGATTAGAAAATTCCTGCATCAAGTGCCATTCGGGATGATTGCCACTGATTATGAAGGTCAACCCTTCATCAAGCCTACCTCGTTCGCTTATGATGAAGATGAGAATGCCATTTATATCCACGGAGCATTGGCGGGGCGCATGCGAACCAATCTTGAGCTCAATCCGCGCGTCAGTTTTAGCATCGCCGAGATGGGGCGACTGTTGCCAGCGGATACTGCCAAGGAAGTAGGGGTCGAATACGCCAGCGTGGTCGTGTTTGGCAGCATGGAGGTGGTGAGCGATGCAGACGAGGCCCGGCATGGCCTGCAGCTGCTGCTGGACCGCTACTTCCCGCATTTGAAACCTGGGACCGATTACCAGCCGATCATGCCGCGCGACCTGGAAACCACAGCGGTGTATCGGATTAAAATCGATTTGTGGAGTGGAAAAGAGGAGCATGCCAGGCCAGACTACCCAGGGGCATTCAATTACCCGGTTGCGGGAGCTGCCTGAGTTGCGCACAGACGAAGCAAGACTTTAGAAGATGGATAATGCACGGGTTGTGAAAACGGACATGGATTTAGCCTCCAAATTTGAGGGAGAATTTGGACGATCTCCCATGGTGGAGACGTGTGCACCGGGGCGGGTGAACCTGCTGGGAGAACATGTGGATTACAACCAGGGGGTTGTCTTGCCGGTGGCTATCGACCGGGAAGTGCATCTGGCAGCTGCAGCGACCTCAGATGGAACAGTGACCTTGAATGCCCTTGATCTGGGTGAGCGGGTATCATTCCGGCTGGATGATCTAGATAATCGCCAGGATCTGGATGGACACGACTTGCCGGGCTGGGCACTCTACCCGGCGGGGGTCGCCTGGGCGTTGCAGCAAGCCGGATACCCCCTGGGTGGGATGCAGGCAATATATACCTCCGATATTCCGATCGGAGCAGGGCTGAGCAGCTCGGCGGCGGTAGAGGTTGCCTTTGCGACCACCTGGCAGGCAATCTCTGGGTGGATGATGGATAAATTAGCGCTGGCAAAGTTATGCCAGACGGCGGAGAATGAGTACGTGGGAGTTTCATCGGGGTTGATGGACCAGTTCGCCAGCGCCTGCGGGGTGGCAGGACGGGTGCTGTGTTTCGATACGCGCAGCCTGGAATGGACCACGTACGATTTACCACCCCAGACGGCCATCATCATCGCAGACTCAGGCATCCGCCGCAGCCTGACGGCATCCGTTTACAACGACCGCCGGGCAGCCTGTGAGCAGGCGGTGCTGCTCTTGCAGAAATACTTGCCGGGGATACATTCACTGCGGGATGTCTCATCGGTTGAGCTGGCAGCCTACGCCCCCTACCTGCCCCCCGAGATTGAACACCGGGCTGAGCACGTGGTTAAGGAAATCCATCGCGTGGACCAGGCAATCATTGCCTTGCGCAGGGGGGATGCACGCATGTTTGGTGGTTTTATGTTCGCCAGTCATAAGAGCTTGCGCGATCTCTACGAGGTCAGCCTCCCGGAGCTCGACAGCCTGGTGGAAATTGCACGAGGATTAGCCGGCATTTACGGGGCGCGCCTGACCGGGGCTGGATTCGGCGGGTGTACGGTCAACCTGGTCGAAGAAAATGCTGCGCATGCATTCATGCAGGGATTACAAGAGGCTTACCAGAAGAAGACTGGACGGGAGGTGAAGGTGTATCTCTGCCGGGCAAGCGCAGGGGCCGAAGCCAGGCTGGTGAACCCGGTGTGATGAATTATTCCAAGATCACGGATCGCCTGTATATCGGCACAACGCCGAAAGCCAAAGACTACGACCGGCTACGAACGCTGGGGATAGAACTGGTGATCAACATGCGCTTTGGGTTCCCACCCGTTCGAGACCTGTTTTCGTCTCCGCTTGAAAGCTTATGGTTGCCGGTGATCGACTCACCGCTCTTTCCCATCCCGATCCACCTCCTGCAAAGAGGGGCGCATGCCGCGCTCAAGGTGATTGAGGGTGGGGGTGTGGTGTATGCGCACTGCACCAAGGGAAGACATCGTGGACCGGTAATGGGGGCCTGTATTTTGATCGCCCAGGGGATGCCTGCTGAGGAGGCGATGGAACTGATCAAGCAGAGAAGACCCATCGCTGACCTGCGTGCCAGACGATGTGTTAGTGAAGGTGACGGTCAATGGAATAAACCCATCCGTCGGCGATGCGGTGAAATCTGCCCGCACTGGCGCATAGACCGTGATGAGGTCGGTTTGTGTGAGTGTATTTAGGTTCCCAAAGCTATCGGCAGTAAGGGTGACGGTATAGACCCCTGCAGTATTATAGATATGAACCGGATTGGTGATGGTGCTGGTCGCCCCATCCCCGAAATCCCACAGGTTGGCAGTCAGGGTGCCGGTGGAGGTGTTGGTGAAGGTTGCCTCGAGAGGTGCGATGCCTTCAGTCGGCGTGGCGGTGAAATTGGCAGTCACTTCTGGCTCATACCTCCAGATCTCAGCACCGCTAACCTGCCAGTTAGTCGTCGCTACATAAAGCTGATTGTTAAAAGAGGTAATTGCCTTATCCCATGCCGTCCATCCATTGTTACTGTCACCCCAGCCGTCAATGTTCACCTGCAGCCAGGTCGTTCCATCCATCGACCTCCAGACGGTAAATTAAAAACCTGGACACGCCGGTTTTGCCAATCGCTCACATATATTTTGCCCTGGGTATCTACCACAACGCCATTTGGCCAAGCAAACTGATCGAATTGGCGACCAAATATACGAGTACCTATCGTCATCTGCCAATCCAGGTTACTGTCGAACTTCTGGACGCGCTGGTTATCAAAATCGGCCACATAGATATTGCCTGCCATATCGACTGCTACCTGAACGGGCTGACAGAAGTGGTTATCAGCTGCATCGCACACCCCGGTTTCACCAATTTGCCCGATATAGGTTAGAGATGGGTCGTAAATCATTACGCGCTGGTTACCGCTATCTACCACATAGATATTACCGATAAAGTCAATCGCCACTCCTGTTGGACGATTAAATTCGTACTCACCTGTGCCAGAGCCTGTCCCCAATGTATCCAGGTAATCGCCGTCCGGGCTGATGATCTGTACCCGGGCATAACACCCATCTGGCACATAAATCTTCCCACTGCTGTCCACTGCTACAATACCCGGATCGCAAAGATGATTATTATCCCTAGGATAAAATACACCGGGTACACCAAAAGACCATACAGGATTGCCATCTGGGTCGAGTTTGACCAGACGAAAGCCCCAACCTTCCGAGATCAAGATATTACCTTCTCGATCGATACTCACTCGGGGATTGAAATAGTGGTATTCATCGGTGAGATATGGAACACCCGGTACGCCCAAATACGGCCCTACCAAATTTCCACTACTGTCGTATTTGACAACGGTGAAATCACACCAAGGACAGGTCCCATAGATATTTCCACTAGTATCCACAGCAAGATCTGAGTATCCCCATGTATTGGTTGTGAAGTCGGCACAGGTTCCATCCGAAGTACACTTGCGGACGCGGCCATTATCCGTATCAGCTATATAAACATTATCATTGCTGTCCACCGTGAGCCCCTGCGGGTTATTTAATCCAGTATCCAGGGGAGCGCAGCTCCAACCGGCTGCATAGATACATTTCTGTATCCGACCATTCCCAGAATCTGCCACATACAGCTGATCGAGACTATCCACTGCGATCCGCCTGGGCTGATTGAACAGGTTACTGCCGTCGCCACCTATGGTTGTGCTATAGACCAAACTGCCGCTGGTGAGGTCATAAACTTGGACCCGCTGGTTATTGCTATCTGAGACGAACAAGAGCTCCTCGCTATTACAAGCAATCCCTTCCGCATCATTAAAATGGGCATTATCATCTCCCGATTCCCAAGGATTATCCGGGAGCTGCTGGAGAATAACACCACTGGGATCAAATTGGATTATCTGGCTGTTATTTGTGACCCAGACGTTATCATCATTATCCACGGTTAGATCATTCGGACCAACAAAAGTTGACATTATTCCTGCTGTACCCCAAGCCCACACATAGCTAGGGGTCGAGTCGTATTTCAGAACTCGGAGTCCCCTTTGTTCGGTGACATACAGGTTGTTGCTGCTGTCCATGAATAGACCCAACGGAGCGTCCTCCTCCGTATCATCCGCGAAGAATAGCTAAGTTTGCCCGCGAATGGGGGAAGGGAAAGTAAGCCATCGTTTAGATGGTCGAGGCGCAAGAGAAACGGAAGACTGCCGAGGGACTGGGTGACAGTGGCGTTCACCACCTTTCCCGCGGTGACTTCGATGCCTGACTATGGAGCTTTGGGGATCCCATCTCCAGGACATCCTGCCGCCTACAATGGATAATCAACGTGGGTTATAATGATTTTATGACTCTACAAGAGGATTTGATTGCCTACCGCGATCGGTGGCGGGCTGTGGAAGAGGTAGAACGCCAGGAGCAGTGCGAGGCATCGATCGAGTTAAAGTGGAAACAACTTAACTCAATACTACGTTTGGCAATTGGGTTGGGTATTTTTAAAGCAGACCCGAGTGAGGTTGAGGTCTATCATCGATGGGCAAAGATAAAAGACAAAGCGGAGCAAACCAGCCCATAATCCCACCTGGATTTGTTGAGCCTCTGGTCGCACTGCAGCATCTCATAGAACGATTTGATAATCGTGGCGTGATCATTGGTGGCGTAGCCGCCAGCCTGCTCGGTCGTGCCAGGCTGACGGTTGATTTGGATGCTGTCATTCTCTTAAGCATCAATGATCTGGATAAACTTATCGATTTTGCATTGAACGAGGGCATGACCCCCAGGATTGTTGATGCAGTAGCCTTTGCGCGTAAAAACCGGGTATTACTTCTTCGGCATGACCAAAGCGGAATCAATATTGATATTTCACTGGGGATTTTACCTTTTGAAACAGAGATGGTCGAGAGGGCACAGAAAATCATGGTTGGGGATATTCAAGTAAGTTTGCCTACCCCAGAAGATTTAATTGTAATGAAAGCTGTCGCACACCGACCGAAAGACTTCGAGGATATTAGAGCCGTCGCTCTGGGTCATCATGACCTGGATAAAAAGCGCATCCGGTATTGGCTGGAACAGTTTGGTCCAGCATTAGAATTGCCCAGCCTTTGGAACGAGATTGAGGAATTGCTTTAACTTGCACGTTATTCCTGGATTTATTAAATAACCCAGATTAATTGTTTATTACTTCTTCCACCTGCACTTTTAGGCTTTCGAGACCGGTGTTGGTATCATTGAGTTTGGCTTCCACTTCCTCGAGCTTGCTCTGCTCGGCACGCACAAAACGCGTATACGGGGCGATGGCGTCATTGATATTGGCCATCCCGCGTTCGATCTCATGCTCGAACTGGGTGCGTAAGGATTGGGTGAGCTGTTGGCGCAGTTTGGCGATCTTTTCGCGCAGATCAGCCTTGGCCTGGCGCTTTTTGGCGGGGATGATGAACAGCCCCAATAAAGCGATCACACTGGCCAGGATGATACCGGTGGCATCCGCACTGGCGGTGGTGGCCAGGATGGTGATGAGTGTGCCCAAGCCGACTGCACCGATTTCAGTGGCTGCCAGAGTAGCCACCGCATCTCGGGCCCCATCTGCCATGAGGCGCGCCTCAGCCTCTCGATCGTAGGTATCGACAACGCGCTGGGCTTCACGGCCCACCCCGTCGATGAGCTTCTCACGGTCGTAGTGGAAGCTGCCGCCTGCTGCATCCCCGACGATATGCTCCTCATGCTTGCGGCGCCTGTCAGCGATGTGGTCCATGACCGCCTGCCACTGGTGCAGATTGGCTTCCACCAGCCAGTCGATCATTTCATTCACTTTGGTTTCAATGCGCTGCGGCACATCCGCCACCACCCGCTGCTCGAATTCTTTCTGGATGCGGGCTTTGTTCAACAGGTCCAGTACCCGTGGCAGGCGCAAGGTCTCGTCGAAATACTCCTGCCCACGTTGCTCCATCCCAAAGAGCACATTATCGATATCCGACATGCGGAAGTCAAAGTCTCGCCGCATATCCTGCTGGTAGATGGTCAGCTGCGAGTTGACATCCTCCAGCGCGCTGAAATCTGTTTTAAGCAGCTCCAGGCGCGAGCCGGTGACGTCCATATACTTATTCACCAGATGAGAACCCACCCCCAAGGGATTCATGAATTTTAATTTCAAGCGACCCTTGTCATCCAGCGTGGTTTGGATGTATTTTTCCAGGGCTTCAAAATTACTGACCCGCCAGAGATTGGTCTCGCCCAGCTTGGCACGTAATGCCAGGCGGGCGCTTACGGGGAATATCTCGGGGGTGATCCCGAGCAAGGCACGCGCATTTTCACTGATGAACGCCACCACCTGGTCCATTTCCTCTCGGCTTTGGAACAGGTCAATTTTATTAAGCACGATGAGCACTTTTTTCCCCCAGTCGCGGATCCTTTCCAAAAATGCGCGCTCGCTCTCGGTGAAGGGGCGATCAGCAGAGGTGACGAACAGCACCAGATCGGAGCGGGGGACGAACTGCTGAGTGATGGCTTCGTGCTCGCGGATGATGGCATTGGTGCCGGGCGTGTCCACGATATTCAGCTCAGCCAACAGCTCCACAGGTGCAGTCAGGGTGTGCAGGTTCTCACTCTCCACCCGCCGTTCCTGCGTCTCCCCAAAGCGCAAGACGTTGATCTGGGTCGTGGTCGGCGTGACGCCTTCCTTCAGCAGCTTTTGCCCCAGCAGGGCGTTGATAAAAGCACTCTTGCCTGAGTTGAACTCGCCAACCACCACCAGCAGGAAAAGCTCATCCAGCTGGCGGATGGATTGTGCCAGAGTCTCGTGGTCCTCGGAAGTCGCACCAAACTGGATCAGGGAAGCGCGCAAGTCATTCAGCAGATTGCGGGCATCTTTGAGCAGGTCTTCCTGAGCTTCGGTCAAAATACGCATAATGGAACTCTCCTCAGGGTTGATTATAGCGTTAAATCAAGGGCGGTGGATAATATGGGTATAAGTCAACTAATCCTATGTATCACCAGGAATGCATCAAACCAGGGTGATTTGGGAAGTGAACCCAGGGTTAATTTAAGGGGTGCACAGGTCGGGAAAAAATCATCACTGGATGAGCAAGAAATGCGTAGATGAGGGCTGATTTGGGTAAACCCACCCAGCGTTAATTTAAAGGGTGCACAGGTCGGGGATGGATGTACATCCCAGCCCATGCGTCGAGGGGGTGATCAACTCACGGTTGATCTGGGTTAAGTCCCTCAGACGCTGCCAGTGGTGCAGCTTGAGCTGGGGCTGCTGGCGAATGAAAATGAGTTACCACCAGAAAGCCTGGAGGCAAAGGTGGAAATTTTTTTGGTGATATTTTGACTATGGCAGGCGGGACAAGTGACCTCGCCAATTTTTCCGCCATTCAGCACAAGCGCTTCAAATGGCTTGCCACACTCGGCACACATAAATTCAAAAATGGGCATATTTTACTCCAAGGATAAGATGACCAGCAGCAAGACGGTATCAGATGATGATCCAAATGCACTGGGGTTGGGGCTCCAAAGTAATTTGATGCGCACAGCTGGAATTGGTTACCATTTTCTAATCTTCAGCAATCTGTGCAGGAATTGATGAAACTTTAATGAAACTAGAACAAATGTTCTGGTATAATGGGGGCATGGAAAAATATGCTCACCCCGTCTTGGATTACACAAGGAATATGGACAACACTCTCCAGCTTTCTCCCCGGCAGCTTCACCTGGTGCTGGCACCGCACCGCGCCCAGCGCCAGATGATGACCGTTTTGACTGCGCGCCTGGCATTGACTGGGCAGGTACGACTGGTGGATGCCGGTAACTGCTTTGATGGTTATGGGCTGGCACGCCAGCTGCGCCAGCAGACGTCTTACTGGCAAAAGGCTCTCGAGCGGGTGAGCGTGGCACGCGCCTTCACCTGCTACCAGGTGGAGACATTACTGACAGAGTCGGTGACCGACTTTGCGCCCGTCCTGGTGCTCAACCTGCTGGATACCTTCTACGATGAGAACGTGAAGCTGCAAGAGCGGCTGCGCCTGTTGGAAGTGAGCCTGGCCGAGCTGCGACGATTATGCCGGGCAGCTTCTGTGGCGGTGAGCGCCTCTTTACCCAGCCGCGACCAGCCGGGTGAGCTGCTGGCGATATTAGAAAGTGCAGCCGGGCAAGTTTGGAGCTTTGAAGAGCCACAACCGGTTGAGCCATTGCGCTTGTTTTAAGGAGGTTTGTTATGGGACGTACTCTTCCATCTGCTACTCAAGTTTTTCTAAAGGAGCAGGAGTCATTTCTGCGCTTCCGGCGTGCTCTGCGCCGCAGTGACCAGAAAGCGCTGGACGACCTGTTCGCAGCCGCCCACAAGCACCTGGCTGCCGCGGCGTATGCCTCGCATGCCCTGCCTTTTGAGGTCTTCCTGCTCTCCATGCTGCTGGAAGAGCACAAGCAGGTGCTGCGCATGCGCTATCTGCTCAACCCCGACGATGCCGCGGCCCTGGAGAGGCTGGAAAAGGGGGATTCCACAGCCTACCTTGATTCGCTTTCCGCCGCAGTGGAGGCGGAAGAGGTCGCCTCGCTCCAAGACCCGCTGAAGGAAACAGGCGCGCCTGCCCTGCCTCCAGAGCCGAGCTCACAACCTGACCTGGTCTCACCTTCAGAGCAGGTGAGGAAAGTGTCTGCGGACCCATCTCCCAACCCCCCTGACACGGGGGTAATGATGATCAACTTTCATGGCTGAGCTGACCGGCTGGCTGCTGGACCTGTTCCCTGATACGAAGACCGGGATTGTGCTCTGGCTGATTGGCGAGGATGGGCAGCGCCATCGCCTGACCCAGGATTTCCCGATCACCTTCTATGCAGCCGGCGAGCCAAAGCGCCTGCGCCAATTGTGGCGTTTCCTGCAGGCTCAACCGGAAAAGGTGGAGCTGAGCCGCGCCGAGCGGCGTGATATTTTCTCACCCCATCCCGTGGAGGTGCTGGAAGCCCGCATGACCCAAACGGCTGCCCAGCCTTTCCTTTTCCAGCACGTGGCGCGGGAATTCCCTGAGCTGCCCTATTATGACGCCGACCTGCCCATCACCACGCGGCATGCTGCCATTTACAACACCTTTCCGCTGGCGCACTGCCAGGTGGAAGCTGATGAACAGGGTCATGTGCAGGCGCTGAAGGTGCTGGATACGCCCTGGGAGCTGGACCCACCCGCCTCGCCTTTACGCCTGCTGGCGCTCGAGCCGGACGTTGACCCGGCACATGCCGCCCCCACGTCTCTGTATGTACGCTCCATGAGCGTTTCTTACCATTTCAGCCTGGCGCATCCCAGGCCCTTGCTCGTCAACCTGCGTGCCATCCTCCAGCGCCAGGACCCCGACGTGTTGTTGACCGCCTGGGGCGACACCTGGCTGCTGCCATACCTGATCGATCTGGCTGATCAATGGCATGTCCCGTTGCCCTTGAACCGTGAGCCGGGCAGGGAGGTCATCCGGAAAGATGAGCGCAGCTACCAGGCTTATGGACAGGTGATTTACCGCGGCAAGCAGGTGCATCTGTTTGGTCGCTGGCATATCGATGGCTGCAATGCGATGCTGTTCCACGAGTATGGGCTGGAGGGGGTGTATGAGCTGGCACGCGTCACAGCTCTGGCGGGGCAGACGGTGGCGCGCGTGTCGCCGGGGAGTGGCATCTCTGCCATGCAGATGGTGACGGCACTGCGCCTGGGAATCATGGTGCCCTGGCACAAGCAGCAGGCTGAGCGCCCTAAAAGTGCCCTCGAGATGATGCAGGCTGACCAGGGAGGCCTGGTCTACCAACCTCTGATTGGCTTACACCGCGATGTGGCTGAGGTGGACTTTATTTCGATGTATCCAAGCATTATGCGGCACTTTAATATCTCTCCCGAGACGGTGGCGGATCCCAACGCCCGGGGTCGAGACCAATACGCCCGGCTGGAGAGGGTTTCGGAGCTGGGTTTGTGGATCGACCAGGAAACCTCCGGCCTGATCCCCCAGACGCTGGCGCCGCTGCTGGATAAACGCCTGGAGCTCAAGCTGCGCCTGGCAGAGCTGCCCACCTGGGACCCGCGCCGCCAGACCTACCAGGCACAGGCAACCGCGCACAAATGGTTGCTGGTGACCTGTTTTGGCTACCTGGGTTACAAGAACGCCCGCTTCGGGCGCATCGAAGCGCATGAGGCGGTGACCGCCTACGGGCGCGAGATGCTGTTGCGCGCCAAGGAGGCCGCTGAGGATTTGGGTTTTATCGTGCTGCACATGTACGTGGATGGCCTGTGGGTAAAAAAGAAAGGGCTGGCGGATGTGCCGTCATTTCAGCCGCTGCTGGACGAGATCACCACCCGCACCGGGCTGCCGATTGCCCTGGATGGGATCTATCGTTGGGTGGCGTTCCTGCCTTCGCGCCTGGATGAGCGCGTGCCAGTGCCCAATCGCTATTTCGGTGTTTTTCAGGATGGCAGTCTGAAAATGCGCGGCATTGAGACCCGCCGCCACGACACGCCAGCCTGGGTGTCGAACGCGCAAATGGATATCATCGACACCATGGTGCATAGCTCCAATGTGGATGATAACTCCACCTACCTGCCAAAGATCTTACGAGTGCTGCGCAAAGCTCTGACGAAGCTGCGCAGCGGGAAGGTCTGCGTGGAGGACCTGTTGGTCTCACAGACGCTGAGCCGCGAGCTATCAGAATACCGCACCCCCTCACCTGCCGCTCGAGCGGCGGCACAGCTGGCTGCAGTGGGAAAAAACCTGCGCCCGGGGCAGCGTGTGCGCTTCGTGTACACGCTGGGTGAGCCAGGGGTGCAGGCCTGGGACCTGCCTCAGCCTCCCGACCTGCGCAGCATCGACCAGGAACGGTACAAAGTGCTGTTGTTTCGCGCCGCGGCGGCCATCATGCAGCCATTTGGCTTGCAGGAGGAAGACATAAAAACCCAGGTGATTGCCAATGCCATGGATGTAACCTTTTTTACCCCTGCGTATCTAAAGGGTTAACACACAAGCTGGCATCGAAAAAATATATTTGAGAGTCCAAAAAGGAGAATTATTATGGGTTTCGCACGCTTCATGTCTTCGTTGACTGGTCGTTTGCTCCGCATCGTGGCGGGGATTGCGCTGATACTTGTTGGTTTAGTATCCGTTCATGGTACAGGTGGGATCATCCTGGCAATCGTGGGGCTGGTGGTACTGGCAGCAGGATCGTTCAATTTTTGTATCTTTGCACCGTTATTTGGGGGTCCTTTCTGGCCAAAAGACATTAAATAACACTAATCCATTTTATATCCGATGGGCAGGCTGTACTGCCCATCTTTCTATTAAATTTAAGGTAAAATTGCACGTCAGGAAGGAGGCAAAAAAGATATGAAGCTATACGTTGGGCAGGCAGCTCCCGATTTCACCCTGCCATCCCATTTGGACAAAGAGGTCAAGCTCAGCGATTACCTGGGCAAGAACATCGTTTTAGTGTTCTTTCCCCAGGCCTGGACACCCGTCTGAACAGGCCAGATCCCGTCATACGAAGCCGACACGGGCAAGTTTGCGGGATTGGATGCTCAGGTCCTGGGCATAAGCATTGATCATGAACCATGCTTGAAAGCATGGGCAGATTCTTTAGGGGGAATTAACTATCCTTTGATGGCTGATTTTTGGCCGCATGGCAGGGTGGCAAAGATGTATGGTGTGTTCCGCGAGCCGGATGGGTACACTGAGCGCGCCATTTTTGTCATCGATAAACGCGGCTATATCCGTTATATCGATATCCATGATATCGACCACCAGCCCGATAATGATGTCGTGTTGGAGGTATTGCGGCGGATAGACCCTGAAGCTGCACTCCGTAGCCCGGCACCAGCCCCCATCAATCCGGATGAGATTCGTTTACCTCACGGGGGTGTTGTAATGTACTGCACACGGTGGTGTCCCGGCTGCCGCAGGGCACGGGCCTGGTTCCAGGCCAATAACATCGACTACACTGAGGTGGATATTGATGTCACACCCGGCGCAGCAGACCAGGTGAAGAAGTGGGCGAATGGTACCCGCACAACCCCAACCTTCGACATCGAAGGGACCATCCTGGTGAACTTTGACGAGAAAAAAGTCGAAGCTGCCATCAAGGAAAAAATATCCAGGTGAGCTTACAGCCCGGTAGAATTAATCTTCCGGGCTGTTTTTTTGGAGTATTCAATATGGCTATAGAATTTATTGTCACCGCCATCATTCCAGCTTCTCCGGAAGAGGTTTACAATGCCTGGTTGAGTTCTGAAGGGCATTCCGGCATGACCGACAGCCCTGCCTCCTGCTCAGCAAATATAGGGGATGAATTTACAGCCTGGGAAGGCTACATCCAAGGAAAAAATCTTGAGCTGGAATACGGGAAGCGCATCGTCCAATCCTGGCGCACCACTGAATTTTCCGATGACGAGGCTGATTCACAGATTGAAGTCATTTTAGAACCGGTGGGTGACCAGACGAAACTCACCTTACACCATACAGGGCTTCCCCCACATGGGACGCAGTATGAGCAGGGGTGGGTTGAATCTTATTTCGAGCCAATGAAAGAATACTTTTCAGCCCGCAGGTCAGGCTCCGCCTGATTGGATTAGAGAGTTATCCGGTCAACAAGCTGTGCTGCATCAATGTCTGAGGCGTATTCGACATAGCACCCTACAGAGCAATCACGTTGGTATTGGTGGTTGCCTGCACGTACGCCAGAGCGGCTGAACCTTTGAAGCTGATGCGAAGGCTTTGAGCCAGTGGGTCATCGCTCTGGAATCAAAGATTCAGTATTTCAGCGCAGAACCTTAAGCCAGTAAAAAAACTAAAATAGAACCTTGTTTGAGGAAGAATCAAGCGCTCAGAATGGTCCGTAGTTGATCGCCACTGCCACCACCAGGAAAGCCAGCGTGGCGAGGAAGACCCAAAACCACAACCTGAGCAGCCATTTCAGCCACTTGGCATAGGGTACCACGGTCAGGCTAAGCGTAATCAACAGGGCTGCATTGGTCGGGTAAGCCAGGTTCGAAAAGCCGTCGCCAAAGACGTAGGCACTCACCGCGATCTGGCGATTAACCCCCACCAAATCTGCCAAGGGCATCAGGATGGGGATGACCAGCAGCGCCTTGGCTGAGCCCGACGAGATAAACAGCTCCAACACCAGGGTCAGCCCATAGATCATCAGTGCGGCGGTCAGCGGGCTGGTGCCGACAAAGATGGTTGATGCTGAATGCAGGATGGTATCCAATATACCCCCCGAAGCCACAATATGCTTGACGCTGGCTGCCATCAGTAGTAGCGGGATTGCCGGGGAAATGCCAATAAAGCCTTGACCAGCTGCCCGCCAAGCAGAACGCCCAGCGCCAGCCAGCAAAGCGGAGCCAATCCCGCCAATAATGAATAACACACCGGTGAGCGGGAGGGCAAAGTCGCCAATGATGGGTACGAAAGGTGAGGCCACCAGGACTGCCAGGATGAGCACGAAAAATGTCGCCAGGAAGATCCCGGCGCGGCGAAAGCGCGGATCATGCAAGCGTCCCTCGTCCAAAGTAAAGACACCCCGGCGCTGACGCTCGCCCTGATCTTCAATATAGACAGGTGAGGCCTCCGGATGAAGTTCGACTCGCCGAGCATGCCAGCGTAGAAATACAGCCAGGATGGCATACACGATAAAAAACCATATCAGACGCAATCCTGCGCCTGAAAAGAGAGGCAAACCAGCCAGACGGTGAGAAACGCCAATGGTAAAGGGATTGAATACTGCCATTGAAAATCCAACGTTCGTCGCCAGGACGGACATCCCCATCCCAGTGAGCGAATCCCAGCCCAGCGAATAAGCCAGTGCGATCACGATGGGTACCAGGGGGATGATCTCTTCGAAAATCCCGAAGAACCCACCCAATGCCATAAAGAAAAACGTGATCACCAGCAGCAGGGTATACTTGCGTCCGCCTGTCGCCCGGATGATTGCCCCCACTGCCAGCTTGAGGATGCCACTATGATCCATCACGGCGAAAGCCACTCCTACCAGCACAATAAACAAGATAATGGCAATCACAGTGATGTTACCGGCGGCAAAGAGCACCTCCACAGGTGCGGTTAACCAACGCCAGACCGGGTAGTTGGGACGCTCGACATAGCTGAAGGAGGTCGCATCGATCACCTCACGCCCATCCTGCTCCATACGCGCATATTGACCGGCTGGCACGACTTGCGTCAGCACTCCAGCGACGATCATCAATGCGAATATTACCAGCACTGCCTGAATAAAAGCCTTACGACTGATCCTCACTCCTGAAGTTTGTGTCTCAGACATCATTCTCCTCACTATCCTCCACTAAAAATACCTCACGCCATGTTGGCAGGCCATCAAGAAAAAATGGAAAACACTGCGCCTATCGGAGCATTGTGTGACGGTTGTTGAAGAGCGCTAGTGGGCAGCAGCCTGAGCTGCATCCACACCCGCACCCGGTGAGAACTTGTAGCCACAATCTGCCAGGGCGTTCTCGATTGCGCTAAGGGTCGCCAGTACATCCGCCAGTGTGACGGCACCCATATGACCGATGCGAAAGTATTCATTCCGGATGGCAGGATGCAAACCACCAGCCAAGGTCACGCCTGATTGCAATACCCGCCCCAGGAATTCCGCTCCAGTCACCCCCTTTGGGTAGCGTGGAGCGGTGAGCGTATGAGCCGCAACTTCGGGTCTCGATGGCACCTGTCCTAAACCGAGCGCTTGAATGCCAGCCTTGCACGCCCGGCTGATGGTGCTGTGGCGGGCAACTCTTGCTGGCATGCCCTCCGACAGGATTTGCCCGAGGCTCACGCTGAGTGCAAAGATCAAATTGACCGGTGGAGTGCCAAAGTAGCCTGTCTTTCGGGCTTCATAGGCTTGCATGATGGGCAGCCAATTTGTCCAATCGGCGTAATAGTTGAGCACGGGTGAGGTTCGCTTCTGGAAGGCTTCAAGGGCACGTGGGCCGATCATCAATAGCGCCAGTCCGGGTGGCACACCGACTGCCTTTTGCGATGCGGTGAGGGTCAGGTCAATGCCCCAGGTATCCATCTGCAGATTCTCACCTGCCACTGAACAAACCCCATCCACGATCACCAGTGTTCCATATTGCCGCCCGAGGGCAGCAATGGCTTGCACATCCGCCAGGACTGCCGTGGAGGTATCCACATGCGTGATGGTGATGAGCTTGTAAACATCCGCTTCCAGAACGGCTTTTATCTGGGCCAGATCGGGGCAGCTTCCAGGTGAGGCGGAGAGGCGAGTAACCTGGGCACCATAACGCTGCAGGATGGTGGCAAAACGCTCCGAGAAATAGCCTGTATCGACCACCAGGGCTTTATCCGCAGGCTCGACCAGGTTGGCTCCGGCACAATCCATTGCCAGGGTTCCAGAGCCTGCCAGTACCAGGGGTTGGCCGGTGGGGCTTTCAAATACCTGGCGCATTTGCTGCAGAGATTGGCCGAAAGCCTCGATAAAATCGGGTGCCAGGTGGCTGGTGGTGGGCTCTCCCATGGCAGATAGCACGGCAGGCTCAAATTCGATCGGTCCAGGGATCATGAGCAGGGTTCGTTTTTTCATGCATGTTCTCCGTATCTGTACTTGTGATTGGATGTTTCGAGGGTGACAATTTCACCGTCAATGCTAACCAGGCTGCCTGGGAGGATTTCGTGGATGGGCAGCTGATCCACACAGGGTATCTCGGCGATGATGCAGCCAACCGCGGTGATGGTCTCACATTCGGCATTGAGGATGGCGAGCGGGGCATGACCATTGTGTTTGAGGCGGTAGAGGGTGTAGGAACCGACCGTGGAGCCTTTGCCGGTGGGGAACACCAACACTTTCCCAGCGATGGACTGACCCTCCAATGCATGGCCTTGCTCAACAACGACCCCTGAATTGGGGTCAATGCCGCCAAAGAATGAGATTGCCTGCGCCGAGACCAGCGCTTCACCGCTTGTAGTACCAGAATAAATACAGCGGCCTCGAAGTCTCATAGCAATGCCAGTTTTACCACCTCATCGAAGGGTAGCAAAACCGTCCTGAATTTATTCTTTGCCGAGGCATAATAACACGCCTTGGCACTGTCGGTGGCCATGGCGCTGAAACGCCCCTGGATGGGGGCGACCACACAGCAGGTATCCGTGGCGAACTTAGCTCCCGCGGCTTCGATGATGTGGGTGTAACCCAGGCGGTCTGATATTTGCCTGGTGAGGCGGGCGGTGGTGATCCAGAATTCCTTTTTCACCTGCCTACCTTCCAGCAGGTTGGAAATATGCGCGATCTCCTGGATGGATAGGTGTGGGCAACCCAGGCTGATGAAATCCACCTCGGTTTCAAGGGTGTCATTGAGGGATTGGATGGCTATGTACAATTCATCCTGGGTGATGGTAACCAATTGTCCGGTGGGAGTGAACTGGTCCGCTTCGGGGGTGATCCCCTGCATGTGAAAGAGTGCAGCGCCACCATAGGTGGCAAGGCTGGCACAAAAGGATTTCAGGGTTTCCAGCGTAGCGGAAGGTATCCCCTGGATGAACGGGATGGCTTTACAGGCGGCGATCTTTTCACCAATCAGCTTGCCCAATGCACCAAAATCACTGGTACCTGCCAATTGGGCATTCACCTGGAATGTCATCGTCGGTTTGCGGTTCTCCGGCAGATGATAGCCATATTCCGGGGTTCGGCCGGTGAGGGCGGAGGCCAAGGCGGAAGGTCCTCCTTCCCGGTTAGTGCGTGCGCCGATGACTGAATTGGCATAACAGACAGCTGAGCTTTCCGACCAGGCAATATGCTCTCCAAATTTTGGAAGGTTTCCGGTGAGATAGGGGGTGCAGGAACAGGTGGCGGTCACGCCCATCCTGGAGAAGGCTTCCAAAACGATTAATTGTTTCTCAGCAAAATCAGGCGGGATGCCCAGGTTACGCCAATTTTCAATATCCATGCCTGCAGGATTCAAGGTGGTAAGCACGCGTACCTTGCCACCGCCATCAGCCATCTCCGAGAGGAACAGCAAGCCGGCCTCACCCAGGTTGTCGTAGCTTACCCCGGCAATCTGCACCGACGAAACCGGGATCATGCGCTCGGCCCCGTAGATATTCCCCAGTGCTGCCAGGATTTGCATGGCTTTTTGAGCTGCCCGGCCTTGCGAGCCTACCAGCATTTCGTTTTCTTTTTCCGTTAGATTCATACTGCTTATACCAAAGTGCTTCAGTTAGGGGTCGATCCATCATTCTTTTGTGTATGGCTCAATATCCACCACCGGAAAGCGGGCTTTATCGAAGCTCTTGCCATTTGTGGTGAGGGGTTTAGTCAGGTCAAAGCCGAGCTTGGTGGTGAGGTGTAACCCGGCTTCACCGCGATCACTGGAGGGGTCAAGACTTGAACCTGATTCTCTGGCTTTAATCACCAGGTCCTTGTCACCCTGGAAACGGGTCGCCATGGCCCATTCCATCTCCAATGGGTTGTAGATATCAATGTCTTTGTCCACCACGAAGACGTGCTTGCATGATCGATGCCCGGCAAAAGCAGCCTGGATGGCTTTTTCCCCATCATCTTCCGATTGTTTATCAATCTGGACGATGGCATGCAGCCATGAACAGCCGCCCGGATTAATGTTGACATCCAGGCACCTGACCACCTGATTAACTTTTTTAAATATGGTAGGCTCACGCGGCATACCCATGAGCAGCTTGTGCTCGAGCCCTCCCGGCAGCAGCGCATGCCAGATGGCATCATGGCGATGGGTGATGGTCTTGACCACCAGGACCGGCTCGTTACGCACCACGTCATACGTCTCGGTGAGATCGACAAATGGACCTTCTGCATGGCGCCGGTCAGCATACACGGTGCCCTCAAGCACAAACTCGGCCTCAGCGGGGATATACAGGTTGCTTGTTTTGGCATGCACGAGGTTGAGAGGCTCATTAAGCAGGCGGATGGATAGTGCATTGGCGATTTCAAGCTCGTCGACCCCCAGCTCCACCGACGTGGCAGCCGCTACCAGGACATGGGGTGGGACGCCAATGCAAATCGCCACATCCAGGCTACCAAGGTCATCTAAGAACTGGCCTTCGACCGGTTCACTTAGGAACCGGCTTTCGACCGGTTCACGTAAGAACCGGCCTTCGACTGGTTCACGTAAGAACCGGCCTTCGACCGGTTCACGTAAGAACCGGCCTTCGACCGGTTCACGTAAGAACCGGTCGAAATGCCGACCACGCACCACACGGATGGCCATCTCGGTCTTGGAGAATTGCATCGCACGGTGGAAATCCAGGTTTTGCCCGTACTTGGGGTGGCGGGCGATGAATACACCCGAGCTGATGTAATTGCCACCGTCCAGGGCACAATGACGCAGGATGGGCAAGTCATCCAGGTCAGGGTGCGTGATGACCACTTCCTGGCAGGGAGCCTCCGTAACGATGGGACATGGGCTGCGATGTTCAATGGCATCGATGAGGCTGGGGATGATCTGCTCCACTTTCAGCTTAAAGTAATTGGCGAAAGCCGATTTAGAACACCACAAATTACCCATGATGCGAAATGGGCTTTCTTTCACATTTTCAAACATCACCGGGCGTGGTTCCAATTGTTTGAGTACGCCAGCTATTTCGTACATCTTTGAAACTGGAGTGGTAACGCTGAGCAAGCCACCAGAGCCAGCCAGATGTTGGAGGTGAGAGCGCAAGGGCATAATGCACCTTTCGGTTTAATGTGTGATAAGAGCTTATACCACTAAATTGCAAATCTTTGAGGGGATACCAGCGTGGTCAGGGCTAAACAGGTGGTAGTTATGGCAACGGAACCATAGACCATGTCTGACCGCTATCCAGGGTCTGCTCCAGGCTACTCACCACCTGGCAGGTGAAGCTGGGGGTTGATTTTTCGCCGCTGCAGGAACCTGTGGATGCAACGGACCAACCCAGACCGTCTGCCTGCCATCCGGAGAGGATGGAATCATCGGGTAAGGATGGCTGAGAGAGGGGAAATTGCTTGGGTTCTGTGCGCCGCCAGGTGAGGCCACCATCCGAAGTTTTGTATAATCCGTCACCAGCACGGTTGATCATCCAACCCTCTGCTTGCGAGATAAATTCGATGGGAGCCGCACTGGGCAAAGTGGAGCTTTGCCAGCTCAGACCACCGTCGCCGGTTCTCATCAGGATGGCGATGTCAAAAGCCTGGCTGGTTTCTTTTTGCAGTACCACCCAACCGGAAGTGGAAGTGATAAATCGAATTTGGAGGGCACGCCAGGCACCATCTGGAATGGGTAAGCTCAAGCTTTCCCAGGATGCACCCCATGTGGAAGAATGGTACAGGGTCAGGAGATCCTGTTCCTGGGTGCCGAGAGCCCATGCCTGCCCGGATGGTAAAAAGTAAGCCAGCTGAGTGGAGCCTGGAGAGATATCGCGCCAGTTTTTACCCAGGTCACTCGTCCAATACAGGTGACTGCCTGAGACCAACCAGCCTTGTTCTGCGGATAGCCAACCAGTATCTCCAACGGAAGGGGCTATGAACTTTGGCGTGCCGATATTTTTTGGTGTGGGGGGCATGGCAACCGCACCATCCGCCACGTCACTGTCGATGGTGAACCTTACGCCACCCCAGCTTTCTCCGTGGTCCCCGGCATACTGGCGGATACGCTGGTGTTTGGTCCATAGACCTTCCAGCCAGGTTATCCCAAGCGTGGACGCAGCAGGGTCATAGTTGTTTGTGTACCAGGAGGCTGCCCACACACTATCGGGGACGTTGGGAATGGTAGCCCAATCTGCAAGGAAAGAGTTGCGAGTACCATAGCCTCCCGCCTTATTGCCCAGCTCGTCCAATCGTTCCACCCAGCCATTGATGAATGCAGACACCGGCTGGCGGCATTCAGGAGTGTACACACCATAAGCTTCCAGGTCATAGTAGATAATCGTGCCACCCCCCTGAGCGTTGGTCAAGCCCCGGGACACAGCTGCAGCTGAGGCAGCCTCGGCTTCCCGACGTCCTTCCTGATAGGAAATGGCTGGATCCGCGCTCATGCGGTAGTGGTAATCTGTGCACGGGGCCTGGGGGCCTACCCAGGTAGGAATAAAGCCCCAACCTTGCTGGTGAACTGCCCTCACCCAGGAAGCATCTGCAACGACACAAATGGATGGCAGGTGAATCCCACCCAAATAAAGACCATAGAAGGAATACGGGCTGTGATCCCACCAGGTTTGCATTTCAGCAATGCTGGGCAGGTGGCAGGCATCAAAACCTTGACCCTGGATCACCCCGGCATTGGGGGATGGTTGGTCAATCGGGTGGGTATTATTCACCAGCGGCAGGTAAACATTGGGCCGGGCAGGTCGGGTGAAAGTGAAGCGCATGGCGCTGAAGGAGAGCGTCGTGGTGTACTCCCACTCATCGTTCAGGTCGGTGAGGCTCACATATCCGAGATTTCCTGATTTGAAGTAATATTCCCCCAGCACAAGCCATTGGTTGCTGAGAGGGTACTGGCTGATTGAGCGGATGGACATCCCATAAGCATGATGGATGGAATAATGAGCGTCAGTGGTATCGTGTTCTTTCAGGCGGTTGGTTGCACACCAGTATATGGGGTCATGGTCGGGGATATAAGCTTCCACACGGTAATAACCGTTTTGGGGTATGACTGGGTGCCATTCGCCGTGATTGGTTGAATCAGCAGGGCTCGAAACATTAAGCGTAAGGTAGGTTGCATGGCCGCGGTTATTGAAAAATTTATACCAATGGGAATTCTCACAAGTGGTATATGAAGGGAAGAGCTGGGGGTCTTCAACAATAACCTCACCCGCTTGCGCAACCGGCGACTCCGATAATGGCACAAGTAGCCCAATCAATAGAATGAGCAGGGGGATATATCGGTAAAAACCAGGGTGGAATCGTGATAGAAAATTCATGATTTACAGTGTCCAAATCCCAGCATTGCCTGGGCAGGAAAGCAATCCGTCGCAATGACCATTACACAGTTGCAATATTGTTGCCTGTTTCCAAGTATACCGTATTGAGTTATCCCAAATTAATTGCGTATTCGGTGGTAACTATTAACAGAACATGGATAGCGTCAATGCGCCACCAGTGGGGAAACTTGAGGCTATTTTTTTGTTGTGATTATGGATGAATAGTTATTGGTTTGGTTGGATTATGGATTGAAAATTGCAACTAGGTGAATAATGGTTGGTATTAACTATTTTTCAATCACCAGGAGAAGTATATTCTATAGTGATTCCGCACATTCGGGATGCTTTACGCCAATGTTTCATCCCATTGAATTAGTCATTTAAATCGGAGGTAATTATGAGAACCAACCTGTTAAAGGTAATCCAATTAATCACCATTATCATGATTGGGATTTTGATGATGGCGACTGTGGTGGTATTCGCACACCGGTCCTCAGACAGTGTGCTTGAGTCAAAGGGCATAGCGCTCGCTTCCGGATCTATCCCACCGCCAACCGGATATCCAAAGCTCACGCTTTCCACCATGGAGGTTACCCCAACGCTCGCTTATACCGATGGGGCAGTCTTGGAGTACAACATCGCCATCATTAATACCGGGGCTTATACAGCCACTGATGTGACCCTGGTTGATGCAATCCCATCCAACACCACCTATAATGGCGATGCGTGGTCGAGCGTACTTCCCACTCCGGAGGTCATAGATGGGGTGTTATCCTGGGAACATGGAATGGTCGGTTTTGACAGCTCGGTGGTCATCACCTTCAGCGTCACTGTCACACCCGGCTACGAAGGGATCATTTCAAACACAGCTGTGATCAGCGACCCGATGATCACCCAGCCGGTCAGTATCATGGCCGAGACCCACCTCACCGATCATCCCATTTTCGAGATTTCCAAAAGCTCCACCCCGGCGGTACCTGGCAAGAATAAACCAATGACTTATGAGCTGGTGGTCACCAACCAGGGGCAGGCAGCCGTAAATACACCCCTAACAGTTATGGACATCGTCCCCGCTGAGACCACTTTTCTCAGTGTGGATCCGGATGGTATGGTCGATCCGGATGGGGAAATCATCACCTGGACGCGTCCAGTCACCATGGATTTTGGTGAAACATCTATATTTACATTCAGTGTGCTGGTTGGAGACGTCCCAAGTGGCACGGTCATCCACAATGGGGTTTACCTTGTTAACAGCCCATTCGGACTCAGCCTGGGTGAACCACTAACGACCACGGTGCTTGACCCAATCCTGGTGCTCTCGAAGAGTATCTACCCCGACCCGCCAGGCTCAAACCACGAGATGACTTATACCTTAACTGTGCTCAACCTGGGTTCATTGGCAACCGATTTGGTAATCAGTGACCCCGTCCCAGCTGAGGTGGAGTATCGACGTGGAGGAGATGACTACGCTGACGGGATCGTTACCTGGCACCTGCCCAGCCTTGACACACGCGAATCGGCGCAAGTCACTTTCACGGTTTATGTCCCTGATATTGCCGGCGTGATTGCGCTAAATCAGAACTATATTGTATGCAGTGCAGAAGAAATATGTTCTTCAGGTACACCTGTATCGAGCCCGCTGGTTGGGCCAACTTTCGAGGTGACTGCCACATTGGATCCCATTGCTCACAAGCCTGGAGGTGGTGGGGCACCTGTGACGCCCACCTTGACGATCAAGAACCTGGGCCCTGGAAATGCCTTGGATGCCACTGCCTTGCTCAACTTCGGGCGTATCAGTATTAATAATGTAGATGTATTGAAAGTGATTCCCCCGGTCGGTACACTGGCTGATGGACCAGATTGTGGTCCTCATTGTGTTAATTATTTATGGACGGGCAATATCGCAGTCGGTGATATGGTTACATTTACAACCTATGTCGGACAGTCCACGAGCGGTGGCGAGGAAGGTACACATTACACAGCTACAGTGGTTGTTACCGATGACCTGAGTGGATATGTCACGGATCCCATTACTGCTACGGCAGTTGGTTTAATCACCCATCATGCCAATCTGATCCCAACTAAAACTGCACCGCCCCAAATTGGAGCCGGGCAAAGCATGACCTATACCATCCAGGTGTTCGACAGCGCATTCACCACTGAGGATCCACCACCGCCTGTTTTGACTGAGACTGTTCCGGCCAGTGTGACTTTGAATCTAGGCAGCATCAGTGATGGAGGAACCTACGAAGTCATTGATGGTCGGACGGTGATCTCGTGGACACTACCAGCCATGGGACCGGGAGATAATCAATTCCGTTCATTCAGTGTCACAGTTGACCCGGACCTGATAAGTGGGACGTTGATCGTCAATGATGATTATCGAGCCACCTGGTATGAGAGCGAGATGACCGGGACAATATCCGGCACCTTATCCAACCTGGGAGAGCCGATCACGACGACCGTGCATGAGATTGGATTGATCGACTCGTACAAGACCGTTACTCCCACCCTGGCACTGCCCGGAGAGGGGATCGTCTTAACCTACGTGGTGCATGTGGTTAACTCGGGTCCGTATGCGCTTAGCGGCGTGCAGGTGAGCGACGTTTTCCCGTGGGAGAATACCACCTACCAGCGGGATGCAATTGTGAGTGCAGGCAGCCTGGTCAGTGATATCGTCAGCCTGGATTGGGAGGGAGATGTAGAAGCATATTCCGAACAGCTGATCACTTTCACTGCGGTGGTGGATGATTTCTTTAAAGGCGTGGTAACAAATACTGCCACCATCAGCCATCCCAGCCTGCAACAGGATGCGGTCGTTACCGCGGTAGCCTATATCACGGATGAGCCGGTGTTACGCATCTCCAAGGCTGCCACACCTGACCCCGCGGTGGCGTATTCCCCGCTGCTCTACGAGATCGAGGTGACCAACCTTGGGCAGAAGGCGACTTTATTAGTGGTGACAGACACCCTGCCGGTGGATACTGCCTATATCGACGGAAGTGCCAGCTCAGGTGGAATGGTACTGGGCAATGTAGTCCAGTGGAATTTAACCGAGCTCAAGCCGGGTGAGAGCATCAAACTAACCTTCCAGGTTACTGTTCTGGGTGGGGATGTGATCATCAATGGCAGCTATGCAGTCCGTTGTGATGAAGGTGTCTTTGCTTATGGGGAGCCGGTCGTGACCCCGGTAACCTATCCCATCCTGAAGATGCTGCTGCCTCTCATGTATAAGAACTAGGTATCCATCGTCAAACCCGCACCCCAGCCCATGCTGGGGTGCTTTTTTTTGTTGTGCAAAATAAACCATGGGCTGCAGGACATTGTTTATTGGGTTTGATCCTATCGATCAATATGATAAACAATGACATTCAGTCGTTTTCAAGGTTATTTTTAAACTTCGCTCAAATGCTATAATCAGATGCGTGACAAACCTGCTGGCGGAACAAATGCTCGTATCTATTTGCAATCCTCGCAATTGGGTCGTTGATTGGACAGTGGTCGTGGCGTGGGATCTCGCTGGGGACGGCAGGAGTGTTGTTTGTTGCCCTGGTATTCGGTCACTTCGGGATGAAGGTACCGAAGGAGATCATGGATCTGGGATTATTGTTGTTTGTGTATGCCGTGGGGATCACGGCTGGTCCGCGATTCTTTCGCACATTTAGACGGCATGGGGTCCAGTTTGTAGTCATCGCCCTGGTAACGATCGTGGTTGGGGCACTGGCGACGTTGGGAGTGACCTATTTCTTTAAAGTACCGTATGACCTGGCAGCGGGACTGTTTGCAGGATCGTTGACATGCACCCCGGCATTGGCAGCAGGCGTGGACGTGATCGAGAGAATAGTCCCCGGAGGGAGCGCAAACGTCTCGGTGGGATATGGCGTGGCTTATCCCTTCAGCATGATCAGTGTCGTGCTGCTGATCCAATTCCTGCCCAAGATTTTACGACGCGATCTGCGTACCGAGGAGAAGCACTGGCTGGAAGAGAAACAGGCCGAATCGCCGGGTTTTGAAGTAAGAACCTATAAAATTACCAACCCCAATTGTATAGGAAAATCGGTGAGCGAAATCAATCCCCACCGCATGGCATTAGCCAATATCTCCCGCATAAAGCGGGGTGAAAGAGTATTTGCTGCGGGGCCAGATGTTATCCTGCAAGAAGGGGATGTGGTGATGGTGGTAGGACCAGAGGAGGAGCTGGTTAAGATGCAGTTTTTGTTGGGGGAAGAGATCCACGTGCGCATGGATGTAAACACAAACGTGTTAAGCACGGACGTGGAAGTGACGCAGGGCAAGATGACCGGCAAGACGCTGGGCGAGATGCGCTTGTGGGAGCGTTACACCGTGGTGATCACCCGCATCCGGCGCGAAGGGTTGGAGATCACCCCCACAGGAAATGTGACCCTGGAGATGGGCGACCAGATCCGCGTGGTTGGGGACCGCGATGCCGTGGTAACTTTCGTCAGGCTGGTGCAAGGGGCGGTCAGCAAAGCGGAAGAGACGAACATGGTGCCCTTCTTGATCGGGCTGCTGCTGGGCATTGCCGTGGGGAGCATCCCAATCCACTTACCGAACGGGATAACCCTTAAGCTGGGGATTGCGGGTGGGGCGTTCATGGTCAGTTTATTGGTGGGACACTTTGGGAAGATCGGACCATTCCACATGTATGTGCCCGTGGCAGCCAAAAAACTATCCCGAGAATTGGGACTGATGTTATTCCTGGCAGGCGCTGGGACGATGGCTGGGGAGCATTTTATCGAAATCTTGCAGAAACAAGGTGGACAATTGCTGCTGGCGGGAGCGCTGGTGACAATCTTCTCGGTGTTCGCCGGGGTTCTGGTGATGGACCGCGTGTACCACATGAACGTGCTGGCAACCATGGGGGCCTTATGCGCGTGCATGACCAACCCCCCAGGGTTAGGCGCAGCGAATGCGCTGACCGAGACAGATCTGCCAGCCATCTCGTATGCCAGCCTATACCCCGTGGCACTTATCTTCAAGATCCTGATGGCGCAGGGATTGGTTGAGCTGCTGGTAAGGATCGTTGGGATTAATAAGTAGTGCCTGGTCATCCTCGGGATAATCGAAGTCAGTTTGAATAAAAAATAGCCCTAATGAGGGGCTATTTAGTTTGGTGGGCCCAGTAGGGATCGAACCTACGGCCAAACGGTTATGCATCCCACAAAAGCTTTCGCAGCCTCTTTCGAGTTCGTGGGCTGGACTATCCCTTCACCCTGGATGAGGGTGCCTGCCGTCTAGTCTCTACACCTTCCCCTTAAGGGGGCTTGGCTCGGGATTACCATATCGGTATGATTTAGGCTTCCCCGAATTTGACAGGATTCACCGCTATTTATATGCCGGTGGCCCTATGCAGATAATCGTATCGATTCGACTTAGATTACCTGCTTTAAGCCGTCCGCTCTGCCGCTGAGCTATGGGCCCATGTTAAGGTGCAAAGTTCCGGGTGGATCGGAGTTTCTAGAGCGGGCGATGGGATTCGGACCCACGAATATCAGCTTGGAGGGCTGATGCCTTACCACTTGGCGACGCCCGCAAAAAGTAGCCAATGCAGGTTTTTACACCCACATCACGAACCAGCTTGTCGTTCTGGCTCTGGCGTGTGATATTTTACCACAAGTAAAACCACGTTCCCCAGCTTTTCCCCAGGTTGTTCATCTAGCTTATTCTTTTAAGGAATTATAAAATCCATTCATAAAAAATCATCCCACTGTTCAACAATCCGGACAGGGAGCTTCTCGGCGAGCTTTAAATCGAGGGATCAACTTCATCCATTGTTCAGTCTTGGCGATGCCACCAATGTAGACGCCGGCAAATACGAACGCGCCCCCAATCAGAAGTGCGCTGCTCACCGACTCTTTCGCCAGCCATGCACCGACGGTAATGGTGACGATCGGGAATAGCACGAATTGATAAGAGCTGGCAGAGGCCGTCCAATTCTTGATCACGTGAACGGTTAGCACGAATGTAGCCACCGATCCGAATACGATCAAATAAACCAGGGCTACCCAGGTGGCAGGTAAAGTGGGTATGGTTGGGGTCTCCCTCCAGATCGCGGAAAGCGCAAATAGCAGCACCGAGCCTGTGGAGAGTGCAATCGCATTCGTGCTGATGGGATGGTTTTGCGGGAAAGTCTTGATGACAATATTTGATTCTGCAAAACAAGCCGCTGCGCCTACCACTGCCAGTAATGGCAGTAAAGGCACATCAGCACTTAGCCGCTCCCAGACGATAATGCCAATACCGCACAATGCCACAAGCGCACCCAGGAGCGCTTTCCAGCGGAATACCTCCTGCCTCTGAATAATAGCGAATATGAACGTCAGGAGTGGGACGAGGGCCAGGATGACCATGGAGAGACCTGCCTGGAGCTGTTCCAACGCCCAGTAGAGCAGAGCAAAGTTCAATCCGGAGGCCAGCACCCCGAACAGCACCGCCCCCAGCAGGCTACGCCCGCGTGGAAGTGGCAAGCGTAAAATGAGTGCCAATCCGAAGAGGATGACTGCCGCCACTGCAAAACGGGCAGCTGCGCCGAAGAAAGGCAGCAGCTCAACGTTGCTGTAGCGTACGGCGATGGCATTGTTGCCCGCGAATAAGACCGTGAGGATAAAAGCGATGATCGTCGACCGGTCGGGTGTTTTTGATTCCATTTTTACCTCCTTCATATCCAAGGTAAGAAGCCCTCTGGGATAACATCCTGGCAAAGTTCGGAAATTAAGCCCAGATGTAATATGATAAAATTGACCTGAATTATACTATAAATCCTGGAATTTGGTCGAAACAGGATATAATTTATCCATATAATTTCGAGGTGTTTCACGATGAATAATACAATGAATAATCCCAGCGAAGTTGCTACCCTGGCAGGTGGCTGCTTCTGGTGCCTGGAAGCGGTGTATGATGAGCTGAAAGGGGTGACAGATGTAGTCTCGGGATATGCGGGGGGGCAGGTGAAGGATCCTTCTTATGAAGCGGTATGTACGGGTGAGACGGGGCATGCGGAGACGGTACAAGTGACATTTGACCGATCAGTGATCAGTTACCGCGAGCTGCTGGAGGTGTTTTTTACCATCCATGACCCAACCAGCCTGAACCGGCAGGGGGAGGATGTGGGCACACAGTACCGCTCCGCCATCTACTACCACAGCCCTGAACAGAAAACGATTGCCGAACAGATCATCCAAGCGCTGGAGAGCGAGCAAATCTGGCCGAGACCGGTCGTAACGGAAGTGACCCCATTCCAGGTCTTTTATCCTGCTGAGGCCTACCACCAGGAGTACTTCAAGCGCAACCCATATCAGGGTTATTGTATGGCCGTCATCGCGCCCAAGGTGTCGAAGTTCCGCCATAAGTATCTGGAAAAACTGAAGAAGTAACTGTATGCTTGGCAATAGAAGGGGGTTGATGATAGACTTGGCATGCCAGAAAGGCATTGTCAAGGAGCTCGCCATGACTGTATCAAGCATTATTACAGACCAATTGCCAATCGATCTGGGGGATGGATTAATCCTGCGACGTTCCAGTGTAAAAGACGCTGAATCTCTGTCAGATTTCTGCGCCAGGGTTCATTCAGATGAAGGTCCGGACAAACCTGACGATAGGGTGTGGGCATGGACCCACGACCTGATGACGCAGGCCCACCCGACTTTCAAAGCCACCGATTTCACCATTGTGGAAGAAGTAAACAAGGGGCAGATTGTGTCTGCGATGAACTTGATCCCACAGACCTGGACCTATGCCGGTGTAGCATTCAAAGTGAGCCGACCCGAACTGGTGGGCACGTTAATGGAGTACCGAAACCGGGGGCTGGTGAGGCGGCAGTTTGATGTCATCCACCAGTGGAGCGCACAGAACGGTGATAAAGTGCAGGCAATTACGGGCATCCCGTATTATTATCGCCTGTTCGATTATGAGATGGCGATGACCCTGGGTGGAGGCCGCGTTGGTTTTCCTACCCACATCCCCAGGTTGAAGGAAGATGAGCTCGAGTCCTATCATCTTCGCCCAGCAGTGGAGGCGGATATTCCATTTTTATCTGAGCTGTATGCCTCAGGCTGCCAGCGCTCACTGGTGGCTTGCTTGCGGGATGATGCCATCTGGAGAGACGAGCTGACTGGGAAAGGCGCAAAAAACGTTCAGCGGCAGGAGATCCGCATCATTGAGAGTGCTTCGGGTGAGAAGGTTGGTTTCATTTGCCACCCGAGTTTTACCTGGGGAGATATGATGGTAGTTCAAACCTATGAGGTTGCAACCGGGTTTTCTTGGAGAGAAGTGACCCCTTCCGTGATACGCTACCTGGAAAATGCCTACAGCCAATATCTACCCGGGCAAGGAACAAAAAAGCCATTCGGTGCTTTTGGCTTTTGGCTCGGGGAGGATCATCCCGTGTATCATGTCATCCCAGACAGCCTGCCACGGGTTCGCAAACCGTATGCCTGGTACCTGCGTGTGCCGGATGTAGCGGATTTCCTGACTTTGATTACCCCGGTGTTGGAAAAACGCCTGGCAGTATCATACATGGCGGGGTATACGGGAGAAGTAAAAGTCACTTTTTATCGGGATGGAGTGCGCCTGGTTTTAGAAAAAGGTAAGCTTGCAGAAATTGAAGCCTGGAAACCAACCCCCTTCGGTCATGCTGGGGAGGCTGCCTTTCCACCCCACACTTTCCTGCAGCTCCTGTTTGGTTACCGGTCCATCGAAGCCCTTAAAACCAGCTTTGTAGATTGCTGGACGAGCAGTGACCAAATTCAACTGCTGCTGGATGCCTTGTTCCCCCATCAGGCGTCGGACGTATGGCCGGTGTCATAACCGTTTTGGGAGTGCTGGCCGACACCCACGTGCCCGATCGGGCAGCGCAGCTAAACCCGCGCGTATTTGAGATTTTCCGGCAAGCGGGGGTAAAAGCCATCCTGCACGCCGGGGATGTTTCCGTTCCTGGCGTGCTGCAAGAGCTGGAAGCGGTGGCACCGGTCCACGCGGTGCGTGGGAACCGGGATATTTTCTCTCTGCGGAAACTTCCGCTGCGAATTGAGCTGAATATCTATGGGGTTTCCATCGGCATGGCGCATGGTCATGGCACCTTTAGCCGGTATATCCTTGATAGGCTACACTCGGTGGTAGGCGAAAATCTGGACGGGCATTATTTCAAGCGCATGCTGCAGGCTTTTCCTCAGGTGGACGTGATTGTGTTCGGACATTTGCATATTCCGTGTAATTTATCCCTGGAAGGGAAATTGCTCTTTAATCCCGGCTCAGCCAGCGTCCCCCGGTCGAGGGCAGACCCTCCCACGATTGGATTGTTGTACATTGAAGAGGTGAAAACCCTGCGGTGAAATAATCACCCTTGATACGAATTAAAACGACAGCGGGCTTTTCCAGCCCGCTGTCGTGATTATTTCGATACAGCAGAGACTTGCGATGAGATAAGCTTGTTTACTGGAGGCGTTTCCCCATGTTTCGTAAACCGGTGTCAGCCAGTGTTGGTACTTGGGGACGCGACCACGCAGGATGTCTTGGAAGAGGTGATACAACCTTGCGGTGATGACACCCATCTTTCCATCACCCACCGGGCGGTAATCAACCCGGGTGACCGCGGTGATCTGAGCGGCTGTACCGGTGAGGAACAGCTCATCGCACAAATAGACTTCCGTCCGATCGACCGGACGTTCAACGACATTCAGGTTAAGTTCTTCACGTGCCAACTCTATCACGCTACGGCGTGTGATGCCTTCCAGTATATTTTCAGTGATGGGTGGGGTGATCAATAATCCATCCCGCACCATAAAGAAATTCATTGCACTGCCTTCGGAGATATGCCCCTCCTGGGTGAGTACCAGGGCTTCATCAAATCCTGCCCGGACCGCATCGGTTTTTATGAATGCAGAATTGGCGTATGCCCCTGAGATTTTTCCGCGTGCCGGGATGATGTTATCATCCACCCTCCGCCAGGAAGAGATAGTGACGTGGGCGTTGGTATCATCGTCGAGATACTTGTCAAAAGGAAGTGCGCAGATGGATAGCTCCTCGTGAAGCCCGTGCAGCTTGACGCCGATGATCTCATCTGACTTATAAGCCAGAGGGCGGACGTAAATATCCTGGTGATAATCATCCACGCGCAACAAATCGACGGTTAATTGGGCCAGGCTCTCTGGCGTGTGACCAAGCTGCATACAAAGCAGCTTGGCGGAATTGAGGAAACGGCGATAGTGATCGGTAGCCCTGAAAATGAAGAGCTGTTTATCATCTTCGTTCCAATAGGCGCGTATGCCGCCAAATGCGGCTGTACCATAATTTAATGCATGGGTAAGCACTCCTACTTTAGCTTCAGAATAAGGGACGATCTTACCTTTGAAATAAGCGTGCTTGGGAAGTGCCACAGATTTTACCTCCTGAAGGATTATCATACCGCTGACATTGAATGTTTATGCGCGTAGATAACCGGATTATAACCTTATCGAACGGAATGCCAAAGGTATAATTCCTTATATACAGTTAAATAAATGATTAAACATATCTGCCGATATCATTATCGCTTACCTTGCCTGGGTATCTATGGCTACTTTTCGGGGTTCTACCAATTGAAGCATGGGTAGTATACTTCTATCTTATCGGTTACAACTATTATTTTCATGGAGGCGGGTAAAATGAAGCATGCGGTAAGCATCAGCATTGGTTCATCCAAAAGGAATAAGGCTGTGGAAGTTGAGCTGTTGGGGGAAAAAGTGCTCATTGAACGGATCGGGACTGACGGATCCATGGAAAAGGCAGCCCAGCTGTATCGGGAATTGGATGGTAAGGTGAATGCCTTTGGTGTGGGGGGAACCGATCTGGGGTTAACGGTGGGCACCAGGGTGTATCCTCTTTATTCCGTGCAGCCCATGGTTCGTTTTATCAAGCAGACCCCACTCGTCGACGGGGCAGGATTAAGAAGTGTTTTGGAAATTCAAGTTGCGCAGTTTCTAGAAGCCAGGGTTGGGGATACTATCAAAGAAAAAAAGGTATTCATCACTGCCGGAGTCGACCGTTGGGATATGACCATGTCTTTTACGAATGCGGGTTATGATTGTGTGTTTGGTGACCTGATGTTCGGATTGGGTGTGCCGATACCTATTCGAAGCGTAGCCGGGTTGAAACGTCTGGCTGCTATCTTGCTGCCCATTGTAGGGAGACTGCCTTTCGAATGGATCTATCCAACTGGTGAGAAGCAGGAAGTGTGCGTCCCAAAATGGGAGAAGTATTACCAATGGGCAACGGTGCTGGCGGGCGATTGTCACTACATCAAGCGCCATATGCCTGAGAGGTTGGATGGAAAAATTATCACCACCAACACCACCACGACGGAAGATGTGGAACTGTTCCGACAGGCGGGGATTAAATACCTGGTCACTTCCACGCCGGTATTAGATGGCCGTTCCTTCGGCACCAATATGATGGAAGCCGCGTTGATTGCAGTTTCCGGGAAGGGGCGTAAGTTGACCCATGAAGAGCTGAGCCAGATGCTGGAACAGCTTGGACTGGAACCTCAGCTGCAGGAATTGAATTGAGCCTTGGTGAAGGTTGGTTAATGTGATGAGGAGGTGACAGGTGGACGCAGTTGTGACCGCAGGCGGTATTCCTCAACCGGATGAGCCATTGTATCCGTATACACAGGGTAAGCCCAAAGCCATGCTGGATATTCATGGAAAACCCATGGTTCAATGGGTCTTGGATGCCTTGAGTGGTGCCAGGCAGGTGGAAAACGTGATCCTGATTGGGTTGACCGCTGACAGTGGTGTGAGCTGTACAAAACCACTAACTTTCATTCCAAACCGTATCAGTATGATCGAGAATATATTGGGTGGCATCCATAAAGTGATGGAGATCAACCCATCCGCAACCCGGGTGATGCTGGTATCCTCGGATATCCCTGGCATCAGTCCCGAGATGGTGGACTGGGAGGTTAAGACAACCCTGCAGACCAATGTGGATCTATGCTATAACGTCGTGAAGCGGGAGGTGATTGAAACACGATACCCGAGCTCCAGGCGTACTTTCACCAGGTTGAAGGATATGGATGTGTGTGGAGGGGATATGAATGTCGTGAATACCTCCGTTGCCTCGATGAACCCGGAGATATGGAAGAAGTTGATCGCCACGCGTAAGAATCCGGTCAAACAAGCCGCCATTTTGGGCTTTGACACCCTACTATTGGTGTTATTCCGCGCAATCACGCTGAATGAGGCAGTTAGTAAGGTGACCGCCCGGCTGCACATGACGGGGAAGGCGATCGTCTGCCCGTATGCGGAAATCGCCATGGATGTGGATAAACCAAACCAGCTCGAGCTAATGCGAGCCGACCTGGCAAAGCGGGTGAGAACTTGATCGATCTGGATGCCCGCATCTCTGCACAGATGCGGATCGCTGAGCAACCTGGACCGCTGCGTACCCTGGCAGCGGTTTTAGCGCATTCAGGGGATTCGTGGTTTTGGCTGGCTGGGTTGGGTTTGCTGTATTGGCTGGGTACGGAACCCTGGAAGGCAAGAGCTCTCATCATGATCGTCGCCATCCTGTTGACAGCTCTGCTGGTCTTCATCATAAAGTTCACCGTGCGACGTAAGCGACCTGAAGGCGAATGGGGTAAGTTTTATCGCAGCACCGACCCACATTCGTTCCCCTCCGGGCATGCCGTCAGGACGATGATGCTGGCAGTGGTAGTCCTCGGGCTTGGACCTCTTGGGTGGGGTCTGGCACTGCTCATCTGGGCACCCCTCGTGAGCCTGGCACGGGTTGCTATGGGGGTGCATTATTTATCGGATGTGGTGGTTGGGATTGTGCTGGGTCTGGTGATGGGGGGGTTCGTGTTGCTGGTCGTCCAGGCTGGGATCTTACCCGTACAATTGACGGTGTACGATGCTCAGCTCCCGCACCTGCTCGGCAGCATGATATGAGGACCGCACCAGTGGTCCACTCTCGACCCACTTAAAACCAATCCTCAAGCCATATTCCTTGATTTCGGAAAACTCTTCCAAAGTGTAGTAGCGCTCAATAGGCAGGTGCTTTTTACTCGGCTGGAGATACTGTCCAACCGTCAGGATATCCACCCCCCAGCTGCGTTGATGGCGCATGACTTCTTTAATTTCATCCATGGATTCACCCAAGCCCACCATGATGCCAGATTTGGTCAGCACTTCCGGGTCGAGTTTTTTTGCATTGCTCAACGTGGCAGCTGCCCATTCAAAGCGGTCTTGCGGTTGGACCTGTTTGAATAACCTTGGGACGGTTTCAACATTGTGATTGAGGATCTCAGGCCGGGCAGACATGACGATTTGGAGCGCTTCCAGTGAGCCCTTGAAATCTGGGATCAGCACTTCGATCGAGCAGCCGGGATGGAGCTCACGGATACGCTGGATGACCATGGCAAAGATGGGAGCCCCACCGTCGCCTCGGTCGTCCCGGTTGACGCTGGTGATGACCGCATGCTTGAGCTGCATGGCTTTCACTGCCTGGGCGACACGCTCAGGTTCCAGCCAATCCAAAGGGGAGGGTTTGCCGCGTTTAATATCGCAGAAACCACAGGTACGCGTGCACACATCCCCCAGCATGAGGAAAGTAGCGGTGCCGGACCCCCAGCACTCCCCCATATTGGGGCACATGGCTTCTTCGCAAACGGTGTGGAGTGCTTTCTTGCGCATCAGGCCTTGCAGCCACTGGTAGGTTTCGCCAGAGGGTGCACGCACCTTGATCCAATCTGGGCGGCGCAAAGGAGTGGTGTCAGGTTGTTCAGGATTGACCCGGTCACGAGTGGGAGTAGAGGACATGGCTTAAGTACTTCGTAATTCGTCTGCAGGTATTGATAATAGAAATAAGCGTCATATCTTGAGGATTCAGTTAACAGCAGTAAATTTTACTCCAAAATGAGGGGATCAAGCTTAGAGAGTATTAATCGCAGTACCCTTTTTTTATTCCTTGGGAAACAGGAGCAAGCGTAAGGCTTGCTCAAGCGAAAGGTGTACAATAAATACACAGGGTAGCAGGTAAGCAATAAAAATTTAGGAGGCCGGATGGATAATAAAACCTTATTGATCCTGGGTGGGTATGGAAACACTGGCAGACCTTTAGCCCGATTACTTCTAAAGGAATCAAGTGTACATTTGGTGCTAGCGGGACGAAATGTGGACAAGGCAAACCGATTCGCCGATGAGCTCAATCGTACTTTTGAAGGTAGCAGGGTTAATGGTACGAAAGTGGACGCATCTGACACGGACAGCCTGAGACAGGCTTTCAGAGAGGTTGATTTTGTGGTCGTGGCATCCTCTACGACACAATATACCCGCCAGGTGGCTGAGGCGGCTTTGGAAGCAGGGATAGGCTACCTGGACATCCAATATTCAACCCAAAAAGTCGCAATCTTACGCTCAATGGCTGATGCCATCCAACAAGCTGGATGTTGCTTTATCACCGATGGTGGTTTTCACCCCGGACTGCCAGGGCTATTGATTCGTTATGTAGCCCAGTACTTTGACCACCTTGAAATCGCCAAAGTGGGCAGTGTGATCAAGGAAGACTGGAAGAGCCTCGAGGTTGAAGATTCCACTGTTTCCGAATTAGTCGAACTCATCAATGACTTTGAGATGTCGACATTCAAACATGGGAAATGGCAGAAAGTTGGTTTCTTTAGCATGGGGGATTATATGAGCATGGATTTCGGAGGTGATTTTGGGAGGCAGTACTGTGCTCCAATGATGCTGGAAGAGCTGCGTGGTTTACCGGAAATGTACCCGTCCTTGAAAGATATGGGTTTTTACGTGGGTAGCTTCAACTGGTTTGTGGATTGGCTCATCATGCCGATTGCGATGATTGCCATGAAACTATGGCCAAAGAATGCCTTAAAACCGATGGCAAAGTGGACGCACTGGGGTCTGAAATCTTTTTCAAGGCCTCCCTTCGGGACCTTATTGAAAGTTGAGGCGAGCGGGGAAAAAGATGGCGCTGTAAAAACGGTGAATGTCATCATCTCTCACCCAGATGGGTATCTGTTTACCGCCATCCCAGTCGCTGCCTGCTTGCTCCAGGTTTTGGATGGGACGATTGGCAAGCCTGGTCTGTGGCTGCAGGCACAAATTGTAGAGCCCAACCGCTTCATGCAAGATATGCAGCACATGGGAATTAGCGTGCAAATGAATGATGGAGGCAAAGATGAAATGGAGCAGAAACGAGATTGAACGACTGCTGCCCATCCTGGAGCAAATATCTTCAGACTTGCGGCCCGTAGATGGCAAGGAAATACTTGTGCTGTGTAGCGCAACAGGTGAAGTGGCATTCTGGTTGGGTGAGATGATGGAACATGGTAAAGTGACAGGCCTGGAGCTTGACCCGGAAGCGCTTGATCTCGCCGGTCGGTCAGCGTACGAGATGGGGCTGGAAGGTGTGGTGGAGTTTCTGCTTGCTGAAAAGCAGCATCTTCCCTTACTCGATGGGAGCTATGATGCCCTGGTCAGCGAATTCATCGTTTACCCCTCCTCCACACCTAGTGAAATTGGACAGGCTGAAATGGCACGCGTGTTGGTTCCGGGTGGGAGGATGATCTTGACCGATGTCATCGTCACACAACCCCTCCCCCAACCCATTCGCCAGGAGCTCACTGCCATCGGATTGGATTATCTCTGCGAGGGTAGCCCGGATGAATTTCGGAGCTGGATGGCTGATGCTGGTATGATCAACGTCGAGCTAATCGATTTGACACCTACAGTTCGTAATGCGTGGGAATTTAAACGCAGTGCCGATCGATCCTCTCAGCACCAACCGGGGTATTTTTATCTGCTGGATGACCCTGTTTGGGGATTAGGGAAGGCAATTTTTTATGTCTACATACGCGGGGATAAACCCAAAAAGCACTAATAAGGGTAAAATGCGAAGGATAAGTGCCAGGCTAAATTACTCACCGGAGTCAAGCATATGATCAAAGAATCATTCCTGCACCAACTAATGACCCTACCCACCGTTCTGGAAGCCAGATTGTCACCCGATAAACGCTGGGTGGCATTTTCCTGGTACCGTATCCATGAGAACATCGATGTTTTCCTTGTGCCAAGCGATGGCTCTCAGCCACCCATAGCAATGACCCATACCCCTGAGGCTACCGATTTGGTGAGCTGGACGCCTGATTCAAACGCAGTCATTGTCTCGGAGGATCATGACGGGGATGAATTTTCCCGCTTATTCCGTGTGGAAATTGGCAAGCCTGGTGTCATGCAGCCACTGACCGAGGACCGTCCGTCTTATTTTATCCGGGGCGGTATGATGCACCCGGATGGAATCCACCTGTTCTACGGCGCTAATTACGATTTCGCTGCAGAAAAGCTAGTCGAGCCAACCTGGATTTACCGGCACAACTTGATTACAAACGAGCGGGTGCCCATCGCCCGACCTACATCTGCAATTTGGACCGTTCCTGAGCTGAACCATCCCGGAACGCACCTGATCTACCCACGCCGAGACCTGCACCCGGCTGGCAGGCAATACTGGTTGGTGGATGTGGAGGGTAGGGAAGACAAAGAGATACTTAATTTTGGGGATCAGGTGAAGGTGTTTGCCGACTGGCACCCGGATGGTGAGCATATTGTATTTCTGAGTGAATCAACCGGCAAGGGACCCCAGGATCACTTCAGTCTGGGAGTGTATCATTGGCCCAGCCAAAGCCTGCGCTGGCTGATCGATGAACCCAACCGGGTCATCGAAGGTGCGTGGGTCACCCGCGACGGTCTGGTGGTGGTCGATGAAATGAATGACGCGAATCACCTGACCACATTTATGGATATTGCAGATGGGCAGGAGACCTCCTTCCCACGCTTGCCAGGCAACCTGTTGCCCATCGGACAGGCAGCGGATGGCACCTGGATCGCGATGTATTATTCAGCCACATCACCCGCAGAGCTGGTACGCCTGTCACTTGAGGCGAAAAGCCCGGCCGATCTTACCTCAATGACCAGGGTTTGGGAGCATACGCAGCTTCTACCAACGCAGCTATCGCCCGCTGAGGATTTTCGCTGGAAATCGATAGACGGATTGGAGATCCAGGGTTGGTTATACCGGTCAAAAACAGATCAACCAGGTGCAATTATCTATGTGCATGGAGGCCCCACCTATCATTCCGAAAACCGGCTCAACTCGCAAATTCAATATTATGTCTCACGTGGCTTCAACGTGCTGGATGTAAATTACCGCGGCAGCACCGGATTCGGCCTGAAATTTCGGAATGCCATCAAAAAAGATGGCTGGGGTGGGCAAGAGCAAGTGGATATTGCCGCAGGCGCCCAGGCACTGATCCAGGCTGGGCTGGCTGAGCCAGGCAAAATCGGCGTTACAGGGACGTCATATGGCGGATACAGCGCCTGGTACCTGCTTACCCATTACCCAGCGGAAATCATTGGTGCCTCAGCGCCTATCTGTGGTATGACCGACCTGGAGGTGGATTACAACACTACCCGACCCGACCTGCGCCCTTTAAGCGAGGAGATGATCGGTGGGCGTCCCGATCAGGTGCCCGAACGATACTATGAAAAATCACCGATCAATTATGTGCAGGATATCCACGGCAAGCTGCTGATTGTCCAGGGTGCGTTGGACCCAAACGTCAGTCCAGAAAACGTGCGCCAGGTGCGCGAGCGCCTGGAGAAGCACCATATTCCATACAAGCTCCTGGTCTTTAATGACGAAGGACATGGGATCATCAAACCTGCCAATCAGGAAGAGTTATATCCCAGGCTCGCAGATTTCTTCGAGCAGGCTTTTAATGGATGAAAACCTCATGGTAAAAATACTGATTGTTGAAGATGATACTGCCCTGCGTGAGACACTCGTCTACAACCTTTCACGCCAGAAGTACGACGTGGAAGCTGTTGGCAATGGCGTGGTTGGCTTGGAAAAGGCGCGTAAAATCCATCCTGACCTGGTATTACTTGACCTCATGCTGCCAGGGATGGATGGTTTCGAGATCTGCCGTATTCTTCGCCAGGAGATGAACGTCCCGATACTTATCCTTACCGCTCGTGATGATGAGATAGACCGCGTGATTGGATTGGAAATTGGGGCTGATGATTACATCACCAAGCCATTCAGTATGCGCGAGTTGATGGCGCGCGTGAAAGCACATCTTCGTCGTGACCGGCTTATCCGGGAAGAAGTGAGCTCAAACCAGAATGTGGCTACGCAGGAAGTATTGACACATGGCAACCTGTCCATTGACCTTACCAGGCGTGAAGTATTACTGGATGGCAAACCGCTGGCGCTTAAACCGAAAGAATTCGACTTGTTAATGTTCATGGCTGAACACCGCCGGCAGGCACTTTCACGCCAGTTAATGCTCGAACGTGTGTGGGGTTGGGATTTCAGCGGGGGGACACGTACAGTGGATGTTCACGTGCACTGGCTGCGTGAGAAGATTGAACCGGACCCATCCAAGCCAAGCCGGATTGTCACTGTGCATGGCTCCGGGTATCGTTTTGAAGGGTGAGACGAAATGTTTCGTTCCATTCGTTGGCGAATTATCTTGCCCTATGTTGGATTGATCCTGGTTACGATGCTGGCGTTAGGCGTGTACCTTTCTAGCTTTGTCAGGCAAACATACCTGGACGACCTGGAATCAAAGCTTGTTGATGAAGCGCGCATGATCGGGGATGTCATCACGGCGGATTTGCAATCGGCTGGAGCCGCCCCGAACCTAGACTCACAAGCTAAGCATTGGGCTTCAATTCTAAATGTCCGGGTAACAATCATCGCCCCTGACGGCACTGTCTGGGGGGAATCACATGAGAACCGGGCTTTGATGGCCAATCACGGGGATCGTCCAGAGGTGATCCAAGCCCTTGCGGCTGGCGAGGGAAGCAGCACCCGCTTCAGCCAGACTCTGGGATACTCGATGATGTACACCGCAGTAACAGTGGCAAAGGATAATAAAATCATAGCTCTCGTTCGGATAGCATTGCCACTGCAGCAAGTATCTGCGAATGTTAACCGTCTCCAACACATCTTGATCGCCGCCACAGTGATGGTAACGATACTTGCTGTGCTCCTGGCAGCTCTGATTGCCGGGCAAATTTCACGCCCGGTTCGCCAGCTCACCCAATCCGTGGGGAAAATGGCGTCCAACATACCCCCAGATCAATCCCTACCACCCATTAAAGACGAAATTAGCCAGCTTGCTCACGTATTCAATATGATGTCCATTCGTTTGAGTAAGGAGATCAATGATCTAGAGACCGAGCGTGCCACGCTGGAGGCAGTTTTACAAAAAATGACTGACGGTGTAATGATCGTGGATGTCCATGGGGAGGTCCAGCTGGTTAATTCAGCTGCGGAAAAGTTGTTTTTAATCTCTAGGACCACCGCTATCAGAAAACCATTGATCGAAGTGATCCGTCATCACCAGCTTGTGGATATGTGGCAGCTTTGTCAGGATACGGGCGAAATTCAGCAAGTCGATTTTGAGATAGGAAATCACCTGTCATTACACGGAATTGCCAGTTCCCTCAGCCCGGTTATTCCTGGGAGTACCTTACTGTTGTTCCAGGATATGACCCATCAGCGCAGGATTGAAACGATGCGGCGTGACTTTATCAGTAATATTTCGCATGAGCTACGCACGCCCCTGGCAGCGTTGAAAGCTCTCAACGAAACTTTGCAAGATGGTGCCCTGGATGATCCACCTGCTGCACGCAGGTTTTTAACCCAAATGGAAACTGAGGTGGATTCGCTCAGCCTTATGGTTAGTGAGCTTCTTGAGCTCTCCCGGATTGAGTCGGGCCGTGTACCACTCAGCCTTGCATCCACCCGCCCCATCGATATTGTTAATCCGGCATACGACCGGCTGAGACTTCAAGCAGAGCGTGCCGGGCTTAGCTTAACCATAGAATGCTCCAATGAATTGCCAGCTGTGCTTGCCGATGCAACCAGAGTGCAACAGGTGGTCGTCAATCTACTACACAATGCGATCAAATTTACGCCAACGGGTGGGCAAGTGATTGTGCAGGTCAGCCAGCAGGATCAAGCGGTTCGCTTTAGTGTAGCGGATACTGGTATCGGTATCGCTGAGGAAGATCTGCCACGCGTTTTCGAGCGTTTCTATAAAGTTGATCGGTCGCGTGCCAGCAGTGGCACCGGTTTAGGCCTGGCGATTGCACGCCACCTGGTTGAAGCCCATGGGGGTCGGATTTGGGTGGAGAGCGTAGCGGGCACAGGCAGTACGTTCCATTTCACCATACCCCTTGCTTGAAATTTGTTTTCATTTATTTGCCCGCAGGTTTACTAGCGGTTTGTACATCGCGTCGCCCTCCTTGAGCTAGCCGTCATCCATTCAGTCAGGGGGGTAAAGCCTAGGGAATCTGTGGTTAACAATTCGATTACAAATCAATTGCCATTCCTTAACTATTTTTTGCTGTAACGTTAACCTGCCCATAGTATCCTGAGGCTATATAAAAATGATAAAGATACTAAGGAAAATATATATGCCAAGAAAAATTAATATCCTATTTGTCACCACGATGATTACCAGCCTGCTTCTAAGCGCATGCGGCGGGTCCACATCCAGTCCTTCATCATCATCCGTACCGGGCAGCAGCGTACAAATCAACGGAGCGGGAGCAACTTTTCCACTCCCGGTATATACCGAATGGATTTATGCCTACCAGTATGTTGACACTTCCGTCAGCCTGAATTACCAGGGGATTGGTTCGGGCGGTGGTAAAAAGGCAATTGTTGATAACACGGTGGATTTTGCAGGCTCTGACTCCTTGTTGAGCGATGAAGAATATACTGCCGGTGCGGACCTGCAGATGTACCCCATGCTCGCGGGCGCTGTAATACCTATCTACAACGTTGATGGAATCACCAAAACCCTTACCTTGGACGGCTCCACATTAGTGAATATCTATAATGGGACTACCTCCAAGTGGAATGCTCCTGAGATCCTTGCTCTCAATCCCGGGTTAAATCTACCCGATACCACCATCACCGCTGTGCATCGTTCGGACGGCTCTGGGACGACTGAAATCTTTACGAAAGCATTAGCTTCCTTTAGTGATGAATGGAAGAATAATGTTGGTGCGGGCTCGTCCGTAGAGTGGCCGGTGGACAAGTCTGGCAATGGTATCGGTGGCAAGGGCAACCAGGGTGTGGCTGCCGCAGTGCAAAATACACCCAACTCCATTGGTTATGTTGAGCTTTCGTACGCCGTTGCCAATAAGATACCCTATGCTGATATGCTCAATCAATCTGGCAATAAAGTCACTGCCAACGCAGATAGCCTTGCTTCAGCCATGAATGATTTTGCCAGTGCTTTCACTGACAAACTGACCAATAATATTGTGGATGGCGCTGGTGCGAATAGCTGGCCGATTGCCGGGTATACCTACATTATTCTGCACACCACCAGCATGACCGATTGCCTCAAAGCACAAAAAGTGCTGGAGTTCCTCAACTGGGCACTCACCGATGCTGGCGCAGCCAAGCGCGCGGCTGAGCTTGGTTATTCAGTTCTGCCGGAAGTAGTGAGCACACAGGTGCTGGCAAAATTGAGTGAAGTCACCTGCAATGGCTCCCCGGTCAAGCCATAAACTTAGGTCAAGGTCTCCCCTAAAGCAGGCTGCGCAGCATTAAAAGCTGCGCAACTTCTGCAGTATACAATTCTATCAGGTTGATCTAATGCTCAAACAGGTTGCTTCCAATCCCCATCGACGACTCCCATCTCGGTTTGTGACCCATCTTCGGTTGGTTCTACATTATGGGGACCGCCCCTGGAGTGCTTTGACCGTAGGTATGGCGGTATTGACCATCCTACTGATGCTGTCTATTGGTCTTTTACTCTGGAATGATTCTAGTGAGGCACGGGAAGCATTTGGCTTGAGCTTTCTCAAGCCAACGCTGGAGGCCTCCTGGAATCCCGTCAGCGGTGATTTTCAAGCCTGGTCGTTTATTTATGGAACCCTGGCTACTTCATTGATGTCTCTGGTTTTGGCAGTGCCAATCAGCCTGGGTGTGGCGGTCTTTCTGGCTGAATTATGTCCCGTCTGGCTGAGAATGCCATTGGGCTGGTTATTTGAGTTGTTGGCCGCTATCCCGTCCGTGGTTTATGGATTATGGGGTATTTTTGTGTTTTTACCTCTTGTGGTCGAGCCTGTGGGTAATTTTTTATCTTCAACCTTGGGTGAGACGCCTTTGCTAAGCATATTCTTCCACGGTCCAATGCCTGCCAGTGGCTCGAGCCTCCTGGCGGCCGCATTGATTCTCAGTATCATGATCACTCCCACGATTACCGCAATCACCCGCGATGTATTTCTGTCAATCCCTGTCAGCCAACGTGAAGCTTCTCTGGCCTTGGGTTCCACCCGCTGGGAGACAATCAGGAAGGTACTCATCCCCTACGGGCTCTCAGGAATTCTTGGGGCTGTAATCCTGGGTTTGGGTCGTGCTCTGGGTGAAACCATGGCAGTAACGATGGTGATCGGCAACAGTATTGGAGGATCGTTATCGCTGTTGCGACCTGGCTACACCATGTCCAGTATTATTGCCAATGAGTTTGCTGAAGCAGTGACTAGCCTACATTCCCAGGCATTGGTCGAGATCGGGCTGGTATTGTTCAGCTTGACTTTACTGCTCAACATCCTGGCGCGTTTGCTGGTGTGGCGGGTAGGGCATCGTCTATCCCGTGAGGCACGTGCATGAACCTGAGGACAAATACATGGCTTGGTACACTCCACCCGGCAGCTGATCCAATCTAAAGCCAAGCTACAAGTGCCGGAAGCTTTCCAATTGGGTCATGTTGACCATCACCGGATTATTTACCTTGCTGGCGCTTGTCCCATTGTTCTGGATCATTGGTTATGTCATCTTACAAGGGTGGACAATATATAAACCTGGATTTCTTTATCCATTTGCCTCGTCCGCTCGGAATGACCGGGGGCGGTGTGCTGAATGCCATTGAGGGCACTTTGGTGCTAACCATCCTGGCTTCATTGTTTGCCGTCCCACCAGGGATATTGGCAGCTTATTATGTTGCCTACAAACCGAACTCACTGCTTGGTATCGTAGTGCGCTTTGGTACCGATGTCTTGTCGGGAGTGCCATCCATCGTGATTGGGTTGTTTTGCTATGCTCTAATCGTCAAAAACCAGGGACATTACTCCGCCATGGCGGGAGGCGATCGCTCTGGCAATTTTAATGTTACCCACCATTATCCGGACTACCGAAGAGATGATCAAGCTGGTGCCAGGCTCTTTGCGTGAGGGTTCATTGGCTTTGGGCTCACCTGAGTGGAAGACTGCGCTCAGTGTCACCCTGCCTGCAGCCAGCCAGGGTATCATAACTGGGATCCTGCTCGGAATTGCGCGTGCCTCCGGTGAAACTGCTCCCTTGCTCTTTACTGCCCTGGGAAATGATAACTATGATATTGGCAGAATTATCCAGGCTGGGGTCGCCAATCATCAGAATGTTCTCACCATCCTGGGTAAGATCAGTCACCCAGCCCGTAGATTCACTCCCTTTGACGCTTGTGGAAATATGCCCAACAACCCTATCCCGAACGCATTAACCAATCCTGGGCGGCAGCACTGGTGCTGATGATCCTGGTACTATCCATAAATATCCTGACCCGTGTATGGGTGCAAAGGCAAACCAATCATATGCAAGGGAAATAGTTATTTATTTATATTTGGAAACCACTATGACTGAAAAAAGACTATTACCAACGTCTATCAGGTACCGTATAATATAACTACGAATGCTAGAGATAACCACGACATTTGGGGAAATACCATCGAATTTCGTAGATTATTCCTTCTACTATGGCAAATTCAAAGCCCTCGGGAATATTTCAACTGAAGATTCCCGGCAACCAGATCACTGCCATCATCGGACCTTCCGGTTGTGGTAAATCCACCTTATTACGTTCGATCAACCGCATGAATGACCTGGTTCCCAATGTACGTATGGACGGTCAGATCATCTTGCATGGGGAAAACATAATCAGTCCAGGTGTGGATGTGGTCGATGTTCGCCGCAGGAGTCGGGATGGTCTTCCAACGACCCAATCCTTTTCCCGAAGAGTATCTATGATAACGTTGCCTATGGGCCACGTCTGTATGGGATCAGTCATCGTTTATGGTTTGGATGAGATTGTCTTCAATGCCTTGCGAGCAGGCTGCGCTGTGGGATGAAGTCAAAGACAAGCTGCACCAATCAGCTATGGCACTTTCCGGTGGACAGCAACAACGCTTGTGCATTGCCCGCGCTCTGGCAGTCGAGCCAGAAGTGATCCTGATGGATGAACCTGCTTCAGCACTTGACCCGGTGGCTACATTAAAAATCGAAGAGCTGATGCAAACACTAAAAGAGACTTATACGATTATAATTGTCACGCATAACATGCAGCAAGCGGCGCGTGTTTCCGATTTCACCGCCTTTATGATGATCGACAGCCCTCAAACACGCACTGGAGTCATGGTTGAATATGGACCAACTCCTCAGATATTTCACCAATCCCAAAAACAAGCAAACCGAAGATTATGTGACTGGTCGATTTGGCTAACCCGCGGAGAATATGATGGCCCGAGAAACTTTTGAACATCAATTACAAATAATACTTGACCAGGTGCTTGTGCTTGGGAGTATGGTGGAGCATGCTGTCCTCGAATCGCTCGATTCTCTTCGAAGACGAGACTTGAAGGCTGCCAAGCGAATATATGAGGCTGACTTGCAGATCAATGAAAAGCGCTATGCCATCGAGAGCGGATGCATTACCCTGATTGCCACACAACAGCCCATGGCGCGTGACGTGCGTTTTTTGGCTGCAATCCTTGAAATTATTACTGAGCTGGAGCGCATTGGGGATTATGCCAAGGGCATCTGTAAGATCACCTTGCTTTTAAGTGATGAAGAGATTGATCCGCAACAAATCGATGAGCTGAATGAGATGGCGAACCTTGGTCTGGATATGCTGCGGCGTGCATTGGATGCATTTGTTGCCGGTGATGCCACCATCGCGCACGAGATCCCCACAGAAGATTCAAACGTGGATCAGCTGTACAACCGGGTATATCGCAGGCTAATGGAGCAAATGACGGACCGACATCACCACGGTGGATCGCGCCAATCATATTATGTGGGCGGCACATAACCTGGAGCGTATGGCTGACCGGGTGACCAACATCTGTGAGCGCATCGTCTATGTAGCCACAGGAGAAATGAAGGAGCTGGATACGAAATGATAGGGTCAGGAGTGCGTAACGGATGAACAAAGCCAGAGTATTGTTCCTGTGCGTGGGAAACTCCTGCCGTTCACAAATGGCGGAAGCGATCGTGAATGCCCGACTGGGTGACAGGTGGGAGGCGTTCAGTGCTGGCTCACGCCCGGAAGGGTATGTCCATCCGCTGGCGATAAAAGCCTTATCTGAGATTGGGATCGATCACCAGGGGAGATCAAAATCTATCGAAGAGTTTCGTAACATGCCATTCAACCTGGTGGTTATATGTTGCGATCAAGACGATGATCAATGCCCGGTCTGGTTAGGGAAGGAGAAAGTGGTGCATCATCCATTTCCCGATCCATTCATGGTCACCGGGAGTGAGGCGAAAAGAATGGCAGCCTACCGGTCAGTCCGTGATCGGATCCAAGAGGAAATCCCTTTAGAGTTAGCTAAATTGCGCTGAGTCGGGGGAATCGAGCGAGATCAATCAGCTTTGCGTACGATCAGGCGCAAGCCATCCACTTTGACCACAACAATTCGCGTTGCGGCGGGTAGTTTGGAGCTATCATTTTCCAGCTCAGCCGTCCATAACTCTCCACCCACCTGAACACTGCCTTTAGGTGAAAGCTCTGTCCGCGTGAGGCCGGTTCGACCGATCATGCTTTCCTCACCCGTGCGGATGGGAGTTCGTTGGGCACGCACCGCAATCATCATGATCGTAAAGAAGATGGCACCACTTACTACCGAAACCCCAATGACAAGCGGCACCGAGACATGCTGGAAGCTGGGAGTCACTGGCGTGTTGAACAATACCAGTGCGCCGACGATCAGGCTGCCCACGCCAGCCGCGGTCAGACCCCCATGGGTGGGCGCTTTAATATCCAGGATAAATAATACAAAAGAGGTGACGATAAATAGCAGCCCGAAGTAATTGACCGGCAGGATGCCCAACCCATACGTGGCGAGCCCCAGAAAAATTACACCGATGAACCCAGCCACCCATCCGCCAGGGCTGGATATCTCAATGATGATGGCTTGCACACCAATCGTGATCAGCAGGAAGACGATATTGGGGTCGGTGACAATCAGTAATACTTCTTCGATAAGCGAGATATTGATTGGCTCAAAACTGGCATTGGCAGTGTGCAGCGTGACCGGCTGCCCGACAACCTCGACCGTCAGGCCATCCAATTGGCTGCGCAGGTCATTCAAATCGGTGGCGATGAAATCGATCAGACCGGCCTGGAGGGCTTCATCGGACGAGACTGCCACCGCATTCTGGATGGTAGCTTCTGCCAGAGCCATCGCTGTGGGCCCGCGCCGTTGGGTGAGCGAGCGTGCCGTGGCAGCCGTGGCATTTTTAACTTTGAGCTCTTCCGTCGTGGGCAGGTTTTCACCCTGACTACCGACCGGGCTGGCGGCACCGATGGTGGTATTGGGTGCCATGGCTGAAGCGTGACCTGCCAGGGTGATGATGGTGCCGGCACTGGCTGCCATCGCCCCCGATGGGGAAACGTAGACAATGACCGGGACGGTTGATGCGAGGATCATCTGTTCCATCACATTCATCGTGTCTATACCACCGCCGGGTGTGTTGAGCTGGAAGATCAATGCCTGCGCTCCCTGGCGTTCGGCGATCTTGATCCCACGTGACAGGTATTGTGCCATGGCGGGGGTGACGGGTCCATCTGCGGTGAGTACAATGATCTGTGATGCACCAGTTTGGGCGTGTGCGGGTTGACCAGGCACCAGACTAAAGCTGATCAGGCTTATCCATATCAGGAAAAGTAATTTCTTGAGCATGATTGTCTCAAATCTATTGTACCTTACAAATGGGGTCTGCGTATTTATGTTAATTGGGCAAGGATTGAAAAAAACGTACTCTGGATTAGTTTCGCACAGAATTGGTTCAAAATAACATTTTCTTGTCATTGCGAAGGCGATCTTTGCCCAAAGTAATCTTCTCCTCATCTTGTTGGAGATTGCCACGCTCGCCAAGCCGCTTGCTTCGCTGCGCTTGCCTGGGAACGCTCGCTCGCAATGACATGATGTGTGTCACTGAATACATTCATTATATGGATTAGTTTCGTACAGCCGGGATCGACGATACCGGCTACAAATAGACCATCTGTGGTTGATTAAGAGGGCGGTGTTATAATCCCGCCATGCACGTCCGATTTTCACCCAAGTACTTGCTTGCCATCCCCATCCTTTTAGGGCTGGCAGTGCTGGTATATAACATTCCCTTTGTCCATAGCCGGCTGGCGTGGCGCCTCGATGCCTTGCGCGTGCGTATCCAATACGCGTTAAATCCTCCTGAGCAAGCAGTCTTCCAGCCCCAGGAACAGGCAGTGCTGGAGAATCAGGTAAATGTCATTGTTAACGCCACACTGACCGCACTGGCACCCACCTATACTCCAACCTTCACTCCTACCCCTACTCCCATTCCACCTATACAGCCTGGCCCCACTGCCACACCCCTCCCCTCTGCCACACCAACGCTTACACCCACTTCCTTGCCCGCATCCTTTCGCCTGGCAGGGGTTCATTACGAAGACCAGCACAACCGCTACAACTTTTGTGGACCAGCCAACCTCTCCATGAGCCTCACGTTTTGGGGTTGGAAAGGCAATCGCGACACCGTTGGCGAGTACGTCAAGACCAATAAAGACGACAAGAATGTCATGCCATATGAGCTGCAGGATTTCGTTCTGTCCCAGACTACTGGTTACGGAGCGCTTATTCGTTATGGTGGCGAGATTGGCTTACTGAAAAAGCTGGTTGCTGCTGGTTTCCCGGTGGTGACCGAAAAAGGCTACTATACCTACGACCTGACCGGGCGGTATGGCTGGCTGGGACATTACCAGTTTGTCACCGGGTACGATGAGGCGAAAGGCGTGCTTGTGGTACAAGACACATATATCACGAAAGGTGAGAATCACGAATTTCCATACACTGAGTTCATCAACGGGTGGCGTTCGTTTGATTATCTCTTCCTGATTGTCTACCCGCTTGACCGCGAAGCTGAGCTGCTTGCACTTCTCGGTGACTATGCCGACACGGATTGGTCCAGCCGGCATGCATTGGAAATTGCCCAGGTTGAAATCTCCACGTTAACCGGCAGCGACCAATTTTTTGCTGCTTTCAATGCCGGCACCAGCCACGTCTACCTGAAGGAGTATGTAGATGCGGCTTATGCCTATGATTATGCCTTCCAGCTGTATGCAACTTTAGCGGATGATGACCTGAGACCTTACCGCATGCTGTGGTACCAGACCGGTCCCTATTTTGCGTATTATTACAGTGCGCGTTATCAAGACGTGATCGACCTGGCAAATGTCACCTTCAATACGGTCGGCGATGACGTCCTGGAGGAATCGTGGTACTGGCGCGGCATGGGTGAGCTCGCCCTGGGCAGCACGGATGCCGCCATTGCGGATTTCCGTGAAAGCGTGCGCCTGCACCCGGGTTTTGCTGCCGGACTGTACCAGCTTTCGTTGCTGGGTGTTTCGCCTTGATCGATAATATTCCTGGCGTGGGAGGAAAGTAGATGGTAACCATCCTTCATTTTGCGGATGCACATATCGATATGGCCAATTATGGCCGGCATGATACCGCCAGTGGTTTACCCATGCGCGTCCAGGACTTCCTAAAATCCCTGGATACCATCGTGGATACTGCCATCACAGAAAAGGTTGACCTGGTTCTGTTCGCCGGGGATGCCTACAAAGATCGCAATCCTGCCCCAACTTTCCAGCGGGAGTGGGGCAAGCGTGTGATGCGCCTCTCCAGGGCAGGGATCCCCACCCTGTTGTTGGTGGGCAACCATGATACTTCACCTGCCTTGGGCCGGGCGCATACATTAGACCCTTTCAGCACGCTTGAAGTGCCGAATGTGCGGGTTTTGGATCAGCCTGTTTTTCTCCGCCCAGCCGACTTGTGGGACTTGCCTCTCCAGGTGATTGCGCTGCCATGGATATCCAGGTCAGGTCTGGTTGCCAGCCAGGATATCAGCCTGGCCAGCCCTGAAACAGCGAACCAGGCGATTGAAGAAAGGCTGACTACCATTGTGGGTAATATGCTGGACGAAGCAGACCCATCCCTACCGGTTGTGCTCACTGCCCACGCCTCAGTCCAGGGGGCAGTATATGGCGGCGAGCGTACCGTCATGTTGGGAGGTGACCTGGTGCTGCCAGGCTCACTCGTGCGCGACCCGCGCCTGGATTATGTTGCCCTGGGGCATATCCATAAATCTCAAAACCTGAATGAGAAAGCCCATCCCCCGGTGATCTATCCAGGGTCAATCGAGCGGGTGGATTTTGGTGAAGCCGCTGATGATAAATTCTTCGTCATTGCCCATGTGGAACGAAAGGCTACCGAGGTGGAATGGCGTAAATTGAACGGCATCCGCCCCTTTGTGGATCGCAGCCTGCGGCTGGAAAGCCAGGAGAACGTCACGGAGCAGCTGATTAATAGCTTACCGCAAGCCTCAAAGCTGGAAGGGGCTATTGTGCGTTTGGTGTTGGAATATCCGCGTGAATGGGAAGCGCTGATCGACGAGGTGGCATTGCGAGAATATGCTTCCGGTGCTTTTGAATTCCACCTGATCAAACGTTCCATGGTGGAGGTACGTTCCCGCCTGGCACAAGACGAAACGGTGGGCAGCCTGTCCCCACTCGAGCTTTTGGACGTCTATTGGCGCACCAACCACATCGATCCGGCTGAGCAGGCGGATCTTCAAAAGTTGGCTACAGAGATTATCGAAGAGCCTGAGAACCTGGCATAATCTCGGGTCAATGGGTGACTGCTCAATCCCCGGTGGGGGCAGAAGCGGGGCTGCTCTGTCGATGGCGAATTTTTGTCAATATCCAATTCATGAGGAGAACCGAGCGCCAGAAAGCGACGGCTGCCATCCCATGCGCCAGGATCGCAAAAAACGGTGGGGTTTGTAGCGTGTAATAGGTCCAGCATTCCCGGGTGGTTCCCCAGCGCTCCAGGAAATAACCCAAGGCTGAGCCGGCAATGAAGGTAATTACTGCCATCCTGTGGTCCGTCGGGGTGAGTATGAGAAAAGTCACCAGGCTAATGGCACACAGGGTGAGGGATTTATCCAGCGTGGGATGAACAAAGCTGATCATGAGTGCGTAAAACGCCGGGAATACCAGCCAGTAGATGATTTTGAAGACTTTATTATCCACGCCCGCCATGTTTTTTTGCAGCAGGCGCACCAGGCGATCAATCGACAGGCTGGCGATAGGCCAGGCCGGGAGGATCCATAACGGGGGACGCTCAGCAGTGTAATAATGCCACAGGTTGGTCTGGGTACCCCACGATTCAATCACCAACCCACCAATAAAGCCCACCAGGATGATGCGGATATCCACTCGCAGATCAGCTCCCGCCATGATGAGCAGTGACATGACCAGGAAGTTGCCCAGCAGAAGCCAATCCAGGTACAGCCACCAGTAACCCTGCCAATCGATATAGGATAGATAATCTTCAGCCAGTGGCCACCATATGTAACCCAGTAGGAATAAAATCAGCAGGAAACCGCTCAGCAGGTAATAAGAGTGATGGGTCCACCCCAATAAGGTGAGTAAACGGCTGGGGGATTTTGCATGAGAATAGGACCTATTCACGGGCATGGGAGAATTTTACTATATTACGGAAACAGGGGCTCGAAGTCCCTTCGGTTACCCAAGGGACAGCGATTATACTTATACCCATAGAATGGAGGCAGGATGATCCCGATTAAGCTCACAATTACTGGTTTCCTCTCCTACCGCGATACAGTCGAGCTGGATTTTACCTCTTTCGACCTGGCATGCATCTCCGGACCCAACGGGGCTGGTAAGTCTTCTCTGTTGGACGCTTTCACCTGGGCATTGTTTGGGCAGGCGCGCAAACGGGATGAGTCGCTGATCAACCTTCAATCGAGCGCCGCAGAAGTTACTCTTATATTTGAATATGAAGGTAATACTTATAAGGCTCAAAGAACCTTACCGAAAGGCAAGACGACCTCGCTGGAATTCCAAATCCGGGAACCATCAGATGGCAAATGGAAGACCCTCACCGGGCACACCTTGCGGGATACACAAGCCTATATTGAGCGCACGCTGCGTTTGGATTACGAAACCTTTGTGAATGCTTCCTTTTTTCTACAGGGTAAGGCAGACCAGTTCACCCAGCAAAAAGCGAGTGACCGCAAGCGCATTCTGGGAAGCATCCTGGGTTTGGAAGTGTGGGAGACCTATAAAGATCGGGTGAATTCCAGGCGTAAAACCGTCGAGTTCTGAGATTCTTAATCTGGATGGTCGTGCTGCTGAGATCAATACCGAGCTGGGCGAGGAAGGTACTCGCACAGAGCGATTGGCAATTTTACAAGCTGAGCTAAAGCACCTGGCGAAAGCCCGCAAAGCCCAGGAGCAGCTGCTCGAGCAGGCTCGCAAGGTGGACACTACCCTGGCAGAGCAACGCAAGCTCTTAGCCATGGTAGGGCGCCAGCTTGAATCAGCCCAGCTCCGGCAGGGTGAGCTGGAGGGACGTCTAACCACCCGCAAACAGGAACGTGATGAATATACCCGCAGGGTGTCGAATGCTGCTGAGATAGAAACCGCCTATGCCAGCTGGCAGTCATTACGCCTGGAGCTGGAACATTGGGATGAGGTTGCTGCCACCTTCAGGGAACATGAAGCCAGGCGGCAGGTTCCGCGCATGGAAATTGAGGCCGAACGGGCACGATTAAACCAGGAGCTGGAACAGCTCCGCCTGGCAGAAGGGACAGTTCGAGCCCAGGAGGCAACTCTGGCGGAGCTCGGAGTGCAGGTCGAAGCTGCCCGGCAGGGATTGGACAGGGCGGAGCAGGCCATCAGCCAGCGGGTTGAATTAGACACCGAGCTACAAGCAGCCCGCCAGAGGCAAGCCGATGCCAGGGCTGAAAACCCCCGCTTGAAAGGCGAGATGGACCAGCTAAAAGCCCGCATCGACCAGCTTTCCCAGACGGAAGGGGCAGCCTGTCCCTTATGCGGACGACCTCTGGAAACGCACGACCGTATGCAGCTGATCGACGAGATCACTGCCCAAGGGAAGGAGATGGGCAACCGTTTTCGCGAGAACCTGGCTTATTTAAAAGAAGCTGACCAGAAAGTGCGTGAAATCGAGGCTCGCATCGCTTCTCTTTCCCATGCTGATAATGAGCGCCTGGCACAGACCCAATTGATCACACGCCTCACCGGGCAAATTGAAACCATCCAGCAAAAGGCAGGTGAATGGGAGCAAGCAGGTGCTCCACGGATGCTCGAAGTGATCGGAATTATTGAGTCGGATACTTTTGCTGCCGGTGCACGCCAGATACTGGCACACATCGATGATGAATTAAAAACCATTGGTTATGATGCGGCTGCGCATGATGCCAGCCGGCGTAACGAAGGTGTGGCGCGCTCCGCGGAAGGTGAATTCCGTGCACTGGCAGCCGCGCGTGCCGCATTGCAGCCCCTGGAGCGTGAGATTGCGGAGGCCGAGAACCAGTTGACAGTTTCCATTGCGGAGATCACCCACCTGCAGCGTGAATATGACGATTCGAGCGCCCATCTCGCAGCTGCCCAGGCACAGGCACCCGATTTGGAGTCTACCGAGAGCAGTTTGCATGAGCTGCTCGAACAAGAGAACAACCAGCGGTTGGAGGTAGGAGCCGCCCAGCAAAAAGTATCCGTTCTGAAGGATTTGAAAGTACGCCTGAAAGATATCACCTCACAGCGCGAGGGGCTTGCCCGGTTGGTTGGGCAGTATAAGCAGCTCGAACGGGCATTTGGCAAGGACGGTGTGCCGGCTTTGCTGATTGAACAAGCCCTGCCCGAGATTGAATCGCGCGCCAATGACCTGCTCGACCGTTTGAGCGAAGGGAATATGTCGGTACGCTTTGCCACCCAGGCGCAATTTAAAGATAAGAAACGCGAAGACTTAAAGGAAACGTTGGATATCCTCATTTCGGATGGAGCAGGCATTCGCGATTATGAGCTTTATTCGGGTGGGGAAGCATTCCGGGTGAACTTTGCCATTCGATTGGCGCTGTCAGAGCTGTTAGCCAAGCGGGCTGGGGCACGCCTGCAAACGCTGGTCATCGATGAAGGCTTTGGCAGCCAGGATGCCATGGGCCGGCAACACCTGATCGAAGCGATCAATTTGGTGAAGCAGGATTTCGCTAAAGTGCTGGTCATCACGCACATCGAAGAGCTTAAGGAAGCCTTCCCCAACCGCATAGAAGTGGAGAAGACCGAGCATGGCAGCCTGGTGAGGGTGGTATAAGCTTGTCCCTCGTCATCATTTTATCCACCCTGGCGATGGGGCTGGGATTATTTATCGCCTGGCTGGTGCATGGAAAAAGCAACCTGTCGATCATCGTCGCCCCGGATGATGGTGGGGAGTTGCATCCCAATGCCGGGCGGCCTCCGATGATCTCGGTCATCATTCCGGCGCGCAATGAGGCACGCAATATCAGTCGCTGTGTGCAAGCTTTATTCAAACAGACTTACCCGAATTTCGAGATCCTGGTGATCGATGACCGCTCAAGTGACAGGACGTTGGAATTATTAACCGAGCTGAAGAAGGAAGATGAACGCCTGCACATCCTGCCTGGCACTGAGATGCCCACAGGCTGGGCTGGCAAACCGCATGCCCTGGTGCAGGGAGCGGCTGCCGCTCACGGCGAGTGGCTGTGTTTTATGGATGCGGATACCTTTGCTAAGCCAGCGTTGCTTTTATCTGCTTACCGCCAGGCGATTATACACGAGGCGGACATGTTCTCCATCCTGACGGAACAGGAGCTGGGCAGCTTCTGGGAGAGGACCATCTTGCCCCTGGTGTTTCTGGGTTTATCCTTCGGCTTCCCTGCTGAGCGAGTGAACGACCCCACCAAGCCCGATGCCATCTCCAATGGGCAATTCATCCTGATCAAACGCCAGGTCTACGACCAGATAGGCGGGCACACTGCGGTAAAGGATCGGATCGACGAAGATAGAGCCATCGCCAGCCTCGTCAAGAGCCTCGGCTACCGCTTGATCCTGGCTGATGGGCGAAAGGTTGCCCGCACACGCATGTATACTTCTCTACCCGAGATGTGGGAAGGCTGGACAAAGAATATCTACCTGGGCTTGCTCGACCGGCTGTGGCTGTTGTTGTTTGGCACTCTGCTTGGACTTTTGGTCTCCATTTTGCTTCCTTTTTGGCTGATTGGGAGCCTGGTATGGCTCACCTCGGGGGGTGGTGCTGCCGCTGCAGTCGTGATGGGTGAAGCCTGCTTGCTGTGGGGTTACCTGTTGGGGAAGCGCCTCCAGGCGTGCCGGGCATTCGGCATCCCGGGTGGCTATGCCTTCACCTTCCCCTTAGGCGCACTTATTTTCACGGCCATGATGCTTGCCTCCGCATTTTATGTAATCTCCGGACGTGGGGTCATCTGGAAAGGGCGGCGCTACATACACCCATAACGGTTGATATCATTCCTTGTGCTCATCGCATCATCTTCATAAAATATGACATTTGGCATATGGGCACGAATAGTGTGAATATGCTAATATTAATATTAGATGAAAGGAGATGCGATGAACCATCCTTCTACAGCTTTACGCTCTTATCGAATTTTGATCATCGGCCTGGTTGCTATGGTTGTTGTATTGGGAATCGCTTTCATTATACTTGTGATCGGCAATGCTGGGTCACAGGTGGATCTGGGCGAGGTGGACGTTCTGGCGAATAGTTCGGATGAATGTGTTACCTGCCACCGGGAAGCGTCTCCTGGGATTGTTAACCAGTTCAGCCATAGCAGCATGGCTGCAGCAGAGGTCACCTGTCGTGACTGCCATGAAGTCAAGGCAGATTACCCCGGAGCAGTCGAGCATGAAGGTGGCTATGTATTGGCGGCACCCACTACCTCCATGTGTGAAAAATGCCATCAGGCCGAAGTGGCTCAATACTACCAGAGCCGCCACAGCCTACCAGCATACGTGGCCGTTGCCGGGTCAAAAGATTTATCTGCTAAGTCAATGGCAATGTACCAGGCTATCCCTGAAGGTTCCTTTGCCCCTGATAAAGCCCGTAATGCCATCGCTGCCATCGAGGGTCCCGTCATGACCCCCTTCACCTGTGATAACTGCCACAGCATAGGAGCGCCTGCTGCGGATGGGTCGGCTGGGAGGTGCCAAAAATGCCACATTCGCCATGAGTTCAGCCTTGAGCAGGCACGCAAGCCTGAGACATGTAACAACTGCCACATCGGTCCTGACCACCCGCAATGGGAGATATACCAGGAATTTGCCCATGGCATCCAGTATGCTACCTCTGGGGACTCCTGGAATTGGGAGGCTGAGGCTGGCAACTTGTCGGTGACGGATTTCCCTGCTCCCACCTGCGCCCTGTGCCATATGAGCGGCTTTGGGACCACTGGCACCACCCATGATGTAGGCGATCGCCTGTCGTGGTTCCTGTTTGCCTCAATCAGCCAACAGCGCCCGAGCTGGCAGGATAACCGTACCCGCATGCAGAGCGTGTGTCTCGAATGTCACAATGAGAATTTCATCCAGAACATGTACGCCTCCGCGGATGCTGCCACCCAGCACGTCAATGACTGGGTGCAGGAAAGCAATGACCTGATGGCCCCACTCCAGAGCCAAAATCTGCTCACCCCTGAGCAATTCGATGAGCCCATCGACTTCGCCTACTTCAACCTGTGGCACTATTGGGGTCGCACGACCAAGTTCGGTATGTGGATGCAAGGCCCCGACTACTCTCAATGGCATGGGGCATATCCGCTCCTGGAAACCATGGCTGATCTGCGTGAGATGGCCAATGCCAAATTGCAGGCGGCTGGAGCTACGCCTTAATCATGTACCACCTGGCGACCGTTTTTCCTGTTATCAAACGAATTCGCATCCCCATCACGCGGGACCAGGCGATGCTGCTCATGCTGGCTTCAAATGAGCTTTTATTGGGGCTCGAGACATACCTGGCGCACTCGATCAGCGGTACCATCAAGCCTTATGAATGGATCCCGATCATCTTCGGACCCGTGGCAGGGATCCTATTAATCCTGGCTGGCGTGCTGGCGATCCGGAAGCGCACACTAGCCGCGCTGGTCGCTTCCCTGATCTACCTTGCCAGTATTGTGGTTGGCTTGCTGGGGGCATACTTTCACCTGGTTAGGGCAATCCTGCCATTTGCCCCGCTCCGTGAAATCGTCTCTGTGCCTCTCTTCGTGTGGGCGCCTCCCATTCTCGGTCCACTCACCTTCGCCCTGGTCGGTCTGATGGGTATCAGCGCCGTATGGTTGGAGCAACCCACCGATAGTGGCAACCTGAGCCTGCTGGGTGGTCGAAAGCTCCAATTGCCCTTCAGCAAGACCAGTGCGTTCTTTTTTATGGTGGCTCTGGGTACCCTGGCAACCGTGATCTCCAGCGTGCTCGACCATGCCCGCACCAATTTTGAGAACCCATGGTTGTGGCTGCCAACCGGGGTGGGTGTGTTTGCCACCGTGGTGGCACTGGTGCTTGGAATCCTGGCTACTCCTCGCCGCAACGACCTGTTGACTTACGTGGTGGCAATGGTTTTACTGGTGTTGGTAGGTGTGCTGGGGGTATTCTTGCATGTCTTACGCAACCTGGCAATGGAGAATGCCATCGTGCTGGAGCGATTTATCCGTGGTGCACCATTTCTGGCACCCATGTTGTTTTCGGATATGGGAACCCTGGGTTTGCTTATCCTGCTGGATCCGAAGGAGCGGGGAGCTGACTCGGATATTTCAGCCTAGTCGAACCTTGTTTGGGCCGCGGTCGATCTTCCGAGTCTACACTGTTGAAGAGAAGCTTAAAGAAGGAGCAATTCACTCATGGTGGTAATACTTTGTAACGGCACCATCGTAATCCTTTCATGAACCTGGTAATTATGCTCACCTGGATAGATTACCCAAAGATGTTCTAATTCCAGATCCTGTAGTGCAATATGCATCGAACGAGTAATTTCCGGGGCTTCGCTGAATTTCACTTCAATACCATAACGCTTTCCCATGATAAAAAACATTAAATCTAATTCTGCGACTCCATGAGTAGCCCAGAAATAAGTTGCTTGGGGACGCAAGATACTAATTAATTGTTCAATGACATATCCTTCCCAGGATGCACCGACCTTGGGATGACCAAACAGGATATGACTGTCTGAAATATAAAGCAGGCTGTGTAGTAAACCGCTATCACGCAGGTAAATCTTGGGAGCGCGCACCTGACGCTTGCGGGTGTTTTCAAACCAGGGTTGAAGCTGTCGCACCATAAAGGAACCACTTAGTATATCCAGGTAGGCTCGTACTGTCTTGTCCGAAAGTCCCATGGCGCGGCTCAATTCAGAGGCATTCCATGTCTGTCCATGGTAATGAGCAAGCATACTCCAAAAGCGGCGCATCGTTGCAGCAGGGATGCTTATACCTAGTTGTGGCAGGTCGCGTTCAAGGAAAGTTCGAATAAAACCATCTCGCCAGGCGATACTATCAGCATCAGAATCGGCGAGAAAAGATCGAGGAAATCCGCCTCGTAGCCAGAGTTTTTCCCACGCTATATTTCCGGTTTCTGAGAGGTCAAAACAATTTAGTTCAATAAATTCCACTCTCCCGGCAAGCGACTCTGACGCGTGGCGTGTCAATTGTGGCGAGGCACTTCCCAGGATTATAAATCGAGCTTGATTTCCTGGTCGATCCACAAGTACACGCAGTGCGCTAAACAACTCTGGCATGCGCTGAATTTCATCCAAAACGACCAGGCCTTGTGTGTTGCCAAGGACAAGCTCTGGATTTTGCAAGCGGCGTTGGTCAGGTAGGGATTCGAGATCAAAGAAAGTTACTGGCTGATCTGATGTGAAAAGACGAGCAAGCGTCGTTTTACCAACCTGACGTGGTCCAAAGAGAGCAGTAACAGGTGATCGCTGGGTCGCTATTTGTAAATCTTGAATGTACTTAGTACGTGCAAGCATATCATAATTATAACAAAGAAAACTCGGAGATTAATCTCCGAGTTTTCATGGAAAACCAAGGGGCATTTAATGATATGTTTTGAAACGTTGGAAACCTGCATCTTTATAAGGAGAATGAATAATTGAGCATTCAAAGTCCAGACATCCTAAACAACCAAACTAAGCGGTGAGAGCCTCCAGCCACATCAACCTAGTCGCACCTTGTTTGGGCCGCGATCGATCTCCCACGGGTAAACGATGTAAGCATCCGTGGTGGCGGCATAATAATCCGGGCGGACGTTGCCAAACAGGTTGCGGTAGGGGTTGAAGTGCAGCACACAAGTGAATGGAATACCTCCTGCCGCGGCAACGCGATTCTTGACCGCGGTAATCGTTCTTCCGGAACCCCAGACATCATCCACCACCAAACAATGCTTGCCGTGCAGCAGCTCATCATTGGGGAATTCGATGAAGCGAGGCCAGGCAAACAGTCCCGTTCGCTGGCGCTCGGCCTCAGCAGGAAAGTCCACCGCTGCGGTAAGGATGGTAGGAATGCCGGTGGCTTCAGCCAGCATTCCACCGGGGACGATGCCACCACGCGTGATGATGATCATTGTTTCGAAATCACGTTGGAACTGGGGTAACAGGTGATCGATCAGCTTATCGACGTCATCCCAGGTGAGGGCTTCATGGCGTGGTGGGGGCATACATCTCTCCGTATTTGATCAACAACAATCCAGAATAATCCTGCTCACTGGAGGACCGCTGCCAGAGGTGAAGGAGCTATTAACCACACCAGTGTTGCCGGCTTGCCGGGCATTTTCCACGTCCCTCGCCCACAAGTACAGGCAGGTGTGGTAGGCTGTAGAAGTGTAGGTGCTGATCACCGTGGCGAACATGATGAAGGGTGTGGCAATCAGGATGCCCAGGGTCACGCCGGTGATCAAACCTGCGACTGAACCCTGGCTGGCCGAAACGATCCCCAGCCCCACACCCAGGCCAAGACCTACCCCCAATGCACCCAAAAGAAAGCCGATCAATCCGGTGATGGCTTTGACACCCACCGTGCTGAGGCCTACCAGGAGCAAGTTATTCTTGATGATCTGTGTGGCGCGCTTGATCCCGTCTTTCAAATTGATATCTTCAATGACCATGGCTGGCAGAATCAAAAAGGCAGCTTCAGTCCAGACGGTTTCGATCAGACCCGCCAAAAAATTACGCCCCCCACTTCTTCCCTTACCTCGCACCGCGCTTTTAAGCAGGTTGACGGCCGTGGAGGCGGTTGCCAGGCTGGCAATATCCCAAACATCCCGCCTGACGATTGCCCATGCTTTGTCCATTTTCCCATCCCCTTCTGCCAGGTAGCCATAGATGAGATATACCGTCATGGCGGAGAATATATACCCCACTAAATATTGGATGAAGATCAAGAACGCCCCCATGACGTAAATGATCACTTCCCCAATCTTGGTACCTTGCAGTAGGAAGGATATGAACCCGATCGGAATGACCAGGATTAACGTGACGATAAATCCTGCTAACAGGGCATATATGGATGGCTTGATCAGGTCTTTATCTGCCATCGCCATTTTCCACGATTGTTTGAGAAACTCCCACCCACGCTTAAAACTATCCATGCTGGCCTCCTGATTGAATAATCGCTTAAATCATCGAGAGAATTTCCTTTAGATAATCTCGTCTATGGTTGATGCATATTATAGCAAAGAAGGCGGGTTTACTTCAATCCGCCAATCACCCAATGGTCGACCCCTGAGCAATGAAGCCGGGTCGGGACCGCGCAGCACAAGCTGCCAGCGATACAAGCCGCCGATGCGCGAGAAAAAGCATGGTACCGGACCCACCAGTTCCGTCTCGTGCCGGTTCTCCTGCTGAAGCCAGGCTTGAATTTGGCCAGCAAGGGCTTTCGCCGAAGCTTCTGCACGTTCAGGATCGCGGTGGCGGAATTCCAGGCGCACCAGCTGGGAGAACGGCGGGTAATGTAATTGCCGGCGATAATCAAGCTCTTGCTGGTAGAAAGCCTGGTAATCATGACGCGAGGCTGCCTGGATAACGTAATGCTCCGGTTGGAAGGTCTGCAGGATTACCTGACCTCCCAACGGGCTGCGCCCGGCACGCCCGGCCACCTGGGTGAGCACCTGGAACGTACGCTCGGCTGAGCGCAGGTCTGGCAGGCTGAGACCCACATCCGCCAGCACCACCCCCACCAGGGTCACCAGCGGCAGGTCAAGCCCCTTGGCGATCATTTGGGTGCCGATCAGCACATCGGCATGGTGGTTGGCGAAATGGCTGAGGATGGCGTCGTGAGCACCTTTCTGGCGCGTGGTCTCAAAATCCCACCTCAAGGTGTGCGCTTGCGGGAAAAGCGTTTGGACCTCCGCTTCTACTTTCTCGGTGCCAGTGCCATATTGCCGGATGCGCTCGCTTTTACATTGCGGGCAGGTGGCAGGATTTTGGCGCTTGTAGCCGCAATAGTGGCACCTGAGCTGGTTTCCATCGGATGGGCTGTTGATGCCTGATTTTGACCCTGCGATATGAAAGGTTAAAGGCAGGTCGCAGCGCGGGCACTTGAGGATGTAGCCACAATCCCGGCAGAAAATATAGGTAGCGCTCCCACGCCGGTTGAGAAACAGGATCGCTTGCTGTTCATGTTCCAGAGTATCCGTGAGTGCTTCAATCAGTGCCCGGCTGAATATGGAGCGGTTGCCAGCCTGCAATTCCTGGCGCATATCCACAATTTTCACCGGTGGCAGATCAATGGTTTCAGCGTGCTCGCTTATCGGCCGGTACTGCGAGCTGATCCCGAGCTTCTGCACCTGGTGTTCCACCGCCTGGCGGTGTGCCAGGATGCGTTGCGGCAAGCTCAGGTAGTGCCATTCCCTCCGGGACGCATAATAGCGGCTGACGATATCGGGTGTGGCGGAACCCAATAAGCACACCGCGCCCGCTATTCTGGCATATGCGACGGCTACATCGCGGGCATGGTAATGCGGCTGGGTTTCAAACTGGTAGTAAGTATCATCATGGAATTCGTCGACCACGATCAGGCCTAGCCTGGTAAATGGGGTGAACAAGGCGCTGCGTGGTCCAATAACCACCGAAAGCTCTCCCAGACGTGCCCTGCGCCAGGTATCAAAACGCTCACCTGGAGAGAGGCGCGAATGCATGCTCCCTACCAGGCCTGGAAAGCGGCTGACAAAACGGCGGATGGTTTGCGGGGTCAGGGCAATCTCAGGCACCAACACGATCACCTGGCGACCCAGCTGAAGCGTTTCACGCACTGCTTGCAAATAAATCTCCGTTTTGCCAGACCCGGTGACCCCGTGCAGCAGATAGGGTGTGACCGGTTTTCCATCGGCGGAAAGGTGAATGCCCTTTTGGACCTCTTTCCAGCTGTTTTTTTGGTCAGTGGTCAGTTCTGGTGGCTCGCTGGCAACAAATTCCAGGTTTTCCAGAGGGTCACGCCAGACTTCCGCGGCAGCCAATCGAACCAGCCCACGCCTCTCAAGGGCGTGCAAATCTGCCAGGCTGCCTCCGCTTTCAGCATATAACCAGGCGACGTCCACCGGCTCGTGCTCTTTCATTAACATGCGTAACATCGCCTGCCGTCGCTGCAAAGCCAGGCTGCCTGCTCTGCCCAGGCTGGGCAATTGTTCTTCTGCGTGCTGGGGTGAGCCGGATAACTGTGCCGTGCGGACAGTTTTTGGCTGCACTGCCCTGGGTGGGAGCACGGTTTTCGTGCTCAGCAGTCCCTGGTTGACCAGTGAGCGGGCTGAAGCACGCCAGTCGACATGCCGGAAAGCATTCTCCATCTGGCGCCCGCGCAATGGACCACGCTCGGCCAGCAGTTTCAGGATGCGATTTTGAAGGCTGGTAAGAGGGTGCGAAACAGGTAAAACCGGAGTGCTCTTCTGGTATAACGTATCAGCCTGCTGGGCGAGCCCAGGTGGGATCATCAGGTCGATGCAGGCGGCGAGGGGGGCGAGGGTGGATTCGGCCACTTCCACTGCCAGCCTGATTTGGTATGGGGTGAGCACTGGCTGCGGGTCGAGCAGGGAGAGCACCGGGCGCGTCTCCGGCACTTCTGGCTGGTCCAGGAGCCGGAAAACCACTCCCTGCACCTGCTGGCGACCAAACGGGACTTCCACCAGGTGACCCGGTTGTACCTGACCCTCCAGCTCTACAGGCAGATGGTAGTGGAAGGTACCGCTTACCTGGGGTACATTGACGGCTACTTCAACGAAAATGGTCATTTAATCAGGCGGAGTCTCATTCAGCCGCACAAGCTTAAGTTGGGCAATGCGCAATCCATCCATGGATTCAACCTGTAAATGAACACCGCCAGATTCGATCCCATCACCAATATTGGGGATATGCCCCAGCTTACCCAGGAAATAACCGGCGATGGTGTCGTAATGCGGGTCGGATAAATTCAGGCTAAGCTGCTGGTTGACCACCTCGATCAAAGTCAGCCCATCGATCAATACAGAGCCGTCGGGCATATTTTGGATCTCCGGGGTGTTCAGATCAAACTGGTCACTCACCTCTCCCACGATCTCCTCGAGCAGGTCCTCCAGTGTGACCAGACCGGCTGTGCCTCCGTATTCATCCATCACAATGGCGATGTGCTGGCGATTATGGCGGAACTGGTGCAGCAGGGCGTTCACTGGCAGAGTCTCTGGAATATAAAGCGTCTCGCGTGCCAGCTCACGGGCGCTTGTGTCCTGGCAATCCGGTTGGTTCATTACCCGTAAGCAAGTCTTTAACGTGCAGGATACCGATGATCAGGTCCAGGTCAGATTCGTACACCGGCAGCTTGGTATAGCTGTGCTGGGTGACCGTGGCGACAATATCTTCGAGCTTTGTTTCTGCCTCGATGGCGACCACCTCCGTGCGTGGGACCATCACCTGCCTTACGAGCAGCTCGCCAAAGTCGAATACCGATTCGAGCATCTCCCGCTCAGGTGTCTCGAGCACCCCACCCTCCTCAGACTCTGAAATCATCTGTTTAAGCTCATCGACGGTGTAGATCAGTGAATGCCCTCCGACCAGCTGCAAGCCAAAGATACGCAGCACCAGGCGGGTGGCCCAGTCCAGAATGTCGATGAACCATTTGAACATGGTGCTAAAGGCTTTCATCGGTTGGGCGGCAAGCAGGCAATCCGCTCAGGTTGGTGCAGGGTGGCAACCTTGGGTACCTGCTCCCCCAAGACGACGTGTATGCTGGTGATGATGATCAGGGATAGCACCAGGGGAAGGGCTGCCAACAGAGAGGTTAGACGCTGCAGGCTGGGCGCCAGGGTGATTCGATCGAAATATGGGGTTAATAAATCCTGAAAAGTATTCTCACCCACCGCGCCCAATGCCAGGCTAACAATGGTGATGCCAAGCTGTGAAGCTGCGATCAAGCGATCGCGGGCTGGGGGGTTTTCGATCCAGGTTTTAACGATACTGGCAGCTTTATTACCTGCATCAGCCAAGAGCTCGATGCGCGCCTTAGCGTGAAGTCACCGCAGCAAACTCCACGCTGACAAAAAAAGCATTCAAGCCGATCAAAAGCAAAATAATCAGAAAATTCCACACGAACATGATCACTCCCGACAAAGTTGGATATTAATCATTTACGTACAGCATGAACTTGAAACCTGTGCTTATCCTTTGCTTGCAATTTGCCGCAATACCGCGGCTGCGCCGTATCCCACCACCTGAGTGTTATCACCCGTCACATCACCCGAGGTGGCATGGTGCAGGATCTTGACCGTGTCTGCCCCCAGGCCTTTGGCTGCCCACAGCACGGCTGCCAGAGCACCCCTTCCACAGGCAAAGCCCCTGCCTTCCTCCTCCACCCGGATTACCGCTTCAGGGTCGAAGGATTCGATGCTGCGCAGCATTTCATCATCCAGCTGGTTGGCTATTTTCTGCGGGTAAAAGTGGGATAAGTCAGTACTGGCAACGAGCAGAGCATTCCGCCCGCGCAGGGTCTGCGCCAGGCATTGTCCCAGGATGCGGGTTACCTTCAGGCTTTGGTCGCGCACCATCACCGGCAGCAGCTTGAAATCGGTTTGAAGCACCCGCTGCAGGAATGGCAGCTCAATTTCCAAGGAATGCTCCCGGTCATGCCGGACGTACGCCAGACCGTAACCAAGTTCCTTAACCAGCAGGTCGTCGAGCATCTTCACGGCCTCAGCATCCACAGGGAGGGTGCCAAGCGGGGTTTCGTAGGCGGCATGGGCGGTGGTGAGCAGTGGCTCGTTGATACGGGTAGTGCATGGGTGAGACAACTGCCACGAGATCGGGTGTATAGCCCTGTAGAGCGGCGAAGGCATAGCCTGCCACCGGGCCGGAATACATGTGCCCGGCATGTGGCGTGATGATAGCCACCACTTCCCCTTTTAGCTCCGGCAGGGTGGCCTCATGGATGTAGCGGTCCACATTCGCAGCCAGGTGTTTGGGATCGCACGGGTACCATTGCCCGGCGATGGCAGATGGTCGAATATCCAGGTTGGTACTCATCTTTTCCTCCTGAACCTGAGGTAAATTGTAGCATATTTGATGGAAGCTGCGAGCAGCGAGCTTCCATCATTAGGTTGACTGCAAAGAATGGCGGATGTATATTTGGGTACAGGCATGGATGGAGGTCTCAACATGATTGGTTTGGAAAAGGGCATGGTAAAACTTGCTCCGTACAGCGAAGAATGGAAGCTGGTTTTTGAGTCAGAGAAAGCAATCCTCCAAGCTGCGGTGGGTGCGTACATCCTGGACATCCAACATGTGGGCAGCACCTCCATCCCAGGCATGCTGGCGAAACCCATCGTGGATATTGCCATCGCAGTGGCCGACTTCGAAGAAGCCAGGGCCTGTATCCCACCGATCGAGGGGCTGGGGTATGAATTTAGGGGTGAATTGGGCATTCCCCGCCGGCATTACTTCGTAAAAGGCGATCCACGTATCTTCCACCTGCATATCGTCGAGAGGCATAGCCTGGAGTGGGAAAACCTGATCCTCTTTCGGGACACCTTATGCCAGCATGCTCATGTGGCTGAAGAATATGCTGAGCTAAAGACTCAGCTAGCAATGGTGTACCCACGCGATCGATCAGCCTACCTGGATGGGAAAGCTGCATTTATCGAGAGGGTGCTGCAGCAGGCAAGATTGGGGTGAAGGCGGAACCTAGCCGTTAGAGGTTCAATTCCAGCTAAGGGTAATTTAGCCGTGGAATTCCGCAAGGAATAATAAATATAACCCTACGTGTGAGGCGGCCCGATACCGGATAGGCTCAAAGGTAGAGGCGAGACCGGCGAGACCGGCGAGACTACATCCGCATCAATGTCCAGGCCTAACTGCCGTACCTGTGTGGGTGGCAAAGCCGTACTCATCCCCCAACCAATTGGTGAGGTAAGTTTTTCAGCATCGCCAAAGACGCGAATACGCGAAAAAGAATTCCATTTTTCATATAGCAAAGGGGGTTCGATTTGCCCTTTGACCCACACCAGGCGTAGCAAGGCTTCCTGTTTGGAAGCCAAGAATGCATTCAGAGAAGCGAACAAAAGCAGAGTCAGGCAAATCGTCCGGATCGCGCCGCGCAGGCGGGAAGGATTTATGTCACGAGCAAACGACCAGGCACCCAGAGCCGCCAGAAAAGCGCTAAAGATAATTGCACTCGGACCGTCGGCATAATGTAGTACAAAGAGTAGCATCATGCAGCCAATCCCTGCTCCAAACAAATCGGCAGCATAAAGCTTACTTACCCCCAATTCAGCCCCAGTGAACCGGGTGAGGGCCAAAGAAACGCATATGCCGCTAAAAACGAACGGAATTGCAAGCATTATGAAGTTGAACAGCAAGGCATAAGCAGCCACGAACGACCCATCCGATAAAATTGGAATACTCAGATGGGTCAAAAAACTTACGGTAATGGCTATCGCGAAGAGCAGTGCATTTAGCGCAAGAAGACGATGTATGTGTTCAGGGCGAAAGACGAGCGGTAGTGCGTACACGAGGATAGCACCTGCTGTCATGCCGAAGAGCGCTATAGAGACAGCGAAAAAGGCGAAATGATACCCCATCGTGACGCTGAAGATGCGTGTCAATAAGGTCTCGAACATCAAAGTGGCTAACGAGACTAGAAATAGACCTAGGTAAGTGAACTTGGTGGGTTTCAATAAAATTACAAGCTAGAACCATTTCCACAAAACGAGGATGAAATTGATTAACTAGTTCTGATCTAAAGTTTGGATCAGCAAAAGGCTAGAAAGATCTCCAAAGATTCTCTAAAAATATTTTTTTTGCTCGTGGAATCTTGGATATTCTCGTACTAGCAAATATGATAGCCCAAACACATCCTAAAACTATTCAAAAAGAGAGCTCAAATAATAGTACCTGATAAATGATTATACTGTAATTATGCGGCATTTCATGTCAACTGCGGTGAAAATATAGTTTTAGCATAAAAGTATTTTATAAGAGCTGTTATCATAATCTTGTTGTTGATTTATCCTCGTCCCAAATCTTGACACGAGGAACAGCATTTATTGTTTCAGAATATATTAAAATACCCACTTGTGGAATTTCACAAGCGAGAGGGTTACTCATTATCAGTAAATTCGGTTGGCGCTGGTCGTCAGATAAAAAACGACAATGAAACCAAGCATATTTCAGTAGTTTGGAAAAGTGAAATTATTCACTCCTCGTTTGTATCCTTTTATCCTTCAAGCGCAACGTGTTTACCAGGAAATGCACCCTGTAGCCTCAAGGCGAATGCCTGTCCGTTGGAGCAGGTATCATCCGCCTAGCATCGATTCGACACCCTGTTGGATAATACCCATCAGGTTGGCTTCTTCTTCGGGCATGCTCACATCCGACAAGAAATTAGCTGCCATGATCGCACGCCAGGCAGAAAATAAATCCTTATCCATCGGCTGCAATTGAAAATACGTGTCCAGGTAGGTTGAGAGCAACAGCCGTCGAAGCCATTCCAGGAGCCAGCGCATGGGTGTTCCTGGCGGGGCTTTGGCGGACTCCAGGATGACCGAAGTGCGCGCTACATCCCCGCAGGCGGTGCCTTTCGAGGCGGTCATCCAATCGATGATAATGGGGCCGCGCTGGGTTACGATGATGTTGCCCGGATGAAAATCGCCATGGCATAGCTGGTTTCCACCAGGCATGGAGTCGAGTAGATGGAGAACCCTTTGTTGTAAATCCGGCGACAACTTTTTTGTCTCGGGTATGCCTCCGCGTGCCCATTCACGCTGAGTCTCGATATTCTCCGGTGCAGGTACCGCGTGAACCTGTGCATGCAGCCTGGCGAGCAGGCGTGCAACCTGTGCTACCCGCCATGGCTTTTTTACCAATTCATTCAGCAGGGAGGGACCTTCGATTTTCTCATAGACAATGCCTTCCCGTTGGTTTATTTTCAGCCTTTCATAGACTTTTGGGACAGGCAATTGCATTTTCTGAATGTATGGACCGGTATCTGCTTCCTTCTCAATCCATAGGATTGGAGTGGTGGGGTAGAAAAGTTTGAGAACCTTTTCGTCTCCATAGGCGTAAACCTCAGCGGTACGTCCGGCAGCGATAAGTTGTCCAAGGGTGTTCATGTTTGCAGATCCTTCTTGAGCGGTTGACAATGAATGAATGAAGAGCGCGCTTGCATCGCTCACAAAAACCGTTCGCGACCTTGCGCTCGCAAATAAAGCTCGCGTTGTTTCGGGCATAGAGCACCCTCAACTACACAGGCCAGATGAGATTTGAAACCTGGCAGGAGACAGAGGCGCTCACCCCTTGACTGCCCCGGAGGTCATACCGCTGACGATGTAGCGCTGGAAAATGAAGGCTAAAATCACCGGGGGTAGGGCGGCAATAATCCCACCGGCCATCATCCCGTTGATATTGACCGCAAAACGACCGACAAACTCGGCCATGGCAACCGGTGCCGTCTTGGCGGCCAGTGTGCTGGTGAAGATCAGGGCAAAGAAGAATTCGTCCCAGGCGAGCAGAAAAGTGAACATCGCCGTGGAGACCAGGCCGGGCACGGAAATCGGCATCACCACGCGGAACAATATTCCCAAGCGGGAGCAGCCGTCAATGCGGGCGGCATCTTCCAGATCGATCGGCACCGTCTGGAAGAAAGACGCCATCATCCAGATAGCATAGGGCAGTGCAAAGCTCAAGTAGGTAATAATCAGCACGGTGGGCTTGTTGATCAATTGCAAGCGCGAAGCGATGATAAAAAGCGGCAGGATCAGCGAGACTTCAGGGATCATGCGCGTGGCGATAATGCCAAGCTGAATGCTGCGGTTGAATTTGAACGGTATGCGCACCAGGGCATAGGCTGCCAGGCTCCCAAAGCCGATGGCGATGGCAGTGACTGCGGAGGCGATTTTGACGGAGTTCAACAATGCCACCGCAAAAGTGCGCGGCACAGATGAAGTTGCCAGATTCGGAAAGATAATGTCCAGATAATTTTGGAAGGTGGGGTGCTGCGGGATCCAATGGATGGGGATGGTAAATAATTCCACCTGATTGGATAGGCTGGCACTGAACAGCCACAAGACCGGAAAGAAAATAAAGAAAAGCACCGGGAGGGTCAGTAAAAACGAAGGCAGCTTACGCAACTGCTTCTTGTAATGCGTCATTGGTTTTCCTCAGGATGGTACAGAAAACGAATGAATATCAGCGCCATGCTGATGGTGAAGATGGAGATCAGGAAGGAGAGCGATGCTCCAATCCCCTGCTTTCCCCAGGGAAAAGAGTTCAAATAAGTCAGATAGGTAATGGTGAGGGTCTTGTTGGCTGGCCCGCTGCTGGTGATGATGTAGACAATATCGAACACGCGGAAGGCATCCACCGTACGGGCGATCAACGCCACCAGGATTGCCGGGCGCAGCAATGGCAACCGGATTTGCAAAAATCGCTGGAAGGCATTGGCACCATCCACCGCGGCGGCCTCGTCCACCTCGACCGGCAAGGTAGCCAGGGCTGCCTGCAAGATCAAGGCGACGAACGGCATCATGTGCCAGACATCCGCCAGGATCACCAGGGGCATAGCTAAATTTGGCATGCTCAGCCAGGGGACGTAATGTTTGATCAACCCCAGCTGCATTAGGAGGCCGTTCAAGGCACCAAAATCTGCGCTGTAAATCCAACGCCACATAGCGCCATTGACAATCGTCGGAACCGCCCAAGGGATGATCAGGGCGAAACGCAGGAATTTCCAACCCCAAGGATGAGAGTGGATCAGCAGGGCGACTGCCATCCCAAGGACCAATTCGAGGCTCACCGAGACGACCGTGAAATACATCGTACGCCCGATGGTTTCCCAGAAGGTCGGGTCCTTGAGCATCTCGAGGTAGTTCCCCAAACCGACGAAGGTACGCACCTGGTTGATGCCGGTGGGGGCATGATAAAAGCTCAAGATAAACGTATAGATGATCGGCCACAGGGTGACACCCAGGATGACCACCAGGCTTGGGATGACCAGGAGCCAGGCGGTGCGGGCATCCTGCTGCCGTAAGGAGCGCCGTCGTTTTGGATGGTTTAGGGAAATTGCGCTCATCTCAAAATAGTGGGTGGATCTGCATTGTACCGCAAATCCACCCAATTCAATCCCGTTATGGGTTATTTACTGGCGAGCTCAACCCACGTGGCAGCGGCATCATCCAGGGCTTGTTGCGGGGTCTTGACCCCCGTCAATGCTTCCTGGATCGCCAATTGCAGCGCGGCAGAGGCCTCGTTGTAATAGGGAACAGTCGGTCGTTCGTAGGCATAGGGGAACTGTGCCAGGAAAGCCGGTACTGTGACCGGGTTGGCTGGCGTAGCAGCTTCCAGCTTGGCCAGGGTGTCACCTTTGAAATCATCTTGCCAGATGGGCAGCATCGCAGTTGAGTACTTCATCTGGACATCGTTGCTGGCCAGATAGGTGAGGAACTTCCAGGTTTGATCCGGGTAAGGGGTGGTGGCCATGATGGCGAAAGAGCTCGAGCCATCCACACTGGAACCCAGGATGTCTGCGGCTAAACCGGCTGCAAAGACCGGCATGGGAGCGAAGGCTGCCTGACCGACAATCTGTGATTTGGCGGCATCATTCGAATCGCCATATTGGAACAGCCAGTTGACCGCAAATGCAGCTTTACCGGCCAGGAAGTCGGTTTCGACGGCCATTTCATCCGCGGCGACCGAGTTGGGGTTGCTCAGGCCATCGTCAATGGTCTGCTTCATCCAGGTGAGCACCTGGACACCTTTGTCATTGTTGAAGGCGGGCTTACCGGAGGCATCCAGGAAGGCGCCACCGTTACCGAACAACAGCACGGTGAAATCACACACCACACCTTCCTTCTGGTTCCACGACCAGACGATGGGGAATTCCACCAGACCTTGATCCTTGATGGCCTGAGCCTGGGTCACCAGCTCTTCCCAGGTGGCGGGAGGTGCTGTAATGCCGGCCTGCTCCAGTATCGCCTTATTGTACATGAAATATTTTACATCCATCAGCCAGGGCATACCGTAGATCTTGCCGTCGCGGGTGACGCCGTTCCAGGCCGCAGGGAAAATGCCAGATTTCATATCTGCGGTGACACGGCTAGTGACATCCAGCAGGTAGCCGGCCTTGATGAATTCGTCCGGCCAGATGACGTCGATCATGGCGGCATCGTAGGCGGGGGGTGTGGCTGCCATACCGGTGACGATTTTATCGTGCACATAATCGTAACCCACGTATTCCATGACTACTTTGATATCCGGGTTAGCGGCTTCAAAGTCGCGGGCAATTTGATCGATATCGGCTGGTTTCAAACCCGCCTGATCCATCGTCAGCACATGGATGGTTACGGGTCCCGTGGGTGTCTTTGCCTTGCAGCCTACCATGCCAAATGCAATGATCAGCGTCAGAACGAGTAAGTGTGATTTTATTAAAGGTTCGCATATTTCTCCTCTTTGTTGTGTTAGATTATTGGACAACCTATGATTGGCTTAGCTTTTTACATTTAATTATCCCTGGCAAGGCACCTCCTTTGGCTTGTCCTGTCAACGGTCAGGATAGTTTATGAACGACGTAAAAATTCGATGTATTATGCAGCACATTGGCAATTGCCCCCATCACCCCCGCTCTTAAGCCCAGGCTGGATACGACCAGTTTGGGCAACGTGGGGATAGCCCCTTCGATACGATGCAGGATTGGCTCGATCAACATCCCGGCAGAACGCGATACTCCGCCACCCAGGATGATCAGCTCCGGGTCGAACGCCACTGCCAGGTTGGCGATGGCGATAGCCAGGTAATCCACCGTCTGGTTGATAATCGTCCGTGCCCAGGCTTGCCCAAGTTTGGCAGCCTCGAACACATCTTCAGCGGTCAAGTTTTCCAATTCATCCGACGTACGCTGGTGCGCCAGGGCAAGGCGAGCCTGATCGGCGATCCCGGTACCTGAAGCCACGCTCTCCAAAGCGCCGAAATCCTGGTAGTTTTTCCCCAGGAACTCGCCACCGGGGAGCATATTGCCGATCTCGCCCGAGGCTTCACTCGCACCACGGTATAGGGCTCCATCAATGACGATTCCGGCCCCAATCCCAGTGCCAATTGCCACCATCACCATGTTCTGGGCGTTTTGACCCGCCCCGAACCAAAGCTCCCCCATGGCTGCCAGGTTCACATCGTTGTCCACAGTGATGGGCAGGGGATACAGCTCGCTCAGCCGGGCTTTGAGAGGGAAGTCCTTCCAATGCAGTGTGTTCGCCCAGGTAACAATCCCCTCGCTTGTGACGGGTAATCCCCGGTGCGCCCACACCAATCCCGTGCACCTGCCGCCCGCCAAGCTTTGGGGAGGCAAGCAAGGTATCGATCAGGGTAGTCAGGCGATTGAAGCTGTCTTCACCGGTGGAGCCATGCCGGGCGTTATTCACTTCGTCCAGGATATTGCCCCCCAGGTCTGATAGAGCGCCGTACATCTTTGTCCCGCCCATGTCCACACCCAGGATGAGATGTGCCTCGGCATTGAATTCCAGCAAGGGGCGCCGGCGTCCTCCGCTCCATTCGGTGTCCCCGTGCAGGCGGACGAAACCTTCATCAATCAGCCCATCCACGATGCGCATGACGGTGGGTAAGCTGACATCCAACCTGTGGGCGATCGTGCTGCGGGCGATCGGGCTCTCCCGGCGGATGATTTCCAGGATAGCTGAGCGGTTGATGTCTCGCATGGCGGAGGCGGTGATGGTTAGGCGATAGGTCATTGGCTTGAATTGTTGGAATGAGCACCTGGTTATTTACTTGGTGTAATACTTACTAACAATATGTAAATATCATAGCAAATTTTAGAGTAAAAGTCAACCGGGAATTTTGGAAATACATGAACATGCGTTGCGCCTGTGATAGTAATTTGGAGCCGTGATCGTCGATCCCGGCTACAACGGGGTACGGTCGTTAAATATTCCGGTTACTGCGAGCTTTGGGTAAAAAAAGGCCCTCGTCGCCAGGGAGCGCGTATCTAGGGGGATTCTTTTTTTCCCGATTGCCACTTATGATATACTATGCGCCAATATTATTCATCGCTTTGATGAGGACGAGTAAGTGTGGAAGCAGCGGTTCAGAGAGCGGTAGAGGATGCAAACCCCGCCCGTGCGCATGCGCTGAATGGACCTCGGAGCTGCAGGGTGAAACCCAGCGGGGAGTAGCCTGTGCCGGAGATGCCACCGTTATCCGGGCAAAAGGTATCCGGGTTGGACCGCGTACCTGATGAGTGAAGCTGGCTTATTCACCCCCCGTCGCATCACCGGCGGGGGTATTTGTTAATCTTACCACCGGAGGTCTGATATGCTGTTGAAACTTAACCTGGTCTACTGTGCAGTCTGAAACTATACCGATCGTGCTGCCGGTCTGGCAGCCGAGCTGCTCAAGGAATTTGAGCCGAATATTGAATCGCTCACCCTGGTGCCATCGGATGGGGGGCGCTTCGAGTTTTCGATCAATGGGGAGCTGCTCTATTCCAAGCTTGCCACCCATCGCCACGTAGAGCCAGGTGAGATCGCCGGGTTGGTGAGGAAATATTTGAAGCTAGAGTAGCGGGATCGACGATCCCATGTAGCCGTGATCGACGATCACGGCTACAATGGGCACTAAAGGAGTTATTATGACACCACAAAAGAAAGGCCGTGTATTTTCAGGAGCGCGCCCCACCGGGCGTCAACACCTGGGCAATTACCTGGGCGCGATCAAGAACTACGTGGCATTACAGGATGAATACGATTGCATTTACTGTATCGTCGACTTGCATGCGCTGACGACGGTGGAAGACACGCTCAATTTACGCCAGAACACCATAGATATGGCGCTCGATTTTCTCGCCGCAGGGATTCGCCCGGATGAGACTATCATGTTTATCCAGTCGCATGTGCCCCAGGTGGCGGAGCTGCACCTGATCCTCTCCATGGTCTCCCCGCTGGGTAAGCTGACCGACCTGCCCACTTTCAAGGATAAAGTGCGCGACCAGCCTGATAATGTGAACTATGGCCTGGTGGGTTACCCGGTATTAATGACCGCAGATATCGTGCTGTATAAAGCCAACCTGGTGCCGGTGGGGATTGACCAGGCGCCACACCTCGAATATGCCCGCGAGACGGTGCGCTCATTTAACTATCGCTATCACACCAACGTGCTGATCGAGCCTCAAATGAAAAATACCGAAATCCCACTGGTCCTTGGCATCGATGGTGAGAGGAAAATGTCCAAGAGCCTCAATAACCATATCGAGCTTGCCGCCACACCTGAAGAGACCATCAAGCGGGTGAAGCAAATGAAGACCGATCCCCATCGCATCCTGCGTACCGACCCTGGCAACCCGGATATCTGCAATGTGTTCACCATGCACAAGATTTTCTCCTCCCCGGATGAGATTGCCATGGTCGATCGCGAGTGCCGCAGAGCTGGGATTGGCTGTGTGGATTGCAAGGCGCTGTACGCAAAGAATTTAAACGCCCACCTGGCACCTTTCCGCCAGCGGAGAAATGAGCTGGCGAAGAACCCAGACTACGTGCTCGGTGTGCTGGATGATGGAGCCAGGCGCGCCCGGGCTATTGCCGAGCAAACCATGGCGGAAGTGCGCCAGGCTGTAGGGCTGCCCTGAGGCAACGATGCGAGCCTGGAAAACCCACTCCCGCCGGGTGGTATTTGACCAGCCGCCCTGGCTGCGGGTCGAATACCACGAAGTTGAGCTGCCCAATGGGCGCATCATTCCCGATTGGACCTGGATCAAAACACCCGACTACATCAACGTGGTCGTGGAGACTGAAACAGGTGATTTCCTGTGTTTCAGGCAGCGTAAATATGCTGTCGCCGAACCCATGCTGGCACTGGTGGGTGGTTATATTGAGTCAGGAGAAGCACCCCTGGCTGCTGCCCAGCGTGAGCTGCGCGAAGAAACGGGTTACATTTCGGATGATTGGCTGGACCTGGGAAATTACCTGGTCGATCCAAATCGGGGAGTTGCCACCGGCTACTTGTACCTGGCACGTGGTGCACGGCAGGTATGTGCCATTGACAGCGATGACCTGGAAGAGCAAGAGATCCTGTTGATGAAACGGGAAGAGCTGGAATCTGCCCTATCCCAGGGCAAATTCAAAGTATTAGCCTGGGCGGCAGCTGTAGCATTTGCCTTGCGACACAGTCCACAAAATTGAGCATCGTATGCGCCTCTTATTACAACGCGTGAAGTCAGCCAGGGTGCTTGTCGCCGGTCATTGCATTGCGGAAATCGGCAAAGGTTTCATCATCTTGCTGGGCATTGGGCAAGGGGATGGCGAGCAGCAGGTTCATGCCATGGGTGATAAAGTTGCCCATTTGCGCATTTTTGATGACGAGCAAGGAAAGATGAACCGCTCAATACTGGATGTGGGCGGGCAGGCGATCGTCGTGAGCCAGTTCACATTGTATGCGGATACACGCAAAGGCAGGCGCCCATCTTTCACGGATGCAGCCCTGCCGGATGTAGCTCAACCGCTGGTGGAGCGCTTTGCTGAGCGGCTCAATGAGATTGGCGTACCCACCCAAACAGGTGAGTTTGGTGCCCACATGCTGGTGGAAATTGCCAACGATGGCCCAGTGACCATCTGGCTGGACGCTTAATCAAAGCACCTGCGAAGCAGGGCAAGGATTGAAGTGGAGTAATCCAGCTTGCGGTCGATACCCTGCCGCCAGTTTTCCGAAAGGGGAAAATCAACACTCCTGGCAATCTGGGTGCCAAAATCCCAGTATCCTTGTTCATCACGCTGATCCCATAAGCGGTTTAACCCATCTGCACATACCTCCCGCCAGGAGGGAAAGCGCGAGAGGATATTCATCGACCGCAGCCAATACCCAATCTGCCGGGATTGTGGGTTGGCGAGTGGAGCGCGGATATACCGGATGCCATCTGCCTTATGCCATATCCAAGAGACTAAAACATGGTCAAGGTCCGGTGATAATGGATGCGAGGAAAGAACCCACAAGGCGTGCTGGCTTTCCAAAAACCCCTGGGGTATATGGATTCCGGAAAGGCGCAAGAATGCGGCTGCCTCATCCTCCAGTCGGTATTCGCCCGATATAAAGGCGTAATCGGTAACTTCTTCCAAATATACCCAGAATAATGCCAGCCACTTGTTATGCGGATCAATCTGAGCGAGACGACCTGCCAGGATTATCTTGATCAATAATGGCCAGGACTCACTCTTTTCTATCCGGTCGGTGATATGTTCCTCTCCTTGCAACACCTGCATGATGTAGTGTTGCACCCTGGCCAGGCATCCTTCGCCTGGCTCAAGCCCCAGCGCAAATGCCCGGTCGATGGCCTCCTCCGTCGTGCGGAACATGGTATTCTTCCGGGTATCTTGAGAGTGGAAGCGACCCCAGCTGCCTTCGGGCAATTGTGATTCGTTTAGCTGGTTTACCCACTTGCTATTTACGGCAGCATCTTTTGCCTGTGCAAGCAGCGGGTCATCCGCCGGCAGGCGAAGCACTTCGCGCAGCAGGCGATAGGTGACAATGTAACCTGGCCTCAGCTCCAACAGCTGGCTGGCTGATTGGCGTAAATCTGCCAGAGAAAATGCAAGCTGGTGGGCAGGATGTGTCATCTCAGGTAAGGTAGCCAATAGCTGGGTCCTAAGACTTCCCCAACAGGGCTGTGAAGAACACCTTACGGCTGAATGGCTGACCGGATAGGATCGTTTGGGCGTGAAACATGCGAGCCACTGCCCGTATTACCAACATTGCAGTACCAGCCAGCAGTACAGCAGCAAGCAAAGTTTGCCAGAAGGGCACATCCCCTGCCGCCAGGCGGGTCATCATCGTCACTGGGGCGGTGAGAGGAAAAATACTCAGAATGGTGGCAAGCAACCCGTGCGGTTCTTCGATAAGTAAGCTTAAAAGAAATATCGGGATAATCAATGGGAAGATCACCAAAATGGTTGCTTGGGAAGCCTCCCGAAGATTAGGTACCAGTGCCCCCAAACCAGCCATTAAGCTGGCATATACGGCATATCCCAACAGGAAGAAGATAATCCCCCAAATTAAAAAGGAGGCTGGCAGCTGAAAGGCAATCGGCAGGTTAAATGTGGTTCCACTCAAGGCTAGCAAAACCCTTCCAGTGCCTACCCAGGCGATGGTTTGTAGTAAACCCAACAGGCCTAATCCGATGATCTTACCGGTTAATAGCTGCCTTGGGGTAACCGACACCATCAGGATCTCTATCACCCGGTTCTCCTTTTCCTTGGTAACGCTGCTGAGCAGCAAGCTGGCAGCGCTGAGAATAATGATATAAAACAACATCGTGACGGCATAGGGCAGGAAAAACGTCAGCATGTTGCTCTCTGCGCGCTGAGGCGCGGGCGATAAGGATCGGGGGGTCACATTTTTCGGCCCGTTGACCAGATTGGCTAACTGAGTGTTACCGCCCAACAGGTTGACCTGCAGGGTTTCTTGCATGGATGAGTTACCCGAGGAGCCGAGTGGGTTGAAATCTGAGCGAACATTCATGATGTTACCCGAATGGATGTAATCAGCGGGGATGACGTAATAACCGGATATCTGACCATCTACCACTGCCAGGCTGGCGCTGGCCTCATCTGGGAAAGGCAGCAACGAGCCGGGCTGCACTGAGGCGGGAATTTCCTTAATGATACCGCTTTGGTCTACATAACCCTCCGGCAGGGCGATGGATGGGTTGCTGATCAGCAGGGTGAGCACGTTTTGAGCCGGATTACCTTTGCTCAACTGCCCGGCAATCATAAAAACGGCAGCGCCGATGATGGGAATCCCGAACAGGGCAAACAGGAATGAAGGTCGGGAAAGGATGGTGAAGAACTCGTGCTTTAATACGAGGAAAGTCTTGTTCATGGTCACACTCTTTGTCGGCTGAATATTTCTGCCCAGCGTAAACGTTGACCATAGCGCAGCATGCCCAGGCGGAATGCTCGCCCGGCCAGCCAGACAGAACCTATGGCTGATAACACCAGGATGGTAACACTGACGATCACCTGCCAGGTTGGAATGGTGGTAAACCCTATGCGTAAGGCGATTGACATTGGAGCGGTCAGCGGGAAGAAGCTCAAGGCAACCGCCAGGGGGCTGTTCGGGTTTTCGACGAAGAGCATAATAAAGATATACGGCAGCCAGATGGGGATGGTGAACAACCCCATGATCTGTTGACCTTCGTTGCCTTCAGACACGGTGGCCCCGATAGCTGCCATCAGCCCACTGATCATGATAAACGCCGGTACCATCACTGCAATGATTACCCCAACCATTTCACCTGAGAACTTGAGACCCCCCAGAAAGGGAATGTAGCTTTTCCCTATAACCAGAGCCAGGAGGATGAAAATAGCCCATACCAGGAGCTGCGTGGCACCTATGGCGATATCTGCGATCACCTTTCCGCTCATCAACTGGTTCGGGGAGACGGATGTGACCATGATTTCCATGGTGCGGTTTTCTTTTTCCTCCACCACGGTTTGCATCAGATAGCCCGAGCTGGTACTCATGCCCACGATGAAAAGGACACCTGCAAGAATTGGTAGGAGGATATTGATAAAGTTTCCCTGGGAGGCTTCACGGCTCTTATCGGTGGACTGCACAATGATATTGCTCCCATTGACGAGGCGGTTGGCAATCTCTGCAGGTTGACTGGACAAAAGGTTGGTGGTCAGGAAGGAGTCAAACTGCTGGGTGGCCATGCCGTTGATCTCTTTGAGATAGACTTGATCTACCTGACCTGATTGAAGGTAATCTTTAGGGATGATGTAATAGCCCTGCAATTTACCCGCTTGCAAGTCAGCTTTAGCGCTGGCTTCATCGGTGTATGCCTGCATCGTAACCAACCGCTCGGGCCACTTGGGGGCAGGTTGTGATATGGGATTTGCCAGTAACCCAGAATGATCGATATAGCCGATCGGTGTGGGACTTGAGTTTGTCCGGATGATCACGATCACCAAAACAACCATGAATACCATCAGGAGCGGTACACTGAACAAAGCCATCAGGAAGCGCCGGCGGAACACATGCCGGGAATATTCATGAGAGACAATTTGCCAGAACTTGTTCATGATCTCTCTCCCAGCTTTTGATCGGCTTCCTGCACGACTCGAATGAAGATCTCATCCAGGGTTGGTGCTGCAATCTCAAATTGATCGACCTGGATACCCAGCTCGACCAGCTTACGCAACACATCCTGTGTGCTTGTAGCAGGGGCAAGGTTCAGCCGGTGTGCGGACGAGTTGTGCTGGACGATATTCTCAACACCGGGTAACGCGGGTAATTCATCAGGTGTGCGGACAATTACAGCATGTCCCGAAAATTGGTTGCGAATATCGTCCAATGGACCATACAATATGGTGCGACCATGGTCGATCAGGACGATGCGATCACACAGCTCTTCCACCTGGTGCATCTGGTGGGTTGACATGAGGATGGTCACTCCCTGATCGCGCTGCTCACGCAACATCTCTTTCACCATCTGGGTGTTGATCGGGTCGAGACCGCTGAACGGCTCATCGATGATGACCAGCTCCGGTTTATGGATCAGCGTGGTGATAAGCTGAGCCTTCTGCTGCATACCTTTGCTAAGTTCTTTCACTTTCTTATGACGTGAAGACGCCAGATCGAAGCGCTCAAGGTATCCCGTCAGCCTGCTGCGGACATCCATTGGAGCCAGGCCTTTGAGGGTGCCTAAATAGACCAGACACTGGTCGAGGGGTATATCCTGGTACATGCCACGTTCCTCGGGCATATAACCAATGCGATCCTTCTTGGCTTCTGTCATTGGACCACCCAGGATGCTTACATCACCGTGATCGGGCTTAAAGATGTCCAGTAGCACCCTGATGGCAGTGGTCTTCCCGGCGCCGTTAGGACCCAGCAAACCGAATATTTCCCCCTTTTCAACATCAAAGGAGACGTCATCCACGGCTTTCAATGTGCCAAAGGATTTGCTGATGTGTGAGATTTCAACAGTTGCCATAATTGAAATTATCCTTCCTGGTAGTGATGAGTTGAATAGAATTAATCCATATTTTAAGGCCTTTGCAATAAAGGTAACACAGATTACCTGAGGGTTTCATGTGCTGTAATTTCGATGGTTACTTATTATAGTATGAGCAACGCCATTTGTGATTCACACTAATGCTATAATTGCGCAATTCTGTTCATGACTAATAAGGAAAGACCAGCATGAAAACCATATGTGTTTATTGTGGCTCTTCAGAAAAGATGGATGGTGAGTATCTCCAGGCCGCGCGTGAGATGGGAGTGGCAATTGCCAGGCGTGGGTTATCGTTGGCATATGGAGCAGGCTGCACCGGCATGATGGGTGCAGTTGCCGATGGTGCCTTAGAAGCGGGCGGTGAGGTGATTGGCGTGATCCCAAAGATATTCAACACGCCTGTATTGATGCACACTGGGCTTTCACGCCTGGAAATCGTGGACAGCATGCACACGCGCAAACAGCGTTTGGTGGATATCTCCGATGCATTTATAGCTTTACCTGGAGGTTACGGGACTTTCGAAGAGTTATTCGAGGTTCTCACCTGGGCGCAAATTGGCTTGCATAGCAAACCCATGGGGATATTGAACACCAGGCATTATTATGATTTGCTACTATCAGCCATCGAAAAAGCCCGCACGGATGGATTTATCTATGCTGAGCATAGTGCATTGTTGGTGTGTGCTGAACAGGCGGAAGATTTGCTAGACAAGCTGGAAGATTACCGATATCCACAAGGTATGGAAAAGTGGCTGACTCGGGAGGAATGAGTTATTCTGCCTGGACGCGCCTCGTTTTTAGGAAGACAAGCATAATCGCCAACAAATAACCACTATAACCCAACGCTTCAGTCAGGGATGGACTTCCCTGATAGCCGAAGAGTGTACTGAAGATCATCCCCACGATGGAACGGTCATCCAGGATGTGATTGAGATTCCAAATTGGGCTGATGATACCAGGTATAATGCCCGCCTCATTGAACTCACCAATGCTGTGGGCAATCAAGCCGGCAGCAAACAGGATGAGTATGGCGGCAGTCACCTGGAAGAATGTCTGCAAGTTGAGACGGAGTGTGGTTGTAAAGATCAGATAGCCTAATAAGCCGGCAGCAAATAATCCAATGGATGTCCCCAACAAGGTTTGAAGACCGCTGGACGTCAGAGAGGAGGCAGTCAGGTAGAGAGCCAGCTCAATGCCCTCTCTCAGGACAGCGATGAACGCCAGGAAGAATATTGCCCCCCTACCACCCAAATTGACCGCTCGATTAACTTCGCTTTCAAGCTGTGATTTCATACCTCCAGATTGGCGACGCATCCAGAAAATCATCCACGTCAACACACCGGCTGCCAGGAGAAGGGTTACACCTTCGAAAATTTGCTCTGCGAGACCTTCCAGTTCTTTGTTGACGGCATGCAGGAGCAAGGCTGATAACAAGCTGACAATGACTGCACTGAGTACCCCCGCCCATAAAGAGCGATTAAGATCAGAGCGTTTGGTTTTGTGAAGTGCCCCAAGGACTATTCCAATAATCAACGCGGCTTCGAGACCCTCACGCAAAGAGAGTAATAAGCTTGTGATCATGAATGCCCCTCGGATGGTCGTAGAAGCTCGAGACCTGGCAGCTTGTGTGCCAATTGATCCGGATTATGGATCAGGATGGGCAGGTGTTGAGGGCAAATCCAATAGTCTCTACTTTGATACCTGAAAAGAAGAAGCGGGACGGTATGGTCACTTTGGTCACAATAGATGCAAGCGGGGTGGTTATTTTCCATTAAGTCGCCTTTCAATTGAGATAAAATCTGATAATTTAGATATAATAACGTAAGATTAGTCAGGTGTCAATAGACATCCTCAGAATTTTAGCGGACTCTGATCAATACGAGTTCCTTGGTTAAAATTTATACCTTCTTCTAGATTTACCTAATCAATGGCACCCTGGCAACACTGGCAACCTGACAGCCAGCCATTGGATAAGTTTCAGGGCAGCTAAAATGAAGATGGCTACAATGCTTCGATCAGAGTGATTGGAACCAGATTAAAACAAAACGGCGGGTGAGCGTTACCCGCCGTGGGTTATGTTCTGGAATTACCTAGACCGCTTGTGACGAGAAGCTGGTTTCACTAGTTCCACCACGATATCCTGGAGCATCAATGGCGCAAATCGTACATAGCCGAGCGTCCTTGATGCGACTGAGAATACGAGGCTCCAGATCATCCAGGTGATTTGGCAGTGGTCATCACCGTGGGCAGTTTGTTCAGGTGGCGATAATCGATTAATTGAAATAACTTTTCATTGGCCCATGGAGTTGGGGATTGCTCGCCCAGGGCATCCAGGATGAGCAATGGTGTGGAGCGGATCTCCTCAAAGCGGCGATCAAGACTGACCGAACTTGTGGAACTGAAGGTTGCCCGTAAATGATCCAGCAGGTTGGAAACGCTGATCAGCATGGGAGGTTGCCCGAGGTCAGCGCGGGAATTGGCTATCGCGGCTGCCAGATGGGTCTTACCACAGCCATATGTTCCGGTAAATACCAGCCAACCCTGTGGCTGACGAGCGTAATCAATGGCTGATGTTAAGGCTATATCTTAGGCTTGGTTCGGAAGTCAGCCGTCAGGTTTTCAGCTTGCCGGTCATCCCAATTGCTGAACGTCTGTTCGTGATGCATCGCCAGGGAGGAAAGGTCAGAATGGGTGGAGTCGTCTGTAGGGCGACGAAAATCGGGAGCTTGAATAAAGACGCGCGTGACAAGCTCCGGGTCTTCCAGCCGGGAGCGAATCCGCCCCTCAATCTGTTCCAACAGCAGGTTGGTGGTCACCACCAGCGGCAGGCGGTTGATGTAGCGGTAGTTCAGGATTTGGAAGAGCTTTTCCTGTGCCCAGGCAGTGGCATTCTGCGTTCCAAAATCATCCATGATCAGCAAGGGAGCCGAACGTATCTCTTCAAAGCGTTGCTCAAACGTACTGGCCGGATCATCATAGGCGAAGCGAAGAGCGTCCAATAAATCGGGGACGGTAATGAACAGGGTAGGCACTCCCATCCCGACGGTGAAATTCGCTATCGCAGCCGCGAGATGGGTCTTACCACAGCCAAAACCACCCTGGAGAAGCAGCCAACCATCCGCTTTCTGTGAGAACTGCTGTGCCTGGTTATACGCCCGCTCGAGCGAGTCGGCTTGCCATGGACCCAGCCCAATCCGACCGCGCGTATTGAAAATTTTCAAAGGTAAGGTGCTGAAGATTATCAAGGTTGCTGATCGCAAACAACTTATCATGGATCTGCTGCGAGACCTGACCATTGCGGCAGGTACAAATCTGCAGCTTACCAAAATCGGGATGGCCTATAGGCAGGTCACGACGCAGGTATCCCAAACCGTGGCAATAGGGACAATGAATATCCCCAGCCAGGGCGGATGAAGAGGAATATTCCACCTCATCGGGTTCGGTGGATGGATTACTTTTCCCAGTCGCTGTATCTTCGTAGAGTTTCTTCAGTGTTGCGTCGATCTTGTTTATCTTTTCGGTCATCACGTCCTCCTTCCTGCCAACGATGAAGGATTGCTTCTATATAATGCCAGCTGCGCTTATTACGTTCAACTGAGATACGGAAGGCATCCTCGATCCAGCTCGCCTGATAGGTTTTTTCGGCGTCCCGCAGCGCATCTGCAATGATCGGTGTGAGAGGTCCAACATTGGCTTCGTATAACTGGAAAATGTTCAAGCGCTCGGTATAAATTGCTGGATGTTGCTGAGGGTCTCTCAGCAAGATGCCAGTCGCCGCGCTTTATGGCTTCCAATGCGGCACGACCTTTGGGGGTGTTGAGAAAGATAAGCCGCTCATTTTTCTTGCTTAGCGGATAATCAGCCAGGATCAAGCTGCCCCTTTGCGCAGCTTGCTGTAAAACCTCTACCAGGGCTGTACGTGCTGTTTTGAGGTCCTTCCCCATCGACTTCAGCAGCTGTTTATCTTTTACCAGGTCGCTCGAACTCAGATATCGAAAGAGACCTTCCTTGCGTTCAAGCTGCCAAAATATGTACAAGGTAAGTTTGAGCTCATCCAAATTATCAATCTGCAACAGCAGATCGCGAAAAAACTGCTCTGGAATCCGGATTTGGGTTGTGCTCTCTTCAGAAAAGCCGGGAAAGGTCATGTCTAAATTTTCCGCAGATCGATAACCTGGGTGGCAGCATTTTCAAACTTGGTCAGGTTTTCCCGGAAAACCAGCTCAATATTACCGGTTGGACCATTGCGGTGTTTGGCTATTTTGATCTGTACGAGGTGACGCTTAAGCGTATCCTTCTCGTACAATTCGGGGCGGTGGATGAACATGACAATATCAGAATCCTGCTCAAGGCTGCCCGACTCGCGTAGATCAGACAGCTGCGGCTCCTTATCGGCGCGCTGTTCGATGGCCCGGGAGAGCTGAGCTGCGGCCAAGACGGGCACATTTAGCTCGCGTGCCAGGATTTTCATGTTGCGTGAAATATAAGAAACCTCTTGCACCCGATTTTCAGAACGCACCCCGCTACTCATTAATTGCAGGTAATCGACCAGAATCAGGTCCAGGTTAAATTCCATGTGCAAACGTCGACTCTTAGTACGCAGCTGAATAGGTGTCAATCCAGGTGTGTCATCCAGGAAGATAACCGTATCGTTCAACACTTCGATTGCCTGGGCGAAAAGAGCCCATTCATCATCCGTGAGCTTACCTGTGCGCAAGTGATGGGCATCAATCCCAGTCTCCTGGGCGATTAATCGCTGCGCCAGCTGATCGTTGGACATTTCCATGGAAAATATAGCGATATGCTTTTTATGGATCAGGGCAGCATTCTTGGCTACAGAGAGCATAAATGAAGTTTTTCCTGATCCTGGTCTCCCGGCGATGATCAGAAAATCGGACGGCTGCAATCCTCCCAGCAAGCGGTCCAAATCAATAAATCCCGTGGGTACGCCGAAGGTTTCTTCGTCACGCTGCGAGAGCTGGTCGATCCGGTTATAGTAATCGCTGAGGACTGTCTTGATGGATTGCAGGTCACGCGTCATCCGCCGTTCGCTGACGCCGAAAATGGCTTTCTCGGCCTCATCCATAACGGTTTCCAGGAGGTCTTCCTCCTGGTATGCCAATTTGGCAATGTGATTAGCTGCCTCCAGCATCCTGCGGCGAATGGCGGTTTGTTCGACAATCTTTCCATAGGCTTCAGCGTGTAACGAAGAGGGCACATTATTGATTAGTGTGGATATATATGCAGGTCCACCCATCTCATTCAGCTGCCCAATCTGGTCCAGCTCTTCCACCACGGTGAGAAAATCTATCGGTGCACGGCGCTCTTGCAAGCGCATAAATGATTCCCATAACCAGCGATGCCGTTGAATATAAAAATCATCCGATCGCAGAAATTGGGAGACTTCATAATAGGTTTCTGGATTGATTAAAACCGCACCCAAGACCGCCTCTTCAGCTTCCCGGCTATGCGGCACTATCTGCGGGGTTGGTGCTGGGGTCTCATCAAAGGATAGGAAGTCGCTCATAATCCACTTTCAAAAATCTGATGGGCTGGAGTCTGACCACAGGCGATCACATCGGATGCTTCTGTACCATTAAGCAGGTTACTTATTCTCACCATCATCTTCCTGATCGCCTTTGTCTTCGTCACCGATGTCGAGGTTCTCAAGGAAGTCTTCAAATACCGATAAATTCTCATCATTGGCCTCTGATGGAGATGCTTCGGTCGGCTGACCATGCTCAGCGGCTGTTTCTTGCATATCTTCTTCAGGGATCACACCAACGGATTCCAGGATCGGGCGTGCGACCAGGATTGGAACGTGGGCGCGTACAGCCAAAGCAATGGCATCAGATGGTCTGGAATCTATGTCCAGCTTTCGTCCATCAATTTCTGCAACAATATTGCCATAATAGGTATCATCGTGGAGGGATGTGACTTCCACACGAATAATACGCGCATCCAAAACGGAGAATATATTTTTAAGTAAGTCCCATGTCAGCGGGCGTGCCACCTCTACATCTTGAAGGGCTAATGCAATCGCTTCTGCTTCGTAGATTCCAATCCAGATAGGCAGGTAGCGATCAGCATCAACCTCCCTTAAAATGACGATCCTTTGCTGTGAAATCAGGCTGACACGGATACTATCTATGACAACTTCAACCATATCTGACATTACAAGCCTCCAGCAATGTTCATCCTCGGCGGGTTGATTCTAACATGGAATAAGTGTGTTGCAATTAACTTCACCGCTCGCGAATTCCAGATTAAGCAAATCTACAATTTTGTTTTGTTAAAGGATTCCTTTAACATCTTGCCTGTAGTTAAGATAGCGGTATAATAGGCACACTCCGCTAAAAGTATTGGGGGTATTCACCAATGCTGTAACGTTTGAACCGTGGAATAATGGTTTATGAAAGCAAGAATATTATGGGTGGAGGGAAAGCGGACAGATAGCACGTCCTTCGTGCCCTCCCTGCGAAAAAAAGATTATTGGGTGGAAACTGCTGCAACTGGAAGTGCAGCGGTTGCTCGATTGTTGGAAGTGGACCCCGATTTGGTTGTAGTTAACGCAGCTTCGCTGCGCAGCAGTGGCAAGCGAATTTGCAGTGAAATTCGGGAAAGATCGAGCGAGCTTCCAATCGTGTTAATCATCTCGCCAGAGCATTCTTTTTCGGGTCCGTCTTCGGCGAATGTTGTCCTTGAGCTACCTTTCACCTCCCGCAAGCTGCTTAACCGGATTACGCCCCTCCTGCCTGGAGATGGAAAGAGCATTTTACATGTCGGGTTTATCCGCCTGGACCTGGAGCGCAAGAGAGTCAGGTGCAGGGGGCACGAGGCTCGGCTGACACCCAGGATGACGCATTTACTACAGGTGTTGTTGCTGCACGCGGGTGAAGCCGTAGAACGACAAAAGCTATTCTCTGAAGTCTGGGACACGAAATATACAGGCGATACGCGTACCCTGGATGTGCATATCAGCTGGCTTCGGGAAGCATTGGAAGAGAACCCGCGCCAACCACAATTTCTAAAGACCATTCGAGGGGTGGGCTACCGGCTGGATACTTGATAGTTACCGGGCGTAAGTTTGCAAGGTGCAACCCGTTACGAGTATGGCGGGTTTTTTTGTTTTAATATGTGATCCGAGCAAATGTAGACTAGCTTTTTATCCACCAGGTATTTCCACGTATGTCCACCACGCGGGCACAAATTGGAAGTCCCATCGGTGGTCTTGGAAGTAAAAGATGATCAGGAATCGTCCCTTTTCTGCGTGGTCTGATTGCCTGGGAGGCACTGCGAAAGACCTGGCCATCCCATCCGGGGTCAATCTCCCAATAATCGATCTCATCCAATTGCTGTGTCACCAGCGTGACGGACTGCTCATCCAAATTCAGGCTTGGAGGATTGGGAGGTGGACTATCATTTGCAGTGGGTCCACTTCCCACCAGGCGTTGCACGGCAAAAACCGGAGCCCCCGCCATAACCAGCCGGTTGCGGGTGGTGTGAACAGCTCGATAGCTCAGGTCAGTGGCGATGAAACGCCGCCCCAACCTGGCAGACACTGCCGCTGTGGTACCAGAACCGCAGAAGAAATCAGCCACCCAATCGCCCGGGTTGGAAGAAGCCCGGATGATGCGTTGGAGCAAAGCTTCAGGTTTTTGAGTGGGATATCCACTGCGCTCAAGGTGCATGCGCGCAACCACAGGGAAATACCACCAATCTTCGGGAACTTTACCTCGCTCGAGGTCAGGAATTTTTCCGAATCCAGCTTTAAGCGATGAAGCAAATGTTTTAACCGTGACGGGATCATAGGGCTGACGAACATCATCCACATTGAATGTGTATTTCTCACCCTTGGTATAGATAAGGATGGTGTCATGCTTGCGGTTGAATGCTGAGCGGATGGGGGAAGGACCATGATAAATCCACACAATCTCATTAAGCAGGCGTTCTGCACCAAAAATCTCGTCCATGATCAGGCGGGCGTAAGCACTGGCGTGCCAATCAAGATGAAGATAAAGTGTCCCTGTGGGAGCAAGCAAGCGATGCATCAGGATGAGGCGCGGATAGAGCATGTCCAGGTAGGCATCCAGGTCTGTCCAATGGTCCGGATAGCCTTCAGCCAGCTGCCACTCTTGCGGGCGGCGTGAGTCTTCCCCTCTCCCGATGCGCATGGAGTATCGGCGATTGGTAAAAAAGGGTGGGTCAGCGTAGATCAAATTTAGCCTGCCTTCGAATTCCGGCAGCAGGGCTGACATCACCTGCAGGTTATCGCCCAGGATAAGCTGGCTTTCGGGGGATTGATTAGGATATCCAACCCCCTGGGGATAGACGATTGAATCCATCTCCAGGGCGGCTGGTGACATTGAGGGTGGTGATTTGGTAGCCCAAATAAGAGAGGGCATCAGATTTTAGCTAGTTGGAAGCAATATTTGATCACTTCCCAAATTTCGCTTTTAGTACATCTTCCAGGGTTGGCTGCCCAATTTCCTGCAGCTCATAGCGCACCCGTTGGGAAGGTTTATTAATCTTGATCACGCGCATCAGGTCAATGGGTGTGCCAATGATGACCAAATCTACGTCGGACTGGTTGATGGTGGCTTCAAGATCCCTTGTCTGTGCCTCACCGTACCCCATGGCAGGCAAGATGGGTCCGGTCTTGGGATATTTTTCATAGGTGGCTTTAATCGATCTGACTGCGAACGGTCGTGGATCAACAATCTCAGCTGCACCGAAACGACGTGCAGCCACGTAACCTGCTCCATATGCCATTTCACCATGGGTAAGGGTTGGGCCATCCTCGATGACCAACACCCGCTTACCCTGTATGCTTGCGGGGTCATCTACGAACAGGGGTGAGGCTGCTTCGATGACGACTGCATTCGGATTGAGCATGCGCAGGTTTTGACGCACCTTGATCACATCTTCAGCATTTGCCGTGTCCACTTTATTGATCACGAAGACGTCGGCTGAGCGGACATTGGTCTCACCCGGATAATAGCTCATCTCATGGCCGGGTCTGTGAGGGTCAGCAACGACAATCTGTAAATCTGGCACGTAAAATGAGAAATCATTATTTCCGCCATCCCAAAGGATTATGTCAACTTCCTGTTCGGCCTGGCGCAGGATCTTTTCATAATCCACGCCTGCATACACGATGACGCCATTGTCCAGATGCGGCTCATATTCTTCACGTTCTTCGATAGTGCACTCGTGCTTGTCCAGGTCCGAATAATCGGCATAACGCTGCACCGTCTGCTTAACCAGGTCGCCGTAGGGCATGGGGTGACGGATGGCAGCGACTTTGAATCCCATGCTGCGTAAGATCAAAGAGACTCGCCGGGTGGTCTGGCTTTTGCCTGAACCCGTACGTACGGCACACACTGAGACCACTGGCTTGGTGGATTTGAGCTGGGTGGCCTTCGTGCCCATCAAGCGAAAATCGGCACCTGCAGCCAGCACGGCCGAACCTTTGTGCATCACAACTTCATGGGGAACATCGCTGTAGGCGAATATCACCTGATCCACATTTTTCTCACGGATCAAAGTGAGCAGATCGGTCTCTGCGAAAATTGGGATGCCCTTGGGGTATAGTTTTCCTGCCAGCTCGGTAGGATAGGTGCGCCCCTCGATATCCGGGATCTGCGTGGCAGTGAATGCAACTACTTCGTAATCGGGATTGTCTCGAAAGAACACGTTGAAATTGTGAAAGTCGCGCCCTGCGGCGCCCATGATGAGTGTACGGATGGCTGACATTGGATAGTTTTTCTCCTTGTTATTTTTATTCTTCTGAGAGAGACCAGGCTACCCTGGCAACCCTCATAGCTACATCACTTGGGGTGATTCTATATCCAGCAGGCGTAAAGCATTAGCCAGAGCCTGCCGGGCGGCTGCCACCAGGCGTAAGCGAGCGGCACGCACCTGTAGATCTTCCGTTTGGATCACCGGGACAACATGGTAAAAGCTATGGAAAGTGCTGGCAAGCTCGTAAGCATAATTGGCAATGATCAATGGACGGTATTCCAGCGCTGCCAATTGGACGGTATCTGGAAAGCGCGAGATGATGTCGATCAGCTGTACTTCGTGACTGGTCAGGGCGTAGTCAAAACCCGCACCAGGTGGAATGCCATCCGCTTTTCTCAGGATGCTATTGGCACGCACGTGCGCATTTTGGATATACGGGCCGGTGTGACCGTCAAAATTAAGTGCTGATTGCATATCATAGACCATATCTTTATTATTGTCGATGGATAACATGGCATAGATCATCGCACCCAGCCCCACCTGCTCAGCTACGGCCTGGCGTTGTTCCTGGGGCAGGTCGGGGTTTTTCTGCTCGATCTCCATCATCACCCGCCGGATGGCTTCATCGGCGACATCCTTGAACAGCACCAAACGACCCTTGCGGGCAGACATGGCGCCCTCAGGCAAGCTCACAAAACCATACCCCAGATGGTAGCATTTTTCTGCCTGGGGGAATCCCAGCATCTCCAATATTTTAAAGGCTTGCTGCAGGTGCAGGCTCTGGCGGATATCAACGACGTAGATCGACCGGTCGGCATGATATTTCTCGAATTTGATCTTGGCTAGTGCCAGGTCTTTGGTCAGGTACAGCGTGGTGCCATCACTGCGCAGAAGGATATTACTGCGGTACTTTTCCTTTTTTAGACCCAGTTTTTCATCGATGCGGACGATGACTGCACCACCCTGCGGGCGTTCGTCATCGGCAATCCCCCGCGCCACCAGTTCTTCGACGATGGCTTTGGCTGGCTGATCGACTTCGCTTTCGAAGAACCAAACGTCCATCTTGATCCCTAACATGCTGAAGATATCATTCAGCTCGTCCAGGCTCCACTGGCGGGTCTTCAGCCACAGCTCTCGAACGTAGGGGTCATGGGCATCCCATTTACCGATACAGCTCACGCCGTTCTGCATCGTAGGTTTCACGTAATGCCTTCTCCTCAGGTATCTCGCCCTCCCTGGGCTCGAGCAGCGCGACTGCCTCGACATATAGCTTGAGCAGCCATTGACCGCGCTCATGGATGCCGGATGGCTCCTGACCCTGATAAAACTTCTCGTAGATCCACAGGACGGTGATGACACCCATGCCGATATCCCCGGGGTAGGTGGCGCGAATGGTATCAAAGCCGGCGAACTCCACGAGTAGCGCCAGTGCTTCTCCCAGGATGGCATTCCGGAAGTGACCAATGTGAAAAGAATGATGCGTGTTGGGTTGAGCATATTCAATCATCACACGCTCGCCTTTGGGCTGACCACGGCCAAAATCAGCACCCTGCTCAATAACAGTATCCACGACGTTCTGGGAATACTCCGCAGATGAGAAGTACAGGTTCAGGTAACCTTTGGTGGCTTCCAGATGGGAAAAACCAGGCTGTTCTTGCAGAGTTTCAGCGATGGCTGCTGCCAGCTCTTGAGCGCGCTCTGCCACATTGACGGATTTTCCGGTCGCTTCCTTGATCGCCCGTGCTTCCTGGGCTGCCAATTGAAAGAATGAAGTGGTAATACCCCATTCACCTGAGAACGGGATCGGTTTCCAGGGTATTTCACCAGGTTGGGGGAGATGATGCTCGGTACAGTAGGACCTGATGAGTTCCGAGATGGTTTGCTGCTGAGTTTTAAACATAGGCTTTATTCTAGCAAAAAAGCGGGAGCACCTTAAGCTCCCGCTGGTAATCCTACCTAGATAAAAATCATGGGTGGGTCTTGTGTCATTTCAACAAGACCAGTAAACAGGTTGTTAGGCGCTTGGTTTCTCTATTTGAGCCAGACGACGCATCAGGCGACCCTTGCGACGGGCAGCGTTGTTCTTATGGATGATCCCTTTTTCAGCGGCTTTATCCAAAGCACTGATGGCTGCTAAGGTGGCAGTGCGTGCCTCGGCGGGAGTGCCTTCTTCCATGGTGGAGCGGGCATTCTTGACGAAAGTACGCGCACGACCTGTGAATAAACGGTTGCGTAAGCGACGTTTGTGGTTCTGTTTGATACGTTTGATTGCAGATTTTGTATTAGCCAACTTGGTCCTCCAAAAACTCCTTCATTATCACGGCAGGCTATTTTACTTGAGAGCAGCGAATTTGTCCAGTTTTCCTTGACCCCAATCATGAGCAATGGTAAAATCCCGTCGCTTGGTACCCGCCCCCATCGTCTAGGGGACCAGGACGCAACCCTTTCAAGGTTAAAACTGGAGTTCGAATCTCCATGGGGGCAACGTGCGTTTCGGCCCACGCTCGAAATCAAGAGGCCGCTATCTCCGTTTCGGATAAACATCGAAACGGAGGTTTTATTTTAGGCAACTGTCAAACATTATTATAGAAATGAGCTATTTTAAAATACGAGTACACATTGGCTGTCGTTGATAATGGCAGGAGAATTGGCAGGAAGAAAATCAGTGACCCTGATTTGTCCTTCTACGATTCATTAACGTTCGCATGCATGAAGTATAGCTGCTCAATTTGCACAGTAACGAAAACACCACACTCAGGTAATTATCGGTGGAAGTGAGGTGTATTCCCCTCTAACTGTTTCTTTGAGCAGGTTTGATATTCGATTCAACCGCCTTGGTCAATTGGGCCAATTCAGCCTCATTCATGTTCTTCATTAAATCTGCATGTACTACCCCGGCATGAGCGAACGCCTTCTGCTTAACTTCTTCGAAATTTTCACCGGTTACAACAAAGTCGCAATCCACACCAACATCCTTGCAGGCGAATTTAAGCATAATGATATTCCTTTCTATTTTTATATTGCGTAGATATGTAATGGAATCTCAGGCAAGTTATATTCTAAGCCTTAACTATAATAAATCTTACCATATAAACTCTATTTTGTATAATTAACCAGCTATAGTTTACTACCAATCGGTATTGGTAATCACCTTGGTCGGAAAGGGGGTTTGGATATTTGTATATGACCATGGGGAAATTGTCAAAAAAAACAGATCATCCCCATGTCTTGGTTGGTAGTGTGACACGCCTGGATCCCATGGGAGCAGCGAAACATATTGTAATGCCAACTTTACACTATATTCAGACGAAAATTAATCTTACATATTTTTTGTTGGTATTTTTATAAAACAACACATCGTATATCCAGAGATATAAAATATGCAACTAACGTTTCAATCCTCGCTATTGCGAGCGTTGTGATTTTACAGAAACGGTGATCGCAGCCATTTAATAGCTAAACCCCAGTTCGACCAGGTGGGGCACCTGGACATTCGGGTGTCGTATTGATGAAATACAGCATTCTTTCTTTTAACCCCACGCCATGTTATACTTACAACGTAAGCACACGGAGGTAAACATGTTGCGAAAAGCGTTCCGTACTGGTAACAGTGTGGTGGTCTCACTGCCTCGTGAAGCTCTGGACTATCTTAATATTCATGAAGGCACAGAGATTGAGGTGGACCTGGATCGTGAGAACCGCCAGGTGGTGCTTAAGCCTGTGGAAATGCCGCTGGCAAATTTGGGCGTGGATGAAAAATTTGCCAATCAAGTAGCTGATTTCATTGAACAATATCGCCCTGCTTTAGAAGAATTGGCCAAATAGTTGATGAAGTGGCTGACCGCAGAACAGGTGTTGTTCATCCATGCCCGCCTGATCGCAGAAACCGGCGGTGAGCATGGCGTACTTGATCTTGGTTTGCTTCAATCGGCTGTGGCGCGCCCCCAAGCTACCTTTGACGGGCAGGGTCTTTATCCTGACCTGTTCTCCAAAGCTGCTGCCCTGTTGGAAAGCCTAATCGGTAACCACTCCTTTGTGGATGGTAACAAGCGCACGGCGATCACTGCTACTGGTCTGTTTTTACGAATTAATGGCTACCGTCTAAAAGCGAATAACCAGCAGATAGAGACATTTACGCTTCAATGTGCTCAACACATGCTTCCCATGGATCGGATAATTGTTTGGCTTAAAAGTCAATCCGAGTTCATTTCCTGAAAATATTGCGACATCCGTATGAGCTGGAGCCAGATAAGAGACTACCATACTGCGAGAACCGTTGCCGCGTATGGTAGAGCGGTTGAAAGTATGCCCCTTCTGATTTTCCTGTATCCATTGGTTATCACGACCTGGAACTAATCACGAGAATCAAGGAGAATAGTCAGGAATCTCATCCTGATAAGCCGTCCTTTCAAGATAAAACCAGCTAACATACAGTATCCCGGTGGGACAACGTGGAAAAACCGCACAGCAAATTAGCGTGTGTTTTTTTGTTTTTATCGCACCCCGGTAAAAATGGTTACGAGTTGGTAATTTTATTTCCGCTAATTGATAAGCGGGAATCTACTAATTAAATTTTAAAATATTTTTATTTTTTTAAAAACATAATAATTAAAATTATCATATTATGTTCATTATTTTAAATATATTACAAACTATTTTATAAAACAAAATCATATACATAATAATAAAAATATTCATATTATCTTAATATCTAAATTTTAAAATCAAATAATTCATTAATACTAATATAATATTTTTTTAAAATAAAAATTTTAAAAATTTATTTATATTTTTTTATTTTTTGACAAAAATCCAAATTTCTGTATAATACAAATAACTTTGCTATACAAAGTAATATCTATAACAAAGAGGAAGGAGATGTTGTTATGTCAAATTTTCTCGATCTCAAGCAAATTGAACGCAAGGCATTCCGTTCTACCTACCAGGATGGCCTATGGGACATTTATATGGGGGTAATTGTGGCAACATTGGCGATTTTTGCCTACCGTCCGGAAAGTGGATATTCGGCGATCAATATCATCGGGTTCGTGTTGACCGCTTTAGTTGTGCAAAGTCTTTTCTGGGCTGGGAAGAAATATATCACCCTGCCGCGTATGGGGCAGGTGCGTTTTGGACCTGCCCGCCAACACAAGAAAAAGACCCTGGCAATCATCCTCGGGATTATTATTTTGATCCAGGCCTCCATAGTTGGATTGACCGCTCTGGGCTGGCTCAACCCTGTCTTTGGCGTGAAATTGTTCGGTAATATCAGTCAGGAACGCCTGTTAGTCGCAGCGCTGGGCTCGCTCTTTGTTGGGCCTTCCATGTTGGTTATGGCTTACGTGAATGATTTTCCCCGCGGTTACTATATTGCCGTCCTGATGGCATTGGCTGTCTTTCTGATGATCTTATATCAACCAGCCAATCTATCCGGTGGTGATCGGTGGGTTAATCATAATTCCAGGACTGGTGCTCTTTGTCCACTTTTTGAAGAAGTATCCAATCCCGCAAGGGGAAGGGTCCAATGGATGAAACAAACCGGGTGAATTTCTTGAAATTGGCTGAAATTGACCGTATGGTACATGAGCCAGCCCGGTTGGCGATCATAACTTTGCTCTATGTCATCGAGAGTGCCGATTTTACCTTCTTGATGAACCAGACCGGCTTATCATGGGGCAATTTATCGACGCACATGAGCAAGCTGGAGGAGGCCGGTTACCTTGAGGTAGAAAAGAGTTTTAAAGGCCGGCGGCCGAATACCAACTTGCGCCTGACCGAAGCTGGTCGGAGCGCATTTCGGGAATATCGCCATAATTTGATGCAGATACTGGATGATCTGCCCGACTAAGCCCATTGGTAAGATGCACGTAAAGAGGATCACTGATGATCTGCATGGAGGTGTTGGAACTTTAAATCTCGTTCGTTTGTAATCCTTTCATAAAGAAAGGCGTGTCCAGCTACAGTACCCCTATGGGGCGACTAAAAAAATGAGCGGGAAATTACCCGCTCATGCTGTTAAAAAGTTCAACGCTCTTCGGTAGTCTGGCAATCATAGCTCCAATTATTATATTTTGAGCTTTAGACCCATAACTTTGCGTCGCCAGTTTTCACTGGTTTTACCTGTTCGGTGGTCTGGCGGTCATGGCTAGATTAACTAACTTTAGACCCATAACTTTGCGTCCTAAGCTTTCGCTTAGTTTGCTATTATCGGCGGTCTGGAGTCTTGTCCACCAGGGGAAATGGATTTAGACCCATGACTCTGCGCACTAACCTTTCGCTTAGCGAGCCTTTTCGGAGCGTTGCCCCTTAATTATAAAGGGGAGGGAGATTAAGTCAAGGAATTTACACGTGAATTTAGTTACAAATAGTCATATATATCATCGGTATACCACCCCCTCGCTGATAAAGTGCGAACACCTGGGTGAGGGGGGCACCCAGATGTTCGCACTATTATTATTACATATATTTTATGAAAAGGCAAGTTAAGATACGGTGAAACCAGTCTATCATTTATGGGGGTGCTTGACAATCGGCATGCATCTGGTAAAATAAGCCCGCATTGCTGAGGACCTTGATAATGGGCCGAGATAGCTCAGTTGGTAGAGCACGCGACTGAAAATTGCGGTGTCGTCAGTTCGATCCTGACTCTCGGCACTCCTGACTTAAAGCCAGTCAGACCTGCGGGCGTAGTTCAGCTGGTAGAACGTCTCCTTGCCAAGGAGAAGGTCATGGGTTCGAATCCCACCGCCCGCTCTTTATTTTTCTTTGGCGTCGTGGCCAAGTGGCAAGGCAAGGGTCTGCAAAACCCTGATCACGGGTTCAAATCCCGTCGACGCCTCTCCGAGCTGCTCATAAGGGCAGCTTTTTGTTTTTGTAGACTCGATTTTGACTGCTGGGAAGGCAGCAATGAACCAGGCAGGACTGGGAGGGCTAACGATATGTCCTTAAAATCCTGATACCTGCATAAGATCCGTGAGTAAATAACTACTTCCCGCGAATGTCCTTGATATCTCCAAACGTATTGATGCTCAATATCCACTGGGAACCAAAATCAAACTGGCTGTATTCTGCCTGGTCAACCGGCGTGTATGCATACGTTTGCCCGTCCACATCGAAGGTGACCTGGTATACCTCGTGGCGGTTACCTTCCTGCTGACCTGCTTGCAAGTTGGCCAAGGGCCACTGGGGAGTATTGTCACTGCCTTGTGCAACGGCAGTGTTCACCACGGTCCAATCCAGTACGCTGAAATTACAATAACTGGCATAGATGCGATATTCGCAATCCTGGACGACCTTACCGGCACCGCTGCCGGTATCGATGGTGTAGGGAGTTCCACAAACTTCGGTGGACTTGGGAGCGGGGATACTGCTGGTTTCTTTATACTCATCCCGGCATGAAACATCCTTTGCCTCCGACGGCACCTGCTCGCTCCAGGCGCTTTTTTTGACAGGCTGCTTTTCGAGAATGTCTATCGAAAGCTGCCAGTGCATGTTGGAGACACTGCCCGTAACATCGCTTGTCCGGCTGTTCATGACGATTAAGGCGATGATCCCTGCCACGCATAGCACCCCGATGGCAATCAGGCCAGCGATTAACAAGAAGGGCGTTTTCTTTGCTACAGCAGGGGTGGCGACAACAGGTGTGACAGCGGTTTCGACCAGGCTGCCACCACAATTCGGGCAGCGTTGGGCGTTGGCTTTAACCGGTAAGCCGCAGAAGGGGCACGGTTTGTCGGGAACCGCATCCGCTTTAAAAGCACCGAGCACTTCTCCAGCCTGCCGGGCAAGGCCCGCCTGGATATCTCCGCCGCATTGGATGCAGAGCTTGGTGCCGGCTGGATTGAACACATTGCAGTAGGGGCACTGGATGGCAGGACCTTTTTGGGCTTCTTCCAGCTTTTCTTTATCCTTAATCAGCTCCTGCTGGTCAGGTAGCACAAACTTGTCATCCTCTGCAATAGGCGCACCGCAATTTGTGCAGACACGCTTCAACCCGGGGTTGATCGTACCGCAGTGTTTACAGGTCCATTCCAATTCGACATAGCCAAGTTCTTTTTGTGTCATGAAAGCAACTCCTCGCCAGGGTTAATTCTACAATAAATTTACATCCTCTGCTAATCACAATCTACCACCATATAATAGCTCGCAACAAGATTGCTCGTTGGTTAACCATCATGAATACGAGCGACTAATCAGGCTGGTCTCGATTTTACCTTGAAATAACTATGGGTAGGAATTTGCGATGGGAAAAGGCTGGCAAGCAATTGCAACGTCTTTAGCATGGATACTCATTCTGTCAACGAATCTGCAAGAACAGATCTGGACAGATAATAAGCAACCTTACCTGCAAACGGACCTACTTGCCCGTTTTAGAATATTTAAGCTTAGTCTCTCGTAGGATGATCAGAAAAGGAATTTTGGGCATTGAGAAAATCGCTTGTTACTTCCTTCACGCCACTTTCCAAATCGGTAGTACTTTCATAGGTAGAGAATGCTTCCTGGTCTTCGTCGAAAGACAGATAGCCCATGATCCTGGCAGGATAGTAAGAATTAGTAACAGGCAACTCTGAATTTCTAGAATCGGGAACCGGCGAAGATGGAAAATCCACTGGTCCGGCAATGTGATCAGGCTTGATGGATGGCGCTTCAGGGAAAGACACGATAATCTTTCCATTCCGTTCAATACGACAGGATAGGGTTGAAATACCTTGAAGCTGAGAGAGGTGCTTATGTAGCCTGGCAGGGTGGATGCCAATAAGAGAAGCAAGCTCGGATAAACTAAGAGGTGTTGTAGCCCATCCATCCCACGCCAGGCAGCGCAGTTTAATCCAGGTAGTAAGAACTGCGGAGGGCAATTCGGGGTGAAAGATGATATATGTGGGAACGAAAACCCCACGCGGAGGCAGGAGGGGTAGAGTTTTAAAAGCATTACCAGGATTATGATCCATGATTATATTATAGCACATATGTTCTATTTTACAAGAGGCATAAGCATAATTCCTGGTATTATCTAACTCCCCATACCTTCACGGGTACTGTGATAGGTATCTCATGGTGGGGAAAGATTGCAGCATGAAATGTTGCCCTATGCTGGTAATAAAACAAACGCCTTGCATCAGCAAGGCGTTTGTAAGAGCTAACCTTAAAACCAATTTTAGATAACCGGTTTTTAATGACGTACGGCCAGTGGCAGATAAATTGGGTATGAAGCTATGAAGAACTCGTCTGCACCCAGATCCCAACCCGCACCATACGGGCGAGGCTCCCCGTCTATGTCGATCCATACACCACTCGGCACCCCCATATCACGCGCGGCGGAAGCTTCGCTAATATGATAATCCCCGCCGTCGGGGTTAACGAACTGCGGGTTCCCAGTATGTTCGTTCCAGCTCCATACCGTGGCATCCTCAGACTGCGAGACGTTGGATGGATTCGCAAACCACAGCACACTGTTTACGGTGACCGTGCTGGAGTCCGTGGCGCGGATGCCTACTCCCTGGTAAGCCAGGATAGTGTCAGTCATCGCCAGGGTTGAGGTTCCTGGCGACATCCAGTCATACCAGCCCAACGTTATGCCACCACCATCCCCGCCTGTGTTGCGTGCCAGCGTGGTGTGGAGCATATGGACAGCACCTCCCGAAGGGATGAACACCCCTGCGCCTGCCAGCGTGCCCTGGTTATTGGCGATGATCGTATTAGTTAGGATGGCGTAGGGGGAATTGCCATTGATGCCTTCGAAGAAACTGATCCCACCGCCGTACTCCGCTGTGTTGGACAGGATCAGCGTCTCGTTTAGAAAGGCGGTTGTCTCAAGTGCTAACCCGCCGCCAAACCCGCTGGCTTGATTACCGGTGAATGTATCCCGGGTGAAATTGCCACCGCCGTAGCTCGTAGCGAAACCACCACCGTTTTGGGCAGTGTTCGAGTCAAACAAGTTGCCACTCAGCATGGCACCTCCAGCATGCACCAACAACCCACCACCATCCCCGATCGTGCTGTTGGCCGTAAAGGTATTATCTTGCAAGGTTGCGTCACTAAAGCTGGTATACATGCCCCCACCTTGTGCGGCAGTGTTGCCGAAGATGTGGTTGTTCGAAAGCGTGGGCTTTGACGAAAAAACGTATACCCCGCCGCCATGACTCTCCATCCTGTGGACCGGGGAGTGCCCGCCGACTTGCCCGTAGGCATCCCCACCGGTGATATCAAAACCATCGACCACCACACCCAGCTCAAAAGTGTAGATGAAGAGCACGCGTCCCAACCCACGGGCATCCAGCGTGGTGACGTTTGCCACGGGTCAGGTGCTGTCCAATTACTGGTGGTGTAGCCGCCCTGCAGGGTGATCAGCCGGTCGATAAAGACCTGCTGGCGTGCACCTTCTGGTCCGTAGACGCCCATGCAAGTGCCCGCTACTTTGACCAGCGCGGTCGGGTAGGCTGTATCGACCGCAGCCTGTACCGAAGTGTACTCCTTGGGGTTATCGCCAATGCGCACGTGGCAATCCTGGGCAAATACAACCGCATGGATGCTATTCGCAGCTTTGTCTGCCTGAGCAGTCAAAGTGTTCGTCATTGCCTGACCGATTGGAGTTGTAGCGGAGACTTCGGCAGTCAGCGCGATCTCGATCACATCTCCAATGTTAAGATTTCCTGGCTCGCAGACGACCATGCCGCCCCAGTTTGAGTCTTCGATGATACAGTTCCCCAGAGCTGAATCAACCGAGGTGGCGCGTTGCCTGGCGTCCAGCGTATCGGTAAGCACGACATTGTTGTTGTCCTGCGCTCCGCTGCTGGTCAGCACGAGCTGATATGTGAGCTCTGCGCCTACATTAGCGCCGCTCAGATTTGGTGTTTTAAGCAGGCTGAGCGCAGCATCTGCGTGTTCATACGCGCCCAGGTCATAGCCGAATCCCATCGGGCGCACCATTCCGTCGATATCGGCAGGTGTACCGCTCACCATGCCAGTGTCGCGTGCCGCCGAGGCTGGACCGATATGAAAGTTGGCACTATTGGGATCGCTGAAATCCGGGTCACCATTGATCTGGTTGACCAACACTACATCCGCTTCTGCCACCTCGGTGAGGGTGATGGCATCTGCGTACCATAGGATGCTGTCGATGTCGACTGTGCTGCCATCCTCCACCATGATGCCGACGGTTTGTGTCGCCACGATGGTGTTACGCAGCTCGACTTCGGAGGTCTGATCGGTATTCCAATTTCCAATATTGATGCCGATGCCAGGGTCACTCCCGCCATAATTTCCCGACAGAGTGGTGTGCCATAGGTGGAGCGGGCTGCCACCAATGTAGATGCCGGAACCCTCCACGCCGGCTTGGTTATAAGCAACGATGGTATTGACAAGCCAGTTATCCCTCCAGGTTTGTCTGTAGAATGCACCAAAGATGGCCAACCCACCGCCACGCCCGGCGTTGTTCTTCAAAATCACGTCCGCATCAGATTCGAAGGCACTGTTCTGGACAAATAGCCCTCCGCCCCCTGACCCAGCGTTGTTGTCTGTGAAATAGTTACCCTGCAAAGTAGCGTCGCTGGACTCCACCTGCAGCCCACCGCCCAAATCACCGCTGTTGCCGGTGAAGATATTATTCGTCAGGGTAATGACCAGACCAACTGTGGCCATGCCGCCGCCTTTTCCCACGGCGATATTGGATTCGAAGGTGTTTCCGCTCAGGGTAAAGTGTCCGGAACGGTTAAAGTATGCCCCGCCTCCATCCCAGGCTGTATTGCTGTAAATGTGGTTGTCTCTCAGGATGGTGTTTTGCGTGTCAGATCTCGTGAGCCGGGTATAGATGCCACCGCCCGCATCGTCAGGACCCAGCCCATAGGCGTTACCACCGGTGATGTGCAACCCGGCAATGGTCGGGGCAACCAGACCCTCTATGAAGAACACCCGCCCCAGCCCCTGGGCATCCAGTGTGGTGATATTAACCTCTGGGTATGGCTTATCCCAATCGCTGGTGGTGTAGCCACCCTGGATGGTGAGGGTCTTGCTCAGGTAGACCGTCTGGGTGACGTCTACGCGTTCACTCACGCCTGTGTAGGTGCCTTCTGCTACCTTGATGAGGTCTCCCTCGCTTGCGGCGTCGACAGCATCCTGCACAGTGTCATACGTGCAACCTGAAAGGCAGACATGCAGCTCAGAATTCGGGGAAGCTGCCATACCAGTAGAAATCCGTACACCCAACACCCACGCAAGTGTCAGCCCAAAACTTAGAATGAAAATAAGTGCCACCAAACAAGCTTTAATTCTCATGGAAATTCTCCTAGTTATATGCTGGATATTATCTGCTTGGATCCACTGTGATTGGTTCTGCTCTGCTAATGGGGGTTTACCCAGTCAGAATAGCGAAGCATACGTATGATCATCATATTATCGCGCCGATGTTCACAAAGATGTGAGACAATCTGAAATATTGACACACTGAATTCGAATAAGTTGTCCTGACGGTAACCTAAATCTCCATGGGTACCTATGAAAAAATAAGAACTGGAGAGGGGAGAGAATGCGGCTTAAAAAGCAGCCCTATGGCTGTTAATAAAACAAACGCCTTGGTGATGCAAGGCGTTTGTAAGAGCTAACCTTAAAACCAATTTTAGATAACCGGTTTTTAATGACGTACGGCCAGTGGCAGATAAATTGGGTATGAGGCTATGAAAAACTCGTCTGCACCTAGATCCCAACCTGCACCATACGGGCGAGGCTCCCCGTCTATGTCGATCCATACACCACTCGGCACTCCAGCATCCCGGGCAGCGGAAGTCTCGCCGATGTGATAATCACCAGAGTCGGGATTGAGGAAAGCTGGGTCGCCATTGTGTTCGTTCATCAACACCACAGTGGCTTCATTGGATGCTGAAACTTTAACCTGATCGGCAAACCACAGCACGCCGTCCACCGTGACCGTGCTGGCGTCCGTGATGCGAATGCCTACGCTCTGGTAAGCCAGGATGGTGTCAGTCATTGCCACAGTCGAGGTTCCTGGAGACATCCAGTCATACCAACCTAGCGTGATACCACTGCCATCTCCACCAGTGTTGCGCGCCAGGGTGGTTTGTAACAGATATAAAGTCTGATTCGAGGGAATGAATATACCAGCTCCCTCCGCGCTAGCATGGTTATCAGCGATGACCGTATTGATGATGGTGGTGTAAGAAGCCCAATTGGAAAAATCAGCGATACCAACCCCGCCGCCAAACTTCGCTGTATTGGATAATAGCAAAGACTCGCTGATATCCCAGCCCATTTCGGCTCGCATCGCACCGCCAATGCCGCCAGCATGATTGTTGATGAATTTGCCACGCACGATATGGGCATTACCAGCAACCACATCGATCCCACCACCGTTTCCATCGGTTATGTTCGAGTCGAAGATCACGTCGCTCAGATTAACGCCACCGGCGTGCAAGTAGTACCCGCCACCACCAGATCCAGCTTGATTGGTGGTGAAAGTGTCGCCACTAATATTGACTCCGCTGCAGAAGCTAGTCATCAGCCCCCCACCGCCCCCGGCAATATTGTTGAAGAAGTGGTTATTAGAAAGTGTGATCAACTCGTTCCCACCATACATGTAAATCCCACCACCGCCGCTTCCATTTCGGCCAGTCGGTTCGTGATCACCGATCTGTCCGTAAGCATTCCCGCCGGTGATATCAAAGCCATCGATCGTGACTGTGTTGAGACCGTAATCGCCTAGGATATAGAACACACGACCCAGTCCGCGAGCGTCGAGGGTGGTGAGGTTAATTTCCGGATCCTGCGTCGTCCAGTTGCTGGTGCTGTAACCTCCCTGGATAGTTACACTCTTGTCCAGGTAGACTTGTTGGCGTGTGCCTTCTGGTCCGTACACGCCCATACAAGTACCTGCCACCTTGACCAGTGCGGTGGGATAGGCAGCGTCCACCGCCGCCTGGACAGAAGTGTATTCTGTCGCCGCATTCCCGATGCGCACATGGCAGTCCTGGGCATAGACGACCGCCTGGATGCGGTTTGCAGCCTTGTCTGCTCGCGCGGTCAAGGTGTTCGTCATTGCCTGACCGATTGGAGTTGTAGCGGAGACTTCGGCAGTCAGCGCGATTTCGATCACATCTCCAATGTTAAGATTTCCTGGCTCGCAGACGACCATGCCGCCCCAGTTTGAGTCTTCGATGAAACAGTTCCCCAGAGCTGAATCAACTGAGGTGGCGCGTTGCCTGGCGTCTAGCGTATCGGTAAGCACAACATTGTTGTTGTCCTGTGCTCCAGTGCTGGTCAGCACAACCTGATAAGTGAGCTCTGCACTCACATTACCGCCGCTCAGATTTGGTGTTTTAAGCAGGCTGAGGGCAGCGTCTGCGTGTTCATAAGCACCCAGGTCATATCCGAAACCCATCGGGCGCACTAATCCATCCAAATCGGTGGATACTCCACTCACCATCCCGGTGTCACGTGCGGCTGAGGCTGGGCCGATATGAAAGTCGCCATTGACTGGGTCGGTAAAGGCGGGGTCGCCGATGAACTGGTTGACAAGCGAGATATCCGGAGTGAGCTCTTCGGTGACGGTAAAGGCATCCGCATACCATAGGATGCTGTCGATATCCAGCTTGCTGTTATCTTCAACCCGGACGCCGATGGTCTGGCTTACCACAATCGTGTCGCGCAAGTCCACAGTGGATGTATGCGCTTCTGACTTGGGATTATAGTTACCAATAACGAACCCGCTTCCATCTCCACCGGTGTTGCTCACCAGGGTGGCGTGCCACAAGTGCAGTAAAATGCCAGAGATGTAGATGCCCGACCCCTCAACGCTTGCCTGGTTATTGGCAATGAGAGTGTTAACCAATTCTACATATATCCAGCTCTGTTGGTAAGGATCCCTAATAATCGCCAGACCACCGCCATGTTGGGCGCTGTTTGATATGAAGCTATCTGCTTCAGACTCAAGGTTGCTGTCGTAGACAAACAGACCGCCGCCTGAATCCCCAGCGTTGTTGCTGGTGAAAGTATTACCTTGCAGAACGGCATCTCCCCACAAAATTGCCAGCCCACCACCCAATGAAGCGCTGTTACCTTCGAAGGAGTTGCGCATTATATGCAGACCCCATCTGCCTGCCAGCCCACCACCAGCCATCTGAGCTATATTCGAGCTAAAAGTGTTTTCATCGTAATTTGCGCCCCCACCGGCATTAAAAACTCCACCACCCTCCAGGGCTGTGTTTCCGTAGATATGATTATTTTTAAACACGGTGGGTTCTTCGTCCCAATTCCAATCTGCATTCATGTAGACCCCACCACCTTGCTGGCTAGGATCTCTACCTATTGCATTTCCGCCGGTGATGTGCAGGCCAGCGATAAGTGGGGAGAGATGCCCGTTGATGTAGAGCACGCGTCCCTGCCCTTGCGCATCCAGCTTGGTGATATTGACCTCGGGATAGGGCGTAATCCAGTTGCTGGTGGTGTAGCCGCCCTGGATGGTGAGGGTCTTGCTGAGGTAGACCGTCTGAGTGACCCCTTCGCGGGCGCTCACACCAGTATAGGTACCTTCAGCCACCTTGATAAAATCACCTTCGTTGGCCGCATCGACAGCATTCTGCACGTTGTCGTACGGACAGCCTGATGGGCAGACGTGCAGCTCAGAATTGGGTGAAGCTGCCATACTAGAGGAAGCCTGGGCACCTAACACCCAGGTAAGCGTCAGCCCAAAGCTCAGAATGACGATAAGTGCCACGAAACAAGCTTTAATTCTCATGGAAATTCTCCTGGTTATATGTTGGATATTATCTGCTTGCATCCACTGTGATTGGTTCTGCTCTGCTAATGGGGGTTTACCCAGTCAGAATAGCGAAGCATACGAATGATCATCATATTATCGCGCCGATGTTCACAAAGATGTGAGACAATCTGAAATATTGACACACTGAATTCGAATAAGTTGTCCTGACGGTAACCTAAATCTCCATGGGTACCTATGAAAAAATAAGAACTGGAGAGGGGAGAGAATGCGGCTTAAAAAGCAGCCCTATGGCTGTTAATAAAACAAACGCCTTGGTGATGCAAGGCGTTTGTAAGAGCTAACCTTAAAACCAATTTTAGATAACCGGTTTTTAATGACGTACAGCCAGTGGCAGATAAATCGGGTATGAGGCTATGAAAAACTCGTCTGCACCCAGATCCCAACCCGCACCATACGGGCGAGGCTCCCCGTCTATGTCGATCCATATACCACTCGACACCCCCATATCACGCGCGGCGGAGGTCTCACCGATGTGATAATCACCAGTGTCAGGTGCCAGGAAGACCGGATTACCGCTGTGTTGGTTCTGCACCCATACCGTAGCGCTGTAGGCTTGCGTGAGGGTGATGGGATCCGCATGCCACAGCACACCGTTGACGGTTACGGTGCTGGCATCGCTCACCTTTATGCCTACCTCCTGGTAAGCCAGGATGGTGTTGGTCATGACCATGGTTGAAGGTCCCGGCTGTTGCCATGGCCATAAGTATAATTCACCAACATAGACACCGCTGCCATCCCCACCACGGTTGCGTGCCAGGGTGGTATGCAGAAGATGAACATTGAGGGCGGAGGTAATATACACCCCTGCGCCTTCCAGGCTGGCCTGGTTGTCGGCGATGAGCGTGTTGGTCAAGGTAGCGTTTCCAATTCCTCCGGAAATCATCAATCCACCGCCACGTTCGGCTGCATTTGAAAGGAAAATATTCTCGTTGAGCAGATAGTAAAACGCAGGTGACCCATCCTCATTAACCGTCCCATCCAGGTACACAAATAGCCCGCCACCCGCACGAGCGGTGTTAGCAACAAAGGTGTTCCTGTAGAGCCGGACGTCGACGAAATCCACCCACATACCGCCTCCAAGGTCGCCATTATTCGAGTCGAATATATTTTCAATGACCTGGCAGCGCGCACCGTTGCCGCCGCAGGCATGCAAGGCTAACCCACCGCCGTTATTAGCGGTGAAGATGTTTCCAATGATGTCGATGTTCCCACACCAACCCATATACGCTCCACCACCAAATCCAGAAGTGTTTCCGAGGATGTGGTTATTACTCAGCGTGAGCCCATTGGCGTACCAGCATTGCACTCCTCCACCAGCACCGCCCATGTTGTCTCCCTCTCGCTGCTCGGTTGCGTCCCCACCTGTGATGTACAGACCATCGATCACGATATCCTCACTTTGGGTGACAAAAATCACACGCCCCTGCCCACGTGCATCCAGGGTGGTGATATTGGCCTCTGTGTCAGGTGTGGTCCAATTGTTGGTGGTATAGCCGCCCTGGATGGTCACACTCCGATCCAGAAAAACTTGCTGGCGAAAGCCTTCATCACCGTATACTCCCATGCAGGTGCCGGCCACCTTGATCAGCGCAGGTGGGATAGGCTGCGTCCACCGCCGCCTGGACAGAAGTATATTCTGTCGCCTCATTCCCAATGTGCACGTGGCAGTCCTGGGCATACACGGTCACCTGCTGGGTGCGGTTGATGGTCTCGTTGGCACCTGCCACCACGCGGTTGATCATCGCCTGACCTAAAGGAGTTGCGTCAGATACTTGAGTGGTGAGCAAGATGGTGACGAACTCGCCAGGATTCAGTATGCCAGGGTTACACACCAGCCTGCCTCCCCAACCCTGGTCTTCGATTGTGCAGTTTCCATCAGGTGCCACGACCCCGGTCACACGCTGCATGGCGTCCAGCGTGTCGGTGAGCACCACCCCACTCGTGTTCGTAGTCCCGCTGCTGGTCAGCACGATCTGATAGGTCACTTCCCCACCCACGTTGGCCCCCACCAGGGATGGACCTAAAACCAGGCTCAGAGCAGCCTCGCCGAACTCATCTGCGCCTAAGTCGTAGCCGAAACCCATGGGCCGCACCTGGCTGTCAATATCAGTCGTTACGTCTGCATCAACACCGGCGTCATGTGCGGCGGAAGCTGCGCCGATGTGGTAGTCTCCACAGCCGGGATCCACGAAGTCCGGGTCGCCTGTGATCTGATTCTCCACCGTCACCAGCGCATCAGGCACCTGAGATATGGTGATGGGAGTGCCGTACCAGAGAATGCTATCGACATCAACCACGCTGCCGTCCATGATGTTCAACCCCACGCTTTGGCTCACCAGAATGGTATTGGTCAAAGCCACTGTCGAGGGGTCTGACCCTGACCAGGGATCCCAGTTACCGATGGCAATTCCGCTGCCATCTCCGCCGCTGTTGCGGGCCAGGGTGATGTGCGAAAGATTGATTGGAGAGCCTGAGACATATATCCCAGACCCCTCCAAGCTGGCCTGGTTGTCGGCGATGAGCGTATTGACCAGGATGCTATCTTGCGACGCTGAGTAACCGAAACTAGCCAACCCACCCCCGCGTTGAGCGGTATTGGAATTGATGACATTCGCATTGAGTTCCGCTGTGCTATTCCATAAAAACAACCCACCGCCACCGGTGAGAGCAATGTTGTAGCTGAAGGTGTTCCCATTGAGGAGAACTTCGCTATATTGCGTTACCACTCCACCTCCCTGGTCAGCAGTGTTGGCAGTGATGACATTTTCGGTAAGGAATATTCTTCCTTTGAAAATTGCGATTCCTCCGCCATTCGCCTCGGCAGTATTCGAGCTGATGATATTTCCACTGAGGGTGTCATTCCAGCCACTATCCATATAGACTCCACCGCCTTCCTGAGCAGTGTTATTGAAGATGTGGTTGTTTGAAAGCGCGATCTCTTTACCCTTCCAATAGAACACCCCGCCGCCATTCTGATTGCTACCCTGCCCGAAGGCGTTGCCGCCGGTGATATGCAAGCCCGCGATCACGATAATGTCGCAGTTGGGGATGTAAAACACGCGCCCCTGCCCTTGGGCATCCAGCTTGGTGATATTGACCTCGGGATAGGGCGTAATCCAGTTGCTGGTGGTGTAGCCGCCCTGGATGGTGATCGTCTTGCTCAGGTAGACCGTCTGGGTGACCCCTTCACGGGAGCTCACTCCAGTGTAGGTGCCCTCCGCCACCTTGACTATGTCGCCCTCGTTGGCCGCATCGACAGCATTCTGCACGTTGTCGTACGGACAGCCTGATGGGCAGACGTGCAGCTCAGAATTGGGTGAAGCTGCCATACTAGAGGAAGCCTGGGCACCTAACACCCAGGTAAGCGTCAGCCCAAAGCTCAGAATGACGATAAGTGCCACGAAACAAGCTTTAATTCTCATGGAAATTCTCCTAGTTATATGTTGGATATTATCTGCTTGGATCCACTGTGATTGGTTCTGCTCTGCTAATGGGGGTTTACCCAGTCAAAATAGCGAAGCATACGTATGATCATCATATTATCGCGCTAATTTTCACAGATGCAACACGCAACCCGAAATATTGATTAGTGAATATGAATAGGTAATCCTGCCTGAAACAATCATCTAAACGGCTAACTATCAGGAGACAAGAGATGGCATAGGTGAAAAATGGAGGCATCTTAACCAACCTAAGACAGTAGTGGAATTTAAAAAAAGCAGTTGAAATTTTGAATTGGTAAGCCACCCAATGAAGTGACATTCTGTATTACAATCCAGTATCACCGTTAGAACATGAGGAGATGCAAAATGAGCGACAAACCATCCATTGATGTCGAGCGCAGGCGTAAGGCGGACAAACCCACCGAACGAGCCGAAGCACCGATCAGGCGCCAAACCGATGGGGGAGGGGCAGGACCAAGCCGGCCAAGTGGTGGAGGCCTGGGCGGGTTGCCTATCCCAACCGGCGGAAAACTAGGTGGATGTGGAGGAGCCATCGTCATCATTTTGATCATCGCTTATTATTTAATAAGTGGAGGTGGAGGGGGTAACCTGGACACATCCACCCCGCTCCTGGAACAACCCACCGAAAGCAACCCGATCACAGAATCCTTGCCCACCAATACCCCCCGCCCAACCCGCGTACCCCAGGCGGGTCATGCCGGGCAAAAGTGGCTGGTGATGCTCTACCAGGATGCCGATGACCAGGTATTGGAGCAGGATATTTTCGTGGACCTGAACGAGGCTGAGCGGGTAGGCTCATCAGACCGGGTGTCCATCGTGGCACAGCTGGACCGCTATAAGGGTGCGTTCCAGGGTGATGGCGATTGGACCTCGGCGCGCCGCTATTTCGTAACCCAGGACAATGATCTAAATCGGATCAGCTCAGAATTGGTGGACGACCTGGGCGAGGTGAACATGGCGGATGGCGGCAGCCTGGTGGACTTCGTCACCTGGGCGATGCAGTCCTATCCAGCAGACCGCTACGTTCTGGTTTTATCGGACCACGGTATGGGATGGCCAGGTGGCTGGAGCGACCCAGCCCCAGCCAGCAGTGACAGCGGCCGTGCTCCGCTCATCTCGGCATTAGAGGGAGATTTCTTATATCTCTCTGAGATTGACCAGGCTTTGGGGGATATCACGAAGCAGACCGGGGTGGATAAATTGGATATCATCGGGCTGGATGCCTGTTTGATGAGCCAGCTCGAAATTTATGCAGCCTTGCAGCCGTATGCCCATCTCGCTCTGGCTTCGGAGGAAGTTGAGCCATCATTGGGGTGGGCATACGCAGGTTTCCTGCAGGAGCTGGTGGACAACCCGGATATGGACAGCCAACAGCTGGCGTCAGACATTGTGAGCACCTATGTGAGCCAGGACTTGCGCATCACGGATGACCAAGCCAGGCAGGACTTCTTGCGTCAGGGCAGTCCCATGGGTGGTTTCTTTGGTGTGAGCAGTGTCAGCGCCGACCAGCTGGCCAGGCAGATTGGGCGCGATGGAACCCTTACCGCGGTTGACCTGGATACGCTGCCAGACTTAATGGCGCAATTCAACAATTTTGCTTACATCTTGCAGAATGAAGATCAGTCGGTGGTCGCCACTGGGCGGGACTATGCCCAATCCTATACCAGTGTGTTTGGAAAACAGTCTGTACCTTCTTACATTGATTTGGGTCACTTTGTGCAGCTGGTTGCCAAAGAAGCAGACAGTAATGACGTAACCCAGGCAGCCAACGCAGTCATTGCTGCCATGAACAACGCGGTTGTGGCGGAGAAACATGGATCAGGAAAACCCGGCTCCACCGGTATCGCGATTTACTTTCCCAACTCCACCATGTACAATTCGCCGTACACCGGACCTCAATCCTACAATCTCATCGCTGAGCGGTTCGTACAATCCTCCCTGTGGGATGATTTCCTGGCGTTTCACTACAACGACCGCTCTTTCCGCTCGGATGCCGCTGAGGCGGTAGCTCCAACTGCAGGGATGGCCTCACACGCTCCGGGTGCAGGGACAATTACTTTATCCGGGATTACTGCTTCGAGTGATTCATTGGCTATGGGAGAATCGGTGCGGCTGAGCACAGATATCTCCGGTCAGAATATCGGCTATGTCTACCTGTTCCTCGGTATGTACGATACAGCTTCCAATTCAATCTTTGTGGCTGACACCGATTACCTGGAAAGCTCCGATACGCAAGAACTCTCCGGCGTGTATTATCCAGTTTGGCCGCAGAGCGAGTCGTTTACGCTCAATTTCAATTGGGATGGGTCGCTATTTTCCGTTTCAGATGGGACGACGTCGGTGGTGGCATTGTTCGCTCCGGGTGCTTATGGCGCTACGGCAGATGAGGCCGTCTATACTTTGAGCGGCACCTACACCTTTGCCGATTCAGGTGAGCAAAGATATGCTCAGCTGCTCTTCATGGATGGGAAATTAATCAAGGTGTACGGCTACCAGGGGTCGGACGACACGGGTGCTCCAGCAGAAATCACCCCGGCGGAGGGGGATACTTTCACCATCCTGCAAAAATGGATGGACCTCGATGAAAGCGGCAATGTAACCCAGGTGGTGTATGTACCCGGAGATACGCTGACCTTTAGTAGTAACAGTGTCTTCACCTGGTCTGCGGTGTATGCTCCTGCCGGGGATTACCTGGTGGGGTTCATGGTGGCGGACCTGGACGGCAATACCAGCCAATCCTTTACACAGATCACGATTCGTTAGGGTTAAGTCTAATTGCAGGTGATGATAAATTGATCATTACCCTGTGCCAGTGAGATACCGCCAGGTAAACGTTGGTGATTAAGGAGTTGTTATTGGATGTACACTTAAGTTAGGCTGACTTTCTACCCACACACCGAGTTCACTTGAAGTGACTAAGCCCAAAAGTGTGTGAGGCGCAAAACTACTCATCTACTTTAACCAAAAGCAGGTCGACATTTGTCGGCCTGTTGTTTTATTGAGTTTGCTATCGTTCATCTGGTTGTCATCTTGGCTTGGTATATTATATCCAATTGGATACACAATACCATCTATTTTTGAAGGGAAAATTCTATGAAACATTTCTCCGCAATATTGACCGCTATTGTCATCACTACCTTAATCGGCTTAGGAATTATGGTAATCGGTGTGAGTGCCCTAACCAATACGAATACCGTAGCACTCCAAAATTCACCCAATGCCAGCTCTAATGGCAATAATCTCACCAATGTTAGCAATGATCCTGCGGCACAATCCGCATCTGCTTCGTCAAATACACAGCAATTACAACAGCAAGTGAGTGACCTGACATCTCAGCTGGATCAGGCTATTCAGGCAATCCAACAGTATCAATCGCTTTTATTGGCATTGCAACAACGGGGGGTGATTACGATTGACCGGAATGGAAATATCTACCTTCCCCAAACTGGCTCAACAAATTTTCACTAGGATGAGACAATATTTATTAATTATCCGGATAGTTTATTTACCCAACCATCCAATGGATTTAACTGAAAGGTATCGAACATGAAAATCATTAAAAAAGGTATGCGGCTGTGGATTACCGTTGCATCCCTATTCAGCTTTCTTACAGGCTGGGTGTTGTTTGCCCACGCCAATAAACCCTCTCCGTTACAAATCTATCAGCCTGTGCAATCCGCCCCTGCTTCCAACCCACAGTTCCAGTCATTCAACCGCAATGCACAGACGGGAGGAGGGTTCCCATTTATAGTGCAAAGCCAAAACCCTTCCTTGCGTCCACGTTTACGCACTGGCGGTTCATAACATGCACTATGATGAATTTCGGGCGATGAACTCGAACATCGTTCTGGCAGCCAGCGGAAGCGACCTGTCCCGGATCAAAAAAGGATTCATGTCAGCCCGCCAGCTCATTAATCTGAACGAACAGCGCTTCACCCGTTTTTCTGAATCGAGCGAGCTTGCCCAGCTCAACCACTCAGCGGGGGACTGGTTCCAGGCATCAACTGAGATGTTCCAGGTGATAGAACAGGCACACAGGCTGGCCATCGAAACGGATGGGTTATTCAACCCGGCGATTCTCCCGGCTTTGAAACACGCCGGCTACGACCGCACTATGGATGAAATAAGGAACAGCCCACCTCGAATGATGTCACCTCAGGTGGTGGAAACACTGGATTTTCGGCTGATACAGCTCGATTCGGATTCGAAATCCATCTTCCTACCGCTCGGGATGCAAGTTGACCTGGGTGGGATCGCTAAAGGGTGGATTGCTGAGCAAGCTGCACTGCAGCTGGCAAAAGTCACCAGCTCGTGTGCAGTCAGCGCTGGCGGTGATATGTTCTTGATCAACCTGCCAGAGGGTGAATCGACCTGGGAGGTTAGCCTTGAAAGCCCACTCCAGCCTGACCAGGACCTGGCAATTTTGCACGTCTTGCCAGGAGGGGTGGCTACATCATCTATTGCCAAGCGCCAGTGGCAGCACAACGGCCAAATTCAGCACCACCTGATTGACCCACGCAGTGGTAAACCTGCGCTGACTGAATGGCTGAGCACCACTGTCTGGGCAGAGGAGGCCGTTGAAGCCGAGGTGTATGCCAAAGTCCTATTGATCGCTGGACCACAGGCAGCTGAAGGCATATTTAAAAACCAAACATCGAAAGCTTACCTGGCTGTGGATAAACATGGTTGGGTTCACGGATCAAAAAATTATCATGAGGTGTTCCATGTCTAGTCTTAAAACAATTTCAAGCGAATCCGGCCATAAACGCCTTGGCTTCTGGATACTTGGTGGGGGTTTCTTGTTAGGCGCAGTGCTCCTGGGAGCCTTGGGATTCTTACTATTCAAGTACTTACCAGCGGGTCAAGTCATCGCCAATCTGTTGTCAAGGCTGTTTGCTACCAACAGCGTGCATACCACCTGGTATATCACGCGCGCTGCGGGTTGGATGGCTTATTTCTTGCTTTGGTTTTCGATGGTCTGGGGTCTTGCGATACCCACCAAGTTCTTTGAGCGCTTTCTTTCCCCAACGTTCGCCGTAGATTTCCATGAGTATATCTCACTGCTCTCGATCGGCTTCATAATACTGCATGTCAGTGTCTTGTTAATCGACCAATACCTGCCTTTCACACTGGTTCAAATTTTGGTGCCGTTCTTCTCGAGCTACCGACCCTTGTGGGTGGGGCTTGGCGTGCTGGGTTTTTACCTGACTTTATTGGTTACAATCACGTTTTACCTGCGGAAAAAGATTGGTCAAAAGAAATTCAAGGCTATTCACACCCTGAGCCTGGTGTCCTACCTTGGGGTAGTTCTGCACGCTTTCTTCACTGGAAGTGACTCTTCTCTCGGGGCAGTGCAGCTCATCTACTTAGTCACGTTCCTGGTGGTCGTATTCCTGACTTCCTACTGGTTGATCCAAGCCAGGCAAATCAAAAGGAATAAAGATGAGCGCTATTTGGTACCCAATCGCTCCAAGGTTGTGCGACAGTGATCAGGAAAGTTGTATAATCTCGATATGCGCCTGTTGCTCATCGAAGACAACCAACGCCTGAGGAATTCAATCGAGCTGAGCCTGGAAGAATCGGGTTATGTGTTGGACACAGCAGCTGACGGGTTGGAAGGGCAGGAACTTGCCGAGTTAACCCCATATGATGCCATCATTCTCGATATTATGCTGCCCAAACGCGACGGGTTGGAGGTTTGCAGCAACCTGCGGCGCCAGCATTTACGCACCCCCATCATCCTGCTCACGGCGCGTGATACGGTTGAAGACCGGGTGAAAGGCCTGGACAGTGGTGCAGATGATTACCTGATCAAGCCTTTCTCCATGGATGAGCTGCGCGCCCGGCTGAGGGCCTTGTTACGGCGGGATGCTCCCGATAAAACCAGCCTGCTGATCGCGGCTGACCTGGAGCTTGACCCAGCCACGCACAACACCCAGCGAGCCGGGGTGCCGATTGAACTCACTGGAAAGGAATTCGCCCTGCTTGAGTACATGTTGCGCAACCCCAACTGGCTTATCACACGCGAAATGGCTGAACGGCATGTGTGGGATTACGGCGGAGCCAGTGCTTCGAACCTGGTAGATGTCTATATCCGCCGTCTACGCCGCAAACTGGATGATTCCTTTGAGGTAAAGCTGATAGAAACGGTGAGAGGTTATGGGTATCGCTTAAACAAGCCGGAAGGATAACTTCTTAACCATCACCCCCAGCCTGGTGCTTAACCTGCGGGGAGGAGATTTCTCAAAACTTATGAAACGCCGGGGAAATATCATCAAACAATCCCTAGTCATATTTTTCCACAGCATACGTTTCCGGCTGGTGCTGTGGTTTGTAATTATCTTGGGAGTGGTATTGGGGCTATTCAGCGGCTTTGTCTATTGGCGCCAGGTACAAGATATTCGATCCATTGCACTGGGACGATTGAACATGAAACTAGAACGACTGGCTGGCTCACCAAACGAAGGGGAACATGTACTTGAGCAACCGCAGGCAGTCTTTTCGGTGATAGCCGGTAACCCACTGGACCTGAACACAAATTTGCAGGAAGGCGACATAGTAGCACTTCAAGCAGCGGATGGCGTAATCTTGCAAAGCACTGGCGCGCTGACGTCTGGACAAATCCAACAATTAAACCTCCCTCTCGTTGGGTGGAAAGGCGTCCAACAGGTTACGGTTCCTAAGATTCCACTGGTCGAAAACAATCAATACCTGTTTATCGACCCGATAATCATGCAACATGAACAGATTGCCGGTTACCTGTTGGTGGGTGTGCCGTTGGATGCGAACAACCAGCTGGGGCGACTGCTGGTCTCTCTGATTATTGGCAATCTCCTGACCCTGGTAATAGCCCTGTCGGGAGGCTTTTGGTTGGCTGACCGGGCAATGCGCCCTGTTCGAACCATCACTCAAACAGCACAGCAAATTTCCGAAACTGATCTCCACAAGCGTCTGCATTTACCTGGCAAGGATGAGCTGGCAGAGCTGGCCAATACTTTCGATGATATGCTAAACCGCCTGCAGGCTGCCTTTGAACGCCAGCGGCAGTTTACAGCCGACGCCAGCCACGAATTGCGCACTCCATTAACGATCATCGACCTCGAAAGCAACCGGGTGTTATCCTCCCGGCGTTCGGTGGAAGAATATGAGTGTGTCCTGGGCACTATACAATCGGAAAACAAGTTTATGATCCGCCTGGTGAATAATTTACTGTCCTTGGCGCGCATGGATGCAGGGCAGGTGAATCTAAAAACCGATACACTGGACCTGAGTGACCTGACCCTGGAAGTGATCGAACGTATGGAGCCATTGGCCAAAGCCCAGGGGGTGGTATTGTCCATCGGAGAGCTGCCGGAAATTCTAATCCTGGGCGATCACCCTACTTTGATTCAGATGATCACTAACCTGGTGGAAAATGCGATTAAATATTCAACCACCGTGGCTGCCCCACAGGTGAGTATTTCTGCGGGCAGGCGGGAAGAAGCAGGCCAGCTGTTAGGTTGGGTGTGCGTGAGTGATAATGGAATCGGCATCCCCGTAGAACACCAGGCGCATATCTTTGACCGCTTTTACCAGGTGGAGGCATCACGCAACCGGGTTGGCAGTATCGACGGTGATTCGGGTGGACGGGAATCATCTGGAACTGGCCTGGGGCTGGCCATCTCACAATGGATTGCCCAAGCGCACCACGGCGAAATTCGGGTGGAAAGCGTGGTTGGCAAGGGGTCCACATTTGAAGTGAGATTACCGGTCTATCAGCCAGCAGAATGAATTCGACTCAAGTAAATTCTACTACCGCCGATGATTTCAGAACCTGACCTGTTTTCTGCTTCGGCCTGTCGAACAAGGCTTACAGGCCGATAGTACAGGTTATCTAGCTGGTTAACACCCCCTGGATTACATCGGTCCATAAGGGATCATCATGACTACGCATCCACATACGCAGCTAGATAACTACGCCAGCAAGATGGCAAATCCATTGAGTATTGCTTTGTTGCTTGGCTTTCCTTTCACCGAATGACCTGCGGCAGGTATACCCAGTGGTTGAAAATGATGGGCTTGGTGGAGATGAGAATGTGGCTGTTCCCTACAGCTGAGCCTGCGCTATTACTTGCAGTCACCGTGATAGTTTTATTACCAGTGCCACCAGCTGGCCATGTGAAGCTGACCGTGTCACTGATACCGCCTCCTGTATGTGTCTGCGTGGTTTGCCCAGTGGCTTCCCACACATAGGTGATAGGGGTGGTTGTCGTGTTGGGCTTAACCGTGGCTGTGAAGGAATAGCTGACATTGATAATACCTGTAGTTGGCCCGTTGATTGTCACCGAGGCAGGCGCTGTGGGTGTGACCGTGATATCAGGTGTGGCAAAGCGGATGCTCTTGGCATCAAACAGTGTCTTGAGGTTTCCAAAGCCATCATCGCACAAAAACTGTGCATGCCTCACCCAGTATGAGACGTTTGGATTATCCGCCGTATCCAGGGAGAGTGAAGGATAGCCAATGATCATCCAGGAGGATGACATGCAGTCCGGGTTGGTTGGCATAGGATAGCTGATGTTCAGATCGTCTGCTTTGTCTATGTATTGCTGTTGCCAGGTGGGGTTGGTCGTCTCACAATTGGCGGTGCACGTCAAATAGCTCAGGTCGAGCTCATAGGTAGCAAATACCACCGATGGGCGATCCTGGCTATCTAGTGCTAAGTCCAGCGACCAATAAAGGTCGTTGGTAGGGTAGTTTAGCGTATAGCTGGACCAATTCCCAGGCGTGAGCGGTGAGACGTTGCTCCAAGCATAATACAGCAAATTGTTGTCAGTTCCATCATAATAGGCGATGCGCGGGCGGCCCTGCGTATCCACCCGCAAGACATAGCTATAGTAACCCAGGTAGTAAATTGGCGCAAACAATCCTACACTGCCCCAGTTGGCAGCATTCGAACAACTACTGTTGCATTCGGCATAGAGCAGGGCGGATGTTTTGTCGTCGAAGCCCAACACCCGTGGCCGGTCGTTCAAGTCGAAGACCAGTTGCAACGCATTCGGCCACAGAAGGTCGAGTGTGGAGACGGTGGTAGAATTCCAATTGGACGCAGTCGTGCAGCCAGCGTCGCAAGTGAGGTAGTAGAAACCGCCTGTTTTCGGGTAAACCAGGCGCGGCCTCCCCTGGGTGTCGAGCGCAGCGTAGCGTGGATTTATCGGGTAACTGTAGACGCCCAAGCTGACTACGGCCACTGAGGTCCAATTGGCTGTACTGTTAATACAATTGGTGTTGCACTCAGCATAGTAGTAGTTCGTGTCTCCGCTGTACTCAGCATACCACATCAGGCGCGGGTGACCGCTGGCGTCAACGCCAAGAGTTGGTTCATCCAGCGAGTCCAACGTGCCGACCGCAAATAGCGGTAACTCGAGCCAATTGTCCGGGTCAGCGCAGTTAATGACGCAGTGAGCATAATGGATATAAGTACTGTCATAGAATGCCACGTGAACACCCCCAGACCCATCCACGACGGTGTGGCTTTGCCCCCAGACAGCATTCATCATGGGATCCTTGTAAAAAGAAGTGGGCAAAAGTTAGGTCGGCAGGCACAGGAACCTGCACCTGCATACTGTCTTCTGGCGTCTGTTTCTGTGCACGGACGGTGGTTGTTCCGGCTACCAGAGCGAGTATCAAAAAGCATGTGATGAGAGAATAGATACGTTTCATGGTTCCTCCTTATTTATGGATCGTTATTTGCCTGTGGTTACCACATCGCGTGGTACGTATCTAAATTACTTTACCAACAACGGCAGGTATGTGATGTGTTGGTCAAAAAACTAATCAGCACCCAACACCCAGGCAAGTGTTATCCCGAGGCTTAATAAAAAATATCTGCCACGAGATAAGTCTTTGTTTCCACTGATATGATCTTCATTATGAGATAACTGTTATTCAACTGATTCCACTGTGGCTGGTTCTGCTCTGCTTATCTCTGCCTCCCCAAGTCAGAAAAGTGGGATGTACGGACACTTATTATATTATCGCGCTGAAATTCACAAATGCAATATTCCAGATGTAACAGTACCTTTTGAATATGGATGACCAGACATTTGTGATTTACACATTCTTATGGATAAAATATATACACGTAATTAGATGAGGTAAAAATTTGTGATGAATAATTAGGCAACAGACTGACATTCTGTATTACAATCCATTATCACAAGCTCAATTGGCGGTGATGTAAACAACTGTGGAAAGCATACAAGGGAGAGAAATCGCATGAAAGAGAAGATCTTGGTAACTGGCGGAGCAGGGTTCATTGGCAGTCATTTGTGCGAGCTGCTGTTGCATAATGGTCACCCGGTGGTTGCGATTGATAATCTAACCACGGGAAGATTGGATAATATTCAGCATCTGCTCACTGTACCAGGTTTCCAGTTCGTACGGGAGACGATCAACAATCGCCTGGTACTTGACCGCCTGACGAGTGAAGCTGATATCATCGTCCACCTGGCGGCAGTGGTGGGTGTAAAGCTGATCGTTGAAGATCCGGTGAACACCATCGCCACCAACATCATGGGGACGGAGGCGGTGCTGACGACTGCCAACCGGTATGGCTGCAAGGTGATGCTCGCATCCACCTCTGAAGTGTATGGGAAGGGGTTTAAGGTACCGTTCAACGAAGAGGACGATTGCGTGATGGGTCCCACCAGTCACAGCCGATGGTCTTATGCCACTTCGAAAGCGATTGACGAGTTCCTGGGGCTGGCGTACTATCACCAATTCGGCTTACCCGTGGTGGTGATGCGTTTCTTCAATACCGTCGGACCACGCCAGACAGGACGATATGGGATGGTTGTACCGCGTTTCGTCCGCCAGGCGTTGACGAATGAGCCGATTACCGTGTATGGAGACGGTGAGCAATCCCGTTGTTTTGCAGATGTGGGCGATATCGTTGACGCCACATTCAAATTGGCTTCACACCCAGGGGCAGTGGGTGAGGTTTTCAATATCGGGTCGACGGAGGAAGTGACCATCTGTGAGCTGGCTGAAAGGGTAATCACAGCTACGGGCAGCCAATCCAAGATTGTTTATGTGCCCTATGAGGAAGCCTACGCACCCGGGTTCGAGGATATGCGCCGAAGGGTGCCGGACTTGGGAAAAGTGCATCAATTGATTGGGTACGAACCGCACTTCACGCTGGAAGATACCCTGAAGAGGGTGATTGATTACGAGCGCCAGCAAATACTAAAACAAAGCAAAGAACCTACTTTGCCCAGACCATCCAGGTGATTTGGGCGACGATCAGTCCGAGCAGAATCCCACCCAACGCTTCCAGTGGGGTATGACCTAAAACTTCACGCAGCTGTTCCTGTTTTAATGGGTTACCGGCTGCCAGGTCATTGATCATGGCGTTGATCAGCTCAGCGTGCCTGCCAGCCTGGCGGCGGATACCAGTGGCATCATAAATGACGATCATACTGATGGCAAATGCCAGGGCAAATAACGGCGTGCCAAAACCGACAGAAAGCCCGATACCATGGGTGATCCCGACGATCAAGGCTGAGTGTGAGCTGGGCATACCTCCGGGTTGGGCCAGCAGCGCCCAATTCCAATGGTGGGTTTGCAGATACTCGATAGGTATCTTGATCGCCTGGGCTATCCCCCAGGCGATCAATCCAGCGATTAGAACATAGTTATAAAAAATAGACATGCATACTCCTCAGCCATATAAGAAAAAAGAATTTTATATTTCATGTCAGTGTGATGTGTTTTCCATCCCAAAGTATTCTCTAACATATACACGCGAGATAGCTTCCCTTCGCTGTGCTCAAAAAAGTTTCGCAACATAGACGTGGAAAAACCTAAACCATAAGTAAGGTATGCAGGAAGATTGTTTCGAACCCAGGACGTCCTCAATATTTCGACGCAAAAATAGCTCCTTACTGACCTTGACAGCTCTCTGGTTATTCTTCAATCTCCAAGTCCACCAGAGCCTCACCGGATAATTTTTTAACGCGTAATTCGGCCTTATCCAACAACTCGATACAATGTTTGGTTAACGCCTGGCCGCGTTCGAAGAGAACCATTGTATCTTCGAGAGAAAGCTTATTCGCTTCCAGCGTGCTGACTATCGTCTCCAATTCTACCAATGCCTGTTCGTAGGATAGTTCTGCGACCGATAGTTGATTTGGTTTTGCTTTCGGTTTTGCGGGAGACATAATTTGCTCCTTTACGAATATTTTCCTAACGCGCCCTGTGGATTTCGCTGGCTTGATCGATCAATAACTGAGGATTGTCCTCTACCATTCAGCCACATTAACGCCGAAATCACCATCGGTTACCCGAACGTTTAATGCTTCACCAGAGCTCACCTGACCAACATGTGAGATGGTTTGACCGGTCCGGTTGGTGACGATGGCAAAACCACGTTCCAGCACTGCCACAGGGTTTAGGGCAGCCATATGCTGGATCAGTCCGGTCAGGTGGGCATGAGATAGCTGTAACCCATGATTCGTGGCAGCACCCAGGCGGTGAGTGAGCTCATCCATTCGCTGGATAGCCGAGTTGATCCGGGTGAGGGGAGAATTCCTGTCCAACAAGTTTTGCACCTCCTTGAGAGCCCAGCGAGCCTCATTGTGGGATGCCTGCGCGAGGCTACTCAGGCGGTCACTCAAATCAGAAAGGTCCAGGCGCAGGTCGACCTGGTTGGGGCTGGCAAGCTCAGCCGCGGCAGTGGGCGTGGGGGCGCGCAGGTCGGCGACAAAATCGGCGATGGTGAAATCAGTTTCGTGGCCGATGCCGGTGATAATGGGCACCGGCGAAGCAGCAATTGCACGTGCCACACGCTCATCATTAAACGCCCAAAGGTCCTCAATCGAGCCGCCTCCACGCGCCAGGATGATCACGTCAGGGTTAGCTAGGCGCACAATGTCATGCAAAGCGGTGATGATGCCGGACGGAGCCTCATCCCCCTGGACGGGCGTAGGTGCCAGGATTACTTCGGCCAATGGGTAACGACGGCGGAGAGTGTTGAGCATATCTTGAAGGGCTGCCCCGGTGGGGGAGGTGATAATGCCAATCCGCACTGGCTTGTACGGGATGGGGCGCTTACGTTCCGGATCAAACAGACCCTCAGCTTCCAGTAAAGCTTTCAGGCGTAAAAATTCCTGGTATAGGGCACCTTCGCCGGCAGGGCGAAAAATGTCTGCATAAAGCTGGTATTGCCCACCCGCTTCATAGATGCTGATGGCACCATGAGCTTCAAGCGCATCTCCATCCCGTGGGATGAAGCTTTGTCGCATGGCAGCATTGCGCCACATCACACAACGCAAAGAAGCCGAGCTATCCTTCAAGGTGAAATATAAATGACCTGAAGCGGGGCGCGAAAAATTTGATACTTCCCCCTGCACCCACACATCCTGGAGCACCTCATCTGATTCGAACAGCTCGCGCAAATAACGCGTCAGGTCGGTAATCGTCCAGAACGCAGGTGCATTCGGTGAGAAGAGGGGAAGCTGAGACATCCGTATGAGGATACACGCATTAGGTTGGGCTGTCAACTATTCCGCAATGGCTGATTCTTTGCTACAATTAGCCGGTACTATGAATTATCTCTGGTCTCCCTGGCGTATGGAATATATCCTGGCTCCCAAATCTGATGAAGGCTGCATTTTCTGCAACGGGCTGAAACTGGCGGATGGCCCGGAAAACCTGATTGCCTACCGGGGTTTAAAAGCTTTTGTGATGCTAAACCGCTTTCCGTATACAAGCGGGCACCTGATGATCGTACCTTATGAACACCAACCATCCCTGGATCTATTGGAGGCCGGGTCGCGGGCGGATATCATGGAGCTGGCTGCCAGAGCAACCCATGTTTTGGAAGCCGTTTATTCGCCCCAAGGTTTCAATTTAGGCATGAACATTGGTAATGCAGCCGGGGCGGGGATTTCTGAACACGTGCACTTACACGTGGTGCCCCGCTGGGTTGGGGATACGAACTTCATGTCGTCCGTATCCCAGGTCCGCGTACTGCCCGAGCTGTTAGAGGAAACCTATCGCAGGGTGAAGGAAGCCTGGGAAGCCGGTTGAGCTGATGCAACTACCTCTGTCAGAAAAGATAGGTTCTACACCATAATCAAAATCATTCATCAAGAATTCCAGGAGAAATGATAATGAGCGATAAAAACACAGAAGCGGTAATTTTGAGCGCCGTACGCACACCCTCAGGCAGCTTTCAGGGTGGGTACAACAGCCTGACAGCCATAGACCTGGGGGCTTGCGTGGTGAAGGCGGCAGTTGAACGTGCATCCATCCCCAATCCCGCGGATATCCATGAAGTGATTATGGGGAATGTGGTTTCAGCCGGTTTGGGTCAAAATCCTGCCCGCCAGGCTGCCATTCATGCCGGATTGCCGTCATCGGTAGGAGCATTCACGATTAACAAGGTATGCGGTTCTGCATTAAAAGCGGTCATGTTAGCTGCCCAGGCTATCCGCGCAGGCGATGGAGATTTATTTGTCGCCGGAGGTATGGAAAGCATGAGCCGGGCACCATTCCTGGTGGATGGGCGTACGGGCAGCCTGCGCTTCGGGCATGCTCAATTGACCGATGCCCTGCTGAAGGATGGGCTGTGGTGCTCGCTCGAAAATTGGGGCATGGGAGACGCGGCTGAGTTCATCGCCAGTGAGTACAACGTAACCCGCGAGGCGATGGATGAGTTTGCTTATCAGAGCCAGGTGAAAGCCATCGCAGCCATGGATGGCGGAAAATTCAAGCAGGAGATTGTGCCGGTGGAGGTGAAAGGTCGTAAAGGACAGCTGACGGTGGTGGATACAGATGAGACACCCCGCCGGGATACCACACTGGAGGGGTTGACCAAACTTCGCCCGGCATTTCAAAAAGAAGGCAAAGTGACTGCGGGGAATGCACCCGGGTTGAATGATGGGGCAGCCGCGGTGGTGGTGGCGAGCCGGGCAAAAGCTGAGCAGATGGGCCTCAAACCGCTGGCACACATCCTGGGTTATGGAAATGTCGCCCTGGAACCGAAATACCTCTTCGCTGCTCCCGCAAAAACCATACCGGTGGTGTTGAAGCAGGTGGGCTGGAAGCTGACGGACGTGGACCTGATCGAGCTTAATGAGGCTTTTGCAGCCCAGGTGCTGGCAAACGGTTACGAGCTGGCTGACCAGGGCTGGGACTGGACGAAGGTCAATGTCAATGGTGGAGCTATCGCCTTGGGACATCCAATCGGTGCCAGTGGGGCGCGGCTGTTGGCAACCCTGATTTATGCACTGAAGGACCGCGGGCTGAAGAAGGGCATGGCTTCGCTGTGCCTGGGTGGCTCGGAGGCTGTGGCGATGGCGATTGAGGTGGAGTAAGCAGTTTCTGTCATTGCGAGCCGGTGGTTTCCCGGCGAAGCAATCTCCAACCAATCAGGAGAAAATCACTTCGATAGAGAATACCTCGATGTGATTATAAGATTAATTATTGCGGAAGCTCGATCTTTTGTTGATGCAGTCTTTACTACGTAGAAGGAGATTGAGGTGGAGTAAGCAGTTTCTGTCATTGCGAGCCGGTGGTTTCCCGGCGAAGCAATCTCCAACCAATCAGGAGAAAATCACTTCGATAGAGAATACCTCGATGTGATTATAAGATTAATTATTGCGGAGGCTCGATCTTTTGTTGATGCAGTCTTTACTACGTAGGAGGAGATTGCTTCGTCGCAAAGGTCGCTCCTCGCAATGACGAATAAGAGGAGAATCGCATGGACATTCACTCAATTTTCGTGGTAGGTGCGGGAACGATGGGAAATGGGATTGCACAGGTGGCAGCAACCTCTGGATACCAGGTGAGCATGATGGACGTCGTTCCCGGCCAGGTGGAACGAGCGAAGACGATTATCGCAAAATCGGTGGAAAAATTATTGGGCAAGGGGGCGATCACTGAGCAGCAAAAGCAAGCCGCACTGAATATCAACACCCAAACGAGTGTGGACGAGGCCGCGAAGGCTGACCTGGTGATTGAAGCTGCCACGGAAAACCCCGAACTAAAGCTCAAGCTGTTCCGCGAGCTGGATCTCGTCGCCCGGTCTGGGGCAATCCTGGCGAGTAACACTTCGTCGATCAGCATTACCAAGATTGCTGCGGTCACCAAACACCCGGAAAATGTGATCGGCATGCACTTCATGAACCCGGTGCCGCTGATGAAGCTGGTGGAGGTGATCCGTGGCCTGGCGACATCTGCTGAAACGACTGCCTCCACCATGGATGTATGCCGGAGGATGGGTAAGGAACCGGTGGAAGCCAACGATTCACCCGGCTTCATCTCAAACCGCATCCTATGCCCGATGATCAACGAAGCCATATTTGCATTGCAGGAAGGCATCGGCACAACTGAAGCGATTGATACGGTGATGAAATTGGGGATGAACCACCCCATGGGACCTCTGGCACTGGCGGACCTGGTGGGGCTGGATGTGGTCTTGTTTGTGATGGAAGTGCTGCAACGCGACCTGGGTGATGATAAATACCGCCCCTGCCCTCTGCTTCGTAAGATGGTGGATGCGGGATATCTTGGTAGAAAGTCGGGAAAAGGGTTCTATCAATATTAACACTCCAGGTGGGGAGTGGCGGAAATTATTATTCCGGACATATTTATACGGGGAGATTGTTGGCCATGGGCACCACTATCTATGATTTTGTGATCATTGGGTCAGGATTTGGGGGCAGCGTCTCCGCCATGCGCTTGGCGGAGAAAGGCTATTCCGTGTTAGTGCTGGAGCGCGGCAAGCGTTTTGAAGACAGCGATTTTCCAAAGACAAATTGGAATATTTGGAAGTACCTGTGGCTGCCGGCATTACGCTGTTATGGGATCATGCAATTTTCTTTCTTCCGCAACATCCTGGCTATGCATGGAGATGGTGTGGGTGGGGGCAGCCTGATGTATGCGAATGTGCTGGTGCGTCCGGATGATAATATCTTTACTAACCCCACCTGGAAGCATTTGCAAGATTGGAAGAGCATCCTTCTTCCCCATTACGAGACAGCAGAGCACATGTTGGGGGTGACTGAAAATCCACGTCAATGGGCAGCCGATGGCATCCTGAAGGAAATCGCCACCGGGATGGGGGTCCAATCCACCTTCCAAACCACCAGAGTAGGCGTGTTCTTTGGAGGTGCCCAGGACGAGGATGGGCAGGAGATAGCTGACCCATATTTCGGTGGAAGCGGACCCGCAAGAAACACTTGCACCCATTGTGGGGGCTGCCTGGTAGGCTGCCGCTACAACGCCAAAAATACTTTGGTGAAGAACTACCTGTACTTTGCTGAGAAGCTGGGAGCCAGGATTTTACCCGAAGCGAATGTTCAAAATATCCTGCCGCTGAGCCCGAATCAAAGCGATGGGGCACTTTACGAGGTGGCATACCAGCACACAACGGGCTGGTTATTCCGTCCTGAGATGCGGGTACGGGCACGAAACGTCATTTTTTCAGCCGGCACAATTGGGACATTAAGCTTGTTGTTCAAGTGCCGGGAAGCGACCCGTACGCTGCCGCGTATTTCCGCACAGCTGGGTAAAATTGTCCGTTCAAACAGCGAAGCCTTGCTTGGCATGACGAGCCCAAATAAGAAGACAGATTATTCGAAGGGAATTGCCATCACTTCCATCTTCCGTGCAGACAGCAAGACTGCCATTGAGCCTGTAAGGTACTCCGCGGGTTCATCGTTAATCCGGCTAATATCCGCGCCATTAATTGACCCCCATAAAAATTTCTTTAGGCGATTGTCTGCGCTGCTCGGGAAAATGATCAGGCAGCCAATGGATTTCCTGCGAGCATACATCCTGCCAGGCTGGGCTGAGAAAACAACGATCCTGCTTGTCATGCAAACCGAGGATAATCGTTTGCGTATGCATTTGGGACGCAGCTGGATGACACTTTTCAAGCGTGGGCTGGTCACGCAGTCGGCAGAGGAAAACCCCGTCCCCACGAGGATTGAGATAGGTCATTACGTGACGCAGGAATTCACGCGTAAAATCCATGGCACAGCAGCAGGGTCCATCCCAGAAGTGCTGTTCGATACCCCCATCACGGCCCATATATTGGGCGGGGTTTCTTTTGGCATGGATGACCAGGAAGGCGTGATAGGTCTGGATTGCCAGATCCATAATTACCCGGGATTGTATGTTGTGGATGGATCGATCATGCCTGCCAACCCAGGGGTCAATCCATCATTAACGATCACCGCACTGGCGGAGTACGCCATGAGTAAAATCCCGACAAAGTTGCAACCGGCAGCGGAGGTTCCCTCGCGCCAGGATTAATTTCGCCTCATCACGAGCAAGCTATCTGGTTGGTGGAGGATTTTGTTGAAGAGCGCGACAATCCAGCTCAAGCGCCGGAAATAGGGCGGCATCTCGGCTGGCTGGATGGCGTAGAACCCGAATTTCTGGTACAGAGGTCCAAGGCGCGATCGGCAGGTGAGATAGATCCTTCCGGGAGATCTCTCCAGTTGCTGCTCGATGATTCGGCGAGCTATTCCTTTTCCGCGCCATTCGGGAAGCACGGCGATGGAGGCGAGCTCGAATGAGCCGTCTGAGTGTGGCTTGACCTGTCCACAACCCACCACCTTACCACTAGGGTCAACAGCCAGGGTAAAACGTTGCCAGGCTAAACCCATGGGATTAATCCTGACCTGGGATATGATCTGCCGTATTGTGATTGCGTCTGCCTGGGTTGCTGGTCGCAGGAAAAAGCTGACTGATAAGTTTGATGGATGCATCGGGGATATTTTTGCTGATAAATGAGAATTCGTCAAGGGGGTCTGGGCATCCTGTCTGATTGGGCAACTTTGGATAAAACTAGTGTATAATGAACATTCACATTTCAATAGAACCGGAGTAAACATATGGATCAGACGAATGCCCAGCTTGGGCAGGAGGAAGCACCAGAAGGACAGATAAACGCAAAAAACACCGAAGAACGCCCATCCACAAACACGGGCTCAATGGAAAAGCTTTTGCAAGAAGAAGGTTTAAACCTTGATTTTCCGAAGCAAGGTGAGATACGCACTGGGGTCATTGCCAGCATCGGAGAAAACGAAATCCTGGTGAGTGTAGGGACCAAGTCGGAGGGGGTGATATCGGGGAAGGAGAAGGAACAAATCCCCGCAGAGACGTTCGCTAATTTCCAAATAGGCCAGGAAATACCTGTATTTGTCATCAATCCGGAGGATCCAAGTGGCAATTTGGTCCTGTCGTATATGCGCGCCCGCGAGGAGAAAGATTGGATTGACGCAGAAAATATGAAAGCATCGGGCTCGGCATTCGATGGTTCAGTGATTGGATATAACAAGGGTGGGCTGATCGTGCCGATTGGCTTGCTGCGTGGGTTCGTCCCGGCCTCGCAGGTGAGTGTGACACGACGTAATGAGGGCGAAGAATCGTCTGATGCACGCTGGAGCAAAATGGTTGGCGAACCGATCAAAGTGGTGGTCATTGAAGTGGACCGTGCCCGGCATCGCTTAATCCTCTCTGAGCGTTCTGCGCTACAGGAAACCCGTGAGACGATCAAGGATCGTTTGTTGGATGAGCTGCAGGATGGCGATATAAAAACCGGTCGCGTAACCAGCCTGGCGGATTTTGGTGCTTTTGTAAATATTGATGGTGCAGATGGTCTGGTCCATCTCTCTGAGATCAGCTGGGAGCGCATTGAGCACCCTGCTGAGGTCTTGAAAGTCGGGCAGGAAGTTAGAGTGAGGGTGATTGGGGTTGACCAGGAACGGAAACGCATTGGGCTATCCATTCGACAACTCTTACCTGATCCGTGGGTGGTGAAAGTATCAGCCTTGAAGGAAGGGCAGCTCGTGGAGGGCACGATCACACATCTGACCAAGTTTGGGGCGTTTGCAAAGCTGGATGAAGACCTGGAGGGTCTGATCCACATCTCTGAGCTGAGCGACCAGCGTATCAATCACCCCAAGGAAGTGGTTAAAGAAGGTGATGTGGTTACTCTGCGGGTGATCAAAGTGGACGCTGAGCGTCGGCGTATTGGATTATCCTTGCGCAAAGTGGATTCGATGGCATATGCCAATATGGATTATGAGATGATGCTCTCCGGCCAGGGGAAAAGCGAAAGCAGCACGGACGAGGAAGAGCCATCCGAAGAACTAATGCCACAAACTGAGGAAGCACCTGCAGAAGCACCTGAAGAAGCACCTGCAGAAGCACCTGCAGAAGCACCTGCAGAAGCACCTGCAGAAGCACCTGCAGAAGCGCCAGAAGAAACGCCTGCAGAAGCATCTGCAGAAGCATCTGAGGCTCTCTCTCAGGAACCGGCGGAAGAACCAGCACCCCTGGTTGAGGACGAAACTATCGACAAGCCAGAGGATGAACAGGGAGCATAATTCCTGGATTATGCAACAGAATGATCCGGATGAGCTTGACAACCTTATAAATTGATTGAGCGGAGCAGATAATGCCCCGCTCAATTTATTCAATGCTTAACGGACTCTAACACAATATATACATTCGGGGGGAGTAAATTCTGGTAGAATAACCAATCGGATAAAAACACTCTTGATCGAAAATCGATGAGGAAATTGTGATGGCAGGAATGGAACGTTTTACGCAGCGAGCAAGGCGGGTTTTAAGCCTGGCACACCAGGAAGCTGAGCGGATGCGCCAGAACTACATCGGCACCGAGCACCTCCTGTTGGGCTTGATGAAGGAAGAAGGTGGTGTGGCTGGCAGAGTCCTGCGCGAGCTGGGTTTGGATGCTGTGCGGATGGAGGAAGTGATCCTTCGCATTACCGGCACAGGTCAGGTGGCAACCGCAAAGTTGGACCTTTCACCAGGCGTGCAGCGGGCATTGGAAAATGCCGTGGAAGAAGCTCGCAAGATGGGGCACCATTATATTGGTACTGAACACTTATTGCTTGGGTTGGTGCAGCTCGGGGAAGGGGTGGCCCTGGATGTGTTGCGTAAAATGGGTGTCTCAGCTGAGCAAATTCGGCGCCAGACACGCCGGGTGCTGGATGAAAGCACTCACACCGCTCCGTCTGAGCAGTCGCCACGCCGCTCGGCTGTGGGGGCTGGTGAACAGACTTCCAAGGAAACCGGTAAGACCAAAACGCCCATGGTGGACCAACTGGCAACCGACCTGACGAGCCTGGCAGAAGAAAACAAGCTGGACCCGGTGATTGGTCGGCAGATGGAGATTGAACGCGTGATCCAGATCCTGGCACGCCGAACCAAGAATAACCCAGCGCTGATTGGTGAGCCTGGTGTGGGTAAGACCGCAATCGTGGAAGGTCTGGCTCAGCGTATTGTTGAGAATGATGTTCCAGCACCCCTGATGAACAAGCGCGTGATGCAACTGGATGTGGGATCTCTCGTGGCAGGGACGATGTACCGGGGACAATTCGAAGAGCGTCTGAAGCGGGTGATTGACGAGCTAAAATCCTCAGGAGCCATCCTGTTCATCGACGAGCTGCATATGCTCGTTGGGGCAGGGGCAGCCGGGTCGTCGGTGGATGCAGCTAATATACTGAAACCAGCCCTCTCACGGGGTGAGCTTCAGGTGATCGGTGCCACTACCATGGATGAGTATCGCAAATATATTGAGAGCGATGCTGCCCTGGAACGAAGGTTCCAGCCCATCATGGTGGACGAGCCTACGATTGACGAGACCATCGAAATCCTGCGAGGGGTGCGTACCGCTTATGAAGAGCACCACCGCCTGACCATTTCTGACGAAGCACTGGATGCCGCGGCACACCTTTCTGCACGCTATGTCACCGAACGCTTTCTACCGGATAAAGCCATAGACTTGATCGATGAAAGCTCTTCCCGCGTGCGCATGTATAAGAGCCAGGCCGCCAAAACCGCCAAGGAGCTAATGACCCAGCTCAAGGGTTTGCGCCAGGACCATGCACTTGCACTAGAAGATGGGCGTGCTGATGATGGACAGGACCTGCAAGAGCGCATGGATGAGCTGGAGCGCCAGCTTGAGTTTCTACGCACAGGTTGGGATCGCGCCAACAGCCCAACGGTTACTTCCGAAGATATCGCCGAGGTGGTGGCGATGTGGACAGGCGTCCCGGTGATGCAGATTGCCCAGGCTGAATCTGAACGATTATTACAGATGGAAGGCGACCTGCAGAAACACATCATCGGGCAGAATGAAGCCATCCAGGCAATTTCCAAAGCCGTGCGGCGCGCCCGTGCTGGTTTGAAGGATCCACGCCGTCCGATTGGCTCATTCATGTTCCTGGGACCCACCGGGGTGGGTAAGACGGAGCTAACCAAAGCCCTGGCACGCTTCATGTTCGGAAGCGAAGAAGCCCTGATCCAATTGGATATGTCTGAGTTCATGGAGCGCCATACCGTCAGCCGGCTGGTGGGTGCACCTCCTGGGTATGTGGGTTACGAGGAAGCCGGGCAGCTCACCGAAGCATTGCGCCGGCGACCCTATTCCATCATCGTATTTGATGAAGTGGAGAAAGCCCACCCTGAAGCGCATAACATGCTGCTGCAGATCATGGAAGAAGGGCATCTCTCTGATGCACGTGGACACAAGGTGGATTTCCGCAATGCCATCGTGGTCATGACTTCCAATATTGGCGCAGAGATGATCAAACGCCAGACCTCCCTGGGATTCGCGCTGAAAGCAGATGAGCAAACCGAGGAAAAGCTGGCGTATGAAGAGATGCGCAAAAAGCTGATGGACTCGCTTAAACGGGTTTTCCGCCCGGAGTTCATCAACCGGCTGGATTCAGTGATAGTTTTCCGGGCTTTGAGCCTGGAAGATATCCAGGAGATCGTAAAGCTCGAGCTGGAGAAGGTGGCAGACCGGCTGAAGGGTCATGATATATCCCTGGTTGCTACACCTGAAGCATTGGAAAAATTGGCAGAATTAGGCTATGACCCTGAAATGGGAGCGAGACCGCTGAAGCGCATCATCCAACAGAAGGTGGAAGATGTATTATCGGATGCCCTTCTTTCTGGCACCTTTTCGGATGGAGATGCCGTCATCGTTGACTATCGAGAAGACGAAGTGGTGTTGCGCCGTGAAGCGGAAAGAGAACCAGCACCCGAAGGGGTGTGAAACCTGGTTTAGCTTAAGTTAAAGATAAATCCTAAAATAACGAGGCGAGTCGCAAGACCCGCCTTTTTTTTGGGTGGGAATATTTCCCGCATTCCGTTGTTATTCATTGGTCACATTAAGCACTGAGGGTTCCATGGGATGGGAATAAGCGCGGTTGACAGCCGTACAATATCGTGATAATATGTACGGCAGGAGATCGCAAATGGAAGAGACCAAATTGACCGTACGCGTACCACGTGAGCTGCTGGAAAAGGCTAAACGTTACGCAGCCCAGAATGATACGACCCTGACTAACCTCATTGAAGCTTATTTGCACCAAATCCCTAACCAAGGATACTTAAAGGAAGCTCCGATTGTATCGCGGTTAAGTGGAACACTTTCACAGAAGGTGTCCATTCGGGACTACCACAAACACCTGGAAGAGAAATATGGGGGATAAGCCAAGTATTTTAATCGATCTGAACATCCTGTTGGATGTTTTGCAAAAACGGGAGCCATTTTATCCGGCTTCAGCGCAGCTATTAGCCGCGGTAGAGATAGGACGGGTAGATGGGTATGTGGCTGCGCATAGTATTACCACCTTGTTTTATCTAATCCAGAAGGATAATGGAGCAGGGGAGGCTCGGGGGACGATCACGAATATAATGCAATTTATAAAGATTGCTCCTGTGGGACAAAGCACCATTGAGCAGGCGCTCAATCTGGATTATGGAGATTTCGAAGATGCTGTCCAGATGATGGCAGCGGTGCAATGCAAAGCTGACTGTTTGATCACGCGTAATATTAAAGACTACCGGCCGGCGTTGTTACCCGTGATGCAAGCGGTGGATTTTCTGGAGGGGTTGTAGAACCAATCAGTCACACAGTTTGTCCGTCACAGTGAATCATCATCATGTATCAAGAAATGAGAGTGTAATTCGATTGCCGGTACAAATGTTTGTGTTGTAAGTTGCGTATGTCCAACGGATGGGGTTGATCGAGCGAATAGCGTTCATAAATATAATGAGTAACTTTTTATCATTTTTTTCAGGAAAGGTATAATCTCATTTATGCCAAAAACACACACTCAATACGTTTGCCAACAATGCGGGCGCACCGCTGCCCGTACAATGGGGCGCTGCCCGCAATGCGGTGCCTGGAACAGCATGGTGGAAGAAATCGTCGCTGCACCTGCCAAGCTTGTGCATGCCACCGGGCGTGGACTGACGGGAGCATCAACCCCACGCAGGCTTTCTGAGATCGAGGGGGATGCCGATGAGCGCTGGGCGCTTTCGATCGGTGAATTTGCACGCGTGTTGGGTGGAGGCATCGTGCCAGGCTCGATTGTCCTGGTGGGTGGTGACCCTGGCATTGGCAAGAGTACACTCTTATTACAAGTAGCCCTGGAGATAGCGCAATCTGGCGAAGTTTTGTACGTTTCGGGGGAGGAATCGGAGCGGCAAATCAAGATGCGCGCTACCCGATTGCTCAAAAATGGAAAAGGTGAGATGCCGAATGGCCTCTCGCTCGTCACTGAGACCAATCTTGGAGTGATCCTTGAGCATATCTCTATAGTAAAGCCATCGCTGGTGATCGTAGACTCCATCCAAACTACTTACATGCCGGAGCTCGAATCAGGTGCAGGCAGCGTCACTCAGGTGCGCGAGTGTGCCTCGCGACTGCGCGAGCTGGCCAAGGGTTCGGGTATGGCAATCTTCCTGATTGGCCATGTGACCAAGGAAGGCGCCATCGCCGGTCCCCGGGTGCTGGAGCACATCGTGGATACTGTGCTTTACCTGGAAGGCGACCGCTTCCAGTCCTACCGCCTGCTCCGGTCGGTAAAAAACCGCTTCGGTGCCACCTCTGAAGTGGGCGTATTTGAAATGCGCGAGCAGGGCATGGTGGAGGTCACCAACCCGTCTGAGGCTTTTCTAGCGGAGCGCATGGTGAACGCCCCGGGCAGCGCCATTGCAGTGACGATGGAAGGCACACGCCCGATCCTGGTGGAAGTGCAGGGGTTAACCAGCCCGACTGCTTTTGGCAACCCGCGCCGTACCCCCAACGGCATCGACTTCAACCGCTTGCTGCTGGTGGCAGCTGTGCTGGCTCGCCGGATGGGCTTACGCCTGGGCGACCAGGATGTGTTCGTCAACGTGGTGGGGGGCATCCAGGTGGAGGAACCAGCGGCTGACCTGGCGGTGGCAGCTGCCATCGCTTCGTCGATGCGCGATGTGCCGGTGAAGGCAGATATGGTGTTGATTGGTGAAGTTGGTCTCTCCGGCGAGCTGCGCATGGTGGGACAAATGCCTGCCCGCCTGCGCGAGGCAAGTAAACTGGGCTTCAAAACTGCCATCGTTCCTAAAAGATTGCGCAAAACTGAGCCCTGGCCCAAGGGGATAGAGGTGGTGGAAGTGCGCTCATTGCGGGAGGCGTTGGAAAAGGCGATGCTAAAGAGTGAATAGCTGGAATAAATATAAAAAACCACTTAGTCAACCGGCTAAACATCCTGGATTATTTATAAAGAACCAAGCTGATTAAGTTTTGATTGCCCCACCCCATCAAATAAATCCCCTTCCCGCAGACCCTTTTCCGGTGGGGGATATGCACGCATGAACGTTTCGGTCAACCCAAAGTAACGCCGCAAGATTGTCATCGGACCCTTTCGCCCAATCGCCCCGCCTAATTGGCTGGTATGGCAGGCGGTGGCCTCACTGCGTATGTCACTCACGCTGCGGCAGTCGATTCGTGCGTGGGTGGGAAAATCGCCCTCCGCCACCAGCGTAGCCAGGTCAATATCCCGGTTGCGCCCAAAGTGATGCGGGTCCATGAGCAGCAGTGGGGCTAGCCTTACTGCCCAGCGTAGCAGGGTCTTGGGCATGGTCTGGAAGTAGAGCTTATCAGGCTGGAAAGCTGGCAGGTCAGAAAGGTAAGATGGGTCGGCGCACAGAGTGAAGGCACGCAGGGTGGCGCGGTGCATGGCGATGTGATCCGGGTGCTTGTATCCACCAATCGGATCATGTGTGACCACCACCTGAGGCTTGAGCAGGCGAATGAAATGCACCACTCTGGCAGCCACTTCATCCACGGGTTGAGCCGCCAGGGCATTGGGATGCTGGTTATCCAGGCTGCCTGGCATTCCAGAGTCGCGGTAGTCTAAAAAGTACACGCCGGTGAGCCCAAGAATACCGGCTGCGCAGCGCAGCTCATTCTCGCGCCTCTCGGCGATGGTGCTGAAACCCTGCATGAGCTCAGAATCCACGTCGCCAACCTCACCGCGAGTGGCACATACCAGATGCACCTGCACCCCGCGTTGGGCGTAATGGGCAAGCGTGCCACCCATCCCAAAGGTTTCGTCGTCAGGGTGAGCCAGGCAGGCGAGTAGGGTGTGAGTTTGGTCAGGTCCGGGGTTCATTTAATAGATCGGCTGGCTGGGATCGACTTCTTTTGCCCATGCGTTCATGCCACCCCGTAGGTTCTTGAGCCTGCGAAAACCTGCTCCGTACAGGATGTGCAGGGCACGCGTGGACCTGATCCCCGCTTTGCAGATGAGCACGATATCATCAGCCGGGTCCAGCTCGTTGAGACGGGAAGCCAATTGCCCCAGGGGGATGACACCAGCACCTGTGATGTTGGAGATCTCCAGCTCGTGCGGCTCGCGCACGTCGACCAGGCGTAATGCTGCGCCAGACTTAAGCGCACGATCAAGCTCGGTGGGCGAGATATCCCACTCCTCCCCGGCTGAGCCACTCTCCTCCGGGTGACCTGGGACACCACAGAAGGCTTCATAGTCGATCAGCTCGGTGACGGTTGGATGCGTGCCGCATACCCTGCAATTTGGGTTCTTATGCAGCCTGACGAATTCAAAACTCATATCCTGGGCGTTATAGAGCAATAGCCTGCCGATGAGCGAATCACCGATGCCCAGGATAAGCTTGATCGCTTCGGTGGCTTGCAGCGTACCGATGGTTCCTGGCAGGATACCTAGCACGCCACTTTCAGCGCAAGAGGGCACGAGACCCGGCGGGGGTGGGTCAGGGAACAGGCAGCGGTAGCATGGACCCACGCGGGCATCGAATACGCTTACCTGCCCTTCGAAGCGGTACACCGAGCCATACACGTTGGGCTTGCCGGTAAGAACGCACAAGTCGTTGGTCAGATAGCGGGTGGGGAAGTTGTCGGATCCGTCAATGATCATGTCGTAAGGCTCGGCGATCTCCAGCGCGTTGGCGGAGGTGAATGCCTGGTTGTAGATGTCAACCTCAATATCGGGGTTCAAGTCGAGCATGCGGCTCCGGCCAGATTCAACTTTGAGCGCACCAACCGTGGACGTGCCGTGGATCACCTGGCGCTGCAGGTTGGTGCGGTCGACCACGTCGTAATCGACCAGCCCAATGCGCCCGACCCCCGCGGCAGCCAGGTAGAGGGCTACCGGTGAGCCTAAACCGCCGGTGCCAATGATGAGCGCCGAGGCCGCCTTAAGCTTGCGCTGTCCATCCAGGCCAACATCGGGGATGAGCAGGTGGCGTGAGTAACGCAGGATTTCTTCGTGGGATAGATTGGGTAGCATGGTTACTTCCGAAGTTGGTGTTTGGGTTGTGAAAATGTTGCGGAAATAGTATAACCCATTTTTATAAGGCATTAGACTCCACGATTTCGATATCTTAAAGCTGTGTGCCACCAGGGTATTTAGAGACATCCAGTTTAAAGACGGATTGGTCAATGCTGGCTGGATGTATAACCTGCATAGCGGGTTTGTACATGTAGATCGTCGGATTGTTGCGACGGCTGGATAGGGGCACAGGATTATTGGCGGTCATCTACCAGCTAGAATGTTGTTACGTATCTGTGATAGAATGATACGTATAGTCGTTTGGTCAGCAAGCTTCAGATCGAGAAATCCTGCCCCTGCCAGCTGCCATCACTGGGGGCATGGATGTGAGGCTGGGCACTTTTATGGCCATCCACCTGTTCTTCAAGCGCTTCCACCCGCTGCATCAGTTCAACCAGCGAAACCCCCACCAGGTCTGGCAGAGAGGTATGGTTCAGGTCGGGTGCATCACTGGCATGGTGCGGCTTGCTGCGGGCGATGTTCTGCCCAGGCACACCCACCACCACCGAGTTAGCCGGCACCGACTTGACCACCACTGCGTTGGCTCCGATGCGCGTATCTGCACCAATGGTGATGGCACCCAGGATCTTGGCACCCGCGCCCACCACCACGCGGTCACCCAAGGTGGGGTGGCGCTTACCCTTCTCAAGGCTGGTTCCACCCAGGGTCACCCCGTGATACAGGGTGACTTCATCACCAATTTCGGTCGTTTCACCGATGACGACCCCCATACCGTGGTCGATAAATAACCCTTCTCCGATAGTGGCAGCGGGATGGATCTCAATGCCGGTCAGGCTGCGGACAAGCTGAGAGAGCAGGCTGGCAGACAGCCGATGCTTGTGCTGCCATAGCCAGTGTGTGAAGCGATAACCCCACAGGGCATGCACCCCGGGGTAGCCAAGCACAATTTCCAATGTGGATCGTGCTGCCGGGTCACGCTGCATGGCGGAGTGAACATCCCGGCGCAGGCTGGCAAGCAAGCTTTCAGGTTTGTTTGCACTGGTTGTAGATGGGAGGGTCGAGTTGATTTCCATGGATATTCCGATCATCAATTGATAAACAAAATATCACCCATATGGATGATGTATAAAAGCAGCTATAACGTCACGAAGCCAGGTCGGCAAATAAAGCCGTGCTCAGGTAGCGCTCGCCGAAATCAGGGATGATCACCACCAGCATTTGGCCGGCATTCTCAGCCCGTCCAGCCACCTGCAAGGCAGCCCACACCGCTGCGCCAGAGGATATCCCTACCAGCAGACCCTCTTCCCGGGCCATGCGCCGAGCGGTTTCCAATGCATGCTCGTTCTTCACACGGATGATCTCGTCGAAAATGCGCGTATTCAGCACGTCTGGGATGAAGCCCGCCCCCAACCCCTGGATCATGTGTGCGCCTTTTGGGCCTCCGGAAAGCACCGGTGAGCCATCCGGTTCAACCGCCACCACCTTGAAGGAGGGCTTGCGAGCCTTGATCACTTCTCCCACACCGGTAAGCGTGCCACCCGTGCCCACTCCCGCCACCAGGACGTCGACCTTGCCATCGGTATCGCACCAGATCTCTTCAGCGGTGGTGCGGCGATGGATCTCAGGATTGGCGGGGTTCTTGAACTGTTGTGGGATGATATATCTCTTGTCGGCAGCTGCCATCTCCTCAGCCCTGCGGATGGCACCGGGCATGCCTTCACTGCCCGGGGTGAGCACCAGCTCGGCGCCGTACGCCAGCAGGAGCATGCGGCGTTCCAGGCTCATTGTCTCGGGCATGATCAAGGTGCATTTATAGCCGCGGGCGGCGCAAACCATCGCCAGGGCGATACCGGTATTGCCGCTGGTCGGCTCGAGGATGATGGTATCGGGCTTGATATGCCCGGCCCGTTCAGCCGCTTCGATCATGGATGCCCCGATGCGATCCTTGACACTGTGCGCCGGGTTGTACGATTCCAGCTTGACCACCACCTCCGCCTTTGAGCCATTCGTCAGCCGGTGCAGGCGGACCAGGGGAGTGTTGCCGATCAGCTGGGTGACATCATTGGCTATTTTCATATCGGACAGATTCCCTTTCAGAGAATAAAATACGACCAACCTATAAACACAAAAAGTGGCTTTTCCAGCCACGCGTATCAAACCCGCCTGCGGGGTACAGCCACCTTTTCGTCAGATTGTTGGTCGTCTGGTAAGAGAAGTTATTTTGACGGAGAGGCGGTTATGAACCCCGCCTCAGACAGATGCAATTGAACAAGGATTAATCTCCAATATACCGATATAGTAGATAAACTATGTAATACATTATATCTTTTAACCGCTGGATGTCAAGTCAATGAGTGTTACATCTCGCTCACTTGTAAAGCCTGGCTGGCTATGATTATTTAACTCCTGGGACGGGCTTTCAATGCCCGCAGGATGTCGTTGATGCGGTGGTAGGCAGAATGGCCAATGAGGTCGAAAGGCCATTGTTCATTACGCTCCTTGCCACTGAAATACTCATCAGGGGCTTGGTGCATAGCATCCAGCACATCCACGTGGACTTGCCTGTGCCATTCCAGGACCTCGACTGGGGACCGGTCGCGCCAGCGAAGGAAATTGAGATGGTTTATGGCATTGGTGTCAAGGCCTTGCTCTTCAGTGGGGCGACGCTGCTTCCTGATAGAGCGGGCGACATCAGACTTCCAGTGGGCAATATGGGCTAGAGCGTCTTTCACCGTCCAGGGGTCTTTCGTTTCAGGACGGAGCAACAAAGCCCGCCATTCCTCATCTCGTAAGTGTGCCATCAGTCCATCCAGGAGTTCAAACTCCTGGTTTTCTCGCTCAATAACATCCTCACGCTTGTATCACATGGCTGATCAATCTCCTGGTATCTGAGCACGTGGCAGGTTAGCTTTCTGCCTATGACTCCCCTTGACGCTTAAATGGCAGATTGGGAACGAGCCAGGAGATGAAGGCATGCGGGCTACGCGTCTGCATGAGCAGGCGACCGGGACCGGTGAGCTCGACCACCAGACCTTCACCACTTAGCAGGGTGGACTTCAACCCTCCGACAGCTTTACGCTCCACGGGCATACTGGCGGGGAAAGCCACCAGGTGGGTGGTATCGACGATATATTTCTCACCCGCCGCCAGCACCTTCTCGTGGATGGCACCATAGGAAGATAGCAGCAACTTGCCCGTGCCCGAGGCTTCAAGCATCGAGAAGCCCTCGGCAGCTACGAATGCTTTCAGGCTGACCTTGGTATTCAGCTCGATAGTCGTCTCGCAAGCCATGAAGGAGCCGGATTGAATCATCAGCTTTTCACCGCCCATGTCGTAGGTGAACACATCCCCAGGCAGCTCGGGGGCCACAGTGATCTCGCCTCCCTGCGAGGGTGCCTTGAAGAAGTTCTGGAAGAAGCTCTCATGCCCCAGCACGGAACGGCTGAATGACTTGAGGAACCCTCCCGCAGCCTTGGTCTCGATGGTTACCCCCTCAGACATGCTGACCATCGACCCGGCTTCGATGCGGATTTCCTCGTTTGGGGAGAGCTTGATCACCGCCAGAGAATATGACGGGCGGTAAAGTACATCGATTTGCATAGCTGCATCCTTTCTCGGTGCCCAGATTTATCCGAGCTTTATCCGATTTCAAAGTTTCGAAAATCAGAACCACGAGCGAAAATGCTGCTCGTGGTTTTTATCCAAAAAGATTACTCGCTTTTTTCCGGCTTCTCGGGCTCAATTGCTGGCTCGCCAGAACCGATACCGAGCGGTTTCCACTTATTGGGATCGCGCAAGCGGTGCTGGAGGTCGCTGCGTTGGCGCAGCTTATCGAACCCTTCGGGTTTGATGAGCATCTGGTCGCCATCCAGCAGGCCGGTGAGACCCTCCTGGCCGGGCTCGGGGCGCTTCTCGCCATGGAACTTGGCCGATTTTTCAGGCAGGTAATCGGTGGGCTCTTCGTAGGTGGTGATGAAGCCCTCGAAGTTACGCAGGATGATCTTGTGGTCCGACATGCTGAGCAGGTAATTGGGCATGACGGGGATCTTGCCACCCCCGCCGGGAGCATCGATCATATAGGTGGGCACGGCATAACCGGAGGTATGCCCGCGTAAGCCTTCCATGATCTCGATGCCCTTCGCCACGGGTGTGCGGAAGTGACCGGCACCGTGCACCAGGTCACACTGGTAGATGTAATACGGTCGCACGCGGATGCGCACCAGGTCTTGCACCAGCTGGCGCATGATGTGCACGTTATCGTTGACACCCGCCAGCAGCACACTCTGGTTGCCCAGCGGGATGCCGGCACGCGATAGCTTATCGGTGGCTTGCGCCAGCTCGGCGGAGATCTCATTGGAATGGTTGACGTGGATATTGAGCCACAGTGGGTGGAACTTCTGCAGCATGTCGCACAGCTCGTCTGTGACGCGCATGGGCAGGAAGACCGGCACGCGCGAGCCGATGCGCACGATCTCGATGTGGGGAATCTCGCGCAGGCGGGTGAGGATCTCCTCGAGGATCTTGGGTGCCAGCACGAGCGGGTCGCCGCCCGAGAGCAGCACATCCCGCACCTGGGGTGTGTGCCTGAGATATTCCAGTTGCAGCTCGAACTCAGCGCGTGAGAAGGTGGCAGATGGGTCACCCACGATGCGGCTGCGGGTGCAGTAGCGGCAGTAGGAGGCGCACTGGGTGGTCACCAGCATCAGCACCCGGTCGGGGTAGCGGTGAACCAGCCCGGGGACGGGTGAATGGGCGTCCTCCGAGAGTGAATTGGCCATCTCGGCGGTGAAGGGCACCTGCTCGCAGTCGTTGGGGATCACCTGCTTGCGGATGGGGTCTTCGGGGTCATCCGGGTTGATCAGCGAGATGAAGTAGGGGGTAATTTCCACGCGGAACAGGTGCGCTGCCTTGAGGGCATTTTTCTCATCTTCGGTGAGGGTGAGCACCTGGCCGATCTCCTCCACCGTGTTGAGACGGTGGCTGAGCTGCCAGCGCCAGTTGTTCCAGTTTTCGTCTGGGACGTCTTTATAAATGGGCGCTCGCTTGGAAATGAAGGGGTGGTTGGACATAGGTGTACTCCTGGGGTGTTTTTGGCGATGATCTTATCGGGAGTATATCCTGAATTAGAGGAAATGACAATTAGGGTGGTGTTAAGAAATCTAGAAGCACTGTAACCGGGATCGCTGATCCCGGATTTCAAGGCGCGTTTCCTGCGCCGAAGCCTCGCGAGCGGTCTTTGCAAGCGAGGTTGTAGGGTGGGTTCCCATTACACCTTTCCCCCATTTTCTACTTTTGTTTCCTTTGAGAAAATGGGGGGATTGAGGGGGGCTGTAGCCGGGATCGCTGATCCCGGATATACGCCGCCCTTTTCCGGGATCGCGACCGGATCTTCGCCATGGGTTGAAACCCACGGTTTTTAATACCACCAAACCCACCTCGGTGGATTCGGATGTAGGGGCAGGTCGTGACCTGCTCATAGCCAGCATCGTTGACTGGTCTTTGTCTCATCAAAATGCCTGCATCGAAGGGGGTGATATAGGGATGGAACGAAAATCTCGAGCACTTTTTGTTAAAACCAAGCTATCGCATAGTGATGACCAGCCGAAATTATGCTAATAAGCTGCAAATAACTCCCAAAATGAGCAATTTAATATCAATTTTGGCAAAGAACAAGACGAGAAGAATTTTGTAATGATTTACATCCAAAGTACCGCAATAATACTTAGAGTAGACGTCTCTCTCATTTCTAATTTGCTTGTGATGGATGGGGGTGTGGAAACAGCCCTACTAGCATAGGCGATAAAATGAGCATTACCAGAGTCAAGGCAGGCCAAATAGCCCAAGTCTCAGTGTTTGGAATGATAGACAGCCCAAGAAAACATAGCCCTATTGTTGTGAGCAGTACCAGGATGCGCAGACGACGGCTGCGACTGAGTAAGTAAGCTACAGCTCCGAATACAACGATAGCGGATGGTAGCAAGACTGTAACACCAAAGGGCGGGAGATGGTCACCGCTAGATAAACCAGTGCCAAAGGCCAGAAAGACAACCATGCCAAACGACAAGCGCGTCCAGTCACTGCGTATATCGAAAAAGATTTTCCTTGTGGAAGGAATGTGACTCAATAAGAAAAGCGCCGCCGCACCAAAACCTATGATGAGGCTCAGGATGATTGCGGTGGTAGCCCACGCATTAAATCCACTAAACCAGAGCGGACCGATCCAACTTAGTAGCGGGATAACGATTATAGAAAAAAGGATCACCAGATAAGGATAAACCCAGCGAGGGTAATTCTTTCTCCAGCCCACAAAGATACCCAATAGTAATGAGAGACCGACCGTTGCCAGCCAAAGCGGAGTATTAAAATTGAATTTCTGGGTGATTTGCTGAGGCAGGTAGGGTAACATTGCCATCATTGGACCCGCAAAGATAAAAGGCCACGCGCCTAACAATAGTCCGATCCAAGAAAAGTGTTCTTCCCCAAGCTGAGTGTCGATTGTTTTCATCATGACCTCCCATTCACGCAAATTTGCTCTGATCACTGAAGCAGGAAAATCGTGCAACTCACAAAGTACTAACTGGAAAAGTGCCTTATTTCCTCGGTTGATTGCTTCTTCGAGCGCCTGGGTAAATACCTCTTGGCGCTCCTCTCCAAAATCATATTGGTAGTGAGATGGGTAAAGTTTTACCATACCAACATAAACCGTTAAGAGCTTTGCGGCGAGCCTTTTCATTACATGATTTCCTGGGACCGGGTTACCGCCAGATCTACAAGTACTCGCATACGGTTAGTATCTTTTACCAATACATGTTTTCCCAGGTCAGTAATCCGGTATCTTTTCCGTGGTCTTCCGCTGCTCTGCTCACGCTCATCCTTTATTCGCTTGATCAAACCTTGCTCAAGCAGGCGTTCCAGTGCATCGTAGAGTGTGCTGGTACTTAACTTTAGTGACCCGTTGCTGAGGCATTCCACATCCTTCCAGATGGCGTAGCCGTGTTTCGGATCGGACATCAAGCTCAAGAGGATATATAAAGAGATCTCACTGAGCGGTAAGAAAGTGTTTGGGTCCATACGAAATATCTCCCCAAAGTATATTCCGAACAACGATATAACGGTAAACGGAATATATAGATTATAACGCAAAAGTCATTTTAAATCAAGAAGGAATTGGTAGATCGCTCTGTGTTTTGGCAATCTGGCATGGAGCATGAAACCACCACAAGAGGAAGGGTAGTTATCGATCACTTCGTAAATTCCTTTACCGGTGTTTCTACCTCATTGTATAGAGGATTGCTCCTTTTGCATAGATAACCCCCTCGTAATGACAGCCTATGAAACGTTGAACCTCAGTCCAAGAAAATGCCTCGACTTCGTGTCACCTTTTGGAGTATTCTTTGATCAGTCTGTTTCACTAACAAGTTGAATCCACTTTGAGAATTTATCCTTTGATATGGCATAATGCTGTTATTTTTTAGCTCACATCGGTGTGTTCAGATGTAGGGGCAGGTTGTGACCTGCCCGTATATGTTGCCGGGATCGTTGATCCCGGATTGTTTTGCATGGGCGGGCATTGTGAAACTTTTTTGGTACCGCATTGGCTGGTTTGACCTTGTACCGGGCGTGTGTCTCCCCTATTCGTATGTAAAAATACATCTTGAACTGTGATTAGAATGATTTTCTGAATACTATGATTGTCTCTGCTCAAATCATGCAAATCATTTAATCATAATAATCATTGTTCAGACAGCCTCCCCCAACCATTTGCCCCCGCCGACTCTCCATGAATTTGCGATCTGCTCGGATGAGCCGCTTTCCTCGCCCGTCCGAGTTTTAATTTCCAGCAAGTGATTAGGACTGAGCCATCCTGCCATCATCGCCGTCGCGCGTCAGCATATGGGAAAGATGGTTTAGTTATGGGTTCTTACTATTTTATTCTTACAGCGGTACCATACATTTGTAAATAAAAAAACTGAAATGCATTTGTGTCCAGATCGATGTCCTGCCTCATTCCAATAATTGCATTTGCACCAACTAAAGCTGCGCGTTTCTTCAATTCCTGTACTGCCACAAAAAAAGCCTGCTCAAAATTACTTTGGCCAATACTCCACTCCCCATATAAAAATCCCCAATCAGAGTGACCTTGCCCAATTTGCCCCTCCTTTTGCATTTGCCAAATTTCTTTCTGATATTGCGAGACAAGTTTTGAAAGAGCACTAGAAAACACACCTTTATTTGAGACCTGAAAATAAACCGGCCCAAGTATTTCATAATCCTGCTTAAGATCACCAGTCGTAACAACTACATTTTCGCTCATTTTGTTCTCCTATCTAAGAATCGTCATCGTTTGCCTCCGCCAGATCGTCATAAAATCACTCTCAGCCAGCACGAGTTGATTCCTTCCCCTGTCCAGGTTCTTTACTTACAAAAAGAGATTATTGCCGAGCCAAAACACTCTCACAATTGATTCCCGTTCCCGAATTGTGCCCTCCTAGCAGATTTCTTCCTATTATTTCGAGAGAATGGATTGTAGCTCATGTTTATTAATAGGTTTATTCTCCTACGGCCAATACCCTTCTGCAATCAATGTCTCAGAGTCTACATCTATATGTATCATCGGCCAAAGCATAGAAAATGTGATATCCCTAATTGTTCCATATCCTTCTACATGCCAGCCAATAGAATTAAGTCTTACTACTTTATCATGAGGAATATTATAGAGGGTTTCATCACTTGTGTATTCATAATTATAAGAATGAAGAATTACCCTATCATCTTCGAGAACCTCATCCACCTCACCCGAAAAGTAGATAGACCGACCCTGTACTGAATTAACATATTCTTGCCACTCTAGATCAGTAGAATTGCTGTGCTCTTTAACAATGTCAGCACACAAAACGGGACGAATAAGTTGTGCGCGAGTTGGAATAATATCGATTTCACGAGGGGTGTGAGTTGGTTGTCGAGTATAAGATGACGACGGTGTTACTGATAATTTTGCTTCGATGGTAGTTGGTTTGGTAGACTGTGTGGTGTAAGCCGGATGTGATGTATAGGTTGGACGTGGGGTGTAGGTGCGCATTCTTATCCAGTCCTCTGTCAAATCGACATGTGAGGTTTGAGCGCTAGCGCTACACGACAAAGAGACTAATGCCACTATCGAAATTGTATCTATAAATATTTTTGTCTTATTGTACATTTTATCATCTCTTATCTTACACTATTTGAACCTGCCTAGCTGGTTTCGTCCGGTCATTTTGGGAGAATGGATAGACGCTCATCATTTGAAAACTTAGTTTATTACATCAATACTCTATAAATAATGTAGATTTTGACTACCGATCTATGGTGGAGAGACAAACACCCAGGTACCGCAATCATTAAACTCAACTTGAAATGCCGATGCTGCGATATAAGCAGTTCCTCCTGCCATCCCAAAATGGTTGTCGAGGATATGTCCAGTTTCAGTGGTTACTGCCCAATAGCAATCATCATTAGTGCCAGTTGATCGCCAGACGCCAGGAGCAATGTCTACGTTGACTAAATAAAATCCATTTCTCTTGTCGGAGCGCAGTTTGGCGATGAGGAGTGCTTCAGCAGTCTGAGTCGCGTTGGGAGTTTTGGTAGGTGTAAATGTATTGGTTGGTGTGCCTGTAATGGTAGGTGTATAACGCGGCGTGGCGGTGGAGGTTGGCGTTACTATTACAATTCTGGTGACTTCAACTGCAATTGTGGGCTGAGGGGTATATCTTGGAAATGCTGTGTAGGTTGGGAATGGTGTGTATGTAGGGAAGGGGCTATTAGTTGGAATTGATGTCCAAACTGCTTGAGTCCGATGGATAGCTTCCTGAACTAGTGAAGCAGACGGCGCACAAGCAACAAGCAAAACTAAAAATAGAATTAAATAATATTTTGGATTCATGCATTCCCCTTTCACTAATAGGTTGATTCGGTCTTAGAAAGCAAATCCCTCAGATGTTATTATGGCACATTTTTGGAATAATGTCATGCAAGCGGAGGGGTAGCAGAATTACCTGTAAAATCTCTTAAAACTTATTTGTTTGGTAAACATGGAATAAAAACGAAGAGCCGAACTTATTTGTAGAATAGTTGAAATTGATTTTTACGATCCATTGGAAGTCAATACAGTGTCGTCAAAGTTCTTGGTTAATTTATGATAAATACATTGTCTGCGAACCGGTAGATATTGTCCGCAAAAATAGTATCATTGACTGGATAATCATGGAATCCATGCATACTTGACTGCGCATCATAGTCAAGCGTATCTTGCGCATGCATGGTTACCAACCCGATAAGCAGGAAATTGCAATGATTACCGTCCTTCGATATTCTGAAGGCATTGCCGCTGATTGGAATAATAAGATGTAATGATCAGGATATAAGAGAAATTTGTGATAGACTGAATATATACCGATGAGGAGTGGGAGGAGATAATGGAGTGAAGGATAATCTAATAATGTTATCTTGCCCAGCGTGTGGGGCAAGAAATATTCATACACCGGGTAGTCCTTCAATAAAATGCAGTTATTGTGGAACATCTTATGTGATATCAGCTGAGGTAGCTAGTAGGCTTCATACTACTTATTATCAGTGTCCAAAATGTCATCAAGACGATCGGGTTGAAAAAGTTTCCACAATAATATCTAAAGAAGTGACCCACACACATGGAATGTCAATGCAGACGGCATTTTCTTTAAATAGTAAAGGAGGATTATCGCCCAATATTATTCCTGGTTCCTATAATTCGGTTCAATCTTCAGATCTTGCTAAAAAACTAAAAAATCCTCCTTCCAGCCCTCAATTATCTAGAACTTCTAAGCCGATACCTTTTGATATAAATAAATATGAAGTATCGGGTCGTAATTTAAAAGTTTACTCGTATGTTATATTGAGTGTGATTGGTGCATGCGGGTTGACCCCTTTTATTCTGGGTATAAATAGTGATTCTCTATCTACTTCTCCATACTATTGCCTTATTTGTTTTCTGCTATTAGGTTTATTATTTGCTGTACCATGTTGGTTGCTTGGAGACCATCGTCAGAATATAAAGAAGAATTCCGAGAAAATAAAAATCAAAGAGCAGAATTATCTGGAGCAACTTAATAATTACAATAATGCAATCGATACTAATAATAAGAAACAGGCAAATTATCAAAAAGCAATGAATAACTGGAGTAATCTATATTATTGTTTTCGAGACGATTGCGTATTTGTTCCCGGAGCTGGTAAATCAGCTCCAGCTAGTCAATTCCAGGTTTACCTTTATGAAGTGTAGATGCTAAAATAATTCGGGGATTTTATTCGCAAACCTGCACCGAGTTCTTTGCTCGTTAACCGTTATCCTTATCCACTTACCAATTTGATTACATTAGAAATCTTAAAATATCGCTGTTTTGCAGGACTTTCCCTTAAACCTCTTGTAGGTAATTACTCACCGGTACAGGTAATCGGGAGCGAAGGTGGACCAAAGAGAGCTTGGATTGCATCAAAAGCACGAACTCCAGCCAATTCAGCCGTATCAATGACCGATGACAACGCTGCATAGGTATTGGTGCCCCAATGGGAGCGAAAACCATTTGTTACCTTACGATGCACAACGGAGTGGCGCAAGGCTCGTTCAGCGATGTTATTGGTTGGCTCAACATCGGTGCGATGCAAAAATACAAACAGACAGGCACGATATTTCAAATATCGACGCTGTAATTTCTGAGCTTCAGGTGGAGCTAAGTCTTGGCGCAGCAAGCGGTCACAAGTACGCTCAATCTGAGCCACTTGTTTGTCATACTGTACAGGGGACATCTGGCCACGTTGGCGATAAACTTGGATGGCATGTTGAAATAGCTTTCGCAGGGCGTGGGCCCAGGTCAAATGAGGCTGAGCATCCAAAACATGCTGCAGAGCGCGCAATTGATGGGCCATACACAACTGTTTTTGCCTGGCCGGGGCTTTCAGCTGCCCCCCATAACAATCGCTCACCCATACCTCCACTGGTAAGTCGTTCATGACGTCCCGGATCACTTTCGCACTACGATCACGACGGATCACATGCAAAACACTCGTCAGACTGCAAAAAACCCATTCCCACGCATTGGCTCCGTTTATCCGATTGGTGGTTTCATCACAATGAACCACCTGGCTTTGACGAATGCTGTCCTGGATCTGGCCGATCTTGCCCATCGCCCACTTTCCAGCCCGTTTCATGATCTCATCGATCCCGCCCTGGCTGATCTCAACTTGATGCAAGTCGAGCAATGCTTTTTTAGTGCGGGCATAGCTCATGTGCTGCTCCTGGCGGTAATACACCACCGTCGCTTCCAGCCTGCTTCCGAACGCACGGTTCATCTCCAACCCCGCAGGTGCTTTTTCAACTCGAGACGCACCACACTCAGGACAGGTCACGCTATACTGCCGCACTTCAATCACCTGGGCAGGTGCTTGGGGCAGCTCGGTGATCTGGTTCACATTGATCAAACGACCCGCTTCACTGCTCAGGTCGGTGTGACATTTACAACATGACTTCGCACGTAACTCAATCGCGTGATCTGGTTGTGCCACAAACTTACGCTCATGTTTTTCGTGCCCATTAGGTGGTCCATGTCGACGCCTTCGTCGATCTTTGGGTAGACTGACTTTTTGATCACGAGATGGTGGTTGAGAGGAGTTCTTTGATGAAGTGGGCGGTTTTTGGTTTTTCTCAAACTTTGATTTTAGTGCTTCAATCTCATCTTGAAGCACTAAAATCAATTGGATTAATTCTTCTTTCGAAAATGATTCGAGGTCGCTTTTTACTCATACGCGCATCTTACCAGAAAATGTTTAAATCGCTGTAGGGGTGAGTAATTACTCTTGTAGAATAGAACAATTGTGCTATAATACTATCATCATGGCTGTCTTTTCCTCACAACCCATCAGTCATTCTATTCACATGTCTTCACACAATCAAAAGATATTCGTTCCGTTTCGTTTCAAGGAGCGAACCCTGGCAAGCGCAGCAACGCAAGCGGCTTTGTGACTTGAGGGCGCTTTATTCCCGAAACATCGCGTCCGTTCCTCGGCAAGTTACGCACAGCAAGCGGCCTGTGGGAGCGAGGAATAGAGAAGTTTCTTATAACCCGAATTGAATGCGATTGAATTTTTTCCCAAACAATTCCACGCTCATCCAACCCACCCTGTGGGTTTATCATAAAAGCCGATAGTTTCAACCCACGATGAACTCCCCGGAGAAGATTAATTGAATGCAACAAGTAGCGATCTATGCGACGTAGTAACGCGAATGATCTTTATGAGCGTTATTGAATGCATTTGTTTTTTATACCAAATCAATTCCACCTCATCCACCCCACCCTGTGGGTGTATCATAAAAGCCGGTGGTTTCAACCACCGGCGAATACGCGGATTGCCTTCCTCCCCTACAAAATAATCCGGGATCAACGATCCCGGCTACAGCCCCTGGTGCTTCGGGTAATCTGGAAGGAAGATTGCTTAATAAGGAAGACGCTGGTTTCCCCGAAAATCAGCGGGGATTCCGCAATGACAATTCGGCCGGGATCAACGATCCCGGCTACAAAGGGCAGTGTTTGCGAAGCAGCCTTGAGGGCGTACCTATCTCGGAGCAACGACAGCCTAGCTAAACAAGCGTGAAGGTACGTTTTGTGAGCGAAGTAAAGGAATTATTTGAATGTTTTTGTCATCTTCTACAAAAACAATTCCACCCCTCCCAACCCGTCTCGCGGGTTTACTAATAAAAGCCGGGGTTAGTAACCCACGGCAAATCGGCGGACGCCGTCCGTCCCTACATAAGCAATTTATCCCCCTAAGGGCTCAGATACACCTCCACGCTGGACAGGTGCTCGATGCCCGGGATGCGCGTGCCGTTCTCGCTGATGCTCAATCTCACCCAGGTGGATTTAGTCACCTTGTAGGGTACTTCGGCGCTGAAGGGCACGTAGGAGCCATCGGGAGCGGGGATCACGAATACCTCGCTGTAGCCAGCCACAGTGCCATCCGCGGCAGTGAGCTCAACCAGCATGGATTTCTCCGTAGGCTTGACCATCCCGGATACGATCACCGTGCCACCCTGGATCAGATGGTTGGGCGTTGGCTCCCGGATGATGATCGGCTCGCTCAGCCAACCGCTGGGGGTGATGTCGCTCATGCCCATGGAGAGCAGGATCAGGTCGAGCGAATTGACCGATACCGGTCGATTGAACTGGTCAAACACGCTCAGGCGCAGCTGCCCAAATTCAGACACCCTTCTCAGCTCGAAATCGATCGCAATATCCAGGTAGATCCAATCCACAGGGTTGCTGGCCAGCCTTTTGTAGTCCCCGAACAGCAACCTGGCTTCCCCACCCGGCTGGAGTGGCTCGATCCAGATTTCCACATAATAACTCCCCGAGGGGATGGTGTGCAGGTTAGCGATCAAATTTAATGGGGAGGTCACCCTGGACATCGGTCCCGGCGCTGAGATTTGCACGCCCGCGTTGGGGATGGGGGGCGTAGGGGTGAAGGTCGGGGTGCGGGATGGGCGGGGAGTGGCAGTGGCACTCAGGTCTGGGGTGCTCGTGGCACTTGGCGATGGGCTCGAGGTGGGTGAGCGATTGAAGGCCGGGACGGTCTGGCTGGGGCTTAATGTGGCGGTCTTTGCCTCGGGTGTTGGGGTCGAGGAGGCAGGCTGCGTATCTACCGGTACGATAGACGGTGAAATTGTGGGCGTTGGGGTACTGCTTGCCTGGACGGTGATGACAGCGATGGTTGGAATCGCATCCGTTGGAAACTGAGGTGGGCAGGGCTGTACCCGGCAGGATGGTACAGCCTATCCCAAGCCAGACCAGGAGAACGGTGGAGAGAACGAAGCGCAATCGACTCATCATGGGAGCAACAGGGTCGGGTTGGGTCCGTTCTCTCGCGTCACGCAGCTTAGAAACTGTAAATCTGGCTGTATTTCTGCTCAAGGTAGCGCATGTAAGGCGCAGGGTCAATCTTGGAACCGGTCACACGCTGGATCAGATCCTGCGGCTCGAACTTGGCACCATGGACGTGAATCTTCTCACGCAACCAGCCAAGCCAGCTGGCGAACTCACCCCGGCGGATTTGCTCAGGCAGGTCGGGGATATCAGCCAGGATGCGCTCCCAAAGCTGGGCGGAGATCAGGTTTCCCAGGGCATAGGTGGAGAAGTAACCCATCAAGCCACCCGACCAGTGCACATCCTGGAGCACGCCTTGCGAGTTATCCGGTGGAGTGATGCCCAGATACTCCTCGAAGCGAGCGTTCCAGGCTTCAGGCAGATCCCTCACTGCCAGCTTGCTTTCCATCATAGCGATCTCCAGCTCCATGCGCAGCATGATGTGCAGGTTGTAGGTGGCCTCATCGGCTTCAACCCGGATGAGCGAAGGCTGGACCTTGTTGATCCCTTTATAGAAGGCATCCAGGGACAGGTTGCCCACCTGGGAGGGGAAGACTTGCTGCAGGCGTGGGTAGAAGTGCTGCCAGAAGGGATAGGAACGCCCGATCAGGTTTTCCCACATGCGGGATTGGGATTCGTGGACAGCTAAGGATGCTCCACCGAGCAGGGGCGTGCGATCCAGGGAGGCATCCGACCCCATGCCATACATGGCATGACCGGCTTCGTGCAGGGTGCCGAACAGAGCGGAAGCCAGGTAATTGGGCGAAACACGGGTGGTGATGCGCACATCACCCAGCCCAAAACTGGTGGTGAATGGATGCAGAGTCTTGTCCTGGCGGCTGCGGTTCCAATCAAAGCCCATTTTGGTGATGATCTCCACGCCCAGGTCCCACTGTTTCTGCTCATCATAGGTCAGGGTCATGAAGGAATTATCCACCTGTGGGCAGCTGGCAATCTTCTTGAGCAAGGCAACCTGTTGAGGGCGCAGGGCATCGAAAATGGCCTTCACATCCACCGTTTTCATACCGGGCTCGAAAATGCCGAGCAGCGGGTCATACACATGGTCGTAAGGAGCGAAAAATTCTACGTAACGGTGACCTAATTCAAGGATACGTTCCAGGTGGGGCTGGAAGAGTGGAAAATTATTCTCTGCGCGTGCCTTACCCCAGGCTGCATAAGCTTGAGTGGTGACCATGGCGAACTCAGCCACCCAATCCAAAGACACCTTGGTCTCTCGCTCATAATCACGCCGGGTTACCTTGACCAGGCAGGCATCGAACGAGTCGGGGTCGAGCTGGGCGGTGTAAGGTTCCAGGTCGGTGAGCAATCTGCCGATCTCATCGGAAACGAACTTGGTGTGGGAGATCTGCTGCAGGGTAGCCAGCTGGTGACCCCGGTTTTCTGCGCCTCCCGCAGGCATATACGTTTGCTGATCCCAGCCAAGCAGGGCGGTGGCGTAATTTAGATCCGCGATTTCGGCCAGGAGGCTTTTGAGCTGTTGGAGTTGTTGTTCAGGTTGCATAAGAATCCTTTTATTCGAGATGGGTTGGTTGACCTCTTGGGGTACCCTTATCGATCAGCCCCAAGTGGTGGACCATGGGTTGGTTTGGATGATACAGCTTGCCCTCCCACACCCACAAGTATATCGGATGATAAACGCACCGTGCAAGAGAGGGGATGGGGCCGGGTTTCTCACCCGACCCTTGTAGTTCCTAATAAAGGTTAAATCATTTACCAGCTAGACGATCTTCCAGCGCAAAGGCTCGCCGCGCAAGACGTTGAGCACCTCGGAGGCAATATCCTCGGCTGCACGGTCTTGGGCTTCTGCGGTCTGTGCACCCATGTGCGGGGTGGCGACGACGTTGGGATGGGCGACCAGTGCCGTCAGGCCTGGGGGTTCAGTGGCGAACACATCCAACCCGGCTGCGGCCACCTGGCCCGATTCCAGGGCTGCCAGTAAGGCAGTCTCGTCGAGGATGCCACCACGGGCAGCGTCGATGATGCGCACACCGCGCTTCATTTGCGCGAGAACCTGCCCATTGACCATCCCCTTCGATTCGGGTGTAAGAGGCAGGTGGTAGGAGATAAAGTCAGCTTTGGCATACAAGTCTGTTAGAGGAAGTGGCTCGGCGCCGCGCTTCTTGATCTCTTCCGGCGGGACGAGGGTGTCGTAACCGATGACTTTCATACCCAGGGCAGCCGCGCGCTGGGCGAGTGCGGTCCCGATATTGCCCATGCCGACGATGCCGAGGGTCTTGCCGTTCAGCTCAATGCCTTCAAGCTGCTTTTTGATCCACTGGCCCTGCTTCATGCTGCTGTCGGCCTTGGGAACCATGCGTGCCAGGGCAAACATCAACGCGACTGCCAGCTCTGCCACAGCCAGGGAAGTGGATTTGGGAGCATTGACCACTGTCACCCCATGACTGCGGGCGGCGGTCAGGTCAATATTATCCACGCCAACACCGGCACGCCCAACCGCTTTCAGGCGTATGGCGGCATCAAATACCGCTGGGGTGACCTTGGTGCGCCCACGTACGACCAGTGCATCGTACTCGCCTACCACTTTCAACAGATCATCCGCAGAGATATCCGGCTTATTATCCACTTGAGCGGCGGAGCTTAAGATGGCAATACCTTTATCCGATAAGCCATCCGTGATAAGAACTTTCCAGGTCGTCATATCATCCTCCATATTAATAATTAATATTAAGTACTGTAAGTGATACGGTGAATCAATTTTACCCCAAAAGGAAGGCTCACAAGCCTGGTAGAAAGGCAGGGGTGATATTTGTCGCCAGTAAACATGAAGAAGCGCGTGGGTAGGAAAAGTATAATTATGAAATTAGAGCATGTTTTGGGTGAATGGTATTATACAATCCAACTTTAGGGGCGCAGGGGAGGAATTTGTATTTAGAATCGGAAGCCCTCTCCTGTGCCCCTATCCGAGGAGACGCATCGTTGAATTTATGGAGATGATAGGATGAAATACGATTTTGATCATGTGCCAGATCGACGGCCAACAGACAGTATTAAGTGGAATATGTATGCAGCGGATGTACTCCCCATGTGGGTGGCGGATATGGATTTCCCAGTCGCTGAACCTGTCCTGCGAGCGCTGCAGGAGCGTATTGATCACGGGATTTACGGGTACCCTGACGTGCACCCAAAACCCGGCGCAGTCTCTGAGCTGCAGCGAGTGCTGGTGGATCGAATGGAACGGGTATACAACTGGCACGTGACCCCCGAAGAGCTGATCTTGCTCCCGGGGGTGATCGTTGGCTTGAACCTGACCTGCCAGGCAGTGGCGTCACCTGGCGAAGGCGTGCTGATACAAACCCCAGTCTACCCGCCATTCTTTCGAACCGCTGGATATGGGGGCATGGTGCTCCAGGAAGCATCCCTGAGGCGACAACCCGACAGTCGCTATGAGATTGATTGGGAGGCTTTCGAAGCCGCATTCACAGAACAGACAAGGGTGTTCATCCTATGTAACCCACACAACCCGGTGGGCAGAGTATTCCGCAAAGATGAGCTGGAGCGCATGGCGGAGATCTGCCTGCGTAAGGGAGTGGTCATTTGCTCGGATGAAATCCACTGTGATCTGGTTTACAAGGGGCATAAGCACATCCCAATTGCCTCGCTGGATCCTGAAATTGCTCAGAATACGGTTTCTTTGATGTCACCTACCAAGACCTTCAACATCGCTGGCTTGCAATGCTCGTTCGCCATCGTGCAGAATCAGGAGCTGCGCAAGAAGCTGGAACAATCCATGCGCGGGTTGGTGATGTGGGTTAACCTGATCGGGTTGAATGCAGCTCTGGTAGCCTACCGGGATGGGCAGGAGTGGCTGGATCAGGTGCTCACCTACCTGGAGGGAAACCGGGACTACCTGTATGATTACGTCAGAAATGAGCTTCCACAGCTGCAGATGGCGAAGCCTGAAGGGACTTACCTGGCCTGGCTGGATTGTCGCAACAGCGGCATCCTGGGCAATCCGTATGAGTTCTTTCTTAAGGATGCGCGCCTGGGTTTCAATGATGGTCCCACCTTCGGCAAGGATGGGGAGGGTTTCGTCCGGCTTAACTATGCCTGCACCCGAGCCGTGTTGACCCAGGCATTGGGGAGGATGAAAGCAGCGCTCGGGAGGGTGGCTGATTAATTCAGATCATTCGTAACGCAGTGCCTCAACCGGCTCAAGGTTGGCAGCCCGGTTGGCGGGATAGAGCCCAAAGAACAACCCCACGGCAGTAGAGAACAGTGTGGCGATGAGGATGATATCAATCCCGATGGACGGTGTGATGGCTGCATTACTGGCTTTGGCGATCTGTCCCACACCGAATGCGATGGCATACCCGAGGATGATGCCAATCACCCCGCCAAACAGGCTGAGCACCGACGATTCAGCCAGGAACTGGATCAGGATATCCGCTTTATGGGCACCGACAGCTTTGCGCAGGCCGATCTCACGCGTGCGTTCGGTGACCGATACCAGCATGATGTTCATGATCCCGATTCCACCCACCAGCAATGAGATGGCAGCTACACCACCCAGGAAAATTGTGAGCACGTTGGTGATGGTGCTGGCGGTGGAGAGAAAATCCTGTTGGGTGAGGATGGTGAAATCATCTGCACCGATGGCAGTGCGGTGACGGGTTCGCAGAATTTGGGCAACTTCATCGCTAGCCGCAGGGACAGTTTTTGGGCTGGCAGCTTCGACCAGCAGTAAATCCACCCGGTCGGCGGTGCTGCGACGGATCAACCTGGCCTGGGCAGTGGAGAAGGGAACCATGACCTGGTTATCTGCATTGGAGAAGCCCGAGCCACCCTTGGATTCCAACACCCCAATCACCCGGAAGGGCTGCCCTTCAATGCGCACAGTCTCACCCACCAGGCCTTCCCGGCGTCCGAAAAGCTTATCCGCCACATCGGAACCCAGCAGCACCACGGAGGCTTGCCCCAACAACTCCTCCTCGGTGATGAATTCGCCTTCGGTGACCTTATAATTACGCACGCTGGCATATTCGGGGGTCACACCGGAGATGCTGGTGGTGGTGCTTTCACGCCCATAGGTGATCTTACCGTTATCCTGAATGGCGGGCGCAACACCCACCACGGAGGGTGCCTGGAATGGGTCTGCGATAGCTTCTGCATCGCCCAGCGTGATCGGCTTGGGGTTGCGTACATCTTCCGAACCGCCGCGAAACACAAAAATGAGATTGGTGCCGATACCGTTGATCGAATCAGTGATGGTAGACTGGGCACCACGACCCACAGAAACCATGGCAATCACAGCCGCAACACCGATGACGATACCCAGGATGGTCAGACCGGAGCGCAGCTTGTTGGCTGAAAGGCTTTCGAATGCTTCCAGGATGGCTTGCCAGATGTTCATGCTGCCTCCTCCACCACCCCGTCGCGGATACGGATGATGCGTTGAGAACGCGACGCAATATCAGGTGCATGGGTCACTATAATGAGGGTAGTGCCATGTTCCCGGTTCAGGTTGAGCAGCAGTTCCATAATCTCCTGACCCGACTTGCTGTCCAGGTTGCCCGTGGGTTCATCTGCCAGGATGATGGCAGGCTCGTTGACCAGGGCGCGTGCAATGGCGACGCGTTGCTGCTGCCCACCGGAGAGCTCATTCGAACGATGGTGGATACGGTCTGCCAACCCGACCGACTCGAGGGCAGACTGGGCTTTTTCCTTGCGCCCGTGGAGGAGACCGGAATAGCGCAACGGCAGCTCGACGTTGGCCAGCGCCGTGGCACGTGACAGCAGGTTGAAACTCTGAAAGACGAAACCCACCTTACGGTTGCGAATGGTGGCAAGCTGGTCGTCCGTGAGCCTGGCGACGGGTTCCCCATCCAGAATGTACTCGCCGGAAGTGGGGCGGTCCAGGCAGCCGATGATGTTCATCAACGTGGATTTGCCCGATCCGGAAGGTCCCATGATGGCAACGATCTCACCGCGGGCGATATTCATCGAGAGACCATTGAGGGCATGTACCTCGACTTCACCCATCTTATAGACCTTGGTCAGGTTCTCAGCCTGAATGACCCAACCGTTCGGGGCAATCCCTGCAGGGTTGGTCTGATTTGTGACGTCGCTCATGCTCATCGTCCCATACCGAATGGGCCTCCACCGTTGAGACCAAACATGTCCTGGGGAGGGTTGAGCACAATCTGGTCACCGACCTTTAAATCGCCATCCATCACCTGGCTTTGAGTGTCGGATGAGGCACCCAGGGTCACATTTACCGCTTGAAGCTTACCATTGCTCAGGATGTAGACCACCCGCTGCCCGTCGACGACCCGTACGGCGCGGTTGGGTACCAGCAGTACACCGGTAATCTGGTTGATCACGATATTCACCGCAGCAGTCATGCCAGGCTTGACAAGCTCATCGGCATCCGTCAGCTCGATGGTTGCATTGAATTCTACTACCCCCTGGACGACATCTCCCACAGGTGTAACCAGGCTGACTATGCCTTTGTACTGCTTATCCAGGATGGCATCAAAGCTCAAGTTTACAGACTGATCGACCCGGATGCTATTGATATCCACCTCTGAGACTTGCACATCCACCAGTAAACGATCCAGCTTGTCCAGCCGGAAGGCAATGCTACCGGGAGAGACTTGATCACCGGGACTGATGTCTACCTTGGTGATTGTACCGGCAAATGGAGCGGTCAACGAGAGAGAGTCGACAGCTTTTTGGGCGGCTTGCAAGCGTGCCTGAGCGGCTGCCAAATCGTCTGGATTGGGAGATCGTTCGAGCTCGTAAAGTGTGGTGACTGAGTTACTCAATTGCTGGCTGGCATCTTGATAGGCTGTCCAGACGGTGTTCAGATGTATGGCGAGTCCGTAGACCGAACTGGTTTCATCTGTAATTTGGGTCTGATCGGCGATGATCTGAGCTTGCAGTAATTGGATTTGAGCCTGAGCGGAGGCGATTTTGGCATCCTGGGCTGCAATATCTGAATCACTCCAAACCGAGGTACACCAGGTCAGATTGGCTGCGGCGGTTTGCAATTGTTGATATTCACGGCTATTTGCGATGTGGCCTGAGAAATTGTAAATATTCAATGCTGCATCATAGGCATCCTGATAATCCGAGATCGTCTCGTCACTACAGCGCCTTCCATTCATACCCTGACGATGATTCGTGAGATCGTCGAGTGTGGATTGTGTGCTGATCAAATTCGATTGTTTTTGTGCTACGTCAGCCTGGACTTGAGCCAAATCGACGCTGGTATTTGTCGTACTGGTAAGGACTGTGCCAATGAAATCGTTCGTGGAGGTTTCATAAGCGGATAATTTATCCGACAGAAGTATTCACCAGGTCGATTGTATCTAAAGACAATCCTGCTTCCAGGTAATTCTGTTTGGTAAGACTATCCTGCACTGCTATCTCCAGATCGGTAACTTTCTGAGCCAGGACAATATCTTCCGGATGGTCGACGGCACTTGCCTGTGCCAGCGTGAGCGCAACCTGTAGCTGGCTGGAGGCGCGGGCTGCCTGATAGTATGCCTGAACGTCGATGGAGGCGTTTGCCAGTGGCAGATTATTCCGGGCAGCGTCCAGGGCGGTTTTCGTGTTTATCCAGTTGCTATACAGAGTCAGATCATTAGCATTCTGGTTGGTGATGATGGCGTTCGTCAGGTTGGTCTGTGCCTGTTGATAACCGGTGTAAGCAGCTGCCAAGCTTTCTCGGCATTGGAGATGGTGTAAAGGTCTGGATTAGTTAGCTGAGTTACGGCATTGCGGGCAGAGATCAAATCAGATTGAGCCAGGATGATATTTTGAGGTAAAGATGATTGGGCAAGGCTGGCAAGCACCTGCCCCGGAGTGACGAATTGTCCCACCTGTACGAATACCTGGTCGACGTTGCCTGTGGTTTCCCAGGTGAGGATGGCTGTTTGATCTGGCCTGACAGTCCCGGTAGCTCCGACAGTGGAAGTGAGGCTTCCCTGGGAAGCGGTAACCGTCTCCAGGCTACTAATTGTATTGGCCTGACGCCTGGATTGGATGAGACGATATCCAAAAAAACCAAACACTCCCAAGGCCAAAAGGATCAATAACGTGATGAAAAATTTACGCATAATTTCTCCCTGCTATACTGGTGGTTAATTTCAAAGTTGCGATGGATGAATCGACAACATGAAATTATCTCATAGTTTACAGACCTAGCGAATTAATTTATCAATAGTAAGACGCGCTTAAAGGTGTGCAATATTCTTACCAGGTATCATGTGACAACCGTCACAAAATAAGATGACAATAGGGACTAAAATTTAACCTTTAACCTCGATAATATAAAAACAGGATTGTAACGGAGGAGGTATCAGATGGAGAAAATCTCGGGTGAATCCCTGGCTATTGACCGGAAAGAACGGGCACGGTTGCCCAGTCTTGATATCAGTCACCGCCCCGTGTCACAACGCGTATGTGATTTTGATGATATTTGCATCCCAATGACACCCGAGGAGGCAATGTTTGAGGCATCGCGTTGTGTTCACTGCCCCGATCCAGCGCCTTGTGTTGAGGCGTGCCCCACCCATAATGATATCCCTTCCGCCATGTGGCTGATTGAGCAGGGAGAATTTCTTGAAGCGGCCAAGCTATATCGCCAAACGAGCAGCCTGCCTGAGCTCTGCGGTCGGGTTTGCCCGCAGGAGCAACTATGCCAGGGTTCATGCTCCCATATTAAATCACATGCTTCGGTATTGACCGGACCCCTTGAAGCCTATGTTACTTGCTACGAACGGCGAACGGTTGGGGTTAAAGTACCAGTTGGTGAACCGACTGGCAAGAAGGTAGCGATCATCGGCGCCGGACCAGCAGGGTTGGCATGCACGGAACAGCTGCTTCAAAAGGGGCATGAAGTGACCGTCATTGAGTCCAAACCAGCACCGGGTGGGTTATTGGTTTACGGCATCCCGCCATTTAAGATACCAAAGGAAGTTGTTTTCTGCAGAGTGGGAGATATGCAGGATGCCGGTGCAAAGTTCTCCTTCAATACCATGGTGGGTAGAGATATAACGATTGATGACCTGTTTGAGAAAGGTTTCGATGCAGTATTCGTTGGGGTAGGCTCCAATGTGGACGCTCCCATGGAAGTGCCAGGTGAAGACTTGCCAGGAGTGTATAAAGCCACAGAATTTTTGGCACGTAGCAATGTAGATATGCAATTACTGCCTGAAGAGATGCGCTCGCGGCCGAAAATTGGAAAAAAGCTAGTAGTCATCGGTGGTGGTGATACTGCATCTGATTGTCTCCGTACAGCGCTACGGTTAGGAGCAGAGGAAGTAACCTGCCTCTACCGGCGGACGATAAAAGAAATGCCTGGTGGGGTAAAAGACCGCGAGCTAGCGCTCGAGGAAGGTGCCCATTACCAATTCTTGACACAACCCATAAAATTTATCGCAGACGAGCAAGGGCACCTGGCAAAAATAGAATGTATCAAGATGGAGCTTGGTGAACCAGATGCCAAAGGTCGGCGTAAACCAGTTCCGATAGAGGGTTCCAACTTTATCGTTGAGGCGGACACAGCTATACTGGCACTGGGTTATTGGCCAAATCCAATCATCGGCGATACCACTCCTGAGCTTAAAACCCAAAAGTACGGATTGATCGTCGCTGACCATGAGACAGGAGCGACAACACGACCAGGAGTATTCGCGGGTGGTGATGACGTCACTGGACCCGACCTGGTGGTGACTGCGATGGTTGCCGGACGCAAAGCTGCTGCTGCCATAGACAAGTATTTACAGAGTAAGTGAGGTCCAAAACGGATCTTCAGCTGGATTTCAGGTCAATTGACCGAAAAGCCCGTATCCATCTGCCCTCGCGGGGTCTACCCACGCGCCCGGCAACAGAAAGGGTGAAGGATTTCCTTGAAGCGCGAGCAACCCTGGATGAAGAATGGGCAAAATATGAAGCTTCTCGGTGCATCCATTGCCACGAGATGGCTGCATGCCGGCGAGCCTGCCCGGCAGGGAATGATATCTCGCAGGCAATGTATCTTATAGAACAGGGCAAATTTTTTGATGCAGCCGGTGTTTTTCGAAAGACTAATTTCTTACCTGAAATATGTGGGCGTGTGTGCCCACAGGAAAAGCTTTGTGAGGGGGCATGCGTATTAGGCAGGGTTAGCGATCCAGTGTTAGTAGGTGTTTTGGAATCTTTTGTCTGCGAGTACGAACGCCGTGAAAAAGGTGTACCCATCTCCAGAGGTGTGGGTACCGGGCGAAAAGTTGCCATTGTTGGTGCAGGTCCATCTGGTTTGGCGTGTGCCGATATCCTGGTGAGGATGGGTCACTGGGTGACCATGTATGATTCCCGCTCCTACCCGGGTGGTGCACTGACTTACGGGTTCCCCAATTTCAAATTACCGCATATATTAATTGAGGATATTTGGAAGAATTTAAAGAATGCTGGCGTGAGTTTCGTGGGGAACACCTACGTTGGTAAAAAGAAGAAGACGGTGAACGATTTGTTTGAAGAGGGGTATGAGGCGGTTTTCCTGGGTGTGGGGAGCGGTATCGATGCCCCACTGGAAATCCCTGGAGAGAACCTGCCTAATGTCTATAAAGCGACTGAATTCCTGATCCGGGCAAATGCAGATAAAAATCACTTACCACCACGGATGCGCATGAACCCTGAAGTGGGTCGCAGGGTGGTGGTGATTGGGGGAGGTGATCCGGCAACGGATTGTGCCCGCACGGCATTGCGCCTGGGGGCTGAGGAAGTCACCTGCCTGTACCGTTATACTGAACATGAAATTCCAGGTAGAGCCAGGGATCGAATCCTGGCAATTGAAGAGGGAGCAAAATTTGAATATCAGTCGCAACCGGTGCGATTGATCCCTGGGCCTGATGGAGAACTGGCGTGGATCGATTGTGTCAAAATTGCCGTCGGTGACCCTGATGAGGCTGGTCAGCGACACCCCGCCCCGGTGGAAGGTTCAAATTTCATTGTTGACGTGGATACTGCCGTTATCGCAATGGGGTATTATCCTGATCCCATTATTACCGCCACCACACCAGGTTTGAAGACACAAAAATGGGGCATGATCATCGCAGATCACGAAACAGGTGCCACCAGCCGGTTTGGTGTCTTCACCGGTGGTGATGTGGTCACAGGTCCAGATATGGTGGTAACAGCTATTGTGGCGGGGCGAAAAGCTGCTTATACCATCGATGCTTATCTAGGATAACCAATTATTGTCCTCACTCCAAGCTCTTCTCCCGGTTGGATAAGTGTATTAAGTAGGATTTTCGGAGAACGATTATGATGGACATCCCAAGGGACTTTTCAAGTGTAGATCGCAAAGCACGCATGGCTATTCCATCCAAAGGCTTGCTTCTTCGACCAGCTGCTGAGCGGGTGAAGGACTGGGATGAAGCCATCATCCGCATTGATGAGGAATGGGCCAGGAATGAAGCCACCCGGTGCATCCATTGCCCCGACCCTGCACCGTGCCAAAAAGCCTGCCCGGCGCAAAATGATATCTCATTCGGAATGTGGTTAATTGAGCAGGGCGAGTTCGCGCAAGCGGCTAAAGTGTATCGCCAAACCAGCTCCTTACCCGAAGTGTGTGGGCGGATATGTCCCCAGGAAAAATTATGTGAGGGTGCATGTGTGCGCGGTAAGCGGGGTGAAATCCCCGTGCCGACAGGAGTCCTGGAAGCCTTCGCCACCCATTATGAGCGCCGTAAAGTTGGGGTGACAATACCGGTGGGTAAATTTACCGGCAAGAAAGTAGCCATTATAGGTGCCGGACCAGCCGGGCTGGCATGCGCCAAGCAGCTGGTGGGCTGCGGTCATTGGGTAACCATATTTGACGCTCGACCGGCTCCGGGAGGATTATTGATCTATGGCATCCCCAATTTCAAACTACCGAAGAAGGTTGTATTTGACATCTGGGATGATCTACTAAAAGCAGGGGTGACATTCGTGGGTAATACATATATTGGACCGAAGATCACGGTGGATAAACTATTTTCCGGTGGCTATAATGCGGTCTTTTTGGGTGTTGGTACGTCTGTGGATGCCACAATGGATATCCCGGGTGAGCATCTGCCGGGGATATATAAAGCGACAGATTTCTTGATCCGTGCCAATGTCGATATGGACTTGCTACCGCATGAGATGTGTTCTCGGCCTGAGGTGGGCAAGAAAGTGGTAGTGATCGGAGGGGGTGATACTTCATCGGATTGCCTGCGGACAGCCCTACGTATGGATGCCGAAGAAGTGGTTTGCCTATACCGGCGGAGTGAAGCTGAGATGCCTGGGGGATACAAGGATCGTAAAATGGCAACGGAAGAAGGCGCCAAATTTCACTTCCTGACGCAACCCGTGCGCTTCATCGCCGGAGCGAATGGGCGTCTGGCTCAGATAGAATGCGTACGCACACAACTTGGCGAACCGGATGATAACGGGCGGCGTAAATTCTCGATTGTCGAAGGCTCAGACTTCATCATCGAAGCTGACACCGCAGTCATGGCGATCGGATATAAACCTGACCCAGTCATTGGTGAAACAACTCCAGGAATCCAGACGCATAACTCTGGCTTATTGATGACTGATGTGAATACAGGTGCAACACATCGTCGCGGCATCTTTGGGGGTGGAGATATGGTCACTGGTCCGCACCTGGTGGTAACAGCCATGGTCGCAGGTCGTAAAGCGGCTGCCTCGATTGATCGCTATTTAGGCTGGTAAATAGACACCGTTCTTGGTTTATAATTCAGATGTGTGCGCCTGCGGGCCGTCCCCTGGCGCACATCTTTTTTGTCGGAAGCACAGCTTTAAAAAGTTGAGGCCGGCTTAAATATGACAGTCAGGCATGGATATGGAGATCATGCTCCAGACTTGCATCGTGAAATGACAGGATGAGGTTCAGATGGAAATCGGTAAAGTAGAACAGGTTGATATCGACCAACAGATGCGGGCAGCGTACCTGGATTATGCGATGAGCGTAATCGTGGCGCGGGCCTTGCCGGACGCACGTGATGGTTTGAAACCCGTCCACCGGCGGATCCTGTATGCCATGCATGATATGGGAATAAGTGCCACTTCTGCATATAAGAAATCGGCGCGTATCGTGGGTGAGGTTCTGGGAAAGTATCACCCCCATGGTGATGCGGCAGTCTATGAATCGATGGCAAGGATGGCACAGGATTTTTCAATGCGGTACCTGCTGATCGATGGTCAGGGAAACTTCGGTTCTGTGGATGGGGATGCACCGGCAGCAATGCGTTACACCGAAGCCCGACTCTCCCATATGGCGGAAGAACTGCTAGCGGATATCGAGCAGAATACGGTGGACTTTGCGGATAATTTTGATGGGACGCTGAAAGAACCCAATGTGTTGCCCGCCCGACTTCCGAACCTGCTGTTAAATGGCTCAACAGGCATTGCAGTTGGCATGGCAACCGCCATCCCCCCGCATAACCTGGGTGAGTTGGTGGCAGCAATATCCTATGTAATCGACAACTACGAGCGGGTGGATGATTTACCTGCAGATGAGCTGCTCAAATTCATCCCTGGACCCGATTTCCCGACTGGTGGGGTTATCGTTGGCAGCGAGGGCATCCGCCAGGCATACAATACCGGGCGGGGGAGGATTGTGCTGCGCGGGCTGGCGAACATTGAAGACATGAATGGTGGAAGGCAAAGGATCGTCATCACCGAAATCCCATACCTGCTCAATAAATCGAGTTTAATCGAACGCATCGCTGAGCTGACGCGGGAAGGAAAATTAAGCGATATCTCTGACCTGAGGGATGAATCTGACCGGCGTGGAATGAGCATCATCATCGAGCTGCGCCGAGGTGCGCAACCGATGAAGGTGATGAACCAGCTATACAAATATACACCGCTGCAATCCACCTTCGGTGTGCAGATGCTGGCGCTGGTGGACAGTGAGCCCCGGCTGCTCTCGCTCAAGCGTTTGCTACAGGTTTACATCGACCACCGGCAGAACGTAATCGTCCGTCGTTCGCGCTTTGAGCTGGAAAAAGCGCGTGCCAGAGCTCACATCCTGGATGGATTGCTCATCGCTTTGGCGAACCTGGATGAGGTGATCCAGACCATCCGACAATCACCCGACGCAGAGGTTGCACGGGAAAGGTTGATGACCCGCTTCAAGCTGAGTGAGCTGCAAACCCAGGCTATTCTGGATCTGCAACTACGCAGGCTGGCAGCCCTGGAACGCCAAAAAATAGAAGATGAGCAAAGACAGATACTGGAACGGATTGCAGCTCTGGAAGACCTGCTTGCCAACCCGCGCAAAATACTCGAATTGATCAAGGCAGATCTTGGAGAGCTGGCAAAGAAATATACCGACCCACGCCGAACACGAATTGCCCACGAAGCCAGCGAGGATTTCAGGGAAGAGGACCTGGTGGTCGATGAGCCAGTATTGATCAGTTTCACCCAGCGTGGTTATATCAAGCGGGTGGCAGCAAAAAGCTTTAGATTGCAGACAAGTGGTGGTCGGGGTGTTACCGGGCATACTACCAAAGGTGAAGATGAAGTGCTATTCCTATTCCCCGCCCGCACCCTGGATACAATATTGTTTTTCTCGGATAAAGGTAAAGTGTATTCCGAAAAAGCGTACCAGATCCCGGATGCTGATCGAGCCGCAAAGGGAATCCCGATCATTAATGTGCTTTCGATGGGGGCGGGGGAATTGATCACCGCAGCAGTGGCGGTACCAGATTTCGTAGTCGCAGAATACTGCACGATGACGACGCGGAATGGCAAGATCAAGCGAGTAGAGCTGTCTGAGTTCAGCTCAGTACGTCCATCCGGCTTGATTGCCATTACCCTGGAAGGAGGCGACGAGCTGGGTTGGGCTCGCCTGACAGATGGGCAGGATGAGATCATCATGGTGACCGAACAGGGGCAGGCATTGCGCTTTACTGAGGCATCGGTGCGCGCCATGGGTCGGGCAGCCAGTGGTGTGATTGGGATCGGACTTGATCACGGGGACCATGTGGCGAGCATGGAGGTGGCGGAGGTCGGAGGAGAGCTTCTGATCGTTACAACAGCAGGTTATGGAAAGCGCACAGCACTTACAGAATACCCACCCAAGGGGCGGGCGACAGGCGGCGTGCGGACGATTGATCCAAAGAGCTTGCAGAGTATTGGGAATATCGCAGCTGCCAGAGTGGTACAAGCAGTGGATGAGTTGACGATCATCTCAGCTGGCGGGGTGGTGTTACGAACCCGGGTGAAGGATGTGAAACACGGAGGCAGGACAGCCAAATGCGAGCGATTAATTTCCCTGGAAGGTGAAGATTATGTGGCTTCCCTGGCGCGGATTGCGACTACTGATTTATTGCTTGCGGGGGTGAAGGCAGGAGAATGAGGTCCAATTTTGCCGACAAACCAAAGAAGTGTTTCAGGTACATGCGTGGTCGTTGATCAGTTAAAGTTTGGAACTGCTATCTTTGAGGTAACTACAAGTAGCAATGCACCCAGGATAATGGTCATTAACAGCAGCATAAAGGCGACGATGAAACGCTGGGGAGGCGTCAACCCCAGTATACGCCCCTCCCAGTTGATCGGGACTTTGACTGGTTGCGTTTCTTCTTCATTTTCATCAGAAAAGTCAGCTTCTTCAGCTTGTTTACGGAAATCTTCAAACATGATAAATACCTCCAAATCAATCCGGTGGTAGGGAAGAGTGACGAGAGGGAACAGGTCTTAGATGGATCTCCCCGACCGAGGCAGTGACCAACTTACCGGACCTGGTGAGTAATTTTAAAGTGCCATCCGAGGTGAGACCAACCAGTTTTCCCACTTCGGTGTTGGCTGAGACATCCCCTGCCTGGAAAAAAGGTTGTTTATCTCCACCAGAATTTCCAAATGATAGCTCCACCCACTGGTTACGAAAAGCCAGGTTAGCCTCCCATTCATCGATGAAATCCGGTAGAGAAAGGCGAGGCAACCAGGAGAGTAATTCCTGAAGGAGTGGTGTGTAATAATTCCAAACGGTTAATGGTATGCCCTAATGTGCTTTCGACATATGTGACCGGGAAATTCAGTCCCGTGGATGGTAAGTGTACTTCACTGACAGACTCTGGTGCAATGTTAATGCCAATCCCGATAACGACTGCGCTTAAAATCTCGCCGCTCCACTGCGCCTCAACCAATACTCCAGCAACCTTGCGATAATCGATCAGGACATCATTCGGCCATTTAATTAATACGGGTAGCGAATATTTCTGCTTCAAGGCTGTATAGACTGCCAAGGCACCCAAACCGGCCAGGCGGGAAAAAAGCTTTGGGTCCATGGGGGGAGAAAGCAAGACCAGGCTGAATGCCAGTGCGGCGCTTGAAGGTGTCACCCAGTAGCGATGAAAGCGGCCTCGACCTGCGGTCTGTTCATCTGCGATAACGAGTGCCCGATCCGAGACACCTGCGGCAATCCAACGCAAGGCTTCATCATTGGTAGAGCCAATGCTCGGAAAAAAACGAATGGAAGGTAAATTTAGATCTGCCAGCGCGGATTCCAGAGAAGACTGGTCCATGGATATGATTTTACCGCATTACGAAGTTGGGCATTTGCCTAAATGCCAGGGGCAGACGGGGTCTCCTGGTGTGGTTGCTTACGTCCTCGAATAAACTCGATGATGGCCGGCAGGATAGAGATGAAAATGATCGCCAAAATAACAAAGGTGAAATTCTGCTGCACGATGGGAAGATTACCGAAAAAATAACCCATAAAAGAAAATAATGCTACCCACGCCAGACCACCAACCACGTTGTAAGCAATGAATTTGCTGTACGTCATCGCACCCACTCCCGCCACAAAAGGTGCGAAGGTGCGGATGATAGGAATGAAACGGGCGATGATGATGGTCTTGCCACCGTGTTTTTCGTAAAAAGCATGTGTGCGATCTAAATATTCTTTTTTCAGGAAACGAATGCTCCCGCTAAAGGCGCGTGGTCCGATCGCATGACCAATCCAGTAATTGGCAGTATCTCCAGCGATGGCGGCTAAGGCGAGCACAAAAAACAAAACGCCAACATTCATGTACCCAAGACCGGCAAATGCTCCTGCAGCAAATATCAACGAGTCACCAGGCAAGAAGGGTGTAATGACAAAACCCGTCTCCATAAATATGACAAAAAACAGGATAAGGTAGGTCCAGGTGCCGTAATCTTGAATTATTTGACCAAGATATTTGTCCAGATGGAGGACGAGGTCGATCAGATAAAGGATTAAATTCATGGGTTTGAATCCGGATTGGTAGGAGGATACCCTTCAATGGGAGGTACTTGAGGCTTTTTGGGTAGGATAGGTGGGGTGACACTGGTTGGACTAGCAGGTAGGACGCTCATTGATGCGTCAGGATTAAATGATTCATCTGACCCTGGAGGAAAGGTCTCCCTTGCTGGAAGAGCAGGCACTCCACCTTCTGGGGTTGACTCTAGGGACTGATGTTTCAAGCTGTTCTGTAAAATCGCATTGACGCTAATATAAAGCACCAGGACGAAAACACCCAAAGCGACGATCCCGAAAGTCGAGTAATTACCAATCTGCACCAGGACGGTAGGGATGGAAATATTGGTCAAGCCTTCCAACGAGGTAACTGAGCTTAATACAGCCATCCCATTCCACAAGCCATGTACCAAAACCGCAAAGGCATATGTGACGCCCAGGCGCAGGTAACGCTTTTGACTCCAAGCAGAGGCCAGTGCCCAACCTACCAGGCCAGCCGTTAGACTATGAAGCAACAGCGTGCTGATGCGGGCAGAAGCCAGTAACGCCCATGCCTCGCCAGCACCACTGGTGTTCCCCAGGTTTTCAAATAAGCCAAAACCAGCCCCGCTCAGAACGCCATAAGCAAATCCATGGGCCTGGGTTAGCTTTTGACCTGCCAACATCCATACCCCAATGGGTTTTAGCGCTTCTTCGATCAACGGAACGATCAAAGAGATGAATGCAAAACCTACAAATAGGATGCCTGGTTGTAGCACGAACGGTAGCAGAATGCGAAGGATTGCGTCGGGGTTGGGGGCAGCAACTTGTATGCGAATTACCAGGTCATTGAGTTGGGTGGCAAAGCTGGGATTGAATACTGCCCACAGGAGAGAAAGGATAACCATCCCGATCAGTACAAGCAGCTCGAGAATCAGGATAACCAGCGGACCTAATACCAGACCACTGGCAAATACCCCCCAGCGACGTTCCGGTGAATCGGTGATGAGTCCACGTGTTCCAATATATACGAACCAAAGTGCCGGTAGACCGGATGCAATGAGGTTGAGAGGAGGCAAAAAGAGCCAGGTGAGGTGACTGTTTAGGGAGATCCAATTGCCCAGGAGCAACGATCCGACCACCAAAATGAGAACCATAAGGGAAAAGATGAGAACGAATCCCCGTCGTTCTGGTTTAGGCACAGGCTTCCAGGCGGGAAAAGCGAGACGCTTCCAGGCATACCAGGCTGATGGGACGACCAATACCCCACCCAATGCCAGGCTAGCAGCAACCATAAGCGGCTGAGTGGGATCCAAATTACCGGACCCTTGACCGAAGTATTGAGCAACACTCGTCAGTGCGACTAAAACAGCTGCACCGAGAAGAAAAAGAACGGTAAAAGAGCTTAAGATAAGCTGGATGAGTGATGACCAGTTAAATGGGGAACGCAATTGCTGGTTTGGGATCTGAAAGGTGGACATATAAAAAATATCCTCCCGTGAGCCGGTATTTATAACCAACTCAAGGGAGGTCTATACCTATTTCTCCTCGATGGTCACACTAAGGATCTTGTCACCGGCCGGAAGGACGCCATCAGAGGATGGATCGCGCGGGGTAAGATTGGTCGCGACATCCATTCCCTTGATCACTTGCCCGAAAATAGTATAACTACCATCCAGGGTGGGCTGGGCGGAATAGGTAATGAAGAATTGACTACCGTTCGAGTCAGCGCCTGCATTAGCCATACCTAGTACCCCTGGGCCATCGAACTTAAGATCGGAAGAGATCTCATTTTTAAAGGCATAACCGGGAGTACCGTAACCGGTCCCGCTTGGATCACCTGCCTGGGCGACAAATCCCGGGATAACACGATGGAAGATTACATTATCAAACCAACCCTGATTAGCCAGGAAAATGAAGCTGTTAACTGCAATCGGGGCTTTATCTACAAATAACTCGATGACGATATCACCCTTATCGGTATGCAGGGTAGCGACATATTGCCTGGTAGGGTTAATGCTCATTGGAGGGCACTGGGTGAACTGCCGGTCCTCCAGCATGGTGAGGCTGATGACTGAAGAGAGATTTGCAGCACTCATCATGACATTGCTAGGCCAGACCTGATCGTTTACTATCAATGAAGGTGTGCCGGTTAAACCCATTTTATTGCCATTGTCCCAGGCGTCCTGTGCAAAATTAACCAGCTCGTCACTGGTCAGGTCTGTGGTGAATTTTTCCACATCGAGACTGATCTTACCTGCTTGCTGGATCAGCCAGGGCTGGAAATCGGCTGCTGAGAGCGATGACCATTCTGACTGGTTATTGAACAATACGTCGTGCATTTCCCAAAATTTTCCCTGCTTGCCAGCGGCTTCAGTTGCCTGGGTGGCAAGGGCGGCTTTATCATGAAACGGTGACTCAGGTGTGCCGATTAGCGGATAGTGGCGGTAGACGAAACGCAGGTCGTTGGGGTAATCTTTAAGGAGTTGCTCCATCACGGGAGCAATCTGGGCGCAATATGGTCACTGAAAATCGGAATATTCTATGATGGTTACCCGTGCACTAGCAGGTCCTTTTACCCAATCCTTTTCGGTTATAGCTGGGAAGATTGATTCAGCCATAGGACCTGGCGTGGGTTCCTTTGTGATCACCGTGCAACCAGAATCAGGGAGGAAGGCTGATTCCGTAGGTACGGTCAGGAGAACCGTAGGCGCGGGACGGACGACTGCCGTATCTGTAGGGATTTTAGTTGGGGTAGCTTGGTCCTGGGGAAGACAACCCGCCAGCGCTACAGCCATAAGTATCATGAATAAAAGGAATAACTTCTTCATCTGCTTCTCCATGGGTAGTATCCCGCAATTTTACCAGTGAAAGAGTGAATTGGGTTGCGGGCAATCATAGACTCACATGGGTTTAATTTTCAGATGTCGTAATGCATCTTGTGGTACACTGCATCCGTGCGGAAAAGCTGGATCGTCGCTTGTGTACTCATGGTGCTTTTACAAGCCTGTAGGTCGGTTGATCTACCACCGATTGTGGGTACATCTACCTCCAATGCAACCCAAGAATCACCCGTCCCGTTGGTAAATGAAATTCCCCAAGTACCATCGACAATCGCGGCCTCATCCACAAACAGCCCTCACCCCACGACTCCTGCTCCCATTATCTCGCGCACTCCAGCTCACTCGACGCCCATCCCGACGCTTACCCAGACGGTGTGCATACAGGCAGGTGGCAGGGTGGAGGTATATGAGTTTACCACCGTCCTGCTACCCAGTCCCCTGGTGTATCGAATCTACCTGCCCCCATGTTATGATGAGCAGCCCGAGCAGTATTACCCAGTTTTGTACCTGATTCACGGGCAGACCTACTCGGATACCCAATGGGACCGTTTGGGTGCACCAGAGATTGCTGACCGGTTGATTGCAACTGGTGAATCTGCATCGTTCATCATTGTGATGCCTCGGGATCGCGTATGGTTGGAACCCACAGAAGATAATTTTGGGTTGGCAGTGGAACAATCCTTGATTCCGTGGGTGGATGAGCATTATCGCACTATACCCGACCGGACTCATCGGGCAGTCGGAGGATTATCCCGAGGTGGGGCGTGGGCAATTCATCTTGGGCTATCCCACCCGGAGCTCTTCGGTGCCGTTGGAGTGCACAGCGGATTTGTATTTCACAGTGACGTTCAACCACTTTACCTGTGGCTCTACAATATGCCGGAGGGAATGGTGCCGCGAATATCCATGGATATTGCAGATAGTGACCGGCCAGAGATTGCCGAATCTGCTATCTGGTTGGAAGAAATCCTTACCCAGTTCGATATTCCTCACGAATGGCATATGTATGTCGGAGAGCACGAAGAAGCTTACTGGAAATCACACCTGGAAGACTACCTGCGCTGGTACAGTAGGGAATGGAGAAACTAAGCCGATGTTATAATCCAACTGAGGCAAACCAGAGGCCAATCGAAATTCGCATTGCGCCTAAATAAGGAGGAAACATTATGCTCACAACACTATCGAGAGATCCCCAGGTATTCATCCATTGGAATTGGGCACAGATCAAACCCTTTGCCGACGACCTGGTAAAACGCCCACTGTCAGCAGCTACGCTGGATCAATGGGTGATGGATTGGTCTGATTTGAACCGGCTGGTCTCGGAAATGTTTGTCCGCCTGTGGGTGGCGACCACAGTCAATACAGCTGACCAGGAAGGCAAAAACCGCTTTAACAGCTTCCTGGATGAAATTTACGATCCCTTTCAACCAATAAACCAAGTGCTCAAACAAAAACTCCTCGCCAGTGACTTACAACCGGAAGGATTTGATATCCCGCTGCGTAACATGCGAGTTGAAGCAGAGATCTACCGGGATGAGAATGTGCCCCTCCTTTCTGAAGAGAAAAAGCTAGTTAATGAGTATGATGAAGTCATTGGTGCACAGACGGTGGAGTGGGAAGGCCAGGAGGTTACCCCTGTGCAATTGCATCCATACTATCTTAACCAGGACCGCTTAATACGTGAAAAAGCCTGGCGCATGGCTATGGAGCGCATGCTCGTCAGACCGTCAGAAGGCGAATGATCTGTGGATTAAGCTGATGGATGTACGCGGGCGAATTGCTAAGATAGCTGAATTCCCTGATTACCGTGCTTACCGCTGGAAGGAGCTCTTGCGTTTTGATTACACTCCCGAGAATTGCAAACAATTCCACCAAGCCATTGAGCAGGTGGTCGTGCCCGCTGCCAGGCGTATTTATGAAAAACGTCGAATGCAACTCGGCCTCACCAGGTTGCGTCCATGGGATTTAAAGGTTGACCCGCTGGGTCGGGAAGCTCTCAAGCCATACCAAACAATCGCCGAACTTGTGGATAAGACATCGGCAATCTTTCATCGGGTCGATCCAGAGCTTGGAGCGTATTTTGAGATCATGCGCTCGAAAGGTTTACTTGACCTGGAAAACCGCAAGGCTAAAGGTCCTGGTGCCTACTGCAACAATTATGATATGGTCAGGTTACCGTTCATCTTTGAAAACGCAGTGGGTCTGCATGATGACGTCTCCACCTTGATACACGAAGGAGGGCATGCCGTCCACGTGTTTGAGGAAGCCCATTTACCCTATTATCACCAGCTGCCGGTGGGGATGGAATTCGCTGAAGTTGCATCAATGGCGATGGAACTGTTGGCATCACCCTATTTAGTAGAAAGAGAGGGTGGTTTCTATACCGAAAAGGATGCCGCACGGGCGATCATAGAACAACTGGAGGATGCTGTGCTCTTCTGGCCATACATGGTGGTGGTGGATGCCTTCCAGCATTGGGTATATGAGAACCATGCTATCGCATCCGATCCAGATAAATGTGATCAGAGATGGGCAGAGCTATGGCAGCGTTACATGACAGGCGTGGACTGGGGCGGGTTGGATGACCTGATGGTCACAGGCTGGCAGCGTAAGCAGCACATCTACGAAGTGCCATTTTACTATGTGGAGTATGGTCTGGCATCCTTGGGAGCCTTTCAGGTGTGGCGGAATGCGCTGAAGGACCAGAAAGGTGCCGTGGCAGCTTACCGGAGAGCGCTGGCGCTTGGTGGGACAGTGACCCTGCCGAAGTTGTATGAAACTGCTGGTGCGAAGTTCTCGTTCGAGGTGGAGACAATACAGCAAGCGGTTGGTTTGGCAGAAGAGATGATTGAGAAACTCGAGAAGGTTTGATTACTAATTAAACCAACCAGCAAATAAATATCCAATCTGATTTTAGTGAACTTGTAGGGGCACAATCATCCTGGCGCATGTCAGGTAGTGTACCCCTACAAATGGTTTTTCCAATTTACATTTGACCTAAGCAGAATTAGCCACTTCGTCTGCTGAGAAGACGACTTCCTCCTTGCCAGTAAGCTTTTCTTCAACTTTAAGCGCAATCAAATCCAGGTGACCCGGGTGGGCGACATAATCCAGCTCATCGGCGGGGACAGTGAGCACCGGGCACAAGCTGAAATTGGTGATCCAATCTTCGTATAAGACGTTTAATTGCCCCAAGTATTCTGGAGTTATGGTGCGTTCGTAATCACGCCCGCGATTGGAAATGCGCTGCTGTAAGGTAGTCACCGTGGCACGCAGGTATAGTACCAGGTCGGGAGGAGGCAGAAACTCGGTTAGCACGCGGTACAGCTCGCGATAACTGATGTAGTCGCGTTCATCCATCAGCCCTTGTAAAAATAAATTCTGGGCAAAAACCTCGGCATCCTCGTAGACACTACGGTCCTGGATAGCGGAGGCTGGATGCTCGATCAGCTGTCGATGGGAACGCAAGCGGCGGGTCAGGAAGAATATCTGCGAGTGAAATGCCCACTGGCGCATATCCCGGTAAAAATCAGCAAGGTATGGGTTTTCGCTCACCGGCTCAAAGAAGGGCTGCCAGCCCAGGTGATCACACAGCATACTTACCAGGGTGGACTTTCCTACACCAATGTTCCCCGCCACAGCCACGAATTTTTTCATTCTTGCTCCTCCTTTATTTACAATACGCCTGGTTACGCGACAGGTTTGGATTTATTTTATTCGTCTGGGACCAGATAGGCGATGGCCTCCCCCTTTTCATCGTCCATTACCAGCTCCAGATGATGAGCCGGCCGGAAGGATGCCACCTCAATCAAGCGGACGGTATCTGAGCAACCGGAAGCATTTGGTAGAAATTCATCCAACTGATTGGCTGTGTCATAGAAAAAGGAGTGATTAAATTGGACTTCCGGATCTTCAAAGTAGATAGCGAGCGGGTAGATATTGGATTCAACCAAATCCTGGAAGAAGTGTGTCCCAAAGGACGGCTCAGGGACAGCACCTGTATTCTGCCCCGAGATCTCGACCAGGGCGCGCGTGTTGTAGATATCACCATAGTTGATCGGTACTCCCAAGTCAGGGTTGATCGTCCCCCAACGGCCTGGCCCAATGGTGATGAAAATTTTACTGGCTAATTTTGCATTTAACTGGCTTACCAGGTGTCCAATATGAGCTCTCTCTGCCTGGGTGAAGAGAGAAAAATAGCCTTCAGGAGTGACAAAAATGATATGCGTAATCCCTGCAACCCGTCCGGCAGGTACAAGCCGTCGGGTGGAGAAAACCACATCAGCAGGATTCAAACTGGTGGGCAGCGTAGCTTTACTTTCTTTGAATTGGGATTGCGGGCGGCATTGCAAGAGGCAAATTTCAACTTCAGGTTGGTTGGAAGAGGGGTTGTTCAATTGCAGGGTGAATTCAGTATCCACAGGTGAGTGGTAATTCTCTTCCAGCTTGCTAAGCAACTCGCGAAATCGCCCCGCCAATGGGGTCCGTCGTAGAAATTCATCGAAGGTGATTACCAGCGAGGTAGCAGACTCATCCAGCAAATTGCTACGGATGGGAAGCAAATAATCTTCGCTGAACATCTGCGCAATATAACGTAATACCGGGTAACGAGCAGATAACACCTCTTCCACCGGCATTGTCTTGAACTGGTTATCCTGAAGGTCAATCAAATCCACATAATGTTGGGAGTACTGGCTGATGAGCCTGGGAGTGGCTTCAGGGTGCAACATAGGGTGACTAAGCGCCACGAGACGGGGGTAATCATTGCCCACCCGGTCTACAGCACGCGTACCGAGACCCCATACCAGACGGATAAAGCCATCTTCCCGGCGGATTTGAGGATTCCAACGGAACTGGTTGCGACTGAAAGCCACCCCCGCACCGTGGGGTAGGAAATAGCGGCCCACCTGCTCGCCCTGCACCACCTGGATGAGGATCGCCATACGCTCATCATAATCTTGCAAGCCTTTGCTACGACGGTAAAGCAGAGCATCGGGGTTGAGGATACTGGCATAAATACGCTGGATGGCCTGGGTCAGGCTCTGTAAATTACCCTCTGGTGTACCCTGGTTAGGGCAGAACAGGCTCTCGTATTTGCCTGCAAATGAAGTCCCAAAATTATCCTCCAACAAGCTCGAGGAACGTACAATGAGCGGCTGGTTACCGACCTTACTCAACAAAGTCTGAAGCTCGCTCAATGTCTCTTGAGGGAATTTACCCCCCATGAAATCAAGAACAATCTGTGGGTATTCCGAGCGGATGTTTTGCTCAGACTTGTATTTCTGATCGTTCCAATGCATCAGGTTATTCATCGCCATGAAGGCGTAGGTGACGTCTGCTCCCAGAAAATAAGACTCGGGAATGGTGATGTGGGCATTCAGCTCAGGGGAAGCCACATTTTCCAGGATGCGCCTGGCAAGCAGCATACCAGCTGCTTTACCACCGATCTTGCCACTACCAATCTTATGCTGGTATATCTCGCGCAAATCCTGGATGGTAAACCAGTCTTTGGCGATGTTTACGTAAGCGAGCTGGTCACTGATGAGGGTGCGGATGAGGACGACTTTGATCTCACGCAGGTGAGGCTCAGCTGTAGTGCGCTCAGTGGGAGATAAACTTTCGATTGCAGCTGCTTGTTCGAACAGCATGGATTGCGGTGCCAGCTCTGGGTTGAATGAGACCAGGAGGTCGTGGGCGTGTGCACCCCGCTCTGCCAGTGTATCGCGCACGATTTGCTCGAATAGCTCATAAGGTAAGTTGTAGGAGAAGTAGAAATCCGTCAGGTGGTCGCGCAGACGCGATAAACGCAGCTCCCACACATCTACAGGCTCCTCGTTAAAGGGGTCATGCAATTGTTCCCTGGTTTGTGAATGGATGGCTTGCTCATGAACCTCGGCTTCGAAATCCGATTGGTTGATTACCCCGTGTTCAAAGATCACACGCCGCATACGAGCGCGGATCTGCGTGCTAAGGATGGGATATTGAGCCAGAGCCAGATAGATTCGCTGGGTCTTTTCAACGCTGACAGAAGGCAGGGTCATAAAGGTCCTGATTTGATAAGAGCTGGTAGAGCCATCCGGTTGAAGATCAAACCAGACTTCGCCTGCTCGACAGGCGATGGATATTATCCACCCAGGTGCATGGGCATAATGACGTGCAGGAAATTATCCTCACCTGCCGGACGGAAAACACCGGGCGTGGTTTCAATATTCGTCTCAAGGATCACATTGGGAGTCTTGATGACATCCAGGACTTCACGCAGGAAGCGTACATTGAAGGCAATGAGAAGCGGGCCGCCTTCGATGTTGGCATCAATCACCGTCTGGTTGAAACCCGTCTCTTCCGATTGCCCCGAAATTTCAACCGTTCCAGGCTGGTTGTCGCTGCCAGGGGTAATTTGGATACGGGCGATATGCGTCCCCTCTCGGGCGAAGATTTCTGCTTGCTTGCATGCTTTGAGGATGGCTGGGGTGGAGATCACTGTCCGTGTCTGATGGGAGCGAGGAATAACCTGCTCCAGGTCGGGGTAGGAACCTTCGATGAGCTGGGAAACCAGCTCAATATCCTTGGTGTGGAAAATAACCTGCCCGCGATTGGCTGGCATTACCATGGTTACCATGGTATCACTGTCACTGGCGATACGCGCCAGCTCTGATAAAGCGCGGGCTGGGATGATGGCTTTGATGGGGCGTGATAACGGGGAGGAGAGCTCAGCTTTGCGGATGGAGAGACGAAAACCATCTGCGGCTTGAAGAGTAATCTGGTTAGCCTGGGCAGTTAGCAGAACACCGGTGAGTACCGGGCGGGCTTCATCGGTGGAAGCAGCAAATGCCACCTGCTGGATCATCTCTTTAAGATCGGTAATATTGATCGGGATGCCGTCTGAAGGGTCAGGCGTGGGCATAGGTGGGAATTCCTGCGAGTTTATGCAGTTAATATCCGTGTTGGAGGATCCACAGCGCACATTAAGCTTCTGATTGCGTACATTAAGGGTCATCTCCACCTGATCACTGGGAAGGGTGGCGATGAGATCGGTGAATGTACGCGCCGGAACGGTGGTGGAGCCTTCTTCCACAATCTTAGCGCCGATCCAGCAGGTGATGCCCAGCTCAAGGTTGGTGGCGGAAAGGCGCAAACGGCCTTCATCCGTAGCAACCAGGACGTTTGCCAGAACAGGCAGGGTACTGCGTGGGGATACGGCACGCGAGACAATGCTCAAGCCGTGAGCCAGATTCTCTTGCAAAACGGTTACTCTCATGGTAAACCTTCTCCTCGGTAGGGTGCGCAAATAAAAACGCCCCAGGTTGCATTGAGTATACAACGAGAAGCGTAAATTATCCAGTATTCGGGGTGTAGAGGATGAATTTCTTCTGTAGGGGCTGTCCAAAAAGTTAGGCAGCCCCTACAATAGATCCTGTGAAGAGATCCAAATCAGGGAGATATCCAGAAGGTAAAAGAAGACGCCCTACTTGGGCGTCTCTACAGAATATCTAAACAAAGGGAGAAGGATTACAATTAAATCCAGCCGCGCAATTCCATTGCCTTGACCACACGAGCGATGGCGACCATGTAAGCTGCGTCGCGCATGTAAACCTTTTCCTTTTCCGACATTTCGAGGACTGAATTGAAAGCCTGGGTCATCTTGGTGTCCAGTTTTTCCAGGACTTCCTGCTTGGTCCAATAGAAGTTCATGTCATTCTGGACGCCTTCAAAGTAAGAGCAGGTGACCCCACCCGCGTTGCATAGGAAATCGGGGATGTCGAAGATCTTGTTTGCCTTGATAACCTCGTCTGCCTCGGGAGTAGTGGGACCATTGGCACCCTCGGCGATGATCTTGACACGGCTGTGGATCTTCTTGATCGACTCGCCGGTGACCTGACCTTCCAGAGCAGCTGGAATTAACACATCAGCTTCTTTCGCGATCCAGGCATCCCCTTCCTCGAGAACATATCCAGCCGCATGGGCTTTGGCTTTATCGATAGTGCCATACTGGTCGGTGATGGACTGCAAGTACTTGGGATCAACACCTTTGGGATGGCTGAATGTGTAAGAACATTTATCTCCACGATCCCAGCAGGAGACGCAGGTGACCTTACCGCCCAGGAGCTCGATGAAACCGATGGAAGCATACTGGGAAACGTTGCCGAATCCCTGTATTGCAGCCACTGACTTGGATGGATCAATCTTGAGATGTTTCATGGCCTCGCGTACGGTGTAGATAACGCCAAAACCGGTGGCTTCGGTGCGACCCAAGGATCCGCCGCCCCCCAATGGCTTTCCGGTAATCACACCGGGGGTATATTGACCGACCAGCTTGGAGTACTCGTCCATCATCCAGCCCATCATCTGAGGCGTGGTGCCTACATCGGGTGCAGGCACATCCTGGCGGGGACCGATGTTGCGCCACATGCGGTCCACCCAACCGCGGCAGAGTTTTTCCTTCTCGAATACAGAGAGAGTTGCAGGATCCACTGGTACACCACCTTTACCGCCGCCCAGCGGGATGTCGGCAACCGAGCATTTCCAGGTCATCCACATAGCGAGGGCACGCACTGTATCGAGTGTCTCGGCGGGGTGGAAGCGGATACCGCCTTTGTTCGGGCCGCGCACATCGGAGTGTTGGACGCGGTATCCAGTGAACACACGCAGGGAGCCATCGTCCATGTGAACAGGGATGGTGAATTTAAACTCGCGGGCTGGCCAACGAAGGAGCTCGGAAACCTGTGAGTCAAGGTTGAGCTGCTTGGCTACGCCATCGAACTGGCGTTGGGCCATTTGGAAGGCATTTATCTGTTCGGTCATAGTTTACTCCTGATTTTTTTTTATATTTTTTATATATTAGCAGGCAATCCAGATTGGAGCCAGCAAATTGTTTAGAATTCCCGGGGGGTAAGCCAGAATATTCCAAGCCCACCCAATATTTTAATCTACCCAATGTGCTATTGTGACGTAATTTAAGATTAATCAATGTCAGACAAGTCGTCAAGTGACGAATGCCACACTTTTTGTGTGCCGGATGGTGATGTTTTGCATTAATTGAAATATTTCCCAATGATAGCTAGAAGTTAGTTATCATCGAACAACTTTGTGCACTGCTTCTAAAAATGTGGCGGCATTAGCAATGGCTGATTCTGCATCTTGTTGAAAATAGCTTTGACCAGGAGTTAAATCTGGTAAACCATTGGGATAGCGGGTCGCAATATAGTATCTATCAAGAGCGGCTGCTCTTCGAATCCAATCATCAAGGTTCGGGATGATGGTTCCATCCGGGAATTCAGCGACCAATCGCTGAATGGAATGCCCCCACGGCTCATGATCATAAAGGTACCAAAGTGCCTTGAGTGCTTTTTCTCCACATTGCTGTGCCTGGAAACAAGCATGAGCGAAAAATCCGTTATCAGACAATGATTGAGCAGCCCGTAAATCTTGTTGAGCAGTTTTCAGCCAGCGTTCCGCTTCATGAAGATTCTTACTCTGACTCATATATCACCTTCCCTTCCCTTAATGCTCTAGCGATAAAGTGCCGGTGGGAGATGGCTTCGAGTTCCTCGGGAGTGTATATTAATAGGTCAATGGGGTACTTACCTGCTGCCTTGACCAAGTCTATTTGGATACCTTCATAGCGATCAAAAAAACGCTTATCGGTACTCTGGATCAAGATCAGGTCTAAATCACTGTGCGCTGAAGGTTCACCACGTGCAAATGATCCAAAAACGATGGCTTTTTGCACCTTATAGCGTTTGAATATAGGGTGAAATTTTTTTTGAAGGATTTCGAGCTGACCTGACATCGTGTGGACCATAGATTCCCAAAAATCATCCAGGCTGGTGCATTTCATGCACTTTTTTTGGATCTAGAATTCATCCATGATGGTGCATTTCATGCACTTTTTTTTGGATCTAGAATTCATCCATGATGGTGCATTTCATGCACTTTTTTTTGGATCTAGAATTCATCCATGGTGGTGCATGAAATGCTGCATGCGATTCAAAGCTTCTTCTATCTTCTCGTAAGCGGTCGCATAGGAGCAACGCACATAGCCTTCTCCACCTGCCCCGAAGGAGTTTCCGGGAACGACGGCGACGCGTTCTTCATCGAGCAGTTTTTGGGCAAAGGTCTCATCGTCCATGCCCGTGACGCCTACATTGGGGAAAGCGTAAAAAGCACCATGGGGTTCGAAGGTAGGCAGGCCAAGCTGGTTCAAACCGCCAACAATCAGTTTACGTCTGCGATCATATTCATCGCGCATCTGGACGACAAACTCTTGACCATGTTGGATGGCTTCCAGTGCAGCCATTTGAGACATCGTGGGGGCAGACATGATGGTGTATTGGTGAATGCGGACGAGACCCTTGATAATATCCGCTGGTCCGCAGGCGAAACCCGCCCGCCAACCGGTCATGGCGTAATTCTTGGAGAAGCCACCCAGCAGGACTGTACGTGAGCGCATCCCGGACAGGGCAGGGAAGCACACGTGTTGTACACCGTACACCAGCTGATCATACAGCTCATCGGAGACAACGATCAGATCATGCTGCTCAGCAATGCGAGCGATCTCCAACAGGACCTGGCGGGAATAGACTGCGCCGGTGGGGTTATTTGGATAGCCCAGCAGAATAGCTTTTGTGCGTGGGGTGATGGCGGCTTCCAGCCTTCCAGGTTGAACCTGGAACCCGTCCTCAACATAGGTGGGGATTTCCACCGGCACCCCACCTGCTAAAATAACCTCTGCCTGGTATGAGACGAAACAAGGCGTAGGGACGATGACTTCTTCACCTGGATTGAGCAAAGCGGTCATGGTCAAGTAGAGTGCTTCGGAGACTCCAACAGTGATGATAGCTTCACTAACTGGGTCATACTGCACGGCGTACGTTTTGTAAATGTGCTCTGTGATTGCCCGGCGAAGCTCCAGAAGACCAGCATTGGAGGTGTAATGCGTCTCACCGGCGCGCAATGCCCGAATACCTGCCTGGATGATGGGCTCAGGGGTAACGAAATCCGGCTCACCGATTCCCAGGGAAATGACGTCCTTCATGGTGGCGACGATATCGAAGAATTTGCGTATCCCCGATGGCTTGAGCCCGACTACATGGCGGGCAAGGTACCTGTCATTCATGCTCACTCCTTAGATCAAACTTGTTTAATAGACCAGAGATCTGTATAGATATCATAATTTAGCTCAAATATACCAAGATCAGCATTGCGTACCAGGAATGTAACGCCGGAAGGATTGTGATTTTGCGATATTAACTCGGTAACCTCGAGACGCTTATCCTGCCAATAAAATGCGACCGGACGTTGTGCGTATTCGAAATCAGATCGGCACTCCACCAGATCACCCATTATCAGAGGCTCAGCTCTGTATTGTCACCGAGGTTCAGGATGCCTGCCCGTTGTTGGATGCGAACCTGCTGACCGATGAGTGAATGCTCCAGGATGGCGTCGGTTATCACCGAGGAGTCATCGATGATGGTGTCGCGAATGATGCAGCTTTGGACTGTGCAGCTGGCACCGATGACTGCATGGGGACCGATGACTGAGTTCTCAACGGTGGCACTTGGATGGATAAATACCGGTGGGATGATAACTGCCTTCTCACGTGTCATGGCTTGTGAGGTGTTATCATGCCCATGGTCCAGCAAGTATCGATTGGTACTCAAGACATCTTCTGTTGTACCTGCATCCAGCCAGGTCTCGACCCGTTGTATGCGCATCTTGATACCGCGTTCCAGCATGATATTGATTGCATCCACCAGATAAAATTCACCCTTGAGATTAATATTGCGCTGCATCTGTTCTTCGATAGCTTGCAGCAATTCTTCTGAGCTCTTGAAGTAATAGCAGCCTACCAGTACCAGGTTGTTGTCCATGTCTTTGGGTTTCTCAACCAGGTGAGTCACCCAATCACCTACTCCGAGTTCAGCAACGCCAAAACGGCGCGGATCTGGCACTGGCTTCACCCAGGCAATACCACCTGCGGTTTCTGTGGCGAGAAAGGAAAAGTCCGTCTCGATAAGGGTATCGGGAAAGATCATCAACATTGGACCGCTCAAAAAATCCCTGGCTAGAGATATGGCATGGGATTGGCCGCGCATCTCTGCCTGTTCCACGAAGTGCACCTTGAGGTTGGGGTGAGCCAGGTGCATATAGGCTTCAATCTTGTTTCCGAGGTAACCGACAATGAAGATGAATTCAATGTTACCTGGATCTGGCACTGTTTCGAAGGTGTCCAAAACATGATCCAGCACCATTTTATCCGCCATGCGAATCAGCTGTTTTGGACGGCTCCAGGTATGCGGTCGTAACCTGACACCGTATCCCGCCATGGGAATAACGATCTTAAGGGTTGAGCTTGACAATGAATTTCCTCCGTTTGTGATGATGTGACGAAGCCAAGACACAATGACAGGTCACATTGTTATTATACACTAGGTGACCAGGACGCACTCGACGTCGAATACACGCTCGAAAGCCGAGATAATTGCCTGCCTGACCTGCGCCATAGGAGGCGGGGTTGAAAGCAAGTCTGCCATGCTTGTGACCGAGCAACCGGCCAGCCCGCAGCCGATGATACTATCCCAATAAAGCATATCGGGTGCCACGTTCAGGGCGAATCCATGACGGGTGATGCCATGAGCATCCACTTTCACCCCGATGGCAGCGATCTTAGATCGATTGACCCATACGCCAGTTAGATTCTTGATGCTCTCACCAGCCAATTCAAACTGGCCGAGAGCAAGGATTATCACCTGCTCCAGTTTGCGCAGGTAACCGATGTAATCTGCCTGGGGTATGGTTCCAGAACTGGGTGGTTGATGAGTTACCAGCCCACTGGCATTCAAGGGGATGAGTGGGTACCCAACAAGCTGCCCGGGACCATGGTAGGTCACATCGCCACCGCGATCCACCCAGAAGACCTTGACTCCGCGTTGTTTAAGCTCATCCTCACTCCACAGCAGGTTGGAGGCTTTCCCGCTGCGCCCAAAGGTGATGGTGTGGGGATGCTCAAGTAAAAGCAAGGTGGCAGGGATTTCACCGGCTGCGATCTGACCAGTAAGCTGGATTTGTAAATCCCAAGCTTGTTGGTAAGGCACCAATCCTAAATTACGGACCTGGCAGGGCTGCATGTGGCAAGTATAACATTAGGGAATAATGAATATTAATGTTCGACTTTGTCATATGGTGTAAATTATTGATAATAACTATAGATTAAATAGAAAGTGGGTGCCAGGTTCAAAGCACCCACTTTTCCTGCTAAGTTGACTGTTATTTATTCTTGATCTTGGCATCGATCATCTTTTGATCTCCGACTTTGATCGCGATACGTTTTGGTTTGACTTCCTCAGCCTTGGGTAAGCGTAGAGTCAAGACACCGTTCTGATAGGAAGCTTCAACGGCATCCCCTTTGATCTTGGTGGGCAGATTAACGCTGCGGATAAATGAGCCATAGCGCCGCTCACGCAAATGATAATGGTTTTCCTTGACCTCATTGTCCGATTTAATCTCACCCTTGATGGTCAAGGTGTCGTCGGCATAGGCGACATCAAGGTCATCAGGATTGATACCAGGGACAGAGGCTTTTACGATGAAATCATCCTTGTTTTCGACCACATCCACGGCCAGACCCCACATGGCGGGTTGTGCCCATTCATGATCCGAGCTGGCATTATCAAACAGACGATCGACGGTGCGGCGAAGGTTTAACATTTCCTGGAAAGGATCCCAACGAGTTAACATAGTTTTTGCCTCCTTTATTGCATACCAAAATTATTTTAAGCTTTTCTTTTAGCTATTCGATTTTTCTAAATCTTGCCTTACTATAGTGTAAAATTGTTAAAATTTGGTATACGGATGATTTGAGATTTGTAAGAATCCACCCCCATGATTGAGAGTGGGTACATAACAGTGATTGCAACAACGGGATCAGGGATTTCTCCATTCAGATGGCAATGTGATCCCATAAGTTGGAAACAGAGATGATCACCAAGCGAATTCTGATTCTTATTCTGGTCGTCGCAACTGTGACCGTATTTATCGGCCTGGTATGGTTGATCGCAACAAAGATACCCTGGAGCCAGTTGAGTTTTCCCAATCCAAGCTTTACGGCAGGTAGCGCACAAACTGGAAGAAATTGCACGTATCCTGTTACCTACTGGAGGGAACATCCGGAGTCATATCCATCTCGGATTGTGATTGGAGCTGTGGAATATCAGGCTGAGGACATCCGTGTGATACTTTCAAACGAAACAACGGACCTGCCCAGGCAATTACAGGCAGAGCTGGTTGGGACATTCTTGAATACTTTATCAGGTGCAAATCAAAGCTTGATAGAATCTGCTATTTTCCAAGCATATACCTGGCTTGTGGAGAATCCGGATGGAAACCAGGTGGCGGATCAGGAGCGCGAAGCCGGTTCCAGAGTGTACGATGAACTGGAAGCGTACAACCACGGATTAGCCGGGGTCGCAGCTTGCCAGGCAAACGCGACCACCGAAATTATGGAAACCAGGACAACCTCAGAAACACCGACCATTACACCCAGCCAGACGCCATCGCCTACCACCAGTGTTACTTCCTCATCCACGGGACCAGCAACAACACCTCTGACGAACTGTCAGCATAGCCTCTCAAACACCGACCCCAACTTCAACCCAGGGATTACCCCCGTTGCCCTCCAATACACCCATAAAAACCACTGCAGCACCGTCTCCGACACGAACGCCTAACCCATCAGCGACCCAAATAATTCCTACTACAGCAGCACCATCTGCAACGCGTACCCTGGCCCCTTCACCCTCAGACACCCCAAGCGCTGCCACTGAAGTACCGACAACTGCCCCACCACCTGCTCCTACTTCAACCAGCACAACTGCCCCACCACCTGCTCCTACTTCCACCAACACAACTGCACCAAAACCAACCCTTACCCCACCCGTCCCGACATCTACAAACCCACCTCCACCCTAGACGAAGCGTAGAGACATGACTCCACTAAGGATCTTAATGGAGATTGATTAGTGGATGGGGGGTTCTAACTTATCGGAGTTACCGTGAAACGATGATCCTCCTTGATAGAAGAGAAGAATTCAAACTAATTATTGAATTCATGATTGATAATGCCTAATAAAAAAACAGGTCTACTTGACTCCTGGCGTGTGTCATGACGCAGAATTAAGTAACAGCTATCTATCAAATCAGTATTAAAAAATACGCATGAATGAAGGATTAGCGTATAATCGAAGTTGACAAAGGTGTACGGTTTTTCATGAAGAAAATCCTGGCTCTAACCTTATCCCTCCTGCTGCTTATCATACTCTATACCATTCTCCTATCTTCGGGGGAGGCTTTTGGGGTGGTCATCGATACAGCGGATGCAGCAATAGACCCGGTAAAGACCGAACAATCGGAAACTCCATGGTTTAATGAAGCCTGGCATTATCGACGACCATTGATCATCTCCAACAACGGTTCAGAATTATCTGATTATGCAGTGCTGATCAAGCTCGATGACAGTAATTTCGATTTTAATCATGCCAATATAGATGGCGCGGATATTCGAATCACTGAAACGATGGCATTACAGAGATGGACTACTGGATTGAATCCTGGGATAGTGCTGAGCCATTGGCTTATCTATGGGTGCGGGTACCTACACTCGCAAGTAGCGAAACGACCTTATATCTTTACTACAATAATTCATCTGCAAACCCTGTAAGCGATGGAAGAGCAGTGTTTACTGGCACGAATTTCTTCGATGATGACTGGTGCCAGTTCCCAGGGTCAGGGTGTGTAATTGAGGAAGGTATGCCTAATTTCCAGCCAGCCCAGTGGGAAAAGGCGGGTACTTCCCCTGGAACCAGTCATTATTCATTAGAAAGCGTACCATGGGTTGTCCTTGATGGTACACCCATTGTTTCGTCTGGGCATTTGGTATTACTGACTAATACAGGAATTAAAACACTTGACGATGTACCAATACAAAGCTGTTGGCTACCGGGCGAATTTTGGTTTGGGTGGTGGTGGTTATGAATGGGGAGGGTTTATCGATGGAGCCGGTGGACCGACGGACGATTATCGGGGATCTACCTAATCCAGACAATGATGACATGTTTCTTCAGGATTTCGTGTCAGGGTATGATAATAATCTCATAGAAACCGTGGGAGTGAATGACTGGCATAATGCTTATCATGTCTATGAGGTGCGCTGGCAGGAGGGGCAGAGCGTGGGAGATATCGATCATGGTACCTCCAGCGTTGAATCGATATTCCCATCCCAGGTGCCCACGGATACATTACCAGTCACTTTTTATAGTTTTAATGGCTCAGAAGCGACAATCCTGGTGGATTGGGTGTACGTGCGCCAGTATCGCGACCCTGAGCCGATGGTGCTTATCGGTGCTGAGCAAGGTTTGGTCGATTTGGTAATCCGATCCATTGGTTCCCCTGATCCATTATATCCAGGCGAGGAATTAACCTACCTGCTCACCATATCAAATACCAGCAGCATTGACGCGCCCGGGGTGATCCTGACAGACACCCTACCCGCTGGAGTCTTGCTGGCGAGTGTGGAACCCCAGGATATCTGCATTCCCGGGGATGATGTCGTGTGTAATCTGAGCACAATCCCAGCCAATTCGACGGTGAACATTACAGCAGTTGTCACTACCACGATAGACGGAATGATCACCAATACAGTAGTGGTTGCCTCACCAGGGTATGATTTGAATATGAGCGATAACACATCCCAGGAGGTGACAACGGTTTTACCTATCGCCGACTTACTCGTCAGCATGGTGGACAGCCCCGACCCGGTGCGGACCGCGGTGACACTCACCTATACAACCACGGTATTCAATGATGGACCAAGCCTGGCAGCGGATGTGATTCTGACGGATACTTTGCCAGTACAATTTAACCTTTCATCAGCTGTCCCCGGGCAGGGCAGCTGCATCGAAGCCAATCCTGTGAGGTGCGATTTTGGATCGATTGATGCAGGGACGAGTATTGAGCTGATCATCCAGGTCATTCCAGCTAGCGGTGGCGTGTTTACCAATACAGCGGTGGTGGCATCCAGCGCTGATGACCCAGATAAGAACAATAACAATGCCAGCGAAGTAACATTGGTGGATGGTGTAAAACCAACCATAAATTGGGTAGCGCCAGTCCAGGACGAAGGCCAGTTCGTTACATTCGGTGGCACTATCCTATTACGAGTGAATGCAGACGACAACGATCAGGTCGACCGGGTAGATTTCAAACTGTGGGACCACATTGGTATAAAGTGGGTGGACATCGGTACAGCTACCACATCCCCTTACCAGGTGGAATTTGATGGTAATATGCTTGCAAGAGGAACCCTATACCAAATGTGGGCATTTGCCTACGACCGGGCAGGGAATTATTCCGGAAGCCGGATCTATATCGAACGGTTGTATCCTTTTTATATCCCTTTGCTGATTAAATAAGCACTCAGGAATAATAGCCTGTGGAAGTATACCTCCGCAGGTTTTTATTCTATATTAAATTATGGGGCTTTACGCAGAGCAGGCTGGAGCGATACCAGGGGATCTGCAAAGAACCCCGTAGGCATCGGAATCGGATTTGATATCGTACCCGTTTGGGTTATCTTGCCAGTGGGAGCAAAATACAGGCTGATTTGACCGCCTGCTTCTGGCTGATAGGCATAGAAGATATATGAGCCATCGGGGCTCCAGTGTGCATCCCGGTAGCAGCACGATCCGTTCGGAGTAATATTCAGGCCCAGGTTTTGGTCAAGGTTGTAGAGCAGGAGATCTCCGAATCCGCTCTCATTTTGATAGCTGTTAACCAAGAGCTGGTCATTTCCATTCCAGGAAAAGCTGGGTATTTCGGGGCGGTCATAATATCCGCGCAAGGTAAACAGGAAGTACGTGGAGAGGATCTCTGTTTCCAGGAGCGGAGCAGGAGCGCATTGGCTAAAATCCAGGATATTAATCTCATCCCGGTTGGTGCCAGCGATTGATTTAGAGAGCAACACTGCCAGGTGGTCATTCGTTTCTGACCAATAAATAGCTTTTATTCGGTCACTTGAGTGGTACGGTGCATTGTAGGAACATGGTGATAGAGAAGACAGATCCTCGGGTAGGCTGGATTGGCGCAGGCGGAATAGCTGAGCGTACGGAAATATGTAAAGGTCAGATTGAGCCAACACAATGGCTATATCCTGCCCATCCGGCGAAACGTCAATGGCGTCGATCGAAACAACTCCGGAAAAACATGCGAGGGTGAGGATCTGTTTGGTCTGTAAGCCAACTAAATGTAAACAATTCGCTGAAGTGTAGATAACGGATTGTCCATCCGGTGTCCAACGAAGATTAGATTTGTTCACAGCATCGGTGGTAAGCTGGATGAGGTTGCTGCCATCCAGGTCGCTGACCCAAATATTGGACGCATTCAGGAAGGCGACTTTATCCGCGTGACCCACGGTGATAGATGAAAATGATGAGGTAGCCGGTGGACTGTTCTGTAAAAGTACACCATGCGGGTTGAGGCTGGAGGTTGGCAGCAGGGAAAATGGGAAACCGCCGCGCAACCATTGGATCAACGTCAGGGACAGAAAAATAACCAAAGCCCCACCCAGTAACCAAATCCACAATGAAAAGCTTCGACGTACTTGCGGGGGGGATATATCCGGGCGAGAAGTGGAGAGGGCGAGCACCCTATCATCTTTTGGTGGGGCAGTATCTGTGCGCGGAGGAGTTGTGGTTCCATCCTTCAATGTTTTATAAGGAACAGGTGTTTTAATTCCGAATTCGCGTTCTGTTTTCGCATCTGTACCATTGTGTTGGCTGTTCTGTGCTTCCTGCTTTTTTGGAGGGAAAATCAGAGTGGGACGTTTTCTGGTTTGATGTGTGTCTGCAGGACGTAATTGTTTCAGCGGGCAGTTTATTCAAGCCGACGATCATAACGGCCTGGAGAGCCTTAGCAAATTCTCCGGCTGTCTGATAGCGATCATTGGGGTTTTTCGCCATGGCGATATCCAGAACAGTCTGAATTGCCAGGGGCAAAGTTTTGTTTTGTTCGTGAATCTGGGGAACCGTATTGATCAGATGCATCATCATCACCGAAGCAGCAGTAGAACCGGAAAACGGCACATAGCCACACAACATCTGATACAGCACAACTCCCATCGAATAGATATCCGTACGTCCATCGATTTCACGGTCGCCCTGGATTTGCTCAGGGCTCATAAAAGCTGGGGTACCCATGATGGAGCCGTCACTAATATTCGCAAAACCGAGAGTTTCGCGCAAGCGGGCGAGACCAAAATCAGATAGAAATACATTATTATATTTATCGAATAACAAGTTGTCTGGCTTGACATCCCGATGGATAACCCCCCTGGCATGGGCGGTATCCAAGGCGGGTGCCAGGCGGATGAACATTTCGACGCATTCCTTAAGGGCTATAGGACCATTTTTAAGTTTCTCGGCCAGAGAGCCCCCTGACATGTAGCGCATGACGATATATGGCTGACCATCCTCTTCGCCCATATCATAAACTGGAACTATGGCAGGATGCTCAAGCAGAGCAATGGTCAGGGCTTCGCGTTCAAACCGTTCGCGGAATTTTTCAGCGTGCAAGAAATAGGGTGGCAATACCTTGATCGCAACTTCACGAAGTGCGCGTGGATCGTAACCAAGGTAGACAGCTGACATGCCGCCCTGCCCGATAAGTGATTTAATATCATAACGACCAATATGCTTGAGTTCCATTGGATTGATTTATTATTTTAGTCAAGGTGGTGGGAATATACAAGGTTGGAGAGTAAATACTTGTCGAGGTGATAAAAATGGGTGCCGCCCTACCCATTGGAACCACCCTTGGAACTACCAGGATGTCCGGGTGTTCATCCACCCAAATGGCTGATGTATCCCTGAGCAGTATTGTTTATACTATATCTTATCCTGATTTTTATAAAATAATATCAGGAGTTATTAATGCAGATGGGTATGGAGGCAGAATATGTCAAGCGAAACAAATCTATTGAGTACTTTATCTGATCAACTGGCACAGGCAGTGGCAAGAGCAGGGGAATCAACTGTCCAGGTAAATGGACGACGCCGTATGCCAGCGAGTGGAATTGCGTATACAGAGGATTTAATCCTGACCGCAGATCATGTCGTTGAGCGAGACGAGGACTTATCGGTTATGCTTCCCAACGGCGCTTCAATCCCTGCAAGCATAGCTGGACGTGCTCCTGGTAATGATCTGGCACTGCTGCGCCTGGAGAAGTCAAGCGCCACGCCAGCCGAGAAAGTGATCAAAGAAACCCAGGTGGGTGAGATCGTGGTTGCGCTTGGCCGTCCGAGCCAGGATGGAATTGAAGCCAGTTTAGGGATCGTGTGCGCAATTGGCGGACCCGCCAGGACCAGCCGTGGTGGATTATTGGAACGTTATCTCCGCACTGATGCTACCCCGTTTCCCGGTTTCTCCGGTGGACCATTAATTGACACGCAAGGAAAAGTTGTTGGGTTGAATACCTCCGGTTTGGCTCACGGTGTAGCGATTACTATCCCAATTGAACTCGCCTGGTCGGATGCGGAAAACCTGGCGAAATATGGTTATATAAAGCGTGGTTACCTGGGCGTTCGTTCTCAATCGGTATCCTTAACACCTGATATGCGTAATACACTCAGTCGAGAACAAGAGACAGGCTTATTATTGGTCTCAATCGAAGCAGGCAGCCCAGCTGAAATTGCCGGTTTAATAGTGGGGGATATCCTGGTAGCAGTCGACGGGCAATCAGTCACTGACCACGACGAGCTGCTGGTCTACCTCACAGGGCAGGCTGTCGGTAAACCCATCCCAATTCAAGTGTTGCGTGGTGGGCAGCCGGTTAGCATCTCTGTGACAATTGGAGAGCGCAAGTAATCCTCGAGAGTCTCCATCTATAACCGCACCAGCTAAGAAATAGATTCGTTCGACATAATAGCCAAAATGAGGTTGTTTTGATCCGAGTTTTTATCATATCTCCAACATTAGCGATCAGAGCGGGGCTCAGATCACTATTAATGGATGATCCACGCATACAGATCATTGGAGAAGCAGCCAACCTGGATTATTTGGAATGGGAGCAGCTGGAATTGGATGTGGTGGTATGGTCCCAGGCGCAAATCCTTGATCAGGAGGCGTTCCTTTCAGAGCTTACGAGTTTTAAGCTCGGTGCAAATGTTGGACTGTTAATCATTTGTGATGACCCACATGTGATTGAGAATGTTATCCGGCTGAAAGTACAACCCTGGGGTGTGCTATCGTTGGAATCGACCCAAGCAGAGCTGATTACGGCAATCGAGGCGTTGAGTGAGGGGTTGGTGGTGACAAACCCGACCTGGCTAGAGCACCTGTTGGCCGGTCAGACGGTTTTCAATGCTGAAAAAAATAATATGGTTGAAATACTCACCGAACGGGAGATCGAAATCCTGCAATTAATGGCACTCGGTCTGACGAACAAACAAATCGCCGGAAGGCTTGGGATCAGCCCGCATACAGTGAAATTCCATGTATCTGCAATCTTCGGGAAAATGGGAACGACCAACCGCACAGAAACGGTCAAGCTGGGGTTAAAAACAGGCCTGATCCTACTTTAAAAAAGAGTTGGCAAATGGATATACCCATTTGCCAACTCTAAAAGGTGGTTAAGAATTAACGGTTTACAACAGGCAGGAAAGTCAGTGAGGCGGAATAAAAGGTTGCATATTTAAGATCGCCCTCGGTGGCTGAGTAATAGCTGATAGCAGGAAAATCACCCGTGGTAATTGCTATGGACGGATTCCAGCCAACATCACCCGCTGTATCGAGGGAGCTAAAGCGCCATCCCGAATCTGTTTTATAGGCATAGCGCAGGCTGGTCCCCGTCAAGTTGTAATAGGCGATGTGTGGATGTCCAAGACTATCCAATGCCAGTGAGGGGAAAAAGCCCGTAATTCCAGCGGTATCAACTAATTCATTGTGCCAGCCGGTGGCATCAAACCAGGCAACCTTTAAGATCATCGTCATAATCAGAGAAGTAGGCGATATAAGGGTGATTGGAGCCATCCAGAGCAAGCGAAGGCCACAGCCCAACCGCAGGAGCATCGATTGTCGAGGTCACAAATGCAGCTCCATTCCACAGTGTATAGATCAAAGCTTGCTGGGTCTGGTTGTAGTAAGCAATGTGAGGCCGGTTCGCCGAATCCAATTCGAGGGACGGGTAAAGTCCAGTAACATCACTACTATTATCGGCAATAAGAACAACCCAAGCGGAGCCTGACCAATACATATACTTGAGGTTCCCATTTTGCTCATCGTAATAAGCGATATGCGGAGCGTCATTACTGGCCAGGACAATGGATGAATACAAGCCGACCTTGGTATTGCCATCCAGTGTGCCAGTTGACCAGGCACTGCCTGTCCAAAACGCATATTTCAGGTGCTGTTTGGTGATGTCATAGTAGGAAATATGTGGATTACCCGAAGAATCCAGCGCCAGGGAGGGATGAAAACCAACTTCACCGACAAAATCGACCACCTGGTTCTGCCAGGTAAAGCCATCCCACCAGGCGTATTTCAAATCGTCATGCGTATCGTCGAAGTAAGCAATACGCGGATTCCCAGTTGCATCCACAGCCAGGGAACTATTAAACCCGACATCGGCACCTTGGGCGAGCACCAGGAACTTCCAATTGGTTCCATCAAAGGAGGCATAATCCAGGTCGCCTTCGCCTGCATCAAAATAGGAAATTCGAGGTTTCCCGGATGAATCCAAGGCAAGGGAGGTATACAATCCGAGATAACCATTACTTGCGACCTGTTGAAGCTGCCAAAAGCTGCCCGTCCAGATGGCAATCCTCAAGTTGCCTTCATCGCCGTCAAAATAACTGATGCGCGGCTGATAATCGCCGGTCATTGCCAGGGAGGTATATTGTCCAACTTTGGCATCGGGGTCAACTGTTAGGGGGGTTCCCCAATTACTGCCATTGTAAGCGATGAAGCGAAGATTTCCATTGGTCTGGTCATAGTAGCTGATGGCAGGTCTCTGGCTTTGCCCTAATGCAATTGAGGTAAACTGACCTGTATCCCCGTTGCTGTCTAGAGTTTGTGCGACCCAACTGGTACCATTGAAGGTATGCAAATTTCAGGTTACCGTTGGTTTTGTCATAATAGCTGATCTGGCCAAAACCGGAGCTGTTCACAGCGAGTGAGGAATAAAGACCGACATCGCCTGTAAAATCAATAGTTTGGATAATCCAGCTATCGAGCAGGGTGTGGGCATATTTCAGGTTACCATTCACCGAATCATAATAACTGATATGGATATTTCCGGCAGCATCGATGGCGATAGAACTGTACAGTCCATAACCAGTCAAGTCTGTGATGGGGGAAATAGCATCGGGACTAATGCCCTCTCCAGGTAATCCGCTCGGGAAGGAACGCCACTCCCGATCACCCACATACCGGGAAGAAGTATCGGGTGATGCATCGAGGTTGGTAGGATTCTCCTCACCCGATAATGCATATCCATCCAGAGTGATTATGTTCCAACCAGCGCCATCATAAAAGGCATATTTAAGCGCCCCATGAATGGTATCGTAATAAGTGATGTGAGGCTTATTCTGACTATCCAAAGCAAGTGAGGTGAATAAGCCCACACCATCTGAGGGATCGACAGTTTCAAATGTCCAATTTGAGCCATCGTACGAGGCGTAATAAAGATGGTCACCACCGAAGGCAATATGGGGGTTATTGCTGCTATCCAAACGCAAACTACGGTCTCCCATATAATTGAAGAGCATTGGATCATCAACATTCCGAAATTTCCATAAGAAAGCGTTGGTGATCGATTGATCTGCCTGGATTGCAGCATCACCTTGATTGGATGCCGAAAAAAACATGCCCACCAGGATGATTACGCCGAATAAGATTCTAGTCCAACTGGAATGGCTAATCATCCCTATATTTAAGAGATGTAAAGGATGAGTTTTTGATGATAAAGTCATGCAAACCTCCTGATCTTTTAAGATCTATTATTATTCTACCAAATTAAATGATAATAATCGAAACTGCAGGTATAAGTAGGACGTATTAAGAAAGGAGTTGGTTCCGGCGGTATAATGGGAATAAGGCACGAGATCACATATAATCCTTTTGTAACGAGGCACAGTGGCTGGAATAAAAGACATTTCCACGATATGGAGCAATATTAAGGAAATCGACCTGAAACCGATCAGAGATTCAGCCACGCATCCAGTTAGAATCGTACTGGTCGGCGCGCAGGGTTCAGGAAGGCATTCTCTGGCAGAACAAATGCGCACTGACCCAGCGCGACCCGGGGTCCACTCACAATCACCTGTGGTATTTCTATCTGCGGATGAATCCACTGAAGCGCCAGTGGCTCACCTGATCCTCGTTATCGTGGATGCAACGCGCACGGATTTTCGGGTTGAGCAATTATTGGTGAAAAAATGGAGCGAAGCCGGAAAGAATGTTCTCGTATTTATCAATAAGCTTGACCTGATCGAGAGTAATATGGTCATCGATCCCATTATGGGATGGCAAGCTAACAGGGTGTTATATGGCTCGGTGACTGATGTTGCTTATTTATTACGCGAATTTGTCCAGGTGGTGCTTGAGCTTCTCCCCCAACAGCATTTAGCACTCGCCAGGCAGTTCCCACTGTTTCGATTAACCGTAGCACGCCAGCTCATTACTGATACTTGCTTCTCAAATGCGGCATATTCATTCAGCACCGGATTAGCTGAAATTATCCCGGTTTTAGATATCCCCTTAAATGTGACTGACATGATCGTGCTGACCAAATCGCAGGCATTCCTGGCTTATAAATTGGGTTTATTGGTGGGGTTTTCAACCCGTTGGCAGGATTACGTTACTGAGTTTGGCAGTGTCATTGGGGGTGGGTTCTTGTGGAGGCAGATTGCACGACAAATGATAGGCTTGATCCCGGCATGGGGGCTCATCCCCAAGGTAGCGGTGTCTTATTCAGGAACCTACGTTGTTGGGAATGCCATCCTGGGTTGGTATTTAACTGGCCGTCATTTATCTCCAAAACAGATGCGGGCTTTATCCATGCAGGCTTTTAGCAAAGGTAAAGAATATGCCCAGATGCTTGGGAAAAAGCTTCCCAGACCTCGATTGGGAAAACGAAAGAAAGACAGGCTTCCTGCACCTCAAAAAAGACCAGAGCTGACACAAGGCGAAATAACAATCAGCACAGACAGCAACCTATCTCAGGTGGCTAGCTCTCCAGAAAGTACTTTTGTTACGCCATCCAGCGTGGCTGATGTCGTGCGTATTTCACCCGATGAAGTTTTACCAGCAGACCAGGTAGCAGGTGGAAAGCTGCCTCGCCCAAAACGACAACTTATCTCCAGACGAAAGAATAAAGAGACTGCTCAACCAATAGATACCCGTATCTGTTCACAATGTGGAAGGACTTCTTCCGCGGATGCGAGTTTTTGTCAATATTGCGGAAATCATTTTTCCAATTAGTTTTTGAGCTAATTGGTTTGACATTTTGACCAAAACTCAGTACTATTACTCGATATACCTTGGTAATATAAAGTAATATCAAGCAATATGAGCTATCCAGAAGGCAGGGTTCGGCGGTCGAAGAAATAAAGGAGAATGGCATGGCAAAATCACAGTATCGCCTCGTGGTCCGGCAAGGCCCAGTCCCAGGGCAGGTTTTTGAGCTGAACAGAAATGAGATTTCGATTGGACGGGATATCGCCAATGATTTTGTAATTAATGATGCAGAAGTTTCGAGGAGACACGCCCGATTGACTTTGGAGGGAGAGCGATATAAAATTGAAGACCTAAACTCGACCAATGGAACGTACATTGATGGACAACGCCTGATTGGTCCACACTTGATGGCAATTGGCGAGATCATCATGTTTGGGGATAATGTAGGAATGGTATTTGATGGTGAGCCTCCCGATTTAGACCTTACTGTACCAAGCCCGGTTGACCTGGGAACCACACCCGTCGCAGCAATACCTGCTCCGGTAGAAAGCTATACCCCACCTATCGTACAGCCTGTACCGCAGGTGACCAATTTATACCCACAATCTCAAGCCCAGCTAAAAGATGAATTTGAACCCCTGGAAGAGAAAGAAAAAAAACCAGTCAATACATGGTTGCTAGCCGGATGTGGATGCCTGGTGGTCATTTTGATATTGGCGATCGCGCTATTTATAATTATTGACCAACCCTGGATCCCAGGGGGTGGATTGTACTGTAGAGCGCCATTTGACATCATCTTCGGATCCTTAGGGTACTGCCCTTAATTTAACCAGACGAAGACATCCCCTTACCCGAATGACCCAGGATGTTTTTGGTATTAGCAAAATCCCGTTTTAGCTTCCATCAGCTATGAACCTGAAAGCAGGATTATCGAGATAAATCCAGTGATTGAGAGTGACTCTTCACGAAGCTATTGGACAGATTTCCTTGCCCTGGCGATATGCTTTATAGGAGAAATAGTATCTGTAGGTGGGGCAGTATATGTTCTTTTATCCGAAATGAGTATTACGGGTGAGCCAGTTTGGCCCCTACCTGGTCTCGTACTGCTCGATTGGGCCTTGCTTGGGGTGGCGGGTTTTTTAATACCATTCTTTAGTTTCAAGAAGCATTCAGGAAAGTGGCTGCAAGCGTTTTGGTTTTGTACGGGCGGATTCTTACCATTGATCTTGTTGGGCGCGTTTTCCATCGCGCCGCTTGTTCTGATAGCTTTAACGTTATTTCTAATTTCCACTGTTCTCCTGTCACTTCGTAGAAAATCGAAATGGCTACAAAGCTTCGGCTTTTTAATGCTTGGTGCCATCTGCAACCTGGGATTATTGCTACTATTTATTTCTATTGGCCAATCAGGCTATTAATTACAACTTCACATCCGTCAGCAGTTCGTTTATTTTACGACGATGGGATGATCACCCACTGACCTCCAGTTCTTAGCAAGTTGAGTTCAAGCAAGCCAGCTCCGGTAGAGCTGGTGACATTCACTTTGGCAGTATTTTCATTTGTATATATGTTCTGCAATTCATAACCCTGTTGCTGGAGGGTATCTGCGATTGATAAATAGTCCGCTGCCATGGTGGAAACAGAGAACGGATCCGTGGTGCCGTGATCGACAGCACTTAAGACAGAGTTTATTACTTCCAGAGTTTGAGAGGCATCTATATACTGCTGAGCAGTCATCTGCTGACTGGCGGTAGTGAAAAGAGTCTCGATGGCCAAGTTATATGAAGTATGCGGATGTCTGAGATAATCAGCTACAATCCCGCGCTGACGCATGATTTTGCCATCCAGCAACCAGGCAGTGCGAAAATAAGCGGAAGGGTCCAGGAGCTGTTGATAGCGACGCATCGTGTCAAAATAGGTGACGGTCAGGCGGACGTCATCCACCCAGGCAGAGGTATCCTCTTCAGCACCCAGGGTGGCGAGGTAATCCTGTTCAAGCTGGGCGAACGTGATGGAGAAATGGGCTTTCAAGGCAGCATCAATCGCATCCGATTGGCTCTCACCTTGCTGGATGTGGATGTCGCGGTAGAAGGCTGAGTAGGCATCCCATCCATAGTGGTTGACCATGTATTCAATGAGAGAAGCGCCTTCAAGATAACCAATCTCATGCTGTGAGGCATAGAAGTCATCCGCTAGGGTTTTCAGGGGAATATACCAGTTCAAATAACCCTCGAGCAAGGTTGCCGCACGGGGCATGAGAGGCTCTGGCTTGTAATGCCCGCCTGCCATATACACAGCCAATCCCTCCACAAAAATAGTAGGGCGAAAGTCACCCCCCAAATGACCATCAATCGCATGAATCATTTCATGGTGGACAACCATTGACCAGGAGTTGGCTGCATAGTTACGGTCGAGGTACGAAACGCTGATCTCACTGCTCGTGAAACCACCATGACCCAACAGACGAGGCAAAACGGTGATGGTGATCGGCTGGGTGAAGTTGGCGTCCATTTCATCGATGGAAAGCCTGGCTTGCTCATCGATGAGGGTAGTTAATGAGGACAAATCGCGTTCGGAGGCGGTGTTGGTAATGTAGAAAACCGTACAGCAATCAGTTTGTGTAGAAGCCCAATGAGCTTCCGATTGGTAGAGTGGCATTTCGGTCTGAGGCAGCAGGGTTACCTGCTCAGTCCAGTTAAACCCCTGCGGTTGGATTGAAAAAGCAAGGGTATGACGACCCGGTTCCAGATGGCGGGTATCCCATACCCAGAGCAAGGTAGCCTCTTCCCGTCCTTGAATACCCCAGGGGCCAAAGTTCACCGGACCCAGGTTTAATCCGTCGGGTGGGTCAACCTGAACTTGAAGGTTGGCATCCTTAAGTGACAACCCAGGAGGAGAAACGATTTCCAAACTGACCTGGTCTCCCACATACAGCATGTCATCAGGATGATAGAGCACCATGAACGACTCACTGATAGGAACGGGGGTCGCGGTGGCAACCAAAGTGGGTGTTGCAGCCAGCGGGCTGGGGGTTCGTGTGGGAAGGAATGTTGGAGTGAGCGATGGAGGAATAGAAGTCAATGTTGGGGATGGGGAGGTGGAGAGAAAAGGAAGGGGTGGGTGGGTTAAACGGAAGCACTAAACTCCGACAAGCGACAATCAATAAAAGGATGAAAATCATTAGTAAATAGCGACGCATGCACATATTATAAAATACTTAGGGGTGGTAGAATAAGTCAGGTTCAAAGATAAATTTCACAACAATATTCTGAGGAGGTTCCTATGTCACCGATGTTTGTCCCTGGTCCGGTAGATGTATCCCCGGATGTGTTGCAAAAACAGACGCGAGCAATGATGCCGCATCGCAGCAAGGATTTTGAAGCCATATTCCAACGCTCAGCGGAAAAATTGCAGCAGATTTTTTACACCCAATATCGTATCTTCATCATGACGAACTCAGGCAGCGGCGCGCAGGAATCAGCTGTGCGCAACCTGGCAAAGGAACGTGTGCTGAACTGCGTCAATGGAGCGTTTGCAAAGCGTTGGTACGATGTAGCGATTGCCAATGGTAAGCTTGCAGATAAAGTTGAAGCACCCATGGGACAGGCTAATCCTGCCTGAGATGGTCGAGGAAGCGCTAAAGAAGCAGAAGTATGAGCTGATCACAGTGGTCCATAACGAGACTTCCACCGGCGTTCAAAACCCAGTGAAGGAAATTGCTGAAGTTGTACACCGGGTTAGCCCGGATACATTGATTGCCGTGGATGCCGTTTCCTCATTGGGTGGGGCGAAGATTGAGATGGATGCATGGGGGCTGGATGTGTTGTTCACTTCATCCCAGAAATGCCTGGCGCTCCCACCAGGATTGGCCCTGGTTGGTGTCAATGACCGGGCGATGGCTCGAGCAGCTGAAGTACCTTATCGAGGCTGGTACTTTGATTATCTGCTACTGGAAAAGCACCGCATAAAAGATTCCACCCCTATGACACCTGCCATGTCTTTGATCTATGCGCTGGATTATCAGTTAGACCGGATGCTGGCGGAAGGCATCGAAAATCGTTTTGCCCGCCACAGTGCGATGGCAAAGCATTCGCAAGAATGGGCAACTAAAAAAGGCTGGCCACTGTTTGCCCCGGAGGGATATCGCTCACAAACAATCACCGTGGTGGTTAACCCGGCCACTTTTGATATTGGTGAATTCAATAAATTTGTGGCCCCACGCAGCCTGCGATTGGCGAACGGCTATGGAGATTTGAAGGGGAAGACGTTCCGTATCGCACATATGGCAGAAATCCAGATGAGCGACCTGGTGAACCTGCTGAATGGAATCGACGAGTTCATGCAGGGAAAGTAAAGATCCATGATTAATCAGGGACGTCCCCCAGTGGGACGTCTCTTTGCTTAATATATATATATGATAGAACCATGGATTATCAAGATAGATAACCTGATGTATGGAGGGGATGCTGTTGGAAGGCTGGCAGATGGTAGAGCGGTTTTTGTTCCTTTTGCGATCCCGGGTGAGTTAGTGCGGATCAAGCTTGTTGAAGAAAAGCCACGTTTCGCCCGGGCTGAGCTTACTTGAGGTCCTAGAACCGTCCCCACAGCGTGTTCCAGCCCGGTGCCCGCATTTTACCCAGTGTGGTGGCTGCCATTATCAGCATATGAACTATCCTGCACAGCTAAACGCAAAATCTGCAATCTTGTGCGAGCAGCTGGAGCGGATTGGAAATCTAACCGAGATTCCAACCGTTGAAATAGTAGCCTCACCCGAACCCTGGAATTACCGCAATCACATTCAATTTCACCTCACCGCTGATGGTAAACTAGGATTCCAAAAAACACATTCCAACCAGACCTTCGCCATCCGTGAATGTCACCTACCTGAGCCAGCGATTAACCAGGTCTGGTCCCAGGTAGAAATTGAACCTCTACCCGGATTGGAGCGGATTAGCCTGCGATCGGGGACGGATGAAGACCTGATGCTCATTCTTGAAAGCTCAGACCCTCAGCCACTGGATTTTAGTATTGAAGGCGTGGCAATTTCGGTGATTCATCAAGCTCCGGGGGGTAACCTGGTGCTGGCAGGTAGCGACACGATTTTCATGGAAGTATCTGGGAGGCGCTTTCGAGTTTCGGCTAGCTCTTTCTTTCAGGTGAACTCCCTTTTAGTGAATGCCATGGTTGAACGGATCATGGCTTACCTGCCATCGGACGGTGCAGTTGAACTATTGGATGTGTATTGTGGTGTGGGATTATTCAGCGCTTTCCTGGCACCAAAGGTGGAGCGCTTGGTGGGCATCGAAATCTCGCCGGATGCGTGCATTGATTTCGCATCGAACCTGGATGAATTTGAAAATGTGACTTTATATGAAGATTCAGCGGAAGAAGTGTTAAGCAATATCCACTTCCATCCCGACGTTATTGTCGTGGATCCACCTCGCCATGGGTTGGGAGCCAAAACATTGGAAGGAATATTTGCACAAGGAGCTTCACATCTGGTGTATGTTTCCTGCGACCCCGCTACCTTAGCACGGGATGCCAGGCGATTGGTTTCTGGAGGGTATGAGTTAGTAAAGGTCGCCCTGTTGGATATGTTCCCTCAAACATATCATATTGAAAGTATCAGTTATTGGGTAAAATCCTAAAACTTTGATGAGATCAAGCGTGGTCATGCCATCCAGTCAGAACTGGATGGCTTTTTTATTTATGCGAAGTGCAGGAAGCTGGTACGTATCCTGCAATATAGGGGAAGCAGGAGCAACTTGTGAAATCCTCTTGACATAGAACAAATGTTCTGTTATACTATAAAGCATAGTGATTTGTTGGTATGGTTCAATGGATATACACCATCGGAGGCAAAAATGAATATTGGGATGTTATGGTTTGATAATGACAATAAATCCGATCTGGCCACAAAGATCCAAAGGGCAGCCAACTATTACCATCTGAAATATGGTAAAGCACCCAACCTCTGTCTGGTTCATCCACGCACGCTGGGAAACATCCCCTGGACGGAGAAAGGAATCGAGGTCCGCACTACTCGCTCAGTTTTACCCAATCATTTTTGGCTGGGGGTGAATACGAATGGTAACTCGGTCAATTCGTGAGCTCGATTACCAGTAGCTGAAGAGCTAAATCTGCATCCATCTGACCGGTTTTAATCGCTTCATCAAGTTCCAATAATCGATGAAAAATCAATTCAAGAAATTTAATGGGAAAGCGCGGAGCGCTTTCCATTGCCAGGCGGGCGGGATAATTACCAATCCTTAACGATTTTGGAATATCATTAATCGTGCTGCGTTCCTCCAAAATCTCATGTACGACCAGCAAAGTACGGATTTGAGAGACAATGCTCTGAAAAATCCATATAGGGTCCGCTTCTTCCAGGCTCCTTTGAAGGATGGATTGCGCCTTGCGTCCATCACGGTCCCGCAGAGCATTCACGAGCTCAAAATCACCTAATTTGGCTGTCAAAGGGGTCAGGTGATCCACATCATCGGCTTCCACTGGGCGGGAAAAATTCACATAAGTCAATAGCTTGGTGATTTCCTGGGATGCCATGCGGGTGTCATCACCAATCTGATTGGCGAGCGAAACTGCGGCCTGGGGAGTCATTTGACCTCCGATGCTTTTAGCGTGTTTTTGTATCCAATCAATCATCTTCGTTCTATTGGGTAGAGGGTGATGGCGGATAAAGACACGCTTCTCATGCTCGGGTGAGATAGCCCATTTTTCCAACCAGTTCAGCCTGCCCTCTCTTCTCTCTCTCTCATTGGTTAAAAAGTCATATTCCACCAATACCAGCTTCGTCGTTGGTTTTTCGGCATTCAAAAAGCTAATAAATTGCTCCCGCGGTTGACTTTCCTTCAAGCGGGCAATCGGGTGGGTGAGAATGATCATTCTTTTTGGGGCAAGGAAAGGGACGGTAGCAGCTGCATCCTGGAGCTGGGGCAGCGTGCATGATCTGCCATCCAGGCGAGTGGTATTCATCTCGGCGATCTGTGCATCACCAAGCTTGCTGCGAATGATTTCTACTGATTCATTGATGGCAAATTCATCATCGCCATCAAATATGTAGATGGTGGGGCCTTCCTCGACCACACTCAACCTCGAGTCTGGATACGATGGACTGTCATGCGACCCTGCTGCCTGTGGGTGATGGCGATAACTTCCAACGAACCGGGGTCACCCGAAGTTGTTACCCGTGCCTGGAGGAGCATTCCCAGGGGTTGTGCAATGATCAAAGCCACGGTGGCAAGCATAGCTGCTAGGGGTAAGCGGTTAAGTTTTGTCACGGATGCGCTTGCCTGAACCGAGCATGGCAAGGCTTCCTGCTATACCAGCCAACGCACCCGCAGTAGCAATATTGGTCCCGCAATTGGGATGAATTGCCAGCTCGCTCTCCCCCGACCTCAAGCGGGCAATTGCTTCCTGGACTGCAGCATGCAATAAATCCGACGACACGTCACCGATGATCCAAAAGCCACCCATATCCGAATGACCGGCCAACATGGTGTGAGGGAGCTGCTTGGCCAGGGTATGCAAAGTGGCGTGTTCCAATCCATGATTGCGCCGGATACGGGAAATCATAGGGAACTCAAGGATAGCAGAAAGATTAAACGTTGATCTTTGTTCCATTAAGACCTCCATTCCCAGGTGATTATACACGAAACCCTAGCAAGGCAATCTACTCGCCACAGACCTGGGAAGAGTGTTACCGTGTTCCTGGCTATCAGCCGTGTAACAAAATTGATACTTTATACTGAATAACCCCACCTTAGAAAGATTCACCCCATCAGGTGTTATGTAGGGCAGATAACAATTACAAATCGTCTCCGCTCCTAAGTCCAACCATTCTCCAACATGACTTCTTACCAACCCGGCCAGGAAAATTACGGGATTCTCTTCTCACCCTATGCAGAAGTAAAATCAGATTGATTCAATAATTACGAAGACACCAATTTTTACTGATGGTGTTCAACGATCTAAGAATCCTGGCTCGTTTGCATTAACCTGGCTGCTCTGCGCCCAATTTCCACTGCGAAGTTCGTCCCCCGGTCCCAAGGATATACCTGGCTCATACTGGCAAAATACAAACCCGGGATAGGTGTTTGGATAGAAGGGATGTTGCGTGAGTGGTTGAGCAATGGCACGGGTTGGGCATAATTGGTGCGGTATAACCAGGTTTTATTGATCCAACCCGGCTCAAATTGGGGATTAAAGCGTTTGAGAGCGGGTAGAAAACGCCCTAACAGCTCCTCCTGGCTCAAGCTGAAATACTCATGGTCTGAATCCAGATAGTCACCGCAATAAACGATGTGATCACCACCAAAATAAGCGGGAGAGAGAAAATTGGTATGCTCCACCAATGCCAGGAAGGGAAATCCAGCTGATTTGGGAAGGTTGTACCAATAATACCCTTGCTCAGAAAGCTGATGCTTAAGTGAAAGGGTCATCACAACAGCACCCATGGACTTTAGCTCGAGCAGACCCTTGAGATAATCTGCAGGAAGTGCCGGAGCGAAGTGTGCCAACAGATTGGGCGAACTGGTGACAAGGCATTGGTCATAGTGGGTTAACCCCTTGGTTGTGGAAAGGTTAATTCCACCTTCGGGTGATGGATTGATTTGATCTACAGGGCTATTCAATTGGAGGCTGACACCTAATTCCTGCACTCGGGCAGCAAATTGATCTGCGAAAGCCTGGAAGCCACCCTGAAATGTACCCAGGCGGGTGGTGCGGGCTTTCAGGCGTGCCCACATCCAGGACATATTAACCTGTTTGGCATATTGTTCGCCAAATTTGCCGATCATCAATGGTTCCCACATCAGCTCATAGACGCGATCACCAGCCCATTTACGCATCCAGGTATCCACGGTGAACTTTTCGAGAGCTTTCCAATCATTGGTCAGGCGTAAGTACAGGCCAACCAACCCGAAACGGGCTTTGTTGATCCCCCAGCCCAACCCAGGAAAAAGGATGGCTTTGAGGATTGAATCAAACGGGTAGAAGTGACCCTTATAATACATGACTGTATAAGGGCGAGGAAAAAGCACCTTATCACTCCATCCCAGCTCTTTGATCAACCCAAGTATGTGACGGTCTGAAGCGAACCAGTGGTGATAGTATCGCTCCACGGACCAATCCCAATGCGGTTCTTTGAAGCCGGCTGCCAGACCACCGACATTAGAAGAGGCTTCATAGATAGTCACTTTAACGCCCTGGCGAACCAGGTCATAAGCAGCAGCTAAGCCTCCAAAGCCTGCCCCGATGATTGAAATTTGTTTCATCTCTTGTGGTAAGCCTCATCTTGTAACGGCTCATCTTTTGCTCGGATCGTCTCCGTCCACTTAACCCCTTCACGAAACATATAATACAAACCCAGAGCAGTGACGGGAAACCATAGAGCAAAATGGAGCACGAAGGTATAGCTTGCAGCTACCTCGCGAGAGATATTGTAAGCTTGCAACACGGCAATACCAGGCAGGTCAAAGGTTCCAAGATAACCCGGGGCGGAGGGGATGGTGGTGGCTAAATTGACAACCCCATTCATTAACATTAATGCGAAGAAGCTGACCGAGAAGCTGAAAGCGTGCATCACAAACCAGTATTTGACCGTCTCAAGCAACCAGATCAAGATGGAGGTCAAAAATACCATCAGAACATCGAAAGGTGAACGGAGTGATTTAAGGCCTTCGAGGAAACGCTGGCTGATCCCGAGGGTCTTTTCGTGCAAGCGTGCAGGGACCAGGCGCACAACCAGCCAGGTGACCAGGCGTTCAGTGGGTGTGGGTAACATGGCAGCTATAAGGAAGATAGCCATTGCACCGAAAAAGGCAACACTGCCCCAGATGGCAACTTCCTGAATGCCGAATTTAAACCTTCCCACGTCAATGGAAACATTGGAGAGGCGGGTAAGCTCAGCGAGGTTGACGAAGACGAATGCCAACATCACGATGCCATCGAACACTCGCTCGATGATGATGGTTGCCAGAGAAGCTGAGATGGGGACACCTTCCTTGCGTTTGAGAACCACGGCGCGCACCACCTCACCCGCCCTGGCAGGAAAAATGTTGTTTCCGGCATATCCCATGGTGACGATGGGAAACATTTTGTTCGTGGGTATAGCCTTCAAGGGACGCAACAGGTAATGCCAGCGCCAGGAACGAACCCATAAGGCAATAAAATAGACCGCGACGCCGGGTATCAGCCACCAGTAGTTGGCAGCAATCAAAACCTGCCACAATTGGGCGTAATCTATTTTTCGTAATACCAGGTACAGAAATAAGGCACTGATCAGTATCCCAAGCCAGAATTGCCAGCGTTTCATGTGTCACATTCTACCATAACGATTAATATCCCCTCGATTTAACATCACTCCGATCAGAGATGGAAGGTTAACCATAAAAACGCAAGTTGATCAAAAAAGTGACACTTGATGAATGTGTACTAACCAATCGAACTGAATGAGAATCCTATCTGAAAGGATTATAATTTTCGGTATGAAAACCAGATTTGTGGTGGTTTCGATGCTCCTGGTTGTGGTCGTGGCGATAGGCATGGGGATGTATGCCTGGACGAGTCGACCAAATTTGATGGAAATCCATCCCGATTTTGGTGCAGTGGATGTGACAGTCACTTCTCCGATTCGCCTGGTATTTTCCCGATCTATGCGACCAGAGACGGTAACTGAACGCCTGCAAATCGAGCCAACCATTGATGGCTCGTTCAGCTGGGATAAGAATGTCCTGACTTTCACCCCAGATCGTACCTGGCCAAGTGGTCGGGAGATTAACTTGCGCCTGGAAGCAGGGGCGAGAGCAGCAAGTTGGCTGGCTTTTCCGATGCAAGAACAGAAATGGTCATTTACGACCAGCGTGGACTTGCTGGCTTACCTTTGGCCATCGGATGGTCCAGCGGACATTTATGCCCTTAATCCTACTACTGGAGAAATGCTCCAACTCACCCATGGGCTGGGGGTACTGGAGTATACAGTTAGCAACGATGGGATCATGATCTATTTTTCTGCCAGCAATGGACTAGGTGGGTCGGATCTTTACCAGGTTGACCGCCTGAAGGCAGCTTCATTGACGGATGAATCGTATCAGCCAAAGGAATTGCTCGATTGTGGATTGGCGCAATGCCGGTCACCGGCGGTTTCTCATGATGGATTGTATTTGGCTTATGAATATCTCATTCCTGATCCAAAGGGCGGGTTAGCCCCCGCTCAAATATGGCGTATGAGCCTGGCATCGTCCTACGCATCACCCGTAGGGCAGGCAACCCACGAAACGGTACTACCCTCATGGTCTACGCTAGGCTGGCTGGCATATTACGATCGCACCAGCAGCGCGTATGTGTTGATAAATCCTCAAACCCATGCTCAAGAAGAACTTCCAAACCAGACCGGCCAACCAGGAAGCTGGAGCCTGGATGGAGAGTTTTTCCTGGCTCCTGAGATATCCTATTCCTCATCCAATGGGAACCATGAGACCGGATCCAGCCATTTGTTGCGTTATGGGATAAACGCCAACAACTCCGAGGATATTTCTGGAGCAGAAGCCGTGGAAGATGTGGAAGGTAACTACTCTCCAGATGGTAAATTGATCGCTTTCGCCCGAAAATACCTGGATGTGGCACAATGGTCACTCGGACGGCAGATTTGGATCATGAATACCGATGGATCAAACCCCCACCCCATAACCGGTGAGGAAAATTACAATCATTATGACCTGGCGTGGAGCCGGGATAGCCTGAGGTTGGCTTATGTGCGCTTTAATCAGGCTAAACTATCTGACCCACCCGAATTATGGATGATCGGCATTGATGGTAACAGCCCGGTTCAGCTGGTGATAAGAGGATATTCACCGATATGGATACCATGATCAATATTGGAGAGATCGCGCCCCAGTTCCGGCTGCCCGATTTAAAAGGCACCCTTTTTTCTTTGGGTGGATTCCATGGCTGGATAAGAGTAGTGAATTTTTGGTCAGCCGAATGTACATGGTGTGAACGCGTGGATCATGAATGGATGGCTTATCATGATGCATGGAAGGAGGACGTGAAAGCATTTTGGATTGCTTCGAATGCCAACGAACCGCAAGACCTGATTGAAAGGGTGGCAGTAAAAAGTAACCTCCCCATTGTGCTGTTGGACCGCAATCAGCAGGTGGTTAACCTATACGGTGCACAAGTAACACCGCATTTCTTTGTGGTGGATGGTAATGGAACGCTATGCTACCAGGGGGCCTGGGATAATATCACCTTCAGGCAACGGGTGGCAACGAAGGTCTACCTGCCTCAGGTTATTGAGGCGCTGATCCATCATCGAACCCCAGAGATCACGCAAACACTACCCTATGGATGTGTGCTGGTACGTTATACAGAATAGAGAGATTAAATTACTGACCGCGGGCAAGATTTTCCTGTGGTAAAAGGCTGTTATAAATAAATGAATGTACAGGGGTAGGAATATTGTACATTTGACCCATGCGTACGATGGCTCCATTTTGGGCTTCCAATTCAGACGGGCGGCCATCCATGATGTCACGTTGCATGGAAGCCATGGTATGCGTGGGCAGGGTATCGATGTAAGCAATGGTATTCGCGACACTATCCTCAGGCAAATGAATGCCTTGAGCCAGGGCAACTGAATAACACTCTTGTAATGCTTCTAATAGCATCTGGCGTGTCTCTGCCTGGGAGCGAAATGGACCCATGGGCACTCTGGTCACCGCTCCAATTCCACTGACGGCTGAAATAAAGAGGAATTTTTGCCATACGGCAACATTGATATCGGGTGGGATTTCAACCAACACACCTGCATGCTCAAAGCAGTGGAGAAGGTTACGGGAACGTAAACTGGGGCGATTATCCAGCTCTCCAAAAGCGACGAAGGGGTCAATCGCAGTGTGCTGAATATGACCTGGGGCGGCTATGCGGCTGGCAATGCGACATAAACCCGCCAGAACGTACTCTCTTCCAAGGATCTCGGCAAGCTGGGAAGGGGCTTCCACACCATTTTCCATTGGAACGACGAATGTGTTGGAACCAAGCATGGGCATGATCGCTTTTCCTGCCCTGGTAATTTGCCAGGTCTTCACACATACAAGCACCGCATCAACATTTTTAACAACCGATGTATCGTCGGTTGCATTAACTGGCTTGATCGTGAAATCTCCTTTAATACTCTCAACCTTGAGACCATCAGCCTGCATGGCTTGCAGATGTGCCCCTCGGGCAATGAATGTAACGGTCTCTCCTGCGTTTGCCAGGCAGCCGCCAAAATACCCACCGATACTACCAGCTCCAAATATTACGATATGCATATGCGCCTCCGAAACCTAACGAATTGATTGTAACAGGGTTTGATGATAGCCAAATGAATCGCGGGAATTCACCCCAACTCGAATAAAATCGGGTAGAATTGTTTGGAACTATCCTTTGGTGATAGGCGTCCTTTATCTTGATATCCAATGGATATGAAAAACAGGTATCCATCGATTATGAGGAGAATCTCATGAGTGAAAAAGAATCACCCCAAAAGATAATCGAGGCGCACCGTAAGCGCCAGAAAATGCAGCAAGGAACTCCAATGGTGGTCATGGTTGGAGCCGGAATACTTCTCGTCGCAGGCGCGGCAGCGTTGATCTTCTGGTTACTGGGAGACAATTCACCGTTAAAATCCCCCACACCCACACCAACACTGACTTTCACCCCAACTTCAACATTTACAGCGACAGCCTTACCACCCACAAACACACCCACCATCACCTCAACCACTCTACCAACGGATACTGCTACCCCGACAATAACACCCACGCCTTCCGGTCCATTCGAGTACACCGTGCAACAGAACGACTACCTGGGAGACATAGCCACTCGATTTGGGACGAATATCCCCACCTTGCTTTTGCTCAACCCGTCCATCGATCCGGTAACACTGCTTATCTATGTGGGACAGAAAATCCTTATCCCTCCACCCAATATGCAGATGCCAACGGCTACAGCGGTATCCACCAATGTCCCACCTGGAACACTGATCAATTACACGGTCCTACCGGGAGATACGCTGGGTAGTATTGCCATCGCCTTCAACAGCACGGTCGAGCAAATTGTAAAGGAAAATGACCTCGCGAATGCGAACGATATCAACGCGGGTGATATCCTGAAAATCCCGGTCAATATCGCCACACCTGTTCCGACTGCCACAGTGGGTACGATATATCCAACGGTAAATATCCCGACAAACACTCCGCTTCCGCCTACCGCAACGCCATAATCATCCAAACCCTTCGCGAACACCTAAGCCACAATGGAGCAAATTACCCATTGTGGCTTCGTTGTGTTTACGAAGGACTATGGATGGGAACGGACACTCTAAAGGGAGATAATTAGACGGATACCAGGAATACAATATCTACCAAGGTACCTCTGTAACAGAAAAGTACCTCCCCTTGTATTAATCCAACCATTCTACGATGGTAGCTTCCCCTTGACCAACACCGACGCATAACGTGGCAAGACCATAGTATGGGCGCTTTTCGGAGAAGGCGCGGCGTTGCATCTCGTGAAGCAGGGTGGTAAGGATGCGTGCCCCCGAACATCCCAGAGGATGCCCCAAGGCAATGGCCCCACCATTTACATTAATGATCTCGGGGTGCAACCCCAGCTGCTTGATGACTGCCAGGGATTGTACCGCGAAGGCTTCGTTCAGCTCGATTAAACCAATCTCTGCCAGGCTTAATTTTGCCCGTTCGAGAACCTTCTGCACTGCACCAACGGGGCCGAGTCCCATGATGCGCGGTGGGACACCCGCTGCTGCAGAAGCAACCAGGCGCGCCAGAGGCCGGAGACCCAACTCGGCAGCTTTATCGTCACTCATGATGAGCACAGCTGCAGCGCCATCATTTAGACCTGATGAATTGCCAGCTGTGACGGTTCCTTCTTTACGAAAGGCTGGACGCAGGCGGGAAAGAGACTCCAGGGTAGTATCACGCCGCGGGCGCTCATCTGTATCGACCAGGATAGGATCACCTTTCTTTTGAGGAATGCTCACTGGAATGATCTCCTGCGCGAATTTACCCGTGTCTATGGCTGCGATGGCGTGTTGATGGCTTGCCAGGGCAAATTCATCTTGCTGTTGGCGGGTTATCTCAGGCATCATCTGAGCGATATTCTCAGCGGTTTCGCCCATCGAATCGGTGCCATAAAGCTCCTGCATCCTGGGATTTGGATAGCGCCATCCAAGGGCGGAATCCCAGGCAGTGAGATTACCAAACGCGAAAGCTTGCTCAGCCTTGGGGATTGAATAAGGCGCGCGAGACATACTTTCAACACCCCCAGCAATAAAGACATCCCCTTCACCGGCGCGAATGGCCCGGGCAGCCTGGTTGATGGCGTTCAGCCCGGAGGCACACAGGCGGTTGAATGTGACTGCTGCTACTTCGACTGGGAAACCCGCCAGAAGGGCGGCCATACGGGCAACATTACGGTTGTCTTCACCTGCCTGGTTGGCGCAGCCAAGATAAACTTCCTCGACCAGAGCAGGGTCCAGCTTGTTTCGATCGACGATGGCTTTCAGGATATGGGCTGCCAGGTCGTCAGGACGAATGCGGGCCAGTGAGCCACCCAGAGAACCGATGGGCGTGCGGATGGAGTCGATGATAACAGGGGTAGGCATGAAGTATCTCCTTCAAATCCGATATTTTTAATAGTGAAATGGGTTGTAATGATTCTACCATTCATAGGATAATAAGACTGTGATGGGTATTGATTAGTAGTACCATTGACATAGGCGTGAACGTTGAAACATCCAGTATCTTTTGTTTAGATATCGTGTTTATAAACACGAGGAGTAAAACATGCAGGAGCGAAGGAAATACCCACGAAAAGACCTGGTTATATTTACCAATGTTTACGACCCGAAATACGAACGGATTATTGGTACATTGTTAAACATTACTCCGGATGGTGCCATGGTGCTGAGTTTAAACAAGGTTGATTCAGACAGAGAGACAGAATTACACATCAAGCTACCAGAGAACTTCGTCCAGAAACAAGAGCTTATTTTGACAGCCAAAAGTCGTTGGTGTGCACCAGATATCAATCCCGAATTTTTTGATGTCGGGTATCAGTTTACGAATGTGAGCGAGGAGGATGGACAAATCATCCTAAAAATTATAGAAAAGTACGGTTATAAGGATTAGCTACGGGCGAGGAATATTACTTACCAGCATAAAGCTTCAGGAGGAGGTTCGATTTACTCAGGTACGTTCCAATTGTAAAAGCCAGGCTTTCATTTTGATCCCTCCCGGTCCACCATAACCGTGCAAGCTTCCATCGGAGCCGAGCACGCGGTGACATGGGATGACCAGTGGGATTGGGTTCGTGGCTTCTGCGCGACCGACAGCGCGAGATGCCTTGGGTTTTCCCATTTTGGTAGCTATATCCTGGTAAGTACAGGTCTGACCATAGGGAATATTCGAAGTGAGACGCAGAGCTTGCACTTGGAAAGGGGACAATCCAGTAAAATCCAGGGGTATGGTGAACTCACGGCGTTCACCAGACAGATATTCCGATAATTGACGCAGTGGCTCAGCAGTCCGGGTTTCATCATAGACAACGTCTGCGTGAAAACGTCGCTGTAGCAGGTGGATAAAGTCAGCCTGGGGCATATCCCACTCAACTGCCACAAGCCCAAGCTCTGTAACTGCAACCCAAAGAGGACCCATTGGGCTGGACGGGAGCATGCCAATCCAGATGCGCGGTAAAGCACTGGCGGAGGTTGAATTCATGGTGTTGTCGGTAGTATCCATAGCTGGGGTGACATTTTTCTGTTTGAGTGTTAGTAATTCGTCACCCTGTCGAGTAAGCCTTTTTCCTGGGCGACGTGCTCGCAATAGCGGAAGAGAAAGTACGAGATGATCCCAAATACGATGGTCAGACCGACCAGAATACCGATGAGCTGAAGGTTACTTAAACCTTGCAGCGTCGGGAAGGCTTCAGCGATTTGACCAACCAGTGAGCGGCGTAATAATTCCAGCCAGTAAGTTACTGGCATAATAAATCCGACAGGACGAATCCAGGAGGGCAAGATTTCCAGTGGGAAGATAGCTCCACTAAACAGGAAGAGGGCACCCGCAACGACATCACCGATAAACCAGACGTTATTTACGATCAATAAGCTGATCCCGGCAAGGCTTAAACCCATCAACGCCAGCATGACCACGCCAATTAATAGTGTCAGCAAGAAAAGAGACCAATTGATGGCTGCCAGGTTAATATTCACATGCAGGAAGAGAAATCCAACCAGAATGGTGATAAAAACGGTAATAGAAGCCACCAGGAACCTGGCAACACCCCGCCCGATGAGGTAGGCTGGGATGTTAATCGGCGCTATATACATGTATTTCAGGGTTTTATAGTGCTCGCGGTCATCGATCACTGCCCAGGATATACCTGTCATTATGGCGCCAACATATATGTAAAAAGCATTTCCCAGGTAGATGTAAGAAAAAATGGGAGAAGCAAAATCGCCATTGGTAATAACACTGTACATGACGACCAGAATTCCAGCTCCTGCCAGAGGCTTGATAATGGAGTAGATGGCAAAGAGGAATGGATCGGTCCAGTTGGATTCAATTTGCCAGCCCAGCCAGGCGGCAACGCGGAAGGAACGAGAATAGACAGGAAAAATCCTGGTTGTAGTTTGGATATTTGATGGTTGCATATAGCGACTCGACAATCTATCAGCGCCGGTTCTCGGTGAGACGTCCTTCGCGGATGGCCAGTTTTTCCATGTAAGCCAGCAGGAAATGTGCGCCAAGCAGGAAAACGACGCTCAGGGCAGACAAGACAATGATCTCAAGCGGCACAGAAATGAAGCCCAACGATGGGCCAGATTTAAATACAAGCTGACGCATGGCATCCAAACCCATGGTGAGGGGGATGATTGAAGCAACTGCGGAGATCCAAAAGCCAAAATTCTTGATGGGGAAGTAAAAACCCGAGAATAAGTAGACGGGTTCTTGAGCCAGGTTGGATATATGCCAGGCTTCACGACTGAGAAGGAGAAATAGCGAAGCGGTCATCATACCAAGCCCATACAGGGCTACCATTGCCAGGATGAAGACTGCGAAAAGCTGGGCAAAGCTTCCAATGGCATATTGAACGTTGAAAAATAAGCTCCCCAGCAAGATGATCATTAGGGCACGCAGAGAAGTGGAGAACATTCCACCCAAAGCCATGCCAAGCAAAATCGCCATCATGGATGCGGGCGACAAAATGTAAAGTGCCAGGTTGCCTTGCTCTTTCTCCCAATACAGCTGGCTGGACATACCCCACAGCACATTCATCCAAAATGCGATCATGGCTCCGCCAACGACGACAAAGCCGATATAATCTTCGGGAGCATGGATTGCCCGGTAAACGAATACATACGTGCAAACAGACAGGAGTGGCAACAAGGTATCAAAAAACATCCAGGAAACATCACGCATCTGCCCGACAACGCGCGGATAGGAACGTGCAATCACGGTTTGAAAAAACAACTTCCAACCGCTGTTTTTGTGCAGACGACCGGTCCCATGAGGTTGCAACCCATCCTGGGTAACAAGAGCCTGCGAGTTTGAAAAGGAATTATTGCTCACCAGGATCCTCTTTCTGCTCAACTTCTTCCATGCTCTGACCGACAAGTTTCACAAACACATCCTCCAAGGAGGGTTCGTTCTTTTGCAGGGTAATCAGGCGGATATTTGCCAGGTTAAGCATATTAACCACCCCGGCGAGGGCTTGCTCTTCATCCAGAATAAGATCAAGTGATTCGAAACCATCCTGAGGCCGATGGACGACACTGCAAACCCCGGGAAGGGTCTCGAATTTCTGAGCGGTTAAAGTTCCGTTGAAGGAACTGACTTCCAGGTGGAAGATCGCTTCTTGTTGCAAGTTGCGTTTCAGGTTGGCGGGTGAATCGCATGCCAAGACACGTCCCTGATTAATAATGGCAACACGGTCGCACAGCTCATCGGCTTCGACCATGTAATGGGTGGTGAGCATTAATGTTCGGGTGGGATTATTATCGACCCAGGAGCGGATGAACCGGCGAACCTCACGTGATGCGCCTACGTCCAGTCCGAGGGTGGGTTCATCCAGGAAGAGTACGTCCGGATCGGTCATAAATCCACGTACAATATTCATTTTTTGGCGCAAGCCAGTGGATAAATCGGAGGACTTCGTATTTGCCCGGTCGGATAGCCCAACCACCTCTAGCAGGTGCTTAATATTCTGGTTGGCTACGGCTGAGGGAAGACCATAAAACTGGGAAAACATCCATAGATTCTCACGTACAGTCAGCAAGCCATAACCTGAGGTTTCACCTCCGGAAACCATGTTGATGCGCGGGCGAACTTTTTCGGGCTCGTCCACTACATCATAACCTGCCACCCAGGCATGACCGGTGCTGGGAGCCAGCAAGGTGGTGAGGATTTTGATCAGCGTGGTTTTGCCAGCACCATTGGGGCCTAACAGACCAAAAAGCTCACCTTGCCCAACTTCCAGGTTGATATCGTTAAGAGCGTCCAGTGAGCGTGGCTCAGATTTTTTTCCACCACGAATCTTATAAATGCGGCTTAGTTTTTCGGTACGAATTGAAAATTCCATAGATCCATTCATCCAAAATTCAATATTGTTGGTAAAGCGTAGGGTAATCGTAGGTTACCCGTCAAGCACGAAAAGATAGTCTCTGATATTATGTAACCGTAGGGCGATTTCTCTTCTTCTCCTCCTTTTAAAGAGAGCCGGTAGTGGCGTACCCGGCTCTCGTTTATTTAAGGAGAGACGGATGAATCAGGAAAGTCCTTTGAGTGCAGTTTCAGCTCATAGCATATCATCTGGCGCATATCCTTGAACCCCAGCTCGCGGTACATTTTCAGAACTTCAAGCTTATCACCCCACGACTCCATCTCGATCAGCGTATGACCTTGGTCGCGAAGCCACCGGATGCCCGTGAGCACCAAGGCTCGGTATAAATCAAGGCGGCGGTGCTGCGGGACAACCCCCGGGGCATCGATGTATCCGGTAGGTTTGCCATTTTTCAGGCTGCGCTCAGGGGATGGCTCTGTCCGGCTGATACCGATCACACGACCTTTCTCGGAGAATACAAGGAAAAGTCCCTGCGGATTGAACTCGGGTAACCAGGTCGCCATTTCGTCTTCTGTGACTTCTTGATGACCCCAGAGAGGTATATAGCTGAGATTCATCGCCTCAGTGAGGATGGAAAGATCCTGCACCTCAGCGTACGTGCGCATGGTATAGCCATAGGGCCATATCACCGGGGGAAGGGAGATGTCATTGGTGAGACGTAATTCAGTGTAGGCACCTAAAGCTGTGAAACCGTGCTTTTGCAGGAAGCCTGGAGCAGCAATATGCCTGGCGTTGGCGTAGACTTGAATAGAACCAGCCTTAAGCTGGTGGGCGCGGTCAATGACCCTGGATAATAGGGCACTACCAACCCCAAGACGGCGCCAATCGGGGCGGACAAGGATGTTCGCATCGGCGGTGTCAGTGCCAGGAGGGGACCTGACCAGGGCAGAAGCAACCAGTGCGGATGGTTCATCCGGGGCTTCTATCACCCAGCGGTCAAGTCGGGGATCATGACCGGGGAGATTCAACTGAGCACGCAGAGTTACTTCATTGATCTCTATCCCTTCCTGGTCGACTGCCTCAACGGAAGTACGCAGGGACAAGATCCGGGGGATATCCTGGTCGGGCGAGAATGAGTGGATTTCGAGTTGATTCAGTTCTTTAGTCATCATCAGTAATGTAAACCATGTTCCAGGTAGAATTTTAGTAGTGTGAGCGCTTCACCCCATCCCGAGGCGCAATTTATCATGGCAGTGCGTCCAGATACAGTTTCAGCAAACCCATGCTCACGAAGGCTCACAATTGTACCATCTCCGGATGGTTTTAAATCTATCTCAACCGTGGTAGCATAATCTGGAAGGTCAGGGTGCCATTGGAAGACAAACCGATACGGTGGAAGTGCTTCCTTCACTGGTCCTCCATCCTCAGTGGTAATATGATCCGGACCCCAATCTTCCCAACGGAACAGTATCTCTCCACCCGGGTGCGGATTCACCCTTGCTCCATGGGTAAACCAGGCATCCAGACCTTGTGAAGTAGTCAGCGCATTGTAAACCTGCGACGGCTCAACTCGAATTAATGTAGAATGTCTAATTTCCAGGCCTGGTGGTGATTCCTGGGTTGTAGGAGTGGGATGGGATCGTTCCATATTATTATCATCTTGAGGATCGACTCGAAGCTCCAATGAGGTACACGGGGAGCAATGATGGTCAGTTAACGGTATAGCTCCAGGATTTCCTGGTATCTGAAGCAATCCATGGTGTGGTCATTCACCATGCCAACAGCCTGCATGTGGGCATAGCAGATGGTAGGTCCGACAAAACGAAAGCCTCTTGTGAGCAAGTCCTTGCTCATCTGGCGGGATAGATCTGTCGCAGCGGGAATCTCATGACCGGAGGTCCAGGTGTTAACCATGGGTTTACCACCGACGAATTGCCACATATAAGTGTCAAAGCTGCCGAATTCTTGCTGAATTTTTAGGAAGGATTGAGCGTTGCGAATGGCAGCATTGATCTTGAGCCGGTTGCGGATAATGCCCGGGTTATTCATCAGCTCCGCCACTTTCTGTTCATCATATTCCGCAATTTTCTGAGGATCAAAGCCATCAAAGGCCAGATGATAATTGGGACGTTTGCGCAGTATGGTGTACCAGCTGAGCCCTGCCTGGGCACCCTCGAGGATAAGAAATTCGAACAATACGCGATCGTCATGAACCGGAACACCCCATTCCTGGTCGTGATATGCCAGGTAGAGCGGGTCATCTGTGTTAGCCCAGAAGCAGCGGGTAGGCAAGGCATCAACTCCTTAATGCAAGCTGTGATCAGAGATAATATCTCATGATGGGGCGAGTCTCGGATCGACGGGCGACTTCGGTGAAACCGGCTTGCGTGAATGCGGATAATAACCCGGTATATACGAAGACATCAGGAGCTTTTCCATCTTTTGGCTCAACTGGATAGCCTTCTATAACGCGGGCTTCTTTTGACCTGGCATATTCAACGGCTGCATTCAGAAGCTTGACGGTGAGACCCTGGCGACGTTGTTTACGGGCGATAAAGAAGCAAACCACCGACCAGACGGGCAGCTCATCCACAGGTTTCAGGATACGCGAGCGACCCAGGGTGGGGAATTCCTCTCGCGGTGCAATGGAACACCACCCAACAGGTTCATGCTCCGAGAATGCCAGGATACCTGGAATATTCCCAGAATCAACCAAAGCTTTCATATTACGGTGGTTAAACTCACCTTGTTGTTCGTTGTATTGGGTGCGAGTTAAGCGCCAGTACATGCACCAGCAACCACCACAAGCCCCACGTGGACCAAAGAGCTTTTCAAAATCCTGCCAATATTCGGGGGTGAGAGGTTGGAATGTAGTCATACTATGGCTCAATATTCAAGAAGTTTAGTACAACATCATTAAATTTCTGTGATTGTTCCATGGGTAGCATATGAGCAGTTCCTGGAAAGATTACCTTGCGGGCACCTGGAATATCCTTTTCAAGTTTGTCTGCCATGGCAAGCGTACCAAGAGTATCAAAATCTCCGACAAGTACCAGGGTAGGGACCTGGATTTGAGCAAGACGGGAAGCAGCGGGAGGAGTGAGTGGTGTTGGTGTAGGTGTACCATCCTGGCGAGTGTAATTCGCCAGGACAATCTTGTGAATATAATCCCGGATCTGGGAAGGTGCACGCCCAACTGGTTGAGATGGACCGTCCGCCCAGGCATGTACTTCCAGGTCTGCAAGCTCATCAAAAGACTTTTTGTCCCATAATTCATCCATGTGGGTGAAAAGCTCGTATTCGCCTCTGGCTTTATCGCTATCATCCGGGTGGTAATCAAAGCCGCTCACGCCAGCAGCAATCGGGATCAGGGCAGACACATATTCCGGATGCTCGAGTGTAAAATCAATGGCGATCTGACCGCCACGTGAGATGCCGATCACAATTGCCTTGTCTACACCAAGATGATTGAACAGGTCAAGGATATCCTGGCGGTTGGAGAACTCGGTGCTCTCCGTGTGGGATTTACCGAAGCCGCGGGTGTCGTAACGGATCACCCGGTAAGATTGGCTGAACAGGTTAAACTGGTTCTCCCACATACTGCAATTGGCAACACCTGCGTGAATCAGCAGGATTGTTCGCCCGGTTCCAGCGATCTCATAGTACAGATGCCCCTTGAAGACCGGGGCAAAACCTTTGGTAGTGTGATTAGCATTCAGCATGGGTTGTTCCTCAAAAAAAACGAATCGATACAAATATGATTATATGCCATCCAGATCGATGTACTGTGCCGTGCGAGTTTTTTCCTCATCTTCTTTATTAACATGGATCTGTGGCTTGAAACCTTTGGGTGCAGAAGGAATGAAGGAAGGGCTGCTTGTATTACTCAAAGAACCTACTTTGATACTATCCTCATAGGGGTCGAATTCGTCATCATCATCTTCTTCGTCTTCTACGAACTCATCCTCGTCTTGTTCCAGGGCCTCATCTTCTAAATCATCTTCTTCGCCAATGGCGATATCCTCGTCTGCTTCATTTTCATCCTCGCCAAGGTCAAGATCATCATCTTCATCTTCGTCGAACCTGGTTCCCCCGCCTTTCTTCCCAACTTCATCTGCATCATCCTCAAACTCATTGTTCTTTTCCAATTCATTCTCAGTTCCGACCTGGTCAGATATACATAACTGAACGCCCGGTGAAGTACCTGCTTCGACCATCCCCCACAGGTCGACACACATGCCATGGGGAGTGCGGAAGGAGCTGATATTCAGGGACGAGCCGGGCTGGCAAGGCTGAGGGGGTTGGTCGAATACGATGCCTCGTTTTTCTAACTCACGGGTGGTGGCGAAAATATCGGACAGCATAAATTGCAGGCGTATGGCATCGGGAGGGGTAGAGACATCCCCATTTGGAGTAGCGATAACAGCCAGATAAAAATCACCGGCCGGGGAGGTGAACATGGCATAGCCGGGGTCGAAAGCATTGACAGGGAGTCCGAGTACATCGATAAGGAAGCCCACTTCAGCGGCGAAATCATCGACTTTATACTCCACGCAATGCTTCCAGGAATCACCCCAGGCAAACGGAAATGGATTTGAGGGACGTATCCAAAGTTTTTCCCAATCCGCAGGGTTTTTAGCACGTTGAGCGATATCAATGCGGGCTTTGCCGTATGCACGAACTCGCGGGTTTACCGGATAATTTGTAGCCACTGTAACCTCCATTGATCCCGGATGAATGCGGCTTATTCGATAAAGATCACTCGTTGTTAAGCCTTATTCATCCGAGATCGCATCATCAAATGAAGCAAGTCTTGATGGAGATTTAATCAAGGGTTATCAGTAGGACCTTGCCAGGCATAGATCTTTAAATCCACTCGATCATGCTCATCGAAGATAATACCTTCTTCTTCGAGAAGCTGACGTTGCTGGTTTCCACCTCCACCCGGGCGCAGGCTTACTTTACCTTGCGAGTTGATCACACGCTGCCAGGGCACATCCTGTGGGCAGTTAGCCATGGCACCACCCACCCAACGGGCACCGAACGCAAGGTAACTCTTTGGATCCATACCTGGGGGTGGTGCCAGGAAGGCAGCAATCCGACCATAGGTGGATACCTTCCCGGGGGGAATCTGGCGAACCAGTGCCCAAATCTTGTGGTTAAACTCCTCCCGTTTGGGTGGAGATACATAACGTTGTGCCTGGTGAATAGCTGCAGGGGTCATAAAATCCTTCCTTATTTGTCAGCGTATACTATACCAGAACGCATGTTCTATGTCAAGGAGTAATTTATAGTCAGGAATGGTGCTCTCCTGCGTGAAACTTATGATTCGTTTAAAGGCAAAAGTGAACCACAGCAACATTCAAGATTACCGGCATAAAAAATATTTCCCTTTGTGAAGATTAGTAAGTACCAATATTATAGATAATACCGACCTGATTGGTATGATACAATTATAACATTAATCAATTTGCGATTTGCTTTGTCTACTCCCAGGGACACTTCTAACTGGCATATGATGCCAAGCATTTACGAATAAACCTGGTGAATTTAATAACTGAAGGCTATTGGGGAATATTGGTTGAACAGAATGTATCCCAGTAATATCATTATGGCAGGGAAAGCCCCTGTTATTCATCCATGAATCATGCAAAATGGTGATTGTCATAGAGAGAAGTTCTATCTGCAATAAACAATAAATGTTGCCTATTCAGAATCGATGAAGATTGCTCCGAGTTGGAAGAAACATACAGCCCCAAGATGACAGCAGATGATGAGTAATAGCAACAATAAAAAGCGAGATGTGAATAATGTACGCAGAAAAACATTATTAAGTGCACACCCGACCAGATGACCGGCTTTGTGATATCGATTACAATTAGTTTTATCCGATGATAATTTACGTACATTAAGGACACCATCATGGCGAGTGACACTCCCTACAGTTATCGCAACCTGGTACTCTATGAAGTCTATGTACGGAATCATGGCGCAAATGGCAATTTTGGTGACGTGGAGAGGGATTTGCCTCGCCTGCACACTTTGGGGGTGGATGTGCTTTGGTTCATGCCTATCCATCCTATCGGGATACAAAATAAGAAAGGCAGCCTGGGATGCCCATATTCGATCCGTGATTACCGAGCGATCAACCCTGAATATGGTACCAAGGAAGACTTTACCCGTTTAATTCAACAGGTTCACGAGCTGGGAATGAAAGTGATGATCGATGTGGTCTACAACCACACCGCTCATGATTCGGTCCTGGTGCAGCTACATCCAGAATACTTCCACCAGGATGAGGACGGTAATCCAATTACCACGGTGCCAGATTGGAGTGATGTTATCGATTTGAAGCACCCAAACCCAGACCTGACCAATTACCTGATCGAGACACTAAAAAGCTGGGTAGAAGCAGGAGTCGATGGGTTCCGTTGTGATGTGGCTTCAATACTCCCGATTGAATTTTGGGTCCAGGCACGGAATGAGGTGGCAAAGGTCAAACCGGGGGTGATCTGGCTGGCAGAATCGGTGCATGCGAGTTTCGTAGGGTCCAGGCGGGCGAATGGGTTATCGGGATTATCGGATAGCGAGCTGTATACAGCTTTCGACCTGACTTATGATTACGATATCTGGCCTATCTGGCAGCTGTCGGTGCAGGGCAAGGTACCGGTGCGTCGGTACATCGAGATGCTGCGCTACCAGGATTGTATCTACCCGGAGAATTTCGCCAAGATGCGCTGCGTGGAAAACCATGACCAGGCACGCATCATGCGACTGGCCTCCAGCCGCGCTCAAGGCATGGCATGGACTGCGTTCCAAGCATTCAATAAGGGACCATTCCTGATCTATGGAGGTCAGGAATCAGCAATGAAACATACCCCGTCACTGTTTGAGATTGATAAAGTGGAATGGGGTGACTATAATTTACAGCCGTTCTTGACGCGTCTGACGAAACTTAAAAAGGATCCAGCGCAAGTGGAGGGAAAGTTCGTCGTGATGCAAGCGGACCCAGCGATCCAGGCAGCCTGGGAATTCCCAGGCAAGAACCTGTATGGAATCTTCAATACCAGCGGAAAAACCGGATACATCATGGTAAACCTGCCGGATGGGACGTACCGGGATATCCTGAATGATGGACAGGTGTCGGTGAGGGGCGGAAAGATGCTCCTGCCGGAGGCTGCGGCGATCGTGCGGTTCTCGGACCCAATCCTACTACGGCCGGCATACAGTGAGTTATTGGATTACAGCTTTACCGGTCGATAGCCTCAAATTCATTCAATTCCACCCATATCACGCAAAATCGCAACCAGCTCCGTTTGATTCTTCTCCAGGGCTATAGCCAGGGGTGTTTTGCCATCATATTTTGGATTTGGATCGGCACCTTGATCAAGAAGCCAACGCACCATTTTAGCCTGATTAAACATGACTGCACCATGCAAAGGGCTAATTCCCCCTGGAGGAGCAGCATTTGGATCCGCGCCTTGTTGTAAAAGGTATTGGGCAATATCAAGGTTGGCGTGGATTACCGTGAAGTACAATAGTGGGATGCCATGGGCTCCTTGTGCATTCACCAGGCTGGGATCTTCCTTAATGAATTCCATTACACAGTCCATACAGCCAAGAACGGCAGCGGTACAAATATCTAGCTCAGCGCCGTGGTCGAGTAAATAGTTGATGATTTCCACCTGACCGGTTTGGGTAGCGGCTTCGATGGCAGTTTCAGTCCAGCTGGCGTTGGCGCTGATCATGGAGGGGAATTTTTCGAGCAGCTCTTTAACGATGGCAAGGTTGCCATGAGCATTCCCCACAAACTGGTCGATGGTTTCCTGGGATAGGTCAATAGTAACAGACATGAATTACCTCCTTGAAATAACTAAAAAACATACCGCGGATGAACGCAGATACTTGCTGATATGGTACATAAAATTAACCACAGATACACACAGATAAACACTGATACGAAAAAATAAAATCAACTACAGATCGAGGGCGTTATTTGCCCGAAGCATCGCGAGTGTTTTATACGAGCGATGAAACCGTGATAACAAAAAATTTTAACCGCCGATGAACGCGGATGAACGCTGATATTCAAAAAACCTATAATAAATGCTAAAATATCCGAACCATATTAGACCATAATAGTCTAAATATACAAGGGTGAGTTTAAATATTTCTGTCTGAGAAATAGAGATAAGGATATAAAAAAATTACGGCGGGTGGACCGCCGTAATGAGGGTGGTTAGGATTAACAGGTTAATTTTATGCAGGTTAAAAGATTATCGCCAACAGGATCAGGATGGGTGCGAGGGGGATGAGCAGCACCAACCCTACAAGCAAAAGCACGAAAACGATCCCACCCACGACCAGGCCAAGGATACCAAAGACCAGCCCGATGACTAATCCAACGATGCCAACGATTAACCCCAGGATGCCGCCGATAATGCTCAGAAGAAATTCTATGATTCCCATGATTCGTCACCTTTCTGGTGCTGATAACAAATCTGCGCCTAATTAATCTCACCTCAATACACTTGAAGGTTCATCAGCACCATTCTGATTAGGTATACGATGAATGCTAGCGAAGGTTGCAAGGAGGAGAAATAGCCCCAAGGTATAAAAGGTGCCAGGTATTGCCGAAGAGGAATGCGTGTTAAAATAAAGCCTGAAGACAACCGGAACTTATTGAGACATGGAGATGATCATGGTAACAAGTAAAAGAAGGACCATAACGGCTGAAGACCTATATCAGATTAATACCATATCAGAAGTGCGCATCTCTCCGGATGGACAAAATGTAGTCTATACGGTTCAACGAGTGGATAGAAAAACTGAGAAGAAATATACCAACCTATGGGTGGTGCCCACGGTAAATGGGGAGGCACGCCAGTTCACAACTGGTGATCAGCTTGATGGGAGTGCGCGCTGGTCGCCGGATGGCAAGCAGATCGCTTTCCTTTCCGACCGAGGCGACAAGGAAAGACCGGCTCAAATCTACCTGATCCCATTTTCAGGGGGAGAGGCGCGCTGCCTGACACATCTCGATGGTGAGATTGGTGAAGTAAGCTGGTCTGCTGACGGGAAGCAGCTTTTGTGCACAGTGCGTAAATTGGACGCTGAGACCCTGGAGCGTGAGAAGGATGAGCAGAAGAAGAAGTTGGGCGTGGTCTCGCGGCATTACGACCGGTTATTTTACAAGCTTGATGGATACGGTTATTTACCCCATGAGCGGACACATCTCTGGACGGTAGATGCAAGGACAGGGAAAGGTAAACAGCTCACGGATGATGCGGTTTTTGATGAGCATAATCCTACCTGGTCACCGGATGGCAGGTGGATCGCTTATGTTTCCAACCGCAGTGAGAATCCTGACCTCAATCCTGACCGCTGGGACGTATTTCTCATTCCAGCAAAAGGGGGTGAAATTCGCCAGATTAAGGGACCAGTGGGCGATAAATCACAGCCTTCTTTTTCGCCAGACGGTAAATTGATTGCCTATATCGGCTCCGAGGGAGAGGGGTTATCTTACAAGAATTACGGGGTGTGGGTTGTTCCGGCAGACGGATCCAAGGCACCACGGAACCTGACCGAAAAATATGACCTGCACGTTGATGCGAGCACGATCAACGATGTAGGCGCCCCGGAGAGAATGGCTCCAACCTGGTCTAAAGACGGTAAACGGATATACTTTAACTCGGTGTTGCATGGAAGCTCAAAGCTGATGTCCATATCTGCCAGTGGGAGCGACCTGCGGGATGAGATTGGCGAAGGTGGAGTGGTAGGCTCGTTCACCTTCGACCGTGAGCAGAAAAGGCTGGCTTATTTTTATGGATGGCTCTCCGACCCGGCACAGGTTTTTGTTCGTGAGATGAGCAGCGGGAAAGGTCGACAGCTAACCCAGCTCAACCGGAAGCTGTTAAACAGGATAGACCTGGGCAGTGTGGAGGAGGTGTGGTTCAAAGGACCGGCGAATAATGACCTGCAAGGTTGGATCCTTAAACCACCCGGCTTCGACGCATCCCAAAAATATCCCTCCATCATGGAAATCCACGGTGGACCGTTAACTCAATACGGCAAGTTCTTCATGTACGAGTTTTACTACCTGGCAGCGCACGGATATGTGGTCTACTTTACCAACCCACGTGGCGGGCGAGGTTACGGCGAGGAACATGCAAAAGCCATCTATGGCGACTGGGGTGGGGCGGATTATGACGACCTGACGGCATGGGCAGATTATATGGAAAAGCAGCCCTACATCGACCCAAAGCGCATGGGAGTGACAGGCGGAAGTTATGGCGGTTACATGACGGTGTGGATTATTGGACATACCCAACGCTTCAAGGCAGCCGTGACCCAGCGCTGTGTGAGTAATTTTGTCTCGATGTGGGGATCAAGTGACTTCAATTGGGCCTTCCAATATGAGCTTGGGAACAAGCCGCCCTTTGAGGATTTGCAAACATTTTGGAAGCACTCACCGATTGCTTACATAGGCAATGCCAAGACGCCCACGCTGGTAATTCATAATGAGAATGACTTACGCTGTCCCATCGAGCAGGGAGAGCAGGTGTTTGTTGCCTTGAAAACACTGGGTGTGGAAAGTGAGATGGTGCGCTTCCCGAATGAGTTCCATGGATTATCGCGCACCGGACGGACCGATCGCAAGATCGTCAGGTTAAATCACATCCTGCGATGGTTTGATAAATACTTAAAGGCATGAAAATATAGACGCCTCGTTTGGTTGAAAACGAGGCGTCTCTAAATCGAAAGTTGGGTGTTAACTGGAATAGTAACATAAGATCAATCGTCTGAGGCGTTGGAGCATGTCGGTACATGATGTGATCGTCGTTGGGACAGGACCTGCAGGTTCGGTGCTGGCATACCTGCTGGCAAAGCGTGGGTTGGATGTGCTGATCCTGGAAAGGGCTACCTTACCACGTTATAAGACCTGTGGTGGTGGGGTGACCTGGAAGGCGATGCAGAATTTGCCCTTCGACGCCAGCGCAGTCTTTGAGCAAAAAGCCGTGGGAGGTGTGGTGACCTATGCCGGGCAGCAGCTGCTGAAAGTTGAAGTGGGGTGGCCTGTAGCATGGCTGGTGATGCGTGATCGATTTGACCATTACCTGGTACAGCAAGCAGTTCAGGCTGGGGCCAGTCTTGTCGAGGGAATCAGTGTACTCAATGTGGAGGAGAGAGCTGACAGGGTGGTTGTGACCACCACCCAGGGTGAACTGCAAGCGCAGCTGCTGGCAGGCGCGGATGGGGTTAACAGCATCGTGGCGCAATCGGTGGGTTTGCTCCCAGACCGGGAGGTAGGGGTGGCTGTGGAGGCGGAACTGGCAGTATCACCCGCCTCCCTGGATGCACAGGGATCGTATGCAACTTTCGATTTTGGTGCTTTGCCAGGTGGCTACGGCTGGATATTCCCAAAACGTGACCACCTATCGGTGGGTGTTTTTAAAGCACTTCCCGGAAAGGCAAGCGGTCTGAAAAAGGCATTGGAGAAATTCATCGCCAGTGAAGCGGTGCTGCTCGACCCAAGGATCCTGCACCTACAAGGGCACCAGATCCCATTGGGAGGGCGGGAACAAACTTTACATAAAGGCCGGGTGTTGCTCGTGGGAGATGCCGCCAACCTGGCGGACCCCTGGATGGGGGAAGGCATATCCTATGCAGTGGTGAGTGCGCGTCTGGCAGCTGAGCAAATGTTCATCGCACTGGAGCGCCAAGAATTCGATTTATCCGGTTATACCGAATTGATCAACGCCTCCATCACACCACAATTGCTAACAGCGCGTTTGTTTGCCAAAGCTGTGTATTCACTACCGGAGATGTGTTCCGATCTAATAAGCAAGAGCCCGTTCATGCAGCAGATAATATTTGACGCCATCAGAGGTGACCGAACTTTTAAAGAGATGACCACTGCCCTGGTTTTGGGGATGCCGAGGATCCTGGTAGAGACGTTATTCAAGCATGAGCAGCCCAAGATGCAGATGGCAGATGGCTGAAGTAAATTCAGGTGTGGGAGCAATAACAGGATGAAGAATGTAGATAAGGGTAGAGGACCGTTCCGCTACCTAGCAGCGGTGACGGTGATATCTGTAGTGTTAATCGTCTTGAATGTGTTGCTTGGAATGCGGATTCCATTTACGGTGAATTTCCTGCTTGGGTACGTGGGAGCACTGCTTGTTTTCGTCGTCTGGCATGCCGTTTTGACCAAAGGTTGGAAACTAAGCCTGGTCATGTTTGGGCTGTCGTTCATCATTGCATTCACAGCTGAAGCCCTGGGAGTGAACTTTGGGCTGATATTCGGGAATTATTACTACACCAAAATGCTGGGAGTCTCTTTATTTGGTGTGCCGTTCTTGGCAGCATTAGCCTGGGAACCGATCGTATATGCAGCCTTCTGTATCAGCGATATGCTCTCACCGCTGGTAGCAAACCTGCCGTCGTTATCCATGCGAAAAGCAGCGCCTGTCTGGATGGCAATCATCGGAGCACTGGCAACCACGGCCTGGGATATGATGATCGACCCGATCGCCGTCAGCCAGGGGTGGTGGGCATGGGTGGGCGGTGGACCATACGTACCCTACGTGGCGAATGGGGTGCCGATCCAGAACTTCCTTGGGTGGCTCATGGTGGCGTTCGTAATCAACCTGATCTATCGTAAGATTACAGACGGCATACAGCAACCAGGCCGTTCCGCTTCTCTAACTTACTATGGACCACTCACATTGTATATCTCGTTGTACCTGACCTCTTTTGGCGTAGCCGTTACCATCTTGCAGAGATCCGAAGTGGCATTGATTGGAACATTAGCCATGGGCCCTTTCATTGTGATTGCATTGACGAACCTGCCCATATTCATATTTAATTTACATAACCTGACATCCCCGGTGACCAACCCATAACTTTTATTTATATTGGTAGAGGAGTACGCATGGCGATTGACATTGAAAAATCACGCTGTACTGGTTGTAGTTATTGCATGCTAGGCTGTCCCACGAAAGCCATCCAACTGGTGATTGGAAACGATGTTTGGCCGGAGATCGATCCAGGCCTTTGCACCGAATGTGGCGAATGCCTGTATCTATGCCCGAACAATGTGTTTTCAGCAGGCTACCTGGAAGCAAAACCCGCTGAACTGAATAATCATTATGATGTGATCATTGTTGGGTCCGGGATTGGTGGGTTGATGACAGCCGCAGGACTGTCCCGAGCCGGGAAAAAGGTGCTGGTGCTGGAACAGCTCGGTTTTATTGGTGGAAAATACACCCAGCTACCTTATGATGGGTATGCCATCACCACCGCTGCCTGGACCTGCCCTGGTCCTAAAAGCAGGATTGGCAAACTGTGTACCAAGCTGGAAGCTCCAATTCAATGGGTAACCATCCACGATGTAAAATCACGGGGTGAGCACTGGTTGGTGACCAAAGACGGGCGACGTTTCGCTACATTGGATGAAGCGCAGGAAACGCTGGTGGGGGGTGCCCGGGGGATGGCGAAGGTATATAAATGGATCGCAGATATGTATGACCCTGCAGTGCATTACCCGGATGACATGACTGCCCGCCAGTATATCGAAAAGTATTTCCCAGGGAACGAAGAATATGTGAAGTATGTAGAGACGATCATAACCTATTGCTTCGCTTCACAGACCGTGGACACCTTCTCAGCCAATGAGACCAAGCGAGCCATCGTGGATGCGCTGGAGCAGATGGCGGTATGGGGCACTGCGGTTGGAGGAACGGCAGCGATAGTGGATGGATTGGAGCAGGTTATACAAAGAAACCATGGTGAGATCGCCACGCGCACGCAAGTCAAGTCGATTATGTTGGAAAATGGAAAAGCTTGTGGGGTAAAGCTCATGGATGGGCGAACGATCAAGGCGGAAGTGGTGGTGCACAATGCCGGGATCAAGCGATTGATCCAGCTGGTGGGGGAGGAGAACCTACCCCAAGAATATGTGACCCATCTCAGAGGGGCCGTACCGGCTGTGGTAGCAGCGCTGATCCTCGGATTGAATGAGGCATTATTGGGTGATGAGCATTCCCTGCTGCACAGCATGGGATGGGAGCGGACTTTGAACTCCTACGCGCCGACCTTCTTTGACCCCAATCTCGCTCCACCCGGAAAGCACATGCTGGATGTTTTTTGGGTGATGCAGCCGCCCTATGACCTAAAATATGAGCTGGAGCTGGTGCGTACGCAGCTCAGAGAGATCTTTCCCAATTTTGACCAGGCTGTGGAGCTGCAGGTGCCCATGTTCTTCTCCGGGGCGTGGACGGCTGAAATGGCACACCGATTGGGCCAGAGCGGAGGAGAGCGGCTGGACCCGGTGAGCCCTATCCCGGGATTGCTCCTGGCGGGGTATGACTGCATCGGGTATGGCATGGCAGGGGATATCATCCCGCATGGGGTGGAGAAGGCGTTGTTTATGATCTTAGGTGACGCCCAATATGAAGCAGAGGACGAGAAAAGGTCGGCATGGCTGGCTAAGAAAGCCAAGTCGGCATTATTCAGAACAATGGCAGCCGGGCAGAAGCTGAAGAGATAGTATACCTATCTGAGGTTAGGTTTCGCGGGTCGCCCTCACTCGCTGAAAACGCTGGCGAGGCTTCGGTGAAAAACTACACGTGTTGCTCTAACGTGCTTGCACGGGCTGCTCGCTTTGCTTTGCTCGTACAATTCGCTCTTCATCGCTCGTAAATAAACACTTGCGATTTTTCGGGGATAGAGCGCTCTCAAGTCGCAAAGTACGCTCCTTGTTTATGCCATGCCTGAAGCAAGGCAGTTTCGCGTTCAGGTGCGAGCCCGTTGCGACGCGGTGTATTAAGAGGACGGGTCTGGTCCCATAACCAGGTAGAAGCCACAGTCTTGGCAAGTGGGCGGAATTTGAGACCGAGGGAGAGGGCGCACGAAATGCTGACAGAATCCCAGGCAGCATCTGCGCGTGGTAACCATAACGGAAGCTCTGTGTAAGGGATGACATGTTGGTCGAGTAAAAACTGGTCACTAACCCAGGTGAAAGCCGCGTTGCTGTGAGTGACCTCCCTGCAGGTTGTTAGCAATTCACCCAAGGTAAGTGGGTAATCAGGACCGGTAGCATTGAAGATGCCATTCTGGCGGTTTTCGATCATGCGAATAGACCAATCTGCCAGGTCGCGCACATCGATGAATTGGGTCAAACGGGAAGAATTGTCGGGCAGCCAAAACCTCCCCAGCGTGACCCACACGGGATGGCCAGTAGGTAAAACGGTCACTTGGATCGTACGGACCCACGATAAGACCAGGCCGGATAATCAGGGCACGACCATGAAAGACATCTTCAACTGCCTTATCACACAATGCTTTTAAAGGACCATAAGTCTCCCCAGTGATTTGCTCCGTGGTCTCATCTCTCAATATAGCCAATGGAGCTGTCTCGTCCATGCCAGCGAAGGGAGGCTCAGCATAAACCGACAGTGTGGAAATAAAAATATAGCGCTCAACTGCCTCCGCAAGGAACCGGGCCGAAGCGTTCACAAGACGGGGAATATAACCACAGGTATCGATAACAGCATCCCAGGTTTGACCATGTAAGGTTTCCAATCCGCCATCTCTGTCACCTCGCAATTTCTCAACCTGAGGGAACAAATCCTGGTTATGCTGACCACGGTTGAATAAAGTAACCTGGTGATGACGAGCGAGAGCAGATTCGACCAGATGCCGACCAAGGAAAACTGTCCCACCCAGGATGAGCAATTTCATATTGATGGCATAACTGCCGGTATCCCAGCGACGGGCTTGGCAAGGCGCACGGCGCGCAAGATAGCCTGGGCAAACACTTCCGCACCATACGCACCAACGATATTCACATCCGCAGCATGTTCGCCGGTGGCGAGGGCAAATATTGTGTCCCCGTCCAACATGGTGTGAGCGGGGCGGATGGTGCGCGCCAGACCATCGTGAGCCATCTGGGCGACTTTGTTAATGGCTTCTTTGTCCAATTTTGCATTGGTGGCAACCACACCGATAACGGTATCCCCACGGCTGCCAAAACCCAGGGCTGTCCGACCGATGAGAGTTTTCATCACCAGCAGGGTATCGGCAAAATAGCCAGGGGCACCGATGTGCAGTGGACCGACGTCCTTCGAGCGCGCCCCGGCGATGATCTGCCCATCAGCAGGGTCGATGACATCTCCAAAGGCATTCACGGCAACGATGGCACCCACCAACACCCCTGCACCGATCTCCAGACTGGCGGTACCAATCCCGGATTTCATGCATTGACCTGGACCCAGGATCTTACCCACGGTGGCACCTGTACCGGCACCCACATTACCTTCAGCGGGTGGGCTCTGAAGACGCATTCTGACAGGCGAGGTAACCCATGGCGGCATCCGGGCGGACGTTGGCTTTACCTACACCCAGGTCAAAAAGGATGGCAGCCGGGACGATGGGAACTTTTGCGACGCGGGCATCGAAGCCGACGCCTTTCTCTTCGAGGTAGCGCATCACGCCCGTGGCGGCTTCCAGTCCAAAGGCAGAGCCACCTGCCAGGACGATGCCATGCACTTTCGTGACCAGGTGCATCGGATGCAAAGCATCCACTTCACGCGTACCGGGGGCACCACCGCGCTGGTCCACACCTCCCACTGCGCCCTTCTCACACAAGATGACGGTGCAACCTGTCAGGGCTTCTTCGTCCTGGGCATGCCCAACCTGGACGCCAGGGACATCCGTAATGGCATTCGTGAGTCTCATCAACCACCTCCTGACGGGCAATCGACCTGGGTTGAGAAATGTTCAGGATTACCTGGTGAGTAGGAATATCACTTCGTCGATCACCCGGTCGGCAACTTCTTCTTTTGACATCAAGGGTAAGGGTACGTTTTGTCCATCCGATTGAATGAAGGTGACCTGGTTGGATTCTGAACCAAAACCAGAACCTGGAGTGCTGACATCATTGGCAACAATCAAATCCAGGTGTTTGCTCTTCCGTTTTTGCTCTGCATTTGTGATCAAATCCTGGGTTTCTGCAGCAAATCCGACCACGATCTCGGGATGGTTTGTTCGAAGACGTTGCTCAGAGACAGTGGAAAGAATATCTGCCGTATGTTCCAATTCCAAGGAGGATAGCCCGGATCGTTTTTTGATCTTCTGCGAGGCAGCCTGAACAGGTCGAAAATCTGCCACGGCTGCAGCCATGAGCAAGACATCAGCTTCCTGGCAGGCTTCCAAAACTGCAGATTCCATTTCCAACGCGCTGGTCACTTGTACCCTGGTGACTCCAATGGGAGCAGGGAGAGCGACGGGGGTGGTGATCAGGGTTACCTCTGCACCTTTATCCAAGGCTGCCTGGGCGAGTGCATAGCCCTGCTTGCCGGAGGAATGATTGGCGATGAAACGCACCGGGTCGATAGATTCCTGGGTCCCTCCTGCGGTGACGACCACATGACGACCCTGCAGCGAGCCTCGCCGGGTGAGCAGGTAACGGATGTGCCCAAGCAGGACCGCGGGCTCCGTCATGCGCCCACGTGCTTCCAGACCGGAAGCCAGGTGCCCCACTTCCGGACCGATGATGATCGCCCCACGCTGGCGTAATAGCTCCAGATTCTCCTGGGTGGAGGGATGGTTGAGCATGCCTCCATCCATGGCAGGTGCGATCAGCAGAGGCCGCTCGGGGGTGCCGGGTCCGAAGGACAGTCCGGCCAGGACGAGCAGGTTATCAGCCAGGCCGTGAGCCAGCCTGGCGATGGTATTAGCCGTGGCGGGAGCGATGATAAATATATCTGCAGTATGCCCCAACCCGACATGCAAGACATGCGCCTGTGCACCCCACAGGGTTTCATCCGTGAAGGCTGGTCGACCAGTGACGGATTGAAAGCTGAGCGGGGTAATAAACTCAGTGGCTGCAGGGGTGAGAATGACATCCACCAGCGCGCCAGCTTGAGTAAGTTTGCTGGCCAGTTCTGCTGCCTTGTAAGCAGCAATAGAGCCAGTAACACCGAGGAGGATATTTTTTTGATCGAGGTATTTTTCTGTCATAGGCTGTTGAAAAGCCACATCCCGAATGGGTCATTCGGGATGTGGCGGATCGATCAGAGTTTCCCCAATCCCTGCCCGAGTTTTTGATAGGGGAATTGAATGTTTTTATTTTCCCAGGCGCTTGCGAAATGCCTCGGTGAGCGCAGGGATGATGGCATATAAATCTCCAACCACGCCATAACGCGCCAGCTTGAAGATGGGGGCTTCAGCATCGCGGTTGATGGCGACGATGACCTTGCTGGTGCGCATGCCTGCCTGGTGTTGGATGGCACCCGAGATGCCACAGGCGATATATAGGTCGGGGGAGACCACTTTACCAGTCTGCCCGACCTGGTGGGAGTAAGGGATATATCCGGCGTCCACAGCGGCGCGGCTGGCACCCACTGCAGCATGCAGTACCTGAGCCAGGTCTTCGATGAGTTTGAATCCCTGTTGGGCTTTCCAGATTTCGGCCTGTTTTTCATCCATACCTGCAGGTGGGGTGAGGCTGGGATTGTTCGAGACCCCGCGACCGCCTGAAACAATCACGTTGGCATCTGATAGGCTTACGCCAGCTTCGCCGGCAGAATACGATTCCACCTTGGTGGGAATATCCGCTTCACTCAAGACTGCAGGCACCCTGGTAAGTGTGCCAGTACGGGAGGCATCGGGAACAGGCTTGACGAAGGCACGACCGCGCAGCGTGACGAGTTGGGGGCGGGTGAGACAGGTTACTTTGGAAAGTAGCTTACCGGCATAGATGGGACGTATCGCCAGAAGTGAGCCATCTTTAACTTCCAGGCCAATCACATCCGGCAAAACGCCAGTGTTCAAGTCTATGGCAGACATGGCAGCCAGTTCACGCCCGCGGGTGGTGGTAGGGAAGAGAATCACCTCGGGGGAGGATTCAAGCGCCAGTTTAGCCAGCAAAGCGGTATAGGGCTCAGAGCGATAATCATCCAGGGAGGCGTCATCTGCAAGCAAGACTTCATCCGCGCCATATTGGAAGGCTTCTGCTGCGATGGGTTCAACGTTTTTCCCGAAAATCAGGGCGGTAACTCCACTTCCCAAGTGCTCTGCCAGCATTTTAGCAGCGCTAATACCTTCCCAGGAGATGGGTAGAGCCTGGCCTTTATATTGATCGATGTATACCCAGATCTTGCTCATAGGATCTTCTCCGCCAGGATTTTATCGACAATAAATTCTGCGATCTCTTGAGGGCTTCCACCGGTAATCATCTCAGTGGTGACCTGGCGTTGAGGTGCGTTCAATACTTCAAGCCATTTTACGTTCGATTGAAGATTGTTCAAGCCCAAATCAGCGAGTGACCAGACGGGGATGACAGCCCGTGAGGCTTTACGGATGCCCATAAAGGAGGGATAGCGTGGTTCGCCAAAGTCTTTTACAATACTAAGCACGGCAGGCAGCGTGGCGCTCACGGTAATTCTGCCTTCCTCGGCACTGCGCTGCACCAGGATGGTGCGAGCGGATGGGTCTACATTGGAGATGACCGCCACAAGGGTCAGAGAAGGCCAACCGAGCAAACGGGCGGTTTGAGCTGCAGTGAGACCGGTGTCGGTATCGATAGCTTGTCGTCCGAGAAATGCCAGATCTACCTCGCCTAATTTTTGTATCGCGGCAGCCAGGACGCGGGATGTCACCTGGCTATCTACCTGAGCCAGGCTGGGATCTGAGATCTGGATCGCATCTGAACATCCCATTGCCAGAGCATGTTTGAGGGCTTCTATGGAACCCTCCCCACCGATGGAGATTGCAGTGACGCTACCATTATGAGCCTCGGCTTGCAGAAGAGCAGCTTCTACAGCATATTCATCCCATGGATTGATAACCAGGGGTGAATCTCCCCAATTCGCTTTGCCATCCACAGCGACAAGCTTGGCGGCTGAATCGGGTACTTGTTTGACACAAACAGCGATTTTCAATTCTTACCTCCTTTCAATGTTCGTAGTGTTGGATAGGATGTTTCAAAATAGTGATGACTATAATTCCACAACCCATCGGTTGACGGTTCATTATACAGTGAAATTATAAAAAAAATATATCCAGCCCACAGGTTTTCGTCAAGCATATGGCTTAACTATATTATAATAGCATCAGGTTCCCCGGAAAATATGATAAGGAGGTCAGCATGCAACGGGTATTCAGTTTCATTACAGGTATATTTATGGGCGGAGTGGTAGGCGCAATTGTTGCGATCCTGCTTGCTCCAGCCTCAGGTGAAGAAATCAGGGAGCAGCTCCAGGAACGATCCATCCGGCTTAAAGATGATATCAAGGCAGTTGCCGAAGCCCGCAGAGCAGAGCTTGAACGAGAATTGACGGCTTTACGAGCTCCATATCGAAAAGAGTAAACAAAAAGGGCGGATATCTTCCGCCCTCAGCGAAACTTTTTGGGCTGTGCATTAATTTTGGACAGCCCTTTTCTTATGCATCAATCAGGGTTGGTCCACACTGAAGAGATAGGGTGCTGACTGGCGCGTGAAACGGGTGGTTCCAGAAACCACCAGGATGACATCATCCACATCCCCGCCAATGGTGAAAGGAATATTCGCAGTAATATCGGGGTTCAAGGATATGTATTGAACGCTGGTGGTATCACCCAATGAGATAAGTGCCAGCCCATACGTCTGTGGCAAAACGTTCTGGATACGCACCCAACCATCAACTTGCCAGCCTGCATTATCAGTTTCAAAATCAGCAGTATAACCAATCTCAGGAATGGAGAGATCGTCGATCATAAAGCCCTCGCCGGTGACATTGGAATCGGTAATATATTCAAATCGCAAGGTCAGCATCTGCCCGGCGAATTGCGTGAGGTCCACATTCTCCTGTATCCAAACTGGTGGGGAGCCTGGACCACTAAAACCAGTATAACCCCAACCATAGTTATTTCCTTGCGGATCTTTCGATGTGCCTGAGGGTGTAGTGAGGATCTGCCAATGTTCGCCATCGGTGGAGGCTTCAAGATAGGCATAATCCCAGCCATTTTCGAGGTCATACCAGGTCCAATAACTGAGCGAAAGAGGACCAGTGTAGCTGCTGAGGTCAAAGGTATGGGTCAGGGCTCGTATCCGACTCATCGCTTTTATTAGCCCACATTGCGTATCGCCCGGAGTGGGGATCCTGTGGAAGAAGGGGTGTCTGAATAGAGCCTTCAAAGTGGAGAGAGTAGCTGCCCGGGCAGGAGAAACGGATATAGTCAACACCATATTGGTGCACATCATTGGTGGTGGTAGCAACCGGGCATGTCTTGAATGTTTGGGAGGCTATTGCGCGTGGAGCACCGAGGTAACGAGTGTAGGAATATCTTCCATCCCCCACATGTTGATCCATCAAGAGGTTGGTGATTGCCCAATCGAGAAAGAAGCTATCGGCGGTAATGGGTTGATCGGTGAGGGGATCGGTAGCATTAATCTGCTGCAAGGTGGAATCCACACTCTTCAAATCATGATCCTGGTTGGTGACCAAAGCCTGGGTGGCAGCTTCACCGAAACGGTCCAGGAAGTAAGAGACAAAAAGAAAACTGGCTCCATAATGTGGAGATGTATTCCCGTGTAAGTCATCCGGCCAGTTATTCAGTTGTAAATCCGGGTCGCTGGTGTAAAGAGCATCAAATCCACCACTATAGAGATTATTTATCAGGACAGCCAGCTCGGAAAAGCCCTCACTCAACCAATTGGATTCATTCTTATCCTGATTCCACTGAATCATATGTTGAAATTCATGAGCCAGAACACCAAGGGTGTAGTCGTTGTCGAGGGGCGAGTTATCAGCATTAAAAAGGAACATCTCATGAGCGTTGGAATATTGGTTTACCCCATGTGGATACTCGTCACCTGAGGAAAAATAACCGGCGATATGATCGCCAATGCCAGACGCATATAGGATGTAAATGTGGGGGTCACCATCCACACCTGGGGTCCATTCGCTACCGAAAAAGAGGCGATCGGTGGGGTAAATCTGATTTTCAAAGTTATCCGCCAGGGTAATCAGGTCACTCTGCCGGTAACGGATACCATCTTCGATCCAGAAATAAGCATGATCGGTAACATAGCGTAATGTAGCTTGGAGACGGAAATTCTCAATTTCACCGTTCCCGACCCAAAATTCCTGCTGTGTACCGATTTCAGAAAAAGATTCCAACGGAGCTACGGTGGGGGAAAGATTATCCAGGTTGAGCAGGCGTTGAGCCAGCTGGATTGGATCACTATCGGGTATAAAGGTGTTTTCTAGAGCATATAATGTATCGGTTGGCACGACCACCTCAGGTGGCAGGCTTGCCGGAGTGGTTGCCGGGGATTCGGATGGGGACGTGGTTGTACCCGCAGGGGTAATTTGAATTGGCTCCAATTGTGGTCGAGTTGGACGGATGACGACCGGGGAAGGCGTTGGAGATGTGACCTCACCAGATTGAAAGGGGAAGCTCCAGGAGAGGGTAGGGGAGATATAAAAATAACTTGCCACACCGATCAAACTCATGAGCAGGCAAAAGGCACAGGCACAAAGCACAACGATCACAACAACAATACAAGCTATCCAGCCATTTTTAGACATAAACCATCCTATCAAGGGTTGGGGAGAATGTCGGGATTATAATTCAAAACAATGCATCGTCACAAGGTGGGAATAATTGATCCCGCTAGCGCGAAACGTACTACAAATAGTCCTGAGTCGAAAAAAAAGAGCGGGTAGGAAAAGATAACCACCCGCCCAATAGTGTTCCTGGATTATTATGCTTCTCTAAGGGTTGAATGTGATGTCCCATTCCTGGGTGAAAACGATAAGGGTGAAATCTCCAAGGGATTTTGTGGCTGCAACCCGCCACCAATAGTCTCCCTGGGTGATGTGAGTTTGGTCCGCCAAGGTTCCGTCCCACATCAAAGTGGTCAAGGTGGCTTCATTGGATATCCAGAGAGGCTCATCACTCCCGGCTTCGCCAAGCTCAGCGTAATAGGATTCACCCTGGTTGTAGAGCGACCAGTTGAATTGGATTGGATTGGATGAGCTTATGGCTGCCGCTGAGTATGTGGATCCATCGGTAGGGGTTTGTAAATCGAAGATCATACCGTCAATGTTTAGACTTACTTCGAGGTCGGGCAATTGGATGGTATCAACCCCGGATGGCAGAGTTCCTTCAATCCAGGCAAAAGAAGCAATTTCAGCTACTGGGGTCAGCTGGGGGTTGGACGCGTGGTTGAACGTCAGGGTGAAATTTGTGCCTGGAGCGAGGGTGGTGAACCAATAATGCCCACCCGGATCCGTGGTATCCTGGCGTGAGGCGGCATCATCAACGAATTCGACCTTCACATTCGCAACTGGCGTGCTGTTTTGAACGATCCGCCCGTCAACTCCAAATTCACCTGATACCAGGGTCTGGGAGGGGATTGGGGAATTTGTAGCTGTGGAAGGAGTGGGTGTGAGGGTTTGAGTTGCGTTGGACAACGGCGTAACTGTGGAGGTGTTGTTCGGTGAGCTGGGAGAAGATGTGACACCGGGCGAGGGAATGACCGTCTCAGAGGTAATGGGGACTTCTGAGGGAGTTTGAGGGCTTGTTGTGCCAGGAGAAGCAAAAGGTGTATAGGAGGTCTGGCGGGTAGGTGTGCTGGTAGAGGTTACCTCAGGTGTATGGGTTGAGGTGGGCGGTAGGGGCGTTACCGTGCTGGATGGAGATGGGGGGGCGAAAGGCAGTGGAGCGGAGATATCTTGCAACAGGTAGAATGAGAAGGCGGCTAATAATAATAGCATGGTCGCCATGGCAATTAAAAGGATTTGGTTTGTGGTGAGGTTTTTAATCATGGGATAATCTCGAAGCCGGCAGTCATGCACGCCGGGGACCGGCAAATTTCTCGGTGCGCAACACATTTGCTACCAGGGTTACGAGCAGCTTTAAACCCATCAGCAGATAATAAAACCAATTAAATAGGAAAAAATAATCTTTGGCAAGATTTTTACGGTAATACAGAAAATAAGATCGATGCCATTCATATATTGCACGATAGGGCTGGACCCGCGAGCCTCCCTGCCCACCATAATGGATGATTTGAGCTTTTGGGTAATATACGATCTTCCATCCGGCTTTTTTCACTTGAAAGCAATAATCGGCATCCTCCTGATAAGCAAAGAAACGTTCGTCAAAGTAACCAACCTGTTCAACTACTGGACGACGGATCAGCATACATGAACCAGAAACACCATCCACTTCATGAGTGGCATCCTCATCCATATAGTTCAGCAAATAACCACCAAAGAATTTACTTTTCGGGAATAATGAGGATAATCCGGAGTGATAACTGAAAGCTGCCCACGGACGGGAAACACCCCGCCGGCAAGCTTTTTGCAGGCTGCCGTCGCGGTTCAAGACCTTGGGTCCACAAATACCTACATCGGGATGGGAGTTCAAGTATTCAACCAGCTCATTCAATGCGCCTGGCAGGATGATTGTATCAGGATTGAGAATTAGCATATATTGACCTGCGCTGAGGCGTAATGCCTGGTTTGACGGTCGGGCAAATCCATCGTTCCTGCCATTCAAGACGAGCCTTGTGGCGGGGAATTCTGTTTGGAGCATCTGGATGGTCTGATCATTCGAGCCATTATCCACGACGATCAGCTCAAAATTCAGCCTTCCCTGGTCTGGAGTTGGCTGATCGGAAGGTTGGGTTGCAGTGCTTGAATTGGATTCCAATAAGTTTAAATAAGTTGCCTGTTCAACGATCGAACGCAAGCAATTCCGCAGATAGTCACTGGCATTGAGGGTGACAATGCAAATGGATAGATCAAGCATAAACATGACCCGTTATCCATACAGCTGCTGGATAGAGTAGATGTGGGTTTAGGGGATAATTATCGATAATCATCAGACAATTTTAGCTCTTGGGAGGAATGTATTTATGAGGGCGTCAGTGATACGCATGGCAGCTTTACCATCCCCATACGGATTGATCGCCTGCGCCATGGCAGCATATGCCAGCGGGTCATTTAGCAGCCTGCAAGACTGGCTGAAAATTTCATCCGGGTCGGTGCCCACCAGACGGACAGTGCCGGCAGCAACACCTTCAGGACGTTCGGTAACAGCCCGCATAACCAGCACAGGTATACCCAGTGACGGTGCTTCTTCCTGCAAGCCACCTGAATCGGTCAATATCAGGTTGGCTTGTTTCATCACGTGGACCATGGGGAGATAATCCAACGGGTCGAGCAAGATGATGTTGGGGACAGCGTCCAACAAGCGATGAACCGGTACCTGAACATTCGGGTTCAGGTGTACGGGGTAGACGATGCGAATACCATTTCCATAGGTCTGTGCCAACCGTTTAAGAGCAGAGCAAATATTTTCCAATGGTTTACCAAAGTTCTCGCGACGGTGGGCGGTGACTAAAATCAGGCGGGGTGAACCAGGTTGGGATGACGGAGTGGCACCAGGTGGATGGTAGGGGAGCTCCATGCGCTTGAAGAGCTCAAGCACAGCCTGGGTGGGAGGCATCTGTACTACTGAGTGCAAGGCATCGATGACCGGGTTACCAGTGACAATGATTTGATCGGAGGGGATATTTTCACGCAGCAAATTTTGGCGAGCCCAATCGGTGGGGGAAAAATGAAGATCCGTTACCACACTGGTAAGGCGGCGATTGATCTCCTCTGGGTAGGGTTGCCATTTATCATTGGTGCGTAAGCCGGCTTCCACGTGCCCAACACGGATATGACGGTAAAAAGCTGCCAGGGAAGAAGCCATAGCGGTGGTAGTATCTCCCTGAACCAGGATCCAGTCAGGTTTCAGGTTGACAAGCACGGGGTCCAGGTGGGTAAAGATGTCTGCGGTTAAATTAGCCAGGTTCTGGTCGGGCTGCATCAGGTCGAGGTCAACATCCGGTAGGATATTGAACAGGCGCAGGACTTGATCGAGCATCTGGCGGTGCTGAGCGGTGACACACACGAGAGAGGTGATCCCCGGGGTGTGTGCCAATGCCTGAACTACAGGTGCCATTTTCACCGCTTCTGGACGAGTGCCAAAAACAGACAGGACACGCATGGTCATATCATCTCCATGGCAAGTTTTAGCGCATCTTTCCAATCTGGCAATTTTAGATGAAAAGTTTGGGTAAAAAGATCACAGTTCAAGGCAGAAAAAAGTGGGCGGCGGGCAGGAGTGGGAAAATCTTCCGTCAAGGCAGGTAGCAGCTCTTTAACGACCTGGCTATCTTTATTTGGGTCGAGGCGCAGCACCTCCTGCCCCCACTCGTAACGGCTGCAAAAGCCTGAACCTGCCAGATGGTACAGACCACGATGCTTGTTAAGCCAACCCACGAGTTCATCGCCTCCCAGCAAGATCAGGTGGCTGGTGATTTCCGCAAGCATACGCGCCCAGGTAGGTCCGCTGACCTGGTCAATCACCAATTTAAGGCTGGGCTGAGACCTGGACCAACCCAAAACTTTATTTACAAAGCTATCCCGGCGTAGACTGTAGACCCAGCTGGTACGCAGGATCAGGTATGCACCACCGATTTGTTGAACTTCGCGCTCCCCCTCCAGTTTAGAACGGCCGTAAACACCCAGGGGATTGGGCAGGTCGCTTTCGAGGTAAGGGGAACCCTTCAACCCATCAAATACGTAATCAGTCGAGAAATGGATGAATGCTGCACCGGCGTGATGTGCTTCTTGAGCCAGGATTGCGGGAGCAGTGGCATTGATGGCGTTAGCCAGGTCAGGCTCAGCTTCGGCGCGGTCTACAGCTGTATACGCCGCCGCGTTGATGATTACATCTGGGTTGCACTGGTGGATAGTCTGACGGATGCTCTCGATATCTGCCAGGTCGATCGCAGGATAATCATAGGCCAGAATCTCACCCAGGGGTGCCAGGGTGCGTTCCAATTCCCAGCCAAGCTGACCAGTGTTACCTACCAGGAGTATTTGCATAGGATGATTTGAGATCCAGGCTGCCATGGTTGATTCTTATTAGCGGGTTGACGCATATCGTATATTGATTCTCTTGCTTTTTGATTTCATTGATTTTGGTAAGGAAGATCATCTTCAAGGAGATGCAGCAGGTATTGCCCGTATTGATTGCTATTCATCGTTTGTGCCAGGTTTCGAAGCTGGGATTCATCGATAAAACCCAGGCGGAAGGCGATTTCTTCCGGGCAGGAGATCATCATACCTTGACGGTCTTGCACGGTTTGCACAAAGTTGCTGGCTTGCAGCAGTGCTTCGTGGGTACCTGCATCTAGCCAGGCAACCCCGCGCCCCAGGATTTCCACGCGCATCTTTCCTTGCTGTAAATAAATCATATTAAGGTCAGTGATCTCGATTTCACCTCGTGGGGAAGGTTTGAGCGTGGCTAGCAAGCTGTGAGACTTTTGAATCATAGAAATACATGCCCGGGACGGCGTAATGAGAGCGAGGTATGGCTGGTTTCTCTTCAATACTGAGCGCCAGACCTTCTGAATCGAATTCGACTACACCATAACGTTCGGGATCACGCACCGGGTAAGCGAAGATCAATGCTCCCTGGGTAAGCTGGGCTGCATTACGAAGTTGCGTGGGCAACCCGTGCCCAAAGAAAATGTTATCTCCAAGGATAAGGCAGACTGGCTCACCATCAATGAACTTCTGCCCGACCAGGAAAGCATCGGCCAAGCCACGTGGCTCAATCTGTTTTGCATATGACACTTTCAGCCCCAATTGTGAGCCATCCTGCAACAGGCACTGGAAAGCAGGCAAGGCTTCGGGCGTGCTGATGACCAGGATCTCACGGATGCCAGCCAGCATCAGCATTGAGAGGGGGTAATACACCATGGGTTTGTCATACACTGGGAGGAGCTGCTTGCTGATCCCAATGGTGAGTGGATATAGCCTGGTGCCTTTACCACCCGATAGAATGATACCCTTCATGGATGCCTCCTGAGACTATTCATTGTCGTTTATCGTAATTTCGGGTCAGCCATTGCTGATAATCACGTTGCTGGCGAATCGCTGTGATCCACTCTGGATTGGAGAGATACCACTGGATGGTCTTGTGCAGACCACTGCCCAGCGACTGCTTTGGCTGCCATCCCAGCTCGGAATTAATCTTGGAGATGTCAATGGCATAGCGCCGGTCATGACCTGGACGGTCAGGGACAAAGCGCATCAGGGATGAATGCGGGATCGAGGGGGATAGGGGAAGAAGCTCATCCAGGGAAGAACATAGGTGTTGAATGACCTGCAAGTTGGTGGGTTGAGAGCCTCCACCGATATTATAGGTCTGTCCTGAACGACCTTTACGCAGCACCATCCAGATGGCCTCACAGTGATCTTCCACATACAGCCAATCGCGAATCTGATCTCCATCTCCATAGATGGGGAGGGGTTTACCATCCATGGCGTTCAGGATCATAAGCGGGATCAGCTTTTCGGGGAATTGGTAGGGGCCATAATTATTGCTGCAATTGGTGATGGAATATGGCAGTCCATAGGTGTGACCGAAGGCGCGCACGTAATGGTCGCTGGCAGCCTTGGAGGCGGAGTAAGGCGAGCTGGGTGCATAGGGCGTATCCTCGGTCCAGGCAGGGTCGTCAGCTTTCAGGGTGCCAAAAACTTCATCTGTCGAGATATGATGGAAGCGGGCGTCATTGGATGGCAGGGCGTTTTCTAACAACCAATATTGCCGGGCGGCATCCAGCAAGGTAAAGGTACCCACGACATTGGTGAATAAAAATTGATCTGGATAAAGGATCGAACGATCTACATGCGTTTGAGCGGCGAAGTGGACAACCGTGTCAATTTTGTATAGATGGAAAAGATGGTCTACAAGCGGACGATCGCAAATATCGCCTCTGATGAATGTGTGGCGCTCGGGAAAAGGTAAATCCTTTAGATTTTCCTGGCTGCCCGCATAAGAAAGCACATCCAGATTGACCACTTGAACCTCTGGCTCAGCCTGGAGCAGGAATCGGACGAAATTGGAACCAATAAAACCAGCACCACCCGTTACGAGAACGTTTTTCATCTTATCTCCTGTTCAAAGACTTCCGCTGCTGAGAGCTGTTTGCCTTGTTTGTCCTTGGTAGAAAGTATTGGCTCTTCCCCGTTAGGGACTGGCCAGGTAATGTTAAGTGCCGGGTCGTTCCACAGAAGGGTACGTTCCCACTCGGGAGCGTAGTAATCCGTGGCTTTATAAGCTACCTCAGCCCACTCACTGCACACATAAAACCCATGGGCAAACCCAGGTGGAATCCAGACCTGCATCTTATTTTTTGCGGAAAGATTGACCCCTACCCACTGGCCAAAGGTTGCTGACCAGCGACGTAAATCGACTGCCACGTCGTATACCTCACCTGCAATGACGCGCACCACTTTACCTTGAGGCTGGCGCACCTGGTAATGTAACCCGCGCAGGGTACCGTGCTGGGATCCCGAATGGTTATCCTGCACATATATAAATGGCAGACCGGCAGCACCGAACCTTTGTGCCTGGTAGGTTTCCATGAAAAAGCCTCGCTCATCCCCAAACATCTGAGGAGTGATGAGAATAATTTCAGGGATAGATGTTGGTTCAAACAACATGAGTTATACCCTCCATATTGGTGTACCTAATTGTAATATTAATCCAGGGCAAATCAATTCGGATTATCCGGCTGAAGGGAACGACGGACTCGTCAATGATTGAGAATCTGGCGCAGCCTCACTCGCATGCGGAGGGGCAACCAGGCATATAACAATCGACGCAAGAACCAGCGCATTGCCAGGCGGGAAAACCAGCCTCCACCTTCACGCCTGTACACCCGGATCATCTCGGGGTAGCAGCGATCGTCCATGATGACCGATTTGCCCCCACCGTGCAGGCGAAAATTCGCCCATAGCCTGGGCACATAGATCAGGGGTGCAATTCTGGCCAGGCGCACCCATAGGTCATAATCCATGGCGAAACGGAAGGTCGGATCAAGCGGTCCAACCTGTTTCCAAAGCCGGGACCAGAAGAAGGTGGTTTGTTGAGGGATGTGGACAGAGCCGCGCAGTAGCCCCGGCAGATCCGTTTGCCTGGAAGGAAAGCGACCCATGAGATGACCATGCTCATCGATCAGGTTGGCATCTCCATACACGAGGGAGGCTTCAGGATGGGCAAGCAGGGATGCGACTGCCTGGGTGATGGCACCAGGCTGGTAGGTATCATCTGAATTTAACCAGGCGAGAATCTCGCCGTGGGCGTGGGCAAAGCCTTTGTTGATAGCATCTGTTTGACCCTGGTCGGGCTCAGAAACCCACCAGGCAAGGCGGCTGGCAACCTGTTGAATGATTTCCAGGGAACCATCGGTGGAGCCACCATCCACGATGATATATTCAAAGTCGGTGTAATCCTGCGAAAGGATAGATTGGATCGTCTCCGGAAGGAAACGTGCCTGGTTATAAGAAGGTGTGATGATCGAAACAAGCGGTGGCATGCGACGTTTATTTATTTGTGCAGGTGGGGGAGGTTTCCGGGACCACCTGATCAGATTGGTTGTAGCTCACATCAGTCAGAAGATCGTAATTTGTCCCGAAGTAGGTATCAAAGATGATGCGGAAGGAATTTACCGGTGAGATGGTTGGGTAGAGGTAGCTTGCGCCCTCTCCTGGAAGGTAATACGCGTTCAGAATCTCATAGCGGTTCTGGTTGAGCAAACCGTGGTCTCCAAATATAACAATGATAGGAGGCGTCTGAGATTGCGACAGGATCTCCTCGACAATTTCAACGAGCTTTCGGTCGATAAATTCAACCTGATTGGCATAACCTAGAATGAGGTGGTCATCATCCCCGGGCCAGGAGAGGTTGCCATTGTAGAAAAGAGGGTCAGTGACGATGCTTCCGTCGGGGGTAAAAACGAATGGTACGTGGGGGACAAGCAGGTGGACAAAAGTAAAAGTTGGATCGGGATCTTTGGAAATCCTGGGGGAGCTGCTCAAGGATGAAGTTCTGGCTACTCACATGGTAGCTGTAAGGGAAGTTGACCTGTTCGAACTGCGAGCGTAACAATTGGTTCTGCGAATTGGTCAGGATGAGCAGAGCTGTGCTTTTGATCAGCATGGCTTCAAATGGGCTGATTTTTTGCATTGAATAGCTCTCGCTTCCGAGGCTTAAATAAATATCCGCGTCCTCGAGCCGGCTCCACTCATAGCCGGTGTCAAAGGCAACCGTCTTGTAGCCCGCATTTTCAAGCAAGCGCCGAACCCGGCTTTGTTTCAACAAAATCCAGATATCTTCTGAGTTTAATTGCTGTAGATATGGACTCAGGTTGGTAAGGTAATCCATATTTAAGCCCGCGGCAATTGTTCCCTGGGTGTAATCGTAGTTACTGCGGCTGCAATCGGCAATATAAAAACCTAACTCACGCAGCTGATCCAGGTAGGCAGAATTATCAAAATCATAGTCTTCTACCAGCGCATCCCTGCGGGTGTGAGAATCCAGGATGATGAAGTAGATATCTGGCAATGGCTGTAAGGCAGGCTGGAGCGGAGGGTCCAGCTGGATGGATGCGTCGGCAACTTGATGCTGTTGCTTGGAGGATTGGATGATAAAAACGGAGAGCTGTATTATAGGGATGACCAACAAAACCAGGCTGAAAATATTCGCCAGGTAAAAAACCAGGGAGATGTTCCTTAGCTTGAAAATGATCGCCCACAGACCGGCAACCAGGATCAATGCGTAGATGAACATTAAGTAACGGTGGCGCCCCAGGTTAAACCCGCCAATGGGGTGCTGCTCAAGCAGGGAATATACCTGACCATAAGAAAAGTACAGCACCAGTAGAAGAGTGGTGACCAGGGCAGCTTTATCCCAGCGCTTGAACGCCAGGCGAAGAATGAACAGAAGCAGCATGCTGACCGCCAGGCTGATTGATAGAGGGCGGATGGCGACGCTTAAGCTCACCTCAGTGATATTGCTGGCTAAAATGGCCAGGGTGGGGATGATGGCGAAGGCAAGGGGTGCAAGAGGGAAGCGTTTGAGCATTATTCTTGAGTGGGTTTACCTTTTGATTGAGTCTCGTCTGCCCATGAGACACCTGCATGGCTGACGACCAGGCGCCGTGTCTGGTGTTGCCATCGCCTGCGAACCTGGCGGTAAAGCAAGAATAATCGCTCCAGACCCATATAACCACCCAACGCCTGCAGCACCTTGTACCACACGGAGAGCACCCTGGTCAGTGAATATCGGGCAGCCTGACGAAAGTGATGCAAAGCAGGGCGGGGCAGACCAGAATCGATCAAACGCCTGGCAGCAAAGATATGCAGCCCTGAATATATAGCCTTGCGATGGCTTTCAACTATCGGTTGTAAAGCAGGATCTTGCTCCACGGATTGGACAAAGCGAAAAGCCTCATCCACAAACTGGGCGGACTGGGCAATGGTTTTGGCATCCAAATGGGTGCGCTCGACCGCCCACACCTCACTCACATGCAGGATGGGGGCTAGCACAGCCATCCGAACCCACAAGGTGTGGTCGAGGATAAGGTGATAATCAGTGGGGAGATAGCCTGCCTGGTGCAATATTGGCTGACGCATGAACACGGTAGGCTGTAATATCACCTTAAATGACAGCAAGTCGGTCAGAGAATATTGGGGATAGGCATGCCAGTCCAGGAGATTCAGCTCGGCATCTACCATGACTCCATCGGCATAGACCATGCCGGCTCTCGGGATGAGATTGAAGGACTTGCACTGCGTGACTGACAACATCGCGGCGGTAGTACAGGTCGTCCGAGTTCAGCCAGGCGACAAATTCACCTTGGGCACGTGCAAAGCCTTTGTTGATTGCGTCAGCCTGGCCTTTATCGGGCTCGGAGACCCACCAGGCGATCTTGCCAGCATCGGCATAACGCTGGATGATCTCGACACTGCCATCGGTAGAGCCGCCATCCACGACCAGGTATTCGATGTTGGGATAATCCTGCCACAGCACCGATTGGATGGTTTGCTCGATGAAGCGGGCGTGATTGAAGCAGGGGGTGATGATTGAAATGGTGGGAGAGGTTGAAGAAGGCAACTTTGGTCAGAGTCAGAATAGGGAAGAATAGTCCAGCTTGGGGAAGATGGTGAGCTTACCGCCGATGGTGGCGTCGAGCACACTGCGCCCGGCAGCTTCGTAAGCCTGACGGGCCATGGTGTAGGCACGCTCAGAGCCTGCCAGGTCAGGTAGCTGCCATTTAAAACCTTTGCCAAAGTAGTTGGGGGCAAAATGGTTGGGGTCATCACCCTGCGAGATGACTGCCTGATTGGCAGCTCCCTGGGTGACGAAATTATGATCCACACCCACCAGGATGGCTTGCTCAAACCCCATGTGGTAAGCTAGCTGGAGAGCCACATAGGTGACCGTAAAACCTTCGAATAGCCTGCCGGTCAATCTTCGTGCAGAAATTCTCTTCACCGGTGAAGTCGGTATCCAAATAAGTGACCTTGGGGTCATGCTTGAACCAGCGGCGAGCGCGCCAGGTGATGAATTTTTGAGTATCGAGGCCGTGCATCTCAGCGGCACACTGCTCGAGTACCAGGTCATTCACCGAGACGAGATACGTGGTGGAAAAGCCCAGCTCGGGAAAAAGCAGGTAGATGCGGTTGAGTCCAAAGGTAAATTCGCCCCGAAGCTTGTTCAGATCGGTCTGGCGCAAGCTTGGACCGTTACCAATGATGAAACAGCGTTTATGCTGATGGATATTTTCAACCTGGTGCAGGCGATGTTTACTATCAGACCAGCGAGGATCGCCATATTGAGCAAGAACGTGCCTGCCGCGATTACGCCACCACCAATACGTGTTTGAACCCAATTGCCACACGGGAGCGGGGGTCAGTTTTTTTATGGATTGACGCATAGATATAGATTAAGACTCCGATGGGATATTTGAACTATGTTACTCCGTACTGAGCCGGGCGGTGGCACCACCATCCACGATCATAGCCTGGCCGGTCATAAATGAAGATTGCGAATCATCCGCCAGGAAATAAATGGCATGGGCAATCTCTTCCGGTGTGCCAATCCGCCCGTTAACCGTCTTGCGGGCCAGGTTATCCAGGCGGGTTTGGATATCGCTGCCCTGGACATGGCCACGGTTCAACCCGGCACGCAGCATGGGGGTATCCACAGCACCCGGCAAGATGGCATTCACGCGGATGTTATCGGGGGCAAATTCAATTGCCATAGCACGTGTGAGAGCCAGCAAACCACCCTTGCTGGCGGCATAGGCGGCGATATTAGCAGAAGTTGCCACAGCGTGAACGGACGAGACGATGACAATCGCCCCGCCATTGGAGGTTTTGAACAATGGGTAGGCAAGCTTGGCACTGAGGAACACCGAGCGCAGGTTGGAAGCCATCACGGCATCCCATTCTTCCACGCTGGTTTGCAGGATCGGTTTGGCAATCTGAACTCCGGCATTGTTGATCAACGCGTTGAGAGAACCTGTGTGAGCGTGAACTTGTGTAAAGATGTCTTCAAGGTTACCACCGATGGATATATCGGATTGGACGAAGAAGCCATCCTGGGGAAAAGTCTCTCCAAAGGGGGCTCGGTCGACCCCGATCACCCGCCAGCCTGATTTGGCGAAAAGATGGACCGTGGCTCGACCAATCCCGCCAGCTGCGCCGGTGACCAGGACCGTGCGTGGGATCATTGATGGTCCACTATCTGAGGCACTTTTTTGCATACTCACCCTTCCTTTTTGCTGGTTAACCCCAACCCATCCAGCAGGTTGTCGATCGTATTTTGATGTACCCGTTCCCAGGCTTTGGGGCTGGAATTGGCATTGTGCGAAGCCAGCATAACGTTGTCCATCCTGGTAAGGGGGCTGTCTATCGAGAGCGGCTCCACTTCGAACACATCCATGGCGGCACCCGCCAGCTTGCCAGCCTGCAAGGCTGAAATCAAGGCCTGTTCCTCCACCACCGGACCGCGGGAGGTGTTGATCAGGATAGCTGTTGGTTTAATATGACTGAAAGTCGTGGCATTCATCAGGTGATAGCTGGAGGGGTTCAGGTCGCAGTTCAAGCTGACGAAATCGGAACGGGCGAGAAGGTCATCCAACGAGGTCATCTCAACCCCATTCTTGGTCAAAAATACCTGGTCGATAGGGATGATATCGTTCCCAAGGATTGTCATGCCGAATGCGCGCGCCCGGCGGATGACCGCTTTTCCAATCCTTCCTACGCCTACCACACCCAGGGTGCATTCACTCAGCGAGCGCCCGGGGACCTTCGCCCACTGGCCGGCTTTCACCGCCCGGTCCATCCAGGGAAATCGTCTGGCAAAGGTCAACATGTAACCGAGGACAGTATCCGCGACTGGCAGAGTGAAGGCATTGGGGGTGTTGCGCACCTGGATGCCAAGCTTTTCAGCGGCCTGGCGGTCGATTGAATCGATGCCGGTACCCCATTTGGAGATGACCTTCAGGCGTGGAGAACAGGCTTCAATCACACGGGCGGTGTAGTGGTCATCTCCGCAGATGGTACCATCGAACTGGCCTGCGTAGGACAGGAGCTCAGCTTCACCCAGACGCTCGTGGACCTCAGGGACGATAAGCTGTAGACCGAGACCCTCCAGCAGTGGTCGATAGCGAGGCAGCAGGGGGATCATATAGGGGGCGGAGTAAAGAATGGTTGTCATGTTTATAATCTCTCAATCCTGGTTCAGTGAATCTGATATACATTGCCATCATCGAACGAACCCACCAGGGTGAGATCCCTGGTAAGTTTTTCCAGCGGGGCGAATTCTCCCGTCAGGGTTCCGAAAATTACTAAATAACTGTCAGGTGTGTTCAGATTCGCTCGCATTTGGGCGAGGTCTGTCGCAGTTGAATTTGCATTTGGGATGCCTTCTGAATTCTTACCCGCCAGGAAGTAGATAGCGGTAACATCATTCGTATAAATCAATGACGTATCTTGTTGGCGGATGAAACCCGCGGTGGGAGAATTTTGCCACTGCAAGCTGGCATACCCCTGGCTATCGGAGCGCAGGTCAATAATAGCCCCGTCCACGCGGGTGAATGAGAAGTATGCCAGCCACATACAGACCAGTATTACTACCAGGCGGGGGAGCCACTTTTTTTGCTGCCAGAGTAAGGCTGATCCGATGACGATTAATATCAAAATCAATACGTATAATGGTAGGAGGATGCGGTTTTCTAATCGTGTGGTGGCATCCAGGAAGAATAAGGAAACGCCTAATAAGCCTATATAAAACCAACTGGACAATAACAGGGTGAATTCCTGGGTGGGTGTTATCGCCTGCTTTCGATGGGAGCGAATGAACCACCATAATCCCACCGATGAAAGACCGATTAATACAACCACAAATGCGATCCTTTCATGACCAACCACCAGGCGTTGGGGTAAGAGCCCCCAGCTGTTTACAGCTTTGATTAAAAAAGCCACATTCTCATTTGATATTGGATGCCAGACGATCGCCCGGTTGGTAAGCGTCTCAGAAATGAGCCAATTACGCAACAACCACAACAGGGTTGGGATGAGGGTGATGGAGAGGAAAATCGCCAGTTCCTGCAAGCGCTGGCGCCAGGATATATGCCGATTGAGGATCAACACCAGACATAGTGCTCCAACCAGGGCAAAGCCAACATAACGGGTGAGGAGAGCCAGACTGGCAAAGATGGCAGCCAGAAACAGCCAGCGACGGAGGGTAGTACGAATATATGTTGCAAAATAGAGAAGGCTGGCCAACATTAGAAGGATATACAATGGTTCAGTCATTGCCCAGCTAAAGTTACGTAAAATTGGATTCGATACAAGGATGAGAATGGCGCAAAAAAGGCTAAAAAACCTGGAATGAGTACGCTGATAAACGATTAAGCCAACTAAAATGATGGTAAGCCCGAAAGCCGCCATACTGATCCAGCGCGCACTGGTCAGCTCCGGTAGCCCCAACAGTCGGAAGAAGGCCAAAACAAGAGAATAGAAAGGCGGGTAATGAGTCATCGGCTTGAAAACCCCCAACCCGGTGACCCTGCCCATGCCGATCCCAGCGACCAGGCTGCGGGCGGAAGACACATAGTAAAGGGAATCAACATAAATTCCCACTCCAAAGGGGGTGAGCCAGCCCATGAATATCGAACCCGCGATTCCGAGCGGTATAAGAAGTGCAGAAATTGAGGGAAATTTTTTTAAATCCACGAATTTACCTGACAAGCACTCGCGAGGAACGAAACATCGCCAGGGAGATAGTTGCATAGACCGGATTAATCGGTCGATCTTTGTATCAGGAATTCAGTGAAGAGAAAATCCAGCTCTTCGTCGATATCCCACGCTTCGGCAGCATCCATCTCGAACAAGAAGGGATGCTCACCGAGGCGGTTGTGGTGTTTTATTAAATTTCGACGTGAAAAGATATAAATGCAAGAATTCTCTTCATAAACCGGAGGTAAATCCTGGGTTTGTAACAAAACAGCAGGATTATGATTGATGGCGTGCCCACGTTGATCCCACAAACGTTTTTGCAGCCGGGTGACTGAAAAGAGTGAATCATACGACGGAACATTTTCCAGGAAGGTCTGGATGGCTCGGGAGATCGTCGAGGAACGCAGCAGGGGGTTGGTGGAATGAGTTTGCAGGTAGTAATCGGCGGGCACCTGTGAAGTATCATGGAGCAAGATCTCATTCATAGAGATCGTATCGCTTCGCAAATGCTCGAGACGCGGTAGAATGCAAACACTGGGGAAATGTTCCTGCAATCCTTCTATCACAGGGGTGCTATCCGTATCCACCACCACCTGGGATATCTCAGGACAGGCGAGTAATGCTTCCATGACATAATGGAAGAGCGGTTTTCCTGCCAGGGGGCGGAAATTCTTGCCCGGGATGCGCTGCGAGTGATGACGCATGGGTACAAGGGCGACGATTTTAGGCATACTACCTCTCGTGGGGTTGGGTTTCATCCATCGCGGTATATTGAATGGGTGGGATGGTTCGGTTGGTACCCTGAGCCGGCAAATTGGTACCGCGCGGATAATAGAAAGTCTGGCGGAGCTGCCAGGTGAGCGGACCTGATTGGTGATACCCTTTGTAAGTACCCCAAAATTGCATCCAACGGAACCAAAATATCTCACCAAAATGAGCTGCCAGCTGCTTCAGCCTGGCAGCCTGGATTAAGTCATTGAGGATGTTGGTGGTGAGATTGTGCATCAAGCTCCACAAGTGATATTGCTCATTGGGGAACATGCGTTTAAACGCCATGGCTTCGCGACGATAACGGTTGTATACCCCCACCGGGGTCTCATCGTGGACGTGGACAACTTCGGCATCGGCGACATAACTGATGGCATAACCCTGGGCCATGATGCGGTGAGCCCATTCCAGGTCTTCGAGACCGGGGATGGTCTCGTTATACCGATTGCCATCCCAAAGCGAACGACGGATGGCAGCGTTGGCATTATTACAAAATGGATGTGGCTGGTGAGCTTGCGAGGTGTTGGGGTACCAGTGTTGAAATATCTGTTGCTCAGAGAATTTGTTGGTGGAGCTACCGCGCTGCATCCCGTAAGTTAAGGCAACCTGTGGGTCAGAAAATGGGGCAAGCAAGCATGCGAGCCAATCGGGATAAACTGGATAGACATGGGCACTGGCAATCACGATTAACTCACCCTGCGCCGCGCTGACCCCTCGATTGAGGGACAATCCAAAAGTGAACTCCTCAGGCTGGATTTGTATCACTTTCACCGGGTAATGGGAAGCAATTTTAAGAGTGTGGTCGGTCGAACCTGAATCAACCAGGATGACTTCGATATCTCCTTCCGATTGCCGGGCAATACCCTCCAGCAGGCGGGCGATGTGTTTTTCTTCATTGCATAGGCGGATGACTATTGAAGCACGCATTAGACTAATAAACCAGGCTAATATTCATCATGCAAAGATCAAAGGTCTGAATCCAGCAGGAAATCTCCGTTTTCAAGGACGCCCTTCAGGATGGCTTTGATGGCAGGGGAGGTGGATGCGGTAAGCGATCCTGGATGGAATTTTTTTAATTTGACGAAACCAGGCCAGATTCCGTCCTCCTGCAGAAACTCAGCAAATGGAACGGAAGAGCGAAAGAGCTGGTAGTATAAAAATCGACGGGCGTTGCGCTTGAATTCCGGTGGGATGATTATTTCCTGGGCGGCAAGGAACGACATTGCCTGCTGGTGATACTCATTGGGCGTGGTGGGGAAGAATACGGTGGGAAGCTGGGTGAAACGGGCACGTCCCGCACATAACACCGGGATACCCATGATGGAAGCTTCGAGGCCGATGGTGGAGTTGTACACCATGACGAACTTTGACCGCTGGATCAGCTCATAGGAGCTGAGAGACTGGTCTGAATCCACAAATACTACGTTGGGCACTATCTCGACGTGGTTTTGAGTCACCCACTGGCTCACGCTCTCTTGGCTGGCTTTTCCGGGCCTGGTTTCGTCGGGATGGGCTCGGATTACGAAAAGGGTATCCGGATGGTCACGCGCAATCTCGAGTACCAGGTCCAGCCAGGCGAACATATGCGGAAAGACAACATTGGAATGCGGCTGGCTGGTGTCGAAGATGACGTTGGTAAAGACAGGCACAACCTGCTTATAATCATTTGCTTTTTGGAGCAAGGTGTCCGGCAGTCCTTTCATCTCAGACCAGAAGCGAATGCCAGCCATGGAAAACTGGCCCTGGAAGCGTTGGCTGAGATAAGCATCCAAACGACTGTTCTGCGTTTCATTCAGCTCGAATTCCTCGGGGATTTGTAGTGGGTAAGCGGTGGCCTCACCAGTGGTAAAGAAGGCACTGAAGGGTTGCAACCCCACCTCGTGGGTGATCGTTTTAATTCCACGTTGCATCGAAACCCAGCGGGCAGTGGCTTCAGGGAAGAACTGGCCATTGAAAAGGATCACTGCCTGTGGGTCTGCTTTGTCCAGAAAGCTGGCGAACTCTTGTGCGACATGGTTGGCGGACAGGATATATTGCCGGTAAAGAAACCGGGTTGGCTCGTCATCCTGCAGGTGGTGGCGGCGCAGCACCCAACGAATGGACGGTAAGACCAGCTTCCCGAGGGGCATGCTCTGGGGAGACGAAATTGAGCGATTCCGATCGACCTGAACCGGAGACTGAGTTTCAAGAACGCTCAGCTGATCCAGCGAAAGGTCACTTAATTCGGAACTAAGGACTTGATCGAATTTGTATTCAAATGGAAATGACAAGGGCCTCTGTATAAAGCCAGCGCGACTGTGCGATACATGGCTTGCAGGGAGGAGCCTTGGATGGATCATTGCGATCGGTACCCAGAACACAGCGGCTCAACCCTGCCTGGCAGGCAAAATGCACGACGGGCACACCAGCCATTTGTAATCCCAGGCTGGCAAGCAGCGAAAAGGCAGCATTCAAACTGATCCCGGTGAGGCGGGTGGATGCATTGAAGAAGGCTACCGGCCTGGGGATGGTGGCACCCGCAGGACCATCGGCTGCCAGTTCATGCAGGTGTGAGCTGGCGGACACCTGACGTGCAAGCCGGTAAACCTGGCGATTATTCTTCAGGCGTTCCAGTGACAGGTGTAGCCGGTGATTAATCCGGTGGGTTATTGCGGTCATGGTTCAGAAATGAGTTTGTTGCGAAAAGGGGTCAAATCAATCATTTACGGCAGATGATCAGTCCTTCACCCGGCGAAGCTTGCGCAATGATGACATCTCGCTTTCATAGACCCGTTTGACCCCGTCACCCATGGCTTGCTCGGTGACACGGATATACTTGACCAGGCGCTCGAGGCCTCCTGGTTCGACGGATGCAGCCTGGTCGCTGCCCCACATGGCACGGTCAAGGGTGATGTGCCGTTCGACCAGTGAAGCACCCATAGATACCGCAACGACGGTCGGAATCAGGCCGACCTCATGACCCGAATAACCAATCGGGCATGGGAAAGTTTCCACGAGGGTGCGGATCATCTTGAGATTAAGCTCTTCCGGGTCACATGGATAGGTGCTGGTAGCATGGGTGATGAGCAGGTTTTCCTCCCCCAGCACTTTCACCGCCCCTTTGATCTGCTCCATGGTAGACATGCCGGTGGAAAGTATGACCGGTAAGCCGGTGTTGCGGGCATGAAGCAGGAGGCTCTTGTCCGTCAGGGAGGCAGACGGGATTTTATAACAAATAGGATTAAACTGCTGGAGAAAATCCACAGAAGGCTCGTCCCAGACGGAGGCAAACCAGGGCATATTTACCTGTTTGCAGTAACGGTCAATTTCACGATAATCATTCAAGCCAAATTCAACTTTGTAACGATATTCCAGGTAGGTAATATATCCCCAGGGTGTCTCACGCATATGTTTTTGCTCATTGGGTGGTACGCACAACTCAGGGGTTCGTTTTTGGAACTTGACCGCATCGGCACCATTTTTTTGTGCCACATCAATCAGGGACTTGGCAATATCCAGGCTGCCATTGTGGTTGATTCCTATTTCAGCAACGACAAATGTGGGATTTCCATCACCGACTTTTCGCTTTCCGATCAATATTTCACGGGACATGATGATTTACCTTTCTGATATATAGATGTTTTCACAGACCAACGAGGTAACCTATCCAAATGACCAGCGACTACCTTACATCCTGAAAAATCCTCTCACATAGCTCTCTAACAGCTCCATGACCTCCATTATGGATTAAAACCAGGTCGGCCTGGGCAATAACGTCTGGGTGGGCATCGGCGACAGCCACGGCACATCCGACCAATGGAAAACATGGCAGGTCATTGACATCATTTCCTAAATAGACCACATGCTGAGGGTCGAGTTTGCGTTCTTCCAAAATGGAATGCAAAACTGTTGCTTTATTCCCCGCGCCCTGGATAGCAGGCAGCTGTAGCTTGCGACAGCGGGCCGACACAACCGGGTTAGGTTCGGTGGAGATCACCAGCATCGGGATGCCAGCCTGGCGCAGCATGGCAATACCGAGACCATCCCCCCGATTGGCAGACACTGATTCCTAACCGTCCTGATCCACCCAGACGCGGTCATCCGTCATGACGCCATCAAAATCGAACACCAACAAATCAATGGATTTGGGCAGGGGGCGTTTGAGGTGGACCAGGATAGACCATTGGCAGGTCACCCTGTGCAATGAGCCACTCGGCGCGCTGCCAGTCGCGCAAGGTGTCGATATCGACGGCATAACGTGGATCAATCTGGAGGGGATAGATTACATCGCCACTTAATGAGCTTTTATCGATGATTGTGGAGGTTCGAATAGCATCCACGTGACCGGTTTGCCAATACGTTTGGGGCAGTGCCTGCCTCGGGGCATTAAATGGTTCGGCGACACCAGGCAAGCTGAGCAAGGGGGTCATATGCCCGGACTGGCTCATCTGCCACATCTTGTAGGGGTTTTGCCCGGATGGGATGACACCACGCACCGAGTCAGCCTCAGGGTGATCGAGCAGGACTTGAACCGCCTGGTCCACGCAACCCGGTGGGCGTATGGGAGAGGTGGGTCGCAGCTGGACCACAACTTCCGGCTGATATTCCTCATTTTCCTTGAGCCATCCCAAGGCATGGGTAAAAACCGGGAAGTCGGTGGTGTGATCCTGGGCAAACTCAGCCGGGCGCATAAAAGGCGTTTCAGCACCGTACTCTCGGGCAATGTGGGCAATCTCATCGTCATCGGTGGAAACGATCGTACGCGTGACAAGGTTTGATTGTTTGGCAGCAGCGATGGAGTAGGTGATGAGCGGGTACCCCGCCAGCGGGCGAATGTTCTTGTGAGGGATACTTTTCGAGCCACCACGGGCAGGAATCAGAGCAAGAATTTCCATAAGAATCAATCCAATCTTGAATTACCAGGCTGTCCAGCCACCATCGACAACCAGGTTGGAGCCTGTCATGTAGGATGAAGCGTCTGAAGCCAGGAAAAGCAGGGCACCATTCATCTCGTCTTTGTTTGCCATGCGCCCCATGACGGTGCGGGCGGTGTAAGCCTTGAGGAACACCTCATCGTGGTTGTTAAATATCCCGCCGGGGGTGAGGGCATTGACGCGAATATCTGTCCCGGCATAATAAGCAGAGAGATAACGGGTTAATCCCAAAACGCCGGCTTTGGTGACTGAATAATATACCGGCTTGTAGGAAGTTTGTACCCCCTCGCGCTGGTAGATGCGCTGGTCGGGCGCGACCAGACCATAGGTTGAGCAAATATTGATGATCGAGCCTTTCTTTCCCTGGGCCAGCATGGGCTTGACCGCCGCCTGGCAGCACAAAAACATGCCTGTCAGGTTGACGTCGAGTGCGGTTCTCCAGGATTCGAGGGGGTAATCCTCAAAAGCGCCTGAGACGGCACCGCGTTTTGACATTTCAGCCAATGCCTCAGGGTCAAACTTTGGATCGAGGGCGGCTGAATTGACCAGGATATCCAGGTGTCCAAAGGTTGCCAGGGTTTCCTTAAGGAGAGCCTGGACCGAATCCGGTTGGGTCACATCCGTGGCAACGCCCAGGGCATGGGTACCGCTTTTAATCAATGTCGTGGCTAACGCATTGACACCGTTCGCATTAATATCCGCGACAACTACAGATGCTCCAGCTTCAGCCAGGGTACGGCAGAACTCCTGGCCCAAGAGCCCGGGTCCACCTGTGACAATGGCCACCTTTCCGGAAAGATTAAATTTTTGTAAAATATTGTCTGGGTTCATAATGCCTTTGCGATCAAGTGGTTCAGTATTTTGAATTTGGTAAACATCCATATCGGTTGTTAGGGTGGGTATTAAGTAAAATGAACCAGCTGCTCCTGGCGGGCAGCCAGTGCCAGGCGTAATGCCTGGACGCCGTCTTGCAGGCTGCAAATTGGCTCAGTTTCACCACGGATTACTTTGAAGAAGTGGCGCAGCTCTTCCAGGAACATCCAGTTGCGCTCAAAGCCTGTGGGGGGAGGGTAAGACTGCCAGGCACCAGCCGTGCCATCCGGTCCCACCTGAGCCAGCCTGACAATACCATCTGCATTATCCCAGCGCAGGCTGCCACGGGTACCTATGACCTCCAGGGTGTGCGAAGGTGGGCGCTGGTTATAATCCAGATGCAGGCTGCCGATTGTGCCGTTCTTAAAACGTAAGCCAATCTCAGCAACATCTTCCACGGGCATGTGCAGTCCTTTTTGGCTGGTGAATGCCCATAATGAATCAACCTCCCCCAATAGCCAGCGCAAATAATCCAATGGATGTGACAGGGTCAATACAACGCCGCCACCCAGCTCCGGCCGGGCAGCGTAAGCCTGCTTGAAATCTTCCCATGGATGCCAGTTGGGTAAATATTCACCCCAATGGGCTCTGGCTGAGATGGGCTCCCCGATTGCCTCTTCATCCAACAACTTTTTAATCTGCTGTAAGCCTGGATGAAAGCGGAATTGGAATCCTACCAGGACTTTACTGCCATTCTCCTGCACAGCATGCTTGAGATCATCCACGCGTGCCATGGAGTGGGAGATGGGTTTTTCAAGCAGGATATGACAGCCACACTTGACAGCGGGGATGGCGACATCCAGGTGCAGGGCCGTCGGGTTGGAGATAATGACCGCATCCGGTTTGTTAGCCAGAGCCAGGCGGAGGTCTGTCTCGACGGGAATTCCTGCCAGCTCATCCTCCGGCAGGGTGGCATGATGGGTGCGGTAGAGCAAAATGTCACGCTCACCCAAGGAGAGCAGGTTGCGCAAATGTCGTCGTCCGATGGAACCCATGCCAGCAATGAGGAATTTCATCATTTCACTTCCCGTTCACGAACCAGAGAGAGTAAATACTGCCCTGTGCGCCTGCCTGCGGTCCCGTCGGTGTAGGTGCATTCACGTTGGATAAATGCCTGGCGCTCTCCCGAATCAGCCTCAGGCGTTTGCAGGTAAAAATTTATGGCTTCACGGAGCTCCAGCTCATTCATGGCAATAAGACCAAAACCTGAACGGCGGAAGCGATCATGGGTGGGCCAGTTACCAATCTCGGATAACGCCAGGGAATACTTGCGGGGAATATTCCATCCACCGGGTGTATCCAGGCAAACGCTGACAATTGGACGACCGTGGATGGCAGTCTCGACCACCATGGTGGAATAAACCGTCAGAAAGACATCCGAATGTGCCATCATGGAGGCTTTCTCGGGCATGTCTTCTCCGGAGTAATAGCCGAATGACCCACCCAGCGGTACAGGCTCGACGACATGCACGTGCGGCAGCTCGCGTGCCAGCTGGCGGATTTTCTCGCGTTCCGCGGCGAAGAGGTGATTATCCCAGAAGTGGTTGGGATGAAGCCGAACGAGCAGCTGGCTCGGAGCAGCCAGAGAATCTCCCGCAACCAGGCGGGCAAGGGCTTCAACATTCTGGTAGTTGGGTGAAAAACTAACAAAGCTGGCAGCATAAGAAAGCAGCTTGCGATCGGGGTCAAGCCCATGCAGGTGAAAGTACTCTGCACGGGGTAGCTGCCACTGCTTGCGAAAGTAACCATCGTAAGAAGGGAATGCCGCCGATGTTCACCTTCCCGGGAGGCCAATCCGAGCCGAGCACCAGCTCATCCTTTTGCACTTGTGACCAGCAGGTGATATGGTCCACCGGGGCACCCGGGATGCTGTAGCTGCTGGGGTTATCCCACCCAACCACCACAGCCGCAGTGGGGATGTGGCGCTTAATTGCCTCACGCAGGATATAACGGTCCATGCGCCAGCCAGGGGTGCTGGCGACCACCAGACTGGGTTGGTAGCGCTGGAACAAATCGGTATAAATGCCAGGGACATAACGCATCTGCAGCCTGACCAGCGACTGGCGTGCATGGCGTGACTTGCGCAGCAAGCCGATGATGGCTCGCCCTGCAGGCATCAACAGGCGGCGTTTCCAGCCTTCCTCGACCGCAATCTGGTCGATATAACTATCCATAGCCTGGGTATTGATGCGGTTGGAGCTTCCCACCCGGCGCAGAGTCTGCAGCCACCATTGGATTTCGGGATTAATGCGTTTGGCATAGGCATTGGCCTGGTCAAGACGAAGTCCTTCAACGGTTAAACCTGGACGCCCGAAACGGTCCAGGATCTGAGCCTTGAGAGCATCATCGGTTAATAAAATAACCTCTATGCCTGCTTCGAGCAGGGTGGGGACGACATCCGATTGGAGAAAATACACAATCGCCAAACCATGGTCGGCACTGATGAAAACCCTTGCAGGGTGGGATTTTGAGGGATGGTTAACCAATGGCGAGGATGACATGCTCAGCCTTCGTAATACCAGCTAAAAATACGGTCGTAAAGCCCGAGCAGCAGGCGTTTGATCAGGCGGTGCTTCAATAATTTCATTTTAAATGGGTTGGGTGGGGCAGTTTTTGTATTTTTTACTTCTGACGGGTCGTGAATCCAATCCAGGCGGTTGCTCATATTTTGGGCCAGGAATTCCACCGGCATCAGCCGGAGGTACCTGGCCTCGTTCATGCGCTGGTCCAGCTGGCGCACCTGGCCCATGGGACGGTCCATACTGAAAGGCAGGAACTGCTGAATGACCGATTTAAAGGTGACGAACTGCCAGTGACTGCCACCTGCCTGGACCGTCTCACCGCTATAGGTGATGCGAACGTCTTCGGTACTGTCGTAGCGCTGGCGGACTTCCGGCTCGGGGGTGCCGAGACTCATGTCGAAGGCTTTGAAGGCCTCCCAGGGAATAAACTGGCCGCGCTGGAGGGTGGCCTCAGGGGTATGCTCAGCCCATTCCAGCGTGTGAGAGTAAAATTCGGGAGGTGTGCGGAAAGGACGGCTGGTGACCATGCCTACCTTGGGAAAGGTCTCCAGGATGTGAACCGATTTGGAAAGCCAGCTGGGATAAAAATAGGCATCATTATCGGTATATGCGATGATCTCACCCGGGGCAGCGTTCAACATGATATTCCAGGCCCCACCTTTTCCCATATTTTTACCCGCCAGGATCAGGTATTGGATCTTACCGTCATCCTGGGCATTGGTGAGAAAATCAATTGCTTCCTGGCAGCTGCCGTTATCGAAAACCAACAAGTCGTAGGGCAGGTCGGTGTTTGCCCAGATGCTGCCCAGGCAGGTTTTAAGCACCTCCAATGTCTGGGCGTAGAAACCACTCAGGAAGGGGATGTAATTGAGAACAGCCACGGTGATGCGCTGGGGCTGGGCGACTTGCTTGATAAACTTGGCGGGATTTTGACCTTTTCTCATCGGGTTTCGGTGTGTATACAAAGATTCGAATACATGATTTGTGTTCAGACCTGTTGACGTCTGAATTTATCTCAGAATATAAGCCAACCTGCCACGCCACTCTCCAAAGGCTTTGACGGGGTGGCAAAGGGCAAAGGTAAGCTCTGCCAGGGGATAGGACTTCCACCTGATCAATGGGTAGGTCTCGAAGCTGCGCCAAAATCGAACCCCACGAAGCGGGATGGGCTGCAATTTACCTGCCGAGAAGGAGTAATCCGCATCCAGCAAGGTGAAGATGGTACGGCGGCCTCCAGCCAGGCGGATATTTTCGAATGATTCGGGCAATAGATAGTGTGGCAGACCACCTGGGAGGTGTGAATAATCGTGATCCTGGTGAATGATGGTCAGTGTTGAGCTGGCATCCACCACAGGCCAGCGTTTCATACGAGCATGATAGAACATCCAGTTATCCCAGCCGGCCCGGCCAATGGCAAACCCGGGGATATCGGTAAAGCAGTTACGGGGAAAGATAAAATAGTCGCTTCCACCTGGCGGGTGGAGGCAGCCACGGTTTTTTATGTCTGCCAACAAACGCCTATTCCAGCCCGGGCTGAAATCCAGGGCTTGTTTGAGGTTCAAATCCCAACGCTGACCGACGACGAGGAACTTTTCGGCCTGGCTCAGGACCTTTCTTGCGAAGCTGACAAATTCAGGCGTGAGTAAAATATCCGCATTGACGTATGCCAGCAAGGGGGAGGTGCTGTTCTGGCGGGCTAATTCGAAGATCGAGCTGACCAGCGGAGTGCCCTGGTCATTGCGGGCAACCTGAGCTAATTGTGGGATTCCTGTACTTGCGGCGAACTCTGCCAACCCTGGTTCTTGCCCAATCATGAGCACATTTACATCCACTCCAAGGTGCTGCCAGGATTGGAGCGCATTGCTTTGGATCAGCGCAATGTGAGGGTTGGTGAAAGATTTAGGCGCTGTAAACAGCGTGAGCAGGGGGGTAGAGGCTGGCATGGAGGTTATGTTCAATGGCGTGTGCGTTGATCCACATCAAAAGCCGATTTGTGTATTACATTTGCATTGATGGCGGATAATTCCGGCTCCTTTTCCAGAAGTGCTAAAACATCCTGCCAGCTGAAGTACACTTGACCTTCAAAACGAGCATACACCTGGTGGATAAATTCCAGGTCTGCGGGGGTATCCACCGTCCAGCGCATGGAACCGTAATCAGGGGCATGATTGAGTAAAACCACATTGAACCCGCGAGGTGTGTTGCCTTGTTGGATGTACCAGCCGGTTTTTGTGGGGAGCGTGGATTTTTGAAACGAAACACCTTCATAAAGATACGGCATGACATGCTCGCGTTGATAGGGCTCGTGGGCTTCCCTCCATGCACGCTCCAGTGCGTCGAATGAACATACTTCGATATCCAAGCCGATGGGCAGGGTTCGCTTCCAGGGTGGTGGTAAACGGTTAGCGGCGAAATGAAAGGGGGCGGCCCTTGGTGAGTAGGGATCAGGGATTTGGGTAGAAGGCAACACTATTTCGGGTATAGGGTTACCGAGGAATGCTGAAACGTTGAGATCGATTATTTCCGGATCAATCAGCGGGCAATCAGCGGTCAGGCGGATGATCACGTCCGCATGGAAATGAGCGGCAGCCTGATAATAACGGTCGAGCACATCCGGGAGGCTACCCCGGTAGCAAGGCAGGTTCTGCTTCCGGCAAAACTGCTCGAGAACATCGTCTGATGGGTCGGTGGTGGTGGCAAGCAGCACGCCATCGATTAACTTCGCTTTCTGCACCCGTTCGAGCATGTGAAGCAGGATGGGCTTGCCAGTAATATAGATCAGCACCTTGCCTGGCAGGCGGGAGGAGCTCATGCGGGCCTGGATGATTACTAATTTGTTCAAGGTCATAAACCGTTGCCTGTCATTGAGATATTAACCCAACGCGATGGCATAGGCTTTTTCGAGCTGGGGGAAGTTTTTTTCCCAATCGGCGCGTTCTTCGGCCAGTAAGCGGGCTTTTTGTCCCATCTCAGGTAGGCTTTGATGCTGATCCAGGGCTTTCAGGATGTATGACGCCAGAGCTGCCGCGTTGCCATCTGGGAATAGCCAGCCGTTCTCACCTGGGATGACCCATTCCCGATTCCCGGATATATCCGGAACGATGGCAGGCGTGCCACAGGCAAAGGCTTCCAATAATGAAATCGAGGTGCCATCACTGTGGGAGGCGCTGACGTATAGATCCGAATTTTGATAATAGCGGGGGAGGTCAGCATAAGATATCTGACCCGGGAAATGGATGCGATCATATACAGCCCCAACCAGGAAGATCTGACGAATGGCAGCGGCTTGTGAGCCATTCCCTAACAGGGTGAGATGCAGCTCAGGGCGCTGTTTGGCAGCCAGCACGAAAGCACGCGCGATTACATCGATACCGTAAATGGGCTCAAAGCCGCGTGTAGATAATATATTAAACGTTTGAACATTTAAAAGAGTTAAAGTTGGGACGTTGAAATGTTGGAGGTCTATTCCCCAGGGGAAGGTGATGATTCGGTTGTCTGGCATACCATGGGAAATCGCCAGCTGGCGGATAGTGTCACAATCGCCCAGCATAGCAGCAGAGTGGCGCAGAGTATAGCAGGTTGCCCAACCCCAGAAAGGACTGCGTTGGGCATCCTGCAGCAAATCATAGCCCCACGACACGCTGACCAGGGGTTGAAAACCAGTCAGTGCCACTAAAAAAGCTGTACGCTGAATGGGACCTGCGTGGACCAGGTCGGGTTTAACCTGATGGATCACCTTGCGTAAACCGGATAATAAATGCAGCCCATCCTTGAGTGCCACCAGATGCTGCCCACCAGCCCACTGCACCCGTTCAATCTCTGGCGGTAGAGGCCGGTCCTCAAAAATATGGGAGCTTTTTTCCAAGCGCAGGAAAAACACCTTATGACCGCTTTTTGCCAGGGCGGTGAGAAACCGGTAATCGTGGGGAGTGTAATCGCGGGAGAAGTAGAGAATGCGCATTCTAAAGGTTAAAGCCGCTTTTGAATTGCCTGACGGAGTTTTTCCATTAGGGGTCTATCACGTTCAACATTAAATAGGACTGAGTCTCTCTCCTCATGCGGATATGACCATGGCAGTCCTTTGCGAAGGTACTCTGGTTCGTTCAGGTAGCGTGGAACAATATGCGCGTGCAAGTATGGATCGGAATTACCCGCAATGGCATAGTTGATGCGGTATGCACACGTAACCTCGATCAAGGCATCACCCACCATGGCCATGTCACACAGGTATTCTGCCCGTTTTTCCTGGTCCAGGTCATTTAAGCTTGAAACCACCGGGTCAGGCAGCAGGATGCAGTAACCGCTCAGGAATTGCATATCGCACAAAACTACCCATCCGGAAGGCACACGGCAGATAAGGGTCGGGTTAGTTCCTGCCCGAATGGATTCGACACGCTCAGGAATGGATAGTGACATGCTCATTCCTCCAAGTCGGTCCAACGAAGCTCTTTTCCAAAGGGCAGGTTCAGCCGCGCAGGCCTGCCGATGACGGAGGATATCTCATGGGGTTTAATGGCTCCTGGCGTGGAAGGGCGGAGCACATCGATCATATCGCGGGTGAATATTTCTTTTGCCTGGATATCGCGGGCCGCTCGCAGGCAGCGGCGTTGGATGACGGATGTCTCAAGCTCGTTCCCGGCGACGAATTTGTCAGGGCTGCCCAGGCTGCGTTCTAAAATCCGGGTCTCCTCGACCATGCTAGCCCAATTTTCTGGGTTCATGGCGAACTTATGGTCTGGGCCTTCGCGGTCGTTGCGGTCGGTAAAATGGCGCTCAATGACGCAGGCACCCAGTGTCACCGCACCCAGGACCGGGGCAAGTGCGTGCGTGTGGTCGGACAGCCCAAGGATGACGTCGGGGAACATGGTGCGGTAAGTCTTAAGAACATTCAGGTGCAGGTGATCGTAGTTGGATGGGCTGGCGGTGTAATTGGTGTTGCATTGCATCAGCACCAGCAGAGGGTTGATCTTGAGGATGGCATGCACGGCGCGCTGGACTTCACCGATCTCGGAGGCACCTGTGGCAACAAAGAAAGGTTTACCTTTGGATGCCATGCGTTCCAAAGCCTCGATCCAATCAATCTCACCTGAACCGGCCTTGTACATCTCAACATACGCGTCGAGCATGTCGATGGCTTCAAAATCGTAGGGTGCAGAAAAGAATTCAATCCCAGCCTTATCGCATTCTTTTTTTAGGATGGGGGTCCATTCGAAGGGGATGGAGGCTTCAGAGTAGACCTCAAAGACTGGTTTTTTCCAGGCGGCCTGGTGAGAGACCTGACTATCCATGTGGGTGAAGCCGTAATCGGACACAATTTTTGGGGCGCGGAAATTTTGGAATTTGGCAGCATCTGCCCCAGCCTGTTTGGCTAAACGAATCAGCTGCCTGGCACGCTCCAGATCACCGTCGTGGTTGGCAGCAATGTCCGCAATGAAGTAGGTGGGGTGATGGGTTCCGATGGTATGTGTGCCAATCTTGATTTCCATACTTATCTCCGATAAGTGTTGAGACAAAAACAATTAGCTAGCTTAACTCCAGGCTGCGGAGCTTTTGTGGATAACCTTGTTGAAAAAGTGTATACAACTTGTCCAATCCTGTGGAAATCCTGGGGAGAGATACTCCCAGGGCAGCGGTGAGCTTGGTGGAACTCAGGGTGAGGTTGGGTGAGCGGACAGCTTTCAGACCAGATAGGCTGACAGAGGTGGGAATGATCAGGCTGTCATCCAGGTTGAAGCGCTGCGCCAGGCGCACACCAAAATCATACTTACTCAGACTCTCGGGGCTGACTACATGGTACAGACCGCTTAAATTTTTCTCGAGCATGTGGATGAATATATCTGCCATGTGGTTGGCGAGCAACGGGCAAAAGAAAACATCCGTGAAGCCCATGACCTGCCTGCCATTGCTCAGGTTGTTGAAGAAAAATTCTGCCAGGCTGCGTTTCCCGGTGATGGACCAGCCGAAAAGGTTGACCCGGGCGATGATGGCAGCCGGGTTAGCTTCAGCCACTGCCAGCTCGCCTTCCAGCTTGGTGCGCGAGTACACTCCAACAGGCGTGGGAGCATCTTCCTCGGTGTAATTCCCTTGCAGACCATCAAAAACCGCGTCCGTGGAGACGTGAACCATCCGCGCTCCGCCCCTGGCGACATGGCTGGCCAATGTGCGGGGGAGCTCAGTGTTCAGTTGTGTCGCCAGGAGGGGGTCAGCCTCACAGGCATCTAAATTTGCCAATGCGGCACAGTGGATGACCCAGTCGGGTTGGGTGAGATCGAGCAGGCGCTCCACCGCGCCAGGAGCCAGCAGGTCGGTTTGGATCACCGTGAAGGCGTCGGTTTTCAGGACATGCTGATTGACCGTCCCGAAGACCCTGTGCCGGTGAGTGGTTTCCAACGCCAGGTTCAACCCCAGCAAACCACTGGCTCCGGTGATCAGGATGCGCATATCATTTATTCTTCAGCATAGCTATTTACCAATCGTCCTTCAAAAGGTGCGACCATATCACGGATCTGGCTGACACTTAACCAGTGCGGGTTGTTATCACTGCCAAAGCGGAAACCGGCAGGTAACGCATGCCCTTCAGACTGCCAATCATACACAAACCAGGCAGCAATGCTGGGTTGGACCACATACATCTCTTCCATCTCCACCGTAGAGCGGGATTCATCATCAGAGATCAATACCTCGTGCAGCTTCTCACCTGGGCGGATCCCGACCACCTCCAATTTAACCCCTGGAGCGATAGCATTCGCCAGATCAACGATCTTCATGCTGGGTATCTTGGGGACGAACACTTCGCCACCGTGCATCTTCTCGATGCATTGGATGACGAAGCGGACACCTTGCTCAAGGGTAAGCCAAAAGCGGGTCATGCGCTCATCGGTGATGGTCAGCTTACCCGAAGCCTTTTGCTGCAGGAAAAAGGGCACCACGCTGCCGCGTGAGCCGACCACGTTGCCATAACGTACACAGCTGAAGCGCGTTGCCAACCCACCGGCATAGGAATTGGATTGGACGAACAGTTTTTCGGCCGCTAATTTTGTAGCACCGTACAGGTTGATCGGGTTGACTGCTTTATCGGTGCTGAGTGCGAGCACCTTTTTAACATGCGCATCCAGGGCAGCCTCGACGACATTACTGCTACCCAAGATATTGGTTTTGATGGCTTCCATCGGGTTGTACTCACAAGCAGGCACCTGCTTCAAAGCTGCGGCATGGACGACAATATCCACGCCATGCATCGCCCGTCGCAACCGGTCGACGTCACGCACGTCGCCGATAAAATAACGCAGGGATGGGTGATCGAAGCCTGCCACACGCATTTCGTGCTGTTTGAGCTCATCGCGGCTAAAGACGATCAGCTTGGCAGGATGGTATTCAGCCAGCATCATCTCGACAAATTTTCTGCCAAATGACCCGGTGCCACCAGTGACTAGGATGACTTGTTCGGTCCAGTTCATGGGATCTCCATCATTGATAATCTCGGTAATATCATAAGTGTTTATTCAGCTCGATCAGTGGATACTGCCCAACCATCCCGAAAAAATGGGGGAAGCGTTCTTCGAGCCAGTAGATAGCATTGAGAAGCCACCTACCAGCGAACCGCTCATGGATGAAGGTGCGCAGAAAGCGCACGCTCACACTACGCCAGCACCAAATTTTGATCGGCATCAGCCCGCCAACTTCCTTGAGCAGCCAGGCGGTATTATGCTTGCGGACGTAGGTTCCCCGGGCCGGTGATGCATGGGTGGGTGAACATGATTCCTGCCCACGGTCAACTGCTGTTGGTTGGGATCGGGACAATGCGTATAGTCTATCTACTAAACCGATCCAACAATTCAGGAATACGGTCAGGGGTGGGTTATCCCAACCGTTGACAATCACACCTTTGCCAGCTGGTCTAAGGGTGCGGTGCAGTTCCTGGTATACCCGTCTGTGTTCATCGGGAGGTACATGGTGAATGGTGTGAAGCGATACCATGCCGTCGAAGGAATTGGATGGAAAGGGAAGATTGGCAATATCGCAGACGACGAAAAATCCGTGCATCCCGATACGCTTGCGTGCTTCCTGCAAGGCGACGAAAGAGATATCCGCACAGACACGGTGCTGATAACCCTTGGAATATTCCAGGTATTCAGGATATTGGATCGGTCCTGAGCCAGCATCGAGCAGTAAATGTCCACCTGGATCCAAATGGCGCAATACCCGTAGATGGCAGGCATGGATGTAATCATGTGCTACCGGACGCAGGTCTTCGTAGGAGGCATTCTGGTAGAAACCGTCACTGGCCTCCTGCCAGCCGACCTGGTTATAAAACTCACGCACCTGGTGTTTAATTTCAGTATCCGTGACCATGGCTCACCAGATAACCGGTTCTCCGACCATGTGTTTAAAGGTTTGGTGATAAGTGGCAATGCCCTCTTCGCCAAGCAGGCGCGAGAGTGGCCAGGTTTCCAAATCCTTCCAGATGTGCAGCAAGTGCCAGGGGAAGGGATGTGGATACTCAAAGAAGAAGCGATAGGCGTAATTCCAGGCCTGTCCCACTTCCTGCTCCGAGAGGCGATATTGGCTGGGATCTGCCAGGACTTTGGTCAGCAGCTCGAAGTATCCCTGCCAGCTTTCAGGGTCCAGGGTGAAGCCTTTGTTGCGATAATGGGTATTTCCAACGATAATCACCGGTACGGCGCTCATCGCCATTTCCATGCCAACGGTGGTGGTGTAAACAAGTCCTAAATCTGCGATCTCAACAAGGTCATAGGTGTTAACTCTGGCATCCGCCGGTACCAGATGGATATTTTCAGGGATGGCTGGTAATGCCTTGTGGACCACGTCTGCAACAGAGGGACCCTTGGTGATCAATTCGCCCGGGTGGATGCGGGCGACCAATTGCACTTCTGGATGGCTGGCAAAGTACACCACGGTACGTTCCAGCCATTCGGTCATTGAATCACTGAAGACCTGCCTTCCCAGGGTCAGGCTATCACCAATCACGTTGGTCGCCAACAAGACCACCGGTCGCCTGTCCAAACCCAACGTCCGGCGTGCCTGCTCACCGCCCTCCGAAGGCACACCTTGCCAGCGGCGGGCGAAATTTTCCCAAAGGCTGGCACGCTGGCGGGATGCGAACAGCTTCTGCACCTGGCCAAGCTGCACCTGGCTAAGCTCCTGGTCTTTGCGTGACTGCCATAAATCACCCGTTTCCTGGCGCATCACCTCGGCATTCTGTGCCAGCCAAATACGATCGCACTGCTCACCGAACTCATATGTCACGGTGGGGATGCCGAGGAAGCGGGCGACCTGATACACCACGCCAAACTCAAGGATGGTGCCATTCGGCAGGATGACTACATCGGGTTTGTGTTTAGCAAGGTAGGAGAAGGCTGCATAAGCTGCTGCCCAATTGCGGCGGAAGCGTAATTTGAACAGGTCGCTAGCTGGGTCCACTTCTTCAATCTGAAGAGTATATTGAGTATCACGTAAGGCAACCATGTCCACTGCTTGAATAATCTCGGATGGTAGCTTGCGAATTTTTGTTTTGGGGGTTAGTAGAGAGACAATATTGAGCAATGGTTCAGCTTTTCTCAATACACCCTCAGCATACAGGTTTTGGCGGCGCAGGTTGAATGGATCGATGGGTTCCTGCCACCTGGCATAGGGCAGGTAGGATAAAGTGATGTTATGACCGAAACCTGCCAGCGCCATTCCCAACAGGGTGGCATGTTCAATCCAGTATCGCAGGGTTCCGAAGATGAAGACCTTTTTTCGCCCGCTGGTTTTCATGGACTGGTTTAGAGACGTGTAGTATTGTGAAGCCATGACCTGGGCGCGCCATTTCGGTAGCAGCTGCTCCAGGTGGTCCAGGGTGAATTCGGGTGTGACAGGCTTGCCTGGCTGGCGCAGGTACCAGTACGCTTCAGCAGTCAGGGGGATTTGTCCCAGGATATTCCTGAGATCTTGCTTGCTTATCATTTTCATAAGCGCTCAATGACCCAATCCAACGCTGGACGCACGGGACCCATACGTGGCTCAGGCCAATGCTTGCCAGGAGCACCCGTAGCATCCACGGTAAATGCCAGGGCATGGTCATCCCAAAAGTAGCGTTTAACCCGGAAGCTGCTGGCGTTTACCGCCAATACATAGCGACCTTCGTTCAGCGTATCTGGGGGGATGGTACAACGGCTAACGTAGTGACCTGCCTGGCGGATACCAAGCTGATCAAACTTGGTTGGGTCGTCCAGGTCGAAAGATGTGAAGACGTATTCTCCGCGCATGGTCAGCAGGTAGATCCCTACGCGCAAGCCTGTGATGGGTTGATCCAGGCGGTACTCCATCTCAATTCGGATGGGTTCGGTTGAATGTAAAGTGTCGACCACGTTGCCTTTGATATCGCGCAAGCGTAAGGTCAGGGGTGTGAAAGGTGCAGCCTGTGCAGGGATTTCTTCCGCAGTCCAACGATGCTCCCCTGCACCGGTGAATCCAGCCGCCATGTAATAATCCACAGCTTGCGCGGTGGGAGCACGATAAACGAGCAGCCCTTTATCCAGCACCAAGGTCTCCTCGGTGAGGCGCAATACAGCCGACATGTTATGGCTTACGAACAGCACGGTCCGACCTGCCTGGGCAACATCGCTCATCTTACCCATGCACTTACGCTGGAATTCGGCATCCCCAACTGCCAGCACCTCATCCACCACCAAGATTTCGGGCTCCAGGTGGGCTGCAACCGCAAAAGCCAGGCGCAGGTACATCCCACTGGAATAGCGCTTGACGGGTGTATCGATAAACTGCTCGACTTCGGAGAAGGCAACAATTTCTTCAAATTTTTGTTGGATCTCGAGGCGTTTCATCCCGAGAATGGCGCCATTCAAGTAGATGTTTTCGCGCCCGGTCAGCTCGGGGTGGAAACCAGTCCCGACCTCCAATAAGGAGCCAACCCGCCCATGAATCTCAGCAAAGCCTTCGGTGGGTTCTGTAACGCGGGATAAAATCTTGAGCAGCGTGCTTTTACCAGCCCCATTGCGTCCGACTATTCCCAGCACCTTGCCGCGTGGGACTTCGAACGAAATATCCTTGAGCGCCCAAATAATGCTGGCATCGGGCGAGCTGTGGCTTCCGGATGTGCCGCGGCGAAGCCTTTTTATGGGTGCGTTAATCCCAGCCACGATCGAATCACGCAAGGTCTTATATTGCTCCGGGGCAGTACCGATGCGGTAGCGTTTGCCCAGGTCTTTGACGCGGATGGCAATATCATTCATTGCGTGCTCACAAGGGAAAAGGCGTAGCAGGAATTCCCTGAGGGTTTAGATCTCATCGGCGAATGTCCGTTCCATGTTGCGAAAATAGATCACACCGGTAATCAAGATCACCACTGCAACCCCAGCCGAGATTGCCAGCAGCTGCCAGGGAAGGCTGTGAACACCCAGGAGTGACCAACGAAAGCCTTCGACCACGCCTGTAACCGGGTTCAAGGCGTAGATAATTTGCCATTGTTTTGAGACTTCGGAAGATGAATAAACAATGGGGGTAATAAAGAACCAGATGTTGGTCAAAAAAGGCAGGATATGCCCTACATCGCGGTAGATCACGTTTGCGGCTGAGAACCATAAGCTGACCCCCAGTGCAGCAACCAGCGCCAGGATAATGAACAATGGTAGGGTGAGCAAAGCCGGGGTAAACCTGAAAGTGAAGCCTGAGCCAGGGTTGAGGGAATAAAACAGGATGATGAGCACATATACCAGAAAAGCGATCCCAAAATCGACCAGTCCTGCCAGGACTGAGGCGACCGGGATGGTGAGACGGGGGAAGTAAATCTTGGTGATCATGTTGCGGTTGTTCACCAACGAGCGACCAGCGTCATTCATGGCTTTGGAGAACAGGCCCCATGGAAGGAGGGCCGTGTAGCTGAAGATGGGGTAGGGCACTCCTTCGGAGGAGAGACCTGCTGCCTTGGAAAAGATGAAAGTGAAGACAACCATCTGGATGATAGGTTGGATCACCGCCCAGGCAGCCCCTAACACGGTTTGCTTGTAACGCACCAGGACATCCCGCCAGGCAAGGAAGAGAACCAGCTCACGGTATACCCACAGGTCACGCAGGTTTAACGCCGCCAGGCCGCGCGTGGGGCGGAGAATGATCACATCCTGTCGTGAATTGATAAGTGGGTCGACAGCCATGGGTCTTCGCTCAGATCTTCCGGTTTTGACGGTACCAATCAATCGTCTGGCGCAACCCTTCTTCGAAGGGTGTGCTTGCCCGCCAGCCAAAAGACTCAGCCGCACGGCTGGTATCCAGGGCACGGCGCGGTTGGCCGTTAGGCTTGGTCGTGTCCCAGACCAGTCGCCCCTCAAAACCAGTCAGGCGGGTAATCATTTCCGCCAGGTTTTTAATGCTAATCTCCTGGCCGGAGCCAATGTTCACCGGCTCACTGCTGTTGTAAAACTCTGTAGCCGTTAAAATTCCATCCGCAGCATCGCCGGCATACAGAAATTCACGCGTCGGGGAGCCATCTCCCCACAGGACCACCTCTTTATCGCCACGCTCCTGGGCGTCGATACATTTGCGCACCAGGGCTGGGATAACATGGGAAGTCTCGAGGTTAAAATTATCCCTCGGTCCGTACAGGTTGACGGGTAATAAGTAAATGGCATTGTAGCCGTACTGCTCACGGTATGCCTGGGCCTGGACGAGAAGCATCTTCTTTGCCAAACCATAAGGCGCATTGGTTTCTTCGGGGTAGCCACCCCATAGATTTTCTTCCTTGAAGGGCACAGGTGTGAACTTGGGATAAGCACACACCGTGCCGATGGCAACAAATTTATGCACCCCGCGCATCCAGGCAGCGTGCATCAGCTGTACGCCCATCATCAGGTTGATGTAGAAAAAGTCGGCCGGGCGAGCCCGGTTGGCACCAATACCACCTGCCAGGGCTGCAAGATGGATGAGGATATCAGGTCGGCTCTTGTCAAGCACGCGCTGGATATCCTGCAGGTTGACCAGGTCGTATTCTTCTATGTGAGGCACAAAAACCTCGGTCGCACCACGCTGCTTAAGCCCTTCGAGCAAGAAAGAACCCAGGAAACCTGCGCCACCAGTGACACAAATGCGTTTACCTTGCCAGAATTTGGGGTCAGATTGAAAAGCCATATAAACTCCTATATCTATGGTTTAACCATGGCATTTTTGTGATCTATTATTGGACGATAAACTGTGCATTGCGGTAATGCTGGTCGTACGGATTGCTGATCAGGCCTGAGCGAATGGCATGGAGCACTTCCCGAACTCCATCTTCCGGGGTCAGGCTGGTCTGAAAGCCTAATTCATGTTGAATTTTCTCGAAGGAGACGGTTATGTCGCGCATATCTCCACCGAAGGTCATATCTTTATAGGTAACGACGGTTTCTGGTAGGCGTTTGAGCACTTGCTCAACGATTTGATCCTTGGTGTAATTGCCCTGCTCTGAACCCAGGTTATAGATTTGGCAGCGGGCTTTCTCGTCTGAGGCCTGTAATCCCAGGATAAGACCACGCACAGCATCGCGGATGTGCACAAACGAGCGTGAATAACCGCGCTGATAGATGAGTAGCTCACGTTTGGTATAGGCTTCAAGGACAAACTGGTTGATGATCAGGTCAAAACGGGTGCGAGGCGAAATTCCGTACAGGGTTGCCAGGCGGAAAATAAGCGGTACACATGAGGAGTCACTTTGGGCGATAAGAAAACGCTCAGCCGCGATTTTCGTCTCTGCATACAGAGATTGGGGCGTGAGCACAGTAGTTTCAGTGACGGGTTTGCCATCTGGAGAAAGTCCATAATTGCTGTACGTGGAAGCGTAAACCAAACGCCTGACGCCCAGGGTGAGTGCCTGTTCAAAGACACGTTCGGTAGCTTCGACATTATAGCGCCAGGCTACCTGCCTTCCGACTGCCTGGCAGGCCGGGAAGCCAACAATTGCGGCCAGATGAACAATTGCCTCGGGTTTTTCCCAATCATTTCGCAGGTTGGTTCGGATGGCACGCGGCTCGATCACATTGGCCTTAACAAAGTGGAAGTTGGGATGGGCAAGATAAGCCATTAGGGATTCGCCACCGAAGATTAAGTCATCGATGACAGTAACTTTGACTCCCAGTCGTAGAAGCTCACCCGTGAGCAAGGAGCCTATATAGCCAGCACCGCCGGTGATGACGACGTGGCTTGGGGGCGCCAGATGGCTATTGATATCTGCATCGCTCATGGTTGCGATCTCCATGATCAGGGTGACTTTTATCCCATGAACCACCAGAGTTGGGGCACTTGCATCCTGAGTGATTTTTAGACCTTGCTCCAGGCAGGTAAGTCGACATACATCGGCGATGTCATAGGTCTGGCTGATGAGACTTGGGTCTTCCAGGTTGGTCTCACTTTCGATGCGCACATGATCGTACCCGCTGCGCTTGACTTCCGCAAGCAGCTCACGCACGCGTTTGCGAATATTCCGATAGAGCAGGAAGGATTGTTCAATGTAATCAATGGTCAGGTGAGCCCTGAACGTGATACCTTCAGGAGTTATGATATAGCGCAGCTTACGCCGCTCAGCGCGCTTCACCTTGACATAACCTTTGGCGATCATACGCTTGATGTGCCAATTGACAGTGCCCACCGCAACTCCGAGCTGGGTTGCCAGGGAAGCCTGGGTAATATTCGGGTCGTTCTCGATTTGCTCGAGAAGATTCATTTCACGGCTGGTTTCGGGGTTTTCGGACATGGGTAATTGAAGTCGAAATAGATTGGTTAATTGCCTGGCAAATCAAAATTCAGTAATTGAAATTCAATGACTGAATTATAACTCAAAATCGAAAATTATGAAGCATGGTTGGCGGATATTTTTCACCAACTTGGGCGGAACTAATACAATTAACAAACATCAAAATTCCCAACGATTCGCAGGATGTCGAACCCCTCCGCATAGGGGCGCTCTGCAAGTGCACCGTGACGGATGAGCGTGGCGCGTAATACGGAAGCGTCAAAGTAGTATTTCTCGTGGTAAGTGGAATATTTAGCCAGGGCGAGGATTTTCCGCTCGACATCTTCCTGGCTGACTTCTACCAGGAAGTGCGGAAAGAAGCCATAGCTGCTTCGCAGAGCATCAAACCCTAAAACGGTTGTACCGCGGAACGCACGGAGAACCTCTTCGGTGGTCTGTTGGTGATCCTGGTGAATATCCGAACGACTGTGGGTAATCACAATATCAGGCTGGTATTCGTGATTGAGCTGGTAGAGATACTCGAGGATTTCCTGGCGTAGCTCGGGGAAGCGACGGGTTACAAAGGATCCCAGCCTGACATGCTCGTGGGGAACCCCCAGGATCGCCATGCTATTGAAGTGTTCTTCCACCAGATGGTTGAGGGATGGGTTTTTCTGATTATCGGATAAGGTGACGCACAAGATATCCGTTTTACCCTTGATATTGGAGATAAAAGCACCACAACCGAGCTCGATATCATCGGGATGGGCACCTATGAAGCAAACTTTTTTTCCATAGAAGAGCATCTTGATCCTTCTTTCTCAGCAAACAGCTGGCTGGTACCTTACTTGGTAGCGATAAACCCACCTACGACTTTGGTCATCACCAGATTTCCATCCTTTGAAAGGCGCTTGCTGGCGACAATTTTGATATCTTGCATCACCTTTTCAAATCCACCTGCGTTTTCAAAAAGGGATTTCCACAACCTACGGTCTTCAGATAATGAGGCACGCGTATAGGCGAGGAATGGATCAATCTCCTCGAAGACCAGGGGGTTTTCAAATATATGCAGCTCTACGTTTGAAAATTGCTCCTGCATAGCTTTATAAATTTGACTGGAGTAACGCGAGCTGCCAGGCATGGGTGGGATGGGCTGATGGGTCGCATCAAAGATGATATCGTAGAACAGGCGCTTATTTTCAGGCATCGGGCCGGTGGTGAACAGCTGACCGCCTGGTTTGATCACCCGATGCATCTCGAATATGGTAAAAGGGATATCTTCAGAGTAATAGATCGCAAAGCAAGAGGTAAGTAGATCATACTGGTTGTCATTTACCGGAAAGCGCTGGTTGAAGTTAAGTTCGATGAATTTGATCCGGTTCCCAATTTTGGCGTTTTCCTGGCGGGCTTTTTCGAGCAGATCGAGGTTCATATCCCCGCCAGTAAACTCCCCATCACCTTCCAGGGCTTTGTAGAAAAGGAAGCATTGTTTGCCCGCCCCGCAGCCAATATCCAGGATTACCGTTCCTTTTTTGGGATTTAAGAGATGGAGCATCCATTGGTCGATATCACGGGTGCCGTACTTTTTATGGATGTCGATGCGGGCGAGCAGGTCATTGGTCGTTTCTTGATAATCGATTTTCATAGGTTTACCTCAATCGTTTACTGGCATGAAAACGGGTGGATTATAACATCCTGGTATATGACGGATGGTTTACTTGCATGCACTGACATCAACCAATAGACGGTAGTTACCACTGCCGGCTTGCTCGCGTTCATCCACGATGTCAATACAAGGTTGTTGGAAGTTTGCTTGTTGGGCTGGGGTAAGCAGATCCCACCAAATCCTATCCATGTAGACGTAATCGAAACCTGCATCAGCAATCCGGGTGGGATCGGGATCTGCAAGCAATGCTTCATATTCTGGTAATGGGTCATAGATGCCAGAATTTGCCCGTAGGATACGTCCAAAAAGCGTCACCGAGCGTTCGGGTATGCGGTCCAGCACCTGGGTACCTGAGGGCAATTTATTCCAATAATCGACGGCATAACTCCCATCCAGCTCGTCAATGTAATAGGTGTATTCTGTATTCTGGATGGAGTAGAGCTGTGTCCGAAATATGACAAAACCTGCCAGGACGATCATCACGTATCCTGCAACCATACCCAGGCGGGTGATGGTTTTTACGCGGGGGACTGCCACCCACAGGATGGGAAACCCCAACACCAGGCTGGTCCACAAAGCGGTGGCAGGCATGCGTGTGATGGAGCGGTCAACCTCGTATTGAAAGAATAATGGGAAAACCAGGCTAAAGACTACGCTGATTGCCAGACCGGCAGTAAACCATTCCCTGTGGTTCAGCTCTTTTTTAAACCGTGTGAAAATCACTGGGATGAGCAGCAGGGCAGGTCCAAGCTCTGCCAATAATGCCACCAGCTGTCCTGGATTGAAAATTGAAAGAGAGCCAAGATGGGCAGATAACAAGCCTGGCGGCCAACGAAGAGAGAACCCACGCGCGTTATAACTCTGGGAAGCGCTACCAGAAATGGAAGCCATCAGGCTGCGAGCGGTTTCGGTGATAAACCCACCCTGGATCAGTGAGACCAAGGCGCTCAGGGCAAGGATGATGGCCCATTGTACTAATACGTTTTTGGGGAAGGATTTGTACAATCGCCTGTAGAAGACGATGGAGATACCCGCTGCCAGTGCAATGCCAACCCAGATGACCACGAAGAGGTGCTCGGCGCTCAAAGCCAGGGTGGCGAAAAGCAAGCTGTAGATGACCAGCCCTACTTTGGAGAAATGCCCACGGGGTAGAAGCAGCAACAGCAACAGGACGGTCATGAACGGCATGGCCCCGGTACTACCGAGGTTAAAAAATGCCGGGATGAAGATACCGTTGTGAAATGCGAAGGGAAAGGCAACCGGTCCACCACCCTCGATCACCCAAGGATTATGGAGTGCTGCTGTCAGCGTGGGGGCGGTATCGAAACCTGTGCCAACCAGGTCAACCTTCTGGCTGACCCAATTCAGCCAGGGAGCGGGCAAGAGTAACAACAACCAGCGTGCTCCACCACCGAAGGTGAACAGAATGCTGCCCAGCCAGGCGGCAATACGGCTGCGAGTGACCTTACGCACCCATATCCATCCAAGGACAAGCGTGAAAGCGATGGCTAAGGCACGGCTGACATCCCAGGCTGACCAGGGGAAAAAGTCGGCCAGACGCACCAGGCTGGCGGCAAATACCTGGATGCCGTAATGATAGGCGAAGATGAAATCCGGATTGAGGTAAAAGTGGGGAGGAATGTCCCCTGCAGCCATGATGGAAATGAGCGGCAGGTGGAGGTATTCGTCAAAGATGGACTCACCTCGCAAGATCAATGTAAAGAGAACGGTGCAAGCCACCAAGCCAACCAGTGCTGGGATGGCGAGCCAATCGCCTCTCTCCAACCACGGTCGCTAGCCTAGAGTGCCATGCACATGCCGCACCTGCCAGTAAGATCATCAAAGAGGCCCCTAAAAAAGCCAGCGTGAGGGGTAAGAAATGGGCAGCCAGGTTACTCAAGCTGATAAAGAGTAAAAAACCCACCGCCAGACCACTCACCATGCGCTCCAGGCGATGCAAACGGAAGGCATGCGTCACCAGCAGCCAGCCGCCCACTGCCCAGCCACTGGAGAGCAGTAAATAGAGTAGAACGTCAATCAGGCTATTGGTACGGCTCAAATACATGACTTGAAAACCTACTTACCTGCAGGGGTTGAGGCGTGGGGTGTATAAAATCACTCCGGCTGCCTCGACGCTTATGGTCGGCTCGTAATAACATAATACTGGATCTGAAACACGTTCCACCCAGGCATCGTTTTCCTCACCAAAGCTGTGCTCCCTGCCTTGATACTGGATAATCAATGGTTCGGAGACAATCATGGCAAAACGTTGATGACTCACATCGGTGTGGAAAGCATCCAGGTAGGCAGTGTTATCCGACATAGCCATTTCCATCAGGAAAACGAGCTCATCCTCGGGGACCAGGGGGACATTTTGGATGGTATCGAAAGTCAAAAGGTGGCGCTGGCTGATGAAAAGTACTTCACCACCTTGCTGAACCACTTGCTGGGTGGCTGAGCTGAGTGTTTGCAAGGCTGATTGAGCAGCCGTGTAATCCCGATGTGGAAGCGCACCACCATAGCTCAGGGTGAAGTATAGAGGGAATACCAGGGCGGCAGCGATTAAAATGGGTTCCGTTTGCCGGAGCAGTTTCATAGATGAATGAATAGCATCTGCCTGGCTCATTTCCTTCTCATCGGAAGTGCGGTCAGGTTGGAAACGGTCGAAGGATATATAGCTGCCAATTACAAGCAACAGGGTAAGATACGCATCCAGGTTGTGCAGATTACTGCCCCCACCAATCTTAACGCTGACCACCACACCGCCCACAAATAAAACTAACAGGATGGCAGCCAGCCCAAACAAACGAATGAGGTGATAATCACGCCAATGCTTGACCAGATGTGCAACCATCAGCCCGATGAGAGGCAGGGAGACCAGGATCGCGCTGGGCAGAATACCCATGGGGTATGTCGGGTTGGGTAGCAGGCGATACCACAGCAAATCTGAAGTAAAGCTCGAACCGAACCATGTAGCGGGGTTGCCCGACCAGAGCTGGTATGCTTGCTGGCTGGCGAAGGCTGCGCCTGTGCCTGCCAGCACCCAGATGGTGGGAAGCAACAGGAAACGCCAGAGTGGTTTACCGGTAGCCTTGACCTCCATCAGGTAGAGTGCGGCTGCGAGCAGCCCGGGGACGGGCAGCCAATTCACACGGCTGATGCCTGCCCAAAGAGATGTGACCAGTACCAGGACCAGGCTACGCCAGAAGCGGGTGCCATCAAAGCCCCACAGTAAAAGTATGACCATGAGCAACAGGTGATAATAGACCGGTCCTTGAAAGAGAAAGAGAAAAGCCCAGAAGAACAGGCTGAGGAAGATGGCCAGGGGCTGTTTTTGAGCTTTATGATTAAGCCTTCTGAGGAGCAACCCGCTGGTGAGTGCGGCTGTAACGACCCACAAGATTACCTGCCAAAGCCGGTGGAACATCAGAGAAGTATGCGGAATGATAAAAGGAAGGGATTGCAATAAGTACCGACTGGGATGCAAGACAGAAGGTGGCTCGGAGAGCCCGTACACCTGTTTAGAGAACCAGAGCGAAGCGTAATAATAGCGGCTGGCTTCTGACCAACCCAATGAAAATGGATACGTCGAGACGTCGGGGATAAAGCTGGCGAGTTTATAGGCTGTGCCATAACCCAGGCTGGTGAGCAGGAGGGCAGTTCCCCATCCATACTGAGGCCAGGCTTTCAAGAACAACCATGCCCCACCCAGTGATAAGACGCAGAATATCACCAGGCGCTGGGGAATATTTGCCAATCTCTGGCTGGCGAGTTCCATGACCAGCAACGGGAACAAAATAAATGACATGAGATATACCAAGCGAAGAAATTTTCGTGCCATGGTTTTTGTCATTGCGAGACAGTTTACCTTTTACCAGCCATGATATCCGGAATAAACAATGCACCTGGCAAGCTGGCAATCATTTGCAAAAGGCGCATCAGCAAGGCCAGTGTAAGGCCATTGGGTTCCGATATTCCTCCCATGGACACATAAAAGTAAGTCATAGCCAGCTCTTGCACCCCCATACCATTGATGGAGATGGGTAACAGGGTGACGAAGTAGGTGGCGCTCCAAAGACCCATCACCAGCCAGAATGAGATATGCTCACCCATGCCACCCAATAACAACCATACCGTGGTAAATGTGCACAGCATGTGCACCCAGGTGAAAGCAAGTGCACCCAAAAGTGAACGCGGCTGATGCAGCCAAACAGCCATGGCCTGGGTAAGTCTCTGTAAAAATTGTCGCATCTTTTCCGCAAGTGAATTAAGCCATGGGATTGTCAGGGAAGCTGCTGCAGGAGTTTTGGGTAGCGAATGAAAGTAACCTGGGATACCGAAGGGGAGCGCCATCGCCATGCCAGCCAACCCCACCAACCGGTCCATCACCAGTGATGCCACACTGATCGCCTGGTCAAAGCCGAGACGGATTGCACCTGCCAGCCGGACTACATCCCCGCCGATCGTGGTGGGCAGGAAATTGGAAGAAAATAGCATAGCAAAGGTGAGACGCACTGAATGGTGGATGGTGATTCCAGTTCCTGCGGAGCGCATCAAGACGTGCCATCTCCCCGCCACAGCTAGGCGGGAGATAAACACCAAGATAATTGCCAGGATAAAGCGCCACCAATCAATTTGCCTGGCGGCTGAGATGATCTCGTCCCAACCCTGCCGGCTCAGTAAATATAGGAGTAGACCCACCGCCAGGATGGTTCCATACCAGCGTAGCCAGGAGGTCCGGGTGTTTTTCTGCTGGACGCCATCACCTGGTGGTGTGTCTGTCGGTAAACCCGGAGAAGCGAGGTTTTCGCTCAGGTGATCTCCCCTCCAAGGCGTTTAAGGTCTGAATCCACCATCATTCGGGCCAATCCATCAAAATCCACTTTGGGTTCCCAACCAAGTTTCTGGCGTACTTTGCTTGCGTCAGCTATGAGCAGGTCGACTTCCGCTGGTCGATAAAAGCGTTGATCCTGGACTACGTGGTCCATGAAATCCAACCCGAGATATGAAAAAGCTTTTTCACAAAACTCGCGGACGGTGTGTGTGGTTCCTGTGCCGACGACGAAATCTTCGGGATGATCATTCTGTATCATGCGCCACATAGCCTCGACGTAATCGCCAGCGAATCCCCAATCACGTTGTGCATCCAGATTTCCCAGGCGCAGCTCTTTTGCCAGCCCCAGCTTGATACGGACTGCCCCATTCGTGATTTTTCGGGTGACAAACTCGGTGCCACGCCGGGGGCTTTCATGGTTGAACAAAATCCCTGAAACTGCGAACAAGTCATACGATTCGCGGTAATTAACGGTGATCCAATGCCCGTAGACTTTGGCGACTCCATAAGGGCTGCGTGGGTAAAACGGGGTGGTCTCCTTCTGGGGTACTTCACGCACTTTCCCAAACATCTCACTGGAAGAGGCCTGATAAAAACGCGTTCTGGGGCTGAGCAACCGAATCGCCTCCAACATTCGGGTAACCCCCAGGGCTGTGACCTCACCCGTCAGCACAGGTTGGTTCCATGAGGTGGGGACGAAGGACTGGGCAGCCAGGTTATACACCTCATCGGGTTTATAGGTCTCCATGAGATCCATTAACGAGCTTTGGTCATGCAGATCTCCCTGGATAATTTCAACCAGGTCCTGGATGTGCTCGATACGCTCAAAAGTGACCACACTTGAACGGCGTATCATTCCAATCACGCGATAGCCTTTCGATAGCAATAGCTCGGCGAGATACGAGCCATCCTGACCGGTAATACCGGTGATAATTGCTGTCGGCACGATAATTCTCCTCAAATATCAATATTCAGTGACTGAATTATAAGCTATTATTCGGGGATGGCGGTTTGATCTTGCGTTTTTTATCCCAGACCAGCCCGCCTAACAGGATCAACCCACAAACCAATAAGGTAATCAGGATCATCGACTTGATATCCAGGTGAATGAAACCAGGATAATAGCGCCCCAGGTACCATTCGGTAAACATCCCGACGAAGACCACTTCGACAGCCAACCAGCGCCAAAGCCAGGCATCCTTACGTGAGCGTGCCCATTGCCATGCCCAGGCAGCCAGGATAACCTGCCAGAGCAGGAGGATTACCCGATAACGTGGGTTATCCCACTGGTCTGCACCAGCGTTCAAAGCAGACACCATGATCCATGCCCAGCTGATGATGCTGACCCACATCAGCTGGAGGCGGCGGGTATCACCCCGACTTCGAAAAGCTCCCAGGGTGCCATATACTAGGAACAATGCCAGGACATACCATCCGGCTGCGCGCAGTAAACCGATAATGCGCATGATCATGGCTGCAGTGGGATCACCCACGGTGGCTGGCAATACAGGCTGAGCGATGCCGTAAACCAAGACAATCAGCCAACGCCATTGTTCACCGACGCTATTCAGCAGGCTTTGGAACATCCCCGAGCTGCGTTCCGTGAGATAACTCTGGAAATTGAAATTATTTTGGAACCAGGTGAGAAAGACACCCAACGCTCCGCTGCCCTGTACTGATGGCAGGTTTGCCAGGATTGAGCTTACGACCAGCATGGTTACCATAAGGATGCCAATGATTAGAAAGATGATCCATATGGTTTGACGTTGTTTAAGCTGGCCTGAGGTGGATGGGTCAAGCAGCCATATTCCCACCAGGGCTGCAAAGGAGATAAACCCGGCCAAAGGTTGTATGGGAAACAAGAATAAAGCAGAAAGTATCACCCATAACCAGCCTTCCTTCCTATTCCCGAGGACTTCGGTTAAACCATAGAAAGCTATGGCAGTCATCGGTATCACAATCGCCTCCCGCATCTGGCTGCTGCCTAAAAGCACGCTCTCGGGATACAGGGCGAAAAGCCAGGCAGCCAGCAGGGCGGTTTTATCATCAAACCACGTTTGAGTGGCCTTCCAAAGACATAAGACGCCCCATGCAGAAACGGTAGCGCTCAGGATGAGAATCAGGAATGGGCGATGTGCATCCGGGCTGATAAAACGATAAATGAATGCACTCAGGGCAAGCATACCTCCGTACTGGTCACCAGTGAATTGACCTGAGAATGCCTGGCTAAGCGAGGAGGTGGAGATAGCCAAGTTCCAGGCCTGACCATCACGGATAAATGCATCGGTGTAAACGTACCCGGCAAGGTGTTCTGAGTTATTCTGGTATCCCACAATCGGCAGCAAAAGGGCAAGCGCTACTCCAGCGGAAAGCCGCACGAAAAAAGAAATCAGGGCGATGCGAGTCACCTGGGGCCTGGGTTTAATCGCCTTCCATAGCGCAACTATGCTGAGAGCTCCAATACCGAGCATCACCGAATAGGCGATCCAACCTTGAAGCCAGTGCCCACTGCCATCCAAGCTCGACAGTATTGCAGCGAGAATGAAGACAATGAGGAGTACGATCCAGAACTCTTTCTTCAATCGAAATTTATTCATATTTATCGACCCGAAGGGTACTCGATATCATTCTGATTGGGAGGTTGAATTGGTCAATTCTTTTTTGTGGTTGATAAGCTGAAAGAAGAACCAGCCTACCCACAGGACCACCAGGGATTGCAGCGGAATCAGAAAGCGTGGATTATCTCCATGGTCAAGCAAGGTCTGCAGGATGGAAGCAATCCAGATAATCCCAAACAAGAACCAGAAAACCATGTGTTGGGCAGAATTTATAAATCGCATGGGGAGCCGGGAGGGTGTATGGCGAATGGATGCCAGGCATTCAGAGAGTGCAAAATATAGCGAAGAAAAAATAAAAACGAGATTGACAAAAAACAGAACCACCCGCTGGATTTGAATGGCTATATTGACTATTCCAATCAATCCTGAGAAGCGCAGTGCCTCGGGCGACCAATAAACGGAGGTACGCCAGAACATCCACCAGCCGGAGATAGCACTCTTCATAAATAACCATGGGTGTTTCAATATTAGCTGAATGGAAATACGCGCCAGAACCTTTGACAGGTCGTAAAAATTATAGCCCGAAGCCCGGCTCATCTCAGGGATGGCTTCCCAGATGGTATTGGTTTGGGTACCAAATTCCGCAATGTGAGCATCACGGTATTGGATATAGGTATCCCGCAGGGAAGCATATTCGTCTGGCACGTATTCGAAGAAACTGCCTGTATGCTGGATCAGGTGAAAGCCGGTCATGGTCGTCAGAGACCAATCACCAAAACGGGCATGGATGAAGGTGACCCAACCCCCGAGCAGGAGCATGACTGGTAGTATAAAAGCAATTCCAAAACGCCATTGGATTTGTTTTCGTTGCAAAGGTCTTACTTCAAGTTGGCTATCTGCATCACGAAACAAGTCTGTCGAATGGGATTGTGATTGGATTACAAACACAAGAAATATGAGCAGGAAAAGTGGAAGGTAAATGAACAACGGGCGTACAAGCAGGGTAACGGTGGAAACCAACCCCAGGGAAAAAGACAGCCATAAATTGCGGTATTGCGGATAGATCATCCAAACCAGTACGCCTGCCATGGTCAGGACCAGAAGGAAGGTGGTCAGAGATTCAGTGAGCAGGTTGGATTCAAAAAAGAGCTGACCCAGGTTAAGCGTGTGAAACAGGGCGATTAGACCCCCAAACCAGGGTTTACCCGTAAGCTTCCAGCCGATGTAAAACAAGAGCAAGGTTGTGATAAAACCTAATAGGAGCTGGGCTAACCACACCCTCTGGTCACTCCCGACCAGGGCTAAAAAAACAGGATAACCAGGCGTTCGAGTACCGTCGTATTTCGCGAAAAGGTTTAAAACAGAGCTCGCCAGGCGGCGATAACTGGGCGTATCACTATAAGTGACAGGATTATAAAGCAGCAATAGAAACAGACGCGAGATTAACGCGATAACGAATACAATCAACAGCCACAAGACTGGTGATTGCTGCTTATTTGACTTCACAGATTGGATTTCAATCATTGATGTTGACCATTAATTATCGGGGACAAATCCGTCCAGTGCATTACGGGCACGTTCAAGCCAGGTGTACTGCTGGACGTCGAGCCAGGCCTGGCGAGCTAAACCCTGACGTTTTGCCTCATCGATGATCAGGCGTTCGAATGCCTCCGACCACGCATCGACGTCCTCAGGTGGGCAAAGTATGGCATTGGTGGGGCTCAACACTTCCCGGATGACGGGCAAGTCGGACGAGATGATCACCCGCTTGCTTGCCATATACTCAAACATTTTCATCGGGCTGGCATAGGTGGTCGAATTGCCACCACTGCTGCCTGTGATCACCTTCTCATAAGGCATCAACAGAATATCGCATGCTGCCTGGTACAAAGGAAGCTGGCTATTTTCGATAAATCCCGCCAGCGTGATGTTCCCGATATTTTCTTTAGCCAGGCGCTCCCGCCATGCATTCACGTCCGCTGGATGCCCACCCACCCATAAAAAACTGACCTGTGGATATTTTTTTGCCAACTGAACCAATAAGCTCATCCCCCGTCCGGGATATAAGTGCCCGGTATAGCCTGCTGTCAGCAAAGGTGGAAGACCAAGCAGCTCACGCGCAGCTACCGGGTCTGGCAGGTTGCCATAGCGGTCCAGGTCTACCCCATTCGGCGACAGCCTCAAAAATCTCTCGTCGCTAATATCGATGTTGAAGCGTTCCTGGATCTGGTTGGCCAGGGCATGTGTGATAGGTAGAAGGCGCTTTTTACCCGGTATGCGCTGGAAGAGGCGGAATAACGAAGGTCCAAACCTGCCTTCAGGAGGTCCGTGAAGTTCGATGATGGTTGGAAGATGTGCCAGGAGCGAGAATACCCCGGCTTGCAGCAGCCAAACATAAGCAATATCCACATTCAAAAGGCGAGCCTGGCGGGTAGCCCGGTAAGCGAATTCATAACGGTGCAAGCTGGGATGGAAGGGCAGCCTTTGAATCGGAAATTGGGATTTGAGTCCATATAAAGTGGTAATCTCGTAAGCTTTTGCTGGCGAGCTGTGCCTGGGAACGAACAAAGTTACTTCATGCCCCAGCTGGCTGATTGCCTGGCAGGTTTTCATCACCTGCAGGCTGTTGGCTGTCAGCGAAGGAACTTGGGAAGCAGAAATACAGGCAATTTTCATGCTTATCATCCCACGCTTTCAGACTGGTAAATCCTTAGACGTGGGCTCACCAGCAACCAACTCTACCGACTCAAGATCCCGGATCTCGCGCCAGCCCCTCCATGCCGTGATACCCACAGAGATAGCCAGGTACCCTGCCAGGATGGCTGCCATAGCAAGATACCCACCTGCTGGAACCAGCCAAAGGATAAGCAAGAGCTCCAGCACACCAACCCCAAGGGCTATCCAGAGTGGATAGGAAGGTTTTCCGAGGGCGAGCAATAAAGGACGGTTCCAATTGAGGATATTCGCCATTCCATATCCAACCAGCAGGATGAGCACCACCGGGTAAACGGGTGTGGTGGAGGGACCATACACCAGGGGTATCAGCCACCAACCCAAGAGGGCAATCCCTGCTGTGGCAGCCAGGGTCCAGAACCCTGCAATCGTGCTGACCCGTTTGAGTAAACTGCGCGTCTTTTGCCATTGTCGCAGGGCGATGGTACGGGTAATTTCCGCATAGGTTGGCCAGATGAATGGGTCGATGGGTAGGGTGATGAAATTGATGATAGATAAGCCTAGCTTGAAAAAACCAGCGTAAGACTGGGCGAGATTTACCGGGCTCAAATACGTCAAATAAAGCGGGATGTTGTCACGGGTGATCAAATTTACCGTACCGTTCAGGTTCGTGTTGACTGCGAATCCCAGGATGCCGCGCCAATCCTTAACGTATTTCACGGAGATACGCCACCAACCCCGACCTAAGGTCTGGTTCATTTGCCCAATCGCCATTATAGTCATGGCAACTCCAGCAAAGGCTTTCCCTAAAAGGTAGGCACCCAGGATTTCAACGACACCGCGATTCAGGATGAAAGCCAGTAGGATGAGCACAAAGGTGATGACAGTTTGGATGGTATTGATGATTGCCAACCGGTCGAAGCGCCGGTGTGCCTGTAATACACCCATGGATGTTTCGTAGACCAGGTTTGCAAGCAGCATTAACCCATAGAAAGAAAACAGATATGCTACACCAGGGTCCTTGGCTAAAAAACGCGCCGCCCACGAAGTCAGCAGCAATAGAACCAGATAAGCCAGAATTGATGTAACGGCCTCAACAAGTCCGATGCCTTTGACGGTGGCAGCGGCTTGTGGGTTATTCAACATGCCTTGATTGGCACAGCCTGGAGGCCTGGATCTCCTCGGAGTTGTTTCCTTCGTCACCTGCCATTGCTTCTCCGAGGTATTTGACGACCACCTCGCTCATGCGGAAGGACAGCAGACGATTGATATTGGAGGCAAAGGTTTGAACAATGGCAACCAATCCCAGCCCCCCCACACCTAAAAGCCGGGTGACGAAGATGGAGTTGAGCATGCTCAGTGCAGCAGAAAAGGTATTGCTGCTGAAAAGATACCCGGAGTTTTTCAGCACCCCTCTGAGCAGCTTATCCTGCCACCAGGAGCGAAGTATATTGAGCATAAGATGAAATTATGATGACTTCAACAATACTCTCTTTGAAGAGGGTATTTATCCGGTGGTGAGTATTTGACTCGCCCAGCTACGTTCCTGGTTGTACCACTCGACGAGCCGAGAAACACCCTCTTGTAACCCAATTCTCGGTTCCCATCCAAGCAGTTGTTTGGCTTTATCCACATTTGCCCAATTGGTACTCAAATCAGCCGGGTGGCGGGGATGATACTCAATTTTAGCTACTTTACCGGTCAGGGTTTCCAGCTTACGGATCAGATCATTTATTTTGATGACTTCATGCCCGCCCAGGTTGATGATCTCATAGCCCACAGGTTTGAGGCCGAGGTATATGCCATGTGTAATATCATCCAGATAAGTAAAACCGCGCGATTGCTCACCATCGCCATTTACCTTTAAAGGTAGGCCTTCACTGATCCATTGGGTGAAGCGGAACATGACCATATCGGGTCGAGGTGCGGGACCATAGACAGTAAAGAAGCGGAATATAGTCACATCCAGTCCATGCAGATAATGGTAGACGTGACACAGGGCTTCAGCGCCTTTTTTTGTGGCAGCATAAGCCTGAAGCGGAAGGTCACTATTGAACGTTTCAGGTGTTGGTAGGGGGGCATTTGCGCCGTAGATGCTGGACGTGGAGGCGAGGATGAACTTGGGTATGCTATGCTCGTGGCAGAATTCGAGCAAATTCAACGTGCCGGTGACATTCGCATCCACATACACCCACGGGTTGTCAAGTGACTGGCGGACACCCGCTCGAGCTGCCAAATTAATAATTGCCGCGTAGGAATGCTGTTGAAGTGGAGAATTACGATCGAAGGTGGCGCGATCAGCGATATCTGACTGGAGAAAGATAAAATTGGGAAGGCGTTCGAGCTTCTTCAGGCGGTATTCCTTCATGCGGACGTCATAGGCATCATTCATGTTATCCACACCTACGACGGAATGACCTGCATTAAGCAGTATTTCAATGACCCGTGAAGCGATAAAACCGGCAGCACCTGTTACAAGATAATTTTCCATGGCCTATAGACGCACTACTTTCGGGTTGTTTTTACCCAGCTTACCCAATGCATTTCGGGAATCGAAGATGAATTTAGCTTCCTTGAGGATAGCCTCGTAATCATAATCCGTATGATTGGTGATGATAACGACACAATCGGCATTGCGCACCGCTTCCATGGCATCGGGCACGCTTTCCATTTCAAGGTCATCGTGGGTGCGCAGATGGGAGATGTAGGGATCGTGGTACTCAACGACAGCCCCTTTTTTTTGCAGTAATCCGATCACGTCCAGGGAGGGGGATTCGCGGATGTCATCGATATCAGGCTTATAAGCGGCACCTAAAACCAGGCACTTTGAACCTTTAAGCACTTTTCCACGATCATTGAAAGCATCCATCACCCGGCTGACCACATAGCGAGGCATGTTGGTATTGATATCCGCTGCTAATTCAATAAATCGCGCATTATATTGGAATGCCTTCATTTTCCAGGAAAGATACAACGGGTCAATGGGGATGCAATGACCACCGAGGCCGGGTCCGGGTGTGAACTTCATAAACCCGAATGGCTTGGTAGCTGCGGCGTCAATCACTTCCCATACGTCAACACTAAGACGCTCACACATGATGGCCAGCTCATTGACCATGCCGATATTAATCATGCGGAAGGTGTTCTCGAGCAATTTAGACAGCTCAGCCGACTCTGCAGATGACACGGGAACCACAGTTTTTAGAGCTTGCGAGTACCAGATTGCAGCCACTTCGCTACAATCTTCAGTAATTCCACCAATCACTTTGGGGGTGTTAAGCGTGGTCCAATCCTCGCGACCTGGGTCCACCCGCTCCGGTGAAAATGCCAGGAAGAAGTCTTTACCGACAATGAGGCCTTTATCCTTGCCGAGTTTTGGAAGAAGGACTTCACGCGTCGTACCGGGGTAGGTGGTTGATTCAAGCACAATGATCATGCCCGGGTGAATGTATTTAGCCAGCTCCTCAGTGGCGTTCAGGATGAATGACATATCAGGGTCACCGGTTTTGCGTAAAGGTGTCGGGACGCAAATACTAACCGCATCACACTGGCGCAGGGCAGAAAAATCTGTCGTGGCGGATAACTTTCCCATCTTCACAAGCTGGTCAATCTGTTTATCAGAAACATCCTGAACGTAGCTTTTCCCTTTGTTGATGGAATCTACCTTGCGCGGGTCGGGGTCGATGCCGATGATTTTGAAGCCCGCTTCGCCAAAAGCAGTTGTGAGTGGTAAACCCACATATCCCATGCCGAGTATGCCAATCGTGGCTGAATGGTTGCGGAGAGAATTGACTAATTGATCTTTTACCGATGTCATATAACCTCACATAAGCAATATTAGAATAAACTCAGCTGAGTAGGTTCCGATTTTGGATCGGGTGGTTTGTTTTCTTTTATAACCGGTGCTTCCGAAGCTTTTGCGATCAGCTCCGGGAGGTGGGTAAAATCACGTTCGATGGAAACCTTTAAGGATGGCTGGTGCAAGGCAGCCGCTGGATGGAACATGGGAACTACCAGACGCCCCTTGATGTGGAAGGATTGACCGTGTACATCACTGATCTTAGCGTTGGGGAGGAAGCGTGCCATTGAATACCGCCCCAGGGTGACGATAACCTTGGGATTGAGTACCTGGATCTGGCGTTCCAAATAATCGCTACACGCCGCCAGTTCATCTGGCAATGGATCACGGTTGTTAGGTGGACGGCATTTGACCACATTGCCGATAAAAACATCCTCCCGCTTAAGATGTATTTTGGTTAATAATTCTTCCAGATATTTCCCTGCCGCGCCGACAAAAGGGCGACCCTGTTCATTTTCATGGAAGCCTGGTCCTTCGCCAATGAACATGAGCTCAGCGTCCACCGGACCTTCACCAGGGACAGCCAATTTCCGCGAATGGTGTAGCATACAGCGTTGGCAACCTGAAACCTCCCTGGCAATTTGCGCTAAAGTTTCACCAGCGAGACGCTTTTTTTCTTCGTCCAAGACCTGCCTCCTTTAAAACGTGGCGTAAGTATAAAGGATAAATGTCGATTTATCCAATAAATAGGAAAGGTTTAATGTGCAGTCTCATTCAACCATGCAAGATACCCCACCCCCAAGTTCTTGACGGTCATAATCATCGCATCCTCGTTATTGTCTCGATAATATTGTGGGCGCTGACCAACAATTGTAAACCCAAAAGCACGGTATAGCTGCTGAGCGGCAAGGTTACCAACCCGAACTTCCAGGGTTGCCAGCTGCGCTCCCCGTTGGATGGATTGGCGTAACGATTCCGCCAGCAGGCTTCTTCCATAGCCGTGACCACGATAATCTGGGTGGATGGCAATCGTAGCGATATGCGCTTCGTCAACAATGAGCCAGACCACGGACATTCCAATCACTAGCGCGTCGGAATTGATTGGAACAATCTCTACCACCAGGGCGAGTGTAGTGGGGTTCTCAGTCAGCTCGAAGCGAAAGGATTTTTCTGGCCAGGGTAGTGAAAATGAAAGCTGATCGATCTCGTGAACTCGAGGAATATCTTCCAATATCATTGGACGATACCTGGTCGCCTGAATTTCGATTGGGAGAATAGGATGAGTCACAGATACTGCCTGAGCATACCTTGCTTTGTCAGCAGTTATGAATGCCTATGAAAAGCATTTTAACCGGGGATGGGTTCGCCCAATTGGAGATAGGTTGGGGAGAGCGTAGCGGCATCGTCTACATCTCCAGCCTGCCAGCGTTTCCACGCCAATTCAGCGAGCAGAGAAGGTCGTCGAATGGAATGAGCAGGAGAGGCAAGGATGACATTTTTATATTTCCTTGCCAGGGTATGTTGCTGCTCTTCAGTCAGCTCGCCGCATACCAGGGTCGGCCCATGAATCTGGTGCGAAAGCTTAAGCGCATCCATCACCTCGATGGGTGGATGAAGCTGCCAGCGACCATTATCAGGCAGGTACCATGCAACTGCCAGCCTCCCACGACCAGCCTGGAGGATGGCCGCAAGTGTAAATCCTGGGGAGACAGGCTGAGATTCAGCCACGATATCCAGGGTAGGTATTCCAATAATGGGTATATGGCGTGCCAGAGCAATCCCTTTTGCGAGTGCTATACCAATTCGCAAGCCCGTGTATGATCCTGGTCCGGTGGCAACTGCCAAAAGCACGAGGTCCTGGATACCTATGCCAGCGCGGGAAAGGGTTTCAGCAACTGCGGGTGCAAGCTCTACGGTGTGATAATTGTGAGTAGTCCAGATATTTTCGCACAGCACCTGGATGCCATCATAGATAGCGAGGCCAATATTACGCGTGGAAGTATCAAGCGCTAAAAGCACTCAGCCTCCATACACTAATTTACGAAAACGGGATAATAATTCTTCATAGTATTGCCCACGACCGGAGAAGAGCAAGTCGCGTTGGACATCATCGATGTAATTCAAATGCACCCATAAACCTTGATCGGGTAAAACGGTTTGGACGCGCTCCGCCCACTCGACAATCATAGGTCCCTGGTCAAGCATATTATCCAAATCGAGGTCGAGTGCTTCAGTCGAACCATTCAAGCGGTATGCGTCCAGGTGAAAAAAACGCAAGCCATTTGTATGGCGATAGACATTGACAATCACAAATGTCGGGCTGGAGACTGGATCGAGCGATCCCCAACCAGCTACAATCCCTTGAACCAGAGTGGTTTTCCCTGACCCGAGATCGCCAATCAGCCCGACCAGGTCACCAGGCTGGAGCAGCGCCCCAAGCCGCATACCCACCCGCCGGGTCTGTTCAGTGCTTCTGCTAATAATCTCCATGGAGTGGGAATCGAGAATGGGCATGAGAGGATTATACAGCGGATTATTAAAAACGCAACAGGATATCCACTGAAGTTGTCGCTTAGGAATATCAGTGAGGCGCTGATAGCTATCCTTTCGTTTTAAGATTTGCCAGCGAAGCAGCCACGCGCTTCATCCCCACATTTTCAAAGAATATATCGACAATTTCATCGTCATCCTGGATACGGCTATTTAACACCATTCCATCTCCCCAAACGGGATGCTCCACGTGAGAACCAGGTAGAAATCTTTGTGCGCTGACGGATGAGCTTTTGAATAGCTTGGTATCCCATTGCATGGCTTTTGGATTATGGCTGCTCAACCTTGAAGGGCTGGTGGTTCGCATAGCGCTGGTTTCGTCGAGAAGGTGATCGGGGATATCTGAAAGGAAACGCGAAGGTTCAACCAGATCGGGGTAGCCAAAAGCACTGCGATTTTGCGCATACACCAGGTAAAGCCGATCTTTTGCACGAGTAATGCCTACATATAATAGTCTCCGTTCCTCCTGCATGGCTTCGGGATCATCAAATGAGCGCGAGTGTGGAAGCGTGCCCTCATTCAACCCGGCGATAAAAACTAGTGGGAATTCCAATCCCTTGGCGGCATGTAACGTAAGCAGAGTGGGTACATTGGCGCTGGTTTCAAGCGTGTCCTGGTCGGAGACCAGGGCAATATTTTCGAGGAAGTCACTGAGGGTTCGGTCCTGGTATTCTGCAGCCAGGCGGCGCAGTTCCATGACGTTCTCCCAACGTTCGGCCCCTTCATCACTGCCATCATCAATATATCCATGGTAATCAGTCTCGTCGAGGATGCGGTCCATGATATATAACGGGGCAAGCTCACCTACCGCGGATATCCATCGTGCCAGCATTTCTCCAAAACCAGCCAGGATGGTCAGGGCACGGTGCGGGAAAGTTTCTTTGAACAGCTCGGGATTGCGACCCATTTGGAGTAAAAACTCACCAGGGGTCTGGCTGGCATTCTGAGCCTGGGTACGCAAGACCAGCAAAGTTTTATCTCCAACCCCGCGGGTAGGCACGTTGATTGCCCGGATCAAGCTCAGCTCGTCATTTGGATTATGTACCAGCCGCATATAAGCGATAATGTCTTTCACTTCGCGCCGGCCATAGAAGCGTTGAGCGCCGACGAGTTTGTACGGCAAGCCCGCATGAAGAAAGGCTTCTTCCAGCAAACGTGACTGGGCATTGGTGCGATACATCACGGATGCATCGCCCGGCATGATTTGCTTACGCCCAATCAGGCTGGCGATGGTGTCCACGATAAATGAGGCTTCCTGGCGGTCATCATAAGTCTCGTGCATGGTGACCTTTAAACCCTCACTCCGTTCTGTGAACAGCCTTTTGGGTGTGCGGTTCGGATTAGGGTCAATGATTGCCATGGCCACATCCAGGATCTGCTGGGTGGAGCGGTAATTCTGTTCCAATAAGATCACCTGGGCGTCGGGATAGTCCTGCTCGAAGCGCAACACGTTGCGATAATCTGCCCCACGCCAACGGTAGATGGACTGATCTGCATCCCCGACGGCAAAAATATTATTGTGATAAGAGGATAATCTACGTAATAAGACATATTGAGCCATGTTGGTATCCTGAAATTCGTCCACCAATACGTGCTCATAGCGACGGGCATAGTGTTCGCGCACTCCTGGGTTATCATCCAGCAGGAACGCAGTGTAGAGTAAAAGGTCGTCAAAATCCACCGCGTTGTTGGTCAGAAGCCTTTGCTGATAACCGATATAGACTCGTTTGACGATTTCATCACGATAGGTTTGCAGCGGGTATTCATCCGGAAGGATCAGCTCATTTTTTGCATTGGAGATGGAATTTAATATTGCCAGGGGTCGATATTGCTTTTCATCCAGATTCAGGTCAGCGATGACACGTCTTACCAGACTCATCTGGTCATCTTCATCGAAGATGACGAAATTTGAATTGAACGGAAGATGCTCTGCCTCACGGCGGAGGATGCGGGCACAAGTGGCATGGAACGTACCCAGAGTCACACCCCGAGCGCTCTCTCCCAATAAACTGATAACCCGGTTTTCCATCTCCCGGGCGGCTTTGTTGGTAAAAGTTACCGCCAGGATATTATAAGGTCGCACACCTACTCTTGCCGATCAGGTAAGCGATACGCTGGGTTAGGACGCGTGTCTTACCAGAACCGGGTCCCGCCATAACCAAGACGGGACCCATGCCTGCCATCACAGCTTGCTGTTGTTGAATATTTAGACCAGCGAGGAGGTCCATCCGGCAAATTCTACCATACTTACAAAACCGACAGTTTTACGGTTGCTGGTTGTCAAGAATCTTGCTCTAGGCTAAAATCAAAACATGAATTGGGGCATGATTGGGCATGAATGGGCAGTCAATCTGCTTGCGGAGCACGTGGCGCAAGGAAAAGAACGGCATGCTTACTTGTTTACAGGTCCATCGGGAATTGGACGGAGGACTCTGGCGATACGTTTTGCCCAGGGATTAAACTGCCTTAAACCCCCAACTCCAGGCCAACCATGCCGGGCGTGCTCAGCTTGCAAGCGTATTGAGCAGATGCGTCATCCAGACCTTAGTGTGGTTGAAGCCGAGCACGAGGGGGAGACACTTAAAATTGACCAGGTGCGTGAGCTGCAGCACACGCTTTCTTTGACACCTTATGAAGCGCGATACCGGATTGCAATCCTATTGCGTTTTGAAGAAGCTCATGCCAGTGCTGCCAATGCCATGCTGAAAATGCTGGAAGAGCCACCCGCCCGGGTTGTAATTTTGTTAACTGCCAGAAGTGTAGAGAGTCTACTGCCGACAATCGTCTCGCGTTGCGAGGTGCTTCGGTTACGGCCATTATCTACGGACGAAACGGCCAAAGGTTTACAGTCGATAAGGAACGTGCCGGAAGAACTGTCTGAGAGGTTAGCGCATATTTCTGATGGGCGTCCAGGCTACGCCATTCGTTTGTTCGAGCAACCCAGATTGCTAGAACTGCGACAATCCATGTTGGATGAACTGATTCGATTACTGGCTGCTTCACGAAGGGAACGATTCGCTTATGTCAAGGAAATTGTTGACGATAAAGAAGGGTTGCGGGATGAGCTACAAGTGTGGCTGACATTTTGGCGTGATGTGCTTATTTGTGCATCAGGGATGAGTGAGTCGATAACAAACCTGGATCATTTACCCCAGATCCAGAAACTGGCAAAGGCGATTGAATTGAGGGGTGCTCAATTCCACGTAAGTGCCATCGAGCGCACGATGGAGAGAATTGAGCATAATATTAATGCACGCCTGGCGCTCGAGGTACTGCTGATGGATTTCCCAAGAATAAATATTGCCGGGTGACCGGGAACTATGCTATACTGAGATAGGTCTGCAGTTGGGATGAGTACAATTTCACCAAATAGTAAAGAGGATAATTCAACCCGCTCTTTTTTGGAATTGCTTTATCACATCAGCCGTGAGCTGAGCTCAGCGCTCGATTTACGGACGTTGTTAGAGCAAGTCCTGTCTTTGTCTATGCAAAATGTAGGCGCAATCAGCGGTTCCATCATTGTATTGGATGACAACGGTGTCCTGGTTGATACAGCTATTATTACAGGTGACAAAATCCATGACAATACGACTGAACGCTTGCAGGAAACGCTCGAAAGAGGTTTATCTGGTTGGGTCGTAAGTCACCTGCAAGTGGCAGTGATTGATAACACTGACCAGGATAAACGCTGGATGCCGCGCCAGTACGAAGACGATGAAACGCAATTACCCAAGTCGGCTGTAAGTGTACCCCTGCTCACTCGGGAAAAACTTGTGGGTGTTTTAACCCTGGTCCACCCAAAAACAGGTTTCTTCACATCCGAGCTCGTTGCCCTGTTGCAAGCCATAGCAGACCAGGCAGGGATTGCTGTGCTGAATGCCCGGTTATATGCCGAAAGCAAGCGAAATGCACAGGTGATGACTTCCCTGGCAAAAAGCGCTTCAGGAATATCTGCCAGTTTAAATCTGGAGGATGTATTCACAGACATCTTGGAACAGACTGATCTGGCTATCCAAGCCCAGGGGATCAGGTTGGCATTGATCGACCTGAAAAGTGGGAAATTAGAAATAACTGCCACAAAAAGTCAATCTAAGATCAGTTTGAGCGGAGATTCTCGCACGATTGAACATGGAATATCCTCTTGGGTTGCTGAACATGACCAGGGCTTGATCATTCAAGATGTGAGCAAAGATGAGCGTTATGACCCCGATACCGATCAGTATCAGGGGATTGCTTCCAAAGCCATCCTGTGTACCCCAATTCATTACCTGGGGCAGGTCATCGGCACACTTGAAGCTATTAATCCTGAAGAGGTGGAATTTAATCAGGATTCCTTATTTGTCCTGTCTGGCATCGCCAACCTGGCAGGCACTGCTATTCGCCATGCCCAGTTATATGAACAGATTAAAGCGGCTCACCAAAGTTACCAGGACCTTTTTGAAGATAGTATTGATCCAATCCTGATCACCAATTGGGATGGTGAGATTTTGGACGCGAACCGGAAAGCAGATTTGGTATCGGATTTTTGTAAAAACGACTTGCGTTCAATGGCAATCAGTCAAATCCATCAGATTGACCAGAATTTGGTTGGGGAAAAGTTCCACCAGCTTCATTCTGGCGATACATATTCATATGAGTCGCGATTATCCACTGCCAGTGGTCATGAGGTTCCCATTAAAGTCTACGTTCGGGAAATCCAATTGGATAACATCTCACGCCTGCAATGGATATTGCGCGATATCACCGAGCAAAAAAAGCTTGACACGTTACGGGATGACCTGACATCGATGATCTACCATGACCTTAGGTCACCATTAGCCAATGTGGTCTCAAGCCTGGATCTATTAGAAACGATGTTACCATCGGATGATCCAACATTGCGATCCTTATTGGATATATCCATGCATTCGGTTGAACGAATTCAAAGAATGACCGAGTCATTGTTGGATTTTAATACCTTGGAGGCCGGGCAGCCCATAGGAATACGAAAGTTAACCAACCTCATATTGTTGGTTTCAGAAGCCGGGGAAGCGGTTGAGTCGTTGGTGCATAATAATAGTCAAATCATAAGCTATACCATTCCTGATCATCTGCCGGCTGTAATGGTCGACCAGGATATGATTAGAAGAGTCTTTACTAATCTATTGGAGAATGCAAGTAAATTCTCCCCTCAAGGAAGCAAAATTGAGATCGGTGCACAGAAAGACGGTGATCAAATTTTGATTTGGATACAGGATAATGGACCCGGTATACCTGCTGCGGAACATGAACGAATATTTGATAAATTTACCCGTCTAAAAACACAAGCTACGATGAGAGGCCTTGGTTTAGGCCTGGCTTATTGCCGCCTGGCAGTTCAAGCTCATGGTGGCAAGATATGGGTTGAAAGTGAAGCAGGTAGTGGTTCACGCTTCAATATTACGCTACCTGTGATAACATCCTGAAGAAACAGATAAGGAATAATCAGTGAGCAATATGCAGCAGATCGAACGTGGATTTTATTATGAAAATTCTTATCCCGGAGTGACGGTTGGTGCCATCCTCCTGCCCATGGGGACAATACTGATCGATGCTCCATTGCGACCAGAAGATACCCGCACCTGGTTAAATCTTCTATACAATTCAGGCGCAAAACCTAACCGCATGCTGGTCAATCTAGACGCTCACCCCGACCGTACCCTGGGGGCAAGATCCATGGATTGTACAATCATTGCTCATCAAAAAACTGCGCAAATATTCAGGACTCGCCCGTCTATATTTAAAGGTCAAAATGCAGGAAGTGGCTCTGCGTGGGAAACTTATGATGATATTGTTGGGACGCGTTGGGCATTACCCGATATCACCTTCACCCACCAGATTTCACTCCATTGGGGGGAGCACGAGGTATTTATAGAATATCATGCTGGTCCTGCGCCTGGTGGGACGTGGGTGGTCATTCCATCGAAAAAGGTGGTGTTTGTAGGTGATGTGGTATTGCTCAATCAACCACCCTTTTTAACCAATGCTGATATTCCCGCCTGGCTAGAGACCCTGGATCTGCTGATGAGTTCCTTCCGTGAATATACAATGATCAGCGGACGGGGAGGTCAAATTACGCAGGAATCAGTAAAAACCCAACAGCGTCACCTTAAGAGTATCCTCAGGGGTTTAGACCGGCTTGTCAGGAAGAACGCACCTCCGTCAGATGTCGAGCATCTGATCCCCAATTTACTCTCCGACTTGAGTTTTCCTGAAGAATTACACGATCAATATTATCAAAGGTATCGTCATGGATTGTTCCAGTATTATGCCCGTCGTTATCGTCCCAGTGAATCTAGTGGTGAGTGAACAGGTATGAATTGGAATTCAATTTACCAACCCATATTTCAGCTATCCCGAGGTGATATCGTTGAATCGGTACATTTCGGAGCCATCGCGGTAGTGGAGTCATCCGGCCGGTTAGCCGCCTGGTTTGGAGACCCCGGGTTGGTGACGTTCACCCGCTCTTCAGCCAAACCATTTCAAGCACTCCCATTTTTAGAAAATGGAGGCATGCAAGTTTACGGACTGACTCTCCAGGAAGTGGCGTTGATCTGTGCCTCGCACTCTGGTACAGATGAGCATCTGGCTGTGGTCAGGTCGATCCAGGTAAAAACCGGGATAAGTGAGGCCGATTTGATGTGCGGCGTACACACGCCGTACGATCGCTCGACTGCGGAATCCTTGCGGAGGCAAGGGGTTGTAGCGACACCCAACCGGCATAATTGCTCAGGGAAACACACCGGGATGTTAGCGTTTTCAAAGATGTTGGGTTTTCCGCCTGATTTCAATGGATTAGCCTATATTGACCCCCATCACCCTGTTCAGCAAATTATTCTAGAAGCATTTGCAGAAATGTGCGACCTTCTACCTGAGGAAATCCATGTTGGGATTGATGGTTGTTCAGCCCCGAATTTTGCCGCTCCACTGTACGCCACAGCTCATGCCTTTGCCCGTATGTGCCAACCTGAAGGATTGCCGGAAAGGCGAGCTGAAACCTGTCACTTGATTTCAAATGCCATGCTTACCTACCCGGATATGATTGGGGGACCAGATAACTTCGATACCTACCTCATGCAGGCTGCTCAGGGGAGGGTAATTTGCAAGGGCGGTGCTGAAGGATTTCAGGCATTTGGGATCATGCCAGGTGCCATCAAACCAGGATCACCAGCATTGGGGGTTGCGTTTAAGGTATCTGATGGCGATTTGAAGGGGCATAATCGTCCCTATGGAGATCCGAGAGGTCATGTTAGGCCCGCAGTTGCTCTGGAGATATTACGCCAATTGGGCGTTTTCAACGCACAAGATTTGGAAAAGCTGGCAGACTACGGACCTGAATTTTCTGTTGAAAATTGGCGACAATTGAAGGTAGGTTGGGCATCTCCTTGCTTTGTGTTAGAAAGTGAGAAATGAATCCGCGCAAGCGCGCACTGGAAATCCACCGCCGGTTGCTTGGAAAATACGGAGAACCATCCTGGCGGGACTCCTTACCCATTCTGGATGAATTGATCTCGACAGTCTTATCACAGAATACGAATGACACCAACCGGGATCGGGCGTTCACGAAATTAAAACAGCGCTTTGAAACGTGGGAAAATGTGCGTGATGCGGATGTTAATGACGTGATCGAGGCGATACGCTCTGCGGGTCTGGCAAATCAAAAAGGCCCGCGCATTCAAAAGATGTTACACCAGATCACAGCCGAAAGAGGTTCACTCGAGCTTGAATTCTTGAAAACATTATCCGCTGACCAAGCCATGGATTGGTTGATGCAATTTAATGGCGTCGGACCAAAAACCGCATCGATTGTGTTGCTATTCTCATTGGGGAAAGACGCCTTTCCAGTGGATACCCATATCCAACGGGTGACCGGTAGAGTAGGATTACGCCCGGAAAAAATGAACAATGAGCAAGCTCATCGCCACCTGGCAGAATTATTCCCTCCTGCCACTTATCAGGCCGCTCATTTGAATATTATTCGGCTGGGGCGTGAAGTATGCCATCCCCGTCGACCAACCTGTGAGATTTGTGTCTTGCAATCCTTGTGTGATTATTTTCAAGCGAATCAGCCTAGCAACACAGCTCAGCAGTAACCCCTTGAATGTGAAAATAAATCAATATTAGAACAACTGCAGCTCAATTTTATGGCTTGAATTTACTTTGGGGTGATTCAGTCTGCCTTAGCTTGATTCATCTCATTAATTCAGGAAATCCAATCGTAAATGTACGAATAAATCGTCATATATTAGATTGTGAGAGATGTCACCAATAAATAATGACAGTTGACCATAAAAATAATTTTTCTTCTGAGGTATCATAATATGTGAGAAGTGAGCTGTAATTATTAAACGCTTACACTCGTTGCTGTTTCCTCCTTTGGCGAAAGCCTCCGCTGGGTACCTCACCACCCCAGCGGAGGCAGTCATTTAATCAGACATATTTATGGAAACCAATCCAGTTCGAGAAGAGATTAGTGTGTTTATTTTATCGGGAGGATTACGGTAAAGGTCGTACCAAGGGGCGATGATTCCAGCCAGATGCGTCCATGATGTTTATCAACGATCGATTTAACAATCGATAACCCCAATCCTGTTCCTGGAATATCTCGGGAGAGGTTATTGGCGCGGTAGAATTTCTCAAAAACGTGGGGCTGGTCATCAAGGGAGATTCCGGGACCATTGTCAGCCACTTCAAGAATAAGCTGATTAGCTTCAGTTCGACACTGAACTTCGATCTTACCAAAAGGTGGGGTAAATTTAATCGCGTTTTCGAGAAGATTGGTAACCATGCGTTGCAGGTGGAGAGGATTGCCCAAAATCACTGGGACCTCTTCGGGGATCGTTCGCACCAACCCCTGCATTTTTGAGTTCATCTGGTAGTCTATAAATTCAATACTTTGACCAACGATATCCTTAAGGTTAACGTCTTCCATTTGAATATCGTAACCAGCTTCCAATAGACCCAGGTCCATTAAATCGTTTATCAAGGATGTGATGTGATGCACACTGGATTGAATATGATGGATAAATTCAGCCTGTTGCTCATTAATCGGACCAACACGGTCAATTAATCCCACGAAACCATAAATTGCGGTTAAAGGAGAACGCAAATCGTGTGTGATCGTATTGACGAAATCTGTTTTTATACGATCCAATTCTTTAAGATAGGTGATATCCTGCATAATCACGACGATTCCGAGCTCGTGAATCAGGCTTGCCTGTGCACTGAATACACGTCCATCATCCAGTGAGATTTCTCTGCGATGTGGGAATGTGCTGTTTGGTCTCATTACTTCCAATAAATCAGGATGGTTAAAGACTTCACTCGCCATTTTTCCTTCAGGTTTTATATCTCCAAATGGAACAATATTACGCGCAGCTCGATTGACCATGAGCAGGTGTCCATCCAAGTCTGCAAGGATTACGCCATCTTCTAAGCCAGCCAAAACACGCGCGCTGCGCTCCCATTCGTGCATGTGTTTTTGGTGGACCAGGCTACGGTGGACTGAACGAAGCAACGCAGGTGCATCTAATGGAATTGTCAGGTAATCGACGAGACCGATCTGCAAAGCCTGAACCAGGTAGGATGGACTGAGTTCTGAGGTAACCAGGACAATCGGTAAGTATGGATGGGATTTGAGGATTTCTGCGGAATAATTCAATCCCTCGTTGGCGGAGTGATGAACAATGATCAATAAAGCATCCACCGAAAAGGTCTTCAACCAGGTTTCAACCGCTTGTGGTTGGGAAACAGATGAAACATAGTAACCGGCTTCTACCAGTGCAGATGGGTTGATGACCTCTGCGTTTTCAGGTGTGGAATAAATCAATATTTGAAGAGTATCTGCCATAAGAAAACCAGGCTTAATCAGTCAGCGTCAGTTTTTTTATTCTGTGAAAAGATAAGATTGCAACCCATTTCATTTCCGCTTTCAATCCAAAACTCTGCATGAGTAGTTATGATGATCTTCTTCATTATTGGCAAGCTATATCCTGATTCGTAAAGACGCTTTGTATTATTGCCAAATAATTAGACTTTCCTATCAGATACCTTTCCGCAAGCGTAAATTAATCATCCAGAGTTTACATGGTTTCCAATGCGATCAACACACTGGGACGTAGATCACTTCAAACAGGAAGGTAATTTGATTCCAGGTATCCCAGAGATTAATGATAGCATGTTTGTAAAAATATGGGGTGATTACTTGCTCGAAGATTGCCTGAGTTAGAGTTTTGTAAGAATCATGTCTTAATGCTTGACTTTGCATGCCGAATGAGCATACAATGGTAATAATATCAACTTACTTTTCACCATACAGCGGTGGTAAATATATGGAATATAAAGATTACTACAAGACCCTGGGTGTTGAGCGAAACGCGAGTAAAGAAGAGATAAAACGCGCATACCGGAAGCTGGCGTTAAAAACTCACCCTGATCGTAATCCTGGAAATACCAAGGCTGAGGAAAATTTTAAAGAAATTAATGAGGCGTATCAGGTCTTAAGCGACCCGGAAAAACGAGCACGTTATAACCAATTGGGTGAATCATATACGCAATGGCAACAGGGTGGAGCTCCTGGTGGTGGTTTTAATTGGGATGATTGGTCCACATCCGGTTCATCGGGAAATGTTCGTGTGGGTGGGTTGGAGGACATTTTAGGAGATGATTTTTCGGAGTTTTTCCGGCGGATATTTGGAGGTGTGCCAGATATGGGCGTTCCTTCCACTGGAAGAAGGTCTGGTCAACAAAATCGACGAACAGCCACCCCTTCGTATCAGCAGGCGGTTACCATCAGCTTACTTGAAGCTTATCAGGGGACAACTCGGCGATTAGAGCTAGACGAACGTCGATTGGAGGTGAAGATCCCCCCAGGAGCGAAAACCGGCACCAAGGTTCGGGTGGCGAATGCCATCCCTACTGGTAATGCAGGGCAGAAAGGTGATCTTTATCTATTGATTCAGGTTGCGAATGATCCACGCTTTGAAGTAAAAGGTATAGATTTACATACCGACGTCACGATCGATCTTTATACTGCAGTATTAGGTGGTGAAGTGACAATCCAGACACTCACGGGAAATGTGGTTTTAACTATCCCTATGGGAATCCAGCACGGACAGACCATCCGGTTGGCAGGTCAAGGCATCCCTCGTTTAAATTTCCCAGACACGAAAGGGGATTTATTCGCACATATCAAAGTGAAAATTCCCCGTACTCTGACACCCCGGCAAAAAGAACTCTTTCTAGAACTTAAGCGTTCGTAAGTTAGCTATCCCATTCATGTTTCGCACAGAAAGGAGTATGTTATGTTAACTGAAACGAACTTGCAAGAATTGCTAGGTATTAAGACCCAAAATCAGGTGCTCAGTATTTACTTAAACACCAATCCTTCAGATGGCAATGCAGATGTTTATAGATTGAATTTAAGGAGTATGTTAAAGGATATAAATTTAACCTCTGATGTTGCAGCAGTCGAAAATTATTTTAGTAGAGACTATGACTGGTCAGGCCGGAGTGTTGCAGTGTTTTCTTGTGCGTCCGATGGTTTCTTCCGGGCTTATTCATTAGCGATCCCGATACGCAACCAGATCGTAATTGGTGATCGTCCACACGTTAAGCCATTGGCATCCCTATTGGATTATTATGGCGGATATGGGATGGTTCTGGTGGACAAGCAAGGAGCCAGGCTATTCTCCTTTCATCTGGGTGAGCTCAAAGAACAAGAAGGAATCTTGGGCGAAAATGTCAGGCATACTAAAAAGGGCGGGGCTTCTGCAAAACCCGGTATGCGGGGAGGAATGTCTGGACAAACTCGATATGAAGATGAAGTTGCTGATCGCAATATGCGTGATGTAGCTGAATTTGCAGCGCATTTCTTCAGTGAGAATAATGTGCGCAGGGTTTTGATCGGAGGCACGGAGGAAAACATCGCAGGGCTGCGCAACCAATTACCAAAAAGTTGGCAAAGCTTAATCGTTGGGACATTTCCAATGAGTATGACGGCCGGCAAAGAAGAAGTATTGCAACGCGCCATGCAAATTGGCAAAGAGACCGAGTTCCTCAGGGAGGAACAGCTATTAAAAAGGCTAGTGACTGGGGCTGCTAAAGAGCGGCGAGGGGTGCTCAATCTGGATGAAACCCTAAGCGCAGTGCAGGACGGGAGGGTTCAGGCACTGGTCATCATGGATGGATATCGAGCTAAAGGTTATCGATGTAAGGGTTGTGGTTTTGTGACCGCCAGTGAATTATCTACGTGCCCTTATTGCGGATCAAATTTTAAGCAAATCCCGGACGCAGTTGAGATGGCGGTGTACAAAGTGATGCAGGCGGGTGGCGATGTTGAAGTTTTACAGCACCAGCATGAGATAAACGGATTTGAAAATATCGGGGCGTTACTTCGCTACTGATAGGATGGATAACGAATATAAGACCCTTCTGGAGGGCGTGCGAGTGTTGGATCTCAGCCGGGTCCTGGCTGGTCCTTACTGCACCATGATGTTAGCCGACCTGGGGGCAGATATCATCAAGATAGAAGCCCCTGGGTTGGGAGATGACACCCGTCATTGGGGACCGCCATTTGCGCAAGGGGGAGAGTCTGCCTATTTCTTATGTGTCAATCGTAATAAGCGCAGTATGACTCTCAACCTCAAATCGGATCAGGGCATCCAAATCCTTAAAGAGTTGATCTGTCAGAGCGACGTCTTGGTGGAAAATTTCCGTGTCGACACGCTGGAAAAATGGGGGTTGGGTTATGAGGCTCTGCAACTCTTGCGACCCGGGCTGGTCTACTGCACCATAACTGGTTATGGTTATACAGGTCCGTACAGGCACCTGCCCGGATATGATTTCATTATCCAGGCTCAAGGTGGTGTGATGAGCATCACCGGCCCTGAGCAGGGTGAGCCCTATAAAGTTGGGGTGGCGATCGCAGACATTACGGCAGGTTTGTTTGCGTGTAATGCCATCCTGGCTGCCTTGTTTGACCACCAACGAACTGGCAGAGGGCATCGTATCGATATCTCCTTGCTCGATTCGCAAATTGCCTGGCTGGCAAACGTGGGTAGCAATTACCTGGTATCCGGAGAAAGCCCCAAACGCTACGGCAATGCGCACCCGAACATTGTCCCGTACCAGACGTTTAAAGCCACTGACGGGTATTTTGCCCTTGGAATTGGCAACGATGGTCAATGGAGACAGTTTTGTGATATGGCCGGTAAATTAGAGTGGGCGCTGGATGTGCGCTTTAAAACTAATGCCAATCGGGTAAAAAACCGGAATATACTGATCCCCATGCTGGAGGATTTATTTCATCAATCCGAGATCGCTCACTGGTTATCCATCCTGGAGGCGGTCGGAGTGCCATGTGGACCGATCAACTCGATCGATCATCTATTGGATGACCCGCAGGTATTAGCCCGTGAGATGGTTATTGAAGTCCCACATCCAAGTGCTGGGTCTGTCAGGATGGTAGCCTCCCCATTAAAAATACCGACTGCCCCAGTCAAAGTGAGGTTTCCCCCTCCCCTATTGGGAGAGCACACAGAGCAAATTTTACAAGAACTGTTGGGTTTTGACCAAAAGACTGTGGAGGATCTAAAGAACGCACAGGTTATCTAGCTGAAACGGGGTCTGCTCATCCACTAATGCCCGGCAATCCCTCCGTATGTAAGATGTTTAAGGTCCTTCAAAGCAAGATCGATCTCCTCCGCGGATAACAGACGACCATCGCTGATGTGCTTCAATTCACCCGCCGTAACCTTCTCGAGAGCCACCTCCCTGATGGTGATATTTCGGCGCATGGCTTCCTTGACCAGGACCGCGCTGGCTGCGTACCCAATAAGGGGGTTAAGCGCTGTGGCGACAATGGCATTTTTAGCCAGCCAGCCCTCCGCTTTTGGGCGGTTCGCCTCCAATCCACGCACACATCTTTCGGTAAATGCCGAAATAGACCCGATCATCACTTGCATCATCTCGAACAGGTTGTGGGCGATGATAGGCATCATCACATTCAGCTCAAGCTGGCCTGCTTGTGAGGCCAGGGATACTGCCAGATCGCAACCCTGAATGTGAAACATGGCCATGTTCAGCATTTCAGCCAAGACCGGGTTGACCTTGCCCGGCATGATGCTTGAGCCAGGTTGTACTGGGGGTAGGTGCAGCTCATCCAGCCCAGTGGATGGGCCTGATGCGAGCAAACGAAAATCATTGGCGATGCGGGTAAGCGTGATGGCAAGTGTGCGCAGAGCGGCCGAGAAACTGGCAGGATCTGCCATCGATTGCATCGATTCAAACAGGTTACCCGAGCTGTAACAATTAATCCCGGTCAGCTCTGTGAGGCGAAAGACCATACGGGCATGGTATTCCGGGTGGGCGTTCAAGCCAGTGCCTGTAGCCGTACCGCCAATTCCCAATCGCCGCAGACCATCAGCTGCAAAACTGATGCGTTCAGCATCACGATGAATCGCTGTGGCGTAAGCACCTAATTCCTGCCCGAGACGTACTGGAACAGCGTCTTGGAGATGAGTGCGACCTGATTTTACAATATCGTCGAAATCCACAGCTTTTTGCTGCATGGCTAATGAAAGCTCATCAATCACCCCTATAAGCTCCTCAAGACGCCACAGGCAGCCCAAGCGTATGGCCGTGGGGATCGTATCATTCGTGGATTGAGACATGTTCACGTGGTCATTGGGATTAACCCGGTATTCTCCCAGCCTGCCTCCGAGCAGCAAGGTGGCACGGTTGGCAATAACTTCGTTTGTGTTCATGTTGTGACTGGTACCTGCACCCGCCTGAAAGGGATCTACCACGAATTGGTCATCCCATTTTCCATCCATGACCTCTTGGGAAGCAGTGATGATGGCAGCCGCTAAGTCTTCCTTCAACAATCCCAAATCACAATTCACCTCAGCTGCAGCACGCTTGATGACTGCCATAGACCAGATAAAAGCTCGCCTTGGATGAAGCCCTGATACCGTAAAGTTGATTACCGCCCGCATTGTTTGGGCACCAAAGAGGGCATTCGCTGGAACTTCCACATCGCCGAGAGTATCATGTTCAATGCGGACTAGTTTATCCATACCACAATCCTTGTATGTTAATTCGATTATTTGAGATTGCGCGTGAAGAGTGGGTCGCTCAATAAGGAATTGGTTTATTACGTGGGAATGCGTTCGTTAATCTGGTTCGCCAGTGTATTGAACTGCATGGCAATGATGCCATCCGGTTGGACAGCAATCAACGGAATTGCACGCTCAGAAGCACGGTAAGCCTGTTCTGCAACCGGCGGGAAACCCATCACCGCTGGATATCCTAAAACTTGTTCCACCTGGCTGATATTTAGCACGATATCGGACCGCGTCCGATTGACCAGGACGGTACTCATGGTCTTGACACTTCCAAATCCTTTGAGATGTAGCTCACTAGCGAGAAGTTTGGAACGTTTGACCGGCACCGGTTGGGGTTCGACAACCATGATCAATTCGTCGCATTTGTTCAGGATGGCATTGAATCCCGGATGAAAACTGGTGCCGATATCCAGGATTACCACTGGTGCAAGATTGGATATGCAGTCGATCACCAGTTCCAATTGAGGCGTGGCAGCAGCATACTCGATATTTTCAGTTTTATTGGAGGCTGATAAAATTTTTATCCCGAAGTTGGTCTGGATCAATTCTTTGGAGACAGATTCCAAAGTGATCTCGTCCAACTCCTTGGTGAGAAGGTTGACCAACCCGACTGGCTCGGCCAGGTTGAGGTCCAATGCCCATGAGCCTTGCCCAGGTTTCATTTCCGCTGCAATGACCTTGACATTATATTTTTTTGCATATGTAATCGCCAGATTCAATGACACCGTGGAAACTCCCACGCCTCCGGTAGCTGAGAGGATACCGACCACATAACCTTTATTTAATCTAAGCTCTCCAGTAGGCTGCCTTCGAACTAGCAGGTTGCGAATATTGGCTTGCAGGTCTATGGGGTGGATAGGTTTGGTCAGGTAGAGGTTCACACCTGCATCATAACCTGCCAATTTATCCTCAGTAGTGGTTTTAGCAGTGAACATGAGGATAGGTGTAGTGGCAGTTTTGGGATTCCGGCGTAAATTGCGGCTGACTTCATAGCCATCCATGCCGGGCATCATGACGTCAAGGATAATCAGGTCAGGATGCTCAACCTGGACCATTTCCAAGGCTTCCATACCAGAGGTAGCTGATACCACCTGATAACCCAAGCCTTTCAACATGATGTTGATAAATTTGACAGTATCAAGATCGTCGTCTACTACCAGGATTTTATCGGTCATGGCTTTTTCCTTGGATGGATGATATATGTATTAACAGTGTAGCATATTTTACGGATTGGGGCAATCGGAAAATTGATTTAAATCGATAAAAGAGGTTTTATCTCAACTAAAGTCGTCCGCGCCCACTGTGTGACGAGTTTGCAGTAGCTTTGGGCATCATGATATTGAACGGCAACATCGGCAATCGTCATTGTCCAGGGAATCATAGGTTGCAGTGATTTATCGGGTTGGTGCAGGACCTTCCAGGTTCGTTTGTCTGGCGCTACATCTCTGGCGGCCCGACGGCAAATCTGGAAGGCGGGTAAGCCTATTTCGAGATAATCCTGGAGCTGTCGCTCTATCCAGGCAAGCGCCTTATCACTATAGCACCCATGCTGAATCATGTAGCAGGCAACGGTCAGGAAGTGGATTGCGCTGTACTCTGGATGGGAATATTCATGTGCCAGGAAGGATTTAAAAATTTCCTGGCAGCGTGTATCTCCGCTGAGCGCTGCTCCACATTCAGCGCACTGGTTGGGAATAGTCATCTTAACCATGGGTTGATTTGAGAGAAAGGGAGTGTAATTTTGACATCCCTGGTTCACCAGGACTATCGAAGTTGGGTCATCAGTGTTGAGCATAATCCTTCCGTTCTAGCCAGCGTGTAAGAGATTACCTTTCTATAGTGATCCTGGATATTATAAGCGCGGGTAGCTGGAGCTACATTTTGGGATCCAACCTCAAAGCAAATAATCCAAAGTCATGCATCTGGATGGTCTCAAGCCACCGCATGATTCTTTTACAAAACTGCTTTTTTCAGTCTCTCAGCGAGGAAAGGCTTTCCATGGGCGGGGTAAACCGTCTTGGCACCTAAATCTAATAGCTTCTGCCAGCTCTTTTTAACTACCTGGATATCATCACCAAAGATTGGCAAACCGGGGCTGATTCGCATTGGAAACATATTCATTGCCAAATCTCCAACGAGTACCTGACCGCCATCCATCAAAACACTGACTGAACCCCAGGAATGCCCAGGGGTGTAGACTACTTTACCGGGAATCCCATATTCAACCAGGGAGATTTCTTCGTCCTTGGCAACAATATCCACCTGAAAAGTGGGAAGCTGCATTTTTGATGTATACATTTTTAACATTTCGATGATGATTTTGCCCCAAAGGGTGAAGCCTGGAGGTTGGGATGGGTGAGTTTCATCCAGAAAATGCATATCTTTCTGGTGAAGAAGGATCCTGGCACCGGTCAATGCTTGGATTTCTTTTGCAGACCCAATATGGTCCCAGTGCCCGTGGGTCAGGATGATGAGCTGGATTTCCTGTGGTTTAATTGAAGATAATTCTAGCCCACGTTTGAAATTCTCCATCTTCCCGGGGTCTCCGCCATCGATCAGGATCACTCCTTCACTTCTGACAGCATAAATCGTATCAAACATCATCGGAATCGGAAATATATTAATATTCATGTTTCCCTCCTATCCTGGATTCATAAACAGTATACACGAACGAATGAGGCTTTGCAATTAGTTGTGTATCTGGAGAGAATATGTTAAAAAAGCCTCGTTCACAGTAGTGTCGTTCTGGATTAAGGTTGATTCATTTAGCCTTCCTTCTTGAAATCAGTATTATAAAGAAATAAAACCTGATAAAATATATCTGATATTCACTCAGGAGGAAAATCATGGAATACGATCTTGTATTTGAAGGTGGAGGGGCAAAGGGGGTGGCATTCGTGGGCGCTTTGCAAGCATTTGAGCGCCATGGTCATATTCCTCGTCGATTAATTGGAACTTCTGCTGGTTCCATTACGGCTTGTTTAATTGCGGCAGGGTACAGCGCACAGGAAGCCCTGGATGCAACCATTGAAGAAACGCCAGAGGGCAAGCCTCGTTTTACTTCCTTTATGGATACACCGACTGTATATGAGGATGTTATCGTAAAGGATCAACTGGGCTATTGGTTGAGGACTGAATTGAATAATCCGGCGATTCCAGACGTGATCGAACCTATCGTAGACAATCTTATTGAGAGTATGGTCAAGGTAGAATTAATCCGCCACCTCACCTCACTTTTTTTGTGGGGGGGATGGTATGCCGGTGATGAATTTATCCGTTGGTTGCAGGAAAAACTGGATGCAAACAATCGCTGCCTGGCTGATTCTACTTTAGAGGAGTTTAACCAAAAAACCGGTCGTGATTTATCGGTTGTAGCTTCTGACCTCACCGGAAATGAGATGCTGGTGCTCAATCACCGCACCGCACCTATGCTGCCGACAGTCTGGGCAGTGCGCATGTCGATGAGTTTTCCTTTCGCCTGGCAGGAAGTGATCTGGAGGAAGGAATGGGGCACCTATCGAGGGCGAAATCTAGAAGGGAACAGGGTGATTGATGGGGGATTGCTCTCAAATTTTCCGATCAGCTATTTTGTGGCGATAGATGAAAACATCAACGAAATCATGGGTGAAGGTATGCAATCGGAGAATGTCATTGGATTGCTGATCGATGAGTCGCTTGAAGTTCCGGGGGCTGGAGAACCTCCATCCCAATCGAACGGTGGACCAGGGTTGATCAGCCGGATAGACTTGTTGGAAGCGATGAAGCTGCGTATACACGGATTAACCAACACAGTACTTTCAGCTCACGATAAAGCGATGCTATCCGCATACAAGCATTTGATCTGCCATTTACCTGCCAAGGGTATCGGCACGCTGGAGTTTGATATGACAGCCGAGCGCAGGGAAGCCGTCAGACAGGCTGGTGAGGCAGCCATGGAGGCATTTTTAACCAGCAAGGCTGAGGTAAATCCTGGCATTGTCATTCCAGCAACCCTTTGACAGCAAGCAATGAAACAGTCTTTCTATCATGAGCAATCGTGTATAGGAGGGAAAAAAGGCTGGAAAGCTTAATTATTTACGTGATTTGTAGAACTATTAGGTTTTTAATTCTCAATGAGAGAGCATACCGATACGATGCTCTCTCTTCATTTTCGAGGATAGTAAAATTATCCGAGAAAAATTGGATAAATACGATATAATAAGGTTATAATAACAGAAAGGAATGCTCATTATGCTTAATCTAAACTCTATCATGATCGGAACGAAACAAACCAAGGTCTTGGCAGCTTTCTATGAAAAAGTTCTCGGAAAGCCAGCAGACATGGTCGGTGAAGAATATGGCTTCTATGGCTGGCAAGCGGGGTCTTCCTATTTATCCATTTTGGATCATTCCGAAATGGTTGGTCGCACTAAAGACCCGGGGCGTGTGATGCTTAATTTTGAAACTTCGCAAGTCAAAGAGGAGTTTGAGCGAATAAAAGCCTTTGGAGGTACTGTCATCAAAGAACCCTATGAAATGGAGGGTGGATGGATTGCGACCCTGGCAGACCCGGATGGAAATTACTTTCAGCTGGTAACCCCGATGGGGTGATGATCTGTTCGATGATTAACCACCAACACTTGCCCTTCTGTGGGCATGAGTACGAGAGGGCTGGCGGCATACATAGATGACATTCGAGCACTACTTTACACTCGAATGCAAGTGCCTTGCTAATCTGGCGAGTGAACGTGAAATGATAAGGTTAAAGGAGGAAATAAGATGAGAAAACTAGTCGTTAATACATTTGTAACCCTGGATGGTGTAATACAGGCCCCTGGCGGACCGTCGGAGGATCCTACTGGTGGTTTTACGTATGGCGGATGGTCGGTCAACTATTGGGACGACGTGATGAATCAAATAATGGGCGAATTTATGGGTAAACCCTCCGAAATTCTACTGGGGAGGAAAACCTATGAAATCTTTGCGTCTCACTGGCCCTATTCCACGGAACCCGGTGCAGATGAGCTCAACAGTGCCAAAAAGTATGTCGCTTCGAGAACACTGGACAAAGCAGATTGGAACAACACCACTCTTTTAAAGGGGGATGTTGTCCAAGAAATCAGGAAGCTTAAATCACAAGACGGACCTGAGCTGCTGGTGCATGGAAGCAGTAATTTTATCCAAACGCTGCTAAAAAACAACCTTATTGACGAGTATCGGTTATGGATTTTCCCGGTAGTAATCGGAATAGGTAAACGGCTATTTGACCAGGGCACGGTGCCCTCGGGTCTAAAACTAATCGATTGCAAAACCTCCGGTTCAGGCGTCATCGTGGCAAGTTACGAGCCAACTGGAGAACTCAAAACGGGAACGTTTGAGTTGGATAATCCATCAGAGGCAGAACTTGCCAGACGCAAGAAACTTATCACAGAAGATTAATCTCATCCCAAAAAGGATAAAAGTTATGCAGAAAATAATCCCACATTTGTGGTATGACAAAGAGGTTTTAGAAGCGGCGGATCTTTATGTCTCCACTTTTCCCAACTCAAAAATCAAGAATTCGACAGTTCTTCATAATACGCCTTCAGGTTCAGCAGAAATGGTGACCTTTGAGCTATCAGGTTTTGAATTCCAGGCAATCAGTGCTGGTCCGCTTTTCAAGTTCAATCCGTCAATATCATTCCATGTCAAGTGTGATAGGAAAGATGATGTTGACGCAATCTGGGATAAACTCTCACGTGGCGGACAGGTGCTCATGGAACTTGGAGCCTATCCTTTCAGCGAAAGATATGGGTGGCTGCAGGACAAGTATGGGCTTTCCTGGCAAATTATTTATGCCGGTGGAGTGAACACAACAGCTAAAATTACTCCCGTGGTCATGTTTGTGGGCAGTGTATGTGGCAAGGCAGAAGAAGCAGTCAAATTCTGGACCTCCGTGTTCGGCCAATCAAATGTTGCTTCGATCCTGCATTACGGTGATGGTGAACTCCCTGACAAGGAAGGTACATTAAAATACGCGGCTTATTCTCTGTTTGGACAGGAATTCGGAGCCATGGATAGCGCTCATGAACACAAATTTATGTTTAATGAAGCGATTTCTTTCATCGTGAACTGCGACTCCCAAGATGAAGTTGACTATTACTGGAATAAACTCTCTGCCGTGCCTGAAGCGGAGGTATGTGGCTGGCTTAAAGACAAATATGGCATTTCGTGGCAGGTGATTCCCAAGCGCATGGGTGAAATGCTTCGAAGTGGTGACAGGGCAAAAATCGATCGAGTGACTCAAGCGTTTCTTCCGATGAAGAAATTGGATATTGCAAAGTTAGAGCAAGCCTATGAGGGAAAGTAAAATGAAATTGCGGTGGCATTCCTGCTGCTTGCCCTGACCAAATAGCGTAATAACTACCCACAATAAGTTTGAGGAGTAAGCTCCAAGCTTACCCTCTTCAGAGCTTGCTGGAATCATCCTGTTGGTGACCGGTGAGTGGACGCGCTAAGGCAACCTTTAACCTAAGTGGTTTTTGTGTCTGAGTGAGATCAGGTACGTCAATAAATTCAAAGACATTCTTTTACCTTATTGCGATAAAGCCGCCTGGGCTTTTTCTAGGTTGTCGACCCCAATTACAAGCTGACCGCTAGCAGCCAGGTAAAACAGTTCAATGTTCACTCCAGCACTTGCTATCTTCCGGGCAATTTTTCCTAACTCACTTGGTCGGTCCACGACGGTGGTAAGCAGAACTGGACGCTCACCTCTAACTTTGATGCCAGCACCCCAAGTGCTCTCTTGGCTGCGGTTGCATCCTCGACAACGAGATGAATCATACTTTCCCCTGCGCACGGGATCCCACTACCTCCACCAATGTTGATGCCCGCTTTCCCCAGGTCTCACCTAACTGAGCCAGAGTTCCCGGCTTGTCTTCCAATACGACGGTTAGATCTGTAGCCATAGTTTATCTCCTTTCGATAGATAGAGAAGTAATAAAGCCCCTGACTGTTAGCCAGTGGCTTCTACCAGTGGATATCAGTTTGCCTTAATACAGCTAGAGAATCACCAGTAATAAGGACTTTCAGTGAAATCTCGACGATATAAAATTAACTCCAATATACACCTTTTTTGTCCTAATATCAATATTATTTTCACTAAATCTCGGACAATACTTTGGACGTTATAAAATCAAACGACATTACAGCCATTCGTGGGGTACCAGTAGGCTGGTAATCTAAGGATAAGCATCAGATTGCATCGCAAGAACAGCATACAAATGGTGCTAATAGGAATCCATAACTTGCGAATCCGCGACAGCTGGAATAAATCTGCCAAGCAAGAGCATTCTTTGGGACAAGGTTGAAATTTCTTCGGCCTTGTATAGGAAGGTTCTCCGCTGATGGCAGTTTACCCCTTCTGCCAGTGCCCAATCAGATGAGCATACAGCGCAAGCATCCCAAGCATGTCAGCCCGGTCTCAGCCGGGTTCGCACCCACCAGAAGGGTATAGAAAATGATACCAACCGCAGATAGCAAGGCAACCCTACGCTCTCCCAACCATCGACTTAAAAAAGTGAATATGCCTGCGATGATGGTGATGTTGAAACCATAAAAACAAAACCAAAGTCGATGTTGTTTTCCAGCTGGATGGCGAATTTATTCAGAACAAAAATGCATAGATCAAATTAACTTGAGGTAAAGTGAAGTAAAAAAATCTGCGTTGGAACGGGCACCCAGATATGGATGGAATGATATAATTTTTTACATAAACTTGGTTTGATGTTATTATCAGTATTCCAGGGAGGCATAGATGGGGAAGGAAAGGTTGATAACGAGAAACAGGTTTATTAAATTATTGGGGTTGGCTGGTTTGATCCCAATTATTTCTGCGTGTGAGAAGATATTAAAACCAATTCCTACACAATTTTCCCCTAAGAATACTCTGATTCCAAGCCTAACAAACTCACCAATCCAGCCAGAAATACCCGCATCCTCACTAACCCCCGAACCCACCCAGATCGAAACTGCCACGCCCATGGAGACACCAGTGTCAGAGTTCTATGACTGGAACTTTGTTTCCCAAAAATCGGACGAAGAAATATTTAATGTCATTGGGATTCCAAACCCCGCGGAGTATTCGCTTAATCAGGAAATTTCACCCAGTAAAATACTCCGCAATGAAGGCGGTCAAAGCTATGCGCTTTGCCAAAATAGTGAAGGAATAGTTCTTCTCGCCGAAAATTTGGAAACAAGGGTAGTTGAACACGCAGTTTATGCAGAATATGAAGGTGGCGTACCTGTTTTATTATTGACGGATGCGGCTGTCGTAGAACATGACAACGGCTGGTTTCAGTTAAATAATAGTTATCCGGCATCAGAAGCACAAAATCGTTTTGCGGAAGCATTTAACAGAGGTTTAGCCATGAGATGGTGGGCAGTCAACCATCCTGAGGATGGAGGTACGCCTCACGGCATAAAAAAATGGTTGAGTGAGATTCCGGGTTTCCAAGCTATGGAATTTGATCCCTTAACCAAAGCAGAGAGAACGTCTATAAGCGATTATATCCTGCAAACATTTTTGGAAAATTTGCATAGCGCTAAGGCAGACGATAGGTCAATGCCGATAGAACTTACCGACAGGAATCATACAGAATTTGATGCTACCAAAGAAACTATAATAATCAAAGCTACTCTAAGCGGGGATATGAACTGGCAAATTATTTTTAATCATACTTCTGATTCATACCATCAATTTCTAAAAACTAAAAAGGACGGATCCTTCGTTACTGTTTTACTGAGACAACCGGCTTTTATGCCAACACGAATACCTACCCGGCCGGTTGGTGGAAATATCACAAATTTTTTAAGGTATTTTTTTGGAGCCGAATATTATTATGAGATTTCGAACACACAAGTTCATTATGTTAATCAAGACGACATGACGGGACCTATTTTGGAGGATATGTGTACAAACGGCTCACTTCCCGATAGTTTGTTCAATTACGAAAGCAGAACTTATCCGAATTACGACACTACACATTTAAGTCCGGCAACAAACATCTGTGCAATAGTTTTCGGGAAATAATTACAAAACCCCTTGAATTATTCTAATGTACTTGAGGGGCATGACATAATTTTAAATGGCATGCCCCTCAAGTGCTATTAATCGGCTTCGCCAATACAATCACACAGGGGAGAAGAAATAGCACACCGCACTCACCTAGCTCGCTGGGCTCGCTATGCTTGCTTGTCAAGGGTTTTCAATGCTTTCGCACTCCACTAACGTTTGCCCTTGACTTCGTTTTGTGCAGTCGTCCAAGTGTCAGTTAATGGAAGCAAGTGCTTCAACAATATAAAGCACTAAAATATAATGGATGACCGAAACACCCACTAAATCTTTCGGTTATAATCGAGATATGAAAAGCCTAGATGAGATCCAGGAAAGACTGAGGGAACAAAAACCTTATCTGGGTGAGAAATTCGGGGTGAGAGTTGTGGGTGTATTTGGCTCCTATGTTCGAGAGGAACAACGCCCGGATAGCGACCTGGACATATTGATAGAGCTAGATAGACCTCCCAGGATCAGTTTAATCGGACTAGTTGAGGTGGAAGACTATTTAAGCCAGCTCTTGGGAGTTAAGGTAGATCTAGCCATCAAAGAAAATCTTAAAAAACGCATCGGCATGCGAATATTACAGGAAATGGTCCCTCTATGAGCCGTGAATTCATGGATTTTATTGAGGATATCCTCGATGGAATGAACAAGGCTGAGACCTTGCTCGAAGGTGTGAGCTATTCACAATTCGAAAGCGATTTCCGGATCAATTTCGCTGTTGTACGAGCTTTGGAAATTATTGGCGAAGCCGCAAAACATCTACCGGATGAGCTGCGCCAGAGATATCCGGATATTCCATGGAAAAACATGGCTGGGATGAGGGATCGCATCATCCACGGCTATGACAATCTCGATCTTCAGATTGTATGGGCAGTCGTCAAAAACGATATCCCACAGATAAAACCCCATATTGAACTTGTAATAAAAGATTACGAAAGATAATCAAGCCCGGAACAGATGGTGGAGAAGATATGTTCATTTCCTCTCCACCTCCACCCACATCTGACTACCATCCGTGGTGATCTCGATCCACCCATTAATATCCGTCCGCAGCAGGTTGTATCCCTCAAGCGCTTCCAGCGTTTCCGGGGAAGGTAAGCCCGTTTTATCCGCAGGTGCCACACTAAGCAGGGCAACCTGTGGATGGAGGAAGGAGATCAATTCGGGCGGGTTGAGCGGTGCATAACCCGATTCTGCCAGTAGCAAGGCGGAAACACTGCGCATAGCCGAATTATGTACCAATTCATCCATCGATTCGAAATCCATCTCCATAGGCAGCAGCAAGCGGAAATTGTCCCACTCCAACAAAAGGACAGCTCCCTTTGGATTCTTGGAAAGCACCCGCAAAGCGGTGCCAGAACCCAAGTCGAGTACCTGACCCGCTTGCATGGGAGTGACCGGAATGAATAAGTCAATCAGCTGGGTCTGAAGATCAGTAACTGCGCGGGTCCCGGATGTATTGCCTGCCCAAAGCACATTGACAGGAGGGAAGCGCTCCAGATTGCCCGGAACACCCGACAAATCTTCATTGTCAATATCCGCCACCACCAGCCAATCCAGGGAACGATTGAAGGGCGATAAGCGCCTGCCCAGCGCATTGGAAAGGCGGATGGTGCTTGAGCCACCGTTGATCAGCATGTTATGACCGCTCGGGGATTGGATCAGTATAGCGTCACCTGTACCCACATCCAGGATGGTCACATGTAGCAGGTCATCGGGAGCAGAAAATGCTGCTCTCCATACCAAAACTGTGACCACAGCGAATATCGTGAGTGGAACAACAGGAGTCAGCCTGGTTAGTTGGCTGGAAAGATGGGAACGGGTATATGTGATGGCGAGGAGGATAGCATAAAAAAGCAGGATCAGGGGGAAAGCGACCTCTCCGAGAGGGATGGAGCCATGTGGAATAGCTGCCAACCGTTCCACCACCCGGATGGTATAAGCGCTGAATGGCCAGGCTGCCCAGGCGAATAACTGGCCGAGCGGCTGGAACACCAGTCCTGAGATGACAGATAGCCCTCCCAGGACCATGAGAGGCGGCTGGGCAGGGAGGATGAGTGGGTTGGCAATCAGGGCGGTGAGGGAGATGCGCTTGAAATAATATGCCATCAGCGGTAGCGTGGTGAGTTGGGCTGCCAGTGTGAGCAGGAAATAGGTAGCAACTGGGCCAGCCAGCCGTTCGGCTTTCTCATGGGCGATAAAACGGGCAGCGAAGGTGGTGAAACTTCCAGTGAACGGCTCAGCATAGAGCATAATACCGAGCGTGGCAGCGAAGGAAAGCTGGAAGCTCACATCCCACAGGACGGTCGGAGTGATGAACGCCATGATGGCAGCGATAATCGCCAGACTGTTCAGACCCGCCTGGCGGCGACCGAGCTGGTGTCCGAAGAGGGTGAGGATACCCAGGATAGCTGCCCGAATAACCGCCGGGTTCGCACCCACCAGAAGGGTATAGAAAATAATGCCAGCAGCAGCTAGCAAGGCACCCCTGCGCCCTCCTACCCATCGACTGAACAAAAAAGTGAATAAGCCTGCGATGATGGTGATGTTGAACCCGGAGATCACAATGATGTGGCTGGTACCCGTGCGGCGAAAAGCGTCTTGTACCTCAGGTGGGATGCCGGTCTGTACCCCAAGCAGGATGCCGGCTATCAAGGAGGCTTCTGGATCGGGAAAGAGACGATAAATGACCTCCAGACTGTGTTTCTGGAGGTCATACAGGGCAGATAGTATGAGATTTCCATGCCCATGCTCGAGCAGACTGACTTTAGCCGAAGGCATGTAGCTGTAAATGCCCTGATGAGCGAGATAGTCACGATAGGAGAAATCCTCATTTTCTGGAGGGGTTTCGATGTGTCCCTGTATGCGGAGGCGATCACCGTAGCGTAAAGTAGTTCCCGTTGAAATCCGGACTAGCAAGAGACCTTCGACAGGAGTGAAGCGGGTTTCATCTAGGCGACGGAGCTGTTCAATACGCAAGCGCAGGTTGGTGTAGGTGTCACGTGCATCCGGCGGTTCCACCAGCACACCCTCCAGGATGAATTCAGCTGGTCGGTCGTTGTAGTAAGCGATAAAAAAGGGGTTGATAACCGGTCGAGTGGTCAGGTAACGGATGCCTCCGAGGGAGACAAAAAGCAGCAGCAATGGATAAAAGGAGAAGCTGCGGAACTTAAGTTGGGGTGTAAATTGGGTAAGGCGGTTTGGAAGGATGCGATTCCAGCGACGATAGACAGGCGGGAGCAGGAGCACGGATGAGGCGAGGGCAAGCAGCGCCCAGCAAAAAGTGGTTACAGGGAGGCGGGCTGTCAAAAGAATTCCACACAGAAAAGCCAGGGAGAGCCAAAGCAGGGGCATGGGTAAGAGGCAGGGTTAAGTTTGCAGAGGTACGATTCAATAAACAATAATGACAGGATTAATCCTAAGAATCTTCCATCTCCAGGTGGAAGTGGTGTAAAAAGCGGTGGTAAAGCGGGGTCAGGATGACCCCGGCAGAGACCAGGATGATGATTCAGTAGAAAATATACAGCTTTCGATTGCCAGCATTTCAGTTATACCCGAATTTGGACGTGTATTAATCAATTTTTGAGTTCTTGAGTTGTTATCGCATCTATAATTATATCCAATCCGATTAATACTGCCTTTATTCAATTTCCATTATCCTGCTCGATGAGTGGTATGTGGTTCACAATATGCTGATAGTCGATCCTCCCGGTGCTGGCAAGAGTTTGTTGGTAAATGCCAGGCATGGAATTCAACCGTGTTCATATATTCACGCGTTACATCCTTCAGGCAATTCACTGATCTTTATATGGATGTTGGTCGATCAGTATAGGCTTACTTATTCTGGATGGGCTTCCTCAATGTCATCCAGATACCGACGAGAAGTGCGATGACGCCGATAGCAGTTCCTAACAGCTGCTGCCAGCCGATCCCTTGTTGGTTGCCAATTCCTATGAAATCAGCAGACAATGAAATCACCGCAATGACTACACCTATAATAATCAACAGGAACCCGAGCGTTCTTTTTGCCATAAGCCCCTCCGCTTGTATTAATCAGGATTCTACTGGAAAATCGGAAAATAGATAGAGGGCATTATATACTTATATGCAGCTCGTTACTTAATCTTCTAGGAATCACCACCATAGCGGAAGCTGAAATTTAATCTTAGCTGGGACTTATCTGTGGAGCGAAAGGTAGGTATGCTTAACCTATATTGAATTATAAATAATGACAGGATTCTCCTATGAATCCTCCATCTCCAGGTGGAAGCGGTGTAAAAAGCGGTGGTAAAGCGGGGCCAGGATGACACCCACCGAGACCAGGAAGACGATACCCGAGTAGAGGGCATAAAAAGAGGCGAACAGCTTGCCAGCCTCGGTGTGTAGCGCGTTCACTGGTCCCATACCGCCCAGGATCATGGCGGCATTGACGAGCGAATCGATCCAGGATAGATTTTCAAAGAAGTGATAGCCCAACATGCCCATGATCAGCGAGCTAACAATGATCACGATGGCAACGAGCAGAAAAATAAGCTGGCGGATGAGGAATTGACGGCTGGTAAGCAGAGGTTGTTTGTGATGCTCGAACATGGGATCCACCTCCAAATGGGGTGAAACGAGAACACCTTAAATAAGTATAGCATAGGTGAAGAAGGCAAGTAGCAAAGAAGGGGATGCTAAACCAGCAGACATATCCCCACAAGGATGTACCTATTTGATTGACCGGCTCATTTGTATAGTAAAAAGATCATATCCATCCCCTCTACCTTATAACGGCGGGATTTTGACTGGAAAATAATCATTGCAAGGTTGACCATTGCTGAGTTTGAAAGATGCCTTTGGGAAGGTTATTTTAATTGGATTTGGTGCCAGATTGCAAATCCAGCCCTACCAAAAGATCATCGACCTGGACTTTTGGGATTTTATTTAAATTGGGATGTCTGGTTATAATTGGATAGTAGCATCGACCCAGGTGTTCTCCTTTCGATGGACGAGACCTGGGAGAAATCGAGAGGAGTTCACCCGTGCCTGCCTATCGCCAGAGAGTGTATATTTGCCCTGATCAAAGTGGTCAACCAGGTTGGATCATGGAGTTTCCCCTCTGGTGGAATCGCCCCGAATTCTTCCAGAAGTACAGCGACCGTCAGATCGATACTGGAAACCCTATCTATGTGGACTACGGACTGTTACTAACCGGATCGGAAGCGATGGCGTGGGATAAGCGATGTAGAGAGCAATTCGCCAAGGACCCGCGTAGCAAAGAGTCGTTTTTTATTGAAGCCATGCAGCGCTTTGAGTCGTTGTTGGAAGCCGCAAGTTGGGTCATCGTTGAGTCGTATGAATGGGAATCAGGCTTAAGCTAGCGTGGTCTTACCATGATTGAAGATGATCCTCACCAGCCCAAGCAAACCGCTTCATGTGGTTGTTTCACCACGCCATATAATTTTCTTGTAGATGAAAAAGAGCTGGGCATGGACGATAATTATGCCACCGTATCGCTCTTGATTTGCCCGGTATGTGGTCAACCGTGGCTCCGGTTTTTCTATGAGATCGAAGCATTCACCGCCTCAGGACGGTGGTACCTGGGAGCTATTACGACCGAAACAAGCCTCATTAATGACAGTAGCGAATGCGAAAGCCACCCTGGAAAGCCTTAGCTGGTATTTCTATGGTGGAAGTTATTATCACGGGCGCAGTGGTAAGACATCGGGGAAAATCTATCTGAATCCGTGAGAATTTCAAATATATCTTGTCCTGAAGTCGATCATCGGTATCATACCAGGCATTCAATCCTGTATCGCTGAGAAAGGCAGCCGGTATTCCATGAATGTCTGCTCTCATCACTAGATATAAATAGTAATGCTGATTCCGCTTGCAAGCAATCATACGACCATTTATGATATGGCGAATCCATTGGAGGTAGCTTCATGGCAAAAATGATTGGTATTGGTGGAGTTTTCATTTTCTCTCGAAACACTGAGCAGCTTGCTGCCTGGTATACTCGCCATCTCGGTTTTTCATTTGAAAGCATGGTTGAAGAAGGTCAGGCTACGACGTACTTCCAGGTGCTCTTTTACCGGGATTTCGAGAATCCGGATAAAAGATTGCACACAGTCTTCGCCATCATGCCCGCCCGCCAGGAGATCAGTGAGGTCCGCAACCAGGCGATGATCAACTATCGGCTTGACGACCTGGATGAATTTGTGAAGCAGCTTAGTAGCGCAGGCATTGCTGTCGATCCAATCGAGCTCTTTGATGATGGGGAGGGCCAAGGTAAATTCACCCACTTGTATGATCTGGATGGCAACCGGATCGAGCTTTGGGAGCATATGGATGCATAGATATACGGTCTTGTCATCACTGGACTGTCTTTATATAACCAACCTATACAGCCTCGTAAATTTCCATGCTAGCGCGAACGGAAATCTGGATGTCTTCCAGTAAGCTTATGACACGATAGGGTGAGATTAGCCATAATCCACCCCTCCCTCATCTCTGCTCTCTTTTATTTACGATAGCCTGGATTTTATGAATTGGTAAGTAAGATAACCTGTGCCCAATGAAAACACGATGGCGATGAGTGTCCCCACCACCAGTCCAAGCTGTGGGTAAAGGTACCTGACAGCAATTTCATATAAAGGTACGTTGATCAGTCCGGAAACCAGGATTGATTTACCCACCGAGCGCGAGAAACTTGCGCCGCCGGTTTGATAGGTGATGATCAGTGTGGTCAGGAACATGGCTGGGAAGGAGCCAAAGATGCCACCCAGGAGAGGTCCCCCAAGCTTTCCCATGAACACTGCCAGGGCGATCACTGCTCCGCCAAACACAGCCCGCCAGGCGAGCTGGGAAGGTGGGTAGGAAATTTGGATCTTGCCACGTGAAGGTGCCTGCATCCATTTCTCGACAATCAGGTAGCAAAGGACAAGCAGGATCAACCAACCGAGCAGGGAGATCCAAAAAAGGTGCAAATCAAGCTGGTAAAGCAGTGCTGATTGAACGATCCAGACGAATAATGCACTCGGTAAAGCCAATGCAAGCCCTCGTGGGATGAGCAGCATAAAAGCGAGCACGAACAGGCCATTCAAACCCTGCGCCAGTGGCATGACTGTGGTGGCTTGAGCAGCGACTTCGGGAGACTGGGTAAGGCTGATGAAAAATAGTGCAATGACAACCGTGGAGGGCAGACCACCGATCAACCCGCCGATCTTGCTACCGAATCGTTCTGCACTGAGGGTGGTGAGGGTCACCCACAGGCTGCCAACGATAAAACTCAGCAGCAGTTTTGACCAGAATGAGGCATCCATCATGGATGTTTAGATTTATCTCAAGATCGGGCTGGGGATGAGGCAGGTGCAAGCCGGGGATCAGCATGGGGGTTCGCTTACGATACTCGGCATAGGCTTCACCGAAATCAACTAGCAGCTTGCGTTCTTCAAAATAAGCCCCGACGAAGACGTAAGCTGTCAGGCCGAGATTGAGTGCCAGCAAGTTGCAGGTCATGATGGGAAGCAGCCAGATGAATACCAACCCGGCTGTGTATAGGGGATGACGGACATAGCGGTATAACCCATCCGTCACCAGACGAGGAGGGGAGGTATCTTCGGGGAGCATCAGCTGGCGCAAGCCAATGAAAGACTTGATACCGGTCTGCCGTAAGCCGATTAGCAGGACGCTTATAGCAAAAGCTTGAATGGTCAAGCTCAGAATGATCCACGGGAAGTGAATTCTATATAGCTCCTTATCGATCAGCAGGATCGGGAGCAACAGGATAGGTAATAAAGTAAAAATTGCTATGAAGTTATAGGCAAGGCGAAACCAAAGATCAGTCTTCGCGCCAAACCAATTGCGCGATAGGTCTTTCATTTTTTGGGATGCTAAAAGTGAGTGCAGCAGCCCGTAGACCAGCATCGCCAGCAGGATCAGCCAGAATGAAATGGTCATGGTTAAGAGGAAGGTGGCTGAAGAGGACGGGTGGCGTCCTTACGAAAGCGCGGGTCTCGGTCCAGGGTGAGCTTTAATCCTTCAGTCAATGAGAAACGAGGTTGGTAGCTCAACTTGCTGCGGGCAAGAGTGAGGTCTGCGCACATGCGCGAGACTCCCACGTCAGTGCGAGGGTTATACACAATCTCAGCTTTGCCTCCACTGACCTGGATGATCAAGGTTGCCAGGTCGCGTACACACACCTCTGTGCCACTGCCCACGTTGATCACAAGGCTGTTCAATCCTGGTGCTGTGGAGGCAGCCACCATGGCGCTGACGACATCATCGACATAGACATAATCACGCGTTTGGGTGCCATCTCCATGCACGATGATGGTTCCACTGCGCATGGCTTGTTTTAACATGAAGGGGATAACAGGTGGGTGGGAGGCGGGTAAGTGCTGTCCCTGACCATAAGCATTAAAAACCCGCAGGCTGACCGTCTCGATGCTCCATAAATCACCAATCGTGCGGACGTAATTCTCCGCAGCTAGTTTTGATACTGCATACGGTGAGCGCGGGTTGGGCAAGGAGCTCTCGACCAATGGTTGCGCCTGCTGGTCACCATATACCGCACCAGAGGAGATGAGTACGACGCGGTGGACACCCACATCACGCATTGCTTCCATTAAGCTCACGGTACCCCCAACGTTTACGGCGTTATATTCGCGTGGATAGAGCACCGACTCGGGAACGGATACACGGGCAGCCAGATGGTAGACGCAATCTACATCCTGGAGTAACGTCCATAACTTTGGACGATCATTGACATCCCCACGCGTGAAAAGAACTTCGGGATGAAGTGCGTTGGGATCACCCGTCGAAAGATCGTCTAACGCACGGACTTGATGCCCCTCCCATGCCAGGCGATTTGCCAGGGCTGACCCTAAAAATCCTGCCGCTCCAGTGATGAGAAAATTCATCATATTGATTATAGCATGGAGGTAAGGTATCCTCCCAAGGGATTAATTTGACACCCGCGACATCTGAGGTTATTATGGCAGGCATGTCCTTTAAAAGAGCATATTGGTTGACATTCATATTACTACTATTGCCAATCATGTTGGGAGCCAGTGTTGTTTCGGTGTCCGACCCGCTTGAGCGCGTTCGAACTTTCACCCGGGCGATCGAATTTGATTATGTCTCCTGGACCTTGAATTCATTCGGTATCAAGCTGGGTGAGATCGCTTTAGGTACGGCAAATTATCTGCCGCTTGAAGAGCAATCAAACGCGGTGTTAGCAGCCTTAGACCTGATTCGAAGAATCAACCAGGTGGAAGCCCAATTAACAGATATCTACGCAGATCCAAATATCAGTGACCCGGAAACTGCGTCAGCGGTCTTGCGCAACCAATTAAATGACCTACGAGCTCAACGTCCACAGCTAGAGTCTCTGGCGGAAGCAATCCTGCAAGATCAGGTAAACGAGATAGCTGTGCAAACAGGACTTACATTTGGTGGGCAGGCATTTCCTCCGGTGCTATATCGCACCACACCTCCACCAGATGCGCTGATTATCTCGCCACGAAATATCATCCAACAGGATCACGACATCTCGATCTCCCCAGATATCACCGTCGACCAGATGGAAGCGTTGGAAAATCAGGTGGATCAATCTTTGAATGTATCTTCCCTTGTGGTAGGGATCGGAGGGATTGGGCTTTATCCAACCATGGTGATGGAGACGACAGATATCAATTGGCTGGCTGAAGTGGTAGCGCATGAGTGGGTACATAATTACCTGACCTTGCACCCTTTAGGATTCAGCTATATGAACAGCCCGGAATTGCGAACGATGAATGAGACCGTAGCTTCAATTGCAGGTAAAGAGCTGGGTAGAGCGGTGGTAGAGCAATATTATCCGCAATATTTGCCACCTCAAGTCGATTCTACAGAAGCTGCTCCTAATCAAGATCAGGCATCTTCTCCCCCAGCTTATAATTTCAATGCAGAAATGCACCTTACGCGGGTAAATACAGACCGGTTATTAGCAGAAGGGAAAATCGAGGTTGCAGAAACTTACATGGAACTGCGCAGGCATTTCTTCTGGGACCAGGGCTACCACATACGCAAGCTAAACCAGGCTTATTTTGCTTTTTATGGTGCATATGCTGACCAGCCTGGCGGAGCTGCAGGATCGGATCCAGTTGGCGCTGCAGTCCGTCTCATGCGCGAAAATAGCAAGTCGTTGGGAGATTTTATCAACCGGATGGCTTGGATGTGGAATTTCGAACAATTAATAAAAGCGGTAGGAGGCTAGGATTGCTCCTTAGCGTGATTCTACGGTGAATTTTATGGCTGTGCGGACCTTGTCTTCAATCTGAACATCCACAAATTCAGGAATGAAAATGATGTCGAAGCCGTCATTCTTCAGGTAACCACGCGCAAGTGCCATGGCTTTCACAGCCTGGTTAATAGCGCTAGCTCCGATTGCCTGAACCTCGGCGTGCTTGTTTTCCCGGAATATACCAGCAATGGCGCCCGCGACGGCTGATGTACGAGAGGTGCCTGCGACCTTGATAATATCCATGGTGGCTTCCCTCCTTTGGTAAATGGAATTGCAGTAAGGTACCGGCAGTTTCAATATTGATTGTACAAGATAATTCAGACAATAGCAAGCAGCAATGGTAGAATTCCGGTAACAGGATCTGGTTGAAATATGAGATAAGATGAAAGTGGAATTGTGAGGAGCTTATGTCGCGTTGGACAAAATTCCTAATCGCGGTAATCGTTGGGGCTGCTGCAGGTCTTTTTTATGGCTGGGTGGTTAATCCGGTTGAATATGTGGATATTGCTCCAGAGAGCTTGCGGGTAGACTACAAAACGGATTATGTACTGATGGTCGCTGAAGCTTACCAGGTACAACAGGATTTGGGGTTGGCAGTCCGCCAATTAGCCCTCCTGGGAAGCTCAGCTCCAACGGATATCGTTGCCAACGCACTTAGTTATGCACTTCAGCACGATTATGCTTCACAGGACCTCTCCTTATTACAATCATTGGGGGAGGGTTTAATGACCTGGAACCCTAACCTGGAGGTACCCACTCCATGAGGCAAGATAGGAGAGGTTCCTGGTACTTATTAACCGCTGGCATCTTGGGAGTTGCAATAGGCCTTTTCTACTCGTGGGTGGTCAGCCCGGTAAAGTATGTGGATGCACCTCCTTATGCACTTCGGGCAGATTTCAAGGATGATTATCGAGCCTTGGTGGCAGAAGCATATGTCTATAGTGGTGACTTATTACGTGCTGAAGACCGGCTTGCACAGTTAAAAGACGATGAAATCGTCCAAAATCTGACGGCGCAGGCACAACGTGCCATGGCTGAAGGTCGGCCTGAAGAGGAAGTGCGCGCCTTGGGAATCCTGGCGATGGCACTTGGTGAGGACGTAACGCCTGCTGCTTCGAGTATGGCACCCACAGAGCTGGCAACCAATGCCCCGCCCACCCAAGTGATAACTTCTTTACCTTTGTTGAACTTACCATCAGGCAGCTCCAGCATATCCTCCCAAATTGATCCCACCGAGACGAACACTGCACCTACCCTACGACCGACCAGTATATTCCAGCCAACACGAACACCGATTTTCACACCCACACAGGGAGCTCCATTTTTGTTGTTTGAAACCAGGCTGGTGTGCAATCCTGACCAACCTGATCCACTTATTCAGGTGATCATCCAAGACGCTGCTGAGCAACCTGTACAGGGTATTGAGCTGGTGGTCACTTGGGATGAGGGTGAAGATCATTTTTACACCGGGTTCAAGCCTGAGCTTGGTCTGGGGTATGCTGATTTCACTATGATGCCTGAAGTGATTTATACCCTAAGTCTGGCAGATAGTGTGCAAGCTGTGAATGACCTTATCGCAGCAGAATGTCTTTCGGAAGATGGAACCAGATATTGGGGTTCATGGTTGCTGACATTTTTACAACCCTGATGACACCACCAAGTCTTCAAGCAAAAGGTTTGAGCCGGTCTTTTGGAGAATTCCAGGCAATTAAACCACTTGAGCTCGAAATTTCTACGGGGGAAATTGTCATCTTAACCGGTCCCAATGGAGCAGGGAAAACTACACTGTTGTATTGTTTGAGTGGTCTGTTACGGCCCACGAGAGGGAACGTCCTGGTGGAGGGATTCGACTTATATAGAGAGGAGGTTGAGGCCAAAAAACGTCTGGCTTTCGTCCCAGATGTGCCTCGTTTTTACCAGGAATTAACCACCTGGGAGCATTTGCGATTTATCAGCCTGGCTTTTGGGGTTGAACGAGATTGGGAACTCCGAGCGGAATCCATACTAAAGGAATTTAGTTTGTGGGAGAATCGAGACATGTACCCGCATAACCTTTCTCGGGGGATGCGTTTGAAACTGGGAATATCTCTGGCACTCATCCGACCATTCAAGGTGTTATTGATGGACGAGCCTACCTCTGCACTCGACCCAGAAAGTGTAGAACTCTTGATCGGGAAATTGCTGACGATTAGAAATAATGGAGGTGCAATTTTACTGACCAGTCATGATTTGAACATGGTGGAAGCGCTGACGGGGAAGCGGTGGCACATGGAACTAGGTCAACTGGAGACCGGTTAGATGAAAGCAGTCTGGTGGATACGGCTAAATCAACTGGCAAGCAGGATGAAGTTTTGGAGCGCTATTGTCGGTTATGATCCTCGTGATCATTCCATAAGGCAAAGCATCTACCTTGTGTATCTGGCATTTTTCTTCAGCATCTGGGGGTTTGCAGTTTTTGCACTCCTGGCAAACCCAATCACGGATATATTATCTTCATTTAGTGGATTGCCACCCGTTCAGTCAGTCATAACCATCCTGACAATTGTGGTATTGGTGGATGCAAGCTTGCGAGGCTATGAATATGGGAAACGTAGCCCATTTATATTCTCTGAGGAGGATGCCGGATTAATCTGCCAGACACCAGTAGATCGCAGGCAAGTTGCAATCGCCTGGCTTTTGGTGGACTGGCTACCAGCCTGCTTGCCTTTCGCGGCATTGTCTGTGGTGCTGAGCTTTGCCAGCCAGCCGTTGGTCGAACCCGGAGGTGTCGTATGGGTCCATTTACCCATCTATATGCTGGCAGGGTTACGCGCTTCCAGCGTGGTAATACCCTTGCATCTGGCATTCATGGCTGCTGACTATACATTAGGGGCGGTACGCTTACGAGAAGATCGAGAAAATCCCACTCTACGCTGGATCCCGATTGGGATTGCTGTTTTGTGGGTTAGTACAGCTTTAGTCTCCAATCATGGTGTACAGATATTATTGTGGCCAGTGATATTCCCGCTTAAGAGCGGGTTTGGTGATGCATTCTGGCTGGGGGGATTCTCTGTGGCGGTTTTTCTGGCGGTGGTAAGCTTTTTATCCCTTTACCTGGCAAGCCCGAGATTAAATCTCAGCCGGGCTGCGCAGGAATCACGCTTCAGGTGGGCGTACCAGCAGGTAAGCTGGTTGGGGGATACCCGCCTCACCCGCCAGATGAAGACGCGTGAGCGACTCGGGACAGGACATCCAGCAAGCCTTATTCCAGTGCGCGCCGGAGTATGGGCACTGATCTGGAAAGATTGGGAGACCTCCAGGCGGACGATGAATTTCAGTCAAATCGGAGTATGGTTGGGTATATTTGGTACGAGCCTCGGTTTGATGATTGCCCCTGACTGGGGGGTAAGGATTTGGGCTATTATCTTCTGGAGTGTATTGGTTGGTCAACACGGCACAGAACTATTCCGATCGGACCTGGAGCAATGGATGATCAGTCATCCGCTGCCGTTCACTGGAATGAAAATGGTGATTGCTAAAATTACCCTGCCTATCCTTGGAACGATGATTTCAATTTGGCTGGCGTTCGGGATCGCTCAATGGATGGGTTTTAAACCTGATTGGGCGCTCGCCTGGCTGACTCCATTAGCAGCCCTTAGTATCGTCCTTACAGCTTTGCTAGATATACTGCACCATTGCAGGAGTAGCGACCTGTTGGCTGGGCTAGTTCCTGAATTTGGTTTTGGGGGATTGGTTATGGGAATATTGATCTCGTGGATACCGCTGGCTCTCGTTCTAGAGATTACGCGCATCGTAAAAATTACGGAGATGAACTGGCTGGTAGCAGTATTCGGATGGATACTTGGCACGGGGATTGCGTTCAGCCTGTGGAAGCTGGCGGCTAACAAATATAAAAACATTGAATGAAAACAAGTGGACCATATCTGCCCCGGAAAGGTTATCTGCATCCGGTCATGGCATTGGGTTATTCCCTGCCCAATCATCTCCCAAGATGACGAGGACATCGACCTGGCTGTTCGGGTCGTACTGGAAGGAAATGCTATACGGCGTAATTTTCATCAGGTTGACCAGGTAGCGGTCTGTATAGGGCTTTCCGGTGTAATCAATGAGCTGCGTGTAGGTGCTGTAATCGCTATTCTGTGTGCCGACTACATTGGCACCTTGAGACTGCAGGTAGGTTTGAGTGTCAGACGCCAGGCCGCCAACATAAGTGCCATTAGCCAACACGATGGAGGCAGCTTCGGTTTGCATGTTGAGGCGTTCATCACCAGCCGTCAATACCGGGCTTGCCATACTAGATGAAGCAAAGATCTGGTCACGAATCAAGCGGATTTGGTCTGGAACAGGGATGTAAATATCCAGAGGTTGAAATGGACCCAACACTGCTTTGGGTGGGGCAATGGCTCCGCGCTCGATACTTGTTCCAGGTATTTCCAAAGCAAGCCAACCGAGGCGGATGGCATCGTCCAAAGATAGATTGGTATGGATGCCGGCTGCAAGCTCATTGTAGAGTGCAGGGGCGCGGGAGGCCAGTTGTGCCGGTCCGAGCTCCAAAGCTCGATCTTTGATGGCCAGGATGACCTGCTGCTGGCGCGTAGCCCGGTCAAAATCACCACCTGCAGTTTTACGATTACGTGCATATGCCAATGAAGTTGGACCATCTAAAAGATGGCGTCCGGGCTGCAGTATGACGGTATTGTGCTCGCCGAGTGGGTCGACCGTGATCTCCGCAGGCACATCCACATATACGCCACCCAACTCATCGATGAACTGCTCAAACGCATAGAAGTCGATGATGGCATAGTAATCAATCGGGATTCCCAACAGTGATTCAATTGTTTGCATCGCCAGAGCGGGTCCGCCACCAGGAACTTCAAAAGCGATACCCAAGGGATAAGCAGTATTGATCTTTCCGTAATCGAATCCTGGAATGCTAACCCACAAGTCGCGGGGGACATTTAACATCCCTGCAGTTTTAGTCAACGGATCGACCGAAAGCAGGATCATCGTGTCGGTGCGCGGAGGACCTTCGCCAGATTCCCAATCGCGGTAATCCAAACCCATCACCAACATGGTTACGCGGCTGGCACCGTCCCAGGGATCGGGCGCTGGACCTTCTGATATTGACGGCATGGATGTAGGTGCGAGCGTACCATCTAGGCTGGGAATATTATTGGAGTTGTTTTGGATAGCCAGACCAGGGATTTGAGCAACATCAAACGACAAGAAAAACTCATACGCTTTGGTATAGGCAATATAAGCCGCGAAAATCACGGCCAGGATAAATAATGTTAATAAGCCCATTTTAAGCAGGGCTGGAGTTTTATTCTTCATCAACTGCTATCTCAAGGCATGGAGTTGTTTTCCGACCAATCTGTCCCCACAAGGATGGCGATATCTACCAGACTGTTTGGGTCATAGCGACTGTACATGCTGTTGGATTGAATGTTCAGTAATTCAACCAGGTATTGTACCGTATAAGGTTTACCGGTGTAATCAATAATGATTGTCGCAGCAGATTCTTCATCAGCATTGCCGGTTTCGGTTACGTTTATCCCAAGACTTGACAAATATTCTGTAGTTTGGGAGGCTAATCCAGCGGTTGTGGTGGCGTTCAGCACTGAGACAGTAGCTGCCTCTGCCTGGCGTAATTCTTCTGGATTGCTTATATAAACCGTTGCAATAGGGGCAACCCCACTGGTGGTTGAAAAAACCTCATCACGCACTGTCCGAACAGCATCCATATCGGGGAGGAGGATATCCATACCATCGGCTGAATAAGTCTGGGTGGTTTCATCGACTCCGATGATACCCCGGTGAAAATTTTCTTTAGGGACTTGAGAAGCAGTCCATGCCAAAGAGATTGCTTCTTGCAGGTTGAGATTTGAGTGGATGCCGCTGCGCAAATCGTTATACATGGTGGGGGCGTTGGTTATCAGGTTGGTGAGCATATCCAATGATAAGACGCGATCACGAATAGCTAAAATCACCTGTTGTTGGCGATCCATCCGAGCATAGTCAGCACCTACCTCACGATTGCGGGCGTAAGCCAATGCAACTGGGCCATCCAGGAGCTGAACTCCGGGTTGCAGAATGACTGTATTATGCTGTCCAATGGGATCGACCGAAATCTCTTCAGGGATATCTATTTCGATGCCACCTATATCATTGATGAAATTTTCAAAAGCGGAGAAATCCACCTGGGCATAGTAATTAATATCAATGCCTAAAAGGTTTTGTACAGTTTGGATGGCGAGTCCTGCACCACCACCGGGAAGATCATATATCTCACCGATGAAATACGCCTGATTGATCTTGCCATAATCATAACCAGGGATATTGACCCACAGGTCGCGGGGGATTGAAAGGATGCCGATCGTTCGGGAAACCGGATCCATTGTAAGCAGCATCATCGAATCGGTTTGAGTGGGATCACCGGGTTTACAATCTCCGCAGGCACCCAGACCAAATACAAGGATGGTCACGCGGTTAGCGCCATCCCATGGGATAGGTGTGGGACCAGTCTCAGGTTGAAGAGGTTCATTAACATTGATACCGGGTAGGTTACCAGAAGCAACTTCGGTTAATGACAAACCTGGATTATTGAGATTTATGCGTGCTGCGGTAGAATCACGAGCAACCGAATAGGTAAGATATACGGTAGCGATTAGGATGATTAGGAAAACGACCAATAATCCCCATAAAATAGGACTCATGTGGATACGGGAGGTTGTGGAGGTCTCGGAGGTCGATCTTCGTTTGATCTCAATTGGGTTGTAATTATTCATCGATGTCGGATTATAACATGTTGAAGGTACTTGGGTTCGTGTAGTGTACAATTGACGAGGCATTATTTAATTCCCAGGTTTATGACATAGTGCAGTAAAGGCAAAGGTTGAGTATTAATCTTAATTGCAGTTGCATGAAAAATGCCACCTGGAATGATCTATAGACTCAATTAATCTTAAATTTGTTCCTTGGGTAAAGCACACTTGTACTGGATTCATATCATTCACACACTTCGCTCTACTCGCTCCGCTCGCTCACGATGTCACTAATCGCCGCAGAGAACCTCAGCAAATCGTTTGGAGCCACGGATATCTTTTCGGGCATTACGCTACGCGTCCCACACCAGGCCCGGATCGCAATCATTGGACCCAATGGAATTGGCAAGACCACCTTACTGCGCATCCTGGCGAAGGAGGAAGAACCATCTGGCGGAGTGGTCAGCCAAATGCGGAATTTATCCGTTGGTCACCTATCACAGGAAGCTGGGTTTGATTCCCCTCGGACGCTTTGGGAGGAATGTTTGTTACCCTTCGCACAGCTGCGTGAACAGGAAGCGGAGCTACAACGTCTCGAGCTGGCGATGGGGGATGCTGGACAAGTTGACCGGGTGCTTGAGAGATATGGTCGACTACAAGCTGAGTTCGAACACAAAGGCGGGTATACCTATATCCAACGTATCCAGCAGGTGCTTTCCGGGCTGGGATTCAGAGCCGATGAATACCAGGCACCCTTGATCCGGCTATCTGGTGGGGAAAGGACACGTGCTTTACTTGCCCGCCTCCTGCTATCGGAACCAGAACTGCTGATCCTGGATGAGCCGACCAACCACTTGGATATTGCAGCAGTGGAATGGCTGGAAGGGTATCTCAGCCAATGGAAAGGGGCAACTTTGATCGTCTCACACGATCGATATTTTCTGGATCAGGTAGTGAATACTATCTGGGAGATGACCCGCTCGGGTTTCGAAGTATATCGAGGCAACTATTCGGCTTACGTGGAGCAACGCCGAGAGCGTTGGGAACGACGACGGGAAGTATTCGAGACGGAGAAAGAAAGACTGGAAAAGGACCTGGATTTTATTAAGAAGAATATCTCGGGTCAAAACGTCTCCCAAGCGAGGGGACGCCTGCGCCGACTAAGCCGGCATTTACAGGCGATCGAGCAGGTGGGGCTTGAAGCTGCGATCGGCAAAAAGTGGGGAGAGCTGAGTATGAGTGTGGATACCACTACAAGTATGATGAGCCCTGAAGAGGCACAGCGCCGGTTAGCTGCATTACGCGAGCCAACCAATAAGCCCCCTCAATTGCATCTACACCTGCACACCAACCAGCGCAGTGGTGAGATTGTTCTCCGAACGCATGGTCTTCAGATTGGATATCCAGGGAAAACACTGTTTTATGCCGGGGAGATCGAATTACGGAGGTTGCAATGCACCGCCTTGATCGGTCCAAATGGAGCGGGGAAGACTACCTTTCTTAAGACAATCCTTGAGAAGATACCGCCATTGGCAGGGGAAGTGGAGCTGGGTGCCAGCCTGAAGGTTGGATACTTTGCCCAGGCACATGAAGATTTGCATCCTGAGCGAACCCTGGTGCAAGAGATCGATGCGGTGGCTCCGGATATGTTGGTGGCAGACATACGAGATTACCTGGCCCGCTTCCTATTCACCGGTGAAGACGCCTTTAAGCCTGTAGCTGTTCTTTCGGGCGGCGAGCGAGGCAGGCTGGCATTAGCTAAATTGGCATTGACAGGTGCCAACCTGCTGCTTTTGGATGAACCGACCAACCACCTTGACATCCCATCACAGGAGATCCTGCAGGAAGTGCTGGATGAATTCCAAGGCACAATCCTACTCGTATCACACGACCGCTACCTGATTGATGCCCTGGCGACGCAGATTTGGGAAATTGACGAGGAAAAGGGGATCCTGCGAACGTTCAAAGGCAGCTACAGCCAGTATCACCTGCAATTAGAGGCCGAGCATTTGGCTGAGAAGGAGGCAGGCGATAATAAGGCTCATGCTAAAGAAAGCCCTGATAAACCTCGAGTTTCGGCAGACGAACGTAAGAAGCAAGCACGTGTTAAGGAACTTGAATCCTTGATCGACCACCTGGAGGTTGACCTATCTATCCTGGCGCATAAGCTGGAAAAGCCACCCAAAGAACCTGCCAAAGTTCAAAAGCTGGGAAATGAATATGTAAAGGTGCAGAAAGAGCTGGAGAAGTTGATGGAGGAGTGGGGGGAATTGCATCAATAAATTCATCTGTGCTGATATCGGGTGATCAAGATGGACATGGAAGGTGGGAGATGTTACTTTTCCAATTTAATGAATAAAGACCTACGCGGAAGCAGATTCTGCGTAAATTCGTTGAAATCTATCCTAAAACCCTGATCGGAGCCGAATTTCCATCCTTGCAAACATACGGGCGGAGGAACTTTGCTGTATAGGAGGCTTCGACTTCACAAATCTCCTCGGGCGAGCCTTCAGCAATCAACTCACCACCACCATCCCCACCTTCAGGTCCAAGGTCGATGACATAGTCGGCGACTTTGATGATATCCAGGTTATGCTCGATAATGAGAACACTATTACCAGCATCGACCAGACGCTGGAGCACTTCGATGAGCTTGTGGACATCGGCAGCATGCAGACCCACGGAGGGCTCGTCCAACACGTACAAAGTACGACCGGTTGCGCGTTTGGAGAGCTCACGAGCGAGTTTCACCCGTTGGGCTTCGCCACCTGACAATGTGGGGGCGGGCTGACCAATACGGATATAGCCCAAACCGACGTCCTGCAGGGTTTGCAGGCGAGACATCATGCCTGGGAAGGCTTCGAATACCTCAATGGCTCGATCGACGGTCAAGTCCAAGACATCGGCAATGTTCAGATTCTTGAACCTTACCTGCAGGGTCTCACGGTTGAAGCGCGCCCCATGGCAGACATCGCAAGGGACGTAGACATCGGGCAGGAACTGCATCTCGATGCGCAGCTGACCCTGTCCCTGGCAGGCTTCACATCGCCCACCATGCACATTGAATGAAAAGCGACCGGGCTTATAGCCGCGCATCTTGCTCTCAGGGAGCTCGGCAAATAATGACCGAATTTGATCGAACAGGCTGGTGTAAGTGCCAGGGTTGGAGCGGGGAGTACGCCCGATGGGTGATTGGTCGATGTTGATGACCTTGTCCACATTGTCAATCCCGTCAATCCGGTCATAATCTCCGGGTTGGGTATGGGCACCTTGCAAGCGGGCTGCCAGGGCTTTATAAAGAATCTCAATCATCAAAGTGGACTTACCTGAACCTGAGACACCGGTGATGCAGACAAATTTACCCAACGGGATCTTAACTTTAATGTTTTTGAGATTATTCTCGCGGGCTCCAACGATGGTAAGCGCTCTACCATTGCCGGTACGGCGCTGGCGAGGGATATCAACCTGCAAACGACCCGAGAGATATGCACCGGTGAGTGAATCGGGATTCTCGAGGATATTTTCCACCGTACCTTCGGCGACTACCTTCCCACCATGCTCACCGGCGCCTGGGCCGAGGTCAAGGATCCAATCCGCTGAAAGGATGGTCTCTGAATCATGCTCGACCACAATGACAGAGTTTCCCAGGTCGCGTAAACCCTTCAACGTACGCAACAAGCGGGTGTTATCGCGGGGATGCAAACCGATGGAGGGCTCATCCAATACATATAAGACACCCATCAGGCGAGAGCCGATTTGAGTCGCAAGACGTATGCGTTGGGCTTCACCGCCTGAGAGAGAACCAGCAGAGCGCCGGAGGGTGAGGTAATCCAAGCCGACATCCACCAGGAACCCCAGGCGTTCAGAGATCTCCTTCAGGATACGTTCGGCAATGGTCTGCTGGCGAGAATTAAGCGGAGTGGAGGAGTCGCACAGGCGCTCAATCCACTTCAAAGTTTGCAGGATCGGCCACTCGGTGACTTCGACGATATTTTTATCATCGACGGTTACCGCAATGGCTTCACGGCGTAAGCGTTTACCACCACAAGTTGGGCAGGGGCGCATATTCATGAAAGCGCCAATTTTTTCACGCATGTATTCCGAGTTGGTCTCATTGAAGCGGCGCATCATATTCCCGATAACGCCCTCATACTCGCGGTCGAAGACATATTCATGGGCATCGTCGCGCCTGTAGGTGATGGGAATCTCTTTTCCATGCGTGCCATAGAGAATAATATCCAACTTTTCTTTAGGCAGAGTGCGCACGGGAGTGCGTAAATCTATATCGTAAAATTTAGCTGCAGCTTCGAGACTTTGCCAGTAGTAACCTCCCTCTTCTTTGGGACCGCTCCATTCTGAACTGGCTATAGCACCTTCCATCAGGGATAGATCGGGGTCTGGGATGAGTAATTCTGGCACGATTTCCAGCTTACCGCCCAATCCCTGACAATCGGGGCAGGCACCATGAGGGGTGTTGAATGAAAACGTGCGGGGCTCGATCTCTGGAAGGACAGAACCATGCTCTGGGCAGGCCAGGTGTTCCGAGAAGTACAGATCACGCGGAGCATTGGCATCGGTGATATCCTGGACGATAAGATAGCCATCCCCAAATTTGAGAGAAGTCTCAATAGAATCGGTTAAACGGGTGAGAAAATACCTGTTCTCTTCAGGATCTGCGTCATGGTGCAATAATACCCGGTCCACAACGGCTTCAATGTTATGGATCTTATAGCGGTCCATCTGAATATCTTCATCCAGCTCATGAACCACCCCATCCACCCTGGCGCGAACGAAACCAGTCTTGCGGATCTCCTCCAACACCGCCTGATGGGTGCCTTTACGGCCGCGCACCAGGGGGGAGAGAATGAGCAAGCGGCTGGATTCTGGCAGGGCGGCGACCACATCCACAATTTCCTGGGCGGACTGCCTGGCAACCTCGCGGCCACATTCGGGACAATGCGGGATGCCGACACGAGCATACAGCAAGCGCAAGTAATCGTAGATCTCGGTGACCGTGCCAACTGTGGAGCGCGGGTTGTGTGAGACACCTTTTTGATCGATGGATACTGCGGGGGATAGCCCCTCGATGTAATCTACATCAGGTTTTTCCATCTGCCCCAAAAATTGACGGGCGTAGGCTGAAAGTGATTCAACATAACGGCGCTGCCCTTCGGCAAATATGGTGTCGAACGCCAGGGAAGATTTACCTGAACCAGATAAACCGGTGATCACCACGAGCTTATCACGCGGTATCTCGACGGTGATATTTTTTAAGTTATGGACGCGAGCGCCAACCACTCGAATGACATTAGCAGTCATAATTCCTTTGTATCTATATGTTTTCTAATAATCCTGATGGCCTAATATCCCCTTGCAGGGAATAGTTTGTGATTTATTCGATCCCGTAAACTGAAGTATGAAACTACTCATACCGAGATGGGAGAGCACCTATACCGATGAAGAGCGATCGGTACAGAATTGCGCTGATTGATATTTGAACGCACCACATATCGATCAAAGAACGGGCTCGATCAGGAGCAATCACTGATCGATCTGGAAAACCACCAATCGATATACGGGTGCTTCTATCAATATGGAAGAGCACCCATACCGATAAAACCCGATCGGTATACGAATGCTTTCGTCGATATGGAGAACACATATCGCTACTTTGAAAGCATTCTAATTATAGCACAAATGTTTTATTAATAAAGAGCCATTCCTGAGCTCAGGCGAAATTGCTGCGAAAGCAGAGAGCGATTATACCAGCATAAATGCGGGTAAGGAATCAGAGTGATCAGGCAATGAGCACCGAGAAAATCACTCGGACCATGGAAATCAGGCAATTAGGCACTCAGGCAATTCGGCAAAGGTCGATCAGGTGAATATTTATTGAAAATTATTTATATAAACAGCTGTTTATTTTGGAAAGCAGGAATTGTTTCGAAAAAAAAACAAATCCATTCAATTCAGGTTGGTTTTAGTAAATAGTTATTAGAGATCCGTCATTTTGGTTTGGAGAAAATCGCGCATGCATATTATTATCGATGGGGGGAGATATAAGAGAGGAGGAATCATTATTAAAAAAAACCGAAAACGAAGAGGAACAACCCAGGTAAGGTCGAAATTTGAAGAGAGAATGGGGACACTAAGTTGCCAGTGGTTATGAAGAGAAAGCGCATTGAAACAGGTTCTCCGAGGAGATGTAATTACTCACCGCAAATCGGAATTGGAAGTGAGGGCGGACCAAAGAGAGCGTGGATCGCATCAAAAGCTCGCACACCGGACAGTTCAGCTGTATCAATGACTGATGCCAAGGCGGCATAGGTATTTGTACCCCAGATGGAGCGAAATCCATTCGTGACCTTACGATGCACAACCGAGTGACGCAAGGCACGTTCAGCGACGTTATTGGTCGGCTCGACATCATTTCGATGCAAGAACACAAACAGACAGGCACGATATTTCAAATAACGACGCTGTAATTTCTGTGCTTCAGGTGGGGCTAAGTCTTGGTGCAGCAAGCGGTCACAGTTACGCTCAATATGAGCCACTTGTTTATCAAACTGTGCAGGAGTCATCTGACCGCGTTGGCGATGAACTTGGATGGCATGTTGAAATAGCTTTCGCAGGGCGTGGGCCCAGGTCAAATGAGGCTGAGCATCCAAAATATGCTGCAAGGCGCGCAATTGATGGGCCATACACAACTGTCTTTGCCTGGCAGGGGCTTTCAACTGTCCCCCATAACAGTCGCTCACCCATACTTCCGCCTGTAAGTCTTGCATGACATCCCGGATCACTTCCGCACTTCGGTTACGACGGATCACATGTAAAACACTCGTCAGAGTGCAAAAAACCCATTCCCACGCATTGGCTCCGTTTATCCGGTTGCTGGTTTCATCACAATGAACCACCTGGCTTTGACGAATGGTGTCCTGGATCTGGGCGATCTTACCTGTAGCCCACTTTCCAGCTCGTTTCATGATCTCATCGATCCCACCCTGGCTGATCTCAACCTGATGCAGGTCAAGCAATGCCTTTTGAGTGCGGGCATAGCTCATGTGCTGCTCTTGGCGGTAATACACCACCGTTGCTTCCAACCTGCTTCCGAATGCACGGTTCATCTCCAACCCAGCAGGTGGTTCTTCAACTTGAGACGTACCGCACTCAGGACAGGTCACGCTATACTGCCGTACTTCAATCACATGGGCAGGTGCTTGAGGCAGCTCTGTGATCTGGTTCACATCAACCAAACGACCCGCTGCGCTGCCTAGCTCGGTGTGACATTGACAACATGACTTTGCATGGAGCTCAATGGTGTGATCTGCTTGGGCCACAAACTTACGCTCATGTTTTTCATGTCCAAAGGGTGGTCCATGTCGATGCTTACGTCGACCTGCTGGTAAGCTGCCTTTTTGATCACGCGAGGGTGGCTGAGAGGAGTTTTTTGATGAGGTGGGTGGCTTTTGATTTTCTCAAACTTCAATTTCAAAGCTTCCAATTCGGCTTGGAGTGTCAAGTTCAATTGAATCAGTTCTTCCTTTGTCAATCTTTCAAGATCATCTTTTCCCATACGCGCATCTTACCAGATATCGCGAATTTTGAGGAGGGGTGAGTAATTACGAGGAGATTATAGCACAGATGTTCTATTTCCACAAGGGGTTTAACTTAGGTTCGGACGAAAGTTCGGACATTTCCATTGATCAATATTTTAAATGCTCTAATAACTTCCTGACATATCCGTTGCATGACTTGTCTAGTTATTTTTAATTCTTGTTTGATCAAGACGAACAGACCTGAATAGATCAACCATTTAGGGTGCTGTTTAATGTCAACTACCAATTTACCTGCCAAACTATCCTGCAATTGCTCTGGTTGGAGATGACCATAAGCGACATCGCGAAGTGCTTCTCCATACCACAATCCAATGTTGTAAGCGATTAGAGTAAGTGCAATCATCTGTTCCAATTGCTTCTGTAGTTTGTTCATCAACTTGGGTATATGGAGCAGGTCTTTACAATTGCGAAATGTTTGCTCAATTTTCATGCGTTGCAGATAGATTTTCAGCCCTTGATTGGGCTTTAAGCTGGTTATTACCCATAAAGGTTTAGCCAAACCCTTCTTCATAAAGCCAATCAAGTTGACTTTTATTTTGCCCAAATAATAAACGTTAGATCGGATCACGGTTTGTCCAGGTTCGATGGATAAATCAACCAGTCTACCACCCTCATCCATGATACGTACCCCCTTGCCAACATTGAGGCGGATCACAAAATTGATATGCTCAAGGGTCAAAACTTCCATTAAGTCATGATAACTAAACTCTCGGTCGAGTACTAATGGCCGCTTACCTAACAATTGTTTGACTTCTTCAAAGCAACGATAATGCTCCTGATTCCGAGAGGTAATCTGTTCTCCGATGGTCTTGGACGAGTAAATTACAAAAGAAAATGGTATGGCTCTGCCTCGATAGGGCATCGAAAGCATTAACAACCAATACCCTGCTGTCCTTCCATCACTTAAGGTGCCCACATAAGAGGTTTTCGGTGCTCGAAAGCGTTCCATTTCAGTCGGATCACCAATTACAAAGTTAGCTTCCGCTTGGTAAAAGCGTAGCAGAACCCGTTTTAGATCAACCTTCGCCAGAAAACGCTGGATCATTTTGTAACAGCTGGCACTCTTGCCGCTCATTTTCTCGGCGATATTGCTTATGCGCGGTGATTGTGCTTCCAGCAGAGCTCGGACGATCTTGGACCCTTGTTCAGCCAATTTCTCATCGTCTAAAAGGTATCGCATAAATGTTGAAAAGTTGATAAACTTGTCCATGGAAACCTCCCCTTGAGTAGCTTGTCTGAGCTTGCCCACTCAAGTCAGAGGTTTCCATTGCATTTTTTAAACCTGTGTCCGAACTTTTGTCCGAAGGTCAGGTTTAAGGGAAAATCGGAATTCTTTAAGATTTCTCATCTTGGGAAGATGAGGTTTTTCATTGGTGTTGAAAGCTTAGGCGAGCTGCTTATAGATTCCGATTTCTCCAAAGTTGTTTTTGCCGGTAGACCGGTTTACAAAACATAATAAATATGTTATACTGTAAACCGAAGAGTACGAAAGGAGAAAAAATGACTATCGGCGAGCGGATCAAACAAGCGCGCAAAGCTAATCGTATGAGTATGCGCAAATTAGGAGGTGAAGCCGAGATCAGTGCAATGGCGATTTCTAAATACGAACGGGATTTAGATGTACCTAGTTCAGGTGTTCTGCTGCGTCTGGCGAGGGTACTTGGTGTCGCGATAGATTATTTCTTCCGTCCTTCAACGATAGAGGTGCAGTTACATGCTTATCGTAAGCATTCTACTTTGGGGCTCAAAGAACAGGATGCGATTCTAATGCGCATTCAAGAATGGCTGGAACGATATCTGGAAGTAGAGCTCTATTTCGAAGATAAAAAATCGGAAGCCAACCTTAAGCATTACAAGATTGAATCTGAAGATGAAGTGGAGAAGGTAGCTCAAGATCTAAGAACGGCCTGGTCCCTTGGTCTAGATCCCATCGAGAACCTGACCCAACTTTTAGAAGATCACGGTATCAAGGTTGGCCGAGTGGACGGTTTCGAGCATTTTGACGCGTGCACGTTCATGGCCGGCCAATCACCAGTCATCGTTACGAAAGCTGACTTGCCAGGTGATCGCCAACGCTTCAACCTCGGGCACGAACTTGGCCACCTGGTCTTGGAAGTCAAAGAGAACCTGAATGCAGAGAAAATCTCTAATCGTTTTGTAGGTGCTTTCTTAGCGCCTGAGCCTGCAGTTCGCTTTGAGTTAGGTAACAAACGCACCACGCTGGATATTAACGAGCTTTACCTACTCAAACAAAAATATGGGGTGAGCATGCAGGCGTGGATTTTCCGCGAAGGGATTTGGAGATCATCACACAGCAAGCAGCAGAGCAGCTACACAAGCGTTTTCGAGTTAACAACTGGCATCACGTAGAGCCTGGGAAAGCATACCCTTCCGAAATTTCTAGGCGAATGGAGCAGCTAGTTTACCGAGCATTAGTAGAGGATCTCATTTCACGCTCAAAAGCTCAGGAACTGCTTGGCAAGCTACCAAACCAGCGTTGGGTTGAAAAGGCATTACCAGATGGCGTCGCAATCAGTGCTGGTTACTGATACCAATATTTGGATCGACCTTGAAAATGGGGGGATCCTTGCTGATGTGTTTTATCTGCCATACCAATTCTTGGTACCTGATTTTGCCATCCCGGAGTTGATCCATCCGAGATGGGAGACCTTGCATGTGTTAGGGTTAGAAGCCAATGAGTTGATGGCGGAACAAGTCATTGAACTGACACAATTACGAATGATCCACAAAAGCCTTTCAATCACGGATCTGGCAGCTTTTTTACTGGCTAAAACCCTGAAGGCTATATTACTAACCGGGGATTGACGACTCAATGAGTTGGCTACTGCCACTGGTCTTTTAAGCCATGGAGTGCTTTTGGTGTTGGATGAAATGGTACATTTTAAGGCACTTACGCCGGTTCAAACCGCCACAGCTCTCAGGCGGATGCTCGATCAAGGCGCAAGATTACCGGCTGAAGAATGTAATAAGCGATTAGCAATCTGGTTGGAATGACCAAAGGAGGTGATGAAGATGAGCAAAAGTAAAGGCGGTTTCCACAAACCTGGTGAGAAAGCCCCTGTATCCGGGCAGTATGGTGTCATTGGCCCCAGGGGTGGAAAAACCGGGACAGAAGTGACGGTGACGAAAGGTGAGACGTTGCCGCCTACACCGAAACCAGGTCAGGGTTTTGTGCTGGTGGATAAGACCAAGCATAAGGAAAAAGAATAATCAAAATTGAGGGCAAAGTGAGGCAACCCTGGAATTCTATTCGCCAGGGTTGCTTTCTTTTAAAGAAAGTAATAAGCATGGGTCGTAACATCGCCCATGGAATTTAAAAAGGTGGCTGATGCTGACCAGGTAACAGCAACGAGACGAGAATCACTAGATACGGTGGGTGCAATTCACCCATCCTTGCCTTCGACCAGCTTAATCTCAGCTTCGGTTAATCCGTATAGTTCGTACACCAGGGCGTCGATCTGGTGATCTGTGGCATCGATCTGGCGCTGAAGGAGGGTTATCTCGGTGGGGGTTTTGGCACTAGCAAGCTGCTGGTGCAGGCTGAGCATGCGCTCGACCAGATTTGTGATTTCCAATGCTTCAGAAGAGCCTGAATGGCTTGGAACGATGGGGAAACCTTCAAGATATTGTCCGAAAAAGCGCAGGTATGTTTTTCCTCCTCCTTCCAACCCTGCACAGACCGTTGAAAAATAGAAGAATGCCAATCGAGAGTTTAAAATTCCTAAAAGGTATAGATCATTACCAGGGATAAAATAAGTAGTGTTAGTGCTAAAGTAACCCTGAGTATCAAGCACGAACCGACAGTCGGTAGCTATGTCGGGATAAATAATCTTTGGTTGCATGAACTTATCATAATAATCACATGGGCGCAATTCCCACCAATGGTTCCCTTTGTCCCAACGTTTGCGAAGTTGTTGCTCAAATGCTTTTAAATATTGGTAGATTACTGGATATTCTTTTATTGGTACTCCGATTTCTGTCCAGATTAGATAACAATCTTTATATTCTAAAGCATACCGGCGCACGTCTCGTCCAACAACCAAGGGCTTTATAATCTCGGTGCTTTTTGGTTCTCTGGCGACCAATTGGTCACGGATGGATTTGTCAATTACAAATGCTTCGTTCATCCCCGTTATAATTCCACGAAGTGGTTTCCCATGAATGTATTCTTTTAGGGTTGTGAAATTGCCCAGCAAATGTTCGATAACGAGGGTCGCTTCGCTACTTGAAAGAGTTCACCCGTCTCTAGCTGATTTTGGTAATTGCAGTAATGAATGACCTTTGATAAAGAAATCTTCCAAATCTTTGCCCGTTCTAATTGTCTTAAACTCAGCTAACGATAAAGGCTCAAGATATTTAAAATAGCCAGTATTTTGAATCGATGTGGGAACGCAAATCAGAATAACTGTACGTACTGTAGCTTTAGCAAAAACTGGTAAGCCTGCAAAATCAACGATCTGTTCAAGAGAAGCTTTTTTTGCCAAGAGTTCTCTTAACCCTTCTCCATATGCAGCCCTGAGCCATTTATTGGAAACAATCATTCCAAAACGACCGTCTGGTTTGAGTAGTTGTAGTCCTTTCTCAATAAAATTAACATAAATATCAGCTGTAGTACAGAATGCCTCATAATGCTTTCCGTAATACCTTTTATCGACTCCTAGTCCTTCTTGCCGAATATATGGCGGATTGCCAACGATTACATCGAACCCCCCAGCGCTGGTGAAAACGCTGGAAAAATCGTGCTGCCAATCGAAGGCATTGATGCGATACTGCTCCTCAGCATCCAGGAATGCGGACTGCTGAGCAGAGTAGAAGTCGGGTCCAATGAGGGAGTTGCCACACTTGATGTTCTGACCCAGATCGGGTAGGGCACGCTGGTGGAACATGCTAAGCTGACGCCCGACCGTCTCCTGGTTCTCACCTTCCAGCACCTTGAGCAACAGGGAGAGCTTGGTGACTTCCACGGCTTGCGCGTCGATATCCACGCCGTAGATATGGTCGAGCAGGATGCGCTTGCGCTCGGAGGTGGTCAGCTTCCACTCGCCGTGGCTGGTTTGCACCAGCTGGGGTGAGCGACCTTTGGCCCAGTTTTCGGGGTTTGAGATGGTGTAGGCTTTTAAGTACCAATCCAACAGGTACTGGTATGCCCCCAGGAGGAAGGAGCCACTGCCACAGGCCATATCCAATACACGGATGGGTGTACCCCGGCCCACACCCACCTCGCCGGGCTGGCGGTCCTTCAGCAGGTCTCCCAGGGTGTGCTTAACGATGTAATCGACAATGAAGGTGGGAGTATAAAACACCCCGCCTGCTTTCTTCACCTCGGGCTTATCCTCAATCACAGCATGGCGGGCGCTGGTGAGGCGGATGACCTTGCCCAGGAACTGCTCGTAGACCTGACCGAGGATATCGGCGGGCAGGACGGAGAACTCATAGGGGCTTTCGGGGTAATACAAGTTGCTGAGGATATCCTTGATGGGCTTATCGTCGAGTGCCAGCCCCAGGGAGAGGGCATCGGGAACACCGGACTCACCTTTCTCAGCCCTGAAGTGGAATAAACCGGAGTTATAACGATCATCGGCATTGCGGTAGAACTGGCACAGGCGGGCATAGGTCTCTTTGCCATTGAGCAGGGATTGCAGCTGACCATAGAACTCGATGCCGCGGTCTTCACAGATACGCAGGAAGATCAGGCGATCGATGGTCATCTGCACGGCATAGTTCAGGTCCCGCTGGCTGAGGGAGGGGTTGCGCAGGGCGATGTTATGCGCCAGCAGGTCACGCCAGCGCTCGATCTCAGCCAGGAAAGCGTGGTCCACCTCAGCGGTGCCGTGCTTTCCGGTGACGCTCTCGGCGTACTGGTCAAATGAGCCTTTGAGCACTGCCTGGCGGGAGAAAACCGAGTCGATTTCATCCCAATGGGCGGCATAATCGCGAAAGGTGAGTAATTGGATGCGACCAGTGGAAGACTTGTCTGACAGGGTGGGTTTTAGGCGGCAATCATAGACGGTGAATTCCTCGAAATCGGTGAGGATGGAGAGGGGCAACTTGGCGCTCCAGGCATAACGGCGCAGCTGGTAGGCAGGGCTGATGGCATCCTTGATGTTGACAGCGGGCTTCTTGGCTTCAACGAAGAATTTGCGCGTGCCGCCGATGCGGAAGGCATAATCCGGAGCTTTGGTGACCCCACCCACCTGGATGGCATCCTCGTGGATGACGTCCTTATAAGCGTGGGCATAACCAGCTATATTGGACATGTCCCACCCCAGGGCTTCGAAGAACGGGTTGATGAATTCGAGGCGTACCTGAGTTTCGTTGTAGTCTTGAGACAGGTACGTGTTACGAAGGAATTCGAAATTATCTATAAGCTTGAGAATGATATCTGGAGCAGACATTGGTGTTCATAATATACACCGCATTGGATGGGAAGGCAAATGGTAGGGGGAGGCTGTCTGAACTATGATTATTATGATTAGTTGCATAATGACCGCCTTTGCAATACCATCCGGGATCAACGATCCCGGCTACAAGAGCAGCGCAGATCCGGGATCAACGATCCCGGTATCGCTCGTACAATACACTCGCGACATTTCGGACTTCAATAACCGAAGAACGTCCTCAACTACAAGGGTGGTGCAGATCCGGGATCAACGATCCCGGTATCGCTCGTACAATACACTCGCGACATTTCGGACTTCAATAACCGAAGAACGTCCTCAACTACAAAGGTGGTGCAGATCCGGGATCAACGATCCCGGCTACAGCCCCCCTCAGTCCCCCCATTTGAAATGGGGGGAGGAAGTCAGAGTAAAAACGAAGGCTGTGCCAGCTTCGCCTACCTACACACGGAGTGAGATCCTTGAGGAAGAGGGAGACACTGTATTGTGGAGGTTGTGGCGCAGAGGATGGACATTCCAATCGGGCGTCTCTACTGAATAACAATTAGATTGTGAATCATGCTAAAATTAAGCCATGAACATCCTGAAGAAATTCAAAAAAATACTTACCTCTCCACCACCCAAGACGGAGCGGGCGATGTATCTATACCTGCAATGCAATAAGTGTGGTGAAAAGCTGCGGGCAAGGGTGGACGTGTGGAATGAGCTAACCCCAGAGTATGTTGAAAATAAGGATGATGCGGCGTCTTATTATTGCCGGAAAGTGATCATCGGAGAAAAACTTTGCTACCAGCCGATTGAATTAAAGCTAAAGTTTGACAAGAGTCACAGGCTGGTGGCAAAAGAAATATTCGGGGGCAAATATATCGAGGAAGCTGAGTTCAGCAACTAAATCATAAAAATAAATCGACCATCTCTGGCATGGTAATAATATGGAATGCCAGGGTTTCCAGGTCGTGGGCTTTAACCGGAGTCTTACCCTTTTCGCGGATTTTTTGAATATGAGCCAGGATGAGGGGTTGGTTCTCGAAGTAAGATTCCATGACCTCGTCGTCGTTGAGGATATCCTTTACCCCCAATTGCTCATAAACCTGGCTGACCAGACCATAACCCCAGTCTTCCACAACGCCCAGCTCATCCGCAAGCTCACGCCGTTCCATGCTGAATAGAAAAGCCAGGCGGGATACATCCGCCTGGTGCTTGGATAACGTGCTTTGCAACGTCCTTCTTCCATCCAAAACCACGCATGGCCGGGATAGGGGAAAGCGCATTGATGCAGCCAGCGAGCGGACACCTTCCGTAATGACCCACTTGCCTGACATGGCAATGTCTACGGCCCAGGCAAGCGAGTAGCTAATCTCGTTTTTCAAGATGTAACCCACAAAACTTGGGTGGGTCATGCGCGCAAGCACTTCCGGATTGGCGCGGATACCCGTGCATAAAATGGCGGGCGGGTGTTTCATGCCGGAGATTGCCCCAAGAATCTGTGGAATCCAATCCTCACCGCCCGGGATGTCGGTATCCATCAGGACCAGGTCCACCGGTGAAACTTTTTGGGTTAGGACAGGGATGATTTTCAAGGGTTGATCGAATTCGCCCACCAGACGAGTGCGCCAATCGCGGGCGGCTAGAAGTGCCATCCAGCTGCGGGCAAATGGGTCATCTTCGACAATGACGATCTGGAACTCTGATTTAGGCATAGATTTACTCCGAGTGGATTATATACGATTATTTGTGGATTAGGATGCAATGGGGTTTGGGGGAAGATTGGTTCAACCCCCTCCTGCCTCCCCCATCCCGAACAATTCATTCGGGATAGGGGAGAATACAATGAAAACACGAATAAACAAAATGACGATAAATCTCTCCCAACGGCGTGTGGGATGAGATGCAGGGGGAGAAGATTGCTTCGTCGCAATAGTTCGCTCCTCCAATGACAGAAATTCGCTGTTACGTATTTCGTGTGGATGATGGTGGTCGAACAAATGATGTCACGTCTGGTCTTGAGCACCTGCGAGGGGAAGGAATATGTTTCGTGTGGATGGATGATGGTCGAATAAAAGAAGGGCGCAGCATGTTTTAGGTATGTGAGTTTGAGCTGTGAATTCCGCTGCGCCCCTACGGGGGAAGGAATATGTTTCGTGTGGATGGATGATGGTCGAACAAAAGAAAGGCGCAGTGTGTTTTAGGTATGTGAGTCTTGAATTGTAAGGTCGCAAGCGCCTCTCATTGGGAATGAGAATCACTTTGGATGTTCAGCCATTCATCTCAGGCATAGATTTGTTTGGAGGCTGATATTAAGATTGTGAACAGGCAAGGATGACCAAATTTGGACTCGTCTCAGGATCGAAAGCTGCGCCTCCCAGATTTCCAAAAGATATCAAGCTAGTAAAACCTGCTTCTGATAAGGCCAAAAGTAGATCATCCTTCAAAAGAGGGCACAAGCGGGAGGAAACCACTTTTTGTGTCCAATCACGTTGACCTGCTCGCTGAAGGGTGACCATATTGAAGGTGATCAAACCATCCGGGTCAAAATCATAAAAGCGCTGGAAGATCCACTCTGAATCGCCTTCGGAATGCGATTGAGGCTCCATCCAACGGTCGTGATGGAGCATCACGGCGTCGAAGTTGCGGTTCTGGATGAGGAGCAAGCCACCGGGTCTCAGGCAGGCGGTAAAATCAACCAGAGCCTCCCGAAGCTCAGCGGCGGATAACAAGTGCGGCAACGAATTCCCCAGGCATACCAGTGCATCGAAGGCGTGGAGGCCGAAAGTTTGAGCCAGGGCTCCAAAAGCAGCAATTTCGAACCTGACTTGAACGCCGGCAGAGGCTGCGTTGATGCGAGCTTTATCGATCATCCCTGTGCTGATATCGGAACCAGCAGCTTGATACCCGAGCTGAGCCAGAGCGATGGCATGCATCCCGGTGCCTGTGGCAGCATCAAGGACAGACCTGGCGTTGACCAGCTGTAATTGCTTAATGATAAATGGAAGCTCACCAGACAGCCTGTTTTGCCAATTCACAAAACGGTCATAATCTGAGCTCAGGTCATTGTACATCTCACCCTCCAAGGTTAATCCATTCATGCTCGGACGTTGATGAGCGTATTATATTCCATTCAGATTGGTAATTTAAACCAGACAAAATCAGTAAATCGAACACCAACTTAAGTAAAACTTAATGTAGTAAATAAAAGTTCTTCACAATTTCTTCATAGTGGAGTGGTATGCTTAGGATAATCAGGCTTTTACGGAGGTAATAGAATGAGTAAAGCATTGAAATGGATTTTGGCTATCTTGCTCGGATTGGTGGTTGTGGCCATCATCGTTGGGATAGTTTTCGCAGCGATTGGCGGGTACGGAACTAGCATGATGGGACGTGGTTTTCCTTGGATGGACCACATGCGATTTAATTACAGCCCGGTGCGCATGATCTTTGGCGGATTATTAGGGTTGGGTGTGTTTCTTCTGGTGATCCTCGGCATTGTTGCACTGGTGAGCGCCCTGGTGCGTAACAATCAACCAACCCAAACGCCACCCCCTGCACAAATTGCACCACCATCACGGACCTGTTCAAATTGTGGAAAACCAGCACTGGAAGAATGGAAAACCTGCCCTTACTGTGGAAATCCGTTGACGTAGGAAAAAACCGTGTGTGGATGTAACATCCCCCGGGTAATACCCTACCCTGTCACACGAAACACTTCACAGGCTGAGGAGAGAACAATGATAATGGTAACTCCTCAGCTTGTGGAGTGTCCAGCTTGTCTGCATGAGGTCAAACCAGAGTATACCTGGTGCCCACATTGTGGATCAGCGCTGAGATCTCATCCCTGCCGATACTGCCGGCAAAGCATCCAACCTGGAGATACGATTTGTGAGTTTTGCGGAGCTCCAGCGTAGCTATAAATTTAGCCAGATACCAATCCCCATTTCCTTCGCCCGACGGTAGATTTCGGGTGCCACAGCCATATCATCCATTGCCAAGCCCAGGTTCATCGCCAAGGTGCGTTCCTTTGGATCTTGACGTCCTGGTTTAAGACCGGCAACAATCTCACCCAGGTCGGCGTAGGGATCGGGAGTGGTTTGGAAATAGCCCACGGATTTGTAATATTGGAATTGAGCGTGGTCATCGGTGCTGATGCGGTCGAACTGGGATAAGGCTTCACCGGTCCAATAGCTGTCGAAATCCACAGCACTGCCAAACGCGCCAGGTTGCAACCAATCCTTTTGAATGGTGGGGGTGGGGTGTTTAAGGATGGGACCGGAGGTGACCACCAGGTCGCTTTCGACCACCGCGTGCTTCGGTTCTTTTACCGCAATCACCTCGACATTCAACTTCACAGACATCTCATTTACATAATTCTGCTGTCTGGTGGGATCAATATCATACGCATAAACACGCTCAATTGGAAAGAGGACTTTCAATGCCTCCAGGTTTGTGTGACCCTGGACACCACAAGCCAGGATACCCGCAGTCTTACTCTCTGGACGGGCAAGATATTTAGCTGCAAGGGCACTAGCAGCCCCAGTGCGGTAAGCGGTAATCCAGGCACAGTCCATGACCGAGTAGGGGATACCCGTCTCGGCATCGTTCAAGATGAGAAGCCCGGTAATATAAGGCAATCCACGCTTTTGGTTCTCGGGATAACCGCTGACCCATTTGATACCAGCGGATTGTAAGGATGGAATATAAGCCGGCATGGCATGAATGAACGCATCCGGCATGGTGTGGATGCCCGGTTTGGGGGGCATTTCAACTTTTCCGAGACCCTTTTCTCGGAAGGCAGTCTCAAGCAAATCGATCACCGTTGCCATGTCCAGATTAACTTTGGTCACATCTGCCTGGGATAAATAAAGGATTTGGTGGTTGGTCATTGAAATTCTCCTTGTGGATGGATGAGAGCCATTAATTTGAAGCTATATTATAAATGGGTCTTGGAATGTTTTGGGCTTACCAAATTCCAGGAATCAAACGGCTGGTGCGGTGGGTGTATTGAATGTACTGTTCTCCGAACTCAGCAATTAATAGTTTTTCTTCCACGTTCATCCTGTAGATCAACCCGGGTAACAAAAGCACGGGAACTGCCAGCAGGCCGATCAGGCTGGAATAACCAATAGCAATTCCGAGACTCATCAGGAGATAAGCAGCGTAGGCAGGGTGGCGTAAGAAGTGGTATGGGCCTTGCTGGACCAGTGTGTGACCTGTTTTCACCTGAACCCGACCTGAATACATGCCTTTTAAAGCCCAACGTGCCCACCCATGCAGCATAAGGCTGATGATAATTAATCCTACTCCGATAATTTGCATTACGTTGGTGCGGGCGAATGGCAGGTACTCCGGCAGATAAATATATTCCAGGGGAGAAGCATAAAAAACCACCAAAAAACCAGGAAGGACAAGCCAGAAGGAGAGATCGCGCTTTTCCTGGCGTTGTACATCAACCTTTTTCAAGTTACTCCGCAGGAGATAAGGTCCGCCCAGCCCGTAAGCCAGTGCGGTCAGGATGAGAAACCAACCAATCAGGTTGTGTTGATAAGTGATAAATCCCAGGTAACCCAAAATGCAACCCAGCAGGTATACGCACAGGATTAATAAGATACGGGTTCCGCGGATGAGCATTTTAGTCTAAGAAAAGTCATCCATCATTACGGCTCGTTATTATTTTGAAGCTCGTGATCGCCGTATTACTAAATTCCTGGCCCATTTGCCAATTTCCACGAACATCAGCATAGCTAATGCAATGGCTGCGATCCAGCTCCATTGTTGCAGCGAGAGTGGCACAATCCCCAACAAAGTTCGCAGGTAGGGAATGGCAAAAGCAATCACCACCATCAGCAACCCGGCTAGCACAGCTGCTACGAGGGGTTTATTTTGGGATAATGGGCTTGCTCGAAAGAGCGGCAACCGCATGGAACGATAGGCAAAGATATAGATCATCGAATTGACGGCAAAGCTGGCGAAAACCAGGCTGCGCCCAGTTCTTCTTTGCCTGTCTGATATTCCGAAATAGCCGAAAAGTGTCAGCGCTGCAATCGTACTGAAGATGCTGATCACGCCAATTAAGGTCAGGCCCAGGGGTGCCAGCACCGGTTCTTTGGTCGACTTGGGTTTTTCGTTCATGATGCCTTCCTCTTTAGGCTCGAAACCAAGCACAATATCGGAAGGGCCATCACAGATCAGGTGGATCCAAAGGATTTGGGCGACTGCAAGGGGAGCAGGCCAGCGAAACATCATGGCGACGAAGATGGTCAATACTTCTGCAAAGGAGTTAGAAAGGGTGTAGGCAACGACTTTACGGATGTTTTCGAATATCACCCGCCCTTCTTCGATGGCGGCTACGATGGTGCGGAAGTTGCTATCCAGGAGGATCAGGTCAGCAGTCTCCTTGGCGACGTCGGAGGCAGAGCCAACCACAACACCTATATTGGCACGTTGTAAGGCAGGGGCATCATTGACACCGTCTCCAACCATGGCGGTTATTTCGCCATTGGTTTGCAATGCACGCACAATGCGTAATTTATCCTGCGGCCTGATGCGGGAAAAAACCGCCACCTGTTTTACTTCCTGTTGAAGCTGCTCGTCACTCATCGCAGCAAGCTCTGCACCTTCAAGGCTGCGGTCTTCCGGATTCATCAAACCAATGTTTCGGGCGATATTTTCTGCGGTCCGGCGGTAGTCACCGGTGATCATCTTGACCTGGATGCCCGCTTTTTGCGCTATTTTCACCGCTTCATTGACGCCATCACGGATCGGGTCCTGCATGCCGACCAAGCCAACCCAGGTATAACCTGTATAATCATCCAACTCTCCCATGTGCCGGTAGGCTAAACCAAGCAAGCGTAGACCTTCCCCAGCCCAATCATCCACCTGTTCAAGGATATGACTTTTTTCATCCTCGCCAACTTTACACATTGCAAGAATTATCTCCGGTGCTCCTTTTAGGAAGTACAGGTGGTCACCTTTGAACATTACCCCCGTCACCTCGGTGATCATATACTTGGTCTCGCTGGTGAACAGCTCCTCAGCTAAACGCTCGGAACTATCCACCAGGTCTTGAGGAGAGGTGCTCAGCTTGGTTTTGGCATATTCCCACAGAGCAATATCGACCGGTCCTTCGAGATTATTGCATAAGGCCATCGTCTGCAGGGAGCGTTCTTCATCGGTCAATTCTACTCGGGATACACGCATCCGTCCCTCAGTGAGGGTGCCAGTTTTATCCGTGCAAATTACTGTGACCGAGCCAAGGGTTTCGACAGCCAGTAGCTTCTTGACCAAACCCTGGCGCTTGAGGATTTTACGCATGCCCAAGACCAGTATCACAGTGACGGCAATGAGCAATCCCTCTGGGACGGCAGCAATTGCCAGGATGATGGAAACGCGCAACATATCCAGGAATTTCCCGCCCATCAATATTCCTGTGATGAGGATTGCCAATGTGAAACCAATAACGATATAGGTAAGCGATTTGCTGAATGACTTTAATCGCACCTGGAGTGGAGTGTCTTCTTCGACATGCTCCGACAAACTGGTGGCAATCTGACCCAACTCGGTACCGGAGCCAATTTTAGTCACAACCATTGTCCCTCGCCCAGTGATGGTGGTCGTACCCATAAAGACTAAATTGTGACCATCGATCTCATTCTTACTCACCGGCTCACTTTCACCGGTCAGGATCGCCTCATCCACAGCCAGCTTGGTGCTTTCAGTGATTTCACCATCTGCAGGAACATGTTCCCCGGAATTCAACAAGACTACATCTCCGGGCACCAGCTCCCAGACTTCTACTTCCTGGCGAGTGTTATCCCGGATGACGGTGGTGGTGGGTTTTAGTAAACCTTTGAGGGCAGTATAAGTCTGCTGAGCCTGATATTCCTGGATGAACCCAAGGACTGACGTCAATCACGACTACAGCCATGATGATGGCGAAATCGTTATACTCCTTTACGATAAAAGAAACCGCGGCTGCAACCAATATTATATAGACGAGTGGACTTTTAATCTGGTTTAGCAGTATCGTCCAGACTGTGGTTCCCTTTTCAGCGGGAAGCCGGTTTTCGCCATGTTGCTTGCGCAGTTCAAGCACTTGCGCCTTGCTTAATCCGGTTTCAGTAGTGTGGTTGGAAGAAGAGGATTGCTTTTCAGTAATTTGATTCGAGATGGTCATTAGAATGCCTCTACGTATGATTGATTTGGGTAGTTTTTGTTAGAAGATATGGAATATTCAATTTGAAATTCGCAGAAAGATTGTGGGCTACCTTTTTATACTCTTGAGATAGAAGCAATCCTATATCTTCGATTTTTATGAGCAACATATATGCCTTCGTCTATCTAGAGCTAGGGTGTGGTTGGTATTTTAAAGAGGACTCCAACCGCATATCCCACCAGGGCACTCAAAGTTCCAATTATAGCCATTTCAAGACCACTCCGCCCTGGATGACCTACCGTCATTCGGGCTTTATACCCACCGACTGCAAAGAGTACCAGTGCAGTGATAACCACAGAGACCCACATACTGGTGGTTACTGGCAGGAAAATAAATGGAACGAGGGGGATTAGGGAACCTATTATTGCTGAAAGGCCAACTACCAGGGCGATTTTCCATGCTTGCTTGCGATCTACAGGTGCGAGCTGATGCTCCTCTGACATCATTACTGCTACCCAAACATCTGGATTGGCGGTGATGGTATCAACGATGTGTTCAAGCAACGTGCCCTGGAATCCCTTTTGGGAATAGATCTGCTTTACTTCTTGGCGCTCTAACTTAGGTGCCTGTTCAATATGACGCATCTCGCGCTCGAGCTCGCTATCGTAATAATCAGCATCGGCGAGAGTGGATGTGTATGCGACCGCTCCCATTGAGACGGACTCGGCAAAGGTTGCAGCAAGACCAGCGACAAGCACGATATTTGGATCCCTGGTAGCTGCTGCCACACCAAGGATCACCCCAAGCACATTTACAAGGCCATCTTGTCCACCGAGAATAATATTAGACAATCCGGAAACGCTACGCTGGTGTGGGTCCAGGCGGGTATGCAGCTCGTGTTCTGTATGGTGGGTCGCATGAGGAGTTGTTACATCAGATTTCATGATTGACCTGTCTGTTATGATGAGTCCTGGTAAGGTGCCGTTTATGTGTGGGCTGTAACATCAAATTAATCGCTAACCTCCTTGATTATGGTATTGGTAGATGATTATGACCCGAGGCAGGTCAAAATTAGTTGAGTGATTTTCATATTCTAAATGAGAGCGATAAGCTAACCTTGTTATAAAGGGTATTTATTTATTGGTGATCTTCTGTAAAATCGAAGGGAATTCCTGTTCCACATTCGAGAAAAGATCATGTGCTTCTTGCAGGCGTTCCTTCAGCGGATCAGGTTTATCAGCCATCAATTGCATACCGCGCTCGGTAATCTGATGAAGACCCGCCATAAGCCCCAACCACTGGCGCATATAAATGATCCAACCCCCGGGTTTAAAGCGATAGTAGTCGCGGCGAGGCATGGGAGAGGCAACGCGCTCGATCAGTCCGCGTTCCATGAGCAGGCGCGCCATGATGCTGATCGAGCTCTTACTGGCGTGCAGCCTTTCTCCCAGATCCGTGATGGATTGGGAGGGAGGATCTGAGATAAGCAGGGCACCCAGGATGCGTCCTCCCATGCGGGGTAGTCCCATCTGCTCAAAATAGAGACCAATGTCTTCAATAAAGTGGATTTCTTCAATTGGGAGGTGATTATCCATAACTTGTTTCCATATTTAAGTGGTTTGATACGGTTTTCGGAACTCCAGACAGTACATGAAACCATTCCATATATTGCTCAAGCTCAAATCAAGCATGGTATTGGGTACAAGATCAACAGGCGCTACGATTGATTCGCGCTGTCCCTGAAACGCCCCTTTGAAACCGGGGAGGAATTTTTCATACCATTGAGCTCCAGTTTCATTCTCATCGCAGATGATGATCCTGGTGCCGGGTTTCGCCACGCGGATCATCTCATCTATTGCCTTGCGCTTGTTACTAAAGAAATTGATCCCACCGATATGAAAAACCGAATCAAAGCTGACATCCTTGAAGGGGAGCTGCTCACCATTTCCAAGGAACAGCTCAACATTCCATCCTTTACGGCGGATCATAGCATTGCAGCGGTTTAACTGTCCGATTGAGATATCCAACCCATAAACTTCTCCGACTGCGGGAGAGGTGAGCAGGAAAGGCAAGTTTACCCCCGGACCGATGGAGACTTCCAATACTTTTCCACCATTCGGTTCAAGTCGATCCAAGATTTCACGACGGGCGCGTGATTCATTTGTGCCAAGAAAAAGAAAGCCAATCCTGGAGAAAGCTGAATAAATCCAGGAAAACCAATCATACAACCGGGCAAAAGGTTTATTGAGACCGAGCAACTCGTCCGCTTTGATAAAACGAGGCATCCCATTTTGTATAGGGTAGGTTTTCTTACAGGCGGAACAGCTCAAACTGCCAGACTTAATGATTGGATTTTCAATCGAACCCTGTAGAGATAATTCTCCACAACAGATCGGACAGGCAAGCAAATCTAATGATGTACGCTTCATATTGATAGCCTCAGGCAATTAGCGCAGAAGTATACAACGTTTCTAACGTTTTGTAAATACTGAACGTTCGGTGGTTCAATACTTATGCTATGACAATTAGATGAATGAATATACAAGGCAACTACAGCGACTAAAGGCAGTTCATTAGCCCCAGGTAATCCCATAAACCAGGGTTTAGACAAAGGAGTACTAATTTGACGCTTCATTTGTTTCATGATAATATGAACATTAATACGGGATTAGTGCCGAGGGAAATCCTCTTGGCAACAACCTGGAAAGCTTGGACTTTTCCATATCATCGGTGCATAGCTTTGAATAGTTCAGCAGAAGGTTGCCGCACATCCATCAATCTTCACACAACTATAATCACCAATGAAAGCAGTAAGTTTTCCATCACCTGGAGAATCCTTTGGCAGTGAATCACAGTGAAGGAGGAGCGTGATGAAAGTATTACTGATCGGGGTAGGGGGAGTGGGGGAAGCGATTGCGAAAGTTGGGCATGACCGCCCATGGCTCGAGAAGATGGTATTAGCGGATTACGACCTTGATCGGGCTAAAACCGTCCAAAAAAATTTCGGCAACGCAGAGAAATTCCCAATCGAACAAATTGATGCCCGGGACATCGGCCAGATCGTTCAGCTGGCGCGTAAACATGAGGTGAACCTGATCATGAACGCGGTCAGCAATTTTTACAACAATACGGTTTTCGATGCTGCCTATGAAGCTGGATGTAATTATCTGGATATGGCCATGTCGGATGATGGGGCGAACATGGGCAGCCACCAATGGAACCAAACTGCAAAGTGGAAAGAAAAAGGTTTACTGGCGATCCTTGGAAATGGCATGGACCCCGGGGTGAGTGATATTTTTGCCAAGTATGCCTCGGTTGAGCTATTTGATGAGGTTGATGAGATCGGGATCCGCGATGGTGCTGCTTTGGACGTGAGCGGCTATGAATTTGCGCCTTCATTCTCGATCTTGGATGCCATCGAGGAATGCACCAACGCGCCTATTGTATGGGAGAAAGAAAGAGGTTGGTTCGAAGTCCCGCTTTTCGAAAATATTGAGATATTTAATTTCCCAGAGGGGATTGGTCCGCAAGAAGTGGTGGATATTGAGCATGAAGAATTGGTGATGATTCCCCGCTACATCCCGTGTAATCGAGTGACCTTTAAATATGGATTGGGTGAGAAATTCATCAATATCATCAAAGTGATCAAGTTGCTCGGACTTCATCAGAAAGAACCGGTAAATATTAAAGGGGTTAAAGTCGCTCCAATTGAAATGATGGCTGCCATTCTGCCAGACCCGGCCTCTCTGGGAGATAAGATGAGCGGTCAGACCTGCGTGGGCGCCTGGGTGACGGGGGTGAAGGGTGGAAAACGGCGAGAAGTCTATATTTACCAATCTACAGATAACCAGGAAAGTATGGATCGTTACGGATGCCAGGCGGTCTCCCTGCAGACAGCTACTGGACCGGTGATCACCATGGAGCTGCTGGCTGAAGGTATTTGGCAAGGGAAGGGAGTGCTGAGTCCAGAGGCTTTTGACCCTCGGCCGTTCCTTGCACGAATGATGGAATATAACTTCCCGTATAAAATACGCGAAGAAAAAAGTGAATATTCGAAAAGCAGGTGACCTCGGACGATTAATTCCAACATGAATGAGAATTGAGAGGAGAAAGAGGAGATGAATAAGAAATCCAAGTGGTTAACACTACTAACAATCCTGGTAGTGATTGGGATTCTATCGTCGGCATGTGCGCAAGGGACAACTGCGCCTACCCAGGAACAACCTGTCACAGAACCTACCAAGGAGCAACCACCAGTTGTGGAACCGACTGCAGTTACAGAGCCGACTACCGCGCCAGAAAAGTCTCAGATTGTGGTTGTCATATCGGAAGATCCGCCTTCCTTCAATCCGATCATTGCCGCAACTGGATATGATTCCCTTGTAATGGAATTGGTCATGTTAGGGTTGGCGGATATGGATGTTGATGGAAATGTATTCCCAGAATTAGCTGCAGAGCTTCCGACATTGGAAAATGGGGATGTGGTTATCGATGAAGAAAATGGAACGATGGATGTAACCTGGAAGCTGCGGCAGGATATTCAATGGGCAGATGGTACACCGGTCACTGCGGAAGACTTAGTCTTCACCTATAACGCGCTAGTTGATCCCGAGAAAGGATCCTGGATCCAGGGAATTGATTATATCGATGGTGTGGAAAAGATGGATGATTACACAGCAGTGGTACATTACAATGCCATCTACCCTGGGTATCTCACCCAATTTGGTGGATACCAAGTGGCCATCTGGCCAGCTCATTACTGTGATGCTGAGCAAGGATTTTCCACCTGGGACTGTGCCTCGCAACCCTTGAGCAATGGTCCGTATATTCTAACAGAATGGGTTGTCGGTGATCATATGACCTTTGATCGTAATCCCAATTATTATGAGCAGGGCAAACCTGCAATCGATCAGATTGTGGTTAAGATCGTACCGGATGAGAGCGTACGCAAGGAAATGCTGAAGAATGGGGATGCTGATTTGGATATGTGGACGACAGAACCCATGATCGTGGATCTACAAAATCAACCTAATGTCGAAGTCAGCTTCAGCCCATATACTCGCTGGGTATTGCGCATCTTCTTTAACTTTGCCGCCAAAGGAACGACAGATCCGGTGGCTTCTCCTCACCCTGTGTTTTCGGATGTGCGCGTACGCCAGGCTGTGCAAATGGCAATTGATGCAAAAACAATCTCGGAAGAATTTTTCTATGGGTATGCTAACCTTGTCTGGACAGAGTTCTACCGGGCACCATACAATATATGCGATATTCCTGAGCCCGTGTTTGATCTAGAAGCAGCCAAAGCCTTATTAGAGGAGGCCGGGTGGATTGATCAGGATGGGGATGGAGTGCGTGAATGCCATGGCTGTACAACCGGTGCTGAAGAAGGCTACAAGATGGAGATGGAGTTCATAACTTATGCTGAATACGGCGAGGCGCTGGAACTAACCCAACAATTTATTGCAGAAGAGCTGGCAGCTATCGGTATCAAGCTGAACCTTTCGGTGGTCGAGGGGAGTGTCTTATGGGCACTCTCAACAGATGGGGGGATCGAACCCTCAGGCAACTTTGATATAGACATCTGGGATGATGGATATGCTGGCACTGATCCGACCGATTACTTGTGGAATTACTATACTTCTGGTGGAGCAGAGATCGATATGGGATATAACTATGGCCGCTATCTAAACCCAGAGATTGATGATTTAGTCGACCAAGCATACACGCTAGACGAGAATTTACGTAAGGACCTGTTCTGCCAGATAGCAACGATCTTGAATAAAGACTTACCAGTGCTCCTACTGTTCACAACGGTTGACGCTAATACCCATTCCACACGTCTACAAGGTGTGCAATCCAACCCCAATGACATTGTGACCTGGAATTCAGCAGATTGGACATTGAAGTAGTCATTAGGCTTGTATCAAAGTATATTTAATTAGGATAGAAGACAAGTGGGCCACTATGTAGTAAGAAGGCTGCTGCAAGCAATCCCGCTGATGGTCATTGTCAGTATCGTCTTGTTTGCATTAGTTAATCTTGCACCTGGTGGCCCACTAGCTGGCAGGGGGCAGTCACGAACTCCTCGTCCTGAACAGGTAGCGATACTTAAACGACAGTTTGGTTTGGATCAACCACTATGGAAGCGTTATATTTTCTGGTTGGCCGGTAATGATTGGACGAAGGTGGATACGGATGGGGATGGTATAAAGGATAGCCCTGGTCAGGGTAAGGGTATCCTGCGGGGTGATTTTGGTATGTCCTACCGTACCCGTAAGCCAGTCATCGATTCGCTCCGCAACTCGTTGAAAAACACAGTATATCTGATGTCGGTGACACTGATTGTCGTGGCAATCATCGCCATACCCGTGGGGGTGATATCGGCTGTCAAGCAATATTCGTTTTTTGATATCTTCGTTACCACCCTTTCTTTCATGGGGCAGGCCATTCCCGAGTTTTGGCTGGGGTTGATCTTGACTCCTGGTGTTCTACGTCTGGCTGAAAAATCCCATTCACTGGTGATTCATTGTTGCCTGCCGGTGGGATGTACACCCTGGGGGCCGATTTCTCAGTTTTAGATTGGATCAAGCATTTAATCCTACCCGTGACCATGGGAGTGGTGGGCTGGGTTACCTGGTACTCGCGTTTTTTACGTTCCAGCATGCTGGATGTCATCCATCAAGACTATGTACGCACGGCGCGCGCAAAAGGATTGAGGATGAGCAGAGTATATTTCAAACACGCCTTACGTAATGCACTGCTACCACTGGTGACAGTATTTGCGTTGGATCTACCTTATATATTTGCCGGATCATTATATGTCGAGATCATCTTCTCGTGGCCTGGGATGGGCCGTTTATATTACCAAGCAGCTTTGGATCGAGATTATCCATTACTCATGGCAATCCTCACGATTGGAACAATCGTCGTAATCTTATCGAACCTACTTGCCGATATCGTCTACGCCAAACTCGACCCTCGCATTCATTATGACTGACGAGAAGAGCTTATTACCTAATGGCGAAAGCATGCAAGCCTTAATCTGGAAACGCTTCCGAAGGCATCCAGGTGCAATTATGGGTTGTATTGTTTTAATTCTGATCATCATTACAGTGGCTTTGGCTGGTTTATCACCTTACGACCCAGAGAAGTCGTCAATGACAGAGCGTTACCAACCACCATCGATGAGCCACCCGATGGGAACAGATGCATTGGGACGTGACTTAATGACGCGGGTACTTTATGGAGGCAGAATTTCCTTATTGGTGGGGCTATCGGTGATGGTAATCACATTGCTGATTGGTGTGCCTGTGGGTGCGATTGCTGGATATTTTGGTGGCAATATCGATAACATCTTAATGAGAATTACGGATGCAGCTTTATCCTTGCCTTCTTTATTGGTGTTGATCTTGTTGAGTGCCATCTTACGTGAAGTGGATGCACCTTTCTTAAAGAGTAATCCAGTGTTGACGATTGCTTTGGTCATCGGCTTACTCGCATGGATGTTTACCGCCCGGCTCGTGCGAGCTTCATATCTGACGATCCGGGAGATGGATTATGTAATAGCCACACGTGCTCTGGGTGCATCGAATATGCGCATCATAGCGAGGCACATCTTCCCGAATGCCATTGGACCAGTTATTGTCGAAAGCACGCTTGAAGTGGCTTATGCCATTCTGGAAGAATCAGGGCTCAGCTACCTGGGATTCGGTATCCAACCTCCTACGCCTTCCTGGGGCAACCTGCTTAGTAACGCGCAGGAATACCTGGTGAAATACCCCTGGCTGGCATTGTTCCCGGGTATTATGATTTTCTTAACCGTGATCTCGATCAATTATATTGGCGATGGACTGCGTGATGCGTTTGACCCATATAAAGTACTGAAAAAAATTGGTGAAGTGTAGGTGTAGGTATATTGATTACAATTAAATAAGACCGATACTCATTCGAGGTGTGTGATCCTATGTCAAATAATTATCCTCCTTTGGAACCTTTACGAACCTCCTATCGATTACGCTTTTTAAGTGATGAACAATTGGACAATCTCCAAAATGCAACCCTGGTGATTATGGAAACAACAGGAGTCCGGTTCCCATCGCAAAAAGCGTTAACCATCTTCGCTGAACATGGTGCTTTGGTGGACTGGCAAACCCAAATTGTCAGGTTACGGCGTGATTTGGTATTTAAAGCACTATCCAGCGTGCCACGATATTTCCTTTTGGGTGCCCGTAACCCTGATTTTGACCTGCAACTTCAAGATGGTGTGACTTACTTCACCACAGATGGTTGTGGTGTGGAGACGATTGATTTTGAAACCCGCGTACGCCGCCCTTCATGCAAAGCCGACGTTGGAATCATGGCAAAGATATCCGATTATTTACCATCCATCGGATTTATCTGGCCGATGGTGAGTGCCCAAGACCATGGTGAAACTGCCCCGTTGCATGAAATTGATGCAGCCTGGAATAACTCGGTCAAGCATGTACAAAGTGAGACCGTGATGGGTGAGATTCCGTGTCGATATGCGGTTGAAATGGCAACAGTCATCGCAGGTAGCCGGGCGGAGATGCGCCTCAGACCGCCATTTTCATTGGTGGTGTGCACAATCGCCCCTTTGGTACAAGATACGGCGGGAATTGAAGGCGCGCTCCTGTTAGCTGAAGCAGGATTGCCGGTCGGCTTTTTAGCCATGCCGACGTTAGGCACGACTGCTCCAGCCACCCTGGCGGGTGCGTTCGCAATGGGGGATGCCGAGATCATCAGTGCCGCGGTGCTGATGCAACTGCATGCACCTGGGGCTCCAGTATTCCATTCGCTAATGCAAGCCTGGGCGGACCCTCGCACTGGTGGTTACGTGAGCTATTCGCTGGACAGCCGAACAAGATATGCACCGGTTGAAATGGCACATCACTGGGGGATGCCTTCATTGGGGGCATGTTATGGGACCGATGCCCACGAAGCAGGCACCTGGCAAGGGGCAGCGGAAGTTGCCCTCGATCCATACCTGGCCGGGTTGGCGGGGGCAGAGATTGTCACAGGTATGGGGCTGGCTGAAACATACACATTGCTGTACCCTGAGCAAATCATCCTGGATAATGATTTATACCAGCGTGCCCGTTACCAGCTTATGGAATTAGATGTTAACGAAGAGACATTGGCTATAGATACTGTTCAGGCGGTTGGTCCAGGAGGACATTACCTGGGGCAGAGACATACCCGGAATCATATCCGTGAATCTTTAGTACGCGGCATCAATCATCAGATTGGAGAAGATGGAAAATATCGCGACCCACACCAGGTTGCGCTCGAGCAGGTAGACTGGATCCGTAAGAATCACCAACCAGAACCGCTGGAGCCCCACAAGAAAGCAGAGCTTAGCAAAATCATCACCGCCGCGGATCTAGAGATAAAAAGGACACGATAATGGCTAGCGAAACTCCGCCACTCCAGCCGATTGTCCCATCCTATCATGTACGTATCCTGGAGGACAGGCAGCTCGACCAGCTACAGTCTGCTACGCTAGAGATATTGGAGCAAGTGGGAGTACATTGCCCGTCGGAAAAAGCGCTCAATATCTATTCTGAGCATGGTGGTTTGGTTGACCGGTCGCAACATGTGGTGCGATTGCCTGGTGAGGTGGTCATGGAAGCGATGAGCCATGCGCCACGTTTTTATACCATGGGGGCGCGAATTCCATCTTTCGATTTGAGGCTGGATGGTAAGTCTCTGTATTGTGCGACAGATGGATGTGGTGTAGAAACGATTGATTTTGTCACCCGTCAAAGAAGACGGTCGAAAAAAGAAGATGTGGCAAGCATGGCGCGGGTGTCTGATTACCTTAGTGCGCTCAGTTTTTATTGGCCAATCGTAAGCGCACAAGATTACCCTGAGACTGCCCCATTACATGAACTCGACGCCTCGTTCAACAATACAGTAAAGCATATCCAATCAGAAACAATCATGGGTGAGTGGATGGCACGTTATGCCATCGAAATGGCGGATGTAGTTGCGGGCAATGAACAAGTTCGACGCCAACACCCACCGCTATCCCTATTAGTATGCACAATAGCTCCCCTGGCACAAGACCGGGATGGCCTGGAATCAGCGCTGTTGTTCGCTAAATCGGGCTTACCGGTTGGATTTATGTCGATGGCTAACACTGGATCCACCGCTCCTGCGACAATTGCTGGCACACTGGTGACTGCGGATGCTGAGATCGTCGCAGCCCTGGTATTGATCCAAATGGCATATCCGGGTGCACCTGTATTCCACTCCATGATGCCGGGTATTATGCACCCCCACACTGGCGATTATCAAAGCAGCACGCTTGAGGGATCGCTGCTCTACCCCCTCGGAGCGGAGATGGCGCATCATTGGGGAGTGCCTACCCTGGCTGGAATCTTTGGTACCGATGCCCAGGTACCCGGCTGGCAATCGGCGGCAGAAGCAGCATCATCCTTGCTATTATGTGCGCTGGTAGGTGCGGAAACTGGGAGTGGTTTGGGCCTAGTTGAATCCTGCATGCTGTTATATCCAGAGGCGATTTTAATGGATGCTGAGCTTTATCATCGGGTGCGCTTCGAAGCTGCTGGATTAGACACCAACCCAGAGGCAATCGCACTGGAGGTGATCAAAGAGGTGGGACCACGCGGGCACTTTCTGGCACACCGGCACACGCGCACGAACCTGCGGCGACGTCAATTTTCAGATCTGACCGCACAACCGTTACAGGGAGGTGGTTACCGTGACCCACTTGATGTAGCCCGCGAAAAAGTGGATTGGATCCTGGCAAACCATCATCCCCAGCCTTTAGAAGATGCACAAAAAGTGGAATTAACCCGCATCCTGGCAACAGCAGACAGAGAAAAAAGAGGCTGATCCAAGCGTAGGGATATCTTTTTATGCAAACTTTCGTGCAAGTACTCTCTGAAGAAGATCGCCACCAGGTACATGAACGCAGCCTGAGAATCCTGGCGAAAACAGGTGTGCGGGTGGAATCAGCACGGGCGCGCACGATTTTGCATGAGGCGGGAGCATCCGTTGAAGAGGGCACCCATATCGTTCACTTTCCACGCTCCCTGATTGAACAGGCGTTGAATTCAACACCCAAAAATTTTAGTTTAGGGGGACGGAGACCGAATTGGAATATTTCGCTGAACAAAGGTGAGTGCACGCTCTTAGCAGATGGAGAGGCAATCTATGTCTATGATGCCGAGAAGGAAGAACGGCGCATGGCGAGCCATCTAGACTGGGTTAACTCCACCCGATTGATCGATGCCCTGGACGAGATTGGGCTTTACTGGTGTATGGTGCAGGAGACGAAGGAGACAAACACAGTGGGTGATTTCGTCGCCTACTGGCGAGAAGTATTTACCTATACATCAAAACACGTCCAAGATACCAGCGAGAACCCAGAGCAATCCAGGTGGTTATTGGAGATCCTACAGACCATATTTGGTAGCCAGAGTATCGTTCGAGATGTACATCCATTCTCTTTCTTGATCTGCCCATTATCTCCGCTCATTATTGAGGGACCCTATACAGATGCATACTTGGAAACCATTGGCTGGGACATACCCTTAGCCATCATGCCGATGCCTCTGATGGGTACTACTGGTCCGGGCAGGCTTATTTCCACGATTGTGCTCGGAAACTGCGAAGTATTGTCGTTCTTATGCCTGGCACAGGCAGCTGCCCAGGGAGTGCCAGTGATCTATGGACCGGCATTGGCAGTTGCAGATCCGCATTCTGGTAGGTTTGGCAGCGGTGCAGTGGAACATGCTCTGCTTGGTGCGGCGGTGACAGAAATGGGACGTTACTATGGTTTACCTGTAGAAGCCTCAACGGGGGGTACGGACCAACATACACCTGGCATACAAGCAGCTTATGAAAGGGCGATCAATTGGACCTTACCAGCGCTTTCCTGGCCTGATATTTTGGTTGGTCCAGGATTACTGAGTGGATCTACGGTTTTGAGTTATGAACAGCTTTTGATAGATATTGAGGTATTCAAGCGTTGTAGACGATTGCACCAAGGCATTGTGTACTGACGAAGGGAAATGGCTCGAAGGCGTGATCGATAAGGTCGGACCGGGAGGCAACTTCCTGGCACAACGATCGACGCGGGATGGAATGCGATCTGGGGAATGGCACCTCGGATCCCTGGGTTTCCAGGGCACTTATGAAAACTGGCTGGTCAACAAACCAGATATCCTGGATGAAGCGCGTCAAAGAATTCGACAGATCCTCGATACTCACCAGCCAATCCCATTGGATGAAACAGTGGTCAAAGAGCTGAAATATATAGAAACACGTGCCTGGGAAATGAGCCCACACCAGATAAGGTAAGCCCTGGTTATTCATACAAAACTACGATCTTTATGGACTTGGAGAACTTATGAGGTTTACTGCCCAAATACTTTCTGAAGATGAACAACATCTAATACACACAATGAGCCTGAAAATCTTAGAGGAAGTGGGCATTCGCTTCCATGGTGAGCTGGCACCGAGAATCTTGCAGGAGAATGGCATTAAGATCAACGGGAAGGATAAAATTGCCAGGATTCCAGCAGAATTTATCGAGCAAGCATTGAAAACCGCGCCAAAATCATTCGTTTTAGGTGCGAGAAACCCTATCCATAATTTCCCATTGCCTGCTCCATATACACGTTATGGAATTGACGGGACGGCTGCCTTTACTCAAGATTTTCGCACGGGTGAAAGACGTTATGGGACAAGCAAAGATATAGAGAATGCTTTACGCATATACCAGCACATGGATATGGGAGTGATGGCATGGGCACCGACTTGTGCGGAGGATACCCCAGCCAATGCGCGTGCCCTGCATGAGTTCTTCGGCATGGCGAAATACAGCTCCAAGCATGGAGAACATGAACTCCATCGGGTGGAACAAGTGCCATATCTTGAGGAGGGATTGATCGCCATCATGGGCAGTGAAGAAGCATTGCGTAAAAGCAATGCCTATTCGTTGATTTATTGCCCTGTGGCACCGCTCACACATGATGGGCAAATGCTGGATGCATACCTGGAAATTGGTGAAATTGGACTGCCTGTGATGTGTATGCCCATGCCGGTGAACGGTACCACCGGACCAGCCAGTTTACTATCGAATATCGCCCTGGCGAATGCTGAAATGCTTTCATCGTTAGTGATTTTCCAGCTAGCGCATCCTGGCAGACCGATCATATTCTCAAGCTCTACAGCTACAACTGATTTCCGAACTGGAGCCTATCTGGCTGGCGTGCCAGAAATGGCACTCCAAACCGCGGCGCTGGTGGCGATGGGAAAATATTATGGTTTTCCGACCAGCGGTGCAGGGCTCACATCAGATGCCAAACAAGCCGGTCCTGAAGCCGTTATCGAAAAGCTCATTACCACCTTGCCTTCTGTTCTTAGCGGGGCAGATATCCTGGTGGGGTTTGGGGAGATTGAAAGTGACCAGCTGCTCATTTTGGAACAAATCGTGGTGGATAATGAAATCGCCCATTTATGCCAACGAATGGCGGAAGGTGTTGATTGCTCGGAGGAAAAGATGCTTTTTGAAGATATCGCCCACGTTGGTCCGGGTGGGCATTTTTTGGGTGCGAGAAGCACGCGCAGTGCGGCACGAAGCCCAGAGTTTTACACATCAAAGTTGGTGGATCACCATTCTTATGAAGCCTGGCTTAATCTGGGTAAACCGTCTATGTATTCAAAAGCACATGAAGTCGCAGAGCAGATCCTTGAAGAGCCATTGGTTGACCCATTGCCTGATGATGTATGCGATAAATTAGATCGGATTCTACAACGAGCAGAACGTGAAATCCGTGAGCACTAGGCTGAACACGGAATAATTGGTGAATTTATTTCTGGAGAGTGTGCATGCAAACCCTGGTGTGCGGTAAAACCAAGCAAGTCAAGATAGATGCGGATGGTTTTTTTACCATTATCGGAGAAAAAATCAACCCGACAGGGAGGAAGAAACTGGCGGCTGCATTGCTTGAGGGTAACCTGGACTACATCCTAGAGCTTGCTGTGAACCAGATTAACGCTGGGGCAGATATGTTAGACGTCAATGTAGGCGTTCCTGGGGTAGAGGAAGAAGCTTTATTACCAAAGGTGGTTAAGATGCTGGCAGAAGCATATGACGTCCCGTTTTGCCTTGATTCCCCCAACCCTGATGCCCTGGCACAGGCATTAGCCGTCACCCCGGGCAAACCGCTGGTGAATTCGGTAAACGGAAAACAAGAGTCACTCCAGGCGATATTACCCCTGGTGAGGGAGCGGGGGGCATCTGTGATTGGCTTGACCATGGATGAGCAGGGGATTCCCAAGGATGCAGAAGGTCGGGTGAGGATCGCGGGAAGGATTATAGAGGAAGCAGCAAAACTCGGAATCCCGCCTGAGGATGTGATCATTGACCCATTGGTGTTAACTGTGGGAGCGGAAAGTCAGGCGGGGGAGGTCACATTACAAACCATCCGGTTATTACGTAGTGAGTTTGATATCAACATCAACGTAGGGGCGAGTAATGTATCATTTGGATTACCAGAAAGGGATACGGTCAATGCTGCTTTCCTGGCAATGACGATCACTGCCGGAGCCACATGCGCCATAACCGATCCAATCAAGTTTACGAGGGTGTTACGGGCGGTGGATTTGCTGCGCGGGAAAGATGCCTATGCAGCCAGATATGTGAAATATTGCCGAGCACATCCACAAGAAGGATAATAACCAAACTACACCGTATTCTGGCGGATTGTAGAACCAGGGGTTTTAGGGGAAGGAAAGTAGGCCATCCACGAGTACAAGGATAGGGATCAATGTTTCTATTTGTTTATGCGGAGTGAAGGGTTGTATTGGAGCTTGCTTCGACCTGCTTCATAGAACGAAGTATCGCAGGTCTCGCAATGACATCCAAACTTAACTGACTTCCTACATATCACAGACAATTAGGTTATTGTGAGGAGAACAGCTGTCTGAGAATAAGAAGCGAGCATATAAATGCCGTGGCGTAATTCCTTTAGGAAATAATGAATAAAAGGATTTATCCAACAAGCTTCCAATATTTTCGTTTCATACCTTCGGTGGGTTCTTCGAAGTGTGAAACATCGAAACCCTGCGAGATTAGAAAATCATGGGCTTTATTTTCTGAGAGGCTCGAACCAGGGCAAAGGATGAGCATGCCACCAGTTCTGGTCACACGCTTCATCTCGGCATACTCTGCCTCTGGATGGTCACCAAAGACGTGACCACCCATGGTGACGTCTGCAAAACCGGACGGAAAAGGCAGGTCGGTGATCAAACCATCCATTGGAAAGACATTGGTGAGATTTTGAGATTGAGCTTTTAATTTGATAAAGCGGCGCAAATTGCTCACAGGTTCAATCGCAAACACCACCGAAGCATTTTCTGCTGCAATAAATGCCAGCTTGCCAGTGCCAGAACCAACATCGATGACAATCTTTCCACTAAAATCAGTTAATTTACTGAGCTCTTTGGAATCCCAACCCATGAAAGGTCGGGCATCGTATATCGCCGGATCGACTGCATAAACCACCAGATCGTTGATGGTGTTTAGAATCTTGATCTCCGCTTGCCGGATTTGCTCCGGGATGGGTTGAGGGAGGCTCCCGATGGATGCCAGAACCTTATCCAACCAAGGATTGAGCTCAGGGCATTTGTGACGCAGATACCATTCAACGGTCGGATTTCCTCGTAAGGCAATCGCCAGTTCTTCCTCAGGGAGCCAACCGGGGAACCAGCTTAATTGAACTCGCTCGAGCAAGAGGATGGTATTGAAAGATAGGTTGGTGACGTCGATCCAATTTAAGGTCATAGTAGGTGAAAGGAAGGGAGTGGTTTTAAAATCTCAATGACATACAGGTTAACCCGCCGTCCATCTTTTGGACTTCACTCACGTCCAACTCGAGGATGCTCAACCCCAGATTGGCGAGTTTCACATGCGTTTTGGGGAAACCTTTTGGCATCAGGAGAGAATTGTTGATCCAGAGGCTATTGGCAGCATACTCTTCATCCTCATCTAGCACGATTTTTTGGTACTTGGCAAACCCGGAGTAATCTACCAGGGATTTTGTCACCAGGAGTGTATCATTGCCAACGTAATTCACACTTGACTTCAAGTGCAACCCGGATGCAACGGGGATAGTCTCAGCGGTGTAGTCGATTGTTGACAGCAATTCAGCTAATTGATCTGCGCCTTCATGATTTGTACGTTCAGACAGACCGATAAAAAAGTGATTCCCAACCATAAGCACATCCCCACCATCGACCGTTCCAGGTGGGTGAATACGGACAACGTGGCGGTATTGCATCAAAACAGGCTCCAGGGTGATTTCCTCTCCCTGCCGGGATTGGGCACCTGGATGGGTAATCACAGCGAGTTTGGGAGTGACAATGGCTGGGTCTTCAACAAAATAGGCATCCGGAAAGTCTGGCGCAGCGGGCAGCACGATGACTTGCAATCCCAGACTGCGCAAAACATCGAGATATGCGCGGTGCTGCTGCAGGATGAGAGGATAGCTTGGGCGACCCAGATTAGCAGTGGTCAGCCCGTTGGCGAAGTTTTCACCAGGCAGGCGAGTGATGGCATGGGTGTACATAGCCTTATTTTAAATCAATATTTGCTATCGCGCCTCAGGTTGTCCACTGGTCATGGATGATGCCAATAAGATACCAGATGCTGTTGGTTTCGGTAAACACCAGGCGCAAGCTACGCCAATCCAAGCCGTCTAGTTGAGGATCGAAGCCGGGGAAATAATACTCAACCATCATTGAATTTGGATAAAACTCAAGGATATTATCCGTCGAAGTGCTCACACCCAATCGATGATTCAATGCTATCTGGGGAGCATTCGCAAAATCCACATCATAGATGAATTGGGAATAATATTCCGGGAAGCTGAGGTCGATGGATTCTCCCGAGCCTGAAAACTGCCCCCAGGTATAGACCTTGCTATCAGCTGGCAATCCAGTAACCTGATCTGCGGAGAAAATTTGGTCGGTATCCCTCACGAAGGCGTAGGGGGAGAAACGCAGACCATCCACCGGGTGGACATAATCCGACAGAGCAATAAAGTCCTGGTTTTTAATATTGAGGACCACCTCACCAGCACGCCTGAGAACGGTTTGATCGGATGGCGACGGAGTAGCTGATGAAGGGATGATGGTCACTGCGGGTGGTGCGCTGGTTGGAATGGAGGTGGGAAAAGGGAGGAAGATGGTGGGTGTGACTGAAACTGATGGGGAATTAGTACCCTGGTTTGGTGTGGTCAGATTACAGGCTGTGAGAAGACTTACCAACAGGAAGAAGAGGACAGCTGATCTAGCGTTCATAATTATCTCCTGAACAATGATTTTAAATGCGAAAACCGAAAATCGTCAAATGGATTGCAACCTATAAGACGCTGTATTTTATTAAATAGTTTCTGAAAAGAACATAGTTTTGACCCTTTATTTTAGCTGCCAGTGCCATTATTGAAGAATGATTGGTAGATGTCGACCAGGGTGGACAGATTGGGCTTCGGGTCAGGTGGCTTCTCAGGATTGGATTATAAAACAATCATGTTGTTGGACTGGCAGCTGGGGCAATAGACGTGACTGCCCGCTCGAGCGGGTGACGAAACTTATTATGATTCATGATATCATCATGGAGGACTGCTAATAGTATTTGATCAGACTTTCCGGCCGAAAGTAAATATAATACACTTAAATCCCACAATTAAGCATCCGGCGGGCAAAAAGCAGAATGATTGCAAGGAGAAACCAATGCCGACTTCTGAAGTGAATATCAAGCGAATCGCAATCTCCACAGGTGGGGGCGATGCGCCGGGTTTGAATGCTGTCATTCGGGCAGCGGTTCTATCTGCTATCAACCGGGGTTGGGAAGCGTATGGCATTCGGGATGGATATAATGGGCTGCTCATGCCAGAGCAATATCTCGAAGGTGGACTAATCAGGTTAACGTGTGAAAGGGTGCGGGGCATTACCCACCTGGGGGGAACGATCATTGGCACCACCAACCGCGGCAACCCGCTGAAGTATCCCATCAAAGGACCGGATGATACAATCATCGAAATCGACCGTTCAGAAGAGCTGATCCGCGCCTTCAGGCTGCACCAGATTGACGCACTCATCTCAGTGGGTGGGGATGGTTCGATGTTCATTGCAAACGAGCTAGCGAAAAAAGGTCTGTGCGTGGTGGGGGTACCCAAGACGATAGACAATGATCTGGATAAGACCGTCATCACTTTTGGTTTTGACACTGCCTGTGCTTTCACTGTGGAATGCCTGGACCGGTTGCATACCACAGCGGCTTCGCACAACCGCATTATTGTAATGGAAGTTATGGGGCGCTATGCAGGCTGGATCGCTTTGGAAAGCGGACTGGCTGGATCAGCGGATGTGATCCTTATCCCGGAAATTCCGTATGACCTGGATAAAGTTGCCAAAAAGGTGCTTGACAGGCAAGAACACGGTAGCTTGTTTTCAATCGTGGTTGTAGCAGAGGGTGCAATACCAAAGGGAGGTAGTGTTTCGATAATCAGCCGGGAATCTGGACGGGCTGAAAGGTTGGGTGGGTGCGGTGAAAGAGTGGCGGAAGAATTACAAACCCTGACAGGCAAAGAAACCCGCCTGGTGGTGTTGGGACACCTGCTACGGGGAGGATCTCCCACCCGGTTTGATCGATTAATTGCCCAACGATTTGGGGCAGCGGCAGTACGGGCTATTGCCGATGGACAAAAAGGGATCATGGTGGCTCTTGACCCGCCAACCGTTAAATATGTCCCGCTCGAAGCTGCAACCAAGCGGATGAAAACCGTGCCATTAAATTCAGACATCATGCTGACCGCACGGGATATGGGCATCTGTTTTGGCGAGTAATGGACAGGACTTGCTGATTAAAGTAGGGCTTCAACCTGCTTGACAGTAAGCTGGTCCAACGTACTTACCACTAAATCCGCTTGAGTTAGTACCTCAGGCGGATTTGTAGTTGTAACCGCAATACAGTGCATATTGGCACGCAAAGCGGCCTGCACACCTGGGATGGAATCCTCGATAACGATGCAATGATGTGCAGAAATTCCTAGCTGCCGGGAGGCTTTCAGGAACACTGCCGGATCGGGCTTACCGGGCAACTCACCCGGAGTGATAAGCTTGTCAAAAAAATCCCGGATGCCCAGCTCATCCACGACGGCTTCGACATTCTCGGGTGGAGCGGAGGATGCCACTGCCTGCTTCCATCCCCAGGATTTGAAATGCTGTAACCAAGCCAATACACCTGGTAAAGGCAGCAGGTGGTTATGAATTGCCTGCCGAAATGCCAGCTCTTTTTGATTCGAAATCATCATGATCCAGTCATTTTCCAGAGGCTCTCCTGCCAGGTAGGGGAGCAGGTCTTGATTCTTTAGACCATAAATATGGTGAAATTTCTGCTTATCGAAAGGGATACCCTGCTCGAGCAGGACGCGTTCCCAAGTCTGGAAGTGGAGCGAGTTGGTGTCTGCCAGGACACCGTCCATATCCCATAATATGGCTCTTTGGAAAGACATGGGGTTTATTCTATCACCAGGAATGGAATAAGGGATTTGATAGAAGAAAGAAAGCCGGTGGAAAGGTTGGCTTGTTTATCAAAATTTATCTTTTTAAAATCCTAAGAATACCTCAGCCGTACTTGGGTAATGTTTGATAGACTTTTAATAACAGTATGGAGGAGAATTATGGAACTTCTAATGAATGCAGAGAAACGGGGTCTATTCTGGGAACAGCCGAGCATTATGGAGCGAAGTTTCATCCTGCGCTGTGGTGAAGATATACTTGCAAATTTGGACTTCACTTCAGCATTCAGTTCTTTGGGTGAAGCGATTTTTGGCAGTGAGCGTTGGACTTTAAGGAGAGAGGGATTTTGGTCACCCAAAGTTACCGTGCGCCGATCGGGTTCAAAGAGTGATCTGGCTTTTTATGAACCAAAATGGACTGGAACACAGGGTAAGATTCGATTTTTGACTGGCGAGGTATATGACTGGAGCGTAGCAGGGTTTTGGGGAACGTCGTATAGCATTAGCAGGGGTGATGGACTTGAGATAATTACTTATCTTTTGGGGTCGAAGAAAAAGAAATTTTCCAATATATTTAAACAGCAAGCACAGATGATCATTGCACCTGAAGCCTGGCAGATCAAGGTACTGCCAATCCTGGTGCTGCTGGGTTGGTACCTGGTCATTCTATATCACGAAGACTCGGCTGCAGTGGCTGCGACTGCCTCAATAAGTGTACTCAATTAAAATTCATAATAAAACAGGGGATAAAGAGTTATATTGAGGATGGTTGTCATATCGGATATGTGATACCCCGCCTTGAATGTCGCATTTCATTCGCATATAATATATTCAATAAATTGAATATCCAAAGTAAATGAAGGTGATATTTACACAAGAGTATGACAACCGTTAACCCTTCTGCGAAATTATTTAAAGCCTTAATGCACCCATCCAGACTCTTAATTCTAGAAATCCTGCGCGATGGCGAGCAATGCGTTTGTCATCTGGAGGCAGTTCTTGGATGCCGCCAGGCTTATATATCGCAGCATTTGATGGTGCTGCGTGAAGCGGGGCTGGTGGAAGATCGTCGCGATGGGGCACGAATTTACTATCGAGTTGTCAAATCGGAGGTATTCAACCTGGTTGAATATGCAAACCAGCTGAGTGGGGCGAATCCGATCCATTTCAACAAGACAAAGATTACCGATTGCCCCTGCCCAAAGTGCAATCCATCAACAGATGGTAATGGAACAGAGAATAAGCCCGATGGAGGGGTAAGTATGCCATGATTGAAAGCCTCGATTATAAATTTGACAAATTTACATTTCGTATAGCAACCGACCGTTACTATAGTTTAGAGGGCTTATGGGTGAAATTGGAAGATAAACACGTTCGTATTGGGATCTCTGATTACCTGCAACAGCGCAGTGGCGATGTGGCTTTTGCGGAAGTGAAACCAGAAGGCACCCTGGTGGCATGGGGTGAGGAAATAGCCGTGATTGAAACCATCAAGGTCAATATCAGCCTGACGGCACCCGTGGCAGGCAAAGTGATTGCGGTCAACCCGGCGATGGAAACTGCACCTGAAGCCATCAACCAAGACCCATATGGAGATGGCTGGCTGGTGGTGATGGAAACTTCGGGTGGGGAAACCGACCTGAATCAATTGTTGGAACCGGAAGCCTATCTCGCCAAAATTAAGGTTGAGGCTGAACAGGAGAGTAATAAGAATGTTAAGCAATGATCAGACCCGCAAGGTTGTTATCGTACCGTGCAGCGGGATTGGCAAGACCTATGGGACAGTCAGCCGTGAGGCGGCGTATAACGTCGTTGAAGACCTGCGTCCCGATGAAACCAGATTGGTGGCACTATCCAAACTCGTTTTGGGAGAGGAAGAGGCGCGCCGCGTGGTGGCGAACAACCCTACAATTACCATTGATGGTTGCAAGCTGGCATGTGCCACGAAAATGGTGCAGGAAAGTGGCGGCAAGGTCGCACGAGATTATGCTGTCTTGGATGTATACCGGCGGTATAAGCAATTCAAACCCCAGGGTATCGCCGAGCTAAATGAAGGCGGTGAACTGCTGGCAAGTGCATTGGCAAATGAGATTGCCCAGGTGGTGGATGACCTGACTTCTGGCGAGGAAGGGGAGACCAATGGTTGACCTACCCAAGAAAAAAGTTGGAATTGTAGCCTGCTCGGGTGAGGAATTGGCCGAGGGCACGGTTACACGTTTGGCAGCACTGCGTGTGCTGGAACAACTTCGCCCGAATGACACAGTGACCATCTGCCTGCCACTCTTTTTGGCAGGCGGTGAAGGTGACCGGGCATTTGCCAAGTTCTATCCCACCATCTCTGTGGATGGCTGTGAGCTGCGCTGTGCAGCACTGGCGACCGAGATGTATTCGAACAAACCAGCTGCGAGCATTATGGTGCGAGATTTGACCCGAGAAAATGCGCTGGCGAATCCACAGGGAAGAAGGCACTTAGACAAGGTTGGCCAACAGGCGGTTGAGATCACTGCCCAGAGGATTGCCAATAAAGTTGACGAGCTGTTAGGAGAAGAATGGAACCGGAGAATGGGAGATGTGATCCCGCTTGAAACCATCGATGACCATCAGCCGGAGGCAATTGCTGATCCAGTCATAGCCACCTGTGCATGTGGTTCAGGTATCCCCATCCAAAATGTAAGCATCGGCGGAAAGGAAGTCACTCTGGTTGGCCTGCCCCTGATCTTTCAGCAGTTCAATGAAGCAGGAAAAACTCCCACCGAAGCAAATGTATACGAGATGATGGAAATAATAAAGATTTACAATCCAATTTCCGCTGAAGAAGAAACAGCATATCGGGATGACATTCGAAAGGCATACTCCAATTATTGGTTCAAGGAAAAAAGCAAATGAGCCAGACTGCCATCTACCATACGACCGTGATGTGGAAGGGTGAACACCTGGGACAAATCCAAATGGGAAATGGTCCGGAGATGGAATTTTCAGCTCCACCTGATGCCACGGGATTGCCAGGCGTGCTGACCCCAGAGGACGCCTTCGTGGCGGCAGTGAATAGCTGCATCATGATGATGTTCATCTGGGCATGTGAACGGTTTAAGATCAACCTAAGATCGTATGTATGCAGGGCAGAAGGAACCAAGCTCGTCGAGCTGGATAAGACGGAAACATTTACGCATGTGCGCTTGTGGCCAGTGATCCGGATCGCAGCAGGGGATGAAAAAGTTAGTGCTGTCGAGCGGCGAGTGCAGCGCGCCCTGGAATCGGCGCAAAAATACAGTCTCGTTGCGAACTCAGTAAAATCCGAAATCCTGATAGAGTCGCAAATCGAGGTGATTGAATGAAACCGGTTCTCAACGAACGAAAATGCCCGGCTCAAGGGCAAATCTGTCCAGCTATTCCAGCATGCCCGGAAAATGCAATTTTATATTTAAAAGATGATAAGGCTCGCCTGGGGGGCCGGATTATTTTTGACTATGAAAAATGTAATGCGTGTGGTATCTGCGCCAGCAAATGCTGCGGGGATGCCATAGATCTCAGATAGTCCTATTATTTACGAGGTGTAGAAATATGCTAAAGGTTAAAGTACTCGGCTCTGGTTGTGAAAATTGCAAGAAAGTTGAAGGGATTGCGCGTAAAGTGGTTGTGATGATGGGCATGCAGGCAGAGGTGATCAAGGTGACGGACTGGGCAGAAATCAAAAAGTACCCCATCCTGGGAACGCCTGGATTGGTGATCAATGAGAAGGTAGTCTGTGCGGGACGGATCCCAACCGAAGCTGAGGTGACCACCTGGCTGGTAAACGCTGAGTTAGAGAAGGCTTGATATGACTGCACAGAATACAGCAGTCGCACAACCTGCCAGCGTTGCGGGTCAACTATCGAGGCTGGACCGTTACCTGACCCTGTGGATTTTTCTGGCCATGGCACTGGGGGTGGGATTGGGTTATTTCCTGCCCGAAATGGTCAAATCCTTCAATGAGCGCTTTTCAGTCGGCACGACCAACATCCCCATTGCCATTGGACTGATCTTGATGATGTACCCTCCGTTGGCAAAGGTACGTTACGAAGAATTAGGGGACGTGTTCAAGAATTGGAAGGTCTTAGGGTTATCGCTGGTGCAAAACTGGGTGATCGGTCCAATCCTCATGTTCCTGCTAGCGATCATCTTCCTGCGCAATTACCCTGAGTACATGAGTGGCTTGATCCTGATCGGCCTGGCGCGCTGTATCGCCATGGTGATCGTATGGAATGAGCTGGCAAAAGGCGATACCGAATATGCTGCCGGATTAGTGGCGTTCAACAGCATTTTCCAGGTATTCTTTTACAGCGTGTATGCTTATGTATTCATCACGGTGCTACCGACCTGGTTTGGGATGTCTGGCAAAGTGGTGGATATCACCATCGGCGAGATTGCCAAAAGTGTGTTCATTTACCTGGGGATCCCATTTCTTGCAGGATTTCTGACCCGCCTGGTATTAGTAAAGACTAAAGGGCAAAGAATGGTATCACAGCAAGTTCATCCCGAAAATCAGCCCGATAACATTGATCGCCCTGCTGTTCACCATCATTGTCATGTTCAGCTTGAAGGGTGAGTACATCGTGCAGCTCCCGATGGATGTGGTACGCATTGCCATCCCATTGCTGATCTATTTCGTGATCATGTTCCTGGCTAGCTTTTTTATGAGTAAAGCAGTCGGAGCCACCTACCAACAGACAGTGACATTGTCATTCACAGCTGCCAGCAATAACTTTGAGCTGGCGATTGCGGTGGCAGTGGCAGTTTTTGGGATCGCCTCCGGGCAGGCATTTGCCGCGGTAATCGGACCGCTGGTGGAAGTGCCGGTGATGATAGGCCTGGTGAACGTGGCATTTTGGCTGAAGAAGCACTTTTTTGCCGCCCCGGCAGCATCTACAGGTTGAAAAATAGACTGACATGTGCTGTTGGATAAGTAAGGTTCTTAGTAAATAACCATTCTTGATATCGCTGAGTAGTTCTTGCTGGATTGAGTGAAGGAATAGACAGATGTTGATCGAGAATTATGACCTGGAGGTGTATACACCGCCATGTGATCCAGGCGCGGTACGCTTTGCAGCCCGGGCACATTTATTTGCAGACATTTCTGAAATCCTGCCGTACCTAAACAGTACATTACGGGGAGCGGTTTATCATGGTGCAGCTAATGCTCTAACCTGGAAGAAAGCTGGGCATAACATCGCTTTTCATGACTTTGAAATCGCTATCAGTAATGTCGAAGATCGCGACGGTGCAGAAAGGGAGATCGAAGGATTAATTGATTTGGTCAACCGCACGTGGGAACGACGAGCCGAAATCAAACCGGATAGGACCACGCATCAGCGACCTACCCCGATGGCAATTTTCATGTTACTACCACAGACCAATTGTAAAGAATGCGGGGACCAAACCTGCTACAACTTTGCTTTGAAATTAGCTACAGCGCAGAAGAATTTGGCGGATTGCCCAACCATTGAACAACCACAATACACTGATAGGCGGAGTGAGCTGGAAGCGATTATTATCGATGCACCAGCGATTGGATAAATTTAGGTATGTACAATTACAGTAGATAAAGATGATACAGAGCAAAGCCCTCATTGGATAATTGGGTGTAAATCATTGTACTATACAGGTATTTTTAGCGGCAAAATATGATCCAGATAAAGATTCTCAGTTATAAAAGCCCGCAGCGTTATGCAGTCAAACGTACCTTGATGGCTGCACAAAATGAGCTCCTGAAAACAAACCCGGACCTCAAAATTGCTATCTCCGAAGTCAAAGAGCTGTCAGAAATGGAAAAATACACCACTGTAGTCATCTACCCCAGCCTGGTAGTGAACGAAAAGCTGGTTTGTGTGGGAAGATTTCCATCGAAGCAGGAAGTACTCGATTGGTTAATTAATTCGATTAAAAATAACCAGGAAGAGACATCCTAAAAATGGACTAGTGAGGAATACAGGATATAGGTATCATCGAGATGTTCCTTGAATCAATTACCCTGACCAAAATCTTGCCATGCCTGGCTGAGCCAGGCAAGATCATCGTGATTGGAGAGCCATCCAGGAAGCTGGATGATGTGCTCCCGTATCTTGCTACACTACCCAATATCATTTCTTATAACCCCGATACATGCACTCTAACCCTACGCCGCCAGCCTGGCTTTATCTCCCTTTATTCCGATAAGGCGTATATCACCAAAGTGAAGGATACCGAAGAGGGGCTGGAATTGTTCCAAGCGTTGGTGGATGCGATCAACGCAACCTGGGAAAAACGGGCAGAGCTGGTGGCGATGACGAGGCGTAAACATTCTCCGCGCCCTCTGGATATCTGGACATTACTGCCGCAAACAAACTGTAAAAAATGTGGCGAGGCGACCTGCATGGCATTTGCATGCAATTTGCTATTACAAGAAAGGGAGCTGGAAGAATGCTCACCTCTCCAAGAAGATGTAGCCTTTGCTGAACGGCGGGCAACGCTCGAGGCAATGCTCTAAAATGACTGAAAAGATTTCCAGCAGCATTGATGAAACAGTCAGGATCGATCTCCGACAAACGATAATCGACCAGGGGGGATTTTCGCAGGGTGGTCATCAATGAATCCCCCAAATAGAAAAAAGGATGATCCGTTAAATGTATCGAGCACGACACGCTACCTGTGGGTGACACTGGAAGCCTCCGAGGTGATCGAGCTGAAGCGCATCGCAATGGATCGTGATATGGACGAAGCGGTTACTTTTTTTAACAATGTTCTGACCCCTCGTGTACGAACAGCAGCTTTACAACGCGGGCTTGGACTGGATATCCTCGAGGAGGATATAAATAATGATCTATCTGGATAACGCTGCCACGAGCTGGCCTAAACCAGAGGTGGTTTACCAGGCAGTGGACAACTTCATGCGCAACGTTGGTGCAACGCCCGGACGTGGTGGTCACCAGAAGGAAGAAGAGGCAGCCCGAATTGCGGATGGCACGCGTGAACTCCTTGCCAAGCTTTTCCATGCAGCTGACCCTGCGGGGGTGGTTTTTACCATGAATGCCACCCAGGCGATCAACATGGCGCTTAAAGGTTTATTGAAACCAGGTGATCATGTCATCACCACATCCATTGAGCACAACGCAATGTGGCGCCCTTTAAAAGCTTTGGAGCGAGGTGGGGTCGTTATCACAGAAGTAACCTGTGCACCAGATGGCAGCCTTGAACCGGGATTCTGTGGAAGCAGCTATCCGACCTGATACGCGCATGATTGCCATGCTGCATGCCTCAAATGTATTAGGAACGATCCTGCCTGTCGCTGAAGTTGGCGCAATTGCCAAGGAGCATGGAATACATTTCCTGGTGGATGCAGCACAGACCGCTGGAGCTTATCCAATTGATATGGCAGCCATGAACATCGGCTTATTGGCTTTCTCGGCTCATAAAGGCTTACTTGGTCCGCATGGAACAGGTGGTCTGGTCGATCCAGCCTGGCATCAGGCTGGAGACATGGATCGAGGGCGGGTCGGGGGTGGAATCAAAACCGGAGAGTATGCCGGAGAATCTTCCATTGCGCCTGGAAGCTGGAACGCAAAACGCGGCTGGCATTGCTGGGCTGATGGCTGGAGCAACCTACATACAAAACCTGGGGGTTGAGCAGATACGCGCGCACGAGATGGCTTTATGCACCTTGCTCATGGATGCATTGCAGGATACGCCAGGTTTAACCATCCTGGGACCCGTTGACATCGCTCAACGTACCGCAGTTGTGTCCGTGACTATCGAAGACTATGTGCCTGAACAACTTGCTGCAGTATTGGACCAGGTCTTTAATATTGCCACCCGGGCTGGTTTGCATTGCGCACCACAAGCCCATCGGACAGCGGGAACGATAGATACAGGTGCATTGCGTTTCAGTCCGGGCTATTTCACGACCAAGGATGAAATCAAACAAGCAGCAGAAGCATTGTTGAGCATAATATAGGTGTACGCATGGCAAAACAGCGCATAGAAAAAACCCTGGTCATCTTTGATTATGTGGAAGTACGTCAAATCCTTCAAATAGCCCGGCGGAAAGACGCGCAGGAAATCCAGCATTATATGATGAAGGTTTTTATTAAAAAAGTTGAGGCTGTACTGCGGCGAAAATGCGGGTAATTGGGTATCCCATGTTACCCGTTACTATCGTAAATGACGGGTAACATTGAGGCGATGCTGGCGTGAGAATTCACCGGTCAGGATAAAATCCATGCTATGATTAATTAGAGATAGGGATGGGAGATGCCCTATTTCCTGGAGGTACGCTCATGTGGTACAACTCGATCACGATTTGGCTTCTCCACTCACCCCTGCATGGAATGTTCAGTGGGAATACGATGGTGGTGGGATTCACCGGGCGGAAAAGTGGCAAGGCTTATCAAATACCCGTCGATTATTTTCAGGTGGGTGACACATTGCTTACCGTCAGTTACAAACACCGAACGTGGTGGCGTAACCTGCGCGGTGGAGTTCCAGTGACCCTCCACCTGCGAGGGAAGGATATCAACGGCCATTCGGAAGTGATCGAGGATGAGCAGGGGGTGGCAGAAGGATTGAAGGCTTTCATTGTAAGAAACCGATTAGCAGCACGTATGTTTGGGGTAAGGCTGGGAGCGGATGGTCAGGTTGATCCTGAAAGCCTGAAGCAAGCTGCGCGTAATCGCGTGATCGTACGAACGACCTTGAAATGAAAAACTCACCCCGGTTCCCAATAATTTTCTGGCGGATCATGGGTCGCTTGAACAAGCGAATGCTATCCAGCTATGGTCCAAAAAGCAAAACAGCCAGCAGGGTGCTGGTGCTGACGACCATTGGTAGGAAATCGGGTCAGCCCCGATACACCCCGTTACAATTCGAGGAAGTGGAGGGGGCATATTATGTAGCTTCGGCGCGAGGCGTTCAGGCAGACTGGTACCGGAACCTGGCGGCATGCCCCCAGGTGAACGTCCAGGTTGGGGACAAGCGTTTCGCCACTCTGGCAGAACCAATGACCGACCCGGTGCAGATTGCTGATTTCCTCGAGCTGCGTTTGAAGAAGCACCCGCATTTCATGGGTGCCATGCTGCGCCTTGAGGGATTACCCCGTCAACATACGCGCGGTGACCTGGAGAAGTTCGCCGAACGACTGGCAATTGTGAAACTGCGTCAAGGCAAACCTGAAATATCAGACATGGAATAATGGGCCAAAGAACGAGGTTCCTTCCCTACCAACCAAAAAGCATCCTTAACAAGGGAAAAAGGGCAGACCATTGGTTCTGGACGCGCTACAGCGCTTACCCTTACCTGGGCTGCCAGCATGGGTGTACATTTTGCTACTGCCGAGAGCGAAAATATATCCCCCACAAACCACAAGAAACAGATGCGACTTATGATGCTGAAGCGGATGATTTCTCCCATCTGATTAAGATCAAAGAGAATGCACCCCAGTTATTACGCAAAGCACTTGCTGGTGTGCCTGTGGATATTGTTTTTACGGGCGATTACCAGCCTGTGGAAAGAAAATTCAAACTTTCCCGTCAAATGCTGGAGGTGTGTTTAGAGCTTGGATTTCCGGTATTTGTGCTCACCCGTTCTCCGCTGGTGCTGCGCGATATGGACCTGTTCCAAGCCATCAACCAGCGTTCCAGGACAGTTGTGGCTTTCAGCATCATTTCCACACCAAACTCACCTGAATATATACGAACAGCCAGGATGGAAGGATTGGCACCAAAGGCTGAGAAACGCTTCGATGCCATGGAACAGTTCGCCAGAACGGGTATCCTGACGGGAACCTGTGCAATGCCATTGATGCCCGGCATATGCGATGACGACCAAAACTTGCAAGCTCTGGCGAATTGGACAGCACAGCATGGAGGAAAGTTTATTCTCGGAGGGGGATTAACTCTGGCAGACCAGCAGAAAGAATTCTTCATGCGTGAATTGCGCCTGAGCAATCCGAATCTGGTTCCACTCTATGAAAGATTGTATCCAGAGGGGAGTTATTCCCAGACACAACCATGGCGGCAGATTGGTTTACGGATACGGGAATCCTGCCTGCGGGTAGGTATCTCCGATCGCATACCACGCCCGATCATCCCGGGTGAGAAACGGAGCTTGAATAAACGCATCGTGGAACAGCTGGCGAACGAGGTGTATTCGCTGGAGCTAGAAAATGCCTCCTCCAGCCGCATCTGGGCTTATCGAAAAGCTGCCTGGGCAGTGGAAGATTTGGAGCAGGATATTGGATTGGTCTACCGCAGGATGGGCTTAAAAGGCCTGGAGAGCATCCCTGAGGTGGGCGTAGCAATTGCGAAGGAAATTGAGGACCTCATCAAAGCGGGTGAGTAGTCGTAATTATCATCGATATTAAAGAGATCGTGGCTTGAATAGCGCCAGGTCTATCTACTTATGCATGGGATCAATCATTAAATATACTATTAGCTGTTCGAAAAACATGCTATTATTAACTTAGAAAAAGAATCCTTATTCAATTACCAATTATTCTGGTCATAACTGAATACTCCTTAGCTATCAGTAGCTGATGAAATAGGAGTAAATATGAAAAAGAAATGGTAGAACAGCCTGCGGGTAAAAAGTATCGCTGATCATCCTTTCAAAAATAGCCTGGCCCACTTTTTATTCCCACCGAATGTTGAATGGAGACCAGGCTATTCAACAAGATTGGTAAAACTCGATAAAAAATCGAAGTAGCCAGCCCAGGCCATCATTGGATACTTCTCACGCCTGCCCTTGCAGTTAACCATAACGGCGATATGGATAGTTTCGTGAATCAGGTAAATCATGGTCGAACCTGGTAAATCGCTTGCTCGCGGCTACATCGATTAGTTGCAGGATCCAGAAGGAAGATGTACGAAGAATCCGAAATTGAAGAGCTAGCGCCCTGGTTTGTAATCATCATCACATTGATTGGTTTTGGGCTGCGAGTTTTTCTACTTGCTAATAAAGGGTTATGGCTGGACGAAACGTTAAGCATATGGGTGTCCAGCCATAGTGTTGTAGAGATGTTGCAATGGATTGCTAAGATTGACCAACACCCACCCCTTTATTATCTCCTGCTCCATTACTGGATAGCAATCAATGGGAATACGCCCTATGATGTCCGCCTGCTTTCTGCACTATTCAGCGCAGGCACAATCCCGATTATTTACCTGATCGGCAAACGCATATCTGGTGTGGCGATGGGACTGGCGGCAGCAGTACTCCTGGCTCTTTCGCCTTTCAACATCCGTTACGCCCAGGAAACGCGCATGTACACCCTCCTGACGTTCAATGCAGCCGTGGCGATTTATGCGCTGCTCAGACTGCTAACGGATTCGCGCTCCGTCAGGCCCATCGGCAGTCAATTTCGGGAGTATCTGCATGCCTGGCGCACATCTGGGCCGGTTGAACCAGACACCGAAGAAGATTTTAGCTATAAGGTTGAGACCCACAATCAAACTGGATGGAGAGCCTGGATATCCCGCCATCGTTGGCTACCCATCCAGACCATTGAGACTGACCTGGCCTGGGTTACATTTATCGTATTCTCAGCTGCGACCATGCTCAGCCACAATACGGCTGTTCTTTTCCCTTTAGCCACCAATATCTTCGTTTTTAGCCTAATGCTTTTTCAAAGGATATACAGATCGGGGTCTCCACCCACCTTACAGGCTCCCTCTTTTTTGAACTGGGTTAAGGCTCAAATTGGCATCTTCTTGCTTTGGAGTCCATGGATATTTGCTTTTATTCAGCAAGTTAGCAGAATCTATCAAGATTTTTGGATCCCTAAACCAAGTTGGGGAACCGTTCTTCAGACAATCAGATCCTATTTGAATGAATCTACGCTACTTCAGCCTCACCGGGTGATGATATTCTGGATCCTGTACGCGCTGCTGCTTTGTTTAGGGCTGGTGCATTTCCGGAAAAAAAATTCGCGATTCATGTTTCTGGCTGTCCTGTTCGCCATCCCCTTCCTGGGTGAGCTGATCGTGAGCATCCGCCGACCTATTTTTTTGGATCGAACTCTAATATGGACTTCGATTCCATTGTTCCTTATATTGGCGGCTGGTATTGCTCAATTGAGATTTCGTTTTATAATTTTCCTGGTGTTGGGGATTTTAACTATAAACAACCTATTTTCCAATGGCGATTATTATAGGTTTACGCAAAAAGAGGATTGGAGTGACCCTGCCGGTTTTGTCGCAAATTTTGTTCAAAAGGATGATTTGATCCTTTTCAACGCCACCAAGGTACAAATCCCGTTCGATTATTATTTTAAAACCTATGAAGACCTGTATTTTATCCAAGCAGAGAAACATGGAGTTCCTGTAGATATGTTCGATAGCGGTGTCCTGGAACCAAAAATGACGGATAGGGATTTACCCAGGTTGATTTCATTATTGAGCGGGCATAAGACGGTTTGGCTGGTTTACAGCCATAACGCGAATACTGATCCAAAGGGGTTAATCCCGCAAACGCTTGCATCGGTAATGAAATTGATCTATGTGCGCGATTTTTATGGGGTGCAGGTTCAAATATATGGAGCTCCTTGAGCCTGAATTCTACGCAAACGGCCAACACGACCCCCTGGACATTTCTGGCAATGTCCGGCAGTGGGTGCCGGATTGGCTGGATGATCGCTATAATATAATTTTCCCGGGCAAGAATCCATATATAATTTACCCCACCTGCTTTTACGGTCTTTCCCCCTTTAACCACGGCTGTGTTTGACACTTACGCGTTTCCATTGGGGCAACATGAGCAAAATTGATAAAAAGTGGCTGTCAAGTATAAATATTATATAGTCTGATACAGCTCAACCAGGAGCCCATGTGTGCTTTTGGGATGGATGAATGCATATAGCTTGCCATCCTCACTGACTTTTGGCTCGTCATTGATCAATAGAACCTTTTTTAATTTAAGTTGGGCTAAGAACGCGTGCAGGTCAGTCACTTCGAGGCATAGGTGGTGCATGCCAGGGCCATGTTTTTGAAGGTAGCGACTCAAGCCTGAGTCACTGGATGTGGGTTGAACCAGCTCAACCTGGCTTTCACCGATGGGTAGAAAGGCAATTCGGGCAGCTTCTTTGGGCACATCGGAAATTTGCGAGGGCTCAATCCCAAGGATATCCTGCCAAAAGGATAATGAGGCATCCAAATCATCAACAAGCACCGCAACGTGATGGATCCGTTTAATATCTTGCATAGCAACCTCTTCAGGTTTGATTCTTTTTGATTACACCCAGGCAGGCGGATGATATTCTCCAAATACTTTACGAAGAACAGTGCTAATTTCACCCAGGGTAACATCGTTTTCGACGCATTCAATGAATAGTGGCAGCAGGTTCACACTACCCCTGGCAGCAGATTCAAGCTGGCTGAGCAGCTGGCTCACCCTACCTGCATCACGCTGGTGGCGTAATTCAGCCAGGCGAACTCGTTGCCCTTCCTCAATGGCGGGATCCACCCTCAAGCGTTCCAGGGTGATTTTTTCATTACTTTGATATGCATTTACCCCTACTACCAATTGGTCTTCTTTTTCAATCGACTGCTGAGTGTGGTAGGCAGCATCCTGGATCTCTCCCTGGATGTAACCCTGTTCGATGGCTTTGAGTGCTCCACCCATGTCATCGATCTTGCGGATGTACTCCATCGCACGTTGCTCAATTTCATCGGTCAAGTATTCAATCAGGTAAGAGCCTGCAAGAGGGTCAATCGTATCTGCCACGCCGGATTCGTGAGCAATGATCTGTTGAGTGCGCAAGGCAATCCGGACTGATTTTTCGGTAGGCAGCCACAAAGCTTCATCCATGCTGTTCGTATGCAGGGATTGCGTCCCTCCGAAGACGGCTGCAAGTGCCTGGAGGGAGACACGCACAATATTGTTTTCCGGCTGTTGGGCTGTAAGAGTCGAGCCACCGGTTTGGGTGTGAAAACGCATCATGATGGAGCTTGCCTGCCTGGCAGCGAAACGGTCACGCATCAGGCGTGCCCACAGCCGGCGAGCGGCACGGAATTTAGCCACCTCTTCCAAAAAGTTGTTGTGAGCATTGAAAAAGAAAGAAAGCTGACCGGCGAATTCGTCCACATCCAGACCGACCTGGATGGCTGCTTGCACATAAGCGATGGCATTGGCTAAAGTAAATGCCACCTCTTGCACAGCAGTTGAACCTGCCTCACGGATATGATAGCCGGAGATGCTAATGGTGTTCCAATGTGGAATTTCCTGCTGGCAATAGCGGAACACGTCAGTTACCAGTCGCATGGAATGGGCAGGCGGAAAGATATAAGTACCCCGGGCGATATATTCCTTCAGAATGTCATTTTGGATCGTTCCACGCAGGTCTTTTATCTCCACACCCTGACGCCTGGCTACAGCAACATACATGGCCAGCAGGATCGCGGCTGGAGCGTTGATGGTCATGCTGGTGGATACTTTATCAAGTGGAATATGGTCGAACAGTACTCGCATATCTTGCAAGGAGCAGATCGATACGCCAACTTTCCCCACTTCACCTTTGGCGATGGAGTCATCTGCGTCATAGCCAATCTGGGTGGGCAAATCGAAAGCCACCGAAAGACCGGTCTGTCCCTGTTCCAACAGGAATCGGTAGCGGCGATTTGACTCTTCAGCGGTGGCATAACCGGCGTATTGGCGCATCGTCCAAAACCGCCCACGGTACATGGTAGGTTGGACACCGCGAGTGAAAGGATACTCACCTGGAAAACCGAGCTGCTCCATGTAGTCCGGATCCTGGTCAGAGGGAACGAGTAGCGGTGGGAGTGGGATACCGGAAGGCGTCGCAAACTCAGTTTTTCGCGACCTGTTGGGTCTTTTTTCTGATGGGTGAGTCTGGTCTTCCCAGCGTTTTAATTCATTTTCCAAGGTCATAAACGCCTCACTTTTCCTGATCCAGTTGAAATCACATAGCAGAATATCAGGTTTGCCTCTGGAGTATACCTTATGTTTCTTTATTCAGTCCTGGTAACCACCCTCGTCCCTGCATGGATGTGGTAAACTCGCATCCATGAAAATACTGGCCGTTGATATTGGCACTGGCACCCAGGATATCTATCTTTACAATTCCAGCCTGGATATGGAGAATAACTTTAAGCTGGTGGTGCCCAGCCCCACGATGATCATCCGAAGAAAGATACAGCAGGCGACCAGGCTAGGAGAGGCAATCCTTCTGACCGGCGTGACCATGGGCGGTGGACCAAGTACATGGGCGACAGAGGCACACCTGAGAGCAGGTTTAGCGTGTGTATGCAACACCTGACGCTGCCCGGACTTTCAATGACGACCTGGAGGCGGTCAGGAGGATGGGAATCGAGGTGGTCAGTGAAGATGAATCAGAACGGCTACCAGGTTCAGTTCAACGCCTGAGGCTGGTGGATTTTGATTTCCCTTCCATAGCCAATGCATTCCAGACTTTTGGGACTGGCCTGGATCACCTTTCGGCCATCGTGGTAGGAGTGTTTGACCATGGAAATGCACCCGAAAATATATCTGACCGGCAGTTCCGGTTTGATTACCTGGATGAGCGCATCCGGAAATTGAACCGGCTGAGTGCGTTTGCATACCGGGCGGAAGATGTGCCTGCCAGCATGACACGCTTACAGTCTGTTGTCAATTCAACCATAGAGATCAATGCGCCACTGGTGGTGATGGATACTGCACCGGCGGCAGTGCTGGGTGCCACACTGGATCAACGAGTAGCCCAAAGAGAACGGGTGATCATTGCTAACGTGGGGAATTTCCACACACTGGCATTCCGATTAGGTCCACACGGGATTGAAGGCTTGTTCGAGCATCACACGGGACTTGTCGACCTGGATAAGCTGGAACGCTTGCTTCGAGCCCTGGCTGATGGGACGTTGCGCAGGGATGACGTCTTCAATGACCAGGGTCATGGAGCGTTGGTTTATGACAGTACCCCACTCATGCCTGGCGAAGGTGATTTTGATATGGTCATCACCGGACCCAGACGGAGTATCTTTTATGGAAAGGGCGACAGGCAACACGCCTTGCGACCGTATTACCCAGCCCCGTTTGGTGACATGATGATCACCGGGTGCTTTGGATTACTGGCAGCAACGGCAGATGTGATGCCAAATCTGGCTGAGCCAATCAGGAATTCCCTCTATCATCAAAGTGGCAGCGGGATAGCCCCCTGGGATTCAGATTGATCAAGATCAGCGGGGAATCAAATGCACTGCTGTGGCTTTGAAGGAGGCTGACACCGGCTGACCTTCGGCGAGCTTCATCTCAAGTGCAGATCCACGTGTAATCAGGGCGACCACTGGCAGACCACAATCGATAACAACACGTACTAATGGACCACTGGGGGTCATGCGCTGGATGTGACCATTCAAACGGTTGCGTGCACTGGAAACAGCTGTGCTATCTGCATGGGATAAGGTTATATCCTCCGGGCGCAAGCAAAACAGCACACTCGTTCCGACACGAGCATCTCCCACAGCTTCCAGATGCAAGCCATCTGCCTCGACGATAATTTGTCCGTTTTGAGAGCTTGATACTCTTCCTGCGATGACCGTCTCAACACCGACGAATGCGGCAACCTCGCCATCACTTGGGGCGGTAAACACTTCCTGCGGACGACCAACCTGGCGTAAGACACCACCCAACAAGACTGCCACCCGGTCACCAAGAAGCAGGGCTTCATCCAGGTCGTGGGTGATGAAAACGGTGGTGATGTTGGTTTGAGATAATAAAGCATGCAGATCCTGGAGCATGCGCAGGCGGGTGGGGGCATCCAAGGCAGAGAATGGTTCATCGAGCAAAAGCAGCTCTGGTTGCAGAGCGAAAGCGCGTGCCAGGCTGGCTCTTTGTGCTTCACCACCCGATAAACGCTGAGCAGGGCGGTTGCGTAAATGGCTGATTTCAAGGCGCTCCAACCATTCCTGTGTACGCTTTTTGACTTCTGCACGAGGGAAGCCTCGAAACTTTAGCCCTGCGGCAACATTATCAAAGACTGACTGGTGCATGAGCAATGGTTCCTGGAGCACCAGAGCGATGCGTCGTCGATAGGTCAGCTCGTTTTCCTGCTCGATCGGTTTCCCGCGGAAATATACCTGCCCCCCCTGCGGCTGCAGTAAACGACCCAACACCAGCAGCAGGGTACTTTTGCCAGCACCATTCGGACCGATGACGGCAAGGACCTCACCCTCATGGACATCTAGCGAGCTGACTTGTAAAACCGTTTGATCGCTGCGCTTGACCAGCAGGTCTTTTAGACTGAGAATAATTTCAGGCATGGGAAATTACCGAGCCCCGCGTTGCTGAATCAGAGTTAACCCCAGGTTGACCATGTATGCCAGTAAGAGAAGGAGCACGCTGAGTGCAATGGCGTTTTGGAATTCACCCTTACCGGTCTCCAGGACGATGGCGGTGGTCAGCACACGCGTCTGATGGCGGATGTTACCACCTACCATCATCGAGGCACCGACTTCGGATATGACACTTCCAAAGCCAGCCATCAGTGCAGCCAGAAGAGGCAGGCGGGCTTCCCGCCATAAGGATATCACCACCTGGATGGGTGAAGCACCCAAACCCAATAACTGCAAGCGAAGACGAGGGTCCAGCTGTTGCAAAGCTGAAGCTGTGAGACCGGTGACGACCGGGGCGGCAATAATCGTCTGGGCGATGATGATAGCGATTGGGGTATATATCAAGCGCAGGTTACCCAAAGGTCCGCTCCGCCAGAGCGTCATGGCGACAAATAAACCTACTACAACTGGGGGCAATGCCATGCCGGTGTTGATCAGGCTGAGGATAAATTTGCGCCCACGCAGCTGAGAGAGTGCCAACCAGGTGCCCAAGGGCAGACCGATGAACAGGCTGATACCAGTGGCGAATAATGAGACTTTAAGCGAAAGCAGCGTGATTTCGAAGATATCGGTGGTCATATTGGAATTGTATCATTTTGATTAATATCGAAGTTGACCAAAAAGATAAACCATTTTGTGTCAACTGACGCATCGTGGAACAAAATGTGCTGGTATTAATAAAAGGGCGCAGCGAGTTGCTGATGTCAATGTTATGTTTTTTTTCGCTCCGGTCTAAAAACGGACCGGACAAAGTACGCCCTTACCCCTGGCTATGGAATATATGAAATACTTTTATTGGACAGGTTAATAAAAGACTATGGGGCTGCCATCACCCTAAGGACAGCCCCAACAATTTGTAGAATCTATTTTCCCAGCGTAGATTCGTCTTTGCCAGCATCAGGAGTGAAAAGCGGTGCTCCAAATTTTTCCGTACCGAAGCTACCAATCAAATTTTGAGCTTCGGATGAAACCACGTAATCTGCAAAGGCAATCGCCCCAGCATTGTTCACGCTGGTGCAGTTGGCTGGGTTAACCACGATCACATGGTATATATTTAACAAGGCTGCATCACCTTCCTTCAAAATATCAAGCTGCAGGTTATCCTTGTTTGACAGATAAGTTGCCCGATCAGTCAAGATGTACGCAGACCGTTCGGAAGCAATAGTCAATGAGGCTCCCATTCCCTGACCTGTTTCGATATACCAATCTCCTTCTGGTGTTATGTTGACACTCTTCCAGATAGCCAGCTCTTTAGAGTTGGTGCCTGATTTGTCTGCCCGGCTGATGAATGGTGACTTAGAATCTGCAATCTTGGTGAATGCTTCCGCTGAAGTAGCAGCTGCCTTGATCCCAGCTGGATCTGATGACGGACCGACGATGATGAAATCGTTATGCATCACCAGGCGGCGGTCTGACCCGTAATTGTTGGCCATAAACTCTTTTTCTGCAGCTGGAGAATGGACCAGGAGGACGTCTGCATTGCATTCCTGTCCCATTTTCATGGCTTCGCCCGAACCGACGGCTATGGTTTGGACGGTGTAGCCGCTAGCTTTTTCAAATTCAGGGATCATCACATCCAGTAAGCCAGAGTCCTGGGTACTGGTGGTGGTTGCCAGGATCAGGTTTGGATTTTCAGGTGATGGCTTACAAGCAACCAGTACAAATGAGACGATTAATAATACGGCAAATAATGTAGTGAATCTTCTTGTTATGCTCATATTCTTCTCCTGTGAAATATTAATCTACCCCAACCATTACGTTGGAGGCTTTGATGATCGCATACGCATCTATACCTTCCGCCAGCCCAAGATTTTCAACGGAGCTGTTGGTGATGATTGAAACCAGGCGAGTGCCACCCGGAAGCTCAATAATGACTTCCGAATTGACCGCGCCACGTACCAGTTTGACTATTTTGCCTTTCAATATATTCCTTGCACTGATCTTCATTTCGAACCTCCTAAAGTATTATTTGATCTCCAATATGAGATATATCATAACCACCCAGGCTTTCGACCCGGTGGCGATATTCACTGCTGTAAAACGTGTCGAACAGAGGGGCAAGCTGTTTTTGTAACAATTGCTCGTGGGGGATAACAAGATCGAAGCGTTCGTGGAAGAGCGGAATAAAACCCAAATGTTGTGACGCAGCTGCAGCTCGTATCCCTAAACCGATTTCGGCATGACCCTGCTGTATCGCAATAGCCACTTCCGTGTGAGTGTAAGCTTCATCCGAATATCCGGGTACCTGATCTGGCGGAATTCCCATGTGCTTAAGCTGTTCATCCAGCCACAAGCGGGTGCCTGATCCACGATTGCGGTTAATGAAACGTAAGCCAGGGCGGGTTAGATCATCCAACCCCTGGATATTATTTGGATTGCCTGGGGAGACGATTAAGCCTTGCTCGCGGTGCGCCAGAGTGAGCAAGACCATCTTTTTATCGGGGAAAAAGTGACGCACATAGGGAGAGTTGTAATCGCCGCTGCCGGTATCGTATAGATGGCATCCAGCTGCAATACACAGTCCCTGGCGCAATGCCACCAGGCCGTCCAGGCTGCCGATGGGGAGGGTGAAGACTGCCAAATCACTATAAGGTGTTTCGGTAAGCATCTCCAAGGCCAGGTCATGGCTACCGGAAAGCACCACGGTATGCTTGCCAGGTCTTTCTGGTAGCAATAGCTCCTGGAACAAGTAAGCGTGAGCTTTGGAGCGGTAATATTTTTCGATATACCCGCTGGAAATTTTGACTTCACTCAATTCAACCAGCCCTGCCTGCTCGAGCACCTTCAGGTGGTGGCGAATCCAGGCTGGATGTTCACCCAAAGCCTTTCCCAATTGTGAGAGGGTGGCAGGTGCATCCATTAATCGCTTAAGGATAGAAAGCCTGCGCGGGTCAGACATGATTTTAAGCTGTAAAAAAGTATTCAGGCGTTCCAGGGATTGCATGGAGAATATATCCTTGTTAAATAAATATTTAACGGTAAGGATTAGTTTAATCCATTGATCAAGATTATGTCAATTGTGGGGAAGGTTACGATTCAATACTCAAATGATATGGGATTTATGGATTAAATCGATTAAATAAAAAGGCTGTAATCTCTGAGGAATCTGAGATAAGGATTTTGTATTCAATTTCTCAGAAATCATCCAAATTTCATTCAGGTTCCAAAGCATGTCCTTGCTGATGCAAAAAACGACCCGGCGTCGAGGAAGAGGCGCCGGGTCTTGGAACGATCTATTTAAATGGCTGGTGGAATGGGTTCGTTAAAACTGGGAGGAATTTCCTTTTTCTTACGCAGCACAAAGAAGCCTACTACAATGGCGATAGCGATTAAAAGTATTCCGCCACATAGACCTCCAATAATATACCAGAGATATGTGGCCTGATCCGAAGCGAAAAATCCGAACCCTGCGGCGTAGTCAACCAGGCTAGCCGCACCCCAGCACAAGGCTGCTAACCCGGGGCACCCGCACAATAGCACTGCGACGATGGTGATGATAATTGCAGCTGTTCGATTGCTCATTTTACTCCTCCTCCAACAATTTTATGACCTGGATGCTGATTTAAGTATACGTCATTGCATCCAAGGCTGCAAGCACAAATTGTTGACATGGAATACCCCACGATCACCCTAGCGAACCGGGAATCAGGTACGCAAACGGGCATCCAATTCCTGGTCTAACCTGCGGATGATCCGCTGGCGGATCTGGGCTACATCGTTATCGGTTAGAGTTTTATCCGCGGATTGATAGGTGACTGAATATGCCAGGCTCTTTTTACCCTCCCCGATTTGCTCACTGCGATAGACATCAAACAGGGTGATATTGGTCACTGTCCTGCCACCAGCTTGCCTGATCACACTAGCAACACGCTCAGCAGGTATGTCATCATCTACTACAATGGCAAGATCCTCCAGCGCGGGCGGGTAGGCAGGGACAGGCTGCATAGCATAATGTTCGGGGATCATGCTGATCAACAAATCCAAATTTATATCTGCAGCCATCACAGGGAAGGAAGAAAAATCGTAATGCTCATGCACCAACGGATGGAGCTCTCCAAATACCCCAACCTGCTGCGCTCCAACCATAATGCGAGCGCACTTGCCAGGGTGGAATGTGGGATGTTCGATTGGCTCGACCTGCATATGGATGTGCAGCCCATCCATTAATGTCGCAATAATCCCCTTAAGGTCAAAGAAATCCATCGGTTCGGCATCAGTCTTTTGCCAGCCCGGTAACGATCGTGGACCCGTGAGAACTATCGCCAGGCGGAGTAATTGATCCGGCCGGTCTCCAGCCTCTGAATTGAAGAAGATAGGCCCAACTTCAAAAAGGGCCAGGCGAGAGCGTATATGGGAATTCCGCTCCACTGCCTCCAAGACACTATTCAGGACGCTATGGCGCATCACCACACGATCGGAGGCGATGGGGTTAATGATGCGTAAATAAGGCTGGTCATCAACAGGTGTGCCAGGTGCAAGACGGCGCGCTTCGCGTTCGGGTGTGGTCTGGCGGTGACTGATGATTTCCTGTAGACCTGAGTTCACCAATAGATCAATGATCCGGGTTTCACCTTCCACAGGTGGGTTGCTGCGTTGGGGTGGTAATTCGGAAGTAAGGCGAGTCTCGGGAATCCGGTCATAACCATAGATGCGGGCGATCTCTTCCAACAGGTCAGCTTTCCCAACCAACCCCGGGTTAATATCCATCCGGTGGTCGGGGGTATGAGCACGGATGGAGACGGGTGAGGAACCTTCCGAAATTAGCTCACAATTGAAACCCAGACTCTGCAGGATTTTGATGATCTCGTGGACGCTTAGCTTAATCCCAAGATTACGCTCGACTTCATCCGGGGTGAGATCAACAACCGGGTCCGTGGGTGGTAAGGGATAATTGTCTACCAATCCCTCACTTACAATACCACCACCCAGCTGGTGCATTAATTTTAATCCACGCATCACACCGCGCTCAGCCATGGCAGGGTGGACGCCACGTGAAAAGCGGAAAGCAGCTTCAGATTGCAGTTTTTGAGAGCCAACAGTCTTACGAATATTGATATTATTCCAGGCTGCACCTTCCAGTAGAATCTTGGTTGTATTTGCTCTGCGAGGTGAATCCTGACTGGGAGGCATTCCGTTTTCATCGGCTTCCAAAATCCCAGAAGCGTCATAGACCTCGGATTCTGCTCCACCCATCACTCCTGCAATGGAGAGAGAACCAGCCGTATCACACACGAGAACTGTGAAGGGGTCCAGTGGGCGGTCCACACCATCCAATGTGGTAAGGCGTTCATCCGGGCGGGCAGTGCGGGTGATGATGGTGGGTGAGGCACCTGCGGCGCGTTGAAGCAGCACATCGTAGTCAAAGGCATGCAGAGGTTCACCGACCTCGAGCATGGCATAGTTGGTAACATCCACGATGTTGTTGATCGGGCGCATCCCTGACAGCTTGAGACGGCGCTGCATCCAGTAGGGACTGGGCTTGATGGTCACATCCTGGATCAACCCGAGGACGAAGCGAGGATTCAGCTCTGGGTTGGTTATTTCGATTGAGACATTATCACCAACCTTCGAGCCTTCAGCCAGGACCTGATAGAAGTCTGACGGGACGTGTAAAGGCATCCCGGTGAGGGCGGCAATCTCACGTGCTACGCCCAGGATACTGGCAGCCCGGGCAATATTGGGCAGTATTTTGATATCGAAAACTGCATCACCGAGGTAATCCACCAATGGAACACCTACCGGAGCATCCTCATCGAGGATGATCACGCCTTCATGATCCTCCGAGATGCCCAGCTCTTTTTCGGAGCAGATCATCGAGTAGGAATCAACCCCCCGAATTTTAGCCGGTTTGAGGGTGGTCAGTACCTGACCAGGCTGGTGACCATCATATATTTGAGCTCCTTGCCGAGCGTAAGCCACTTTAAGCGGAATCGGCAACACACCAAGCCCCTTATAGGGATACAAGTTAGGCGCACCGGTAAGGACGATATGCTCACGTTCACCGTCAAAGAGCTTGCACAAGACCAGCCGGTCAGCATTAGGATGGGGCATGACCTCTGAAACGGAGGCAGTGACGATTTTATCAGGCTCCCAGTACAGTCCGGAGACATTTATGTCAATATTTTCATTTCCACTTTGGATGCCAACAGGGTTGTCTTGAGGCAGTGGAAGACCGATCGTTACAATCCCTTCCACTTCCAGTCCTGCCATAGTCAGGCGGGAAGCAAGCTCGGGGAGTGGAATGTTGATATCAACAAAGTCTTTTAACCAGGATATGGGGACAAGCATAATAACCTCCTAAAATTGCTCCAAAAAACGCATATCATTAGACCAGAAGTATCGGATATCTTCGATGCGGTGTTTGAGCATCATGATACGTTCGGTGCCCAATCCTGCAGCGAACCCCGAATACTTCTCAGGGTCATATCCACCATTTTGGAGCACAATGGGGTGGACCATACCACAGCCACCAATCTCCAACCAACCGGTACCTGAACAAACAGAACAGCCTTTACCACTACAAAGAAAACATTCGAAATCCATTTCTGCGCTGGGTTCGGTGAAAGGGAAGTAAGAGGCACGAAAGCGGGTGCGAATGTTCTGACCAAACAAGCGGTGGGCAAAATCGGTGATGGTGCCTTTTAGATCGCCCAAGGTGATATTCCTACCGACCGCGAGTACTTCAATTTGGTAGAACTGGGTTTCGTGCCGGGTACTGATCTGCTCATAGCGATAGCACATCCCAGGAAGGATGGCGCGGATTGGCTCAGGAGCAGATTGTTGCATCACATGGATCTGACCCGGCGAAGTATGCGGGCGCAGGGAGACATTAGGCATGTTGGTATAGAATGTATCATACATATCCCGGGCAGGGTGATGGGGAGGCATATTGAGCAGACCGAAGTTGTAATCATCGGTCTCTGCTTCAGGTGAGCGGAAAACTTGAAAGCCCATATCAGCAAAGGCGCGGATGGCGGTTCGTAAGGAGATGGAGGCAGGATGGAGGCGCCCGATGGGTGATACCCGACCGGGCAGAGTTACATCCAGGCGCTCGGATTGCAGGGAGCGCAGTAAAGCTGATTGGCGCAAAGCATCGGTCCGGGACGAAAAAGCAGCTTCCAAAGCGCGTTTTACTTCGTTTGCGCGCCTACCGATTACAGGCCGTTCATCTTTAGCAAGCTTGCCAAGCTGGTCAAAAACCAGCATCAGGGGAGATGATCTCCCAAGATGTGCGATGCGCCATGCTTCCAGGCTGGTTTCATCCAGGCTGGTTTCCAAAGCCTGCAAGGCTTTTTGTTCGATTTGCTCCAATTCCGACAACATATTCACCTCCAAAATTAGCCAGCAAGATCATTTTACCGGCAACTTGCTCCAGGATGTACCAAATGAATCAAAACTCCCGTCCCATCAAGGGACGGGAGAAAGTTTCCCGCGGTACCACCCTTGTTGATCGCTCCCGCGACCCTCTTCGTCCGACGGCTAAACAGCGATCGGTTCCCTTAGTAACGCTTGGGGTGCGTTCCGTGCTAATAGTGTGAGCCACATTCACCCGGACAGCTCCGGAGGGAACTTCATTGGATTTCTGCCTGGCGGGGTCTCAGTCCTTGCCCAACGCCTCCCTGTCGGTTTCGATCCAGCTACTTTCCTCTTTCAAAGCCTTTGCATCTTGTTCTCCCTATTATCTGCAAATGTGATGATCTGTCAAGTCTTCAGGATTATTGATAATCCTATATTACCGAAGGACAGCCAACTAGGTCGGAAACTAATTGGCAGGTGGTTCGTTTTTCACGAGAGAGCCTTGGGTGGAATTGCAGGTATAATTTACCCGATGAGCACACGCCGACTACGAGTTATTCTTATCATTTTTTGTCTTTTCGTTATTTTCTTACCAGCCTGCTCCCGAGGCAGCCCGGTCACAACCGGCACCTCTGCACCACCAACTACCTCGCCATCAGGGATTACGCAGGAACCATCACAAACACCCGTCCCACCTACCCCCAGCCCGACTCCAATCCCATTAGCCGCGGTAGTCAATGGCGAAGCAATTACTCTGGCTGAGTTCCAGGGGGAACTTGCCAGGTTTCAGGCATCGACCACGATAACTGGCACGAATCTGGCATCTGACCCCAACGAGATCGTCCTGAATGAGCTTATCGACCAAACCCTTTTCGCACAAGGGGCGGTTGAAAATGGTTTCATGGTTGATGAGACAACACTTCAATCCAGAATAGAAAGCCTTGAGAACCAGCTCGGTGGCACGCAAGCCTTAGAAGATTGGAAAACTGAGCATGGCTATTCGAACGATGATTTCCAACTTGCATTACGACGCTCGGTAGGTGTTGCGTGGATGCGCGACCAGATTATTGCTGAAGTTCCGCAGACCGCTGAGGAGGTGCATCTGAGGCAGATATTATTGCCCACATCTGCCGAGGCGAATGAGGTATACGCTTCCTTACAATCTGGTGCCGATTTTCTCGACCTGGCGTTTAAATATAATCCATTGACCGGGGGAGATTTGGGTTGGTTCCCACGCGGTTACCTGGATAGTAATACCATCGAGGAGGCAGCATTTGCGCTGCAACCGGAGCAATACAGCCCAGTGGTCGAGACGGATATCGGATTCCACATCCTGTACCTTGTGGAAAGAGACCCAAATCATCCCCTGCAACCTGGGGCGAGGAGCGCACTACAAGAACAAGCCTTGCTGGACTGGATATCCGATCGCCGGAATCAAAGTGCGATACAAATCTTATTGCCGTAATGCATATTTAAAGGTAAATGATGTATGGATAATTTTGATATACACCAGGCTAACAAATCTAATCCCAGGAAAAGATCATCAGCTCGTGTGTGGAATATCTTGACTATTGTGATACTGGTGACAATTTTATGTGTCGTAGTGGTTTTCTCGATTATATTTACAAATCCAAACAGTATAATTAATCCTTTTCCTCCACCAACTCAATTCCCCACTGCGGTACTACCAACTTTCACGGTGACACCGCGAATGACCATGGTTCCGTCGTGGACCCCCACCCTCATCGGGATGCAAGAAACAGGCTCTCCTGATGCAAGCCAAATCCCAACCATCACCGCACCCCATCGGAAATCCCTCCCACGACTACCCCAGGGATAACGGTTACTCCCAGCGGGTATGCGTTTGAGCTAGAACCAGGCAGCCCATCCGCAGTCGCCTGGACGACCTTTCACGCGGATGCAGATTGTAATTGGTCTGGGGTTGCAGGGCAAGTTACCAGCCTTAATGATGAGGCTGTACCCGGATTGATGGTTCAATTGGGAGGCTCCATGCCTGGGACGGATGCTTTAGACATGTATAGCATCACTGGATACTCAACCCAGTATGGGCAGGGTGGTTATGAAATCACGCTGGCAAATAACCTGGTAGCAACGACTGGCACAATTTGGATCCAATTAATGGATCAACAGAAACTGCCATTATCGGATAAGGTTTATTTCGATACTTATGACGATTGCCAAATGAATCTAATTATGATTTCCTTCGATCAAGTACGATAACGAAGAGCTGGAAAATCTCCAGGTAGTTCCAAAACTTAATAGTTGTACGTAGCACATCTTGAGTAATTGTGCCCAGGAGAGGATATATTGAGAGGGTAGTGTCTGTACGTTTCATGGAAAAATCAACAGATATGCATCCCCTGGCATAGATTGCTGCAACCCGGGAGAGCGTGTAATATACATGCGTGGCGAATGATGAGCGTTAGGGCATGAGCGGTGAGATTCGCTACGTATCTATTTTTCGTGGTTAGAAAAAAGAATATCTCTTAGAGCAACCTTTATAGATTAGCCCAAAGAATTTTCATGTAAATCGCGTCGTCCTCCATAATCGGGCTTTCACACAATATCCTCCCCTGGCAGCGAAAAGCCTTCAGAGCCTTAAAAAGACCATCCAGGTTCAGATCTGAATCTTTTAGTGGAAGATGTTCCTTTTCGCCTTTTTCTCCGTACTGGATGCCGGATAGGTGGATATGTAATTGCTTGAGGAACTGCTCGCCCAGGGTTTTCCCATATATATCCAAGATGCGTGAGAATTCATCATAGGTATTGATTGAGCCATCCCCGGGGCGGGCATGCAGGTGTGCAAAGTCAATGCAGGGCTCAACACCCGGCAATGCTTTCGCCATGGCAAGCGTATCCTCAAGCGAGCCCAGCATGGCTGATTTACCCATCGTTTCCGGGCGTAAAATCACATTGTTACCTGCTAATCTTAGCTCATCCAGACATCCTTGAAGACGCTGAATGGCAATGGGTAATACTTCTGAAGGTGGCTTCCCAAAGTATGAACCGGGGTGAAAGATAATATCCGTAGCTCCAGCCAAATTCCCATAAATGGCGGCATCCATTAATCGTTTGCGTGAATTAACCCATTCCTCATCCGTGGCATTCAGGTTGATGAAGTAAGGAGCATGGATGCTGATGAGCACTTCTTGTTCGTGTGCGGTAGCTTGAATGGCAGCACAGGTTTCCTCAGTTACCCGAACCGCCCGCACCCAGCCAAGCTCCAAGGCATCCAGTTCCATCTCTTTCATGCGGATGATGGCACCTACGCTGCCACCAGGTTTTTTTGGAGTTGAAATTGGTGATCCGACTGTTCCGAAGTGGAAGGAAGTGGGCATAATTATCTCCTATAATTTTGTACAGCCAAAGCCATCTCAGTGGATGAGCATTATAAGATTTGCGATTCTATGTGAAACCCTAAAATAAGGATTTAATAACCGACCAAAGTGGTGGACCCAGGATCAATAGACCAATCATGACACTCGAGATAGCGGCAATTAAGACGGCCGCAGCACCGACATCCTTGCCTACTTTAGCTAGCTCATGATGCTGGTGATTGGAGGCTAAGTCCACAACCGCTTCAAGAGCGGTGTTGAGAAATTCAGCAATCCAAACCAAGGCAATTGCCAGAAGTATTAAAGCCCAACTGGAGGCAGTGAGTTGCAAGAAAAAGGACATAAAAATGACCGCAATACTGACGACCATGTGGATCCATGCATTACGCTGAGTGCGGATTACAAACCACCACCCTGAAAGTGCATATCCAAAGGCATTAATGCGTGATTTGAAAAAACCTATTATCCGGTTGGACATGGTCAAAGAGTGTAATGTAGATCAAGACCAAGCTGTTTTAAGACATTGTCTTGTGCAGCCTGCATCTTCTTTTTATCCGCTCGTACCAGATGGTCATATCCCAACAGGTGTAATGTACCATGAACGACCAGTAGCTGTAACTCATCAACCAGTGGATGACCTCCAGCCGTGGCCTGGTATGCTGCCTGGGGTTGTGAGATGATCACATCTCCAAGATAGATGGATTTGGTGTCAGGGTCGACCACACTGGAAGAAAAAGATAGCACATCGGTGGGAGCATCGACATTGAGATATTTCAAATTGAGTCTTTTCAGGAGTGCATCATCCCCAATGACGACGCTGATATCTGACCCGGCAGTGGCGTTTTCGATTTCCAGGGTGAGCTGGGCAGCATGCAAAAGAACCGATTTTTTTACTTGAAGCCTGACTGTTCGTTTAACTTGAAGGTAAATCATAATAATTAATTTAATTGCCCAGTTTTTTCGTCGGGTGGTGAAGTTTGGAGTGCAGCAGGTATGGGAGGCGTATCCTCATCTGGAAGTCTATAGGACACAGGCCGGGTTTTTAACTCTCCTTCAGATTTTGGATATTGAATGCGGGGATGGTAAACACCCCGCAATGTGGAGGTGAATGAACCGATGACTTCTTCCAGATTTTGAAAGGTCATCTGGGTATCATTTAACTCACCCAGGTCCTGCTTATCCTTAACCACACTTTTTATAAGTTCAAGCAATTCATTCTCGTCCTTGGGTCTTTCAGCGCGCATGCGCGCCTCGCAGGTATCTGCCAGCATGAGCAGGGCAATCTCCTTGGTGGTCGGTCGTGGGCCTGGATAACGGAACTTGTCCATATCGACTGCGTCTTTATTCATCTTGGCAAGATCTAGTGCTCGCGAGTATTGGTAGCGGGTGATGGTGGTACCGTGATGCTGTTCGATGAAGTCAGATAATTGCCGAGGGAGGTGATATTTGCGGGCTAAATCCATACCATCCTGGACATGCCTGATGATGGTGGCAGCACTGATTTCCGGGTCCAGGTCATTATGCGGATTAATATTGCCAGGCAGTTGATTTTCGATGAAGAAGTAGGGATTTTGAGTTTTGCCGATATCATGGTACAAAGCACCCACTCGGGCAAGCATTGCATCTGCCTCAATAACGTCAGCCGCCTGCTCAACCAGATTTGCCAACTGCAGGCTATGCTGATACGTGCCGGGAGCATTACGCATCAGAAGTTGTTGAAGCGGATGATCGGGTCGCGATAGCTCGATCAGCTGCAGAGCGGTTGTTTGACCTAAAAATTGAGCCAGATAATAATGGAGGATCAGCCCAATGCTGGCTGAAGCGATGCCGTTGATGATTGAAGTAAGTGCCAGCGTCGCTACACCCACCCAGTCTGCGGTAGGCTGGATGATGCGATAGGCTATTGCTACCGCGGCTCCAGAAATGGCTATCGCTGCTGCTGCCCAAAAGAATGAAGTGAGTCTTTTAGGTCTCTTAAGAATAAAAACACCAAAGACACTACCCAACAGATAATACAAGGTTAATATCTGGGCATCCGGCAAGTTGTAAGGGATCAGGAAAGCCAGAGGAACGATGGAAATTATTGCCAGCTCAGCGGAAAATAATGCTGAGATGGTTAATGCAAAACCCATTACCGGGTAAACATAGGGGATGACTGTGTGACCTGGAATGGACACCCGGGCGATCATTAAAAATATCAGAAACAGCATCATCCATATGGTGAGTTTCCTCATCCCAAGATCGCCGGAGAACAGCTTTGGGTTGTTACGGAAATAAATACTAAATATCGCCGCAGTTATCAAGGTCAATCCTAATGAGCTGACAATATCCTGCCAACGATTTTTCGGCTGAGCAAGTCCGTATTGTTGGAGAGCTTCATAGTCTGTTACTGTGATGACTTTTCCACCCTGTATTATGGTTTCATCGGTAATAAACGAGCGCGATACCGGCGTAATGTTATCACGCGCTTGTTGCCTGGCTGTTTCTGTCAGTTGTTCGTTATAAAGGCTGTTAGGAACGACGAAAGCCTGCACGAGATCGGTGATGATGGCTGATTGGTCATCTGAAAATGACAGGCTTACCAAAGTGGGAACCTTTTGACTCACAGCCATTAGCTGTTCTTCACGGATTGGCTCTCGCATCAATTGGTCCAGGATGGAGGTGGTTTCCTGAGAAACACTTTGCCATCGTGTAGCGCTCAGGGCGAGGATTCCCTTTATGGTCTCATGGCTCAAATCGACACCTTCCAACGCGGCAAGGTCGCTCATTTTCTGATCTTGAGAAGCAAAACCATCCGCACGCACGGTGTTGATATAAGCCTGTGCATTCCGCAATTGTTCCAACTGCTGCCGGGCAATGTTCGTATTCGCAGGTGAATAAATCAATGGAACTGCAGATGCAGCTGCTTCTTGCTGGCGAGCAGTCAGGATTTGGCTTTGATAGGTGATCGCATATGGAGCATGGATGTCGTAAGGAGAAACATCGCCAACGATCAGGGGGGGCTCGGATAATTTCCCAGCCATGGGAATCAACAGGGCTAACGTGATAAACCCGCAGAACAGCAGGAAAATCAATCCCAGGAAAAAATGACGCCGGGTTAATTTAATAGCAGACACGTCTTATTGCAGCAACTTTCGAACCACCTGGCTGGCTTGCTCCCCTGTTGCGCGACCTTGCAAGCGAGGCATCAAGATTTTCATGACCTGCCCCATCTCACGAATTGAAGCAGCCCCAGCTTCAGTGATAGCTGACTTTACCAAAATCTCCAATTCTTCCTGGGATAAAGCAGCGGGCAGATAGCCCTGAAGAATCTTGATTTCTTCTTCAGCTTGCAAAATTAACTCTGGTCGATTGGCTTTTTCAGCATCGGCGATGGCTTCATGACGGGCTTTTATCTCTTTATGAACGATTGCCAGATACGCTGCCTCGTCCATATGAGCCCCTTTTTCAACTTCAGCCAGTTTAATGGCAGACAATGCCATACGCAGAGTACTCTTGCGGGTAGCTTCCCCCTTACGCATGGCATCTTTAAGGTCAGATTGGAGGGTGGTTTTAAGATCCATTGTTACAAATTGCCTTCTTACCGAATAATTAAAAGGTGTATAAATTGATTATATCGTATCTTGAGTGTTCAATCACCGAGATTCAGCTAGCCTGATTTCGCCTATCATCTCGCCCTGGATCAGTCCGGTGATATATACATCCGTTACATTGTTTCGGCAAGGAGAATCGGCATAAGTATTGATACGTAAATAATTATCCGATAAACCGCTCAGTTTCCAATGATTGCCATCGATTAGAGTAGCTTTTTCCCAAAGCACTGGAAGAACCTGACCAAGATGCTTCTCCTTGTAAATATGTGCGCTTACCTGAAAAATTTCACGAATGATGGCATTGCGTTGTTTTGCTATGCGGTGGGGAACCTGGTCCGGTAGCTGGGCAGCCGGAGTGCCAGGTCTGGCTGAATAAGTAAAGACATGCCCATGGGCAAAAGCCAGCTTTTGGATAAAAGAAGCGCTTTCGGAAAATTCTTCATCTGTTTCACCCGGGAATCCGGTGATGATATCCGTGGTGATTGCCAGATCGGGGATCAAAGCACGCGCCTGGGAAATCAAATTAGCATAGGACTCTGGGGTAGTCCGGCGTCCCATCCGTTTTAAGGTGGCCTCACAGCCTGATTGTAAGGGCAGGTGCAAGTGACGGCATAAACGCCGATTTTGCCACAGCTCAAAGAAATCAGGCGAAATATCCCAGGGCTCAAGCGACGAAAGTCGCACGCGAGGAGTATCGGTTTGGGTCAGGATGGCACTTACAAGTTCGGATAGGTGTGAGGGAGTATCAAAGTCAAATCCCCATGAACCCAGATGCACCCCGGTCAGTACGACCTCCTGAGTGCCACCATCCAGAGCAGATTGGATATCTTCCAGAATATCGTTTATTTTACGGCTTCGGCTTACACCACGAGCGAGTCGGGTGATGCAATAAGTGCAATGGTTATCACAACCATCCTGAACTTTAATAAATGCACGGGTACGCAACCGGGTGCCGGGGATTGGCTGGCGTTGGAGGAGTGTGTGAGTAAGACCCTGGATCGGGAGGTGTAATACCGTTGGGACAAGGTTGTCTTTTTCCGGGTTACCAATCACCTGGGTGACCCCAGGAAAAATGGAAAACTCGTGTGGGTTGATGGTAGCCAAACAGCCGGTGACAACCACCTGATTGGCGCCAGAGCGCGCTGCCTGGCGTATCTTTTGGCGAGAGTCGGAATCGGCGGCTGATGTGACCGTGCAGGTATTAATCACAATTAAATCTGCTGATTCAGGGTTTGAAGTCAGGGTATGTCCAGCCTGGCGAAACTGGCGCGCAAAAGTTTCCAGCTCGCTCTGGTTCAGACGGCAACCCACCATATCTAAAAATACCTTCAACATTCTAATCCTGACCCCTTAACCGATAAATAATCTCACCACTGAGGAACACCGATGAATGCAACCTACGTAGACGAGCAGATTTTCTGGACCTATAAGATACTCTGAAATCTTATGGTTTATAGATAAAGAAATTGTCAAAAAGGATATCTGTACCACTCGTGTCAAATGTGCCAGCGATAAGGCCAACATTTCCAGCGGTGTAATCGGAGTCAGTTTGCTGGTCCAATTGGGAACCATTAACATACAAAGTTAGTGTGGTACCTACACAATCAAAGCGAATTTTATTGGTGGCAGTACCCTGGACTATTTTGTCACTTTGGAGCAAGTTATCCTCACCGATAAGTGCTCCACCATCACTGGTCATCTTCATAATCCCATAATAACCATCACTGCTGATGACGCCATAATAAAACTGGTCTACATCGGTATAACGGCAAATGATGCCAAAATCGTTATCATCCGGTCCACCGTTCTTGGTGGCATCGACCTCAATGTGGAGATCCGTATAGCTCTCTTTCCCTGGGTTAGCCCATGCGTCACTGTTAGTATCATCGACCACAATATGATAGGCATTGTTGTAGTAATCTGTTGTTCGGGTAGTCTCTGTGACCTGGTCCCATTTATTATCGGTGTTGGAAAAATCATCCGAGAAAAGGACATTACTCGGTGTGGACTGGGTGCTTGTACTGAAACAAGCCAGGCTGGTTAACACAAAAATGAGGACAGTATAGAAAAGACGCATAGATTTCATAAAACTACTCCTTTGGGTCCTAATTTGGTTGGATTGTACCATTTCTGGTATCTGAATGGCTAATCCACAACACCAATTTTTGTTGTGGGAAATTTCAGGATCCATCTGGTCGTGCTCATTCATTGAGGTACAAAACCTTGAGCAGCTTTGCCGGTATTTCTACGGGAAGTAATAATCGAACATTCGCTCGGCCTGTGAGGCAGTCATTGAACCTGGATTGACCGTTTCAGCTAAACTCAGCCACTTGCGGGCGAGGGCGGATTCACTGAGATAAAGGTAGGAGATTCCGAGATGAAGGTATGCTGGCGCATAGGTGGGATCAGCTTGCAAAGCGCTCAGAGCGAAACGTTCAGCAGAATGATAATCCTTCAGCATTAGCATCACCTGAGCCATCACATCAAGCGAGCTGGCATCATCTGGGTCGAGGGTGACAGCTTGCCGGGCGGCAGGCAGAGCCAACTCACGAATTTGAATCTGGTACTGCAGTGCAAATTCAGCCAGCAGGCGATAAAAAAGAGGTTCCTGAGGGGTAAGCTGAATGGCTGCCACATAGGCAGATTGTGCGGCCGGCAGGTTGCCTGCTTTAGCCAAGATATTACCAAGCTCCGTATATAAGAATGGATCACCAGGGCTGGAGGTAATAGCATGTTCCATAACTATCTGTGCCTGCGAATAATCTTCCTGCCGTTCCCAATAAAGTGCCATGAAAGTATTTGCAAGGATAGAATTGGCATCCAATTGCAATGCACGTTCAAGCTCTAATAACCCTACCTTCGAGACAAAACCTGTGTCTTGAATGGCAATTTGCTGCTGGGATTCGCCAAGAAATGCCCACGCCTCTACATACTCTGGTTGTGTCATTGTGGCTTGTCGGAATGCCTCCGCGGCTAATTCCCATTGACCCCATTGTGCCAATTGGCGCCCGGTAACCAAAAAAGTATAGGCAGGCTCATCCATGAGGTTGGCAGTCCGGATCTTATCATGCAAGGTTTGAGCCTGGGAAGCATTCGCAGGGTCGATTTCCGCGGCTTGAATTAAAAATGGCAAGGCTTTTATGGGGTCAATTGCAGCGTACAAGGAGCCAACCTGATAATACAGTTGTAACTTTGACGGGTTTAGAAAAAGCAGCTTTTGAAGATGGGTGACAGCAGCTGCATAATCTTTGCGCTGAAGGTCAAGGTTTGCTAAGCGTTCATAAGCTAAACTGGATTCATCCAGCTCGGTGACCCGCTTCCAAATCGACTCAGCCATGAATGGATCATCCAACTGGTTATATGCATCGCCCAATAAAATCAAATCATCGATGGTGAGGTGTGAGATTGTGCCAGGAAGTTCAAGATATTGGATGGCTGCTTCCGGATCTCCCCCTTGAAAGGCAAACCTTCCAGCTTCCAAGTTTAACCCGAACCACCAGGGGTAATATTGCGCAACATTAGCCAGGTCTTGGGAAGCAGTCAACCAATCCCCACTGATAATTGATTGATTGGCATCCATCAGATACTCACCAGCCGCGTGTGGATGTGGGGCGAGACTGAATAGGGCAATAACCAGGCTGATTAAAGTGATGCGGAGATAAAAGCTTAGGGGAGAGGTGGTGTTCACAGGCTTTGATTATAAATCAACCAGATTTTGATGGTCAATTTAACCATTTTATCAGGTTTAAGGTCGAGTAACTTTGTAGACCCGCAAGGAACTTTCGCACAATCGGTGCATGATTTATAATGTGACTATCAAACTCATCACGGAGGTCGTACATGGATTTTGCATTAACAGGTGAACACCGAATGGTTCAACAGATGGTGCGGGATTTTGCTGAAAAAGAAGTGGCACCGATCATCAAGGATTTTGACCGTGCCCAAGAAATGGCCCCATTCATCCTACCACGCATGGGGAAATTAGGTATTCTAGGTATCTGCCTGCCAGTACGGTACGGTGGTCAGGGGATGGATTACATATCACTTGGGTTGGCTTGCGAGGAGCTAGAAGTGGTGGACAGCACCTTGCGGGTGGTATTATCGGTGCATATCGGCCTCAACAGCATGGCATTGCTGCAATGGGGTACTGAAGATCAAAAGCAGCGTTTTTTAGTCCCTCAAGCCAAGGGAGAGAAAATCGCCTGTTTTGGTTTGACTGAACCGGGAGCTGGATCAGATGTGGCCGCGATCACCAGTACTGCCCGCCGGGAGGGGGATGAGTACATTTTGAACGGAGAGAAGATGTGGATCTCGCTGGCAACCAAGGCGGACCACTGTTTATGGGTTGGCAGGACTAATTCAAAAGCGGCTGATCCACATGAAGGTCTATCTGCATTCATGGTTGAATTGGATCGTCCAGGGGTGACAACGGGCGATTTGCATGGGAAATTGGGAATGCGAGCTGGTTCGACTGGTTGGATCAATCTCCAGGATGTGCGAATTCCAGCTGACCACCGGATTGGGGAAGAAGGTGAGGGATTCAAGATCGCCATGTCGTGCCTGGATAACGGCCGTTATACAGTCGCTGCTGGAGCAACCGGTCTTATCCGTGCCAGTTTGGAAGCGAGTATTACGTATTCCAAAGAAAGAAGAGCTTTCGGGCGAGAAATCGCCAAGTTTCAGCTCATGCAACAAAAGATTGCCCGAATGGTGCAATCTTATGAGATGGCACGGTTGTTATACCTGCGGGCAGGCTGGATGAAAAACCAGGGCATGCGTAACACACGCGAAACTTCGCTAGCGAAGTGGTTCGCCACCGACGAATCGTTCAATGCAGCTTCAGAAGCGATCCAAATCCATGGAGCATATGGCTATAGCGACGAATATAATGTTGAACGGTATCTGCGTAATTCACGCGGAGCAATCATTTATGAAGGAACCAGTGAGATCCACCAGCTGATGCAGGCAGGATATGCATTAGGGTTACGAGAAGACACCCCCTTGCGATGCGAGCTACCTGCATACGATGCAGAATATTGGCAGTAGAAAGGTGTCGGATAGAGATAATCTACAAGTAGCTCTAGCAGATTGTTTTTGGCATAAAGCTGGGTCGAGGATGTTGTGTTTTTATCTACGAAAGGTGGAGATCGATAAAAATATCCCATATCAGCATGTTCAGGGATTCACGATCGATTCTATGCACACAAATGGCGCAATCAAAAACTCCCGCCAAAAGTATGCCAGTTCTGCGGTAATCACCATATGGAGCGTTTATGCCCGAATGCAACCAGGATGAGATTGAATAATTAGTATAAGAACAAAACGAATTGTTCGTTATAGGAGGCAATAATTATGGATGAGAATGCACAAGTTCAGAAACCGGTTCAACAAAAAAGCCCAACAGAGTTACTGGCGGCACAGACACAATCCTTGTCTGAACTGGTTGAAATTCAAAATGCACAGAAAGTCCAAATCGCTGAGTTAAAAAGCCAGAATGAACGGATGATTGTACTGCTTTCTAAACAGCAACCGGTAAGTCTTGGCACGGATGAACTGCATGTGAAAATTGAGAATATCAATATGCCTTTCATTGCGCTGGTAGGCTTTATGATAAAAGCTTCATTGGCATCAATACCTGCAGCGATTATCTTAGCGTTGCTTGTTGGTATTGTAACGGTTGTATTCGGTGGCGTATTGACTGGCATTTTTTCCAGTTTTAGATGAATTGAATCAATGCAGTCAATATAATACTAAGTAAACCCGTGATGTGTGACCATCCGGGAAAAGGCTACGAGTAATCATGGTGACCTCGGAGAGTGGTTTTCACCATATCATGCTCCAGGTCGGAGAAGAAAAAGTGTGGAGGCACACGTTTCCGGGATTTTCCTTTTAGAATCGCAGTATAATAAATTTCTACACCCGGATCTTTAGTGACCGGGATGAGAATGTACGTAATATAAAACAGAAAATAAATTTTGTTTGGCCCCTACCAGAAAAACGAAAGGAGGGTACCATGTCAGTTATTCAAACCCCAGTTTCAAAACCTTCGGAAGTACGTAAGAAAGTGACGATTCGCCTCATCCAGGAGATGAAAACGCGCCACGAGCCGATCAGCATGCTTACCGCGTATGATTATCCAACTGCCTTGATTATGGATCAGGCGGGCTTGGATATTATCCTGGTGGGTGATTCGCTGGGAATGGTGATGTTAGGTTATGAGAACACAATCCCTGTAACCATGGATGAGATGATCCATCATTGTAAAGCAGTTGCACGTGGAGCGAAATATGCCTTGTTGGTGGGTGACATGCCATTTCTATCCTACCAGATTTCCACAGCGGAGGCGGTGCGGAACGCTGGGCGATTCCTCCAGGAAGCTGGCATGGATGTAGTCAAGCTGGAAGGGGGAAGCGATCGCGCCGAGACAGTCCGGGCAATTGTGAATGCAGGCATCCCGGTGATGGGGCACCTGGGATTGACCCCGCAAAGTGTGCACCAACTGGGTGGCTATCGACCGCAAGGTCGCGATGCAGAGGCGGCGTATAAACTATTGGAAGATGCCAAAATCCTGCAGGAAGCAGGATGTTTCAGTCTGGTGCTTGAATCGATCCCTGGAAGACTGGCAGGGTTGGTTTCAAAACGTTTGGATATCCCGACCATCGGGATTGGCGCGGGTGCTGGTTGTGACGGGCAGGTACTGGTAACCCACGATTTACTGGGTATATTTGAACGCTTTACACCCAAATTCGTTAAACGATATGCCAACCTGGCCGGAGAAATGAGGCAGGCATTCAGTGACTATATCACCGAAGTCAGGGCAAACACTTTTCCCGGTGCAGAACATACCGTTGGAATGAGTGATGATGAGTGGAAGATTCTGGAAGAAAGACTTGCCCAAGGTGATTCAGGCAATTTGACGCATGATAAGACGTTGAGGTAGCAGGATGGAAGTGCTGGTTGCAGGCACAGGGGCTATGGCGTGTCTATTTGCGGGCAAGCTTACCGCCTCAGGGAACGATGTGACCATGTTTGGTACATGGCGTGAAGGTATGGCTGCTCTACGACAGTTTGGGGTACGCATGCTTGATCTTTATGGCAACACCCAAAGTTATCCCGTTAAAGTATTGGACGGAGCAGCGAACAATGGTATTTTTACCCATGCTTTGGTGCTGGTTAAATCCTGGCAAACGGAACGGGTAGCCAACCAGCTTGAAGGATTACTTTCTGAAGATGGAATTGCATTAACCTTACAAAACGGTTTGGGCAACTATGAGATCCTGGAAGGGATCCTTGGACTGGAACGGGTGGCTTTGGGCGTTACTACGAATGGTGCCAGGATGGTACAGCCCGGTTACGTCCAACATACCGGGATAGGTAAAATTTCACTCGGCACTCATCCCCGGCTGGGTGAGCTCATAAAAAGATTCCAAGAGGCCGGTTTTCAGGTTGAGCAGGTTTCTACCCCATCATCCCTTCTTTGGGGAAAGTTGGTCATTAACGCTGCCATAAACCCCCTAACAGCACTACTTCGAGTGGAGAACGGAGAGTTATTGCGCCGACCAGAGGCGCGAGAATTATTAGGAGAAGCAGCGCGTGAGGCAGCTATGGTAGCGTCGAGTCAGGGTATCAGCCTACCTTTTCCTGACCCGGTTTATGCAGTGGAGGAGGTAGCCCGGAACACGGCTCAAAATGCATCCTCCATGCTTCAAGATGTCACCCGCAGCAGGAACACCGAAATTGAAGCTATTAATGGTGCGATTGTCAGAGCAGGTGAAAAGCTGGGTGTGCCAACACCGATCAACAGGATGTTTTGGAGGCTGGTTAAAAGCATCGACCAACGTTGAAGGAAAAGGTTATGAAAGTTGTTGTCACTCTGGATGATTTGAGATCAGCCCGGAAGAAGCTGAAAGAACCCACTGGACTGGTACCCACAATGGGTTTCTTGCATGATGGGCATCTATCGTTGGTCAGGTGTGCTCGTAATGAGTGCCGGAGCGTAATCATTAGTATCTTCGTTAATCCGACTCAATTCGGTCCCCAGGAGGATTTACAAAAATATCCGCGGGATTTACAGCGCGATTTAGAGTTGCTTGAACAGGAAGGTGCTGATCTGATATGGACACCCACGGTTGAAGTCATGTATCCCGCCGGTTATCAAACCTGGATCTCAGTAGAGGAGGTCACCAGCCGCCTGGAGGGTGCTTTAAGGCCGGGTCATTTTCGGGGTGTAGCGACGGTTGTGGCGAAACTTTTCAATGCAACTCAACCACGCAGAGCTTATTTTGGTCAGAAGGATGCCCAACAAGCGATTGTCATTCGCCAGATGGCTCATGATTTGAACATTCCAGTCGAGATTGTAGTTTGTCCCACAATGCGCGAGCCAGATGGATTAGCAATGTCCAGCAGAAATGTATACCTTTCTCCTGAAGAACGGCTAGCGGCGACGATTCTTTCGAGGTCACTGTTTCGTGCCAAAGCAATCTTCGAAGAAGGCGAGCGAGATGCAAATGAACTGCGGAAGGCTGTCCTGGATACTTTAGCGACCGAAGCGATGGTAGCTGTCCAATATGTATCCTGTGCAGATCCAGACACCTTGCTGGAGCTGGAAGGACAGGTTGATCAAGCACTCATCTCATTAGCTGTGATGATTGGAAAAACACGCCTGATCGACAATATTATTCTAAGTCGTGGGCATTGAAAACGAGAAGTGAGGTCAAGAATAAGAGGTTATTATGCTGCTAACCATCGATATTGGGAATACAAACATTACCCTGGGTTTGTATCAGGGAAAAGAGCTCGGTCCACGCTGGCGTCTGGCGACTGCTTATGACCATATGCCGGATGAGTACGGTTTACAATTGCTTGGCTTATTAGAGCATTCAGGACATTCACCTGCTACTGTTAGTGGAATCTGCATGGCGTCTGTGGTTCCACCCCTCACGGGAAAGATCATTGATGCCTGTAGAAGATATCTAAATATGGAGCCTCTGGTGGTGGATGCGGGGGTAAAAACTGGTATACGTGTGCGGTATGAAGATCCCCGTGCGGTTGGGGCGGATAGAATCGTGGATGCCGTGGCAGTGTTGCATCTCTATGGAGCTCCAGCATGCGTGGTTGACTTTGGGACAGCTACAACCTTTGATGCCATTGCAGAAAATGGAGATTACCTGGGAGGAGCTATTGCACCTGGGATCGGTATCGCGGCGGAGGCATTATTTCAACGTACGGCTAGGCTGACACGGGTTGACCTCCAAAAACCTCCCTCGGTGATCGGGCGAAATACGGTTCATTCGATGCAGTCCGGATTATTGTATGGATACGTCGGATTGGTGGAGGGGATGGTGAAGCGCTTTCAACAGGAATTAGGGGAGAAGATGAAGGTGATCGCGACAGGAGGCCTGGCGGACATCGTAGCACACGAGACGGATGTCATCCAGATTGTAGCGCCCTGGCTAACCCTGGATGGTCTACAGATGATCTGGGAAATGAACCATTCGGTTGAATAAGACAGTGCTCAATAAGGATGCGGATTATTTTCTAGAATTACAGACCCGGACAGGATGGGGCAGGACTTTACAAAGTTTTGCGGAATGGTGTACCCCGCAACAGGATTGGTTAACACTAGATGTAGGCTGTGGTCCAGGAATGCTGCCGGGGATATTTGCACGATTTGGATGCAAAGCGGTTGGAGTCGATCTTGACATGGAGATGTTCCGTCCATCGCGGTTGCATCCACTTGTGGCTCAAGCGGATGTTTATAAACTGCCCTTTAATTCCGCGACCTTCGATTTGATCACAGCCACTAACCTGTTATTCCTGCTCCCTAAGCCCATATTTGCGCTAACAGAGATGAACCGGCTGCTCCGCAAGGGGGGAAGGGTGGCAATGCTTAATCCGTCAGAGAGATTAAATATACAAGCCGCAATGGATTTTGCAGAGGAAAGAGGGCTCGAGGGGGTGGCAAGAGATACTTTGATAAATTGGGCCAAACGCGCTGAAGGAAACTTTCGATGGACAGAAGATGAAACCCGGATCTTATTCGAAAATGTTGGAATGAAGTTTGAGGGAAATATTTTAAAGATGGGTCCGGGGTTTGCAAGATTCTCACTGGGGATAGCTTAATCACGCAAACCTAATCCATAAGGGTATAATTTACGTAATAATACGTATGAAAAGCGAGATTCTGAGAGCGGATCATCCCAATGCAATAATCCATGCGGTGGATGTGTTAAAAAATGGTGGATTAGTAGCTTTCCCAACGGATACGGTGTATGGGCTGGCAGCTTTGCCATTCAAGGCTGAGTGTGTAGAGGGTTTATTCTCGGCAAAAGGACGCACTAATACGCGGGCTATTGCAATCTTGATTGGCATTTACCCCGACCTGAAAAGAGTGGCAGACCAATTTGATGAGAAATCACTAAGGCTAGCGCATCGATTTTGGCCGGGACCTCTGACATTGGTAGTTCCCAAAATCCCAACTTTGCCAAATGTGCTGTCCCAGGATGGAACAATTGGTGTGCGTATGCCGGATCAACCGGTTGCGCTGGCATTATTACGCAGGATTGGTCCCCTGGCGGTCACATCCGCTAATATCTCTGGACAGGATAATACTACTGATGCTGAAGAAGTATATAAACAACTCAATGGACGGGTGCATCTCATCCTGGATGGGGGTAAAACTTTGGGGGGAATTCCTTCGACCGTGGTAGATTGCATCTCAATTACTCCGACGATATTACGCCTGGGGCCGATAACCCTCGAAATGATAAATTTTGCACTATCTTGACCTAAGTTATCTTCTCACGAAGTTATTAATCTATCTTCATTCCATTTTTAGGTGTATGCGTATAATGGGAGTTGCATTCTCCTCACTCAAATTCGCCCGATGAGATTGGAGCCATCTCAGAGGGCGATTTGAGTTTAAAAGAGATATTTCTGTTCTACGGTGAACAATCCGTAGTGTGTTATTGTTTCAAAGTTGATATAGGGGCAGGTACTTCAGAAAGTGGCCAGTTGGGGAGTACATCCATATTGAGCTGGTCACGCTGTCCGTGAATAAACCGAAAATATGCAGCTCCAGCAATCATAGCAGCATTATCGGTACAAAGCCAAAGAGGGGGTATATGTAATGGTATCGTAGCTCGTAGTTGGATTGAATGGCGCAATGCCCGGTTTGCAGACACCCCTCCAGCAATCAGCAAATTTTTCGCCTCAAATTGGTTTGCAGCTTTGATGGTCTTGGTGACCAACACGTCAATTACCGCAGCCTGGAAACTGGCACCCAAGTCGGCGACAGGGAGCGATTTTTGAGAAATATCCATCTGACGGACTTCGCGCATCACCGCAGTTTTTAATCCGCTGAAGGAAAAATCCCAACTGTTTTCCAACCAGGCCCGTGGAAAGTTATATGCCAGTGGATTCCCATCATTGGAGGCGTTCTGGATCGAGGGACCACCAGGATATTCCAGACCGAGTAAACGGGCGACTTTGTCAAACGCCTCACCCGCAGCATCATCAAGGGTTGCACCGAGATGTTGGTATTGCGTGTGACCTTTCATCAGAACAAGCTCCGTGTGACCACCCGATACAATCAGCGCAATCAATGGAAATTTGGGTTCAGCTGGTGGGTTTGTATCCGATTGATAAAGCCAGGCAGAGTACAGATGACCTTCCAAATGACTTATCCCAAGTATGGGCAGCTTACTACCCAGTGCCAACCCTTTGGCTGCGTTCATTCCGACCACCAGAGAACCTGGCAAGCCTGGACCTCGAGTGACTGCAAGTGCATCCAGGTCAATCAGTGTCAGGTGGGCTTCCTGCAACGCTTGATCGATCACGGGATAGATGGTTTTGATATGTTGCCTGGATGCGACTTCAGGGAAAACACCTCCAAACTGGGCATGTAAGTCGACCTGAGATGCCACCACACTTGAAAGGATCAAACGACCATCTTCCACTACTGCGGCAGCAGTTTCGTCGCAGGAAGTCTCAATTCCGAGGATCCGAATGGGAGGTTTTTCTGTCTGAGCAACCTTGCTGGTGGAGGATTTTGGCATTATGTGTTCCTTTTGCATTAAAGAAATCAACCGAAGAGGCTCAATTCGAATTGACTGGCAGGACTAAATCCATCGGGTAGTTGGCCAATACTTCCATTTTGCCGTCTGAGCGAACATAGAAGCTGTCTTCAATCCGTACACCCATGCCTTTAGCTGGATAATACAATCCCGGTTCGATGGTGAATACGGATCCTGGCTCTAAACTATCTTTATCATCACTACTGATCCCGCTGAAGGGGCGCTCATGAACGTTCAAACCAACTCCATGACCCAGGCTGTGAACATACCCTTGCTGAGTTTGAGGATCCTCTTTGACGGTTGGGTGACCTTGCACTGAAAATAGCTCACATGTCATCAGCTGGTAATTCTTGAAGGGTTTTCCCATTTGGAGCTGACTGGTGACCTCTGTGTATGCAGATAATACCGACTCATACAGGGCCAATACATCATCAGGTGCATATCCCAGACACCAGGTGCGAGTGAAATCGTAAAAATAACCACCACCAGCTTCGCAGGGATAAATATCAAAAACAATCGTCTGCCCAAGCTTGAGATGATCAGTAGGATTGCCGGATGAGTGAGGTACCCCTGCATCATGACCAATGGCAAAAATAGTATCTTCAGGGTTTTCCGCGCCGCGCTCTGAGAGCCAAAGGCTGATCTTGTGCTTTACATTCCCGATGGTTAATGGCTCACCATCAATCTTAATCAGGGTCTCATCCTTTACAGCATGGGAGGATAAATAATCTGCCACCTGCCCAACCACCTGTGTGGTGATGGTACCCATTTTACGGATACGCTCTATTTCTGTTTCATCTTTTGTCTTCCGGGCAAGCATCAGCACGGAGTTATTTATCTCGCCAATTAGCTCTATACCAGGCATCGCCTGTTGTAAAGCTGAGAAGACCGCATAATTCATCCCAACATCAGATCGACCGTAAAGAGCAATTCGACCCGATGATATGCCAAGATCATGGAACATCAATTGGTAACGTTTGACCATTGCCTTCAGATAATCACCACCGGTTTGGTCCATAAGATTATTGAATTTGTAGTCAGCCAGGTTTTTGGTCTGTAATCCCGACTTTGACGCTTCATCTCTTTCCATGGGATTATAGAAGAGCACTGCCTCTTCACCTCTTTTTCTTATCAGGTCTGCGTTGGTGAGATGACCACCACCCATCATGTAGACCATGGCTGGATTATGCTGCCCGGGTCCGGTAATTAAGACGGCATCCAGATTGGATTCTTTCATTAGCGCATCGAGATCAGTTTTCATAACGTACATCATCCTTTGATTTTGGCATTTTGCAACGTTGACCGAACTGCGGATAGCAAGTCTTTTTCCTGCTCCGGTAAGACGGTGCGGGGATCCATGATCACATTGTTATCTTCGAGACGAGCAATTACCGGTGGGACACATTGGCGGAGCTGGTCAAGAAAGCGATTCGGGGAATGGACTGACAAGGCAAGCACAAAAGTCGGCATTGTCTCCTCAGGCAGAGAGCCCCCACCCACCGTGGATTGATTTGAGATCACCATACCCATACCCAATATTTTCGCCCAGTTTTCTGCCCGTTGACGCAGTAAATCACTCGGTTGAGCAATCATCCGCCAAATGGGGATTTCAGTGGTAGCTTTTTCATTGAGATAATGGATTAACGTAGCAGAAAGAGCAGCCAGGCACAGCTTATCCGCCCGAATAGCACGTGCCAGCGGGTGTTTTTTAAGCCTGGTGATAAAGTCTGACCTGCCGAGGATGATGCCCGCCTGTGGACCTCCCAGGAGCTTGTCACCGGAAAAGCATACCAGGTCAGCACCGGAGACCAGCGATTCAGTGACCATGGGTTCATGGCTCAGACCAAACAAGGCAGTATCCAACAGAGCGCCTGAACCCAGATCGTCAACGAGAGGGATGCCAGCCTGATGTGCAATCTCAGCAAGCTCTGACAGAGTTGGCTCGCTGGTGAATCCAGTGATGCGAAAATTTGAACGGTGGGCATGCAAGATCAGGGCAGGTGAGGTTTCTGTGATTGCAGTCTGGTAATCCGCCGGATGGACACGGTTTGTTGTGCCAACTTCGTAAAGGCGGGCACCTGATTGCTTCATCACATCCGGGATGCGGAAACCACCTCCAATTTCCACCAGCTGAGAGCGGGCAATCACTACTGCCCGACGTTTGGCGAAAGTTGTGAGGATCAGTAAAACTGCAGCAGCATTATTATTCACCACCAAAGCAGCTTCGGCGTGGGTCAGGCGGGTTAGCAATGCTTCGGCATGTACCAACCGAGAGCCTCGATGACCGCTAGACAGATCAAATTCAAGATTCGAGTAACCAAGAGATACATCGCTTAAGGCCTGGATAGCGGATGCACTTAAAGGTGCACGCCCCAAGTTGGTGTGGAGGATGACGCCGGTGGCATTAATTACAGGGCGGAGGGATGGGGAAACCCAGTTCTGAAGCAGGATATGGGCATGCTCCAACAGCTCAGCTTGAGATGGAACTTCTTTCGACCTGTGGTAGTCTTCCCGAGCATTGTCCATAGACCAGCGCAATGCTTCAACCGTCAGAGATCGACCATATTCCTTACTCCAGGAAGTTACAACGGGATGTTGTAATAATTGGTCTACTGAAGGTAGATCACTTAAACTGCTCATATGGTGGGCTTCATACGAAATCGGATTACCACGAAGCCGTGCTTATGGCTTCCACTGGCTTTTCTCGCTCAGTCTTAGCAAGAACTCGATCAAACCCAGACCAATCGCGAGCAGGATGGCTAAAGCCGGATTAAGCACCCGACCCAATTGAAGCCAGACTAATGTGGCACCATAGACTGCAAACCACAGTGCCTGCCTCACAACGACCATGGCAGTGGGGGGAGGCGTACTTGGAAAGCGCCGGTTCAAGAAGGCAGTGATCGGTAATATCGTTCCAGTTATTGCCAGGACACATAGGAAGAAAAATAACCAACGAGGTCCGACGGTTGGCAGGGTTGAGATGATCAAGGCGATCAACCCCCCCCAGCCAATGACAAACAGGATGAGTGCAGCAGGTAGAAAATTGGCAACACGGGGTGAGGTGTTTGATTTCATATTGAGATAATTCTATCACAGGCGTTAAATAAAAAATACAGGTGAGTGGATGTTTCACTCACCTGTATTCCGTTGGTAGGCAAATATGCCTCTGAGTTATCACATTTCTCGAAATTCACCTTCGAGAACTTCCCCTTCTGCATCCGGATTACCTGGCTTGCGTCCATTATCATGATCATCGGAATCAGCTCCGGCATACTTTCCATTCCCGGGCTGAGGGGATGATTGGGCTGCATATAGCTGCTGGCTGAGTGCATGGAATGCATTTTGGACTTCATTCGTAAGGTTATTGATCCGGCTGGCATCTGTTCCTTTGATTGCTTCACGGACTTGGTTTAACTTCCCTTCGATGTTTTGTCGATCGGAAGCGGGTACTTTATCCTGAAGGTCATGCAAGGTCTTCTCAGTTTGATAAACAAGACTATCCGCAGTGTTGCGGGCCTGGATAAGCTCACGCTGGCGTTTATCTTCAGCTTCGTGTTCACGGCCTTCACGGACTTTTCGTTCAATCTCATCCTTGCTCAGGTTGGTTGAGGCGGTGACGGTAACTTTTTGCTCCTTGCCGGTAGCTTTATCTTTGGCAGTGACATTTAAGATACCATTGGCATCGATATCAAAGGTGACTTCTACCTGCGGAGTTCCTCGCATGGCTTGAGGAATACCCTCCAGGCGGAAACGCCCCAGGCTCATATTATCCGTCGCCATTGGACGCTCTCCCTGCAGGATGTGGACGTCGACTGCGGTCTGATTATCTTCTGCAGTCGAGAACACTTCAGATTTTTTCACCGGGATGGTGGTATTACGTTCAATCAGTACGGTCATCACACTTCCCAACGTTTCAACGCCTAATGAGAGTGGGGTCACGTCGAGCAATAACACGTCCTTCACATCACCACCCAGGACACCCCCCTGAATAGCGGCACCGATCGCTACCACTTCATCCGGATTGACTCCTTTGTGAGGCTCTTTATTGGTCAAGGAGCGGACGAGATCCTGGACCATGGGCATACGTGTAGCACCACCCACCAGGACAATCTCATTGATTTCGGAGGAATTCAGGTTTGCATCTTTCAAAGCAGATTCGAAGGGTTGGCGTAAACGTGCCACCAGATCTTCCGTAAGCTGTTCAAAGCGCGACCGGGTTAGCTTGGTTTGCAGGTGTTTGGGTCCATTAATATCCGCAGTAATATAAGGCAGATTGATCTCGGTCTCCAAAACACTGGAAAGCTCGATCTTGGCTTTTTCGGCTGCTTCGCGCAGGCGTTGCAAGGCTTGCTTGTCCTGGCGTAAATCAATCCCGGTATCCGATTTGAATTGTTCTGCTACCGATGAAACAATACGTTCATCCCAATCATCGCCACCCAGATGGGTATCTCCATTGGTTGAGCGTACCTCGATTACACCCCCACCCACCTCAAGGACGCTAACGTCAAAGGTACCTCCACCAAGGTCGAACACCAATATGGTCTCATTCTCTTTTTTATCCAATCCATAAGCCAGGGCGGCTGCAGTAGGCTCATTGATGATGCGCAAAACTTCCAACCCGGCGATTTTTCCGGCGTCCTTGGTAGCTTGACGCTGGCTATCATTAAAGTACGCAGGGACAGTGATGACTGCCTGTTTTATAGGCTCGCCAAGATATGCCTCAGCATCCTGTTTTAGCTTAGCAAGGATCATTGCGGAGATATCCTGTGGCGTATAATCGACTTTCATGCCCGGGATTCTTACTCGGGCATCATCATATGGTCCCTGAATGACCTGGTAAGAAACCATTTTACGCTCAGTCTCTACTTCATCAAACCGCCTTCCCATGAAACGTTTGATCGAGTACACTGTATTTTCAGGGTTGATGACAGCCTGGCGTTTGGCAGTTTGGCCTACCAGGCGCTCACCATTTTTATTGAATCCAACCACTGAAGGTAACAGGCGCGAACCCTCTGCGGTGCTTATAACTGTTGGATCGCCGCCTTCCATGATGGCTACCACACTATTGGTGGTTCCAAGGTCGATACCTATAATTTTAGACATTTCTTCCTCTCCTCTGCATGTTCTATAAATGTTACTTCTCAGGTAGACATGCATTCACATCTACTGATTTCTTTATAAGCTTACTGTGTTTATGCAAGAATCGTATTAACATGCTGTAGGAAAGATATATACGTTCGTTGTATGTGGAGTGCCTCAGTTAAAAAATGCCAGGTCGATTGAATGTGAGATAGGAGTTGAGCAATTATTCCGATGTGAATAAATCACCCATGATAAGCCGTTGCTTTTCAACCATGGGCTAATAATCATCCAGATTTGGCTAATTATCCAGGGATTTGGATTATTTTCGCACGTTTAATTCTTTAAGATTCATGTGCCATATATAGCCAGTGGAAGCCTTTTTTACCAAACTTATGCCATATATAGGGTCAAGAACATGTGTTCCCCAATCTTCAGGCTTAAAATTTTTAAACTCTGCTACTGATCTGGTGCCCTATTTTATGGATTATCCAGAGTATGTTTTAACATACTGAACCTTAAATAATTCGGTATTTTAAAGCAATCGTAGGGTAAGAGTATTGCGTTTCAGGCGTATTTTCTGCTAGAATGCTAAAGAAATCATAGCTGATTGAGTTTCGTTGTTATGGTTAGCCAGCCTATATATTGTAAGTCTCGGCTGGCTTTTCAGAAAAAAAACCAGCAGGTGAATATGTAGTAAATCCACTCGCCAATTTTCTGGTGGGGAGTATTTATCCTGCTGTACATACAACCTTAACTTGAGGAGGAAAGGTTGATATTATGAAGGCTGAGCAGGCTTGGCAAGCTGTATTGGGCCAATTACAAATGGATATGCCCAAAGCATCTTTCGATACTTGGGTGCGTAATGCAGATATTGTTAGCTATGAAGATAATGTCTTTATTATTGGTGTGCCGAATGCCTATGCGCGCGACTGGCTAGAAAGTCGTTTGTCCAGCAAAATAAAACGTTTGCTATGTGGAATTCTAAACCGGACGGTAAGCTTACGCTTCACCGTATGGCAGGCAAGTTACGATCAACCTGCTTTAGAAGGTTCTCCCCAAGAAGTAGCTCCCCGGATAATCGAGCCCGAACCTTCCCTGACTCAGAATAAAACTACTGCATTAATTAACCGCTATACATTTGAGAATTTCGTGGTAGGGTCATCCAACCGCCTGGCACATGCAGCATCACTCGCTGTGGCAGACAGACCCGCCAAGGCCTATAATCCCCTCTTCTTGTATGGTGGTGTAGGATTGGGAAAAACCCACCTTTTACACGCCATTGGTAACCATTGTATCCATCACAACCAGGGTGTGCTGTATGTCACCTCTGAAGAATTCACCAATGATCTGATCAACGCAATTCGTGCTCACACCACTCAGGCGTTCCGTGAGAAATATCGTCGAATCGATGTTTTGCTAATCGATGATATCCAGTTCATTGCGGGCAAAGAGTCGACCCAGGAAGAGTTCTTTCATACATTCAATGCTCTTCATGGTCAAGAGAAACAAATCGTCCTCACGAGTGATCGCCCACCCAAGGCGTTGGTGACATTGGAAGAGCGACTGCGTTCGCGTTTTGAGTGTGGCCTGGCAGCGGATATTCAACCCCCAGATTTTGAGACGCGGGTCGCAATCCTTCGCTCAAAATCCGAACGGATGGGTCGCCACATCCCAGCAGAAATCATCGAAACAATCGCCAAACGGGTTCAATCTAATATTCGTGAGCTCGAAGGCAGCCTGACGAGGGTACTTGCCTTAGCTGATTTGAGCAACTTGCCGCTTAATGTAAAATTGGTCGATACTGCATTAGCAGATTTGCTACCCAAGCGTTCTAAAATTGAACCAGGAGAAATCGTAAACCAGGTAGCAGGAGCCTTCGGCGTGTCAGTTCAGAACCTGACCGGACCTGACCGAAGACAGGAGATCGTCCTGCCGAGGCAAATCGCCATGTACTTGCTGCGAGAGGAAGCCAATTGGTCGTTACCAAAGATTGGGGAAACCCTGGGAGGGCGGGATCATACTACGGTGATGTATGCTTGCCAAAAAATAACGGATTTGCTTGAACGTGACGACAAGCTGCGTCGTCAGGTAATTAAAATTAAAGAACAAATCTATGGACAATCATAATTCTTAGGATTGCACTGAGATTTGAGCTCGTCTTCAGTGCTTAATTTTTGAGCGTGGATGGACTGCCTTCCCTACCCACGCTCTTTTTGCTTAACACACCTTATTTAGAAATCTTATTGCCTTTTCTGGTATTCCACCAGGCAACAATATTATTGAACATCCTCGCCATCCAGGGAAAACCCATTGGCTTGACCTCTTCCCCCATTTCAGCCCAAGGGTCCCGGTCGAACATCTTCCGGACGATGTAACGTCCAACGAGATTTACACTTGCCAAGACCGGCGCGGCTAAAACCAAGCCAATCAAACCGATCAGATTCGCAGCAATGATCGCTACCACCAGCACGGCAGCCGGGTGGACACCCAGGCTTTTTCCCATAATACGCGGAGAGACCAGATTATCATAGACCTGATCCATGATGACTGAGAGTCCGATGGTAAGTAAGGTGTAATAAACGGGCTGCATGTTGAAGTAATTTCCACCCTGAAATAACGTAACCAATCCCATAACGACATAGGTGATTAACGGACCCACGTAGGGAACGAAGCGGGCGAGTCCGGCTAAAATGGCAATAGCAAAAGCATAACGCACCCCCAGAATGGATAATAGAATCGTATAACTTATGATGACAAGGATCACAATCGTAAACTGTCCACGTATAAACGCATTCCAAATTCTTCCAAGAGCACTGCCCATCTTTTGGATGTCATAGGAGTATCCCGGGATGTTTACAAAATCGAGAGCATTGGGCACTTTACCAGCATCAGCCATTACGAAATATGAAATAACCAAGATGAAAAGACCCCATCCGATGGTGCTGGCAGTTGCAGTTGCTAATGATCCGGCTAAAGTGCCAACTCTACCGATGAGACCCTGTAACATGCTGATCACCTGGTCGCCAAGCTGACTCAGGTTGGTAAATTGGCTGAGGTCAATCCGATAGGGACCGATCAGGATAATCTGACTTGATAGCTGGTCTATCAAGGTGGGCAAGTCATTTACGAAACGCTGAATGACCTTGATAAGACTTTCGATTTGTTGTACAGCAGCTAATCCCGTCAGGGTGGAAGAGGCAATCAGGATGATTAAAAGGATAATGTAAATAATGTTGACGGATACCCGCCAGGATAGTTTTGTGCGATTGTGCAAGAGTACGGCTAACGGATGTAGCAAGTAGATCAGGATAAAAGCCAGGATCAATGGACCAATGATGGATCGGAAATAGATTAATAACGCCATCATAAAACCTGCCGTTGTGAGCCCAATAATCATCTTAAAGGTAGAGCTCCATTTTGGTGAGGCAGGCTGCGGTTTTTCGATGCTCATGATGATTTCCCTCTTCTTTGTGATCGTTGCCACCAATAGGTCTTGGGAGGTGGAAGGGGCTGCGCAGCACTGACTGGGGTCCATTCCATATCAAATAGATTGGCAAAAATATAGCGACCGATGACCCGAGTGGTTGCAATCGTTGGTGCTGCCAACGGTATTCCTAAAACTCCAGCCAAAATGGCACCAGAAACTATCCCCAATATAACAACCAATGGAGGCAGGTGGACTCTGCGTCCAATAATGCGTGGGATCAGATAATTCAAGTCAAACTGCTCAAAGAACAGGTGCAGGCCAATGACGATTAGCATGAATACCCAATTAGGCAGTGGGATCCAGGTCGAACCCAGAAATAAGCACAGGAGGGAGGCGATGAGTAACCAGATACCATGCCCGATGCTGGGGAGGAACTCGAGGATTCCTGCCAGGATACCCATGGCTAAAGCAAAGGGCAACCCGAGGATATATCCGGCTACGATAAATATGATGGAAACGACGGTGCTAAGTAGAAGCTGGCCGCGGAAAAATGCACTCCAGATTTGATTAATCTCATCACGTATCCACATGTAATCAGGCAAAAAAGGAGAAGGCAAATGGCAGGTGAACCATTCTTCAAGTTTAGCTCCATCCTTTATAAGATAAAAAGAGACCAGGGTGATAAAAATGATCCAAATGATAGAAGTGATGATCCCCATTGCTACAGACACGGTTTGACCCACGATAGGTTGTATCAGTCCTTGAAGAGTGCCTATCACCTGAGTGACGATAGCGCCTGGATTTACAGTAATGCCTGCGACGTGATATTGCTGGGCTAAGGCTGCCTCAATAGAGGTGATGATTTGTTGTGTATTTATTTCTAAGGCTGCGATATCGCCTGCCAAAATGGGTATGATCAGGATGGGGATTGAAATAATGATAGCCAATACGACAAGATATGTGAATAGAATAATCAAATATCTATGCAAATGGATGCGACCCTGGAAGAAATTTACGATTGGATTTAAGATATAAGCAATAATAATGGCAATAATGAGGGGGGGAATGATCTCTCGAAATCGCGCTAACAGAAAAATAAAGAAAGCCAATAATAGCAGGCTTATGGTTAGTTTGGTTGCATATGGCCAGCGTGGTCGTTCCACTTCCCCACCTATAAGGTTACTTCATGGGCTAGGGATCAGTTGTTTTCTTACTTAATGTAAAAAGAATGATAAAACCACTAAAACTATAATAAATGAACCAGCTAATACTCCAACCCGCCGGATATCTTTGATCACAAAATGGTAGTCGGGATTGAACGATGACGGGCGGTTAGCCACCAGTGGATCGGCAACAGATTTTTCTATTACAGGATTCACCACCCTACGTACCGGTCGTTTTGATTTCTTTGACATAATATAACTCCACGAATTTAATGGGTGGATGGTATGATGATTCCAACCATCCCCCGATGATCTTGGTACATATTATAAATCTTATTTGCTATCGTTTTGTAAACTGGCTTGAACGATGATGCGCTGGTTATCCACCCAATATGGGTAGCAGGAAATCAATGTGACGGTTGGATCGGGGGTTGATGCCATCACTTCAACATCCGTTGGCTCGACGATTTTGATGTCGACGATGATGTAGGTAAAGGCACGTTGAGGGGTATAGACGATGATTTCATCACCGCGCTTCAATTGGTCAAGATATCGAAAAATCTCCCCGAACGCATCGTTGTGCGCTGACAGGACCATGTTTCCAGATTGACCCGGATTGGCAGTACCGATATGTTGGGCCACCCCTTTCTTTAACTGCTCCCATCCATCTCCTTGAACCACGGGAGCATCGACACCAATGATTGGGATCTGGATTTGAATGGCTTGTTCCGGACCAGGTGTTGGAATGGGGATATGTGACAATGATTGGTAAAGAGGGAGCAGGTGTGCGGGAATTTCAGCCTGGTTAGGTTGAACACCGCCTGGATAATTTGGGGGAGTGTGCCCAGACGGCAAAACCACCGGAACGATGAGAGCAGTGGGAGTCAGTGTGGCTGGAGTAAGCGATTGAGCAAATTGAGAGTTTAAGTCCCTGAGAATCTGGATGCCATTATAAATGATAAAAATCAACCCAATGACTGCCATCACCTCAATGGCAAGTAAAAAGCCATCCAACACCCGCTTCGCTCTTTGATGCCATTGTTGCGGCAGATCGGTAATATCCTCTGATTGCGAGTATAAATGCAAGTTTTCGTGAGGGGTAGCATTAAGATCAGATGCCAGGGTAATCACTCTGCCCGTTTTCCTGAACAGGTCGAGATGTTCCGATCGGATTTTCCGTCTTTTTTCCACCATTAATTGGCGGAGCTCATCGATAGTTAAATCTTCGGGTGATTTTACTTTACGCACGAGGCGATTATACTCCGTTTAATCTAGCGGACTTTCCTCCGAGGGCACTGTCACTACAGGTGGATTTATGTTGTTTATTCGCTTATCCTTACGGAAGAAAAGAATAAAACCGACAAGCCGTAATCCTGCACAAATGAGCAGGGCTCCGCTTAACCCGATATGTCCTGAAATATAGGTACCCACTAATGGTGCCAGGATGGCGGCAAGATATTGAGTGCTCTGTGCCAAAGAGACAAATGTAGGACTATAGCGAGGCGGAATGGTTTTCATCAACTCATCAAAGAAGACCAGGTCGATCCCTGCCTGGAAGACACCCGCTGCGGTGGCAATAATTAAGATCAAATTCTGGTTGTTTGTCAATGCAACCAAGCCTGGATATAACGCTACACTAAATGTGGTGATCAACAATACAAAACGTGAACTTCTTTTGCGAGACAGGCGCGACCAGAACAAATACCCAATCACGAGGACGGCGGTTTGGGCTGTATATAAGAAACCAATCCAAGCATCAGAGGCATCCAATTGGCGCACAAAGTATAGAGGGAATAATGGGGTTCCCAATGTGAACCCAAACAGGTAGACAAAACGCTTGAGGGTAAAGGATACAAATGCAGGCTCCTGGCGGACCAGTTGGTAGTATTCACGCAAATTGGATTTTATAGAACCCTTCGCGGACACTTGAACTGGTTCGGCATCCGGAATTTGGATCCGGCTGGAAAAGTAATAGCTAATTAAACCCCCCAAGGAGAGCCCTAAAAAGACAAGCTGGTAATTGAGATGGAAACCAATTTGATCTAGCACCTGACCCGCAATTGCGACCGTGATGGCAGTGGTTAATCCCAATATCGACCATCGACGGCTCATCAGCTCATAACGTCCCTCTGGTCCTGAGACTGCATTCATGACCACCGAAAAGCCCACTGCAACCATCGTCTGGGGTAAGGTCGCTATAGCCCAGATGAACAACACAACATGGATCAGGATATTATCTGGAACAAAGAAGGGAGCCAACCCGGTTAGTGCATACGCCGATATTACCAGCAAACGGGATACACTAAACCATGGGACGACATTACGTTGGCGTTGCAGGAAACGTCCCACCCATAATGCCAGGATCAGCCCGGTAGCGCCGGGCATGGAAGTTAATAAACCGACCTGAACCGGGGTTGCTCCAAGACGGGTGAGGAAAACTGGCAGGAATGGTGCAGCAGCGCTGGCTGTGCCGACACCGATGGCATCGATTTGAACATAACGTTTGTTGCGTTCCTGGAGGTCAACTTGCTCAATTTTCTTTTCAATATCAGGTTCAGCTGGAGGACTCATGATAACAATAAATCCAAATAATCCAAGAATTTTGAAGCCAGTTTTGCCCGATCAAAATGGGTCTCCACGTAAACCCTGGCGTGTTGCCCCATCCGATGTGCCAATTCAGGATTATCCGCCAGGCGAAGGATTGCTGCTGCGAGTGCCTCTGGGTCACCTGGAGGTACGGAAATCCCTGCACCGGCGTTCTCAACCACCTCTCGGATGACCCCATCAATAGCCAACACGACTGGTTTACCACTGGCCATATAATCGAAAACTTTATTGGGATAGGTGGTTTTATACATCTCAACTGGTTTGAGGATTGCGATGCATGCTCCAGCAGCTGCCAGGGCAGTAGGCATCTCTAGTTTAGGAATCGGCGGCAGAAAGAGAACGTTTTTCAAACCTTCACGTGCAGCTTCTTCCCGCAAGGCAGGTTTATCCTTGCCATCACCGAGGAAAACAAATACGATATCCTCGCGGGTGTGTAATCGTTTCGCTGCTTCCAGCAACACCCCCAGGTCGTTGGATAAACCATGGGCACCTGCATAAAGCGCGATAAATTTATCATCCAACCCATTCGCGTGACGAAATGGGGTACCATCCACTTCAGGATTGAACATGGCGTTGTCGGTTCCATTAGGAACCAACTCCACCCGACGTGCGCCACGACTTCGTACATGCTGAATGAACCCGGGAGAATTAACGATGACCAGGTCAGCTCGATGGTACAAGAAGCGTTCAAGCCATTCGGATAGCTTGATCAAGGTGGAGTTTTTCAACACCCCAACGGCGATTGCAAATGCAGGCCACAGGTCCCGTACTTCAAACAGAAACGGAACACGCTTAAGCCGCGCCAATGCCCAGGCAGTCAAACCCTGGAAAATCGGTGGAGAAGTGCCCCAGACCAGATCGACTTTCTTGACCCCCAACCCAATCAGGAATGAGGAAACCATGAAGCTAAAAAAGCTAATCATCCGGTAAGCAAAGCTACGGTGCAAGGATGGATAGGTATAAGCGCGCAAGATGGTGATGAGCTCACCATCGGCTTGTTTTTCGACCCAGGGGATCTTAGCGAGGCGGGCTTTCCCGGTAAGATAGCTGATTGGGCTGGCGATAATCGTCACCCTGTGACCATGCTCTGCAAAAAAGCGGGCGAGCTCATGATGGCGTGTCCCGCCGGGCTCATCTAAGGCAACGAATGCCTGGTGGATCAATAAGATATGCAAGGCAAGTATCTTTCGTAAATGAAAATGGGTAGGAGATGCTTCATTATTCGTCCGACTCAAGTATGGGGTGCCGCCCCATTACAATTTTTGGTATTTCAGGCCAACCTTCGTGTACAGATTTCCAAATATATTCCCCTAAAAATTTTGGCTGGATTGGCTGACCCAATAATTCGGTAACATCCATCCAAACGGGGAGATAAGCACCTTTTTGCGAATCTGGTGAACGGTTCATCTCAGGTCCGGTTCCATTACCAAACAAACCCCCGGTAGGCTGAGCTAAAAAATAGTATTGGGGAGTATCCACGTACCAGATTTCGGCAACCAGTGCACCAATTTTGACCGTCAGCCCAAGCTCCTCCTCTGCTTCGCGGGCGGCAGCTTCGGCGGGAGTCTCTTCAAATTCGACCTTGCCTCCTGGAAAGACGAAAAAATGCCTGCCCTGACGGTGCCGTTCAATCAGGGCAATTTTATTATTTTGGATGATAATGACAGCTGCTCTAGCTTTCACTGGGTAGGATCCACTTACTCTTAAATTCGATTGGCAGAGCCTGAGCAATTTCAATGCTGCAAGCCAAAGCAGGGATTTTATCCCCATATGTCGGTGATGTCCAGCCAACGATCGGGGATACCGTTCCAGGACCAAACAGGACCCTACCTGCGCGTGCAAGCTGTAGATTAATTGTATGCAGGGGTCGCTTATCCGTTGGTAAAGATAATACCCCGGTTTTTAAAGTAACCCATCCAAAGGGAGATTGGATGCGAATTTCATACCCGGGATTATCTTCTTTATTTGACGGTTGCTCAATCTCATAGGGCCAATCGGGCAACAGCCAGTGGAGTGAGGCTGTATGGATTCTTCCAGGAGGTCCATCCAGACGATCGATAATCTCCCAATGACCATCCCCACCAGCTGTGACTTTCCGTGTGTGAGTTACACCGATTTTCCGGTAGCCATTGTGTACGGCGGTCAGGCTTTCGTCGCCACTATTTGGTTCGGATTGGAATGCGAGAACATGTGCTTGAGCCCAATCCAGGTATAGGAACCGGCTTGAACGCTGCATAGGCTCCTGACCATCAACAACCACCGCATTATGGACCCATGCGCTGGTCAGTGAATTTTCCCAGGGAGGAGGCGCATTGTATAGGTAAGTGCCAGGGTCCTGGGCCAGGTTTAGTCCATGCCACCACAAATCGAAATGGAGCTGGTCTGCATGCGCAGGACGGGAGGTAAAGCTGGCAACGCGTAAAGAGCCCCAAGAACCATTTTGAAGGCTGGTCAATATATATGGGGATTGTTTGTGCAAATCTTCGTGCTGAAGGGCCTGATGCCAATGATCCAATCCAGCTTCTGTGCGAGATGGATTCACTGGAAGGCATAACCAGGATGTCATATCCGCCCATGGACCTATCGGAGTCAGGTCCATTCGGAGAAACGCCTGAGCGGCGGCATGAATGACAGGCCGATAATCTTGATATGGCTGGGCTGTTAAGGGCAGGATATAAGCTCCATCATTATGACCCAGATTGGGAACGCGCCCGGATTCAGGATCAACCAATTTCCACAACCAGCGAGTGGAGCAGGCCAGCAAAGAGGTGACGTCTGATGGAATTAACTGGTCTGGATATGAGTGGTCATGTATGGCAAAGGCCCATAATGCAGCTTGTAGCATCAGACGGTGATAATTCGTGCTATGTTGAGTATAGGTGCCATCCATAGAAATTTGAGTCCGTAAGGCATATATCAGCCAGCCCCAGCCTAATTTATGCCACCTGCGAGACATGGGATGCCCGGGTAATACTGCTGAGGCGGTATAGAGCCCCAGCGCTTCGGTGATCAGATGATTATTATTCTGCGAACGTGCATATACATGGGTGGGAGGAATTCGTTCTGCATGGATGGCAATGGCTTTTGTGACAAGCTCAAGACGTTCGGCAGTTGAATGTTTGGATCGAGTGAAAACTTGGAGCGCGAATGCCAGGGCGACCAGGCGGATAGCCACCTCCTGGGCAGAGGACCAGTGGGGACCAAAGTAGGGAGGATTGGAATTTATAAAACGTTCTGTATAGAACCAGAATGATTCAGCATATTGCTCGTCATTCGACAGGTGGTAAGCCATGGCAAGCTTGCACGCCCAACCAAACCGACCGGGTTCCCAGATTAACTTTATATCCTGCCCATGCAGCTGGCCATTAGCTTGCTCAACCTTCGCCCAATCTTCAAGGGGTTGGGGAGGGTCAAGGATCAATGGTACCGGTTTACCACCAAATAAGCGCACATTTCCACTGACGATCTCATCCGCTTCAGCGTAGAGCTGTTTGAGCTGATCACCAAGCAGCTTTAGAAGGTGGTCCCGGTCAGGCAAGTAAGGGAGACAAGGGATATACTTAATACGAACGCTGTGATAAAGCTTATCCAGCCGGGACAAAGTGGCAGAGAGCTGCCGTTGGTAATGTCCTGAACGCAGTCCAAGCTGGTATAAGGCGTAATACCCCACCTGACCTGGGCCTAATTGACGTAAGGCTTTAATTGCTAGTTTGAAACGGGAGAAATACGCCATCCAAATCGCGTCCCTGGTTATACCCTGGTCTGGGACGGTTCCAGAGTGACAGATTGCCGGCTTCGCAAAGCATCGACAGCAGCAAATGTAGCCTCAGTGACGCCAAATAATTGATCATAGGGAATAGGTGCGGGACTGCCGGCAGTGATGGCAGCAGAAAAAGCTTCCCATTCAAGGCGATGACCCTTATCCTGCCTGAGGGGTGACCGAATGACCTGCCGCTTGCCCTGATGGACCAGCTCAAGAGTGCGGAAATCATCCAATACCGCGACTCTACCTCCAGCGAAGACTTCCACCCGTTCCTTGGGATATGCTTTATCTCCATTTGCCAGATAGCTCACAGTACCAACCGAGCCATTTGCGAAGGTAAACACCATTACCAGATTGTCTTCCCGATAACGGCCGTCATCCGGAAGAGCTTGTGCGTACACGGAAATGGGCGGTGTGCCCACCAGGAAGGTGAGGAAATCGACAAAGTGGCAACCCTCGCCGATAATACGCCCTCCTCCCTGGACGGGGTCCTGGACCCAATGGGTGAGAGGGATGCTGCCTGCGTTGATACGATAGCTGGCTACCAGGGGTTCCTGGTGGTGCTGAATAAACTCATAAAGTCTTTGTGCCAATGGAGCAAACCGGCGGTTGAAGCCGACCATCAGCAGGGGAGAGGTCTCCTGGGTGAGGATTTGGTCCTTGATTTGGTGTAACTGCTCGCGGGTGGTGGCAAGAGGTTTCTCGCAGAAAACATGTTTGCCTGCCTGCAAGGCTCGTATCACCTGTTCTGCATGCAGGTGATGGCGAGTGAGGATGCTGACGGTGTTAACCTGAGGGTCCTGGAGAATTTCATATTCACTGGCAGCAGTATATTTGAAGCCGAATTTTTTTGAAGCAAACTCAGCATGAAACCCGGAGCCTGAGGCGATTGACACCAGCTCGATCGAGGGTATTTTGCTAATAGCAGGCAGCATAACGGCGTTAGCAAAGTTACCCGCCCCAAGCACACCCAAGCGAACAGTATTTACACCACTAATAGGTAAGCCGGTCTTTTTTACAGGTTCAACGTTTGTTGATAGCGTTACAGATCTAGTCGTTGCTTCTGGATAGGTGAGCAAGACTCCCAGAAAGGATTGGCCTGTCTTTCCGGTGATCAACTCATAAGCGTCAGGGGCGTTTTCAATCGGGAATCGATGGGTGATGAGCGGAGCCACGTCCAGGCGATGCTCTGCCAGGAGCTCTACGAAAGCTTGCAGGTTACGACCCTCAGACCAGCGGATATATCCAATAGGGTAATCCTGCCCGGCTTCCTCATAAGCAGGGTCGTAGCGACCAGGCCCATAGGAGCGGGAATTGATGAACGAGAGCTCTTTTTGGTAATAGATCCTGCGTGGGATGGTGAGCCCGACGGCTCCGATAGCTACCACATGACCACGGTCACGGGCGACATCTCCCGCCAGCTCAACCGGGTCGGATGAGGGGGTATCCGCACAGATGAGCACGTTATCCAGTCCCTGCCCATGGGTAAAGGCCTGGGCGGCTTCCAGCGCTTGCGGACGTAGGAAAGCAGTCGCCCCCATTGATTTCGCCAAATTTACCCGGGTTTCATCCAGGTCTACCCCAAAGACCTGGCACCCAGCAGCTTTGGCGATTCCAACGGCTAAAAGACCCAATAGCCCGAGCCCGATCACACCGACAGTCTCGCCAAGCTGAGCTCCTGAAAGACGGAAGCCATGCAAAGCAATGGCACCCAGGGTGGTGAAGGCCGCGGCATGAAAATCGACATTATTGGGCAGCAGGGCTAATAGATTTTGGGGAACGAGGGCAACTTCTGCATGAACGGCATAACCTCCGCCTGCGCAGGCCACCCGGTCTCCGGGCTTAAATCCTTGAACGCCCTCCCCAATCGCTTCGATTACCCCTGACGAAGAGTAGCCCAATGGCATGGGCTGGTCCAAGCGGTTAAAGGCAGCTTCGACGGTGGATAATACTCCTTCCCGGCGTGCTTTATCTGCCATTTGTCGCACCAGGTCTGGTCGTGAAAGGGCTTTCCCAAGCAGAGATTTACCCGCAAATTCAACCAGCATGCGTTCTGTGCCCGCTGAGACAAGTGAAGCCTGAGTGCGAACCAAAGCCATCCCCGGTTGAACTTGTGGGATAGGTACTTCAACGACCTCCGTTGCACCGTTGTGTATGTTCTGTAAAAGCTGTTTCATTCAATTCCTTGCTGACTGATTAGCATTGTTGGATTATCAGTGAGATTATAGCGCGGATTTCACCGGCATGTTATAATTTTTTTGTTGGTTAAATGTCTGACAACTTGAAGGAAGAGGCAGCACTATGACAGAGCATCCATATCTGAAATTAGCACATATCCTGGTAGACCATTCAACCGGAGTAAAGAAAGGTGATCGGGTGGCTATCGAGACGACCACTAATGCCGCATCCATTGTAGGCGATATTTATAAGCTGGTGCTGCAACGGGGTGGGTATCCGCACGTACTGCTAAACCTTCCCGAGCAAGACAAGTTATTATTCCAATATGCCTCTGATGAGCAACTCACCTATACACCTACTTTTCAAAAGATGGTCACAGATCAATTTGAAGTCTACATTCGCGTGCGCGCTGAAGTTGATCCACGGGGGCTATCCGATGTATCACCCCAGAAACAGTCGCTCCGGCAAAAAGGGATGGCACCTGTGCGGAATACCATGCTGCAACGCGCGGCAAATCATTCATTACGCTGGGTACTGACCCAAGTTCCGACCGAAGGATATGCTCAAGAAGCTGGGATGAGCATGTCGGATTACAGTGATTTTTTATTTGCTGCCTGCCATGCGGATGACCATACCCCAGACCCGGTGGCGCATTGGGAAAATATCCGCAAACAGCAAATCCGCATGATTGAGAGTATCCAAGGTCATGATGAAGTTAAGCTGGTGGGTCCTAATGTAAATCTGAGCCTTTCGATCAAAGGGCGAACGTTTAATAATTCATTTGGAGTGCACAATATGCCGGATGGAGAGATTTATACAGGTCCGGTAGAAGAATCTGTGAATGGCTGGGTGAAATTTACCTACCCGGCAATCTATCAGGGTCAGGTGGTGGAAGGGGTGGAGTTAAAGTTTGAGAATGGGCGGGTTACACTTGCCAAGGCAGAAGTGGGCGAGGCATTCCTGCAGACCATGATTGATTCTGACACCGGTTCACATTACCTGGGTGAGTTTGCGATCGGCACCAATTATGAGATCAACCGTTTCACACGCAACATCTTATTCGATGAAAAACTTGGGGGGACCATCCACCTTGCTTTGGGTGCAGGATACCCTGAAACAGGCAGCCGAAACACCAGCACCATCCATTGGGATATGATTTGCGATATGCGCAACAATTCGGAGATGAGTGTAGATGGAGTGGTAATCTACAGAAATGGGAAATTTATCTAACTGAATAGATAAACACACACTGGATAGGATTCTCTATCCAATGTGTGCTTAGGCTGTGTAACCCAGTCTACGAAAGTGATCCAATCTTCATGGGGTGCCTTGCACCGTCTTCAATAATTCCAGGGTCGCCTGTGTTAGCTGAACTTGCTGGTCCTGGCGACTTATGGTGGCAGGATTATCGCCGGATTGGTTTCCATACCAACCAAATTGAGCATGGTTTCCGCCATTTATCTGTACCCAAGCAGTGTCAGTTGGGAGCAATTTGCGCGAGGCGTTGATTTTGTCTTCAGTGGCTAGCCCATCCTGGGTGGCATAAATTGATACGACTTTAATGTCACTTTCAGTCAGGTTATTGCTACTGGCAGGATAAGAAGCCCATAGAACCAAACCTTTGATTTGATCGCGATGTTTATCTGCATATAAAGCAGCCATTGAGCCGCCCAAGGAATGCCCCCCGATCACCCAATTTTGAATATCAGGATATGCGTGGATGATTGATCCAGCACGATTTGCTCCAAAGACAGCCAGGTTAAGCGGCATGGGAGTGATGACGACCAAATAACCCTGAACAGCAATGGCATGAGCTTGAGGTGCATATGCACGTGGGTCTACACGCCCACCCGGGTATAGGATCAGACCCGTGGATGGATTTTGATCTGATGGTTGGAAAACTAACCAGGGTTGTGTGGTGACAATTACCTGCGAATCAGATTGTAATGCAGCCAATGCTTCTGGCATTGGAGAGGGGATGATTAGCCCCCAGGCTATAAAACCAGCAACTGCAACTAAAACCACGACCACGAAAACCAGCCACCAGCGGCGTTTCAAATTATGTGTCATATCTCCTCACAAATTGCATAGACGAATGAAATATCAAAAAATGAGTTCTCGTTCGCTATATAATTTGATTATATAGCTCCCACATCCGGCAATATAACCCACGTGTGGATAATAATTCCTCGTGAGAACCATGCTCGATAAGGCGACCTTCCTGGAGCACCAGGATTTCATCCATATTCTCAAGTCCCGTCATTCGTTGGGTGATGCTGATTGTGCTTCGCCCCTGGCTTAATTCCTGAATGGAATTTAGCACCGCTAACTCGGTGGCAGGATCCAGGTTAGCGGTTGGCTCATCGAGTATGAGCAGTGCCGAATTTTTCAAGAAGGTGCGGGCAATCGCAAGACGCTGGCGCTCACCTGCGCTTAACCGCAACCCATGCTCACCAATCCAGGTATTGTAGCCATCAGGCAATGAAAGGATCATTTCATGCAGGTGAGCTGCCTTAGCAGCGTGGATGATCTCTTCCGGCGATGCTTCAGGGCGGGCGATAAGCAGGTTTTCCTTTATCGTGGCGCTGAATAAATACGTGTTTTGAGATATTGCGCCAATGCGTTTCTGGATATCTTCCTGGTTGTAAAGGCGCAGCTCATTGCCTCCCCATTGCAACGATCCTTGCTGGTAATCCCAGAATCGTTGCAACAAATTTATCAATGTAGTCTTCCCTGCCCCGCTCGGACCGACAATAGCGATATGCTTCCCTGTTTGCAGGGAAAAAGAGATATTTTCCAATCCAAACCCATAAGGAGGCTTGGGGGTGTGCACCTTGCCCCCAGGGTGGATATTGGAACATGAGATGATTTACCTCCACGTGGTTATTATCCGGAGGCGGTAAAGGCTCGGCGGGATCGTTGGCAGCAGGTTTAGCATCCACTAACTCGTAAAGCCTGCCGGCGGCTGTGCGACTGGTCTCGAAATTTTGAGCTGCAAGCGGCAGAGTTTGCACGGCTTCAAAACTCATCAGTGCTCCAAGTGCCACCGTACCCAACAGGACTCCAGCAAGCTGCCCTTGTGCTACTTTCTGGATCGCCAGTGCCAGGATTGTGAGCATGCACAGGTTTGCCACCAAACCACCCAGCGCAGTTTGAACAGCAGATAAGCTTGCCATACGCGCCTGAAGCCTGATCAAACGATCTCCAGTTTGATCCACCCGTTTGATCTGTGCATCAGCTTGACCGAAGGCCAGGAGGTCAGGTAATCCTTGAATTCCATCGATCATTTCCGTACTCAGTTGAGCCCGCTCCTGGATCATCTGTGGTCCCAGGTGGTGGGATAAACTCAGCACGATTAACGGTAGACCGAACCCCGCCAATAACAGAAAGCCGATCAACCCCCAAGCCAAGTCAGATCCGAAAGCGCTCATAAACCCACCCATACCCATGGCGACCAGGATAGCCACAAGAGGAGGAGTCAAGGTGCGGACATAAAAGCTCTCCAAGGAGCCGATATCACTGATAACACGACTCAACAGGTCTCCACTATGATATTGGAGCAGGCGGGCTGGAGCGAGTGGTTCCAATGCCTGATAAAACCAGACGCGCCAACGGGCAAGCAGGCGGAAAGTCACGTCATGGGAGACCAACCTTTCCAAATAACGAAAGACCCCACGGGATAACCCGAAAAAACGGACACCCACGATGGCGACTTGCAGCTCAGCAATCGATGGATGTAAAGCAGCAGCAGATATGATATAGGCAGCCGTCGCCATTAAGCCAATGCTGCTGGCGATGGTTGCGAATCCCAGGAAGATGGATAGGATTATTCGGCCAGTAAACGGTGAGAGCAGTTTGACCAAACGGCGTTCGATGGATAGTTTCGATGATGGCTGATAATGCTCATATTCATGTTCTTTATGTTCGAGCCTCAGATCGGAAATTATTGCCTGATTCTGAGGGGCTGATTGGATAACAGGTGCGTACTTTAGTTCTTGAATAGGTGTGGTGAGTACCTTGATTTCCTGAGATTGCGCCACCTGCCCATGGCTCAGCTCGATCACTTTATCGGCTCTGGTGAGAGTTGAACGATGGTGAGCTATCACTACAACCGTGCGATTGCGGCATAATGTTGCCAGTGATTCTTGTAAAAGTGCATCCGTCTCTGGATCCAAATGGGAGGTGGCTTCATCCAGGATGAGCAATCCGGCATCCCTTAGAAAGGCACGCGCCAGGGCAATGCGCTGAGCTTGGCCAGCACTTAGCCTGGTACCACCCTCACCGATCTGAGTGGCGTACCCGTGGGGGAGCTGGTTTATAAACTCATCCGCGTGAGCCAGGCGTGCTGCATGCTGCACTGCAGTATCTGTAGCATTTGGGCAGGCTAGTTTTATATTTGCGGCGATGGTTTCGTTGAATAAATAAGGGTTTTGGGGTACCCATGCCATGTTATTCAGCCAAATATCAACTGGAATATCGGACAACAGCTTCCCATCCACAATAATCTCACCACTTTGTGGTTGCAGGAAGCGTAATAATAACCAGGTAAGGGTGGTTTTTCCGGCCCCACTTTCCCCAACGATTGCGGTCATTTTCCCAGCGGGGATATCAATTGAGACCCCCTGTAGCGCTGGACGTTGATTGGAATACGCATAACTCACACCAGTAAACACAATGGATGGAGGGGGATTATCCTTTGTTGTATTGTCGAAGCTGCCGATTTCATGGGTATCGTGTGCTGTGGGAATGTCCAAAAGCTCAAAAACACGCCTGGCAGCTTCGACACCAGTCATAGCCGCATGAAAGCGGGCACCTAATAGTCGTAAAGGAAGATAGAACTCGGGGGCAAGCAAGAGCACGAAGAATGCCTGTTCGAAAGCCATCTTCCCATAGAGCAGTCGAATTCCAACCTCTACAGCCACCACGGCAGTACTTAGAGTGGCGATCAGCTCCATGGCAAGTGCGGATAGGAAGGTGATCCTGAGCACATCCATGGTAGATTGGCGATAATGCTCACTAACTTTCTTGATCACCTCAACTTGATCACGACTGCGCCCCAAGGACTTCAATGTAGTTAAACCTTGAAGCACGTCCAGAAAATAAGCACTCATGCGGCTTAATCCACGCCATTGTTTGCGGGTGAAATTTTTGGCGGCGCTACCGATCAGAACCATGAATACAGGTAGCAGCGGCGCGGTGACCAACAGGACTACCCCGGAAAGCAAGTCGGATGGAAATACGAAAAACAAGATTGAAATTGGAATCAACGCTGCCAGAGCAATTTGGGGCAGGTATTGGCTGTAGTAGACTTCGATTGCATCCACACCTTCAGTGGCGACGTTTATCAGCTCCCCGGTCTGGACTTCCATCTCACCTGCTTCACTCCTCAGGTATGAAGGACCGATATTTATGATGTGGGTAAAAAGCCGCTGGCGTAAGGATTGTTTTATACGGCGTGCACCTGCACTAGCACTTAATTCTCCCCCACACACAAAAGTTGCTCGAATTACAACGAGGATGAGTACAGTTAATAATATCCCAGAAACTGATGCGAGGTCTTTGTCCAGCAGGAAGACCTGGCTAATGAGTTTACTTACCTCACGTGCCTGGATTATACCCAAAATACCAGCCATCAGACCCAGGCTGATAGACAGGATGATTGCAGCTCGAGATTGCCTGGCTTCTTTAAGCAGGCGGGAAGGTGGTTTCATCAGGAAAAACCCAACCGTCAGCATCCATTCTAAACAAACCCTAAGCAGATAGACACCGACCGATGTAATTTGACGGGAGATTTAATAAGTCAACTTGTCCACTTCACCTGATATGCGCTTGCGGAAGACCCAATACGTCCAGGCCTGGTAAACCAGAACAACAGGCAGGATGATCAATGTGACTGTGGTCATTAACTTGAGGGTGGTGATGGAGGACGCTGCATTTTGAATGGTCAGACTCCAATCTGGATTCAAGCTGGAAACCATCACCCTTGGGTAGAGAAAGGTAAAAATTGTAATCACAAATGAGGCTACTGTTAGACAGGTCATGAGAAAGACACGCCCGAAATGCCCATAGCGCAAGAAATATCCGACCGACAAAATCGCTCCCAGCCCGATTACCGGGAAAAGGATCGAAAGGACATTCAACCGTTCACTCACATTCGTGACGATGAAACTTGTGACCAAGAAAATGATCAGCAGAAGGGTCACCAGGAGCCAGAGCCAGCGAACCAGGTCCTTGGCTTTTTGTTCAATCTCCCCGGTGGTCTTGAGGCTGAGGAAGCCAGCCCCATGCATGATGATCAGCAGGGTGACTGCAAGAGAAGCCAATAATGCGTAAGGATTCAGCAGGTTGAAGAAACCACCAACATACTGCATGTTCGCATCGATGGGAACGCCTCGAACAAGGTTGGAAAATGCGATGGGGAATAGAATGGTGGGCAGCAAACTACCGACAAATAGGCACCAATCCCACAGTTTCCGCCAGCGTGGATCATCATCTTTGCTGCGGAATTCAAAAGCCACCCCCCGAATAATCAACCCGATTAATATCAGGAATAATGGGAGGTAAAAACCGCTGAACATTGTGGCATACCAATTGGGAAAGGCGGCGAAAGTCGCTCCTCCGGCTGCTATCAGCCACACCTCATTCCCATCCCAATGTGGACCGATGGTATTAATAATCGTCCTGCGCTGCAGGTCATTTTTACCCAGGAAAGGAAGCAAAATGCCCACCCCGAAATCGAAACCTTCCAGGACAAAAAAGCCGGTATAAAGGATGCCAATAAAAATGAACCAAAGTGTGTTGAGGGTCATAAGGATGCCTCCTCCTGCCCTGCTTGTGGTTGATGCACTTCCTGTGTTTCCTGCCCTTCCTGCGCTTCCTGCGGTTCTTCTACTACCTGCGCTTCCGCTAGAAGCGCAGTGTCTAGCAGGGAAGGAGTGAACTCACCGGAGGGTTGAGATATATTTACAGGAGGTGGACCTGCTTTTGCGGCCTTTACCATCAAGTAAACGGTTGCCGTAATCAGCAATCCATACACCAGGGCGAATCCAATCAAAGTCGTCCATAACATACCAGAGGTGACCGATTTAGAAACACCATCCTGCATTTTAACCAGCCCGTAAACGACCCACGGGTACCTGCCGAATTCGGTTAATATCCAACCGGTAGTATTCGCAATGTAAGGCAAGAAAATTGCCAAGGGGAGCCATTTAACGATCCAGTTATATTTTCCATAAAGGGCTTTCAGGTCGATATAAAGTGCAATCAGGCTGATCAAGATCATCAGGAGACCTGCACCGACCATGAAGCGGAATGTCCAATATGTAACGACGGGTGGTGGGACATAGTCTCCAGGGCCATATAGTTGCGCGTATCGAGCCTGAAGCTGGTTCACCCCCTCAACCACACCTGTGAAGCGGTTATATTCCATAAAGCTGAGCCCACCTGGAATGCGCCAATCCAGGATCATCGCGTCGGTAAATGGATTTTTAATGGTAATCATGGAGAGCGAGGCAGGGTCTGCTGTATCAAACAAAGCTTCCATCGAAGCTAACTTCATCGGCTGGGTGAGACGTAATTCCTGACCCTGCGTGTGTCCTAACCATCCTACCATCAAGGAAGCAACCAAACCAACCATTGCTGCCACGCGGAACGAAATCTTGAATAGATCAATTTCGTTCTTCCGAGCCAGGTGGTAAGCACTGATGCCCAACATCATAAAGGATGTGGTGACCATTGCCGCAAAGAATACATGGGGATAATGACTAAATATGGGGGAGTTAGTGATCACCTGCGAGAAATCAGTCAATTCTGCCCGTCCATTGGTTATGGTGTATCCGACAGGATGTTGCATGAATGCATTTGCGATCAAGATCCACATGGCTGAAATATTTGATCCGATGGCGACCAACCACATTGTGGCAGCATGCAATCCTTTGGAGAGCTTATCCCACCCGAAGATCCATACTCCTAAAAATGTGGATTCCAGGAAAAAAGCCAGCAAAGCTTCGAGAGCGAGCGGAGCACCGAAGATATCTCCCACAAAGCGTGAATACTCGGACCATGTCATGCCGAACTGGAACTCCTGGACAATGCCGGTGACCACCCCTATGGCAAAGTTTATCAGGAGCAACTTACCCCAGAACTTGGTCAGCCTCTTATAGCTATCTTTACCAGTGAATACATATATTGTTTCAAAAACAGCCACTACCAGGGAGAGACCCAGGGTGAGGGGAACAAAAAAGAAATGATAGATGATGGTGATTGCGAATTGAAGCCTGGCTAAGAGCAATACATCCATATTTACACTCCTCGTTTTAACTATTTACCCTCTAAAAAAGAGGATTAATTTTCTATAAAATCGATTAATCCTGTTTCGTAGCTAATTGATCTGGCGTTTCACATCGAAACACGAAAAATTTATCAAGCCCTCCAAAAACCATGCCTGATCGGACGAACATCTTCTGCGGTGATAAATGCCTCTGGATCAATCTCATTTATCAGCTGGTGAATCGCATCCACTTGCTTACGCAAGACGGAACAATAGATGATCGAAACCATGCCATCTTTTCCTCGACCAGAAAGTTCAGTGACGGCATAACCATTTTGGCGTAAGTGAGTGACGATGGCTGAACCCCGCCTTGGGCTGATGATACTGATCAAGATGTGCCCGATAGCGATCTTCTCTTCGATGATCATACCGACCACATTGCCCGTGGCGAAACCAGCCGCATATCCGATGAGATTCAATGGATTGTTCACTTGGGTGAGGACTTTACCAATGGCGAGCAAAAAAATGGCGGACTGAACAAAGCCCAACACCCAGGAGATTTTCTTTTTCCCGCGCATCACAAACAAGAGGCGTAACGTGTCGAGCGACATGTCGGATACGCGCAGGATGAAGATTAAACCTGCACCCAACCAAGCTTGTGGAGATAGGAATAATTCCATAATTATTGTTCTGTAGGCAGATACATGCGTTCTGTGTATTCTTTGATCATGCGATGAATGCTGAACTGCGGGGTGAGGGAACGGATGGACGCCTTCATCATCGCGACCCAATCACCAGGCAGGTTATCTGCAGAACGGTCAGTGTAATATAAGGGGATGATTTTGTTTTCGAGAGTATCATACAGGCTGTCAGCATCCGCATCATCCTGCAACTCATTGGTTTCTCGATCCTGCTCGTCACCAATTGCCCATCCATTGGAGCCATTAAAACCCTCACGCCACCAGCCATCCAATACCGATAAGTTTAGCACACCATTTAAAGCGGCTTTTTGACCCGAGGTACCAGATGCTTCATTTGGGCGGCGAGGGGTGTTCATCCATATATCCACTCCCTGGACCAAATAACGAGCCAGATTCATGTCATAATCTTCCAGAAATACCAGGCGACCACCGGATTCAGCTTTCTTGATTGCCCGGTATACTTCTTGAATGAGCAACTTGCCGGGTTCGTCCGCTGGATGAGCCTTACCGGCAAAGATGATTTGTACAGGTTGGTTCGGTCGATTGATGATATCCATTAAACGATCCGGGTCATGAAGAATCAAATTGGCACGCTTATAGGTGGCAAATCGGCGGGCAAAACCGATGGTTAAGGTATACGGATCAAGCAATGCACCTGAAGCAATCACTTGCACGGGATGAACACTAGCCTTTAGCCACTGTTCACGGGCGCGTTCGAGGATATATATGGTTAATTTGCGTTTTAGATGGCGACGAACTGCCCATAGCTCCGTATCCGGAATGTTTTCAATTTTTTCCCAGATTTCCGGGTCGTCAACATGTTGCTTCCAATCATTACCAAGATAACGGTCGTATAAGGAGCTCAAACGGCGTGCCAACCAGGTGGTTGTGTGGACACCATTGGTAATATGAGTGATCGGAACTTCGTCTTCCTTGAGATCCGGCCAATAGAAATTCCACATTTTTCGAGCCACCTTACCATGCAGGTCGGATACACCGTTGCGTTTTGTGGAAAAACCCATTGCCAGGATTGGCATGCTAAAAGTCTCACCCCAGGGGAGGGTATGGCGTGCCAGTTCGATGAATTGGTCTCTAGTCAGACCCAATTGTGGCCAAAGGTTTGAGAAGTATTTATCCATCAGCCAGATAGGAAATTCGTCGCTCCCAGCTGGAACGTTCGTATGGGTGGTAAATATCGTCGCAGAGCGAACTTTCTCAGCGGCGTCTTTAAATAAATTTCCAGCTGCAACAAGCTCACGGATGCGTTCGAGTACCATAAAAGCAGAATGGCCTTCGTTCATATGCCATACATCCGGGTTATAACCTAAGACACGCAGTGCCCTCACCCCGCCTATCCCCAGGATGATTTCCTGGGAAATGCGAGAATCCATATCATTGATGTAAAGGCGTGAGGTCAGCTCACGATCAGCAGGTGAGTTAGCCTCGACGTCACTATCCAGCAGATAGAGCGGAACCCGTCCGATGCGAATTTCCCATAAGCGTGCCTCAACATTCCTGCCTGGTAACTCGATCGTGACGGTGAGCGGATTACCATTTTCATCAAGAAAAGGCAATACGGGTAGTTCTTCAAATTTTAGCCGGACGTAACGTGCTTCCTGCCATCCATCCTCAGAGATATGCTGTGAGAAGTATCCTTGAGTATACAAGAAGCCTATGGCAACGAACGGCAGACCCAAATCGCTGGCACCTTTTAGGTGATCACCAGAAAGAACGCCTAATCCACCCGCATAGATTGGCATGGTCTCGTGCAAACCGAATTCGGTAGAAAAATATGCAATGGGTTGGTTTAAATGCCGTTGGTATTTGTTTGCAAACCAGGTAGTTTTTAATTTCATGTATTCGTCAAAAGCTCGAATGATGCGATCATAATGATCCAAAGCGAATCGATCATTGGTTATACTTTTTAATGAAGCTTGATCCACGAGCTGTAAAAAACGGATAGCATTGTGATTGGTTTTTTCCCAAAGGATGGGATCGATACGTGCAAAAAGCCGTTGAGCGTCAGGGTTCCACGTCCACCACAAATTGTATGCCAGCTCACCCAGGCGAACAATTCTCCTGGGGAGGATTAATTGATTTGGTATGACTGTTCTAAAATCGTCCATAATTTTTCCTTGTATGGTTATCCGAAACCGGATACCCAAAACGGGGTTAATATTACCACGTCAGATTGGTTTTGCGGTAATACCGGGTATTTACTCTAATCCACTCCAGGCTTTGATTTGCACCTAAATCTATGCACATGAGGTTGGCATTAGCAGAGAACGAGAGATTCGGCTACAATTACCAGAGGACCAAGCCATGCCAAAGACAGTTCAATTGTTTGTTACCTGCATCATCGATACGCTTTACCCTGAGACTGGTGAAGCGGTCGTGAGCGTGCTCCAAAAAGCGGGAGTGAGGGTGTCTTTTCCGCCCGGCCAGACTTGTTGCGGGCAACCAGCATTTAATGCTGGATTACGTGCACAAGCCAGCAAGATGGCAATCCAGACCATACTGGCTTTCGAACCATATCCAGGGCCTGTGGTTATACCATCAGGCTCATGCGCTTCGATGATTCGCCACTCGTATCCAGAATTATTTGCTAATGATTCCAAATGGCTGCCACGGGCATTGGCATTGGTTGAACGCACTTATGAATTTAGTGAATTTCTTGTGGATGTGCTGGGTGTCACCGATTTAAACGCCCGATTTGATGGCCGGATATCCTATCATTCTTCCTGCCACTTGCTTCGCGGTCTGGGTGTAGACCGGCAACCGCGAGCTTTACTGGCTGCTGTTGAGGAGGCGGAATTCGTTGAGCTACCCAACAGCGGAGATTGTTGTGGATTTGGAGGTGTTTTTTCGGTGGAGCATCCCGAGGTATCTACCGCCATGCTGGAGCGAAAAATTACCAACCTGGAGACCAGTGGTGCCTCCGTGGTGGTATCGTGTGATGCGGGGTGTATTACCAATATCAATGGGGGGTTGCATCGACGAGGTAAAACCCAACGCGCTGTGCATATTGCAGAAATATTGGACCACAACTAGATGCCAAATATATTTCATTCCCGCATTCGGGAATCCCTTGCAGACGCAAATTTACAGTCCGCACTGGATGCAAACGCAGAACGACGCATTCAGGTGCGAAAGGATGCATTTGCGTCGCTGGTAGACCCTCAGGCATTACGAGCTCAGGCGCATGATGTGCGGGAAGAGGTCATCGAGCATCTCGATAGATACCTGGAACAGTTTACAACCTCAGCTGTAGAAAATGGCATGCTGGTTCACCATGCCGAAGATGCGGAGCAGGCGATAAAAATCGTCCTGGAGATTGCATTACAACAAGGAGCTAAGCTGATTGGTAAATCCAAAACCATGGTGAGTGAAGAGATTGGATTGAACCATGCGCTTGAAAAACAAAACCTACAAGTGGTCGAAACTGACCTGGGCGAATATATCGTCCAATTGCGGGGAGAACCACCTTCTCATATCATAACGCCAGCAGTGCACCTGCGTCGTCAGGATGTGGGTAAACTTTTCCAGGAAAAATTGGGATTACCTTACACCGAGGACATTAGCATCATGACCAATGCTGCCCGGCGCACCTTACGCCAGGTGTTCCTGGATGCGGATATCGGTATCTCAGGGGTCAACTTTGGGGTGGCTGAAACAGGTACGCTGTGTGTGGTGACCAACGAAGGGAATGGTCGTATGGTGACTACCGTACCTCGCACCCACATCGCATTGATGGGTATCGAACGACTCGTGCCGACGATGGATGACCTGGCACTGATGTTATCGCTGCTACCGCGTTCAGCAACAGGGCAGAAGCTTTCAGTATATACCAGCCTGCTGAATAGTCCTCGCCGGACTGATGATCCGGATGGTCCGCAGGAACGGCATGTGATCCTGGTGGACAATGGACGCAAGGCAGTGCGGAATTCCGAGCTCTGTGAAATCCTTTATTGCATCCGCTGTGGGGCATGTTTAAATGCCTGCCCAGTTTTCCGCGAGATTGGTGGTCATGCATATGTTAATCTCGATGGAAAGAGCAGCCCATACCCCGGGCCGATGGGGAGCGTGGTATCACCGGCATTATTCGGTCAGCTCAATTATGGACACCTGGCACGCGCTTCCAGCTTGTGCGGAGCTTGCCGTGAAGTCTGCCCGGTGGATATCGATCTGCCTAAGTTGTTGCTTCGTGTGCGTTCAGGGATTGGACCAACCCAGGGACAACTTGATGCTAAACCGAATGCGCCGGCTTTATTAGCAATGGGGTTGGGGTTATTCACCCTGGCAGCGACCTCTCCATGGCGTTTTGCTGTGGCACAATGGCTGGCAGGATTATTTGGATCGATGGCAACCCTCCTGAGGAAAGGTGAGGCGTGGATGCATCTGCCTGCACTCAGTGGTTGGGGAGTTTCCAAGGATTTCCCGCGCCCAGCCACCAGACCCTTCCGCTCAAGATATAAAAAAACAGTTTTATAACGGAAAAGACGACTTTCTAAAGACTGATTCCTCCACCAGTATTTCAGCTGAAATTCCATCGAAGGTAAACCCAGCACCTTCCTCTGAAACCGATCTGATAACAGTTTTTAAATCCGAGCTGGAAGCATTGGGTGGGAATTTTACGATATGTTCGCAGGATGAAGTCTCGCAAAAGATCCTGGAATTATTACATCATAGAAATATCCATGAAATCCTGGCCTGGGAGGCTGGGTCTCTGCCTTATGGGGTATTGGAAAAGCTGTCAGAGGCGGGCATTCAAGTTAGCCATCCGAGCAGGGAGACAATTCAAGACAGCAGCCGTATACGGGTAGGATTATCCGGCGTTTCAGCCGGCATCGCTGAAACGGGGTCCTTAATGCTATTGGGCGGTCCTGGCAGGCCGCTCACAGCTTCTCTTTTGCCTGAAATTCATATTGCTTTGCTGAGGGAGAAGGATATTTACAAGCAGCTCAACCAGGTATTACAGTTGGAAGAGTTAAAACGTGCGCCAGCGGCAGTTCTCATCAGCGGTCCATCGCGCACCGCAGATATTGAGATGACATTGACCATTGGCGTGCATGGACCGGGTGAGCTGGATGTCATCTGCATCAAAAATAGCTGACCGTCGGAATTCCGCCTATTTTGTTCCCCTTGGTACCCATTCTCTGCACCTTTAGGCGTATGATATAATCGCTAATACGCAGGCTTGCTGTAGTTAGAAAACCGCCGTATGAAGTGCTGGGGCGGTATTATTTTGGAGGAGAGATGGACAATAAATTGTACGTAGGAAATTTGCCATTCAGCACTACTGAAGAAGATTTACGCACCATGTTCGCTCAGGCAGGAACCGTTGTCTCTGTCAGCCTGATCAAGGATCGGGATTCTGGACGTTCGCGAGGCTTCGCTTTCGTGGAGCTTAGCACTCAGGCTGAGGCAGAAAAAGCAGTAAGCCTGTTCAACAATACCCCGCTTGAGAACCGCTCGCTAAAAGTGAACCTTGCCCGTCCCAAAGAGGATAGCGGAAAGTTTAGGCGTCCAGGCGGAAACAGGCGTTACTAATAAAATAGTATCCTGGCAGGATAAGTCTCCTGCCTAATCAATACGAACGAACATATCCTGGCGGGGATAGCCCCGCCTGTTTTTAATTAATCCGGTGTTACGACCTGGTGATAGATACCATCGGACTCTGGTTTCAGCTCTGTAACCGCCGTGACGGCAACCAGGTCAATGGGTCCATAAATATGGGGAAACAATTCACCATCTGCAGTTTCCCAAAGAATTGCCGACGTGATTTTCTCAGGATCAATCCATAAAACAACCAGGTCAGCGACATCACGGTAAAATCGGTCGGCTACCCGAAGGATTTGTTCAGGCTGCGAACAATGGATGAAGCCTTCCTTGCCCAATGACATGCATTTATAGCTCCCCAACCCCTGGGCTTTGGACCATTCTTTATGCTGGCATATGTGTGCGATGAGATTAGAACGCCTGATTTCAACACACCGGTCTTGTCCTGAAAGGTCTTTCAGTATGTCAACTTTTGCCGCGGGATAAAATGACTGGGCAAGTTTTTTTACCTCAGCACCCTGGGTTGATTCGATCTCCAATAATATCACTCCACCCGGTGACAGGCGACTGCGGGCCTGGTTCAGCAATTTGCTGATCAGCTCGACCCCGTCTTTTCCACCATCCAAAGCTAACCGGGGCTCTTTGTCATACACGGTTAAATTCTTGAGCACCTCGGTCGGGATATAAGGCAGGTTGGCGCAAATCATGGCGTATGGTCCTTCAATCCCATCCAGCAAATCAGATTGCTGGAATTCCAACCTGTCAGACAGACCATAATTCTCTGCATTTACCCTGGCTATGTTCAATGCTTGGGGGGAGATATCCGTCAATTGTATGTGTAGATCGGGGATATTCATCGCCAATGCAATCGCGATACACCCGGATCCGGTTCCAACATCAATAGCCTGCCGTGAGGTGGGATGGAGACGCAGCCAATCCAGTCCGCGTTCAACCAATAGCTCAGTCTCAGGACGGGGTATCAGCACATCAGGTGTCAATTGAAAATCAATTCCAAAGAATTCCCAATGTCCGAGGACATAGGGTAACGGTTCACCCTGATACAACCTACCCGAAGCCTGGATAATAGCATCGTATTGCTGGTTATTCAACACTGCTGCTGGATGAGCCAGCACCCAAGCGCGTGGTTTTTCTAGACAATGCGCTACCAATACCTGTGCATCCAAAGCGGGTGAATCACTTTGCCGGGAGAGACTATGCCTGATTTGATCTACTATCTCTTGGATGGTGATAGCCATAATTCTTTAGGCTTGAATCCTATCCGCATATTATAAAGGACGGTCTACATGAGACCGTCAAGGTAATTCTACTGACAAAATAGGATTGCTTTTGATCAACTGTTACTTTGGACGGTGGTTTCTTCACCAACGGCGGAAAGCCGGTCCGCTTCATCCCTGGTCGCCAATTCATCGATAAAATCATCCAAAAGTGCACCGGTCATGAAGCCGGTCAGGTTGTAGGTTGATACATTGATGCGGTGATCGGTCACGCGGGATTGAGGGTAGTTGTACGTGCGGATTTTTTCAGAGCGCTCACCTGTGCCTACTTGAGATTTTCGATTCGCATCAATCTCAGCACTGCGTTTCTCTTCCTCCATCTCATATAACCGGGCGCGCAGGATGCTCATGGCTCTCAGCCGATTTTGTAACTGGGAGCGTTCATCCTGGCAGGCGACAACAATGCCTGTAGGTAAGTGGGTGATACGGACTGCGGTGGCGTTCTTCTGGACGTTCTGCCCACCTGCACCCGCAGAGCGGTACACATCCATGCGGATATCCGAGTCAGGGATATTTATCTCAACCTCGTCAACCTCTGCCAGTACAGCCACGGTGGCTGTGGAGGTGTGAATTCGCCCCTGAGATTCCGTGACGGGAACTCGCTGTACACGATGAACGCCTGATTCATATTTCAAGCGCGAATATGCACCTCTGCCTTTAATAAGGAAGATGATCTCTTTATAACCGCCAATGCCTATCTCGTTGGTGGATAACAATTCGATGGTCCACTTGCGAGTTTCGGCATAATGTGAATAGAGTCTGAAAAGGTCGGCAGCAAAAATGGCGGCTTCATCGCCACCAGTCCCGGCCCGGATTTCCATGATCACACTCCGTTCATCGCGCGGGTCCGTTGGCAACAGCATGCTTTTAATCTCACTTTCCAGCCTATCAATCTTAGGCTCGAGGTCGAGGATTTCGGCTTCGGCCAGCATGCGTAGCTCAAGGTCATCCCCTTCGAGCAGGGAGCGAGCATCTTCCATCCTATCAAGTGCCTGGCGATAGTCGTGCGTTCGCATGACGATCGACTCCAGGTCGATGCGTTCTTTGTTCAGCTCGGCGGCGCGTTGGTAGTCGTCACCGACTTCCATTAACAGCCGGTTGAGCTCTTCATACCGCTGTTCGATTCCAACCATCTTATCTAGCATATCAGCTGACATATATCTTCTATATCTTTCCCAATCAAGAAAATGATTATACCACCGGAACTTTTATCAATTCGCCGTCGTCTAATGCGCAATCACGCCATCGTTTGTGAACCAGTATCATTCTCGATTGTACAGGAGGAGAAAATGAAATCCAAGTCTGTTCTGTTTACCACAAGCCTGTTAGTTATCCTGATCTCGACGTTATTTTTCCCCACGGCAGCATTGGCTGACGGAATCATCATACCAGACCCGCCGATGTGTGATCCGGGACCATGCCCACCAGTGATCATCCCGATGGATCAGCTGGTGATCCGATATCATCATGTGACCATATCGATAGAGGATCAACTTGCAGTCACCCATGTGGACCAGGTATTTTACAATCCCAATGATTGGACTATCGAAGGGACGTATATATTCCCCATTCCGGACGATGCTGCCGTGAGTGGTTTCACCTTGTGGGTGGATGGGCAGCCAGTGGAAGGGAAGGTGCTGGATGCAACCCAGGCACGCCAGACGTATGAGCAAATTGTTGCCAGCATGCGTGACCCGGCATTACTCGAATATATCGGGCGTGGGGCGGTACAGGCGCGCATCTTCCCCATAGCTCCACAGGGCGAGCGCAGGATTGAGCTTGAATACACCCAGGCACTACCTGCCGAAGGGGGATTGGTTCGATATATTTACCCGTTAAACACCGAGCAGTTTTCTGCCTTGCCGATTGAATCGGTTACCATCAGTGTCGATATTCAATCCAGCACTCCCATCCGGGCAGTGTATTCACCCAGCCATGAGGTGGGCGTGAGCCGGGAAAGCGACCATCATGTGGTAGTTGGATACGAAGCCGCCAATGTGCTTCCAAATATCGATTTTACTCTGTACTACTCTTTAGGTGAAACGGAGGCTTTTCACCTCCTGACTTACCGGGACCCAACAGACATCTCCGACCCGGATGGCTTTTTCCTCGTCCTGCTTGCACCGCGTATTGGCACCATCGACCAGGTGATTCCGAAGGATTTAATCCTGGTCCTCGACCGGTCTGGAAGCATGGATGGAGAGAAATTCCAGCAAGCGCAACAAGCCACCCGTTATATCCTGGAGAACCTTAACCAGGGGGACAGGTTCAACATCATCACTTTCAGCACAGGGATCCAAATGTATGCCAGCGGTTTGAGACCAGCCTCTGAAGCGGCAGAAGCCCGGTCGTGGTTGGATAGCTTACAGGCTGAAGGGTCAACCGATATCAACCGGGCGTTGCTGGAGGCGGCTGCCCTGGTTGACCCTGAGCGTTCCACATACCTGATTTTTTTGACAGATGGCTTGCCCACAGAGGGTGTGACGGATAGTCCATCCATCCTGTCCAATTTTGCAGGCAGTGCGCCCGATAATCTTCGCCTGTTCGCTTTTGGAGTCGGTTACGATGTGGACACAATTCTCTTGGATACGCTCGTACAAGATCACCATGGACGCAGCACATACGTACAGCCAGGCATGAATTTAGACGAGATTCTTTCATCCTTCTACTCCGGAATCAGCACACCGGTGTTAACCAACCTGGATTTACGGTTTGGTGATCTATCTGTGTATGACCTTTACCCGCATCCACTACCGGACCTGTTTGCTGGCTCTCAGGTAATCCTCTTAGGTCGCTACAGGGAGGGAGGTACGACGGATATCGACCTGACAGGGGAGGTGAATGGTGAAATGCAGAGGTTTACCTTCTCTGACCAGGTGTTTGAAGACCAGTCCTCAGTCAACTCTTTGCATGCTTCCATTCCGAGATTATGGGCGACGCGTAAGATAGGCTACCTGCTCAATGAGATCCGATTACAAGGTGCCAACCAGGAAATCATTGATCAGATCGTACACCTGAGCATTCGCTATGGCATTGTCACCCCTTACACTTCCTACCTGGTGACCGAGGAGGTTCCTTTGGGTGCTGCTGAACAACAGCGCCAGGCCAATGAAACCTATGGTCAAATCCAGGCAATGCCCACCCAGGCTCCATCAGGTCAAGGAGCAGTCCAATCTGCAGCGGAGGCTGGTGCAATGCAAGATGCAGCGAGTGCTCCAGAACTGAAGGGTGAAGCTATTAACACCGTACGTGTCTTAGGTTCGCGAACCTATGTGCTTTCGGATGGTAAGTGGATCGACACGGCTTTTGACCCTGATACGATGCAGATCACGAAGATCGATTTCCTTTCGCAAGTTTACTTCGACCTGGTAGCAGCTCACCCTGAGCTGGCAGATGCGTTTGCCTTGGGAGAGCAGGTGATTGCCCTTTCCAATGGTGAGGCGTATGAAGTAATTCCCAGTAACGCGCCAGCACGGCCGGTGGACGCCACACCAACCCCCATACCCTCAAACCCAGACTTACCGACGAATACCCCGGTATCTCCGACGGCACCAGCCCAGGAACCTACCCAGACCCCAACAAGTGGCCCAACAGGTCCATGTGCAGCAGGGTTTCTCCCACTAATCTTTGTTCCATTTCTGATGGTTACTGGTAAAGAAGCCGAAGCGTAATTTGTGATATCCAATGAGATATCTGTAGATAAAGAAAGCCCCTTGGTAATATTTTCAAGGGGCTTTCTTAGCATGAAATCAAGCATGTCTCAATCAAATAGGATATTGAATCCGTGTATTCCAACCAGGATTTTTCTCTTCTCAGGATATAATCTTAGGACCACCCTTTGGTACTCATAGAATACTTCTGAGGAGCGTCGCATGACACTAAGACGGTTGTTTTTTGTGTTTACTATCATAGCAATTATGACTTTATTGGTGCAAGGCGGGGGTTACCAAATTGGTCAGGCGTTATCACCAGTGATTTTGGAGGGAACTTTCATCACCATCTGGGGGGATGGGTCTCCTGGATCTGATGAGACACGTACTGCATACTACCTCTCGACTGGACAGAATAAAATGATCGAGCTGACCATCGGTGAGGAGTTATTGGTATCAATGGGAGGCCCAACAGCACTGAACCGCCAGACAGTGATCGTGCAAGGGACCTGGCTGGATGCAGGGTCAGACTTTCAGGTGCAATGGTTAACTTTATATGAGGGGGAGACCCCAGAGCCGGAGGGGATTTATGGCCCACAGCCCTGGGTATCGATCCTGTGCAAGTTTTCGGATTATGCTGACGAGCCAAATGACCTGACATATTTCCGGGGAATGTACTCGTCAGCTTACCCGGGACTTGACCATTACTGGCGGGAACAGTCCTACGATCTTGCCAACCTGCAGGGATCTGGTGCATATGGCTGGTATGTTCTACCCCAACCACGGGCATATTATCTGCCTGGTGGAAATTTTGACTGGTGGACCGCAGCAGAGGATTGCACTGCAGCTGCTGATCCAGAAGTCAATTTCACCCCATTTGTTGGCATCAACCTGATGTTCAATGCAGACCTGGATTGTTGTGCCTGGGGAGGGGGTTGGTACGCATGTCTGGATGGTCTTTGTCAAACCTGGCGAATGACCTGGGAACCACCCTGGGGTTACGAGAATATTGGAGTCATCGCGCATGAGACCGGACACGGATTCGGCTTGCCACATTCCTATTGGAATCCAAATGCTGTTTACGATAACCAATGGGACGTGATGAGTGATGTTTGGAGCAACGGGAACCGAGGAGGGACCCATCCTGTCTATGGCACGATGGGCCAACATACTGTTTCTTATCATAAGGATATGTTAGGTTGGATCAATGAAAGTCAGATGACAACTATCGGTACAGGCGAAAAACGGACAATTACTTTAGAGCGCCTGGCACTGCCTCAAAATAATGGTTATTTGGGTGCTCGTATATTAGTTAACGATTCACCCGCACACTTCCTGACTGTGGAAGCACGCCAATTGGTTGGTTATGATACCTGGCTACCTCGCCAGACTGGTTGGAACAAGGCGGTGGTGCTGCATGATATCCACATTTATGATGGAATGCCAGCCCGCGTGATTGACATTGATGGAAATGGGAATACAGGCGATGCCGGAGCGATATGGTTGCCGGGTGAGACCTATATCACATCTACATTGGGGATTGAAGTATCGGTGCTGTCAGCTACTGAGACTGGCTTTGTGATCAGTATCAGCAACCGTTTTACCCCGATGAATAACGTTGGTATTGAAGGTCCAGATGCAGGTTATGTGAACGAACCAATTCCATTTACGGCTAACGTGAGCCCGAGTAATGCATCTACACCAATCACATACACCTGGGAGGCAACCGGTCTAATTCCAATTGTGCATGTGGGCGATACCGAGGATGACGTCGAATTCTCCTGGGTGGAGGCAGGCACAAAAGCCATCACTGTCACCGCGTCGAACGAAGGAGGCTCGGTCGTCGATACCCATCACATTAATATCGAACCAATAATTCCCATCGTCTCCATCTCAGGACCCAATTCAAGCACCGTAGGAGACACAAATGTCTTCACTGCCACGGTCGTCCCCACAGATGTGATTCAACCCATCACATACACCTGGCAAGCGACTGGACAGATACCCATCACCCATACGGATGGTCTAAGTGACCGTACTACTTATGTCTGGAATGACCCGGGCATGCAGGTAATCACAATAACGGCGACCAACGAACAAGGCTCGAGCATGGATATATTCTTATTACCGATATGGATGCCCCCTGCTAGCCTGGCAGTCATGGGACCAGTGGTGGGGGAGGAGCAGGATAGCTATACATTTACTGCTTCAGTCACTCCTATTACCACAACAGTCCCAATCACTTACGTCTGGATGGCAGATGGTCAAATGCCGTTCACACACACTGCAGGTGTGGTGGATACAGCAGCCTTCGATTGGGATACGCCAGGGATAAAGAATATCACCGTCATCGCATCGAATGATAGGGGTACAGTTGTTGATACCCACAGCATTGATATCAAACCAGGTATTCACACCGTCACTCTGGCAGGACCCATCACAGGCAACGTCGGGGAGGCTGAAGTATTCTCTGCAACGGTTGTACCCACAGATGTGGTCCAACCCATTACCTACGTCTGGCAAGCCACTGGGCAGATTCCAATCACCCATACCGACGGTGCAGCGGATAGCGCAACTTTCGGCTGGGATACACCTGGTGTAAAAACGATCACCGTCACCGCCTCGAACGCGGGTGGATCGGTTGTGGATACCCACACCATTGATATTGATCCACCTATACCCATCGTCTCTATTTCCGGACCCACATCCGGGATTGCTGGCGAGGCTAATAGTTTCACTGCCACGGTTATCCCCACGGGTGTCGTTCAACCCATCACTTTCGTCTGGCAAGCTACCGGACAGTTGCCCATCACTCGTACGGGTGGTCTCAGCGATAGCATGGTTTATGCCTGGGCTAACCCGGGCACTCAGGTGATCACAGTTACAGCGAGCAATGATCAAGGCTCGAGTACGGATATATTCACATTACCGATTCGGATGCCCCCAACCCAACTGGAAATCACCGGATTAGATGTTGGGAAGGTTGGGGAGACCTACATATTTACTGCTTCGGTCATTCCGATCACAACGACGGTCCCAATCACATATGTCTGGACAATGGATGGTCAGATGTTAGTTACTCACATTGGGGGTGTTATGGATACAGCAAGCTTCATTTGGGATTCCCCCGGCGTGTATGATGTATTGCTATCGGCGACGAATGCTGTGGGGAGCGTGGTGGGTAAATGGTCAATCGTGATTCACGTGAATATCTATCTCCCGCTTACATTACGACACTAAACTACGAACGAGCTGGTGCTTAGCCAGCTCGTTCTCAATTAATCGGACTTAGTCCTCTCCTGCTGTAAGTGGAATGGCATCGGCTTTTCTAGCTCCAAAGGATTTTGCCGTGGTGATCAAGACCACACCGCAAATGATGATTAAAGCTGAGATGAGCTCTATTGCCTCCAACGGTTCATCGACAACCAGGCTCCCCAACAGGATGGCAACCACAGGGTTAACATAGGCATAGGTGGATACCAGGGGTGTGGGTGCGTTGCGCAACAGCCAGGTGTAGGCTACAAATCCGATCCCCGAGCCGAACACGATCAGGTATGCCAGGCCGCCTAAGGAGCGCAGTGATATTGAAGCAAGGTTAAAATGGTTCCATTCTCCAATCATTGAGCCAAAGGCAAATAAGCCCAGGGATCCAACCAGCATTTCCATGCCGGTACTCATCAGGGGCGAGTTGGGAAGAGAAGCTTTCCGGCTATACAGGGAACCAATCGACCATGATAAAGCTGCCAGGATCAGCACCACCATCCCAAGCGGGTCGAGCGGGGGGCTGGCAGCATGAGATTGCCATGGGTTGGCGAGCAAGGCCGTTCCGCTGAGCCCCACAAATACACCCAGCCAGGTGAGCCAATTGGGACGCACACCACCAGGCCTGAGTGAGTCGATCAAGACCATCCACAAGGGGGTGGTGGCAATGAACAGGGAGGCGATACCCGACGGGATGCGTTGCTCTGCCCATACCAATCCTCCATTACCCCCAAGAAGCAACAATAGCCCAATGATGGAAGCAGAACGCCACTCTATTTTTGTGGGTGCGGGGTCACCACTCAAGCGGCGCCATAAGAATAGGATGGCACCAGAGATAAGGAAGCGCATCCCCGCGGACAGAAAAGGTGGGATAGTTTCGATGGCAAAACGGATCGCCAGGTAAGTGGAACCCCATACGATATAGACCGCAATCAGAGCAGTCCAGGCACGAGCTTTCATAAATGATGTAACTCCAAGGTTCAGCTACCCGGGTAAGCAACCTTTGCCATTTCCCAACCGAGCAGGGCCACTTTACGTGCCTCCCCGTAATGGTAATTCCCAAATTCACCCAAGGAATGGATCACACGGTGGCAGGGAATCAATACTGCAACAGGGTTGCGTGCTAATGCGTTACCCACTGCGCGTGAAGCATTGGGTTCTCCCAGGTAGCCGGCAACATCCCGGTATGATACCACATTGCCAGATGGGATGCGCAGCAACGCTTCCCACACCTTGAGCTGAAAGTTAGAGCCGTTCAGATATAGATGCAGTGGATGATCAGCGTAATAGTCTGAAGAGTGAAAAATCCCTGCAACCAAAGGCTGCGTGAGATGTGGATTCTCAGCCAGGCTCGCTTTGGGCCAATTTTTATATAAAGCTTCCAGGGCTATAGAACGACCAGCAGACATGACAAATGAAAGGTTGCAGATGCCACGATCTGTCGTGCCCAGCAAGACCTCACCGAAGGGTGTGGCATGAAAGCCATAATTGATCGTAAGCCCATCCCCACGCAGCTTATATTCACCCGGGGTGACAGCTTCCCAGGTGATGAATAGATCATGCAACCTGCCTGGGCTGGAAAGCCCGACTTGATAAGCAGCGTCGAGTATGCTGGTGGATTGAGAAAGCAGCTGCTTGGCGTGTTCCTTGGTGATGAACTGCCAAGAAACGTTTGGGACTGATGCCTACCCAGCGCGTGAACAGGCGTTGGAAGTGATATTCGCTGAGGTGGATGTGTTCAGCGATCTCGCTCAGGTCAGGCTGGCGTGAGGCATTCTTTTCAAGGTAATATATGACCTGCTCGATACGGGCATAGTCATCGGAGAGTTGTGTGTAATTAATCATGTCACCATTATAAGCAAATGGAGGCTTTAATCCACCCGATTCTTGCTCTATTGGATGCATGAATCCTTTGTATGTGGATTAACATACACAAAAGTGACACTCATCATGATGTCAGATTATCGCCTTTTGGTTATACTTGCCAAATCGTAGACAGGCTGGAGGCATTTTATGCGTGAGCTGATCAATGGGGCGCAAGCGATCGTACGGGGGGCGATGGATGCGGGCTGCACCTTCTTCGCAGGTTATCCAATCACACCCGCGACGGAAATTCTGCTATACATGATCCGGGAGCTGCCCAAGATGGGTGGCATCGCCATCCAGGCGGAAGATGAGATTGCCTCGATGGGGTTTTGCATCGGGGCTGCCATGACCGGGAAACGTGTGATGACTGCCACGAGCGGACCAGGCATCAGCCTGTACAGCGAGAACATCGGACTGGCGATCATGGGCGAAGTGCCGATGGTAATCGTGGACGTCCAGCGCATGGGCCCGGCAACGGGAGGGGCGACCACCGTTGCGCAGGGGGATATCCAGTTCCTGCGGTGGGGTACGTCAGGCGGTTACCCGGTGATTGTGCTATCACCGACGAACATTTCTGAGTGCTACAGCCTGACCTGCAAAGCCTTCGACCTGGCGGAGCGATTCAGGTCACCGGTGTTCCTGGCGACGGATAAGGAAAACGTGTTGACATTGGGGACGGTGGAAGTGGATGAATTCAGGCATATCCCGGTTCGTGAACGGGTGACTGCAGCTCCGGACAGTGAGTTCATCCCATACCGTGTGACAGAACCCGATGAAGTACCCCCTACATCCCCCTTTGGGGGAGCGCATATCCTGCGCTTCACCACCTCTACCCATGACGAGCATGGGCAGCTGACCAAGAGCCCTGAGAAGGTGCGTAAGTTGAATGAGCACCTGGAAGCCAAGGTGGAGAGGCATGTGGATGAGATTTCAATGGTCAAAGCAGACCTGCAGCCTGGTGCTGAAACGCTGGTAATCAGCTATGGAGTGACTGCACGGGCAGTAGAAGACGCTGTTCAAACTGTGCGGGGAAATGGCAGGCTGGTTTCATCATTGACGGTTTATTCATTGTGGCCGGTACCTGGAAAGGAGATCAGAGCTGCCCTTGCGGGAATCCGTAAGGTGATCGTGCCAGAGCTAAACCTGGGGCAGTACCGGCTGGAAGTGGAGCGGCTTGTACCGGGGGGAGTTGAAGTCGTCGGGATCAACCGGGTGGATGGAGAGCTGATCTCCCCAAAAGAAATCCTGCAACAAGGAGATTTGCTATGAGCGAGCAAGGATTGAAGTCCTACCTTGACGAAACGCTATTACCCTATTTCTTCTGCCCAGGATGCGGGCATGGGACGATTAGCAATGCATTGAATGCTGCCCTGGTAAAACTGCAGCTTGACCCGCATGAGGCGGTCATCGTGACTGACATCGGCTGCAGCGGATTGACGGATAAATACTTCACCACCAACGCTTTCCATGGTTTGCACGGGCGCTCGGTGACCTATGCCACGGGGATCAAACTGGCAAATCCTGAGCTGAAGGTGATCGTCTTGATGGGGGACGGGGGCTGCGGCATTGGTGGGCATCACCTGATCAATGCTGCCCGGCGCAACATCGGAGTGACCGTGGTGGTGTTCAACAACTTCAACTATGGGATGACAGGCGGGGAGCATTCCGTCACCACACCTCCGGGAGGATTGACCAGCTCGACCCCATTTGGGCAGCTGGAGCAGCCGATGGATATCTGCCAGACCGTGGCAGTGAACGGTGCCAGCTTCGTCGCCCGGACGACTTCATTCGATAAAGGGCTGCCTGATTTACTGGCTGCAGCCATCCAGAACGAAGGATTCTCGCTGGTGGAAGCCTGGGAATTGTGCACGGCTTATTATGTGCCCAATAACCACTTCAGCAAGAGCCTGTTGGAGAACACCCTCAGGGAGCTCAATTTCCCCACGGGAATCATTCACCAATCGAAGAGACCTGAGTATAGCCGGGCATATCGTCAATCGGTGGCTGGAGAAGCAGGGAAAAAGCCTATGCCTGCCAGACCCATCCAACCGAAGTACGAGAGCAAACTGAACCAGCGGATGGGGATCGTGATTGCGGGGGCGGCGGGGAAGAAGATCAACTCGGCAGCGACGCTTTTCTGCCGTGGAGCGGTGCTCTCAGGCTTGTGGGCCACCCAGCGCAATGACTACCCGGTGACGGTGAAATCGGGTCATTCGGTATCGGAGGTGATCCTAGCAGCGAAGGAGATCGGTTATACCGGGATCAGCATGCCCGAAGTGATGCTGCTGCTGTTCAAAGAGGGGCTGGCGACTGTACGCAGCCAGCTTGGTGCGATGACTGAGGAGGATACCCTGGTAGTCAGTAGCGACTTGCTTCCTGTTCATACCCAGGCGAAGACTCATCGCCATTGATTTTAAAGGGAGCAGTCGATGGGCGAATAAAAAGGAGTACTGGGCGATGATTGCCCTGGCGAGGGTATTAAGCGAGTTACAGATCTACCCGCTAGAGGCTTTCAAGGAGGCGGTGTCTGCTCGGCAAGAGTTTGCGCAGGACAACCTGGAAGCCATTGAGGCAGGGGAGGGGATGGAGCTGGGTTGATTAAGTTCCTACCCAGCTTCCCCATATTTAAGTAAAAATTGGGGAGGAGAAGAAAACCGTCCACGACCTCGCTGGAAAAAAACATCGCGACATTTCGGGCATAGAGCGCCCTCAAGTAGCAAAGCCGCTTGCTGCGCAGCGCTTGCCAGGGCCGCTTGCTCCGCGGCGCTTGCCAGGGCCGCTTGCTTCGCGGCGCTTGCCAGGGCCGCTTGCTTCGCGGCGCTTGCCAGGGCCGCTTGCTGCGCAGCGCTTGCCAGGGCCGCTTGCTGCGCAGCGCTTGCCAGGGATCGCTCCTGATACCGCTCCCAAGAGGTGGTCAGTGAAACCATGAAGACACTGCTTGCGCGGCACTGCGTCGCAGAGAGCGCTCCTTGATACACAAATAAAGATCACACGGATATCTAAATCCTGGATCATGATTGGCTGTGGCGAGGATTGCTTCAACCAGCACAGAACGCTGGTTTCGCAATGACATCTAGTACCCCACCCATCTCCCCACAATTACAGGCTAAAATTTATACGGACAACAGCTCCGCTCACATCTTTTATCACCTACAACCAGTACCGTAATCTATGGATTCGATGTTAAAAGTATCGCTTTGAGAGGTTGGGTCCAACCAGTAGCCGCACATGTCCGGGCGGGCGGCGGCATATTTAATTTGCAGGAACAACGGTATGACCGGCAGCTGCCCGGCAAAGATGCGCTGGGCTTCCTGCACACCCTGGGTAAAGGCTGCATCGCCAGGAAGGGATTGTAATTGCTGGTTACAGGCGGAATCGTATGCCGGGTCATTGAAGCCTGAGTTGTTTTGATCAGCCCAGTTATTTTCTACGGTCGGAGCTTGATTGCTAAGGAACAGGTTGCAGGGAGGGGTGACACCGGTCAGCCAGGCGAACTCAGCCAAGTCATACAGGCGGCCAGACACTCGACCAGTCGGATCGGCGTTGAAGAAATCTGCGGCCGGGTATGTAAGCAGGTTGACCTGGATGCCACAACCTGCCAGGCTTTGCGAAAAGACCTGAAAGACCTGCCGGCGTATTTCTGCGGTTGTGGTCTCATAGTTCATCACCAGAGGTGTGCCATCCGGCACGCCGGTCACACCCGAAGCAAGGCGCGGGGTGGAGGGGTCATTATCCGGATCCAGCCAGCCGATATCATCCAACAAGGCAGCCGCAGCAGAGGGGTCATACTGCCAGTGTGTGGCTTGAGTGTTGAATAGCGGGTGGTTGGGTGACAGATAAGTGTCGAGGACTGGGGATTGGCCTGAATAACACTGTGTCCACCACTTGCTGGCGGTCCAGGCACATGGCGATGGCCTGGCGTAGGCGCAAGTCACTGAAAGGTCCCTGCCCATCCCCATCCAGGTCCCAGCCGGCGAAAGCTCCACTGTTGATGATGGATTGGGCAGGCTGGATGTTGAAGTCCAGGTGCTCCCAGGTAGTGCCGGTGGTGATGAGTGCTTGTATTTGCCCGTTCTTACCATATTCAATCAAATGCTCGAGTGAGATATTTTTACTGGCTTGCTCCCAATCCACCATGTCACAATACCCGTTCTCCAGGGCAGTCAAGGTGGCAGCCTCGTCCCCTCCAAAAAAGCGAATGATCAATTGATCAAAGTATGGCAAGCCCTCATCAGCGCGGAAGTAGTACGGGTTCCTGCTCAAGTGGATATATTCTCCAAATTGCCATTTATCGATCACGTAGGGTCCCCAACCCATTGGATGCACAGAGCTTTCCTCAACCGAGAACAACTGCTGTGAGGTGTATGCCTGTAATTGATGCCTAGGCAAAGGGTGGGCAAAGTTGGTCATATAAGCCTGGTCGAGGAAACCCAGCACGCCCACCCAATGGGTCGTGTAATCATCCATGGCTATATAGGAGGCGGTGCGCTCAATGGTCTGACGACCGCCTGCTCCCAGGCTGCCACAGGCTGCATTCGGATCGTCCGGAAACCTGCACCCATTGGCTTTCTCGAAACCAAATAATGAGTCATCTGCAGTCAGGGGCTCACCATCCGACCAGCGGATATTCTTCTTCAAGGTGAAGGTGGCAGACATCTGTGCCATAAGCAGAGCTTCCCCGTGCCAGGTGATGGCGCATGCGGAGAGATTGCAGCCATAGGGACGCACTATCTCGCCGGGTCTCAGCAGCACCACCTCACCGGCGTCATTGAGCACGAAATCATTCTCCTTCGCGGCAACCGGCTGGATGCTCGCATCGCCGTCTGCCAGGCTGGGAAGCTTCTCCAGGATGACCGGCTGGTAGGAGAAACCTATGCTATCGATGGGACCATCATAGATGGCTTCCTGGACATTGGACGCAGCCAGCATATTTCCACCATAGATGTACAGCGTGTCTGGCTCGGCACCCTGGCAGATGGTGAGAGTGCGGGTGGAGGGCGGGTTGGTAGGAGTCGGTGCTGGCGAGGGGGTGAGGGCAGCGGCGATATTCTCCCGCAGCCAAAGGTCCCATACACGACTCAGGTAATCCGCTACATCCACACCTGAGGCTACCACCAGCGCCTCGAATTGGTTATAGAAAGCTGACTGTTTCTCATCGTAAGGAAGCCAACCATGCACACCATAATGCCCTTGGACAGCGGGTCCACTCAACATGGCGTTGGTGAGCAACTCACGTTTGGTTGAATCCAGCTGGCTGGAAAAAGCCATGACATAAAATGGCTCGAGGGGCGGCGTGGTGTACAGCACCTGCATCTGCTCTTTCCACTCGGTGAATGTAACACCTTTATTCATCAAGTAATCATACATATATTTGAGGAAGTCTTCGACCGGCTCGGCTTCCATCACAGCAAAGTCGCATTCGCGCAGGAAGACCGCCTCCGATTCGTAATGACCGGTGGAGGTATGGGTGATGAAGACCGGCTGAGAGAGCTTCACACCAGCTTGAGCCAATAAGCCAGCGGGGAGGAAATATTCCTTCACAGGGGGGGTATTCTGATAAGCACCCTCAGGATCGGGCCAGCAGGGGCGCTTGCCAGCCAACTGTTGGAACACCTGGGGCGGCTCGCCAGGTACCAACCCCGAATCGGTGCGTGCCACAAACATGAGGCTGCCAGATGGCTGATATGTATATTTCATAACCGGTCCTGGCTGGATCCAGCCCTGTGCCTGACCATAGCTGAATGCCAGGGCATTCAGCTCAGCCATGTGGATCGTGCCATCGCGCAACGCTTCGAGGAGTTCCATATCGGTGGTTGGTCCGGGCAAGGCGACCACGTTCAACCCGGAGGCGGCACTCAAGCCTTGTGCCCAGGTTTCACCGCTGGCGATTGATTCCGGGTCAGCCGGGACGATGGAATAACCCCAATTAAGCACAATACGTGCCCTCAGGCAGCGGTGTGGCTGATGGAACAAGGGTGTCTGGTTGGAGTAGTTACCCCTGTTGGTAGAGTGAAATGACAGGCTGGGCGGTGGAAGTGCCTGTTGGAATGATAGGGACAATGGCAGGTTGCGGCCGGAGGCTGGATAGTATGTAGTTCATGCCCAACACGAGTGCAATGAGTGCCAGAACACTAATGATCGTGCCAGCTAAGGCGGAGATCCTGAGGCGCGTAATTTCTCGTCCCCAAGCGGATGAGCACACCACCCGTCCGGCTTTTGACCGATTGGATGGCATCCCAGCGGGAGTGAAAAGCGGTGCGTAATTTACCCTGAAGCATTTCCAAGGAAGCCGCATATTGGCTGCACTCAACACAACCGTCCAGGTGAGCCTGTAAAGACTGGCGATCGGCTTCACTCAGGTCAGCCTGCCGCATATGCAGGAATTCTTGAGCTTGCTGGTGGTTAATCGATTCCATCGTATTCTCCGAGTGCATTCTTTATCAGATCATGCGCCATTTTCAAGCGGGTGTGGACCGTCCGTGTGCTGACGTTCAAAATCTCAGCGATCTGGGCAATAGGCAACTCCTGGTAATAACGCAGGAGGATAGGCAGGCGGTAGGTTGGGTGGAGATCGTTGATCACACGAATAATTCGATCCGTACTTTCATCCTGGATGGTCTGCTTCTCGATCTGAGCAATCCCGCTTGACTCACGACTAAATAGATCATTGAGCAGCCGGTTCAGCCTTTCCCTGGTGCGACGCCTGCGCAGCTTCCCCAGACAAGTATTGACGATGATGCGATAAAACCAGGTTTGAAAGGTTGCCTCAGCCCGGTAAGAAGGTATGGCGCGAATGGTCTGGATGAGGGCATCCTGGGCGACATCATCCGCTTCATCGGGGTCATCCAGGATGGATAACGCCAATCTGAAAGCAGTGGGCTGGCAGGATTTAACCAGCTTCTCCACAGCTTGTGAATTGCCATTTCTGGACTGGTGGACCAGTTCGACCAGGTTGAGGTCGTTCATATATACTATTAGACGCGACTCGGCATTAATTTATGAAGTTTTGATTAGATCATGGCGTTTCCTGATCATTATCATACTCTTTTTTCGTAATTACTATCCGAGTATTTTCCTCCATCCATAAAATGATGGACGGGCACAAAAATTGAATTTTATTATTAGGTTTCCCCTCGAAAAATCCTCGGGGCAGGCGCACAGACCCCTCAACCCGGTAAAACACAAACCGGGTAGCCCTGATCAACAACGCTTGTGGCTCGGACCCCCACCCCTGCCCCTCCCCCGCAAACAGCTTTGCGGGGGAGGGAAGATCTGTTGAAAAAAGGGATACGCTCGGGCTACGCCCTCGCATATCCCTATTTTTCGAAATCATTCCAGCATAATTCTTATGAGATGGGGTGGTTCTTTTTTCGATGGTTCTTCATCCATATGGCATTTAAGTTATTCTATGCGAGCCCGCGTGAGACGTTACAATAATAGTGAGGTAAAATGGTCCCTGGGCGAAGCGTTATAGCTGATGTTTGTATCTTTCCATCCTTGGAGTAAAAGTTGAAGAAGTATTTTTGGGATTACATTATCTTATTAGCTCCCACCTCGATCATCGTCTTGCTCGATCAATGGACGAAGCAATTGGTACGAACGCGGGTGCCGTTTGGGCAAAGCTGGTCACCCTGGCCATGGCTGGAGCCGTATGCGCGGATCGTGCACTGGCAGAACACAGGGGCAGCGTTTGGGATGCTGCAAAATTTTGGATTAGTCTTCACGATACTGGCTTTTATTGTGGCGATGGCGATCCTGTATTATTACCCGCGCGTGCCACGCAACGAATGGGCAATGCGCCTGGCGATGACGCTGCAGTTGAGCGGAGCGGTTGGAAACCTGATTGACCGGCTGACGCAAGGCACTGTGACCGATTTCATCTCGGTTGGTAACTTTGCAGTATTCAATGTGGCGGACGCAAGTATCTCGGTTGGTACGGCAATCCTGGTATTAGCCGTGTGGATCAGTGAACGCAAGCAGAAAAAATTGGCTGAAACCAGCCAGGAACAGACTTCTCCAGTAGACGAAATAAATGAATGAATGAACAAAACCTGAGTTACCGGTATGAAGGGGATAGTGCCACCCGCCTGGATAAATTCCTGGTGACCAAACTGCCGGAATTCTCCCGTACACGTTTGCAAGCCTTGATTGAAAACGGTTCCATCCTGGTGGATGAGAAGGTGGTGCATAAAAGCAGCCAGCTGATTACCCAGGGGAACCATGATCGAGGTGCACATCCCACCGACCGAGTTCACCGAGCTGGTGCCCGAAGACATCCCGCTGGATATCATCTATGAGGATGAAGACCTGATGGTGGTGAACAAGCCTGCCGGGATGGTGGTGCATCCGGCAGCAGGGCATCAGACTGGCACACTGGTCCATGCAGCCCTGGCCCATGCTCCTGAGATGAGCGGGATTGGTGGCGAGAAACGACCTGGAGTTGTGCACAGGCTGGATAAGGACACTTCAGGTTTGATCCTGTTGGCAAAAAATGACCAGGCGCATCGCTGGCTGCAGGAACAATTCCGCTTGCGGAAAACAATAAAAACCTATATTGCGCTGGTGGATGGCAAGCCACCAACCCCATCCGGGCGGATTGAAGCTCCCGTTGGGCGTGACAACGTACACCGTAAAATGATGGCGGTGACGAGCCTGAAGAAAGGGCGGGATGCGGTGAGTGAATACAAGACGCTGGAAGCATTCCGGGAGCATACTTTGCTGGAGGTGCATCCACTGACGGGGCGGACTCACCAGATCAGGCTACATTTGAGGTTCATCGGCTGCCCGGTGGCAGGGGATGAGGTATATGGTCACCGGCATAGCACCATCCCGATAGACAGGCATTTCCTGCACGCGGCAAGGTTGACCATCGTTTTACCGGGTGAAGTAAAGGCACGGACATTTGAGGCAGCTCTGCCAATGGAATTGGAAGGTGTGCTGGAAAGGTTGAGAGAAGAGAGGTGAGATATTTTTTTTGGTGAATCTTCAGGCAATACTCTAAAAGAAGACCAGGTCACTTAGAAATGAAATTATTTGAATAATCAGCTATGATTGAAGATGTGGATCTGGTTCTGAAAGAGGAGATTGCTTCAGCGAAAAATCAGCGTTTCGCAATGACACCAAGAAATTATCTGAACAATCAGCTATGATTGAAGATGTGGATCTGGTTCTGAAAGTAGAAGATTGCTTCAGCGGGCATTTTTCGAGCCATCGCTCGCAGAAAATGCTCGCGATGCATCATCGCAAAGGGCGCTCTTCGTTCGCAATGACAGCAAGAAATTATTTGAACAATCAGCTATTATTGAAGTGGACCTGGTTCTGACAGTAGAAGATTGAATCAGTGAAAAATCATCGCTTCGCAATGGTGCCAAGGAATTATTTGAACAATCAGCCATGCTGATGATGTGGATCTGGTTCTGAAAGTGAAGATTGAATCAGTGAAAAATCAGCGTTTGCAATGACAGCAAGAAATTTGATTGAACAATCAGCTATGATGAAGATGTGGACCTGGTTCTGAGAGTAGAAGATTGTTTCGTCGGGCAAAGTACGAGCCATCGCTCACAGAAAACGCTCGCGATGCATCGTCGCAAAGAGCGCTCCTCGCTCGCAATGACCTATTAATCTGAAAGGAGAGAATATGGATTGGATTGATTTACGTTCGGATACTGTCACTCATCCCACGAAGGCTATGCGCCAGGCAATGGCTAAAGCGGAAGTTGGGGATGATGTCTTTGGGGAAGACCCAACTGTCAATAAGCTGCAAGAGCTGGCAGCTGAGAAAATGGGCAAGCAGGCGGGCTTGTTCGTGCCATCGGGCACGATGGGCAACCTGGCAGCGATCCTGGCACACTGCGGGCGGGGGGATGAGGTCATCTTGGGGAATAAAGCCCATACGTTTTTATATGAAGCCGGAGGAATCTCTGCGCTGGGTGGGGTGCATTCCTGCCAGCTTGCCCAACCAGGCGGATGGGACACTCATCCTGGAGGAGATTCAAGCTGCCATACGCTCCAAGGATGCCCACCAACCCATCTCACGCCTGATATGCCTGGAAAATACACACAACCGCTGTGGTGGTGTGGCATTGACCTCAGCGTACACTCGGGCTGTAAGCGAATTGGCACACCAGAACGGGCTGTTATTGCATATGGATGGGGCGAGGATATTCAATGCCGCGGCTGCCCAAGGTGTGCCTGCCAAAGAACTAGTCGAAACAGCTGACTCGGTGACTTTTTGCCTATCCAAAGGGTTATCCGCACCTGTGGGATCGGTTCTATGTGGAACCGAGGAGTTCATCACCAAGGCTCACCGGATACGCAAGCAGCTGGGAGGTGGGATGCGTCAGGCGGGTATTCTTGCTGCAGCCGGGATCGTTGCGCTGGAAACCATGGTGGAACGACTGGCTGAAGACCATAAGCGAGCAAAATACCTGGCACAAGGTTTATCTTTTCTGCCATGGATTGTCATGGACCCCGGGACACCCCAGACCAATATGATTTTTATGTCATTGGCAGATTTATTCCCAATGGGGGCAAAAAAGGTGGCAGAAGAATTAGCCAAAAAGGGAGTCAGAGTAGGTGTGGTTGGAAAGGCGCGCTTTCGCCTGGTTACGCATTATTGGATCGACGACAAGGCAGTCGGTAAAGCCATACTGGCATTTCAAGAGGTTGGTGAGCTGTTAAATCCAGGTTAATGATAGTGTACGGATCGAGGGAAGATGCTCCCCATGTTATAATATTTTAGATTGTTATCGGGAGAGGATCGGATTAGTGTTGTTTTTAAGGAGAGCAGGGTTTTTACATGAGTGAATATTACCCGTTGGAGCAGATTGACCGAATTGCTGACTTTGTTAAGTCCAAGTCAAGTTATCACCCACAGGTGGGAATCATACTCGGATCTGGCTTAGGCGCACTGGCGACAAGTGTAGAAGCACCAACCATCATCCCTTATAACGAAATACCAGAATGGCCGGTATCGACGGTTATCGGCCACCAGGGTCACCTGGTGCTTGGTAAATTTGAGAATAAAGAAGTGATTGTCATGCAAGGGCGTGTGCATTATTATGAGGGATACAGCATTGCCCAGGTTGCACTTCCAGTAAGAGTCTTACAACGAGTGGGGATAGAAATCTTGATCGTTACCAATGCTGCTGGCGCAGTTAACTCAAAATTTTCTCCTGGTGACCTGATGTTAATCACTGATCATATCAACTTGATTGGAATGGCGGGATTAAATCCACTGCGTGGTCCAAATCTGGATGAGATTGGTCCGCGATTCCCGGATATGAGCAAAGCTTATGACCGCGCATTAATGGAAATTTCCCGCAAAGTGGCGGTGGAAGAAAATATAAAGTTACAAGAAGGTGTCTACGTCAGCCTGGCAGGCCCATCCTTCGAAACCCCGGCTGATTTACGTTTCCTGCGCATCATTGGTGCCGATGCAGTTGGAATGTCTACGGTACCAGAAGTGATCAGCGCTCATCATGGAGGCACACGAGTCTTGGGTATATCAGGCATCAGCAATAAAGCAAATCTGGACGGTGAGACCATCACCACGCATAAGGAAGTGTTGGAAGCGGGTGAGAAGTTAGCCCCCAAATTGACGACGCTCATCAGGGGGGTGCTGCGCCGCCTGTAATCTCATTAAACTCTAACACACACCCGATGTGTTAACCGCGGAGATATCAGTCGCAGCATGGAACAAGCATTTCAATTTTTTCGAGCATATGAAATATGGATCTACATCGTGCTGGGGGTTCTGACATTATGGCAGATTCGAAAATTTGCCATAGCATGGAACGAGCTGCGGGGGGCTTTTTTTGGATTGGAACGGGATGCGGCCCAAGCGCGGGTAAATTCTGCAGCGACGATGGTGGTTTTGCTGATCATTATGGCAGTTGTTGAGTTTAGCGTGGTCACATTTGTAGTGCCAACCCTTCCGGGTGCGAACCCTTTGCCTACAACGACATTGGATTTGCTAGCGACCCCAACCATAACTTTGCCAGCACCAACCCAAAACCCCAATGAAACTCCGAAAGCCACCCCGACACCAGGTGAGGTTCCAGCAGCAGAAGGATGTACTCCTGGACAGATCAATTTGACCTCGCCATTAAACGGAGATCGGATCAGCGGGAGTGTAGCCGTGAACGGCAGCGCAGATATACCCAATTTTGGGTTTTACAAGCTTCAAATTGCCCGCCCGGGAGATGTCGTATGGTTGCCGATCCAGGTTGGTCAGCAACCTGTGAAGAACAGTGCCCTGGGTACCTGGGATACATCCTCACTGACACCGGGTGAATATATGCTCCAGCTGGAGGTCACCGATAATATCGGTACTGCGCAGACCGCATGTGCCATCCAGGTGACGGTGGAGATTGCACCATAAATTGGGATAGGAGAAAATATGCCAGAAATCGAAATTCGTCCGCCAACATCTGCAGATATCCCCAAACTAGTGGAAATTGATCATGATTATGTCAGTGACCACGTCTGGCAAATGGAGGTGCAACATGAAACCGGGCAAAAACCCACAGACTTGCGAGTGGAAATCATCTTCCGACAATTAAGATTACCTCGATCGGTACGCGTATTGTATCCGCGTTCAGCAAATGAGTTGACTCAGAACTGGAAAGATCGTTCCTGTATGTTGGTGGCTGCCTTGCAAGGTGAAGTAGTGGGGTATGCAAGCATGATGCTGACGATTGCACCCCATACAAGCTGGATGACCGACCTTGTGGTGATGCGTAAGTATCGCAGGCAGGGGATTGGTAGTGCATTGGTATTAGCCGGACAGGATTGGGCGAGGCATAAGAGATGCTATCGTATGGTATTGGAAATGCAGCCTAAAAATTACCCTGCAATATGCCTGGCACAAAAATTAGGGTATGACCTTTGTGGATATAATGATCATTATTTTCCCAACCATGATATTGCGTTATTTTTCTCCAAGACATTAAGGTAATACGAAATGGTTGGATGAAATTTTTTTATTTGTTTGGGTTGGTGGAATTTGCTGGTATTTAGGGTTTAGCAGGTAAATTAATATGTTGGTTCCTTTATTGTCTGGTCTCAAGTTTATCAACCAGCTACTCACAGCTGGGATTGCCATTACTGCGTTCTCTCTTTTGTTATACGCGCTGACATTCAACCTGCGGGATCGGGTGGCACGATCGTTCGCGCTTATCTTGATCTGCATGGTGATCGTCTTTGTGGGGGATGCAATAAGCAGTGTGGTCAGCTCAGACCAGATGCTGCAGTTTTGGCTGCAATTGGAATGGGTGGGAATACTATTTTTACCGGCATGTTATTTCCAATTCTCTGAAGCTCTCCTGGATACCACTGGCCGTCCATCACATGGAAGCCAACGCTGGCTCACAGGGTTGATCTACTTGATCAGTCTTGGATTCCTGGCCACCCTGCCATTTATGCTGCTGGTAGGGCCACTTGTCCCGGATGCCAGCCCAGCGCCCCACCTGGAACGGACCTGGCTCACCTGGGTTTTTGCGATGTATTTTATTGCCGCGATGACCTGGTCTTGGGTTAACTTCAGGCGAGCATACCAACGGACTGTCACACCAACCAGCCGTCGTCGCATGAGGTACTTAATCATTGGAGCGCTGGCGCCCATACTCGGCACTTATCCGTTCCTACTTTTCGGGTCAGGTTTAGCAGCCAACCATCCGTTGTTGTTTTGGCTGGTGGCTGTGTTGAATAATTTTTTGGTGGTGGTACTCCTGGTCATCATGGCATATTCGGTGGCTTTTTTTGGAGTATCCTGGCCGGACCGTGTGGTAAAACGAAGGTTATTTAAATGGCTGATGCGAGGTCCAGTGACTGGTTCTTCCGTCCTGGCAATGACCACCCTTGTTCGCCGAGCAGGAGAATCCTTCGGTTTTGAGTACACTGCCGCGGTTCCAATCGTTATGCTGGGGACATTACTTATGTTTGAATATGCGATCACGCTAGCGGCCCCATTATGGGAACGGTGGTCATTCCAGGGAGGAGATAAATCGAACTTATTGCTCGTGAAGAATTTGAATGAACGCCTGCTAACAACAGGTGATTTACGCCAATTTCTTGAAGCAGTCCTGGCAGCCATCTGTGACCGTATACAAGCACCCAAGGCATTTATCATCGCACTTGATGCGGGTGACCTTGAAATGATGGTGAATATTGGCGATTCTCCATCCCTAGACGATGTGTCGAACGGTTTGAACCATGTGGTAGCGCAAAATGGAAATGGAAATGGGCTTTTTACATGGAATAATTTTTGGTTGGTTCCACTCCACAGCCAACGAACGGGTGGAGGGGTGCTTCTTGGAATTTTAGGCATTGCACGGCAACCTGAGAGCGTATTGGGAGAGGATCAAAAGGAAGCAGTTGTGTTTCTGTCGGAAAGGGCAGCAACAGCCTTAGAAGACCACGTCCAGCAGCAAGAGATTTTCAACTCGATAGAAAATTTGAGCCCTCAAATCGATTTAATCCAACGTTTACGTGCAGCATCACGATACGATGGGACAAATGTATTAACCAAACCAGAAATTCCATTGGAATCACCAGATGTGGCGCGTTGGGTTAAGGATGCCCTGACGCATTATTGGGGTGGGCCCAGGCTTACCGATAGCCCACTGATGGGATTAAAAGTCGTCCAAAAAACACTCGAAGAGCATCAGGATAACCCTGCCAATGCGTTACGTGCCATATTACGCCAGGCAGTCGATCAAGTCCGTCCGGAAGGAGAGCGCAGGTTCACCGGGGAATGGATTCTTTATAATATCCTGGAGATGAAATTTATGGAGGGGAAAAAAGTTCGTGAGGTGGCAACACGGTTATCCATGTCTGAAGCAGATTTGTATAGAAAGCAACGCGTGGCAGTTGAAGCAGTAGCCAGCGCCATCCTGGAAATGGAACACAAAGCCAGAGCAGAAAAAATTGAGATGAATAATGGATCTATTTCATGAGTAATTTAGTAAGGAGGGTTTAATGGTGACAAAGCAAGCTCATAATTCGGTGCCTCCCGAGATGGATGAATCCTGGTGGACAGCATTATTAGCGGAAGAAGAAGAACATAGTCACTCAGGATCAACGGTGCAAGGGAAGACTGAAGAATCAAGGAATTATTGGATCGATAATACAAAGAGGGGCGGTAAAACCAGCGAAATCGATTGGCAGAAGGTATGGGAGATATTTGAAAAGGATCAAGTGGTCACACTTGAAATAACCGGTTTCAATCGTGGTGGTCTGTTAGTGGGCGGGAGTGGATACCATGGTTTTGTACCCATCTCACACTTGCTGGAGGTCAATTGTTTAACGAACGAAAAAGAAAAAGAGACAATTCTTTCGGGTTATGTTGGCCGAACTGTAGCTTTCAAAGTGATCGAATGTGATTCTGAGCGGGGGCGGGTGGTATTCTCAGAGAGAGCTGCATTGGCAGAATCGGGTAAGCGAAACCTTTTGTTTAGCGAAATTTACCCCGGTAAATGTGTATGTGGATTGGTAACCAATATCACTGAATTTGGCGTATTCGTAGACCTGGGTGGGGTGGAAGGTTTGATCCACGTTTCCGAGCTCTCGTGGGGTAGAGTCCGGCATCCAACAGAAGTAGCAAAAGTTGGTGACTCCGTCCAAGCCTGCGTCATACAGGTTGACCAAGACCGTTCGAGAATCGCCTTAAGCTTAAAGAGGTTAATCCCCAATCCATGGGAAACAGCGGAAGAACATTACCATCCAGGGCAGATTGTGAGTGCAGTGGTCACGAGCATTGTACCGTTTGGGGCATTTGCTCGACTGGAAGAGGGATTGGATGGTTTAATCCATTCATCAGAGATAACCAGTGATATTTCTCCAGAAGAGCCTGACAGAAGAACTATATGAAGGTCAAATTGTTCAAGTGAGAGTATTAAACGTCAATGCAGCCCGCCAACGGCTTGGGCTAAGCTTGAACCTGGACGAATAATACGATGGGTCGATGTGGATACTCGATAATAGTAAACTTACTGGTATATGAATAAGTCTTGGTGGTGTGGCAAGTTATATCATTGTTGGCGTATTGTTGGGATTGGGTGTGTTATTGTTAGTATCCCGCCCGACAAGAGGCGAACCGATTCAACTTCAGCCACCTCCGACCCCTGCTCCGATTATGGTGTATGTCAGTGGGGAGGTAACCAATAGTGGATTATATACATTACCACCAGGCAGCCGGGTGAATGATGCAATCCAAGCTGCGGGTGGTTTTACCAACCGCGCGAATACCAGCAACCTCAACCTGGCAGAAATCCTCGAAGATGGAGCAGCAGATTAGCGTACCTTTATCTAGCTTCCCCACGATAACGGATGACCAAACCCGGTCGGTAAATCCTGCGCTCATTCTGGTGGATATAAATACCGCGACGATTGAGCAGCTGGATACATTACCCGAAATTGGACCAATAACTGCCCAGGATATTATTGACTACCGGACTACAAATGGTCCTTTCGCCAAGATTGAAGATATTCTGGATGTACCTGGGATTGGGCAAGTGAAATTCAATAAAATCAAGGATTTGATCACCGCTGAACCATCCCCGTAATGCGTCAATGGGGTTACCATATACTGCTTCACATGTAACACATCCTGTCGGTATGATATTCTTGGCTATATAAACCTATGACAACCGGAATGATTTTTGATATCAAGCGCTATGCGATTAACGATGGGCCTGGTATCCGGACTGCTATTTTCTTTAAAGGCTGCCCGCTCGAATGCTGGTGGTGCCATAATCCTGAGGGACAAAACAGCCAACCCCAATTGATGTTCCGGTCGAATCGATGCAAAGCATCCCAAGCCTGCCAGGAGGTATGCCCACGGGGAGCGATCAGCTGGGCAGATGGGTCTATCACTGATTGGGAAGCCTGTGATGATTGTGCTAAGTGTGTTGAGGTGTGTTATGGCGGAGCGCGTGAGATGGTGGGACGATCTATATCCGTCGATAACCTGATGGTGGAAATCATGCGGGATGTGCTTTTTTATAATCAATCCGGGGGAGGGGTAACTTTCACGGGTGGCGAGCCGATGTACCAAATGGATTTTTTAAGGGAAATCACTGCTGGCCTGTAAACAGCAAGGAGTTCACACCATGGTAGATACCAGTGGTCATGCATCCTGGGACTAGTTTCGAGAAAATATATCCGCTGGTTGATCTTTTCCTTTATGATTTGAAGCTCATGGATGATATCAAACATAAACTTTATACTTCGGTGTCCAACCAGTTAATCCTGAATAATCTGGATAAGCTTTCAAGTGTGAAGGCACATCTGCACGTCCGTATACCACTCATCCCGGGGGTCAACGATGATGAAAATACTCTTGAGCTTTTTGCATCCTACCTGGCAGGATTACCTAATCTTGAAGGGGTAGAATTGATGCCCTACCATGAGATTGGTGTTGCAAAATATCCGGCATTGGGAATGAAGTATAAGCTGGAGGGGACACAACCAGCGCTGAGAGAACAAATCGCTTGGATAGAGGAGTTGCTTTGCCAGCTATCATTTACCTGTTATCCAGCATTTCTCCAGGAGGTCTGAATGAGCATGAGCGAACGGGTGAGTAAACTTCGTAAACAAAGCCTGGAAGAGATAGAAACTTTGTCATCTGAACGGGCAGAGCTAATGACTGAATTTTACAAGCAAGATACTTGGATTGGTCTCTACACCTGTGTACAGAGCTTTGGCATTTAAGTACCTGTTAGAACACAAGGCGATTTGCATCCAGGAAAGTGAGCTGATCGTTGGTGAGAAAGGTCCGTTTCTAAAAAATGCTCCCACTTTCCCGGAATTATGCTGCCACAGCCTGGAAGACCTGGACTTGCTTCACCAGCGCGAAAAAACATCATTCAAGGTGAGCCCGGAGGCGAGAGCATCTTATGAAGAGACGATCATCCCTTTTTGGAAGGGAAAATCGATGAGAGAGTTGATCTTCAATGAGATGACAGAGGAATGGAAAACCGCTTATCATGCAGGCATCTTCACCGAATTTATGGAGCAACGTGCTCCAGGTCATACTGTGCTGGACGATAAAATTTATCACAAGGGAATGCTGGATGTCCAGGCAGAGATACAGGAAAATCTGACAAATCTGGATTTTTTATCTGATCCGCAGGCTTACGAAAAACAGGAAGAACTACGTGCCATGCACATTGCGGCGGTGGCAATCGTTCGATATGCACAGCGATATGCTGAGAAGGCCATCGAGCTAGCAGCAAAGGAACAAGAAGAGCAACGTAGAGCTGAGCTCTATAAAATAGCTGAGGTTTGCCACCATGTGCCTGCATCTGCGCCAAGAAATTTCTGGGAAGCGTTACAGAGCTACTGGTTCGTCCACCTGGGTGTGACTATCGAGCTGAATACCTGGGATGCATTTTCGCCTGGACGTATGGATCAGCATTTATTGCCTTTCTACCAAGAAGGGATTGTACAGGGAATTTTAACCCGCGAAAGCGCTGAGGAATTGCTGCAGTGTTTTTGGATCAAGTTCAATAACCAACCCGCGCCACCCAAAGTGGGAGTCACGGCTGAGGAGAGCGGGACATACACTGATTTTGCTCAAATCAACCTGGGAGGGGTGCGTCCGGATGGATCGGATGGCGTGAATGAAGTGACCTACCTGATGCTGGATGTGATTGAAGAGATGCGCTTGTTACAGCCATCCACCTCCATCCAGGTGAGCAAAAAGAACCCTGACCAATTCATTAAACGGGCTACAAAGATCATCCGGACTGGTTTTGGTCAACCCTCGGTATTCAATGCCGACTTGATCGCACAGGAATTGATGCGCATGGGTAAAACCATCCTGGATGCACGCTGTGGAGGTTCGAGTGGCTGTGTGGAAGTGGGGGCTTTTGGTAAGGAAAATTATAATCTAACGGGGTATTTTAACCTGCCTAAAGTATTGGAAATTACTTACCATAACGGGGTCGATCCTCGGACAGGTGTCCGGATCGGTTTGGAAACAGGTGATCCGCGCACATTTCAAAGCATGGAGGATATCTTCATAGCGTTCGAGAAACAAGTTAATTACTTTGTGGGAGTAAAAGTACGCGGGAATAATGTCATCGAACGATTATATGCCCGATACTTGCCGTGCCCCTTTCTTTCGTTAATGATTGACGATTGTATTGACAAGGGAAAGGATTATCATGATGGCGGGGCGCGATATAACACCACCTACATTCAGGGAGTAGGTCTCGGCACAATCACAGATGAGCTTGCCAGCTTGAGGCATCATATTTTCGAGCGTAAGACACTTTCAATGATGGAAATGATCGAGATCTTACAAGCTGATTACAACGGTCAGGAGCAGCTCAGGCAACTGCTTCTCAACCGGACGCCGAAGTATGGCAATGACGATGACGCTGCTGATGGCGTAATGCAACGAGTTTTCGAGATTTACTACAACGCAATCGATGGTCGTCGAAACACAAAGGGAGGCGAGTATCACATCAATTTATTGCCAACCACCGTGCACGTTTATTTTGGATCGGTCACAGGTGCAACTCCAGATGGGCGCAAAGCCTGGACTCCACTTTCAGAAGGCGTATCTCCTGTGCAGGGGGCGGATCACAAAGGACCGACAGCAGTTCTACGATCAGTAGCCAAGATGGACCATGTGCGAACCGGGGGGACACTGTTAAACCAGAAGTTCGCCCCACAAGTGCTGGAAAATGACGAAGGATTGGATAAACTGGTCCAGCTCATCCGAACTTACTTCCGCCTGGATGGACACCACATACAATTTAATGTTGTGGATGCTGCGACATTACGCCTAGCCCAGCAGCATCCGGAGCAATTCCGCAGCCTGATCGTACGGGTTGCCGGATATAGTGATTATTTTTGTGACCTGAGTGCTACCCTTCAGAATGAGATTATCGCGAGAACGGAGCACGAGGCTTTTTAAAGTTTTGGCAAGCTAATGGACTGCTGAGCCTGATATTTACCCTTTTTATCAGCATAGGAAGTTTCGCATTGCTCGTCAGCCTCGAAAAATAAAACCTGAGCAATTCCCTCATTGGCATAAATTCTCGCAGGCAGGGGAGTGGTATTGGAGATCTCGAGGGTGACAAATCCTTCCCACTCCGGCTCAAATGGCGTAACGTTGACGATAATGCCACAGCGGGCGTAGGTCGATTTTCCCAGGCAAATCGTCAGCACCTGGCGTGGGATGCGGAAGTATTCGACCGTTCGTGCCAGGGCGAATGAGTTTGGAGGTATGGTGCAAACGTCCCCTTTATAATCAATCATAGACCGGGTGTCAAAATGCTTGGGGTCGACGATCGTTGAATAGACATTTGTGAAGACTTTAAATTCATCCGCCACCCGGATATCATAACCATAGGAGGATACCCCATAAGAAATTACTCCATCACGAACCTGGCTATCTGTAAATGGCTCGATCATCCGTTTTTCTATTGCCATTTTTCTTATCCAGTGATCAGGTTTCAGTCCCATGATATGCTCCTTGATGAATCCAAGATGAGTCGATCAAATCTCTATCGGTCAATGATTTTACAGGAATTATCCGTATAAGGTTAACGCAATCAAGCTTACCAGCCGCTTGCGTTGAATATAATCTCCAGAAAGCTTGATCGCTCATCGGGAGACATCAAGCGAGGGCGTGCCCAATCTATAAAGTGGATCGTGATAAGCTCAGTGCTGATATATCGCCCGGCATAAAATACATGCCGATCAATGAAGGCGTCATCACAAGCATTATACGCGCAATAATGGTACTGATCAAAAAACAAATTTCCCAGCCCATAATGGATATAAGACTCACCTTCGAAAGCAAAGCCATGAGGTTGGTGAGCCTGACTGCCACTGACGATGATTGCGCCAGCAGCTGCAACCTGCCCGAAGTCGTATGCCAGGATTGGCTCAGTGGTGTATGTGTAGTATTCACGGTGTTGGAAGGTAAAAATTACCTGGTAGCCTTCATCCATTAATTTTGGAATTTCGGTGCTAATCCAATCAAAGTCGCATTGGGCTGCGCCAGGATGGTCTTCCGAGGCGATTGCGTCGCACGGGATTTCATTTTTAACCTGACAACCGACGTTGCAGCCCATAAATGCAAGCTTGTTGCCTTTATTTTCAACCAAAATTGGTTGGCGGGCTTCCTCGGCATTCGCACCACCTCCGTAATACTTCCAGCCAAGGTCATCGTAAATTTGGAGTGTGTATAACGTGGCCTCTGAACCATAGTCCATAAAATGGTCCCCGGTGAGCTCGATGATATCTGTGCCGACAGCTTTGAGCAGGTCTACATAATTTGGACGGGAACAGAATACCAGGAAGGGCATCAATGGATCGGGGAAGGGGCAATCTGGCGAGAATGGGATTTCATTGCTGATATGGGTGATATCTGCGTCTGCCAGGATCGATCCAATATCTTCAGCGGGGTAGGTGATACCTTCCAGCTCCATGGCATATGCAGTGGCACGTACCATGGCAGTCACCCCGGTGAGTGCTACTGTAGAGAGCAAGGAAGCATCACGATTAGATGCAGGCAAGCCAAATACCTCTGGCTGCACACTAGCATTACCCAATAGAACAAATGGGATATTAAGGGAATAGCCTGAGGGGTCAAAATCCTTGCGGATTGGGGAACTACCATCAACAGTCAGGACTTTCCAACGCGGGTCGAGCCTTTCGAACGGAACGATTGCCCAGGATGGTCTATTCGACCAAGCAAAATCAAGAATATCATCGACTGGAAGCACAACCACTGCGTTCGGACCAGGGGTTCCCCAAAAAGCAGTCAGGACGCCTATTGTATTTTCATCCATGAGGAGTGGATCACTATTGAAGGGAGCAACAGCATTTCCCTCCCAGGTACTTCGCAGCTCGTCTGACGTGACCCCATCCATGATGGTAGGAAAGGGTGCCACCAGAGTGTAGATCCACTGGCTGGAGGGATGTAACTCTGGAGTACCTATCTCTAAAGTGATATCAGCATCTTGTGGAATAGCTGCCAAATGATAGCCATCCGGTAGACTGATAGCAGATCGCATCTTTTCAGGCAGGTATGGAGCAAGCCACACCAGGATGGGGGAGGGCGTGGGTAAACTTGTTGGTTCAGGCTGTGAATTGACTGTGGCTGAAGCAGTACCTGGCGAAGTCGTCGTGGGTAGGAGAGTTGGGCTTTGTTCCGAGATTGAAAAAGAAGTGGGGATGGGATTAGCCTTACTACAACCAGTAAACACGAAGCTTATTATGCAGAGAAGGAAAACATTTAGACAGGTTCCAGCCACAATTTGGGCTGAACCCCAAGGTGTATTAAACTTTACCTGGGGTTTCAATTATAAGCCTCGCTCATTCAAGGCATGGTGAATGTGAGCTTCAATCTCTGCAGCACGTTTCTTTAACGCATCGATTTCATTTATAAACGGTGCAGACATTATTGGAGGAAGCTGTTTTACATTGATGCGGATGTTAAATTCTGCTCCGATAATGGATGCGGTTGCGAGTGCAGCACCTGTGGCAGCATCACTTAATGCAGAAACATTTCCATGGCGGATGATCTGCTCCACCAGTTCAAGAACATGTAAAGATTTATGCGCCACACCCATAGGCGCTTGAATTGCCAGTAATGTGGTCTGTTCGATTGCTTTTTGGCGAATTCCCTTAAGTTCGGGTGTATCCTTAGCTAATTTGTAGGCAGCCAAAACGCTTTCATATGCGGATGCATCCAGCTGGATGGCAAGGGTAAGGTCGTTCCGCAATGCCTCTGATTGGGCAAGGATCGCCTGCATTTTTGATTCAACTTCAGCATATTTTTTCTTACCGATGGTTAATCGGGCTACCATGGATACCAGGCTCGCAGCGGCAGCACCAGAATAAGCGGCTGCTGAGCCACCACCTGGTGTGGCTGAGCCTGCTGCGAGAGCATCGAGGAAGTTTGTCCCGTATTGAAGCGCTTCAGAAGAAGAGGCTTGGGATGATTGCATCATGGCATACAATTTTTGCTCCAGGATTTGTTCCGGACTGAATTGATCCAGCTGCAAATACCATACCGCAGCATCCACCAAGGCAGCCTGGGGGATAAGCCCAACCAGCTCAGCATGATGGATCATGACCCCATAACGTTCGGCTTCACGACGGATTGTCTCAACGACCAATGGCAATGAGGTTTTGTGGTAATTGGTCAGGTTCATCGAAATTTGAGCACGGCCTTCAACCAACATCCCCAACGCTTTAACAAAACGCAACCCACCAGACGAAAAGCGAATGGTCCTGGCGATTTTCTCGGCAATGGATACATCGTTAGTCGTCAGATAGACATTATAGGCAATCAATGGCTGGCGTGCACCAATGACGGTAGCCCCCGCCGGGCCAACCTGGTTGGGGCCAAAATCGGGGTTACGCTCAGGATTAGTACCCATCTCGCGCTTGAGAGCTTCATATTGACCCCGCCGGAGGTTTTCAAGGTTGGTGCGCTCCGGACGTGTGGCAGCCTCTTCATAGAGGTAGACAGGAATGTTCAGCTCTTCTCCGACTCGTTTCCCCAGGTGACGTGCTGCTTGGATTGAATCTTGCATCGTCACTCCAGAAATGGGAACAAATGGTACTACATCCGTTGCACCAATCCGAGGATGTTCGCCTGTGTGCTGGTCCAGATTAATCAGCTCGGCAGCCCTGGCAATTGAGCGAAAAGCAGCCTCTTCTACGGCATCGGGTGGACCAACGAAAGTTAAAACGGTACGATTGTGGTCCAGGTCGGAATGTCGGTCCAGCAAAGTGACGCCTTCCACGGATGTAATTGAAGCCATGATTGCTTCAACTACGTCTGGACGGCGCGCTTCAGAGTAATTTGGGATACATTCTAGTATTGGTTTTGGCATGACTACCCTCGATCCATAAGGATACCGTAATTATACCCTTGCCGTCTGATGCTGATTGTTTATCGCACAATTCAAATCTCTAAACCAATGCACATCGTTGACTTGATTTATCGTTCACGGTAGAATGAGAGAGAAGATCCCATGCTTCGTTCACGAATCATAAAGTATATGTTCTTTTTAATATTGTTAGCGATCAGCCTGGCTTGTCGACAATCCATTGAGCCATTGGCAATACCCACGATTGATAATCATAACCTCAGCATAGTATTCAACCCCAGCCCCGGTAACTGACTCTACCAATACTATCCTGCTGCCAGTGGTGAGGCAAGCCAATGATCCAACAATTGCCTCACCAACCCCCGATGAACCGCGTGAACTTCCCGAGATCCGCCTTGAGGATGATCAGTATATTGTCCAGGCGGGTGATAGCCTGGGTAATATTGCCAAGTGGAATAAAATTACCGTGCAGATGTTGATTGACTCCAACCAAATCGCAGACCCCGACATGCTTGAGGTGGGGCAAATCTTAGAAATCCCAGCACCCATCCTGAGCGAGGCTGGCTCAGATTTCAAGATTGTTCCAGACTCAGAATTGGTTTATGGTCCATTAGCACAAAGCTTTGATATCGAAGAGTTTGTTGGTCGATACGATAGCTATTTAAGTCGATATTCTGAAGATGTAGATGGGCAAACATTCACTGGTGCGGAGGTCGTGCAGCTGGTTGCCCACGATTACTCCGTAAACCCAAGGTTACTATTAGCGATTTTAGAATATCAAAGTGGCTGGATCACACAGGCTAATCCTGATGAAGAAACAAGGATTTTCCCGATTGGAATTACAGATGGCTGGCATAATGGATTGTATCTCCAACTCGCCTGGGCGGCTGATATGCTCAACCGGGGTTACTACTTATGGGAGATAGGTGGAATTGGAGGATGGCTTTTAAACAATGGAGTCACTATTCCGGTAAATCCGACAATCAATGCAGGGACAGCTGGGGTACAGCAATTTTTTGCTCTTATTTATGATCGCGCAGGTTGGGATCATGCGGTCTCAATGGAAGGACTATATGCAACCTATAGTGCCTTCTTTGGCCATCCATTTGACTATGCCATTGAGCCATTGCTTCCTCCAAATCTTGAACAACCAGATATGCAATTACCCTTGGAGCCAGATGTGGATTGGGTTTATACGGGAGGACCGCATGGAGGTTGGGGATCAGGATCAGCATGGGCTGCACTTGATTTTGCGCCAGCGAATGATGGCCTTGGATGTGTTCAAAGTGATTTATGGGTGGTAAGCGTTGCAGATGGTCTGATCATCCGTGCGGACCAGGGCAGAGTGATACAAGACCTGGACGAGGATGGGAATGAAGGCACAGGTTGGGTTGTCTTATATTTGCACATTGAGGCGCGTGGCCGAGTTCAAGCTGGGACGTATTTAAAGGCTGGGGACCGAATCGGGCATCCGTCTTGTGAGGGGGGCTATTCTACAGGTACGCATGTCCATCTGGCGAGGCGGTATAATGGTGAATGGATTCCAGCAGATCAAGGGCAAGCGGAAAACGGGCTCCCATTTAATTTGGATGGCTGGGTTTCAAGCGGAACTGGTATAGAATACGATGGGTATCTGGAACGTGATGGAGAAACGAGACAAGCGTTGGAAGGTTATTTCCCTGAGAATACAATCCACAGGTAAATTTAGCTATAGGTTGAACTTTTACAAGGTTGCAATCTGCGGGCTGGTAGTGGCTTTTGTCAGTCTTTCTTGTGCCATTGGTGTGCTGGATCAGAATGACCCCCTGTTCAATGCACCTATTGGTATGGGGCATCGGACACCTACCCCTTTATTAGAATTTACTGCCGACGTTCCGATGGCAACTGAGACCAGTGATCCACCCCCTGAAGTAATTCTTCCGCTGTCGACTGATGCTCCGACGCCCACATCCATTCCCACTGATGCAGCTCCCCTGCTTTATTACACCCAGGCAGGAGATACGCTTCCAGTAGTGGCAATTCGATTCGGTGTTGACGCTTCAGAAATCAGCGCGCCCTCGAGCTCGATTCCGGAAACAGGATTATTGATCCCCAATACCTTACTGATCATTCCGCACCGGTTGGTGAATACCACCAGCTCAGCAAAAATTATCCCTGACAGCGAGCTTATTTTTTCACCATCTGCAATCGATTTTGATATCACCACTTATGTATCCCAAGCAGGTGGTTACCTGAGCACCTATCGTGAGTGGTTGGGATCCACTCAATGGACCTCAGGTGCAGAAGTTATTTATAGGGTCGCACTAGAAAATTCGATCAATCCACGATTATTATTAGCATTATTGGAATATCAGAGTGGCTGGGTTTATGGGCAACCCGCCAACCTCGTCCAGGAGGACTATCCACTGGGTAGGGTGGATTTGCCTATGAAAGGATTGTATTCACAGCTCGCCTGGGCAGTCAACCAGCTATCCATTGGATATTATGGATGGCGGGAAGGTTGGTTAACTGAATTTCGGTTTTCTGATGGAGTTTCTGCCCGCCTGGCACCTGATTTAAACAACGGGACGGTAGCCATACAATATTATATGGCCCAGGTATACGATACTCCTGGCTGGTTAGGGGCAATAGATCCAAATAGTGGTTTTCCTGCGCTGTATGAACAAATGTATGGCAATCCATGGGACATCGCGATGGGAGTCGAGCCTCTGTATCCTCCCAATTTAAGCCAGCCAGATTTAATCCTGCCGTTCATAGTAGAGCAAGTGTGGGCTTATTCGGGTGGACCGCATGGTGCGTGGGAGAGGGACGGCTCTCGGGCAGCTGTTGACTTCGCACCAGCCAGCACGGAATCGGGTTGTATTCCATCCTATGCCTGGATTGTGGCGTCTGCACCGGGATTAATCGTACGTGCGGGAAATGGTGTGGTTGTTGAGGACCTGGATGGTGACGGGTACGAGCAAACAGGCTGGAATATACTATATCTGCATGTTAATTCCATGCGTGTCGAAGTGGGTGATTGGGTCGAAACCAGTGATATATTGGGTCATCCCTCCTGCGAAGGTGGGATTGCCACTGGAACGCATGTCCACATCGCACGAAAGTATAATGGTGAATGGATTTCAGCTGATGGCCCCTTGCCATTTGTTTTAAGCGGGTGGACCGTTCATGCCGGAGGCAAACCTTATGAAGGAACCATGACCAATGGTAGTGCGACGGTATATTCCAGTTTATGGGGGGAGCGTGGATCACAGATTATACGTCCAAGAGTAAACCCATAGGACTTGGTTGACTTTCCAATGGTTAATCAGGAACCTCAGGACATCTAATCCGAGAATGAACAAACTGTATAAAATCGCACTCCTAGTGAGTATATTATCGGTTATTGTGAGTGCATGCGGAGTACCATTTGACCAGAATCAAACCCTGGGTAGCCCAGAGATACCAACTTCGATATCCACCCAAAATTTGATCATCGGTCAGTCCAACGTTTCGACAACGCCGTTGCCAGCCCGCCCGCAGTATTCTCCAGGTGAGTTGGTCGATTATGTTGCACAAAGTGGAGATTCACTTACCAGTTTAGCCAGCCATTTCAATACCAGCGTGGACGAAATACTCTCAGCAAACAGCTTTATTCCTGCTGACGCAACGACAATGCCCCCGGGTATGCCAATGAAGATCCCAATCTATTTCCAGCCATTCTGGGGATCACGATATCAGATCATCCCAGACAGTCATTTCATTAATGGCCCAGCTCAGATTGGCTTCGACACTTCCGCTTTTGTGGCTGGAAAGCCAGGCTGGTTAAATGGTTATAAGACGTATGCTTTTTATGGCAACCGGACTGGAGCCGAGATCATCGATAATGTGGCAAAAAATTATAGTGTCAGCCCGCGTGTGCTTTTAGCCTTACTGGAATATCAAGTTGGAGCGTTATCTCTACCGACATTACCTGAAGAATCGAAGCTGTATCCTCTCGGATATCGAGATTGGCAGCATACGGGGTTATATCGTCAACTGATATGGGCAGCTAACATATTGAATAATGGCTACTATGGCTGGAGACTCGGTGAAATGATCGAGTTTGACCACCTGGATGGGACCCAGGAATGGGTTGATCCATGGCAAAACTCAGCAACCGTCGCTTTACAGTACTATTTTTCTCAGTTGGTTGATGGTGATCAATATGCACGTGCCGTCGCACATGATGGATTTGCTATCGCATATACCAACTTATTCGGAAATCCCTGGGAAAATGACAACCCACATATCCCTGGAAGCTTAGTGCAACCAAACTTTGCCCTGCCATTTTTACCTGGATTGACCTGGGCTTATACCGGTGGTCCACATACGGGATATGGCGATGGAGAACCGCTGGCAGCAATTGATTTTGCGCCAGGAGCAATGTCAAGCGGCTGTATCCCGACGGATGCTTGGGCTACTGCAGTTGCACCAGGAGTGGTATCACGATCTGAGACGGGAGAGGTTGTACTGGACCTGGATGGTGATGGTGATGAACGTACAGGCTGGGTCGTATTTTACTTACACATTGAAAGCAAGGACCGTGTACCGGTAGGAAGGGTCTTACAAACCGGTGATCCAATTGGACACCCATCCTGTGAAGGTGGTAATGCAACCGGTACGCATCTACATATCGCCAGAAAATATAATGGGGAATGGATTCCGACAGATAGCATTATTTCTTTCAACCTTGGAGGTTGGGTGGCACATAAGGGATCGATGGAATATCAAGGGACACTCACCAAGGAAGGGCGAACAATTGTTGCGTGTACATGTTCCGATGCAGCCAGTCAGATAAATGCGGATAAGTGATCCTGACATCAAGGGTGTATACTTTTATATTCAGGTGAGAAAAATAATCTATCGGGTAAAAAAGTAAACAAACCATGCCAGAACCATCCTTACGATATGTTATTGCAGGGCAATTAAAACGTGATTTTGGGCTTATCCCAGGCGGAAAAGCATTGGTGGATGTACCAGGTGGGAATGTGATTTATGCAGCTGCAGGTTTTGGGGTATGGGAACCGACAGAGCAGGTGGGATTGTTAGCACGGATTGGTGAGGACTACCCCAGGGAATGGCTGTTCCAATTTAACCAGCGCGGATTTGATTGCAGGGGCGTCCGCGTCTTACCCGAAGCCATCGATCTACGCTCTTTTTATGTTTACACCGATAACTCCATCCGGTTGACTGAAGACCCGGCGGCGCATTTCACGCGTTTACAGCAACCCTTTCCTAAGGCTTTACTCAATTACACACAGCCAAGAAACTCTTATGACAGCCACTCGCAATTGACATCCATATCTCTGCGCCAATCAGATATACCAGCAGATTACCTGGATGCTTCAGCAGCTCACCTTTGTCCAATCGATTACCTGACCCACACCTTGTTACCGGCTGTTTTACGACAGAATGGCTTTACAACGGTGACGCTTGACCCATCTGCTGGAACAATGACCCCGACTTTTTGGGATGATATCCCTGCACTTGTCAGTGGCCTGACAGCTTTTCTTCCCAATGAAGAAGAGCTGCGAAAGCTATTTCATGGCAGGAGCACTGACCTTTGGGAGATGATCGAAGCCATAACAGGTTATGGGTGTGAGATTGTGGTAGTAAAGCGGGGTGAACGCGGCCAATATCTTTACGATCGGGCAACCAGGACACATTGGGAAATATCGGCTTACCCAGCCAGGGTGATTGACCCAACCGGCGCGGGAGATTCATTTTGTGGAGGATTCCTGGCTGGATATCGGCGCACATATGATCCACTCCAGGCTGTTTTATACGGCAGTATTTCTGCTTCGCTTACGGTTGAAGGGAGTGGAGCATTTTATGCCTTGGATGGTTTACCGAGCCTGGCACAAGCAAGATTAGATGCGTTGAAAGAAAACATTCGAAAGGTGTAAAACTATTTATGGAGGCATGGATACCTGGGCATACACTTAACCTAGCGGAACAGATCCAACAAATTCCGGCTCACACGTTTGAAGAAAATCGGAGGGCTGAATTCATAAGAAAATGTTTTGTTGATCTGGGGGCTAAAGACGTCTTTATGGATGAATGTGGAAATGTGTATACACGTATCAAGGGTCGTGGAGAGAAACAGCCCGTGATTGTCTCCGCACATTTGGATACAGTTTTCCCCACTGGTACAGAGTTAACCCTTTCGCGTACACAGGAGAAAATCAGTGGACCCGGGATTGGAGATAATTCCCTGGGTGTGGCAGGATTATTTGGATTGTATTGGGCATTAATTGGATCCAATACCGACCCAAGTACCAAACCATCTCTGGCTGGTGACCTGTGGCTGGTGGCTAATGTATGTGAAGAAGGCCTGGGCAATTTAAAAGGGATGAAAGCTGTGGTAAATAGATTTGGGCATGATGTTTTAGCGTACATTATCCTGGAAGGCATGTCGTTGGGTCAGGTGTACCACCGTGGGTTGGGAGTCCGCAGGTATCGGATCAGTGTTCATACAAAGGGTGGACATTCCTGGGTGGATTATGGCAATCCTTCAGCCATTCATGAATTAGCAGAATTGGTAGTCAAAATCAAAAATCTAGCTTTGCCAAGCGAACCTCGAACATCATTAAATGTGGGGGTGATCTCAGGTGGCACTTCGGTGAATACCATCGCGGCAGAGGCGACTCTCCAGCTTGATTTGCGCTCAGAAAACACTGAGACTTTGGGTGTGCTTGTCCATCAAGTGGAAGGACTGGTAGACCAGGCTAACCTGAAGGGCGGGGAAGCTATCCATGTGGAGGCAGATATTATCGGAGACCGCCCGGCTGGGGAGATACCAGCAGATCACCCTCTGGTAAAGCTGGCTGTAGAGTGCCTGGCCGAGAATGGAATTGAGGCCAGATTAAATATTGGCTCAACAGATGCGAATGAACCGCTCAGCCGAAATCTCCCAGCCATTTGTGTTGGTTTGACAACGGGCGGAGGCGCACATACCCGAGATGAATATATTGATATCAAACCAGTGGAAAAAGGCTTGGGGTTTCTGGTTAATCTCGTCCAAACAGTCTCATCAAGCGGGTATGCTTAATCACTCAATGCAGGCCGCTTAAGCCAACTTCATGCGCACATCCAGGGCTACTACACCCTGCGATTCCTGGAAAACCCGGAGAGGGTTGATCTCAATCTCAGCGAGTTGAGGAAAGTCCGCTGCCAGCTGTCCCAGATGGAGGAGGGCATTCAAAACCGCTTGCCTATCCGCTGGAGGCAGGTTGCGGAAACCACGCAAGCGGCGACCTGCCCAGGTGTTCTCGAGCAGCCATTCAAGATCCGGGATGGTCAGGGGTGCCAAGGCGAATGCGACATCTTTTAGCCCCTCAACTTCCACACCGCCCAAGCCAAACATCACCATGGGACCAAACTGTGCGTCCTGGATGGCACCCAGGATGACTTCCTGCCCAGGGGGAATCATGCGCTGCACATAGACCCCACTAATTAATGCTTGGGGAAATGCTGCTTTGGCATTAGAAATGATTCGTGCGTATCCAATTGTCACTGCTTCAGGATCCACGAGGTTGAGCATCACACCTCCGACATCAGATTTGTGTGAGATATCGGGTGAGGCGATCTTCAATACGACTGGGAAACCCAATTCCTGGGCGAAATTAACAGCTTCTTCTGGGGTGGTTGCCAGGCGTAAAGGCACATCGGGAAGGTGGTAGGCGTTCAGGATGTGGGAGATCTCTGAAGTATTTAAGAAAACCGTAGATTGGTTCCGTGATTTTAAAAGCATCTCGACAGCTGGTTTGTCCACTGCAAGATTGATTGGCTGAGATTCCCGTTCTTGTTTCAAATATTCTGCACGTTGGGCCAGAACAGCCAGAGCGGAAGCAGCACGCTCTGGGAAACGATATTCAGGCACACGGGCAGCACGGAAGTGCTCGACAGCCTCCTGAATTAATCGTTCACCCATCAAGGCAATCGTGACTGGTTTGTCGGAGTTATGAATAACCGGGATCATGGTCTTTGCCACAGCACCGGTGGTATGCATGGGTGGTGGGGGAGTGACAACCATCACACCATTGACTCCAGGATCAGCCAATAAGACCTGCAGACAGGCAGCGAATTGTTCCGGAGTGGCTGAAGCAAGCATATCTACTGGATTATTCAAACTGGCAGCGGGCGGTAACAGTTTTTCGAGTTTTGCCCGTGTTTCTTGAGACAACACGGCGAGTGACATACCATTCATCTCCAACGCGTCGGCTGCAGTGACACCTGGCCCACCTGCACTGGTTAATATTGCGATCGCACGTCCTTTAGGAAGGGGGCACCAGGCAAGGGCACGTGCCCAATCGAAGAGCTCCTCACTCGTATCTGCCCTAATCACACCAGCCCTGCGAAATGCAGCATTGAAAGCATTTTCCTGTCCTGCAAGGGCACCGGTATGGGAAGCAGCAGCGCGTTGTCCGCCTGGAAAACGTCCAACTTTTAATGCCACGACAGGTTTCTGAGAGGTGACTTTATGCGCTTCTTGAACGAAACGTGGACCATCACTTACCCCTTCCAAATATAAGGTCAGCACACGGCTGAAGTGATCTTCAGCTACTTGAGTGAGCATATCCGTTTCATTCACATCAGCCTGGTTCCCCAAGCTGACCAGTCGCGAGAGACCAAAACCCTGACCACGGGCCCAATCGATCACCGCGGCGCAAATGGCACCGGAATGCGAGATAAAGGCGACGTCACCCGGAGGGGGACCAGGAGGTGGCAGGAAGGTGGCATCCAATGGGAGGTGAGTATCCAGCAAACCAATACAGTTGGGTCCTATAATGCGGATCCCATGCTGCCTGGCAATCTCCATGAGCTTTGATTCCAATTCAGCTCCTTGGGATCCAGTTTCTCGAAAGCCTCCGGAGGCGATGATTACTGCATGAATTCCCCGGGTGGCGCAATCCATGAGTACATCAGCCACACCTGCAGCAGGAATTAATATGATTGCAAGATCAACCGGGTCGGGCAATTCAGTCACCGAAGGGTACATGGGTCGACCCAGCAGGCTGCCGCCTTTTGGATTGACAAAATGGATTACTCCCTGATAATTACATTGGACGAGGTTACGTGCAAGACCATACCCCAGCTTATAAGGGTCAGTCGAAGCACCCACTACCGCGATCCCATGGGGAGAAAAGAAAGGGGCGAGTGGGGAGGATGAATTTTTCATATCACACTTGCATCGATGATGTAAACCGTAGTACTTGACTTGGGAAGATTCACATCTGGATTGGTGGGGTAAGGTATGTGGATCATATTTGGCTGCAGAGGATGAAATGGCAGATATATTGGAGACTTTTTTGGCAATCAGCGGTACGAGCGAAACGGGTCTGATTTGGCTATCGCATAGTCGATGTAATTAGGAGATTGCAGGAGATCCCAGGCACCAGAACAAATAATATTCACACCGAAACAGCATATGAGCGACCTAAATGATCTCCCGACACTCTATTGTGCAGCTCAGATTGGCTAATTGTACCTGTAAAATTCAGGATTGTGGGTGATCATTCCTTGGATGGAAACGCAAGTAAAAATATTTATTAATGTAATATCTTGTTATGTCATTTTGAGGGGTATCACCAGGTTTTATAAATCGGGTATACTTTATTGTCTCAGGCAGGTGAGCAGATTTTGGTGATTCTCAAAAAACAGACAATCTGTAACGATTTAAGACCAGGTGCATCTAAAGTATGAACGAAATTGAAAATAAAGTTGAAGCTGAAGGATTTTCGCTAGAAGAATTAAAACGAGGCAACCCAGAAGAATTTTCCCGCCTGGTGGATTTATATTCAAGCAAGATATATCGTCTGGCGACAAAAATGCTGAACCAGCAAGAAGACGCTGAGGATGTATTACAGGAGACGTTTCTAAAGGCATACCGAGGATTAAAGTCATTTGATGGGCGCTCAAAGTTATCGACATGGTTATTTAGAATTGCTACGAATGAAGCATTAATGGTCCTACGTCGTAAGCATCCAGATTTTGTTTCCATAGATGAACCTGTGGAGACTGAGGAAGGTGAACAAGAGCCAATACAGATCGTTGATTGGTGTTGTTTGCCAGAAAACGAGTTATTATCTGAGGAATCGAGGAGCAGATTGGACGCAGCAGCACAAAAACTACCTGAAAGCTTGAGAGTCGTTTTTCTATTGCGAGACATGAATGATCTATCGACGCATGAAACAGCCGAAATTTTGGGCTTAACGGATACTGCGGTAAAAACACGCTTATCTCGAGCCCGATTGCGATTAAGAGAAGAATTATCAGCTTACTTTGGTGAAAGAGCAAACGAAATGCGCGCAGGGCAACTTAATAAAAAGGTCTTAGCGTCACATAGAAACCCGGAGAAAGTGCTTCTTCAACCCAAAGGAGAAGATAAAAAATGAACAGAGCGACAAAAAAACACGATCATAATAATTGCCGGCAACTATTGGGGTCACTTTCTGAGTATGTGGACGGAGAGCTGAGCGAAGAATTGTGCAGTGTGCTTGAGAATCATATGGTGGATTGTGAAGATTGCCGTATCGTTGTTGATACGCTAAAAAAGACTGTATATTTGTATCACGCAACTGCTGAAGTTGAAGAAATCCCGGGCGATATCCGCCAGCGATTATATAAATCATTGGATATTGAAGAATTTCTTGAAAAATGATCCCTGACGGGGTCAACCAGTTTGTTGTTCAGTCATTTCAAACGACGAATATCCCCCTCACGGACAGTAATTCCCTGAGCATCCATATGCTCTAATACAGCCAGCACATACCGGCGGCTGGTATTGAAGTGGTCACGTACTTCTGCAGCGGTAATCGTTCCCCTGGATTTCAACATATCGATCACATCAGAAAGCAAAAGGTCATAATCCTGCTTGCGAAAAACAACGTCAGGTGGAATGGGGATGATTAATCCGAGCTCGATCATAGCATTAAATGCATCCTCACCAACTTCCGCCAGACATTCTTTCACCGTTGGTGGGGAGAACGGTGAGGCGATAAATCGGGTTAATAGATCATTCACGGAACGTTGTTGCAAGGGGGTAAATCGGATGGCATGCCCAACCCTTTGAACCAGTGATCCGTTCTCTGCCAATTCACCGATTGACACAATTCTCTTTAAAATAGCGTTATAAATTCTGGAGGATAACTTTAGACGCGATTTTAACTCTTCTCGTGATATCCCACGGCGCAGGGGGTAGGTTTTATGGTAATCATCCACAATTAGCAGTGCCTGCCGCAAAAATTGGTCCCAATGAGATTTCGAGCTCAGCAATGTGAGGTGTGAGATTGAATCTTGTTGGTCATTCTCTAAAACAATAATTTGTCCGGTTGCGATCAAATCTTGAGCAGCGTTCCGGGCAATGTCCGTATTGAGATTGGATCGGACGGTGACATCCTGTAACGATGCAATCCCTAAACCGACTAATGCTTGAAGTAATATTTCAGCAGGGGTACCTCGTGCCAGGGTGTCTAAATTCGCCAACTCAGCTTCAGAAAATCGTTTGTGACGTCTTTTTGGGTGTGGGTCTACTACAAAACCACCACCTAGAGTTTCGCCTGGAGATGGACGCCTGAGAATATAGCGATCACCTTGGATAGTAACTAAAGGCGCATCAAGCTCGAGCTGCAACCAACCTTCTTCGCCAGGAGCCAGCTCATCGCTACCTAATAATCGTACCCTTGATAGAATCTCCGCTGCTCCGAGAAAAAGCTTGACCTGGGAGTTATGCTTTAATGAATGGATGACATCAGGAAGCAGGCGAAAGCGCACATCAATCCGCTGGCTGGGTTGGTAGCTACCAGGAAAGGCAATCACATCCCCGCGGTTCACACGATCGACATTGATGCCGGAGAGGTTCACTGCAGTTCTGCTGCCTGGGATGGCAGTTTCTTCTTTTCGCTTATGGGTTTGGAGACCTCGAATGCGAGTGTGCAAACCGGAGGGGAAAATCTCAACTTCGTCCCCTGTGTGCAGGCTGCCATCACTGAGCGTGCCTGTGATCACGGTACCAAAGCCTGGCATGGTAAATACCCGATCCACTGGCAGGCGTGGACGACCCAAGTCGGGCCTGGGAGGGCGGTCTATGAGGCAATCACTCAAAGATTTTAATAACTCTGTGATACCCTGGTGAGTCCGAGATGAGACGCGAACAATGGGAGCATTTTCAAGTACCGTACCCATTAATGCAGAATGGATGTCATCCTCGACCAGATCAAGCCAGTCGGGGTCCGTGATGAGATCTATCTTGGTGAGCGCGACCACTCCGCCCTGGACTTGCAAGATGTCTAATATTGCCAGGTGCTCCTTGCTCTGAGGCATCATTCCTTCATCTGCTGCGATGACAAATAAAGCCGCATCGATCCCACCAATACCTGCTAACATATTTTCTATAAAATCACGATGCCCTGGCACATCCACAATGCCAACTTCATCTCCGGAAGGGAGAGTCAGCCATGCAAAACCTAGATCGATCGTCATTTCCCTCTCTCGCTCTTCTTTGAGGCGGTCGGGATGATAACCCGTCAATGCCTGAACGAGGGCGGATTTACCATGATCGACGTGCCCAGCGGTACCAATAACATGCATAGGCTCTAGCGAGTATGCCCCATGGTGCGCTCGTAAGTGGTGACCCAATCATGAGCCAATGCCAGGATAGCTTGCAAGCGTTTCTCCACCAGCTCATTTGCTTGTTGTAGTAAATCTTTTACTTCCTGCAGCTCATCTCCAAAATGCGTGCTCTGATCAGCCAGCTTATCATACTGGCGGGTGGCCTCGTTGCGCTGCTCCTCCTGGGTCAGGGTGTAATTTGTCCAGCGTTTTTGATCATCCCCTTTAAATGAAACCCATTCCTGCCTGAAACGGTCTTCTGATAGACGTTGAACTTCGGTGATTTCGCTGATGCGACGTTCGACCCGTTTGGTCAATTCCTCCAACGTGCTCTGAGTTTGTTTCACTTCCCGATGGGTGGTGTCGAGACTGATCAATTGGGATTCAATATCCACAGCTTGTTTTTCTATGGTGTCAAACCTGGCTTGCCATTCCTTCCAAGTGCGGTCCCTTTCAACTTGTGATACAGCTTGCTTATTCAAGAAATCAGAGATTACATCCCGACGTTCGGATTCAACGGTGATCAATTCATTCAGGCGGGTATCTAATTTTCGAAGATTGGTATTAATTAATTCTGTCTGTCCTCTTTGATCATCCATGCGCTTTCTCAGAGCGTTCGCTTCACCCTGCAAATCCACTATCCTTTTCTGGTCCTGACGACGCCCATCCTCTAGCAAGCGGACGGTGCGTGTATATTCTTCCTCTTCGATGCGAACCGTGTCAATTTTGCTGCGTAATTCATCTAAAGAGCGCCGGATGGCAATCTCGATATCTACCCGTGCTTGAATATTTTTATCCAATTTGGGAATGACTTCAAGTTGTTTCTGTAAATCTGCAATGTTATTATCAAAGGACCTGGATTCTGCCAGACGAACTTTTTCAATTTCGTCGAAGCGTAGCTTAATAGCTTTCTCAAGATCATCCATACCTTGCTTGCTTTCTATACGGGTTTTTACCAATGTCTGGTCATATTGGTCCATCCGTATAATAATCGCCGAAAGGCGCGTAACCTCGCTGGTTAGCCCCTTGTTTTGTTGTATTGAGGCAGCCAGAGTCCCCTCCAAAGAAATTATTTTATTTTCTAGCAGGGCAATTGCATCCTTCTCTTTACGGCGCTCTTCTTCAACCCATTGAATACGTTTTTGTAACTGGTCAATATCCATGAGTGCTCCTAAGTTTAATATAAAAAAGAATTGATCACTCTAACCTATTTGGGCGATCATATACCGAGATTATAGCATGAGGCAGGTTTATGGCACTTGCCAGGAGACCAGATGGGAGAATACCTGAGCGACATTGGTTAATGGTGGAAGGAACCATTGTGGAAATAAGCCTATCAAAAACAACAAGATCAATCCAATGGAGAGAAAAAGTAAGCTGCTTCGATTTTCTCGGATGCTCCAATTATCTTCATTATCTCCCATGGTTATCACTGCCAGTGTGCGAAGACCACTAATAAACAATCCAAAACTTCCTAAGAGCGTAAAGACTGTAACGATAGGAGAGCTGATTGCCAACTCTCTCCACAGGGTTAAATGGACTGGAAAACCAGCTAACAGAGGCATTCCAGCGGCAGAAAAACACCCGAGAACCAGGCTGAGAGATGCAACGGGCATTTGACGAGCGATTCCCTTCACTGAATGGAAACGCAATGTCGTAGGATCGGGATGTGTATTTGAGTTGTATATGACTGAGAGAGCAAGCGCCCAAAGCCCAATGGCTAAGGTATGGGGTAAAAGCATCGTAAAAAATAATGACACACCCGAATTGACCGTGATGGATAATAACGACATGCCTATTCCTGTCATACATGCATAACCCAGCATACGACCCAAATGACGTTGGAAAGCTGACCACACTCCTCCAGCGAACACCATCATAGCGCCACATAACTGTAACAGCGTGATGACTGTTTCAGAATTACGTAACCAGGTATAGCGATCCAGAAACCCGAGACCGAATAATGAGACCATCCATGGTAGTATGACCAGGACGAAACCAACCGCGTAAGGATGGGTCTCCTCAGCCAGCATAGGAATCCAGGTATGAAAGGGGAAAATGGCTGATAAAAACACAAATCCAAACATCAAAGATAAGGACGCACGCGTCACAAGAGTCAATTCTTCAGGGCTAGCTTCCACACCAGCAAGCAACCAGCCTGAAAACAAAATAAAAGGCATGCCAAAAGATTGGAAAGTTAAAAAACGCAACACACCTTTTCCTGTTGGATTTCCAGGCTGAATCAGCATGGGAACACAAATGAGGGCTGCTAATTCCAATAATAATGCTGCGTAGAGGAAAGGTTCCACAGCCAATGCGGCGGTTAATAAGGCAACCAATACCATACCCAGGGGAACAAACATCCTACCAGAATCTACTACATACACTACTGCAAACCAGGATGCAGCAAGGAAATATATTACGGTCAATAATGGCCGGTCAGTATTATCCAGAACGAATCGACGCCCCAAAACCATGAGGGTGTCATCGATACTGAGAGACCATGGACCGATACGTAATATCTCATTGATCGGAAGCTTCCATGCTATTCCTGCCAAGAAGAGCATTACTGCCGCCCCAATAATGATAGTGAGGTGGTAGAAGTGGCGGAAGGTATATAGCAACGCACCAATTACAATTGGAAGGACGATCCAGATCATGGGTGAGCTCATCGATTAGACTCCATCGTCGGGGCAATCAACAGATATGCACCGACTAAGGCAAGTCCAAGGTTAACACCTGCCAATAATCCCGTCACCAGGGTCGAGGATTCGATGGCTGCATAAAAAATTTCGAATCCGGATAAGGAAGTGAGCAGGCCAATAATTACCCTCAATGGGTATGAAGTGAGGCTGAGCTGTAACAAGCCCATGCTTATCAATATAAAGCTACCCCACCTGATTGGCATGGGGATCATCGAGAGCCAACTATCTGAGTGAAGAACTAAAGATGTGATTGTCAGGGCGAGAATTGCTACTGCCAGGATCCTAAAAGCAGGGCTAAATTTTAGAGGTTGTTCAGATTCGCGCCAATTTTCAGGTATGCTAGTCATGGCTATTCCCAGAATAGCTCCAGCCATCCAACCCGCTACCATTTTGGCAACGGCCATTTCTATTGACCAGGATGCGTTTACCAACAGGAACACACCAATATATTGTATTGCCAGGGATGCAACACAATAGCGCCAGTCTCGAATGATCAATATGAAAACTGACGTCAGGCAAACCAAGATGATTGCAGCGATTGATAACGTGTCAGAGATCATAGGTCAAGTTATCTTTGTAAGAAAACAAAGATCAATGCAAACAACACCAGCGCCCAAAGAATACCTCCATCTCCTTCTAAAATTGTGGATAGAAGACCCACTAATTTAGTTATAAGACGAAACAGCTTCCAGAAAAAGCGATACAACCATTCCAATGACAAAAGATTATTTATAGGCGAGTTTTTTATAGATTGATCCTTGGAGGGAAAAAATTGGGGGTAACGCAAGGATAAATATGCAATCAAAACTGACAGTATTACGGCTAGAGCGCCCATGATCCAACTAATTATTGGTATATCATTCAGATTTGGATGTAAAAACACGCTAAAAAGCGAATGGGTGATAGCAATGAATATCAGTCCGACAGGGTACAAAAACCAAACCCACCGTTCGACGTGTTCCTTTGCAACTTCAGGGATTGGGATAACACCGCGAAACGCATGGCGAAAAAACCCGGCAAGCAGAAGTGAATGGATTAATAAAAAAGTGAAAGATAGAAAGTAAAAAAGTGGAGGGTTAATCGTTTCGGAAAAAGAATTGTTATATTGGAATAAGGTTGTTCCCATCCACGTTGGGCTGAATGGAAGGGCGGAGAAATTGAACAAGCCTAGAAAAACAATGGGAAGGAGGTTCTTGTGACGCATGGATGTGGAAAAGATTAATCCTCCAGATAGAAGGCTGGCGATGCTCCATGCGAAACAAGCTGAAGGCTGATTCAATATAGCTGATGCAACGGCAAGTGAGGAAGTTCCGAGCACCCAAAAAGGACGTCCATGAAGCTCATCCCTGGAAATCATCCAATTTATCCCTGCGTATAAACCAGCCAGGGTGGTTAAGATTATCAAGTAAGGTGTAGCCGCTCCGATAACACCAACCTTTGCCACCCTGATCAATAAAATATAACTTGAGGCTGCCGGAACCAAGCGTAAAACTGTCCCGAGACCACGTCTCATCGGGAGCTGTTGAATAAGTGGAAGATGAAGGGGGAAAACCCCCAAGCGTAAACCCGCGGCGAAAATGAGATAAAGGCTTGTGGCTTGGGAGATGGATTCAAATGCAAGCGAACTGCCTTGTGACCAGGGAATAATTCCCGCCAGAAACACCATTCCAATCCCTGCCATCCGAGCGGTAAAAGCCAGGATAATCCGTTCACGTGATTTGCTCTGTAACACCCGACCCAACAATATTACCAGCTCGATAATATCCAAAGCTGCCCAAGCCAGCAGCAAAGTGAGCATGTTTCCGGCGGATACCGCGACCAACCCAAAGCTAGTGAAAACTAAAATTCCAGCCCACGATTGCCAATTTGTAGTCGATCCATTTTCTACAAATGCTAGCAGGTTCTCCTGAGGATATAACTACCTCCGATTTACCCTGGACTTCGCTGCCCTCGATATTATTGGATTTTGTGTTTTGTCCCAGCTTGAGGCTTTGACCCAATTGGGCGATAGAAGTAATTATTACTGCCATTGCTATTGATATCAGGGCTAAGGCAAAATACCAGGAGATATCATCAATAAGCAATGTGGGAAAGTCAGGGAAAAGAGAAACAGGCTGCCAGATGATGAGGCTGATGACCTGTGGTATTGCTGGACGAGCAAGAAATACCATCGGCCAGCCAGCCAGGACTGCCAAGACAACCAAAAATCCCTGGATGCTGAATTTTGGACGAGCCAGGTGAATGATCACCATGGCAAGTGGGATGAATAACAGGAGAAATATGGTCAGAAGAATGAGCATATGTCTCGAATGGATGCCTTACAGGATCGTTCCAGGGTTTCTTATGAGATATCGACCCATCCCGGCTTTCCCTAACCAATGATCACCATCGACGATCATGGCTCCACGAAGGAATACTTTCTCCGGGAAGCCCACTAATTCCCAATTCTCGTACAAATTGTAATCTGTGCGATGATGAGCATAAGCGATTCCGTATTTAATTCGCCGATCCGGATCCCAGATGACGATATCTGCATCCGAACCGGGGACTAAGGCACCTTTGCGGGGATACAGGCCGAAGATTTTTGCAGGGTTGGTGCTGGTTAGAGCGACAAACTGGTTGGGTGAAAGCTTCCCAGAACGTACGCCATAGGTCCACATGATGGGAAGACGGTCACCCACACCTGGCAGACCATTTGGGATTTTAGTAAAATCATCCTTACCGAGCTCCTTGCCAGGTATGGCGATGGGTTGCCCCTCATACATAATTGGTTTACTTCCATCAAAGAAGAATGGACAATGGTCCGTACCGATAGTCTGCAGTGTGCCATCTGTCCAATCCTTGCCATAAACGCTTATGATCTGCTGGGGTTCTCAACGGTGGTGAGCAGACCCATTTTGCTCCGTCAGCACGGTGAAGCAGATCATTTGATAAAAACAGGTATTGGGGACAGGTTTCTCCCATCACATGCAACCCGTGTTCCCGAGCATACCGGAGCTGATCGACCTCACCGGCTACATTCATATGGACGATATATAGAGATGAGTCTGCCTGGGCAGCCAGAGAAGCGCCTCGTAAAACAGCCTCTACCGCCCCCCAAGCTGGGCGGGTACGGGCATGCCATTCTGGTGTCGTGTTTCCACCAGCTAAAGCATCGGCAATGAGAATATCAATGACATCACCATCTTCCGCATGTAACAATGTGAGCAGGTTATATTTTCTTGCCAGACGTAAAACCTGGAAGATTTCTCCGTCCTGTAACCGCAAGCGACCATTGTAAGCCGTAAATACCTTGATTGAGCTGATACCCAATTGGGATAGTTGAGGGATTTCGTTTGCCACCTGCTGATTAAAGTGGGTGATATTCATGTGAAAACCATAATCGATGGCTGCAATCGGATCGGCGCGCTGATGCCATGCATCAACAGAGGCGGGTAAAGAATTCTCATCCATGGGTACGAAATCCAACACGGTAGTTGTCCCACCAAAGGCCGCTGCTTTATGACCCGTATAATGATCGTCGGATGAGACTGTGCCGAACATAGGCAAGTTAAAGTGGGTATGCGGGTCCACTCCACCTGGCATCACAAGTTTGCCAGAAGCGTCAATGATGTCTGCCCCCTCATAGGTAATGTTTTTTGCTATTGAAGTGATCTGCTCGCCAGTGACCAGGATATCAGCCTGAAAGGTATCAGAGGCAGTAATAATCGTACCGGATTTTATAATGAGCGGCATGCATGGCTCCAAATTAGAGTTCTTCGGGTTGGAACAGCTCTTACACTGGTGGTATCCACGGAAGATTTTAACTGTTGTATTGTTTTCCCAAAACCGGGATGAAACAGATCAGGGGCAATCTCATTCAATGGTATGAGTATGAAAGCCCGTTCATTAATCCGTGGATGTGGAATGGTCAACATTGGAGTATCCATTTCAAGGTCATCATAGAATAAGATATCCAGGTCGATCAAGCGGGGGCCAAAGCGGAAGGTTTCGCGCCGTCCCATCGAACCTTCAATTTGCTTAAAAAAAGCCAATACATCCAATGGATCAAGGGCGGTATTGGCTTTTAGTACCTGATTTAAAAAGACGGGCTGGTCTGAGTATCCCCATGGCTTTGTCTCATAGATCGAGGATTGAGCCACTGGCTGAACTTCAGGTATAAGGGAGGTAATTGCTGTATTGAGATTTGATAGCCGGTCGCCCAGATTGGTGCCCAGTGAAAGGTAAAGGATGTGGGTCATGATCTTCTGGATTGATGGCAGCCTGGTTAAATTCGCTCAATAATCGATGCGGTTGCCATACCATGACCAATGCACATAGTTTGTAATCCATAAGTAGCATGGGTTCGGTGTAGCTCATGAACCATTTTAGTCATCAAGATGGCACCAGTGGCACCCAGGGGATGTCCGAGAGCAATCGCACCGCCATTCGGGTTGACCCTGGAATTATCGGGGTTAATTTCCTTTGCCCAAGCCAATACAACGGAAGCAAATGCCTCATTAATTTCAATGATATCCATTTGATCCAGAGATAGCCCCGAACGATTCAAAACCTGCCTGGTGGCATGGATCGGACCATCCAGCATCAATACCGGATCGGAGCCGGTTACATAGCGAGCAATAATACGTGCCAAAGGTGTCAGGTTGTACATACCAACCGCCCTAGCTGATGCCAGCACCAGGGCTGCTGACCCATCACTGATCTGGCTGGCATTCGCAGCAGTGATGACTCCATCCGGCTTGAAGGCAGGTTGGATGGCAGCCATCTTCTCGCGATTGGGTGGCATACGTACCCCTTCATCTACTTTGATCACTCTTCCATCAGACAATGTGATGGGAAGTATCTGGCTTTCGAAATAACCATTCTGGATGGCATGCATGGCACGAAGATGAGATTCATAAGCATAATCGTCCAGTTGCTGTCGAGTGAGGTTGAATTTTTCAGCCATCATCTCAGCGCTGGTGCCTTGATGTACCAATTTGTACGGGAGTCCATCCGGCCATTCTTTTGGGTAATCGGCTCCCAAAGATTGGTGGGACATCATTTCGGTGCCACCAGCAATGACAAGATCCATATCACCAGCCAGTATGACTTGTGCAGCAAAGTGAATCGCCTGTTGACCCGAGCCGCACATCCGACTGAGGGTGACAGCAGGAACATGCATCGGAAAGCCTGCCTTAAGCACGCTCAAACGAGCCAGATTAGCACCCTGGTCTCCGATGGGGGTCACACATCCCCAGATTACGTCCTCAATTTGTCCTGGTTCAACACCTGCTCTCCTGACAGCTTCCTGTAAAATCCGGGCAGTCAAATCCACAGGAGACAAAGTGGTCAGTGCACCTGTAGGTCTGCCAAGCCCGATGGGGGAACGTACAGCGGAAATGATGTAAGCTTCAGTCATATCCATGCCTCCTTCGCCTATATGTATAGGATACCATAATTATGATATGAGTATATATTCCAAGGATATAATTCATTTTACAAAGATGGAGTTTAGCGACTAAAATTGATGGCGCTTGAGAAATATTTCTTAAAGGAGTCTGCATGGCACAGGCAACATTCCATTTTCCACGCGGTTTTCTATGGGGAACGGCTACCGCTGCCTATCAGGTGGAAGGCAATAACATCAATAGCAATTGGTACGCATGGGAACAAGAGCCCGGACGGATCATCCATGGGGATAAAGCAGGTCTGGCTTGTGATTGGTGGAACGGTCGCTGGCGAGAGGATTTTCACCGGGCAGCGGAAGGTTATCAGAATGCACACCGCATGTCTATCGAGTGGAGCAGGGTCCAACCTACGCCTGATCGATGGGATGAGGATGCCATAGATCGATATGTTGAGATGGTGAGAGGATTGGTGGAGCTGAATATGACTCCATTAATCACTTTGCATCATTACTCGGACCCCGTGTGGTTTGTGGAAAAAGGTGGTTGGGAAAATGAGGCTGCAGCAGGTTATTTTGAGAAGTATGTTCGAAAAATTGTCCAGGCATTAAAGGATTACGTCAACCTGTGGTGCACGTTTAATGAACCGAATGGCTACGCAACCCTGGGATTTATGCAATTGGGAATTTTCCCACCAGGGAAGAAGAATGTTGGACTTGTCATTTAAAGTCATGGTCAATATGGTCCGTGCCCACGCAGCTGCTTACCATGCAATCCACCAAATCCAACCAGAAGCGCGAGTGGGAATGGCGAATTACTATCGGAGTCTGCAGTCCCTGCCAAAACCTGGTTTCCTTTGGATGGATTGAGTAACGCATCTGCAGGCTGGATTTGAATGATACTTTCCCGTACTGCAGCAAGAGATGGAGATCGTACGATTTCTTTGCCAACCGCAAGCGGGTTCCAGAAGCGAAAGGAACCCAGGATTTCCTGGGTATTGATTACTACACACGAGATTATGTCAGCTTCAATCCTCTCATGTAGGAGTGAATTATTTGGCGAGCGTTTCTTTCCGTTCCGGTGCAGAACTAAGCACCACTGGTTTCCTGGCAAACGAGCCATCTGGGATGTTTGAAGCACTCAAATGGGGATTGAAATACAAACTTCCCATGATCATTACGGAGAATGGATTTGATGATTCAGACGACCACACGCGCCCGCGCTATATTGCAGAGCATCTTCACCAGGTGTGGCGGGGAGTTAACTTTAATTGGCCGATAAAAGGATATTTTCATTGGACACTGGTGGATAACTTTGAGTGGGAACGCGGCTGGACGCAGCGTTTTGGCCTTTGGGAACTGGATGTTGAGACCCAGGCACGACACAAAAGACCCAGTGCCGATCTGTATGCAGAGATTTGTCGAGAAAATGGAATATCCGACGACATGGTGAGACGCTTTGCACCCGCGGCACTCTCGGGGATGTTTCCAGATTAGTTTTATTCAGAATGGTGAACATGATAGATTTGAATGATTTAGGTATGGTTGTCTGCAGACCTGCACTCCAAAAAGATACAGAAGAAGTGCTGGAGTTATGCTCGCATATCTGGGGTGGTGGTGATTACATCCCCACGGTTTGGGATGAGTGGCTGGCAGACCCGGATGGTTTCCTGGGTGTGGCGGAACTGGGCGGAAGGGTGGTGGGAATCTTTAAACTAACCAAATTCCAGGAGCAGGAATGGTATTTGGAAGGTCTGCGAGTCCATCCAGACGTTCAGGGTCGTGGCATTGCAGCGCATATGCATGATTATGTAATTAATATGTGGCGAAAAATGGGGCATGGCATCATCCGATTGGTGACGGGTTCGTACAATGTCAAAGTGCATCAAATGTGCGAGCGAACCGGTTTCAAGCGCATCGCTGAATTCATCCCGTATCGCGCTCCAAGTGTGTTGGAAGGAACCAGCAATTTCAATAGCCTGACAGCGGAAGAAGCTCAACAAGCGATGGAATTTGTGCTAAACAGCCCGACGCATGCCTTGTCGGGTGGATTTATCAATTTGGGCTGGGTATATGCAGATCTGCAACTCAAACACATCCGGGAAGCTATCGGTGAAGGGCACGCCTGGTGGTGGAAACAAGGACGGGGCTTTATTTCAATCTGGGAAGATCAGGAAGGCGATGAGCATGAGCCAGGTGTTCAGCTGCTGGCTTGCCAGGTGACCGACCTGGGTGAGATATTGGCTGATTGCCGGAGATTGATGGGTGAAATGGGATATCAATCAGCCGGGTGGGTGGCACCCAACCAACCCGAGGTTTTATCCCAGCTTGAAAAAGCTGGTTTTGAGCGAAGCTGGGATGTGTCGCTCTACATTTATGAGCTCAGATCTCAGGAAGGTTGAGTGAATAGAGTTAAATAATTCAAGGAATAAGGGTCGAGCAGCCTTTATGGTATAATGCGCCTCGCTGTGGAGAGAACAACCGCAGCGAATTTAATCACGGAGAGGTCGCGTAGTCTGGCCTAGCGCGCACGCCTGGAGAGCGTGTTTCCCGCAAGGGAACGAGGGTTCAAATCCCTCCCTCTCCGCCAGAAAATGGTGGGGGTAGCGATACCCCCGCTAACCATATAAGGGGGTAGGGTACTGACTGCATATTCTACTCAGGGCGAACCCGATATTCATAAAAGCTGGTTGTTATAAAGGTCGAGCTTGAACAATTAATACCTCCTGGAATCGCCCAAGCTGCTAGAAAATGGGGGAATCAACCATCCTTGAAGATGGTAAAGACCAATTCCTGACCAAAAAGTGATAGCGGTATAAGTCCTTGCCAAATTACGACCAATCTAGCCATCTCTAATTTTTCATGATTGACTTCCAAGTGTTTTTACCCGATAATAGAATATGAGCTAGTGTATGTGGGATAAAGGTAATTTTCATTATTTATCGACTTTTTAAGGGAGGGATAATTATGAAATTCAACTTTCGGTTCACAATAATTATCGTGATCCTTTTGGTGATGCTGGTTGCTGCGGTCATTCCTACCCAGGCACATTACTTTGAAAATGATAACCCATCTGCAGATACTCTCGATAACCCTGTAAACTACCCTTGGAAATCCATATATATTCAACGCGAACCCAACCCGGTGCAGGATGTGGGAGCGTACGTCTCGATGGTGTTGCGTCCATTTGATGATGCTCCGATAGTTACGTACTACGATTACACCAATGGCGACCTGATGTTGGCTGTGCCGGTTGGAGCTCATAATGGGAATTGTGGTACGGAATATGCGTGGTTATGTGAACCTGTGGATGGTACCGGTACTAACGTGGGCAGCTACACATCGATTGACATCTGGGGCGATTCTGTGAATTTATATAGGGTAGGCATCAGCTACCGAGATAATACCAATAATGCTATAAAAGTCAGCACATGGACCTGTGTACCCGGATACTGTAACCATGAATACTTTACAATAGAAACGAGTTCAGCTCCGAATATTGGTATCATGAGTTCGCTTAAATTTGATTCCTCAGGCTATGTTTCTGTGGCATATTATCTTGGTTGGGAAACGCATGGCTGGCTGGCATATGCTCATCAGGTAGATGAAGGTGGGAATTGTGGCGAAGGTTCCGCTGCCGGTCTTTGGGAGTGTGAGTACCCATTATCTTTCGATCAATCTACAGCTAGAAGCGGGGCCATCTCACTTGACTTTAGATACGACGGTGTACCATATCTTCTATTCATCAGTCAATATTTTGATAAGAGAGGTGTGCTAATAGCACATCCTGGCGAATCCTGATGGTACTTGCCTTCATTCGGAATTTTCTTTATGGACTTGTTCGCATATCGATCTATCATATGCAGATGGAGCTAGTGCCTCAATGATCACACCCAAATTTTCAGGGGATCTGTTACGAGCTTCATATTATGATCACGATGCTGGACAGCTCAAATATTACGGGTCCGATCGGGGTGTGATGATTGTTGACGACATGGGCACTAGCACTAGTAAGATGGGAATATCAATGCAAGTTGATATAGATGGTTACCCAGTAATAGCTTATCAGAAGATCGAATTGGAGTTCTCTCCTCCTGCATTGTGGATCGCCCGTCCTTACATGGCATATGATGATGGCGAATTTGGTAATTGTGGGGAGATTCCACCTGGAATGTGGGTCCAATATTGGCGTTGCACACCCCTTGATACGGGTAATCAGTATGTCAGTGAAGCCAATTATCTATCCCTGGTGGTTGACTTAAAAGGACGCCTGGCGATAGCTTATTCAGAATCTGATGAGTATGATTACTTCATGAGTTTAAAATTCATAGAGCAGTTCTTATATAATTACTTTATACCTATTATAGCTAAACAATAATTGTATGGGGATTATCCAACAAATAAAAACTGCATAGATTTTATCTAACAGGTAAGAGTGGTATGAATAATTTTGCCTAGCGCGCATGCCTGGAGAGCGTGTTCTCTGCAAGGAGAACCCGCAAGGGAACGAGGGTTCAAATCCCTCCCTCTCCGCCATGACGAATCTCCCGCGTAATGTGTAGGTGGGTTTTTTAATTACAACCTCAGATATCCTATGATAAACTAGCACATGCAGGTTTCTTTCTTTAAGAATAAGGATGGCTCCATGAAAAAATATAGATTAATTGGGCTGATCCTCCTTATGATGGGATGGGCAATTCCGGGTATTTTCTTGCAGAATGCTAGTGCGGCAGATCATAAGGATTTCATAACAGGAAGCCGCTCTATGAGTGGGCAACTGGCAGCCCAAACACCCGTTGCGACAGTATCCCCTTCTATCATTGAAGCAGAGACCCCAGAATCCAGGGTGCTCCCACCTGTAGGGGGTAATGCCAGCCTGGTTTTGGGGGCAAGTGTGCTGGTGCTGATCATCATTGGTGGGGTGATATTCAGCTCAAAAAGAAAGACAAAACATTGACAGGGGTTTGTTCATGAGGTATGCTTGCTGCGCTCCGGGTGGGTCCGGCGCGGCGGAACCCTTCGAACCCTGTCAGGTCTGAGAAGAAGCAGCAGTAAGGAGGATATTCCGGGTGCCGCCGGGTAGCTTGCCCGGAGTGTTGGTTATAAAGGGGGTTATTTAATAAAAAATTTAAAAAACAAATCGGAACGAATATCATTCCAAGTGAGTGCAGGTAGTCAATGTTAGTTGTTAAGGTGAAAGAACAAGCCTACAAATGGAAGGACGAAGGCATAACAATGCCCGCCCAAGTTACACATTCATTATAGTACAAATGTTCTATTTCACAAGAGGAATAAGGAAAACTCGTAAAATATTAAGATTTCTCATAATAGAGCAGATGTTAGCTATTAGGCATCCGATAAAAGAGCGAACCTGATCAAGATTAGCTGGTAACCAAAGATGTCAAGTCCTGAAATATGTCGACAAGAAATAATAGGTATGAGCGAATGAAGGGATGAGATAATTTATGTTTCCAAGCCTTCAGCTGTGGCAGGTAGATATTCGTAATCCACTTCCAGGATTAAAACCACAAGTTCGGTTGTTCGTTCATGGGAGAAGCGAATAAATAGATCCAGCTGTAACAGCCTAATAAAATGTCAGCGCAAGTTGGATATCTTCAGTCGCAAGCTTGGCAGAATAGAAAGATGCCCCTGGGATGATCGGTAGGCAGTAAGGAACAATTTATAAACCACTAATGTCAGGATAATAACCAGGAGGACTGGCATGATAAGATTGAATGCCATCGTTGGGGTGAGTGCAACCTAAACATGCGTTGCCATGGGTTGTGGCTACGGACCCTATTTGAATTTCCAGATGCTTGCGCGAAGAAGTTAGGTAACCCGGTCTTGGCTCAATGTCCTTCTTAGAATTTACCAACTAAACGGCTGCCTCAAGCTGTGCGAACCGCGCTTTCTCTAGGTTATTAAGCCTAGGGGTGAGGTGTGGGGGTGGGGGTGGGCGTGACGGTGGGGGTCGGTGTGGGAACGATTGTAGGCGGTAATCTACCCGGTGGCGTGCCATACCCTGGAAATCGGAAGCGCTCATTGATCAATTCTGAATGCGCTTTGAGGGTGACATACTGAGAAAACATAGTTAAGAGTGGTGTAATCAATGGATGGTTAAAGATCACATCCACCGAAACCCGTTGATTGGGACCGCCAGGATACTCGACTCCCGGCACAGGTGGATCTGAGGCATAGACAGTCACATGCCAATAACCGGGGTCTGAAGGTCCGGCGGCGGGCTGGATGCCCAAAGTGACTGCATTTTTAAGCGCTTCTGCCTTGACGGCAGTTAGGCGAGCAGTATCCCATGGATCCACAATGGGATTCGCATATTGCTGTCCCGTGGTGGCATAGCGAGCAGCAGCCTGAGCGGAGTACTGCACCGTCAGCCACACCTGAAACATGCGCCCGAACTCGAATAGCCCCATAAGGATGAGCATCAAGGCTGGCAAGATCAGGGCAAATTCAACCAGTGTCTGACCTAAGGAGTGATTTGTGCGCTTAATCAACATAACTCACCTGTATGACCTATTAGCGTTTAAGACGGCTGTAAATTCGTCGAGCGATTTCCGCCATGGCGATCTGCAAGTGAGCATAGTCTGGCGTTGCCCAGAAATTACTTGTAGTGCCATCGAAGGTGCCGTTATCTGTCCAGTCGGCTATCTTTTTCATCAGATCCTGATAATCTGGATTGGAGGAGTTTTCGCCATACGCGATCGTGTAGATCACCGTCTCATGCCGATTCCACGTGTCTCTGGCGTTATTAATCGCCCAATCGTCTGCATACTGGCATTCATCACAGAGATGGACGTATGTGCAGCCTGTCCCGCAGGTTGGTGGACAACCGGTGCAACCGCTGTCCTGGCGGTAGACGTTCGCTTTTCCATCGGTTAACAAAACCATGGACCAGATGGCGTCCAGGCGTCCTTCGGTTGCGATGTTAGTGTGGGCATACATGATGCCGTCACCGATATTGGTTTGCTTATTACAAGCCTTATTGGCGTAGGATGGAGAGCGTGTGATATCACAATTTGTACCGCCTTGATTGTCAAATGCACTAATGTTGTTGATAGCCGCCTTCACCGCCGCAAAATCAGTGGATAAACCAATGATTTTGAATCCTTGTTGGTTATAAACCACCAGACCGACCCGGTCATACCTCGCGTCCAGCTGGTCTACGAAAAATTTGGCGGCTGGCTTGATACTTGTATCTAACGGGGCGCAAACATCATACGTATTACAGTATTTGGCAATACAATCATAATAAAGACCATTATCCCACGTACTGCAGGTAGTAAAACCAACCGGCGGCCAGCGGGATGGACGTGGTGTATCATACACCATGGATTCAGACATGTCCAAGATTAAATAAACATCCAGCGGTGCAGCTTCAGCTTCGCCTGTTGCGCTGACCGTCATCGTTTGGAAACCGAGAATACTCAAGAAGGCAAATTTAGCAGTGGTTGACCCGCTCACAATGACATCTTTACGAGTCAGAACATCCGGGAAGCTGAACGTTAAAGGGTTCGTTGAAGGGTCAAAGTTGTAACCGTGCAGGCGGCCGAACTCATAGGCTGTCTGTTTTGCCTTGGCCTGGTCGGGTAATTTATAAGCTGCTGCCAGGGCAGCCGAATCGATCGTCCGTTGCAGATCTTGCTTCGTCTTATAGAGCAAAGTTGCATCGGTCGCCAGACCCACCGCGGCGATCAGGACGACCAGGGAAAGGGCAATTAATACAACCGCCTGACCTTGCTCCCGATTTGTCTTTAATTGCGGTTTTTTTTGATTAATTTCTAATCGAGTCATAGGATTAACCTTATCTTACCGGCGAGAATAATTATTTCCAAAAAAACTACTCCTTCACGTGCTTAATAACAGATTTTGAAAGATCACATGACCCTGGCAATTCCCGCTTACCGTGCCACGTATTGGATCGTATAGGCTACTAAGGGGAATGGGTTAGGGAATAAATCCCAAACGACTGGAAAGTCAAATAAGAGTGGGTGGTCATAAACCACCTCGACGGCTATCAACCGACCATTAAGGTCGCCACTCCGCAAACGGCTGATAAGAATTGCTGGGGTGAGCTTTGAAGCCCGGCCGCTACCTTTCATATTATTTACCGAGGTGATCGTGATACTTGTACCCCCATTCAGCTTTGCACGAGTGATAATCACATCAATCAAGTGACTGTTGTTATATCCAGGCGATAGATCCTGAGTGACCAGGTCATAGATCTCACTGTCATCGTACAAAGCCAGTCCTTGTGATCCCAGGTGTGCACCCTGGTAGGAGGTATCCAGTATGACGAGATAGGAACGACCGATAAAAACTGCCTCAATCATCCCGGCAAAAAGTAATAGCATAATCGGGAACAAAAGAGCTGTTTCGATCATGCTCTGGCCGTGCTGTTTTTGTGTATTCGATTGTTTCTGCATACCCCTGTCCTTTAAACCTTTTGCGATCAAAATCGTTGAGCGCTCCCTCGAATCCGACCCAGTAAAATATCTTAATCAATGATCGCCAAATAATAATTGGCAATGTACGATATAACTCATTATCCTTCACCTAATATAACGAACAAGATTGTTATTCGTTACAAGTATTATCTACTAAGATAGCCGAGTTTTCAATTAATATATCCTATCAAAAATGCCAAGTCACCCCATAATCTATCTATAATTGCTGCCGGAATGGATTAATGTAAGGCAAATATCCCTGATTGGGCTACCTGGATTGCCAGCTCAATCCCGTACAGGGCTGAAGGGGGTGAGGTCCATTTAAACATGTTGAGCATAAAAATTTCATTGGTCAGGGTTTCCCTGAGTTTTGCCATCATGGGTTGTTTATTAGCTTGTTCATGAATGGGGATATGCTCTAGAGAGTACAGCGTTGCGGTAATCTCAGATTCTAACCGGCTCGCTGCAGTGGGAAGATACTCATAATCCCCTTGCAGGACCAGATCGATAAATTCAGTCATCCGCGCACGGGAGAACTGTATAAGTAAATCTGCTTTCTTTGTCTGGTTGATGGTCAGTGCCAGCTGGATATCTTCGATGAGCAATTTGGACGAGTACATGGTATCACCAGGTATCGATAATCGAGCAGACAACACAAGGCTATTCACCAGAGTCACCAGGAGGAGGGCTACCAGAACGGGCGAAGCAAGATTGAAAACCCATCGCTGGGGAGTGTATCGTCTGATCAGACTTCGCCATATACCGCGGGGCTGCATGGATTCTATATGAGACTCAAGGTAATTACGTGAAGAGATAACAAACCCCGGCCTGGGATCAACTACTTGAGAAGCCTCTCGAAGCCATAGTGCAGCTTCAAGCCTGGGACGTAGCTCACCAGCAATCTGCGGATACTTAACCAGAATAGAATTGATAGTCTCATCACCATCGAAAATTGCAGGCAGTTGTGTATCAATTATTTGTTCGATCTGGCGTTCAACTATCATTTATATACGATCCTTCATCTCTTCTCGCAAGGCGACCAGTGCCCGGTGTTGCAATACGCGGATAGCCCCGACTGAGCGATCCATCACCCGAGCTGTTTCCTCCGGTGAAAGCTCACCAATAAAGCGCAGGGTAAGCACCGATTGGTAATCGAGGCGGAGTTTACCCAGAACATTTAGAATTTGTTGGTGCTCCATTTGACTACTTACAACCTCGACCGGCTCGGATATCCCTTCCGCTTTGTATCCATCCATATCTTCCGGGCTGATTGACTCTGTATGACTGTTCTGCCGGTAATGATCTACCAGGGTGTTACGAGCAATACGGTACAAAAATGCCAGGAATGGCGCTCCGCGCTGGATATAATTAGGTAAAGCCTGCCAGGTTTTCAGAAAGACTTCGACCGTCAGATCTTCCGCATCCATCCGATTATCCAGGTGAGAGTAAAGGTAACGGAAAACGGCTGGTGCATGATATTCGTAAAGATCACCGAAGGCTTTTGAATCACCTCTTTGGGCTTTCTTAATTAGCTCGCGATCCTGGTCCAGCCTGACTGGCATTGCTCCACCTTAATGAACGTTTATTCACATTATTTGTTACATGGGTAGCAAGATTGTTGCCAGAGTAAATTGGAATCCCATAGCAATTGGGCGAATCAAGGCTCGGGTGAGGCAACCGCAATATTTTCATGGAGAAATGCCCAATGTTGGGGGGGTAAGTAGATCAACTCGGCTCGACCGATGATATTCCCCAAAGGCACAAAACCCCAAGAACGAGAATCAGAGGAGTTGTTTCGATTATCCCCCATTACAAATAACTGACCCGATGGTACACTCCAGTCACCGCCTCGATTTGTGGTCACGGTTAAATAGGGTTCGAGTGCCAGCTGACCATCCACATAAATTTTGCCATCCGCAATATGAATCTGATCTCCGGGGAGACCGATAATACGCTTAATATAGGGGATAGCATCCGGGTTGGGAGGATAGCGAAAGACGATGACATCACCACGGACGGGAGCATGGCTGAACCGGTAAGCCAACTTATTGACGATGACGTAATCACCCGGAAAAAGGGTCGGTTGCATGCTAATTGATTCGACCCGAATACGTTCTGATACGGTATTGATGGCAAAAAACAGTACCAACGATAATAAGATTGTCTCAAGTGTATCCAGAATTGTCCGTCGCCAACTTACCTTTTGTTCCTCAGGCAAGATTTCCGGGACAGATTCAGCATGCCAAAAATCCACTTAAACCTCCATATCTTCAAATAGAGATCAGTCGGATAAAATTATACCCTAATCAAATTGACTGGTGACCAGCCTCAGCTGAAGGATCTTGCCTGAGAAGTTGTACTGCGTGTGGCAAAACAGGAATAATCACGGCTAGATTTTCCACTGCCCCTTTCGGGCTACCCGGCAGGTTGATAATTAATGTGTGCGAGCGAATACCAGCCGTGGCACGCGATAGCATAGCATGGGGAGTGATGCGTAAACTGACGCTGCGCATTGCTTCAGCCAACCCCGGGCAGGGACGTTGGATGACAGCCAGCGTTGCTTCAGGTGTGATATCCCGTGGACTGAAGCCGGTGCCTCCAGTCGTCAGGATGAGATCCATTTCATCACAATCTGCCCAGTCAGTCAGGATCCTGACCAGGTCTTCTATTTCATCTGGCACAACGGCTGATCGAACGACCTGCCATCCTTGATGCTCTACAGCATCCGCCAAGGCTGGTCCTGATTCATCAGGACGCTCACCGCGTGAAGAACGGTCAGATATCGTGAGAATTCCTATGCGTATAGACATTTAAGATCAATCGGAGTATTATTTCAGATCTTTCCCATATATCAGGAGATCCATCGGTTCCCAATCATTTGACTCATAAAACTGAACAGCGTCAAAATTATCACGGGTCACTAATAAGTAGGCTCGGATACATCCTTTTTGTTTCATTCGACTTTCAAGTTCCACCATCAGAGCAGCACCGATTCCTTTTTTGCGGAATGAGTCATTTACAGCAAGATGGTAGATCATCCCTCGCCGCCCATCGAAACCACCCAAAACTGTGCCGATGATTTGACCACCAATCTCAGCTACCAGGAATAGATCAGGATCACGTTCGAGTTTCTTGGCAATTTCATCCTTTTCATCAGAAAGACGGAGATGGATGCCAGGACCAGCATCCGTCCAAAGCGCGATCACATCGGAATAATCCGTGGGAAATCTAAACTCACGCAGTATCAGACCATCCGGCAGGTATGTGTCATTCCTCATCGCTGCCGACTAATGCTTTCCAGCGACCATGAATACCATCCTCAGTTACGCCAAAGTAAAGCTGATACCCCTTGGAAGTACGCTGGACGAGGTTGTAACGGACATTTTTACCTTGTCGTTGAATACCTAAAAGGCCAATATTACCCTGCCATTGGATTTTTACCTTAGAAAGGTCAGCTGGGAGCTGGTCATACTCCATGATTGCATAGTGCCAAAGTCGGCGGGCCGATATGCGGGTTACATTTTTTACTTCATTACCATTACGAAGATCACGCATGGTGTAATACGAGCTACCTTCACGCTCATCCACCCGTACCACTTCCACTCCTGTGCGAGGTGGTGATTCACTTTCCCTTTCGGCAATCGCTGTCACCTGGGTTGTTTCAGGCACAACTACCTGTTTTTCAATATTCTCTTTTGTTTGAGGTGTGCTGCGGGCACTGCTTGAACGCAGGACCAGGCTGACGATCTCATCCCGAACTGCAAGACCGGTTTCTGCTTCGTCGCGCACATATACTTTATTATCGTCCACAGCATAGGGAGGATCATCACCGCGTGGAATGAGTACCCGCAGAATCTTTTTTCCATTGGTCTCATGAACATCGATGGAACATTGTAGGGGAGGTGTGATGCGGGTGCTAATTTCTTTATCCAATTGGGTGGCAGCTTGTTCCGGATTGAGCACACCGGTCACTGGTTTTTTGGGATCGCTATTCAATCCGATATAAAGGGTGCCACCATTCGTGTTGGCAAAGGCGCAAATATCAGCAATGATCGCATATAATTTTCCAGCCCGAACGGTCATATTCTCATGGAAGTCTTGAATGATATTGGCACCTTCTTCCCGTGCAACATGGATGAAATCAAATGCGGGCTGCTCTTCGTGATGGCGTGGACGAGTGCGTGAAAAATCATTGCTTAAAAATAGATCCCTTAGCTCTTCAAAGTTGACCTCCGGTAGCAATACCTCGGTGACCCTATCACCGATTCCAGGATTTTTCTTGCGCAGTGGATCCGTGCTAAGCCTGTGAGCATCAGATCCTTGGATACAATGCATACGGCGGGGATATTCGGGTTTAGTGCCATTGAAGAATGTCGCAGTTGTTCGGGCACCTCGCTGCTCAAGGTCTGTCACTTCCAGGGCGTGTAAGTGGAGGTCTTGTGTGTAAGCGATCTTGGTTTGACCTCCAATCGGGAAGCCCCGCATGGCAATACCATTGTTCGAGTTGGCATGAGCGGCAATGACGATACCCCCAGCTTCATCAATCAGTCGATAAGCTGATAACACATCTGAGGTCGCTCCCACTGTAGCTGAACCGAGATCCAGCTGATCAGTAGGAATATTCAAATCAATCAACAGGTGCTCAATCTCACGTACTGGGGATTCCGGTGGAAAGAGTCCAATGATGTGAAAGCCGAACGTGGCAGTGAATTCAATACCAGGAAGAATTAATATTTTTTCGAATAAACGCCTATATTCACGCAAGCGATTTTGTTCTTCGGGCAGGATGCGATTCAGTCTCTCCAACAGCTCGAGCTGACGGATCTCATCCTGTAATTTTCGGTAACCTGCTACCGTATTATGGTCGGTAAATGCGATGATATCCAGCCCACGTGCTTCTGCACGTTGAAGCACCTCAAGGTACTTCACATCGGGTTGTTGGTAATCACTCGATGCGGGGGTGTGTAAATGTATATCCATCGAGCGCCATTGCATCTGAGCGCGTGTTTTTTTCGTAGTCGTTATTATTTGTTGTTTAGTCATTTTCTTTTATTTCGATATTATTTTTAATTTGAATGGTAGTATGGATAAGCTTGATCAATTCATCGGGCATAAAAGGTTTTAGGATAAAACCATCAGCACCAGCCTGAATACATTGTTGTTGTATGTTTGAGCCCGAACACATAAGGATTTGGGTATCCTTGTTCTCAGGATCCCGCCGGATCTCACGTACCAAATCCAGTCCATTAATTGTGCGCAGGTTTACATCTACCAGAGCAAGTTCAGGTCGTTCCATTAAAACGGTGCTGATTACAGCTTCCATGCGGTGATTTCTGGGTGTCTTGACTGAAAAACCTTCCAATGTAAGCAAGGTAGTCAATAAAGACACCATGGTTGGATCATCTTCAATGAGCATTACTTTTGGCATTAGAACCCCTAAGCATATCCTTATTTTCTTTTACATCCTTCGAATTCGCCAGCTTTTTTTGACGAACTACTGGTTCGAGGGCTGATTTTAATACTTCATCCACAGTTTCTACAAAGATGAATTTCATTGTCTTGCGGACTTCTTCCGGTAGATCCTCAAGGTCACTTTCGTTACGTTTGGGTAGGATAACAGTCTTCAGACCTGCGCGATGGGCAGCCAGCGTCTTTTCTTTGATACCTCCCACGGGTAAGACCTGTCCTCTCAAAGTAATCTCGCCGGTCATCCCAACATCTGCACGAACAGGCCTGCCGGAAATGAGAGACACCAGCGCGGTTGCCATCGTCACTCCGGCGGAAGGACCGTCTTTCGGTTGGGCACCAGCAGGAATGTGCAAGTGAATATCAGATTTCTCAAAAAAGTCCTGGTCAAGCTTAAGCAACTTAGCTCGAGATCTGACGAATGATAGGGCAGCATGGGCGGATTCCTGCATCACAATGCCTACTGAACCCGTAATTTGGAAGCCTTTGTTACCAGGCATGCGGGTGGCTTCAATGAAAAGTACATCCCCACCTACTGGAGTATAAGCCAAACCTGTTGCCACCCCTGGTATGGAAGTGCGGATAGCGATTTCTTCGTTACCGAAGAAATGTGGTCTTCCCAGATACTCGTTCACCTGCTCTGGAGTGATTACCACTGATTTCATCTTCTGCTCGGCAACGATTGTTACCACTTTTCGACAGACAGAGCCAATCTCTCGCTCAAGATTCCTCACACCAGCTTCGCGTGTATATGATCGGATCACTGTTAGCAAGGCTTCATCAGTGAATTGAATTTCGTCAAGGCGCAGGCCATTCTCTCTGATCTGACGAGGGATCAAATAATGTTTGGCAATAGCACACTTCTCATTTTCAGTATAGCCCGATAAAAAGATGATCTCCATCCGATCCCGTAACGGGTCAGGGACAGGTTCAAGCAGGTTACCTGTGGTGATAAACATGACCTGAGAAAGGTCATATGCTACTTCGAGATAATGATCGCGGAATTCGGAATTTTGCTCTGGATCCAGCACTTCCAATAATGCTGACGCAGGATCCCCGTGAAAATCCATACCCAGCTTGTCAATCTCATCCAGCATAAACACGGGGTTACGTGACTCAATCCGACGCAAGGCTTGCAAGATACGCCCAGGCATGGCACCAATATAGGTGCGTCGATGGCCGCGGATCTCAGCTTCATCACGCATCCCACCCAGCGAAATGCGGATAAATTTGCGTCCCATAGCATGGGCGATTGAGCGCCCCAAGGATGTCTTTCCAACGCCAGGTGGACCAATAAAACACAGGATAACGCCCTCCCGCAAGCGACGGATCTCATCTTTATTTTCGGGAACGGCCTCATCCTTGCGTTCCTGGCGTAGCTTCCGGACAGCCAGATATTCAAGGATTCGTTCTTTTATATCTTCCAAGCCATAATGGTCCTGGTCGAGTACTTCACGTGCATGGGCAATATCCAGATTATCTTCGCTACTGATTGACCATGGTAATGAGACCATCCAATCCAGATAAGTGCGAATAACTCCATATTCGGCAGCAGCTGTAGGAAGGTGAGACAATCGATCAAGCTCATGGCGAGCTTGTTTATCTGCCTCTTCCGGCATTTTGGCAGCATCAATCTTTTGCCGTAACTCATCTACTTCCGCAGCTTGTTCATCACCTTCGCCAAGCTCGCGTTGGATGGCTTTTAATTGTTCGCGCAGGAAATAATCTCGCTGCATTTTTTCAATCTCTGAGCGGGCTTCATTTTGGATCTTTTGGCCAATTTCCAGAACTTCAATTTCACGCGTCAGGATGCTGACCAGTTTGTGCAATTTCTCTTTGACTGAATCGAGCTCAAGTAGAGATTGGGCAGCTGTCAGGTCCATCCGTTGGAAATTTGCGATGGTGTAAACCGTCTGTAGCGGGTTCTCAATGGCTTGAACAGAAGCCACCAACTCACGGGGGATGGATGTGATAAGCTCACCAATATGAGCGAACTGATCACGTGCATTACGGGCCAGGGCTTCAACTTCAAGTCCTTCTTCCTCAGTTTCTGGAATGAGGTGGATTTGTGCTTTAAGATAAGGCTCGTGTTGTTCAAATTCCCCCAACCGGAAGCGCGCAGTTCCTTGAACGAGCAAGCGAATAGTACCATCAGGTGCCCGGAAGAGACGGTGAATCATGGCGACAGTACCAATCTCGAAGAGATCCTTTGGCTCAGGAATCTCCAGCTCCGGATCGCGAGATGCTACCAGGCCGATCAGGCGGTCTTCTCCTGCGACAACATCATCCACCAGACGGATCGATCGAGGTTGTCCAATTGTCAGTGGTACCGCAGTCTCCGGATAGACGACCAACCCTCGTAGAGGCAGAATGGGCAAGGAGGATGGAATCTTTGATTGTGGCTGACTATTCTTCGGTAATGGTTCAGCATTCGGGGATTGATTAGTGATAATGGTTGATTGGCCTGAAATGTCGGATTCCAGGATCATTTCTTTAAGGTCCATATCTTCATCGGGCCAGCCATGCTCCTCCAACCAGCGCATTAAATTCAGCGTGTTCCATCGAGTTGCTGACATAAAATTGTCTATTCGCCCTCCACATTAATATGTTTTGGTCGCGCAATTGGAAGTGTAATCCTTAAAAATCCATCCCGATATGTCGCTTCAACTTTATCGGATATGATCGGATATGGCAATTCAAGCTCGGTGCTGAATTCACCGAAAGGTATTTCCATCTGGTGATAAGCACGCCGTTCTGAGGTATCCTGACGGATCCCACGAATCGTCAGATTGCGTTCGACGAGGGAGATGGTAAAGTCTGATTCACGCATCCCAGCGACTTCCACGCGTATGGTTAAGGTATTCTCAGTCTCGAACACATCGGTGAGGGGCCGCCAAGCGTGCGGGCGAGAGATTATATGCCAGCGAGATGTCTCATTAATTGGATTTTGCATATCTTCAGATATATGCCAGATATGGTGCATTGAATCTGATGATAATAGGTAATCTTCCATAATTTTTAACTCCTGAGAAGAAAATCTCAGCTAAGTCAGTCTGTTAATGCATTCCTGGCGGCGTCCAATACTTCAGAATAATTAGGCTCAACACCAAAGGCTGGCATGTAAGCAGAATAAACGACCGTGTCATTCTGATCGACGACAAATACTGCTCTGCGCAGGACACGTTGTTCTTTTACAAGAACTCCATATTTCTGGCCAAATTCAGCGTTTTTATGATCAGATAATGTGATAACTCGATCGACTCCAGCAGCAGCACACCAGTCTTTTAGCACATAGGGTAAATCCATGCTGATGGTGAGGATAACGATCCGGTCATCCAGTTGAGTTGCTTCCTGGTTGAAGCGGCGCGTTTCGCGATCACAAACGGAAGTATGAAGAGACAAGAGGGTACTGATGATGCGCACCTTTCCACTGGTGTCAGCGATACCGTTAAAGTCTGACCACTCCTGTGTATGGACGGTGAATTCAGGTGCTTTTTGGCCAATTGTAATGTCAGGACCGATTATTGTAACATCTTTGCCTGCAAATTTTAGTAAACCAGATCTTTCGAGATTCATAAAGAACTCCTAATCAACATTACATGAACATACAAATATTATCTAACACACATAAATCGATGGCAAGTTAGATTGATAATTATCTAGCGCCCCTGGCGGGATTCGAACCCACAACCAACAGCTTAGAAGGCTGCTGCTCTATCCTTTGAGCTACAGGGGCAATCACATTTACCCCTCAGTAGGGCGAAGACCACGATAAATGCGTTCACCGGTCAGTACACGCAAAATTAAATCTGGTGATCGCCCTGATTGTTGTGCCAGTTCCATAGGTGTCATGGATACATTCCCATTTGCCAGGAAAATACGGAAGATCGCATCAACAATGGTCGTGTGTGGTGAGATAAATCCGTCTATCTTGGCGCAATGAGTAATCAATACATGTTGCAATCCATCCACTCGTTGTACTTCGGCTGTCAGGGGGTCTACAAAATCAACCATATGGTCTTCAGGCAACTCTGCAAAGGCTTGCTGGTGTTCCGGACAAAGCAGACTTTGTAAGAAAACACGCCAATCACGATCCCGCTGTTGCCACCAATTAAAATCGATGTGGAAATGTGTTTGGGTTGTGGGTCTCACCCGACTTGCGCGTTTCACATCTGGCAATGGGACCATTTAGTTTCTCTCCGACTCATCGATGCGATAGTGCAGATCACCCACATGGATGAACCAAGGTCTAGACGCCAACAGGGCGAGGATTGGTCCCGGAGGGCATCGACGAATGATATTTATAGCTGCATAAAGCTCGCTGGCATGAACATGACTTTGCGGATTTAATTTCGCCAAATCACGGACGGTATTGACCACAATACGTTCGAATGGAATGCGATCTTTTTGAATTTTCTTACAGGCTTCATCCAACCCTTCTGGATCGGGGATGGCGATGGCCATGCGTTCATCGTAAGCAGCGGCGATAATTTGCTTTAACATTGCAAAGACAATTCCACCATCGGAACCAACAAGGACAGTACGGACCCACTCACGAGCGCCACGTTGAGAATCACATTGAACAATGACCTCTCCTGGATTTTTTCCTCGCTTCACCCGGATTAAGCTTCCAGGCATCAAGCCATGGTTTTTGTACCAGTCTTGCAAGCCATACACATAACGATTTGAGCGTACAACCCAGCCTGGGAACTTCTGACCTGATGCGCCATCAACCAATTGAAAACGGATACGGGGAGCTTCATATGCAACTGGAAAAAGGTGATTGAGCCTGGCAGTAAGCGGAAGAGTACCCGCGCGCCAATGGGGGAACGTCAAGGTCAACTGGACGTCATTAACAGCCGGATATTTTCCACTGAATGGCGTAAGCTCATCATCCAGTTTTCCTTCGAGTTCGTGCATATCTGCGGTAAGTAAAGCAGGGTCGTATTCCAATTCCTGATAGCGCAAATATGTGGGAATCAGTAAGACACCTTCAGGTTCCAGGCGATTAAGAAACCACAGGACCTCTCCAGCGGAGCCGACTTCATCAAAACGGGGATCTTCCTGTAATGCATGATCGAGAGAAAATTCAACTAATTTGGAATTCGTGTTGGAAGATAATCCGACCTGTTCCAATAATGGTGGGGTTGGGGATGGTCCACCACCTGCCATATCCAGGATTGCTTCGACCAGATTTAAATGCCCCACATTGATATCTACCAAAAGCGCACGCGGAAACCATTTTCCAGCGATGCGCACAAACTCTTGATTTTTGGATAACTCGGTGTTGATGATCGCAAGCAGCTGTTCACCATATTTCGCCAACACTGAATTAGCATCTAAAGATGTGTCTTTGATAGATATTTCTTGAGGTTGATTTAGGAAATGATCAGGGATATTTGAGGCAAATTCCTTGGTTTCGTCATTATCAAACTTGACTTGAATGACCTGGAAGCTCACGAGGTCGGGATTTTGTCCGGGACGAATCGCGGTTACCCGGGCATGCTGCCATCCGAAGGCAGGAAAAATAAGGTCTTGATTGACGGAAAAAGAATTGGCAGGGAGATATAAATCTCCGCCAGCTGTACGCTGTTTTTCCAAGGTGGAGGTTTCTTTAAGAATGCGCTCATTTACCAATGCAGATAGTAATTCTGGGGTAGTTAATGGAGTCTCAATTTCCAGGAGATGGTTGTAAATGAATTCACGATCATCGTCTGTAAGTTCTAATGTCTCCCAGTAGTCTTCGCGAAGTGATAATGTTGCCGTACTCATCATTGTAGTCGTAACCTTAATGCGTCAAAACCTGATATTCTTTGCGCTGTAAAAAGAATGACCAATCAAATTAAAAAACTCGCGTTTACGGCGCGCCAAAATATTGCGCGATTGACGCTTTTCTCTCAATATCTATTGCTTGCGTATTATACTCGATGAATAAAAAATTCAGAACTATTTGAACAGATATCTATTAAAACGCCGATTTATCAAGGAAGGACTATAATAAATCATATTTATCTAGTATCAGAATTGTCACAAATAACAAAATCTGATAAAGTTGCTGGAGAAGAATTATGACTGAAGAAGTATGGGTGCTGGTGGATAAGGTGGAAGGGCAACTGCAAGCAGAGATGTTAAGAGGTCTGCTTGAAGCCCAAGGGATTATGGTTTGGGTGAATCCGCAGGGAGCTGCGCGTGCATATGCAGTAACAATAGGCACCTTAGGAGCAGTCGAATTATTGGTTCCTTCCAGTGCACAGGACCAAGCCCGACAGGTTTTGGAGGCATATTATCGAGGGGATTTCGAGAATATGGACTTAGAGGGAACAGTAACCAATGAGGAACCTGGAGAATAAATATTTCGAACGAACCACTACTCTAAGGAAACTCTTGATTTAACCACTCGAGCGGATCCACTTGAATACCACCCACCAGGACCTCGAAATGTAAATGAGGGCCTTCTACCCTTCCAGTATTTCCAACCTTTCCAATCAGTTGACCTTGTTCTACGCGATCTCCTACATTCACCAGGATTTCTGATTGGTGCATGTAGGCCGTATAAATACCCCGGCCATGGTCAATCATGGTTGCTTTTCCTCGCACAGTCAGCGGACCAGCGAAAACCACTATGCCTGGTGCCGCTGAGTAAATTGGATCCCCGACCTGACCGCAAAAATCCAATCCGGTATGGAAGTATAAATATGGACCTCCATTATAAGAACGCCGGTTCCCAAACCTGGATGTATAGCATTCCGTAAAGTATGGACCCACCGGGGATGAAAAAATACCGTTCCATAACTTCTCAGGACTCACTGGAGCCGATGACTCGGACCAGAGCTCGTTTTCTGTGCGGTTAGTCTCTGGATCTAGTGTCACCGGGTCAACGGGGAGAGATCTATCATATACAAAATCCCCAGCTTGTACCATAACAAGTTGTGAATAACTAAACAGTGGATCATCTGGATTATTGCTCTGTAATGTTAATGGATAAAGACCTGGCTCTACCATGGCATGTATGCCTTGTAGAGCGGTGTAGTGGTTATTTCCTTCTGGGAAAATATTTAAGGCATACTTGATCAATGTACCACCTAACCTAAGACCTTCTCCACCTTCCACCTGGATCTCAGCGGTCTGACCCTGGGTTAGGCCAGTTATGATCACAGAAGTAATCGTGGGAGGCAGGGCACCAGGTCCATTATCATCTTCACCGGGAGTGCGCAACACCTCACCTGGTAAAGCAACCCAGCTATTTTCTACATTATTATCTGCCATTATCGTCCACGGATCAGTATGGTTAAGGATGGAGAGCTCCAGAATGGATTGACCCAAACCCAAAGAAACCCGTTTTCCTAGGAATGCAGTAGCACTGTTTTGTAAAACGATGAGAGAATAACCCACATATAATTCATCTGGGTTGGTAATATGGTTTAAGCGCTTGAGCATCTGTGTAGAGATCTGATTGCGCAAGCTCAAGCTATGCAATGTCTCACCATATGCGACAGTTTGGGTAGTCAGGATTCCTTGTATGCCTCCCAACCCTGGGATTACAAGCTGCTGTCCGATAGAGATCTGATTGGTATTTACGATCCCATTTGCGCTTACGAGTTCATCCTGCGATACATGAAAGCGATAGGCGATATCCCATAAGGAATCGCCTTCCTGGACAATATAAACTGGCCCGGCAGTAGGCGTGTTTTGGGCTTTACCAACCATTGAAGGGGTCGATAAGGCAAAGATGAAACATATCGATAAGATCTTGATGATTATTTTAGGCATGAAAATCCAGTGGCACATCCTCAAAACGGATTTTATCACCAAGATTAAATTCTTGTAAGTGAGATGTGCCGGTTTCCAGGACATACCTGGCTGCTTTTTTTGGAAAATATCCCATCTTCCAACGGCGCGCCAATACCCTATCTACGACAACGTATTCACTGTTGATCCAAATTATTGCCAAATCCATCCACATAAACATCATGTGGATAGATGCATTTAATCGACTATCACCTTTTTGAACCAATAATAATCCTTGATCTTCGGGAATACTCTTTGTAAACATTAAACCGTGGAACTGACAAAAAAAAGATTGGCAGTACTTCGCCAAAATAGGCTTTGAACCCTGGTTCGATTGGTTGACGAGACTTACATATTTCATTAGCTTTTATCCATCCCCCCTGATTGCAGAGTTCATTGGGAGATAAGTTATTTTGAAAACGGGGCGACAACTGCCGCCCCGCACGGTTATTTATCCGGATCTGCAGATTTGGGTTGTCTTGATAAGACTTTGTCCACTCTATCAAGCAATTCTTGAGGGCTGAAGGGCTTGGCAATATAATCTTCCACTTTAGCGATGCGAAGACCAAGGACTTGATCAATATTTTGGGCTTTGGCAGTAATCACAATCACCGGGATATCGCGGGTTAACTCTTCCGATTTTATTTGATGATATACATCCCAGCCATCCATATCCGGCATCATGAGATCCAATAACACCAAATCAGGCAACTCCTTGCGTACAAGCTCGAGACCTTCGTGACCTCCAATAGCACCCATGACCGTATAACCACGACGTCCGAGGATCAAGCGAACCAGGTCGATCATCTCAGCCTCATCTTCGATGTATGCCAAACGTTTGGATTGCTTGATCAAGGGAGCCTCCTGGGTGTGTATTGGATCGATTAAAGTGTACCACAAAATGCATCTACGCCATTATGGTAGGGTGCTTGGAGGAACGTATTGATTATCGGCAACCTTGCAATAGATGTAGGCTTAAACTATAATTCACATGTTAAATACTTTTATATGAAAGAGGCAATATCATGATCGACGTTAACGACCTTAGAAAAGGGGTAACCTTTGAATTCGACGAAAGGCTTTATAAAGTACTCGATTACCACCACAATAAACCCGGACGGGGCAATGCCACCATCCGTATCAAAGCGGTCGATCTGCGTAGCGGAACTACGCTAGAAAAAACATTCCAAAGCGGAGAACGCGTTCAGGATGCACGGCTTGATTTTCACACTGTCCAATATTTATATAATGATGGCGAGCTGTACCATTTTATGGACCTGGACACCTATGAACAACCCGCACTATCAAAGAATGTACTCGGCGAAAGTGCAAGCTACCTGACTGAAAATATGGAGATCAAGCTCACTTTTTACCAGGGTGAACCCATCGATGTGGAACTTCCTATTACGGTCGACATGGATGTTGTAGCGTCAGAGGTGGCTGTTCGAGGGGATACCGCAACCGGGGTTTATAAAAAGGTCAAGACGGATACTGGATTGGAAGTACAGGTACCCGCTTTTGTTAACATCGGGGACAGGATTCGTATCGACACCCGAACTGGTTCCTACGTCACCAGAGTATAGATTCAAAATACAAGATATTATCATGCGTACACCTGCAGGGAAAGAATGCAGTTATTTTTATGGTAATTATTACCGTGGTCGATCCCAGGAAGAATGCCGGTTATTAAATTCCACATCACCTCCGCTCGTCTGGAAACGAGAGTTATGTAATACATGCCCGGTCCCAGGGATCCAGCTTGCCAATACATGCCCGCACATGGTGCTGATTCCCAGGCTGGTTCGCAGGCTTCGAATTGGCAAGCAAGATGTAAGGGTGCAAACATTTTGCAGGAAGACAGAACGCTCGGGATTCGATCCACATATAGGCTGTGGTGAATGCCATAAACTACCCCCAGAGTTTGATGAAGGTTCCAGTGACACTACTGCTGTTTGATTTGGATGACACCCTGCTTGGAAATGAGATGAATAGCTTTGTGCCAGCCTACTTGCAGGCTTTGGCAAAACGCATGGCTGAGGTCGCTGATCCGGCATTTTTAGTCAAGACTTTAATGACCGCTACCCGGCAAATGGTCGAGAATCCCAGCCCAGATAAAACATTGGAAGAGGTATTTGATGCAGCGTTTTACCCACCACTTGGTTTGATCCGCCAGGAAGTCCAGGGAATCATTGATGCTTTTTATAGAGAAGATTTTCCCAAGCTACAAGGATTGACACAATTACGTCCAGGGGCTGTTGAAGTGGTAGATCAGTTACTTGAACGCGGTGACAAAGTGGCAATAGCCACCAATCCACTTTTCCCGCGCACTGCCATCCTTCAACGTTTGAGGTGGGCAGGATTGCCGGCTGAACGAGTACATCTTGAGATGATCCCGTCCTATGAGACGTTCCACTTTGCCAAACCCAATCCAGCTTTCTTTGCTGAGTTCCTTGCCCAGCTCGGTTGGCCAAAAATCCCAGTGGTGATGGTAGGGAATGATGTTGAGTCGGATATAGGTGCCGCACGAGAAATAGGTCTACCCGTCTTTTGGATAACCAAGGATGGATCAGCCAGCTGGAATGGGAAGGGAGCACTCCCACCATTTGGTGAATTATCACAGGTACTCGCGTGGATGGATAAAGAATCTCCAGAAGCTTTGCAAACCAACTTTACCACTCCAAATGCACTCATGGCTGTGTTACGCTCGACCCCAGCGGCATTAGCGACCTTATCTCTACGGCAGAGTGCTAATTTGGAACAGCGACCAACTCATGATGAGTGGAGCCCAGGTGAGGTTTTATGCCATCTGAGGGATGTTGATGCGGAAGTAAACTTACCACGCTTGCATAAAGTATTGAATGAAAATAATCCCTTTCTAGCCGGACAAGATACCGACCCATGGGCAGATGCTCGCCAATATTGTGAGCAGGATAGCTTGCAAGCATTAGCGGATTTTATTAAAACTCGAATGGAATTGTTGATGACCTTGGAAAAACTGACGCCAGAAGACTGGGACCGCAAGGCGCGGCATGCCATCTTTGGCCCGACACACCTGCGTGAATTGGTGAATATCATTGCTGGGCATGATATTTTACACGTGCAACAATTCTATAAATCACTATAATCATCTAATTACGAATATATCTGGTATACTTTTTTTCTCCGCCTCCGAAGTAAGGAGGTGGTGTTGTAAATGCCAAAGTTCTGTACGCAGTAAGGCTGGATTCAATTTAATTGCCAAAGGAGGTTTCAATGCGTAAACGTGTTGTAATTACCGGTTTAGGATGTGTTTCACCATTGGGGAATGATGTAGCTTCCCTGTGGGGAAACATCCTGGCAGGTAAGTCTGGTGTTGGGTTGATCACACATTATGACACCAGCCAGTTCGAGGTCAAGATTGGGGCTGAGGTAAAGGATTTTGATGGGGTCGCCTTGTTTGGGGCGCGTGAGGCCCGCCGGATGGACCGATTTGCTCAATTTGGCCTGGCAGCAGCAATCCAAGCAATGGATGATTCTGGATTAGTGATCACAGAATCAAATCGAGACCATATTGGGGTAGTTCTTGGTACTGGTATAGGGGGAATGAACACCTTATTTGAACAAATGGAAGTATTTTTCAAGCGTGGACCGGATCGGGTTAGCCCTTTTCTAGTACCGATGATGTTACCAGATACAGCGGCAGGTATGATTGCTATCCATCTGAGAGTACGCGGACCCAACATGGCAGTTGTTTCTGCCTGTGCCAGCGGTACCAATGCTTTGGGAGAAGCGGCAGAAATCATCCGCCGAGGAAGTGCAGAGGTCATAATTTCAGGTGGAGCCGAATCAGTAATCGTCCCGATTGCCATGGCTGGTTTGGGTGTGATGAATGCCTTGTCTGCACGGAATGATGAACCGGAAAAGGCATCCCGTCCATTTGATAAAAACCGGGATGGTTTTGTAATGGGAGAAGGTGCTGCAATATTGGTTCTGGAATCCCTGGATCATGCCCAAGCGCGAAATGCTCAGATATACGGTGAGATTAGTGGCTACGGCACCTCCAATGATGCATATCACATCTCTGCTCCAGCAGAGAATGGAGCTGGAGCAGCAATTTGTATGCAAAACGCATTAAATGATGCCGGATTAACCACCAAGGATATTGGTTATATCAACGCCCATGGTACCAGCACGCAACTCAATGATAAAAGCGAGACTTCTGCAATCAAAACAGTATTCGGGAATCATGCCTATAATGTTCCAATTTCATCGACGAAATCGATGACGGGCCACTTGCTTGGCGCGGCGGGAGCAATGGAAGCATTGATCTGTGTAAAAACCTTGCAGGATTCGATCCTGCCGCCAACGATAAATTATGAAACACCCGACCCAGATTGTGATCTGGATTATGTTCCCAATGAAGCGCGGCGAGTGAAAGTTCAACATGTACTGTCTAATTCATTTGGCTTTGGGGGGCATAATGCCAGTATCATCATTAGCCGATACCACGAGGCTTAATCATGAGTCCATATGCCCATATTACTGGCTGGGGGATGGCGGTACCTACCAAGTTGTTGACCAACTCAGACTTGGCGAAAATGGTTGATACTGATGATGAGTGGATCCAATCTCGCACAGGTATCAAGCAACGCCATATTGCGAGTGAGGATAAGTCGACGGCTTCACTAGCTAAGGATGCAGCTCTTAATGCGCTCAGGGTTGCCAATCTCAATCCCATCGATGTCGAGCTGATCATAGTATCCACATCCTCTCCCGAGCATGTTTTTCCTGCGACCGCTTGCCTGGTTCAAGATCAGATAGGGGCAACCCATGCAGGTGCATTCGATTTATCTGCGGCATGCTCAGGGTTTATATATGCTTTGAATATGGCTACACAAGCGATACGCAGTGGATCGATGACGAATGTATTAGTCATTGGTGCAGAAACCCTTTCGAGGTTTGTAAACTGGGAAGACCGTAACACTTGCGTCCTATTTGGAGATGGTGCAGGAGCATTTGTTCTACAGGCAGGGGAAGAACCAGGAGGAGTTCTTTCCGCTGTGATGCGCTCGGATGGGTCTGGTGGCGATTTACTATCCTTACCTGCAGGAGGCAGCCGCTTACCAGCCAGTGTTGAAACAATACAAAATAAGCAACACACCATACATATGAATGGGCGCGAAGTTTTCAGATTTGCTACACGGGTCATCGTGCAAGCTACTAAGGAAGCGATTAGCTCCGCACAACTTAAAATTGATGATGTGCAATTGATCATCCCTCACCAGGCAAATCTTCGCATCATCGAAGCTGCAATGCGGGGGCTTGAACTTCCACCGGACCGATACTTTATTAATATCGAACGCTATGGTAACACTTCCACCGCCTCAATACCAATAGCAACCTGTGAAGCAATTTCACAGGGACGCCTGAAAGCAGGCGACAATACAGTTTTTGTTGGTTTTGGCGCCGGGCTTACCTGGGGCTCAGCCCTAGTACGTTGGACAGGACCATTCCTGCCTCACCGGCATATCTATCCAACTTCTTACCGCCTGTGGGTGACGATACGATCTCAGCTACTCAGATTGGTGCGTCGCATCGAAGGTTGGATTTGGGGACGCAAGATTTAGAACAAAACTCCCGCTGGTATGAAACAGCGGGAGATTTTTTTAAAGTGGGGAGGTTTATGTTAAAAAGAGTGGTTCAATGGCTTTTACCGAGCAAATGAGTGTTTTTTTGACGCAATATTGTTAGAGCGACGTTAGAATAATAGATTTAAAATATCATAATACTACCTGTCAGGACAAGAGGTTGGTATAATCAAAAACGCCCTAAAGTTAAACTGACTTCCAGGTTAGATAACTTATTGGGTCATGGTGTTAATTTTGGAGGTGTAAGTGAATCCGAATCGTAATCGTTCGACGATTATATATGTTCTTTTATTTGCCGCGATCATAATCCTGGTTTTTTATAGCTTCAATCAAAGCTCCACTTCGCAGGAGACGCTATCCATTAACCAGGTAGCAGCAGATATTCAAACTGGAAAAATTTCACGGATTGTTGAAGAACAAAACCGGCTGACTTTAATTTACGGTGATGGTACCGCTGCCATCGAGCGGACAGCTCATAAAGAGCCTGAGACTACCCTGGTGGCGCAGCTAAGGGATTTGGGGGTGACTGCTGAGCAGCTATCACCAGACCACATTCGTATCGAGTTTAAACCACCCAGTGCATGGCTGGGGATTGCCTCCTCTTTAGGTTATATCCTACCGTTCATTATCCTGGGTGGGGTATTCTGGTTTGTGTTCAGGCAGGCACAAGGAAGTAATAATGCTGCAATGTCCTTTGGAAAGTCACGTGCCAGGATGTTCACCGGGGATCAACCTTCAGTCACTTTTGGGGATGTAGCCGGGGTCGAGGAAGCAAAGGAAGAACTCCAGGAAGTCGTAGAGTTTTTACGTGAACCCGAGAAATTTATCTCATTAGGTGCACGAATTCCAAAAGGCGTGTTATTGGTTGGCCCACCAGGAACTGGCAAGACATTGCTGGCAAAAGCCGTTTCTGGGGAAGCAGGTGTACCTTTCTTTTCAATTTCTGGCTCCGAGTTCGTAGAAATGTTCGTGGGTGTTGGTGCCAGCCGCGTGCGTGATCTTTTCGACCAGGCAAAACGGCATTCACCATGTATTGTGTTTGTTGATGAAATCGACGCAGTCGGACGCCAACGCGGAGCGGGACTGGGTGGGAGTCATGACGAACGCGAGCAGACACTGAACCAGATGCTGGTTGAGATGGATGGGTTTGATACAGATACAAATGTGATTATCATGGCTGCAACCAACCGTCCTGATATCCTCGACCCGGCATTACTCCGCCCTGGTAGATTTGACCGGCGAGTAGTACTAGACCGACCAGATATGAGAGGGCGGGAAGCGATCCTCAAGGTGCATTCCAAAGGAAAACCTCTGGCACCCGATGTAGATCTGGGTGTATTAGCTCGCTCGACACCAGGTTTTGTTGGAGCTGATCTTGAAAACCTTGTTAATGAAGGAGCTATCCTGGCTGCACGGCGAAATAAGAAAGCAATCGAGCACGAGGATCTTGCTGAAGCCATCGAACGGGTGATTGCAGGCCCTGAACGAAAGAGCCGTCTGATCAGCGTGGAAGAAAAACGGATTGTAGCATACCATGAAGCAGGGCATGCAGTTGTGATGAACTCTGTTGCGGAAGCAGATCCGGTGCATAAGGTGTCCATTACCGCCAGGGGTATGGCTGGTGGATATACATTAGCACTACCAGAAGAAGATCGGACATTAATGGGTCGAAATAAGCTCATGGCTGAAATGGTGGGGTTAATGGGGGGGCGTGCAGCTGAGGAAATTGTGTTTACCGACATCACCTCAGGTGCATCGAATGACCTGGAACGTGTTACTAAGATGGCACGAGCCATGGTCACCAGGCTGGGAATGAGCAATGATCTGGGACCCATGGTTTACGGTCAAAAAGAAGAGTTGATATTCCTGGGACGTGAAATCTCTGAGCAACGGGATTATTCTGAAGCTGTGGCTGAGCAAATAGATAAGGAAGTACGGATTTTAGTCAATGATGCTTATGAAAAGGCTAAGAAAATCCTTCTTCAATATCGTGATGCATTAGATAACATTGCACGAAAATTATTGGAAGTTGAAACTTTATCAAGGGAAGAGTTTGAAGCGATATTTCCTCCACCAATACCCAAAAGCGGTGGTACACCGATGCCCAGAGCGGTATAATAGATCAAACCCTTATTAAGACCAATATTACGGGGTTTCTGGCAAGTGGTATACGCTTGAAACCCCGTTTATTTTGAAAACCCTGAATATTTTGACTTTTTATCCGCGGCTTGGTATAATCTAAGTTTGCGTGAAATTCGGATACGTGGAGAGTTCGCTATGGATACCAATATAACAACGGGTGCTCCAAGCAACATAAAAGAAATTAAAAATAAAATGTACTTCAAAGGCAAAGTGCTGAAAACCACTTTGGCTGGGGCGTTGGTTGATATTGGCTTGGAAACCCCAGGGATGGTACATATATCTCAGCTGCAGAAATTACCGGTCAAACGAGTTGAGGATGTGATCCATGAAGGAGATGAAGTGGACGTGTGGGTCCGCAGGGTATCTCCCAAAAAAGGTCGCATTGAGCTGACAATGCTCAAACCTCTAGGCTTGGATTGGGGTGAGATCAAGAAAGATATGGTTGTCAGTGGTAAAGTAGTTCGGTTAGAAAAATTTGGTGTGTTCGTAGATATCGGTGCCGAGCGACCTGGGCTTGTACATATCAGCGAAATGACCCATGATTTTATACGTACCCCCGGAGACGTAGTCAAAGAAGGCGATGTCGTTGAGGTAAAAGTACTGGATGTGATCAAACCCAAGAAACAGATCAAGCTGAGTATGAAAGCATTGCAGGATAAGCCCGAAGATGTTGTTAAAGCAGTTTTAGATAAGACTGAGAAGAAAGAGACTCGAGTACGGGAGAAAGAAAAAGAGTCCGAGCAGACTGAAGAAGTAAAAGAAGCACCTGTACCAACGGCCATGGAAGTCGCTTTACGTGAAGCCATGGGACGAAAAGGGGCAGATACCACCAGTGAGCCTGGAGAAAAGAAAAAGAAACGTAAAAGTCCTGAGGGAAACCAGGAACTTGAAACCATATTTTCACGGACTTTAAAAACCCGCTCACCAAGATAAATCCTGGCGAAGAAAATTGAATTCCCTGCGCTGTCTCTCTCGCAGGGAATTTTTAATTTAACATTTATTTTGTCCAGGGCATAATTACATAAACCGATAGATTTCTAATTGCTAGGTGGATTGCCTAAGATACTTCCAGAATAATGCGATCATTGAAGCACAAAGGAGTAGGATTAACACTGCCAGGCTGGACCTGCGGACTATTTTTCTCTTTCGTGCGGGATAGAGTAATTTTCGATTGGTTATAGCTTGTGCGACAAGGGCTTTCCAATCCGGGATGATTTCTCTTGAAGGCAGGCTATAACAGTCTGCCCACAATGATTGAAAATCATTCTGTTCTTGCTGCCATTTGTCCTCGCTCCAATACAATTCTGACATACATATGTGCTTTACAAAGGGCAAGATTGATTCTGCTCCATGGGGTAGAATAAGCCCGAGCCTGGTACGACGGAGAAGAAGGTCATCCAGGTGGCAGACACCCTCGGAACGTGCTGCCCAGCGCAGCTCCGCCCAGAGATAATTTGTCCCCTGGATGGTTTCCATTTCTCCTGGTTGGGCAGCGTCTACCATGGATTTGGCATCCGATCCCAAACGACCCAATAATCTACGCCGGCATGAATCGGAAACATCGGAGCATCCGGGAATCTGGTGGTCAACCTGGTTGAGCACAGGCATGTGATGATCCAAGTCTGGCATCTCAGGGATGCGATGGCGGATTGCATTCAGCACATCCAAACCGATCAAGCGGAAAGTGGTAAGTTTCCCACCTGTCACAGTAAATAATCCATTTTCCTCCCAGATGACATGGTCTCGTGATTCATCAGAAGGCTTTAGCTTACCTGTTCCAATCACTGGTCTTATCCCAGCATAAGTAGAGATGACATCTTCAAGACTGATAGCTAATGATGGGAATTGATATTCCACAGCGGCCATCAGGTATGCGATTTCTTCAGGACTTATCTTTGGCTCAATATCGATCGAAGCATTATGATCCACGTCTGTTGTACCCACCAGCGTCACGCCCTCCCATGGAAATATAAAAACAGGGCGATGGTCGAATGGATGCAAAAAGCTTACTGCCTGTGCAACGGGTAATCGCCAAATCGGGAAGATGAGATGGCTGCCTCGTAAAGGGCGAATACGGGCAATCGCCTCCTGCTTTTTTTCTCAGGAAATCTGCCCAAACACCAGTTGCATTGATAACCACACGCGCATAAGCCTTAGCTTGTTGACCACGGGTGAGCTCGGTGAGCTCCACACCTTTGACATCATTCCCCTCCACGATTAAATTCTGAACCCTGACGTAATTGATTGCGGTACCACCGTCAGCAACTGCTTCGCGTATCACCCGCAGGGTTAAGCGGGCATCATCTGTTTGGGCATCACCGTACCGGAATCCTCCTTGCAAATCATCCTGACTTATATGCGGAGCCAATAGTTGGAAATCGTGAGGTGAATAGTAAGCGTGGTCCCAACGTAAAGCCAGGAGATCATATACGGTTAGACCCATCTTATATGTCCACCTGCCTGGAAAATCACCCTTGTGAACTGTCAGCAAAAATCCCAAGGGGTCGATCAACCCCGGACCTTCGTGAAGTAATTGTTCTCTTTCATGGACAGAATTGCGGGTAAGCGAAAGCTTACCCTCTTTGAGATAACGGAAACCACCATGCACCAATTTGGAAGAACGGCTGGACGTTCCCCAAGCAAAATCGCGTTGTTCGACCAATAAAGCATGCAATCCAAGGCGGGTGGCTTCACGCAGAATACCAGCTCCGGTGATACCTCCACCGATGATCAGGATATCCCATGGCCCCTGAATCGATTGCCAGATCGTATTGCGCCAATCGTTATCCCACATGTCCGACCCTCCAAGCCGAGATTTCTATCAGGATACGCTGATTTCTACACCACCAATTTACCCGGATTCATGATTCCTTTTGGGTCGAATTGGCGGCATAATGAGGCAATGGCAGCCAAACCAAGGGTACCTTTTTCAGCTCCTAGATAAGGCAGGTGATCCATACCCACTCCATGCTGGTGACTGATCGTCCCACCGTTGGCGATGATTGCATTACAGGTGCTCGCTTTCATCGCACGCCAGCGAGTAAGGGTTTCATCAGAATCCTCTGCCAGCCTGAACAAGAAGGTGGTATAGACGGACGACCCATGTGGATAGACGTGGGAGAGATGGGTGAAGATATGAACCTTTTCTCCAAATCCAAGCATTGCCTCGCGTATAGCGGTTTCAATCTGCTCAACCATGCGAGGGGTATTTCCCCAATCCGTGGCTGTCTCCAGAGTATCCACCCCATAACCCATTTCCCAGAGTGAATTTCGCAGGTAAGGTGTACGAAACCGATTTTTATGCCATTGCTCGCCAAACGTTTTTCCAACATGAGTGCCCCCATACCTGGCGGTGATGCTTAAGCGTTTCATTACGATTTGTGCGGATTAAACTTGGTTTACCGCTAAATCCGAACAGGAGCATGCATTTAGCATTACCCAGACCGCGGACTGACAATAATCGTTCTAAAGCACCGATCAAGTTCTCGTGTCCGGCAAGAGCCAAAGTCGTCGTGGTCTCGTTGGCAGTACTCAAACGTAACATGCAAAGTGCAAGCCCGGAGGATAGAATTTGGCGAACTGCTTCGATCCCATGTTGAAAATCTGGAAAGAAGACAGCGTGGAAATCTTCACGTTCGGGGATTGGGCTGATCCTGATACAAGCCTGGGTCAGTATTCCAAGCCTGCCTTCCGAACCCAATACCCATTCACGGATATCTGGTCCAGCAGCGGAAGCGGGGAAAGGGGGCATCTCCAGCTCACCGAGGGGGGTTTCCATTGTGCCACCAGCGAATATTTTTTCCATCCGCCCATAACGCAATGATTGCTGCCCGCTCGAACGGGTTGCTATCCAACCTCCAAGCGTCGAATATTCAAATGATTGTGGGAAATGACCTAGAGTGAAGTCGTGAGCGCGTAATTGTGCTTCCAGATCTGGTCCGGTCACCCCTGGCTCGAATGTTGCCAGCAAGCTATTGGAATCAAGATCGATAAGCCGGTTCATCCTGCTCATGTCGATGGTTAAAATGGGGGCCTTACCTCTAACCGGATCAATGTGACCCACCACGCTCGTACCGCCACCATAGGGAATAATGTGAATGCTTTTCTGACGGGCATATTTGATCAGTTCGATCACCTCGTCTTTGGACATTGGAAAAGCAACGCCATCCGGAAAAGAACTAATGTGACCACTACGCATATCGACCCAATCTGGAAAGCTCTGTCCACGAGCATGAACCAGGCGGAGAAGCGGATCGGACGATACCAGTGGATGCTTTGGTAGATGAGCTTTTGGCACCTGGGTAAGTGCTTGTTCCAGGCTGACGTCCTTTGGAGGGTGGCTCTTCCCCACTTGACGCTCTAAAAATAAGGCTGCGGATGAAGGAATAGAATATATCACAGCATCATCTCCCCAACCATTCCACCGTCTCATTACTTGCCTCCTGAGAAAGATTCCGACAGCATTGTGCCCTCGATCATTATACTGTGGGCAGAATTTTTCTTTACAATGGCACTCTATTATCTCCGTCCTAGATAAAGAACCGATAAAAACTCAATGGATCTTGTGAGGGATCTCTCGGAAAAGGTGAATAGGTACTTTTAGTTCATAAGACCCAACACAATCCATTTTAGAGTAAAGAAAATAAAAGAGCATGGATATCATCAACTTAATTCTACAGCGAATGGATCTTCTGCGGCTTTCTCGAAGGCAATCTTAATTTCTTCATCGACTTCTAATTCTATGGAAGCCTTCACCGAATGATCCAGCCGGCTGCCATGGATTTTGATAGGATCATGGTCTAGACGGAGCTGTTTCACCAGATCAGGATCGCGCGTATCATCACCCTTCGAGTGCGGGCTGAAGCGATAAGTATTTAAAATCAATGCGTGTGGGGAACATTTGCGGCGAACATCCGATAATAGCTCACTTGCTACAGGCAGAATTTGCAAGATATCCGAGGTATCCAGCTCTTGAGATGGAATTCCGAATGCTTTGAAACGAGCATCGATATCTCCAGCCAGGGATAACTCTATCCCCGTTGTTTGAGCAATGTGATTGTTCTCAAGTACATAGAGTATGGGAGCCTTCCATAGAGAAGCCATATTAAAGGCTTCATAGATGACCCCCTCTCCCAAAGTCCCGTCCCCAAGGAATGTGATGGTGACTGCACCTGATTGTTTGTATTTTTCAGCCAAAGCCATTCCAGTTGCGATTGGTACAACGCCACCCTGAATTCCGTTGGAGTAAAAATTGCGCCAGTAGAGGTGCTGCGATCCGCCTCGGCCTCCACACACTCCTGTGGTGCGTCCCATTAATTCTGCAAATAACTCCCGAGGATTCCCCCCATAAGCCAGAAAGTGACCATGACAGCGGTGGTTGCTAAAAACAATATCGTTTTCTTGAATGCTCGTCAAGACCCCTACAGCATCGGCTTCTTGTCCCAGATAGGTGTGGGTGGTGCCGAAGAAAATTCCGCGAGGGTAATTTGCCAAGACAGTATCTTCAAATTTGCGAATTCGATATAGGTGGCGGTATAAAAAATTATATTGATCCATTGATTGGATAATTATATGCCTATAACCCAAAGAGTAACCCAATACCACCGATTCCTAACAAGGTTCCCACCACTCCCCGCCAGCAATAAGCTCTTTGATGATGAAATGACAAAGCAGTTATCAAAGCAGCACTCTCACTGATGTTAGGTGTCATGCGTGCCCATGAACTCCTCAGCTGTAGCGTGGCCTGGCTGGCTAATACCTTCTCGGCGTAAAACCTTTACTGCTGTATTCAAGAGAATTTTTAAATCCAGCCCAAAAGACCAGTGGTCAACGTACCAGACATCCAAATCAAATTTCTCTTCCCAGGTTAGTGCGTTTCGACCATTGACCTGTGCCCAGCCGGTGATCCCTGGTAGAACTTCATGCCTGCGGGCTTGTTGGGGAGTATATCGTTCCAGATATTGCATCAGCAATGGACGTGGTCCAACCAAGCTCATCTCTCCTCGAAGGACATTGAACAGCTCAGGGATTTCGTCGAGGCTGGTTGAGCGTAAGAAACGACCCACGCGTGTGATCCGTTGACTATCTGGGAGTAGATTATCCTGCATGTCATGGGTATCGGTCATCGTCCGAAACTTGTATATCCAGAAAGGTTTTCCCTGAAATCCTGGTCGTTTTTGACGGAAGAAGATCGGGTTGCCAAAATTAATTCTCACAAGGATGACTATGAATAGGAGCAAGGGGGATAAGAACAGGATGCCCGGTACGGTAATACCTAGATCCAGTATTCGTTTTGTAATGGGTGGATACTTCCTTGTGAAAGGCATAAAAAGTATTCTACCAGATGTTGAGTGATAAAAAAATCACGGAAGCCGGAGTGAGATTGTTGCGGATAAAATCCATCTTATATTGAGGTTGTAATTCTGAGTTGATTAATAAAAATAGCTGAAACCGTTTATAGATTTCAGCTACTAAATTTCTAAATCTGTTGGTGTTAGAGTAATGCCATCTCACACGGGCGGATAATCATTACAATCTTACCCTGGATATCGACTGTGGATGGATCTTCAATGAAAATCGGTTTCATCGTTGGGTTAGCAGGCTGTAAACGGACTCTGCCATTTTCAAGGAAGAAATATTTTAATGTTGTTTCATCTTTGTCGCGCAACCAGATAGCAACAAGGTCTCCATTATGGACATCTTTGGCAGGTTTCATAATGATGATATCACCATCATTAACCATGGCATCAATCATTGAGTCACCATTTACCTCCAAGGCAAATAGTTCCTCGACTTTCTCGCGGGCTGGCAGCATGCTGCGTGCCACACTCACGGATGTCTCTGCGTCCAGATAGGCAAAGTCGGATTGTGGAACAGGAACTGGTTCACTGGCAAAGATTCGGCCCATGATAGGGATGCTCAAAACTTGCTGGACGGATTCGCGTACGTTTTGTAACGTATGTGAGGCTGCCTGGGAGATATCCGAAAATGGGTGCATTAGCCGAATGCCACGGGAGACCCGCCCAGAGCGCTTGATGTGGCCCATGGTTTCCAGCTGGTCCAGATAGTAGTTGACGACTGAGGTTGAGGAGAAATCACCAATGTCCTGGATATCACGAATGGAAGGGGGGAATCCATTTGTATTTTGATAATCTTCAATGACTTTTAAAACCTTAATTTGTGGATCTGTTAATGTAGAACTGCGACGCCTGGGTGTCATTCTTCACCTCCGAAAATGTTTATCAGTACAGTTGTTCTATAAATATATAATACCAGAACATTCGTTCGATGTCAAGTACCTTGTTGGATAAATGATCGTTAAAAATGACTCCATTATTGTTTGAATAAGAAGCCGTGAATTTTTGTGGGATAATTACCATTCAAGTCTTAAAAATGCCGATATGCGATTAGCAGATTGATGATCTTTCCTTTGGAGCAACCATGCAATTCACCAAGGTATGTGTTATTGGATTAGGATATATCGGTTTACCAACTGCCAGCACTTTTGCAACACACGGTTTACAAGTTGTGGGAGTGGATACCAATGCCGACGTGATTTCCACGCTTCGCAGTGGAGGGATTCACATCAGTGAGCCTGGTCTTCAGACCCTGGTCCATGATGCATTGAGGTCAGGGAATCTGACCGTAAGCGAAACCCCCGAGGCCGCTGATGCATATATCATTGCCGTTCCGACACCGTTTTTTAATGGCGAGCAGGGAATTTATAAAGGTCAGGCATATAATAAGGCTGATATGCGCGCCGTGAGAGCTGCTACGGAATCTATCTTGCCGTTCCTGGCCAAGGGGAACCTGGTCGTGTTGGAGTCGACTTCACCTCCGCGAACAACAGTGGACATGATACAGCCCATCCTGGAAGGAACTGGGTTGAATGCGGGTTCTGATTTTCATCTAGCATATTCCCCAGAAAGAGTCTTACCAGGCCAAATTATCCGGGAGCTTACAGAGAACGCGCGGGTGATAGGAGGTATTGATAGACCATCAGCTGAAGCAGGGAGGGATTTATATGCCCATTTTGTCAAGGGCGAGATAATCCTGACGGATGCAACCACGGCAGAGATGGTTAAGTTGATGGAAAATACCTCCCGTGATATCAATATTGCAATTGCCAATGAATTCTCCCGATTGGCAGACCGCTTTGGGGTGGACGTTTGGGAGGCGATCAAAATAGCAAATCACCATCCACGCGTGAAGATCTTAAATCCTGGCCCAGGTGTTGGTGGGCACTGTATCAGCGTGGACCCCTGGTTTTTCGTAGAAGCTGCGCCGGATCTGACAGAATTGATTTCTGCAGCCCGGCGGGTAAATGATAGACAACCCCATTTTGTTTTAGACCTCATCAGGCATACACTTGGGGATGACCTATCAGGTAAGCACATCGCTGCATTAGGATTGGCTTTTAAACCTGATGTGGATGACTTGCGCGAAAGCCCAGCGGTAGAAGTGGCGAAGCTACTAGCACAAGCTGGTGCAATTGTGCGAGGCTATGAACCTTATAAGAAAGATGCAGTTGTTCAGGGTGTTAAGATAGCGCACAGCGTAGAAGAGGCAATCGGGGATGTGGATTTGTTACTATTGTTGGTGGGTCATCGAGAGTTGAAGTTATTGGACCCGATCAGATTGAGGGAAATAACCCCTGCACGCATTGCGGTGGATACGGTGGGAGGTTGGGATTACCAAGCCTGGTCCGATGCAGGGTTTAAGCTTGTCCGTCTGGGTGTCGGAGATCCTTCATAAATCATGAAAATTCACCATGCTGGGTGGGCTGGCAACTATTTCAAGAAGGTTAACTATGAAGCATGATCTGTATACCAGGCTGGTATACGCGCGAACTAACCCGATTATCGGGAAGTTGGCTTATTTCATGCTGAAAATCTTCGGTGTTGAGATACCTCTTCCAGTTCATATTGGGGATAATTTTGAGCTGGCTCATGGTGGATTTGGAGTCGTGATCCACCCCAAAACTACCATTGGTAATCGGGTGAAGATTTATCCTGGCGTCACACTGGGCAGGGCTGATATTTTCCGACCAGCTGACCAGTCACAATTTGAAGGCATAGTGGTTGATGATGATGCCATCTTATGCCCGGGTGCAAAGATTTTATGCAAGGAGGGTGTTCTTCGGGTGGGGAGAGGTAGCGTGATAGGGGCAAATGCGGTATTGCTTCAATCTACAGGTGCGAATGAACTTTGGGCAGGCATACCAGCCAAATGTGTAGGGATGCGGGATGGAGAGAAGTAATCCTATCAAAAGGGTTTGCCTGATCCCGAATGTATCCGGGGTGGGGGGAATGGTTTCATTTCGGGGGAAGCTCGCGAAAGGTTTGGCTGAACGGGGGATTGGTGTTTCCTACGATTTGGCTGATGTTCCTTACAGTGCCATCCTTGTCATTGGAGGGACACGCGACTTACCTGGATTATTGCGTGCAAAGCGACACGGTGTACGTATCGTCCAGCGCCTGGATGGGATGAATTGGATCCATCGTAGAAGGAAAACAGGTTGGCGCCATTTTCTACGTGCAGAATATGGAAATATTATCCTGTCGGTGATCCGTTCACGTCTAGCAGATCAAATCGTATATCAAAGTGTATTTTCCCAGCAATGGTGGGAGCGAATACATGGAGTTAACCGCTCTCCGTGGTGTGTGGTATATAACGGTGTGGATTTGGAGGGCTATACCCCCGATGGTTCTGGGAATATACCTGAAAATCATGCCAGGGTTTTAGTGGTTGAAGGTTCCATCGGTGGTGGTTATGAATGGGGGCTGGAGACAGCTATTCAGATGTGTGAACAGCTCAAGAATAAGTATCCGCATAAGGTCGAAGCGATGGTTGTGGGACGAGTGTCAGCAACCTTGCAACGTGAGTGGAAAAGTAAGACTGACGTTAGCTTAAATTTCACCGGGCAAGTACCTGCCGAAAGGATCCCTGAACTGGACCGTTCTGCCCATGTGCTATACGCAGCCGACTTGAACGCAGCCTGTCCAAATTCTGTCATCGAGGCGATGGCATGTGGTTTACCCGTGGTGGCATTTGATACGGGTGCGCTCTCCGAATTAATCTCTGTGGACGCAGGCAGGCTCGTGCCCTATGGTGGTGACCCATGGAAATTAGACCCTCCAGATATCGGTGGACTAGTTGAGGCTACTAATATTGTGATCAATAACCAGGCCGGTTTTCGGAAAGCTGCCAGGAAACGGGCTGTAGAGGCTTTTGGGTTGGATCATATGGTGGAAGGTTACCTGGATGCCTTGAACGTATGATGAATGATACTTTTCCCGGTCGTTTGGGACTTCAACAAAGGGTGATTCCCTCTTATAGGGCGTTGCTTTTAGACACGCTGGCGAAGGCATGCGGAGGTGGATTGAGTGTGTTTGCCGGAAGACCCCTTCCGAAAGAAGGAATTGACCCGGTTGACAGGCTCCAATCTGCTCAGCTGGTTGGAGCAAAAAACCGTTATTTTCTTGACCCAAGCTCATCCTTATTCTTATGCTGGCAAAGTAATTTCCTGGGATGGCTTGAGGAATGGCAGCCGGATATGTTAATCGTGGAAGCCAACCCACGCTATCCCATCACACGGCAGGCCATTGCGTGGATGCACCGCCGGGGACGCAAAGTGATCGGCTGGGGGCTTGGTGCATCTCCGATAAGCGGGCCACTCGCAAGGTGGCGTTCGAGGGAGCGGTTGAGTTTGCTATGTTCTTTGGATGCCATTGTTGCTTACAGCCATCAAGGTGCAGAGCAGTATCAACAACTTGGGATATCTCCCCACAAAGTGTACGTAGCCTTCAATGCAGTGGATGGAGCTCCGCAATTTCCACCACCCGATAGGCCGAAAGAATTAAGCAAAAGAGCGACAGTATTATTCGTTGGTCGGTTGCAATCGCGCAAACGGGTGGATCTGCTCCTGCGGGCATGTTCGGCGATCCCCCCTGAGAACCAACCTGATGTGGTGGTCGTGGGGGATGGTCCGGCCCGTGAAGAGTTTGAAAATCTTTCCCGGCAGATCTATCCAAAAGCGCAGTTCGTTGGGGCAAAGCACGGTGCTGAGCTTGAGCCTTATTTTGACTAAAGCTGATCTATTTGTCCTGCCTGGAACAGGTGGGCTAGCTATCCAACAGGCAATGGCGCATGGTTTGCCGGTGATCGTCGCTCATGGGGATGGCACACAGGATGACCTGGTGCGTCAAGAAAACGGCTGGCAGGTGCCTCCGGATGACATGCAGGCGTTATCAGATACCATACAGCGGGCATTATCCGAACCGACAAGATTAAGGACAATGGGAGCAGCTTCTTACCGAATCGTGGCGGAAGAGATTAATGTTAGTAAAATGGTGGAGGTGTTCATCCATGCGCTAAACGAGCTTAGCAGGGGGGAAAGTAGGTCAAATTAGCCTACCACCCCGCTTTGTATGCGGGGTGGGTAAGTGATCATCCAATTTATCTGAAGATCAACGGAAGTAGTAAGATCAATAACAGTGACCATACAAGATATGCAATGGTTGCTTTACTAAAAACAATTTGTAAACGTTCATGCCAACCAAGGAAACCTTTTCGCAATTGGGTAACAATCAAGCTGACAAAGATGACAATATTGATGATATTCCACCCGATGATCGTCGTGCGATTAAGTGTAAGTTCACCCAATGCAGTCCGGTAGATAACAGCAGAGAGAGCATACAAACTGATCAAAAGTGCCAATATGCAAACGGCAATGATCCCTCTCCGAAGCCATGTTTGTAATTTTATGGAAAGCTCATCCACTTTTAGTGGGGTAGCTCCAATTAATAGCCCGACAATGGCAAACTGCATCACATTGTAAATGATGAGCAAATCCCGGTTCTTAAATGGTGCCATAAAATTAAAGGGTATCACAAATATGTAAATTACCAAGACCACCAGGGTGAGAGGCAGTAATAATCGCACCATGGTGAACACAAATTTACTCAATCCTTGACTGAAATCTTGTGCTTCAGGTGAAACATGAGGGTCATACATGGTGGCGATTGCAATAACCGGGATTAACCCAATGCCACCCGCAGCGAACAGGCGGATAATAATATCCGGAGGGGTGATATTCAGAGCTGCAAACAAACCCAAGGTTATCCCGCCAAAGGCCATACCAAAGATCAAGTAGAGACCGGCGGCAATCATCACCTCGATGGATTTGGTTAAAAATGCGAAGCGATTGGTATCACTGGACCGGAAACGCATCACCGACACGCCAATTGCAATCCAGCAAAGTATTGGTAGCTGGATCATCATATACATGAGATAATCTTGACCTGGAATGTGTGACTGGCCTGGCGCAAGCAATAAAACATAAACACAAGCAATTATCAATCCCAGACATGAGATGATGGTGTAGAGGTAATTTCGTTTAGATATCACATAGATGAAAATCAAGGCAGTAATGGTGGCGATAGGTGCCCAAATCAGCATGATGAGGGGAGAACCAAGAAAGATCCATTGGGGGTCTGATATGGCCCACAGGATAAGTCCTGTGACGACACCAACTACGACTGCCAGACCCCAATTCGTCGTCCTTCTTGGCTTGGGTAAGGGGAGGTGAGCAAAACGCGAGTGCCAGGCGGATAACAGCAAATTGCCTGAAGATTTTTCATACACGTCCTGCAGGTCCGCCCGAAATTCAGCTTCTTCGTTTGACTGCCTGGAAAGCTGATAGAGGTTCTCAAGTTGTTCAGGATCATCGATGGCACCCTGGATTTCTGTAACATATTTCATATTCTCATCTCCATTTCTCGGTGAATGACCAATCACTCTTGATCAATAACGTTCGACTGGACAAAAAATGACACACAAATAAAAGATCATCGATGTAAATCATACAGGACACTTCACGAATACTATTGCAATTCTAGAAGATGTGTTGTACCCTATAGATGATGAGAATATTATACATCGCGGATGGTCGTTCTCCCATTGCGCTCAATTGGATAGGTTATTTTATTCACACGGGTCACGAGGTCCACCTGGCGACAACTTATCCATGCCAGCCGATATCTGGGTTGGCGTCCATAGTGATCATTCCTGTGGCGATGTCCGGAAGCTACGGGCGACCAGATGGTGGGAGAAGTAATCAGGATAGGATACTACGCAAGCTGCTCCATGTATCAATACGAACAAAAATCCGCCAGCTGGCAGCGCCTTTGACATTTCCACGTGCGAGCAATATTTTTGGGGAGCTAATCGAGAAGATACGACCTGATCTCATCCACGCGATGCGTATTCCATTTGAAGGGATGATTGCATCCATGACATTGAAACGTGGTGTAAAGCCGGGAGCGAAGGTAGGCAAAATCCCATTCCTGATCTCTGTCTGGGGAAATGATTTTACGTTACACGCCAGGTCTACACCAGTGCTGGCTCACTATACCCGCCAATCCCTACAATATTGTGATGCATTACACACCGATTGCCGGCGAGATTTGAGAATCGCACAAGAACTGGGGTTTGCTTCCACCAAACCATGTATTGTGCTGCCAGGAGGGGGTGGGATAAAAATGGATACCTTTTATCCTTCCGAAGGCAATATCGAAGAGAACAGAACCCCGTCAATGGTGGATAACGGCCTGGTGACAATCATCAATCCACGTGGGTTTAGGGCATATGTTCGAAATGATACCTTCTTCCATGCCATCCCTCTGGTTTTGAAAGAGAGACGAACCGTACGTTTTGTATGCCCTGGGATGGCTGGTGAAACTCAAGCACAAAATTGGATCACCGACCTTGGGATCGATGAACAAGTTGAATTGCTACCTCCACAATCCCGCCAGGGGATGGCGGAACTGTTCAGGCAATCTCAAATCAGTCTATCCATTACTACCCACGATGGCACGCCTAATACCCTGTTGGAGGCAATGGCTTGTGGATGTTTCCCCATCGCTGGGGATATCGAGTCATTGCGTGAATGGATCACACCAGGAGTGAATGGTTTGCTCGTGGATCCGGGTGATCCGAAGGCATTAGCTGCTGCGATCGTAAACGCTTTATCACAACCTGAACTGCGCAGGCAGGCGGGCGAGAGAAATCTCCAAATGGTGAAAGAGCGGGCTGAGTATGAGAAAATCATGCGTGAGGCGGAAGAATTTTATAATTCGTTGGTATTGGATAAATAACACCAGAACATCACTGGATGCCCTGGTGCCTTAGCGGGTCTATATCATTTAATTACTTCAAATTCTCATCGGGTAGAGCCTGAACCTGGATGATGACCCTGCGACCATCATCAAAGTGACCCGAGTAAACCCACATTGGTTGGACTAGCAGCCAGGGAGCTACATTTGGATCTTCAGCGGCTGAAACCTGGCAGCGATCCAGGTTGATGGCATCATAGGCCAGCTCGATTTTATCGATGGTAACCTGACCCTGTAGGACAGCGCCTGGGTTTGACCCCGGGTCTTGAGTGTGATCCCACACAGAAACCTGCGCGCTATCTGCAATACCATCGGGTTGGGCTGAACTTGCTATGTCCTTGAGAAGCAGGTAGCCTCCAATCTGCTGATCCGGAACAAGATAGCCTTCGATCTCGATCACGTTACCCAGGATCCCGATAATATTGGCATCCGCAGGGGGAAAATCAACAGAGGACTTGAGAACATAGCTTTCGCCGCTTGATGTGGTAAACAAGATGACTTCCTTGCCATCGAGGGTGAGGATTTGCTGAGTGCCAGTCCAGACCTGGATTTGCTCATCCGGATATAGTGGCTCGTAACGATCCACATTAATATATACCATGTAGTTTTCAAACCTATCCACCGTGCCCCAAAGCTTGATGGGTAAATTATTGTACTGGTCAATTCCGGCTAAATTATTACCAATCAAAGAGTGCCCCCAATTCATATTCATCCCCGAGGAGGGGTCCGGAGCGAAAATTACCTCTGTAGAAGTTTTGCCACCAAGGTAGATATGTTGGGTGATATAAACCGAACCTAGAACTGAACTTAGCTCGTCGCCTGGTTGATAAGGACTAATAACCTGAGTGGCTTCAGGAGCAGCTTGGGCAGCGAAGCTGGTGAAGGCAAATCCACCACCACCAAAATCAGCATCGGTTGAACCTGCTCCACCACTTCCACCGCCACCACACGAGTTCGAAGCCCCATAGGTGAATGGAATTTCCCCGGTTTCGATAAACTTCCAATCGAGGATTGAAGGATCACTGTCCAATACCACACCCATGATACCGACCTGGGTACCATCAGGAATATCGGAGGGGGGATCGATCAAGGTCAATGTTCGGTTATATGTTTCAAGCAAGGTCTGCCCAGCCTGGGAGGTGACTGTACCAGTGATGTATTCCTCTGTCAACTGAGAGACTTCCCAACCTGCCACATTTAAGGCAATTCCATCGCTAGAACTGCCCTGGATCTGCCCCCATGCATGGACAAAGCGGACATCATATTGATTGGCTGGAACCATCGTAGCAGTGTTACCAATGATAGGCAGGTTATTTATCTCCACAAATGGCGGTAAAGTGGGATCTACAGGTTGGTAGGTATTAACCCATCCATAAATATCTGCTGGCTGACCGGGTTGAAACTTTCGCTCCCAGTTTTGATACGTGTCCGGTCTTTCGGGTGACAGGATGGCATAACGGGAGTGGTGCAGTTCGATATCGTTGGTGAAGCGGTCCCAGGCTTCCTGGGCGGTGAGGATCGGATAGTCACCGACAGGTTGGAAATCGTGATGGCTGTACTGAACCATAGTCACCAGACCAGGTGCATTCACTTTCACATCAATCCAGCCGATGTTACTGCGGTCCACACCAATTTCCTGGATCACCGGATAACCATCCAGCAGGGGGATAAATGCCACAACACCGCTTTCTGTCTCCATGGGGATAGTTTGATAGGGCAGGTCCAGAATTCCCAGGGGTTCCAGGAAGCTAACGGCAATAGCCACCTGCTCATCGAAGGAAGGTAATGGACCACCGTACTTCAATGCGCTTCCAAACTCAGGACCTATATAACCCACGCTATATATAAACTGGTCAGGAAAGTTCAGGAAACGCATCGTGCTCGCGCCATCCGTGGCAACAAAAATACTATCCGCCATCCCTTCACTGGGCGATGAATAAACACCTGCATTAATGCCCCATTGAGACGCAACCTGGCGGGCAAGATCGGCAGTGACTGCCTGTGAGAGCTGCTGCCGGTAAACGGTCAGGTTCTCAGGAGAAGGTGGAAATTCGGAAGAAAAGTTGAAACTGACGTTTGGGAACAGGCCGACCGTTCCAGAGGGAAGAAGGATGGTGGTTGGAGTAGGAAGATGTGCTTGTGAGGTCACCGGCAACGTAGGTAGAGGCACCTGGCCCTCGAGGAGCACGGCTGCTGTTGGTTCAGGTGAAGTCAGTCCGGCGGGACCCATTTGTGGGATGGGAGCAAGGGTCTTGATCGTCCACACAAGGCTTGTAATGAGGAGGATAACTAAAGCTGCCCATCCAAAGTTACGGAGAGTATTGGTAAATTTGTGCTTCACCTGGTTCTTCCGCATCTCAGGCAAGATTTTAGCGAGTGTGGATGCCGCCTTTTTATCATTTTGCGCTTCCTGGAGCCAGCGAGCTTGTAAAGACTGCTTTAAACTTTGATCAAGTTTTATCATTGCCTGAGCATAAGCACTGCATCCGGCACACGCTTCCAGATGCTGTTTGATCATATTTACCTGATCATCACTCATTGAGTCATCGAGAGCTGATTGAAGCAGCTTCCGAGCCTGACCATGGGTAATTTCATTCTGAGGTTTCATCTGGCAGCTCCATGCATGGATTAAGATGACCCAATTGGGTGCCTAGCTTCTGACGGGCATAATGCAGGCGGGAATGCACCGTTCCCTGACTGATAGCGAGGATCTCTGCGATCTCCGGCACTTTCAGCTCATGTACATAACGCAAGATGAGAGGTATCCGATGCTTATCGTTAAGCGCATCGACTGCCAGCCAAATGGAGCGGTCTGATTCATTTTGTATGGTGGATTGTTCAGGTGATGAAGCTGACTCTCTCAACAGGTGAAGGGTTTGAAGAGTAGACATTAATACCTGGCGGATTTTACGTTTGCGCAGCTTACCACGACAGGTATTGAGCGCAATGGCAGTCAGCCAGGTCTTAGGGTCAGCATCACCACGAAATCCCAGCAATGAATGGTGGGCAGCAACGAAAGTTTCCTGGACAGCATCCTCTGCTTCAGCTAGGTCATTCATGAACGAAAATGCCAAGCGGTGGATATATGGGTAATACTCTTCCACCATGCTTTCAATGCTTCGTTCTGTATTGGTTGCTTTTAGCTGTGAAGTGCGGTTGTTCCGTGTCATTTGATAGGCGTTTGAATTGGGCATCTTAATCAATTAGACGCGCCAAACACTAAAAACCTTCATATTGTTATGGATTATCTTTGGATAATGCAGGGAATTATAGCTTAGTTGAGATGATCTAATTTGTATTTGTGAACCATTGAGCCTTAAGGAATCATAAAATTGAAACCATACAGTATTGAGCTGCTACGAAACTGTATGCGTTTAAATGCGCCTATCAGAAATGGATTTGTTCTAATCCGGGTTTCAGTTTTAGATTCCCAACTTGGAGCGGAATTGGGAAGCATACTCCTTGTACTCATTCAGCTGCTGCGGGTTCAGATCATCCTGAAATACCAGTTTCACCTGGGTAACCGCATCGATAAATGTATCGGCATATGGAGCCAATCCTAACACACCCACTTTACTCCCCTGCTCCAGTTTAATTTTGCCCAGCATAAAATCAGTCAAGAATTTATGGTCTTTGGTCAGGATCAGCTTCCATTCCTGGGGGGAGGCCGCCATGATAAATTCCGCTTTGTCCTTCGCCTCTTGCTCGGAATAAAAGCGGAGATCATTTAACTCACCCTTGGTGACGTCCGCTCCGAAGATGATATCGGGATCAATTCCCCATCCGGAATCTGCAGTGATGCGGTAAAAAATGCGCGTGCTAATCCGCTTCAATGCTTCCTGATAACGCGGCGATGCCCGATAAACCCTGGCGCTCTCTTCTAACCATTCTGGGGTGCAATAAATGTAATCCATTTTAAAAGTCCTCCTTTTGAATCCTCATCCTGGCTATTGCCTGTTCACGCAGAACTTTTTTAAATACTTTCTCTGTAACGGTAAGAGGTAGCTCATCGCTGAATTCAATGATTTTCGGAACAGCATATGCAGGCAGGTGCTGCCTGCAAAAATCACGCAATTCTTGTTCTGTAACCGAGCCAGGGTATCCTTGTTTCAGAGCGACTACAGCCATGACTCGTTCGCTACCCGGAATTTCCATATCTGGGATGCCAAAAGCTGCGGCTACTGCAACTGCAGGATGCTTGAATAGAACCTCATCCACTTCAGTCGTGTAAACCTTCATTCCTGATATGTTGACCATATCTTTGAGGCGATCAACGATTTGGAAATTGCCGGTTTCGTCCATTACGGCAACATCGCCGGTATGCAACCAGCCATCGCTGGTCAAGCCGCTACCAGGTTCTGGCCAGTACCCTACCATTATTTGAGGACCACGAATCACCAGCTCACCCGGACTTCCCTGAGGTACGTCCTCGCCGGAATCGGGGTTCACAAGCCGACAATCCATATCCGGCAAGGGTACACCTATGCCTGGTTTCATTTTCGAAATGAAACCTGTAATACGCGAAAAGGCAGTCAGATTAATATGCGAAACTGAGGTAGATTCGGTCAATCCATAACCTTCTGAAATTGGCATACCGGTCTTCCGTTCAATTTCATTGGCTACTTCTCCTGGCAATGGTGCGGCACCACTAAAAAGCATGCTATTTGATCGCTTTAGACCTGCATTCGCCAGACGCATGAATTGCGTGGGCACTCCAGGGATAAGGAAAGGTCGATGATCTATTATCGAGGCGAGCATCGCATCCGTATCACGCGGATCGGGTAATATCAGCAGGCGCAACCCCAGGTTAATCGCAGATACTTGAACAAAATTCCCATAGGTGTGAAACATCGGTATCGCCAGGAGTACTGAAGTCTTGCCCTTGATACCGCCAAGCAATGGTTTTAAAAACCATGGCAAGGTTTGCATTGTGCTGGCATAGCGGTTGGCATGGCTGAGCATCACACCCTTAGGTAACCCGGTTGCGCCTCCGGTGAATGCCAATTCGCACAGATCGTTAACAGGATCAATTTCCACTTGAGGAGGGATGGAATCAGATGTGGTGATTAAGTCCGCAATATCGTAGATACCCTTTGGAAGTGTGACCTGCACCTGCTTCTTATCATAGCCTGCATCGGATGTAATCAGGATGGCTTCTAAATTGGTGTGATCCAGCAAGGCAATCGCCCGATGTAAATTAATCTCCTGGCAAACAATAAATCGACTCCCGGAAGAGCTCACCTCATGGAACAAGCCTTCATCCGTGCGTAAGATGCTGGTGGGTACCACGACACCACCAGATTTGATTACCGCCCAATAAGACAACACATATTCCGGGCAATTGGGAAGGAACAGGCACACCCTGTCACCCTTCTTTAATCCCAATTTCTCGAATGCATTTGCCAGGCTATCCACCCGTCGTTTTAGCTGGTGGTATTTCAGCTCGTGCCCCTGGAAAAGGATGGCTGTTTGGTTCGGGTGCTCTTGTGCAACCCTATCTAAAATCTCAGACAAAGGTTTCTGCGGGTACGGAGATAAGCTGTGAGCAAGCTTGTAAGGACCAAGCGTATAACTTTTCAACCAAGGACGATCAGTGTAATTCATCCTTCCCTCATTGTTACAGCTCCAATTCCGCTTAACTATTCCAGATCTGGGGGATCAAATAATCCAGATCCAATTCATGGAGCTTTGCAGGAGATGGGATACCACTGGTTACATCCCACCCACGCAGCTCGTAATAGGAGTCTTTCATTAGCTCCAGGGTGGAACGGTCAAGAACCATCCCCTGAGCAGGTCCATCGGGCAAAGGATCGAGCATCAGCCGCCCCGGGAGAATATCGTTATCGCGGCGTAAGCCTTCGCGGACACAGTAAGCGCGAGCCATATTCTGTAAACGGTCGCCGCATGTACGGAACTCATCCAGGCTGAAATCCCATCCAGTGGCGGTACGCACCAAGTCCACAATCTCAGCCGCAGAAACCAACACCCCCATAAATTTACAGCCCCCCAAAGCATCCAACACGCTCAAGGCGTTTTCCATGTCAATCAGGACACGGGCTTCAGCGGGATTAGCAACAAATGGATCCCGGATTGTGCTATCCTCGACAATCAGAAAAGGCATATCAATGAAAGTGGGTGCCTGGATGTAGCCATTCATGTGATCTCCCCCACGGGAGGCAGTCACGTACCCCAAACCGGTTATCTTGGCGGCACGCGGATCATACGCAGGTAACTCCAATCCCTTAACATGCATTGCAAAATGCTCACTACCACTCCCCAATCTCTCAGCCATACGTTGCGTGCCTTCTGCCAAGAGATCACCAATGCCTTCTCGTTTCCCAATTTTCTCCACCAGGTCTACAACAAGGTCACCGTTTCCAAATTTGAGAGAAATTCCTCCAGTTTGATCATCTTTAAGGATGCCACGCTGATAACACTCCATCGCAAATGCGATGGAAGAACCCGCGCTGATGGTATCCAAGCCATATTCATTGCAGCGGTAATTCGCCATGGTAATGGCATTCAGGTCATCCACGCCACACATCGCACCCAGTGTATCGGTCGTTTCATATTCCGGGCCTTCCCCATGGGCACCCTTCCACTTTCCCTGGCGGATCTCTGTCCCCCGACCACAAGCCACGGGGCAGGCAAAGCAACGTACACCCTCGACCAGAACCTGATCTGTCATGGCTTGGGCATTGACGTTTTCTATCTGTTCAAACGAGCTGGTTTGCCAATTAAGCGTAGGATACCCACCACGTACATTGACCATATCTGCGATCATATTCGTCCCAAATGTATCAAAACCAATCTTCAGGATCGATTCGTCCATATACTCACGCTGCCTCTGAGTGATGCGATTGAATCCTTCTGCATCATGCAGAGAAATGTGATGATTTCCACCGCAAGCGATAGCTTTTAATCGCTTAGAACCCATCACTGCTCCCATCCCCGTGCGACCTGCAGCGCGGTGTTTATTGTTCATAATTGCTGCATAGCGCACCAGATTCTCACCACCGGGACCAATACAGGCAACAGTCACCGGGCGTCCAATTTCTGATTGCAACCGGTCATCACAATCCGGCACAGTCAAGCCCCATAAATGGGTAGCCTCACGAAGTTCCGCCTTTCCATCCAGGATCGACAAATAAACCGGCTGGGGTGAAATACCCTCGAAAATCACCCCATCGAAACCACTCCATTTTAGAGCTGGACCAAAGAAACCTCCGGAATTTGCTTGTCCCCAGTAGCCCGTCTGGGGTGATTTGGCGACCACGGAATAGCGGCTGGCACTGGCAGATGGTGTTCCAGTGAGAGCACCAGTCATGAAAATTAACACATTCTCTGCTCCAAGTGGATCTATACCTGGGGAGGTAAGCTCAAAGAGATAGCGCGTTGCCAGACCAGCCCCTCCCAGGGTCTGGCGAGCCCATTGGGGATTGAGAGTTTCAGTGCTGATTTTCCCCGAGGTGAGGTTAACACGCAGGATTTGACCGACAAATGCGTTACTCATACGATAGCCTCCTATTCCTGGACACCTACCGGTCTGATAGCATTGTTAATCGAACAATTGTGTGTTGAAGGATATTCTGAAGCACCCCTATGTGGAATCTTCAACACTTCTATGCGGTATCGTTGAGAGCCTGGTTGAGCCAACCAATCAGCATCCGCCTGTATTAATACCTGCAATGAACTGATTTATTATTATATATCAAAATTACAGGATAAATTGTAGCCCGGTCTTCCATTATTTATACAAGCTTTCCACATGAGTCGGAAAAGAGACAATCCCACACTATGTAAGAACTTTTTCGTGAATAATTCTGCGAAATAGACAAAAGACTGACCTGGCAATCAAGGCAGTTCATATATCATTCACGTCTCAGAGGGGGCTGGTCTACCATGGGATACCTGTGTCCTCAAATTCACTAGAGCCATCAGGAGAGCAGAATCTTAACGACTTAGTGTTATAAAGCATACAACCTAACAAGAGTGCTTGTTTAGGATCAATAATTCGTACCCGCTATTTATAATTACGCACCAGAATTGATATTAACGATTGATTATGAGTAGTCGCCTAGGTGAGATTGCCACGTTTGGGCGTCGGATTATATGAGAAATCATTGGATTTTCAGAACGCCCTCCTCCCCCGAAAACCAGCGGGAATTCGCTGCAATGACGGTTTATTTGCTAGATTTTCTAAAAAATGGTTCTGTAGTAAGTATCTCAAAACTTAACTCGGTAAGTAATTACAGCTATTTCATGTATACTTAAACATTGCTACTTTTTTGGACATTTGTGAATAGTCAGGTGAACAGCAGGAGGTCGGTGGAGATGATCGTTAATTTCTATGCTACCCTGCGCCAGGTGGTTGGCAGTCGCCAGGTAGAAATTTCTCTATCACCAGGGAAGCACATTGCACCAACTGATCGAAGAAATGGTCAAACGCTACCCGGGTTTGAAAAGAGAAATGTTAGATCGAGGTGGCAATCTTCAGAGTCACATTCATGTGTTTGTAAACGGGCGCGATAGCACCTTCCTGGATGGTTCTTTAGAATCCATCCTGGAGGAAGATGATACCATCTCGATTTTCCCTCCGGTGGGTGGTGGTTAGAACGATAAAAAAAACGATCGGGTAAGCTGAACATCTTGCCCGATCGTTTTCAACATTAGATGATCTCCAATTCTATCAGCTTGGATTCCGGAACAACCCCATTGATCCAACCACGTTCCTGATAATATTCTTCGAGCATCAAGTCCAGTTCGCATACCTGCCCAGTGGACCCTGGACCTGTGGCAGGCTCCTTAAGGAAGCGCTCGGGCAGGTAATCGCTGCCCTCGCAGAAACCGTTCAGGTTATTGTAATATCGCTCCAGGTTCCAGACGCGCTCGCCTACTTTGAGCAGGTAGGCAACGTCGGTTTCCATGCCGGTGACAGCTACGAATTGGGCAGAAAAAGTATCCAGCGACTCGGCAAAAGTGGCAAACTTACACACGTCCATACAGTCGGTGACGGTATGCACATTCTGGAAAATGACTACCAGCTTGCCTTTGCCTTTCCATTCCAGTGGATCGGTTACAGTCGAAGGTCCGAGTACATTGCCGACCACCTCGGCAGCCGGGGTATAGGCACGCAAGTGGCAGGCGCCACGATTGCTGGTGGCATAGGCAAGGCCCATGCCTTTGATGCCGCGGGGGTCATACGCCGGGATGGAAAGACCCTTCACAGTCATTGAGATTTCGGGATGACCGAAATGCTTAGCGGCGCGTTCGGTTCCTTGCGCCAGGATATCACCTACTCCCTCGCGCTTGCCAATCTTATCCACCAGCGCCACCATACCCATGTAATCTCCCCATGCCAGGCTGCCCGTGCCCTTGGTATAGCCTCTTTGGCTGGCTTCCATATACATCGAAAGCACATTGCCCGTCTCGATAGCATCCATACCGAAGTCGTTACATTGATCGATGAGCTTGGCGACGCTGGGTGCATAGTCATTGCCACAATTAGCGCCTACCGCCCAGGCTGGCTCATACTCGAAGCTCTCCATGCGTAGACCGGCAAATGGGCCGTCCTTGATCTCGACCTCTTTCTTGCACGCCACCGGGCAGGCATGACAGGTGGGATCCTCCACCAGGATCGTTTCTTTCACCCGCTCCCCGCTGATTGCCTCATGGTTGGGGAAAGAGGTGGTTTGCGAGTTGTTGGTGGGCATGGCGCCAATCACATTTACCATATTCATCAAGACGTTGGTGCCATGTACGGAAAGCCCACCTTTGCGCGGCGCGGTCACCACGCGCGTGTCGCTCAACTCAGCCAAGGCTTTGGCGTGGGATTCTTTCCATAACTCCATGTTGACAGCCTTGGGCATCTTCTTTACGGCCTTGATCACGATCGCCTTGAGGTGCTTGCTGCCTCCCACACAACCTGTGCCACCGCGGCCGCTGGAGCGGTCATTTTCATTCATCCAGTTGGCGAAGAGGTTTAGCTTCTCGCCAGCCGGTCCAATCGTGATCACACTCAAGTCTTTCTCGCCGTATTTTTCCTGGAAGAACTTAACCGTCTCATGGACTCCTTTGCCCCATAACTCAGACGCGTCCAGGAGCTCAACTTTGTCCAGGGTAACCAGGGCATACACGGGTTTCTGTGCTTTACCTTTGAAGATCAGACCATCGAAGCCAGCCCAGCGTAAACGCGCGGCTGACCAACCACCATGGTGAGAGTCTGTGACTGTGTTGGTCAAAGGACTTTTCGTCACGACCGCCATTCGGCCGCTCAGGTTCACTTCTGAGCCGGTCAATGGTCCATTCATAAAACATAGAATATTATCTGGGGAAAGTGGATCCACCAGCGGTCCATTTTCATAGACGTACTTTACTCCTACACCGCGACCGCCGATATATTTTCTTTTCCAATCTTCTGGGATGGCCTCGTAAGTCACCAGGCCTTTGGTCAGATTAATCTGGGCAATTCGATCTGCATAACCTCCAAGTGTCATTTTTGCCTCCTTTGGGCTTTACAACGAATTGGGGTTCGGGTTGCAAGGGTTTCGAATTTGGAAAAATTGTTAAAAATAGTGTAACAGAAAAAGAGTGAAAAACCAATAGCATCTTGTCCAGACAAAGTTTTCACACAGCAGGGATAGAAGAATCCCGCGGGTGAAGCTGATAATCTCCGGGATGGAATGCGTGAGATAGATATCTATGCATGCTCATCACGCAAAGCAAAGCACTCCTGCTGGGGTTGATGGGATTTCTTCTGCGACGATCGTTGATGTGAGTGCTCACCCGGCCAAAGATTTGTGCGCATCTGGTAATTCTTCCACCCTGTATGACTGGTCATTCAAATTTACTCGGAGAATCCACAATTTATACTCCTTTGGTCTGATTATCGATATGCCAGTATTTTTTTGGCGTGGACCGGACAATATTTTTTTCTTTTATATGCCTATCTTACCTGACACCTCCTCCTCTCCCTGTTAATTATTCAAAAATGGAAATCCATGTGAAAGTTATTCTAAGGCTAACTGTTTGGATTGTCAACAATGATAACCCTATTACACCTCATTGGTTATCGATTACCCGTTATATCAATTCAGTACTCCAGATCAGCATTCAACGATTACATTAGCGGTAATGGATCGTTCACTGATCTGCCAGGAGTATATTCCCATTGTTGGGCGAGCTGTTGACGAATATGAGCAAAGATAGCCGAAATGGGAAGGTGGTTCGGACAGGATTGCTCACACATCCCACAGCCAGCACAGGAAACCAACCAACGCAGAACACCTGAGCGATCATAATGACCATCCGCTGAACGTGCAGGTCGATCTACCGAGCAGATCGGGCAAACATTCATACAATTTTGGCAATCTCCGCAACTTTCCAATTGGCGAATGACTGCATCGACATCGATGGGAAGCAACCCGCCCAAACCATCGTTCACGCGTTCCATGGTTCGCTGGTGCCGTTCATTCATTTTTGATAATATTCGCTCGTGTTGGAGGGTGAGATCCTGATGGGCTTTTCCATCCACGAACTTTTCGATTTGAAAACGCTCTTCCAATGCGGGACCGCTTAGCTCAACAAGCATGAATTGGCGAACTGGCAGCCCCAGAATGTGCATATTTAACATGGCCTGGTTTGCAGCAGGAGAGGTGCAGACCTGACACGCTGAACGGTACCTGTATGGGACAATTCCACCCTGGTGAGCGAATTTGAGGGCTTCGCTCGCAAGCTCGTCGGAATGAGCAGACCCTATCTCCTCGGCTGGTAAATTTTTCTGAATTCGCTCAAGGCGCCATTGGTACTCATCAGCGGGCAAGGTTCCCAGGCAATCCACGCTTATTGTAATGAGATGATCGAGGTTGATGGGAACGTGCTTGGTCATTTCGATGAGAGCACGAATTTCGCAGGGTCTCAGCAAGGCTCCGACCGTGGCATCTGGATGATTTGCCAATAAACCCGGAATCATCCTGGCAGCATTGACTTCCATGAGAGGTTTAAAGGGATTAATCTCGTTCAGAGAAGCAACGTCAGTGACAAAGCGAGGCGTCGCGCTGACATCATTACCACCATTCATGGTTACCAACATACCTTGCATGCCGGTCTCAAGCCAAACCTTCGAGATAATGTCGCGCACTTTACCGAGTGGGTCACCGTGAGTTTCAAGGAGCCATTGCGTATCCATTAGAACACCTCCAGTTCATCCCGTACCAATACTGTATCAACTAGATAATTGTCTTTCCAATACCTCTGCGATATCCATTACCTGCACCTGCTCACTCAAACCCTTGGAACGGATGGCATCATCGAACATTAATAAGCAATAGGGGCAAGCGGTGGCAACTATATCGGCTTTAACTTGGAGTGCATCCGCGAGACGGCGATGGTTGATGCGGGTATTCGGGTCAGTTTCCAACCACATCTGTCCTCCACCACCACCGCAGCAGAAACTATTCTCGCCGTGGCGAGGTAGCTCAATAGGGTTCACTTTTGCATCTTGAAGCAGCTGGCGGGGTGCCTGGTAGATTTGATTGTAACGGCCTAGATAGCACGAATCGTGATATGCAAGCTGACCTTTCAAGCCATTGCCGTTGGGCTTGATATCCTTGGTGAGGGATAGCTCGGTGAGAAATTCTGTGTAGTGCATAACTTTATAGCTGCTTCCAAATTGTGGGTATTCATTCTTAAGGGTATTGAAGCAGTGCGGGCACTGGGTGACAATGCGATTGAATTTTATCTTGCTCATTACTTCGAGGTTTTGTTCGGCAAAGACCTGGAATAAATACTCATTACCCATCCGACGAGCAGTTTCACCACAGCAGGTCTCATCAAAACCTAAGACACCGAAATTTACACCGGCTTTGTTAAGTAAATTGACGAAAGATCGGGCAACTTTCTTGTTGCGGTCGTCAAAGGCTGAGGCACAGCCAACGAAATACAAAACATCAGTCTCATCGCCGGGTGCAAGCTGGCGTAATTCCAAGCCATCAGACCAGTTCAAGCGATCCTGGGCTGGGATGCCCCAGGGATTACTCTGACGTTCAATGTTGCGTAATGCATCTGCGACCGATTTGGGGACTTTGCCCGTAGTGAGGGCCTGATAGCGACGCATATCCACAATCTCATCCACGGGATTGACGAAAGCAGGGCAACGCAGGATGCACGCCCCGCAAGTGGTGCATTGCCAGGGGTAAGTCTCTGAAAATGCTCCAGCAAAGAGCTCCTGGGTGGATTTCCCCTTGGATGTCTCCAGTGATTCGACCATAGTCTTGCGCAAGGTCTGGATCAGCGTGCGGGGAGAATATTCCATGCCGCTGATATTGGATGGGCAGGCTTCTTCACAGCGCCCACAATTTACACAGGCATCAAAGGACAACAGCTGCTCGGAAGTGAACTCAGAGACTTTTCCGACCCCCAAAATCTCAGCTTGGTCGATATTCTCGATCTTCTCCAGAGCACCGGTTTTGCGGAGGGGTCGGAAGATAACATGCAGAGGGATATTTACCAGGTGGCGCATCTTCGTAAAGGGGATGCTGGCGACTAAGAGCAGGGCAACAGCGGCATGAACCCAGAACAAGACATCATGGACCTGGGTGGCACCAACGGGTGTAAGCCCCATGCTGGCGAAGAGGCGGGAAACCAGGTTGCCAATTGGAGACCAAGCAGCCCAGGGTGGATTAGTGGCAAGTAGACGTGTGGCTTCCATCGAGTAGCCTAATAGCGGGATTAGGGCTAGCAAGCTGAGGGCGAAATAATCGTCCCAATGGCTCTCGAGTGTTTTTGGACGCAGCACAAGACGACGGAAAAAGGCCATGATAACCCCAACCAGGATCATCACTCCAGCAATATCCATGACCAGCTCGTAGATAAAATAAGCTGTGCCTCGAGGAAAAGTGATCACCCATGGGAAAAACAACAACATATTCAAAATATTGATAATCGTTCCCAATACCTGGATGGTGACTCCAATATAGATGAGTTTGTGCATGACCGCTGGATAGGCCTTCTTTAAGACACGCACTTGAATCACAGCATGGACGAAGAAGTCGCCGATGCGCGGTAAGGCTCTTTTGAAGATCGTTGACAGGGTTTGCAGACGAGATGTTTTTTCTACAGATGGTGTGGTCGCCTGGGCGGTCATGACTCTCCTCCGATAAAAATCTCATTGTTGACTACATTGACCGGAATGGCAGTCAGTCCGAAGGGTGGAGGTCCGGATACTACATGTCCATCCAATGGATCGAAATACCCATCATGGCAGGGGCAATAAATTTGTCCTTTTTCCCATTTAACGATACATGCGAAATGCGTGCATACAGCCGAAAACGCATGCAGACCATCGGGGGTATTAATCACCAGGGCAGGGTAACGACCGTAGCTAATCGTCTTACTCTCGCCGACAGGTAATTCATCAGCCGTGCAAACCCTGACGGGCTCTGAAGGGGTTTCTTGCAGGTCGCTGGGATAAAAGTAAGCGACAACCGGACCTAGAATGGCTGCGGTACCTGTGACTGCAAGCCCCTTGTTGACCAGTTTTAAAAACTCGCGACGGGTAATTGGACTCATGGCTAACTCACCTCTCCCCAAATAGTCAGGGCAATGATCGTGATAACGGCAGCAACGGCAATGGCCATGCGGATCCAGTATATTTTCCTGGATTTATCAGGCTTATTGTCCAGGAATGGCCAGATGAAAATCAGACCAACCAGGATGATAGGGACGACAACCCCGATGATCTTTCCCTCAATTCCCAAGACCATGGGGGGAATTTTCTTCAGGATTTGATATAACGAAAGAAAATACCATTCTGGTTTGACGTGTAGAGGTGTATTTAATGGGTCTGCAGGTTCACCAATACCGACCGGATTGATCAACCCGGCAATGGCGATGATCACAACAATTGCCAGTACCCCCAGGACAACGTAAAACTCAGTTCGTACATGGTCGGGGAAGAACGGGATGGTGTCTTCTTGTGAGTGTTCTATCTCAGACATTGGATTTCTCCTCAATGTTTATAGGGGTTTAGCGATGCCTTGCCGGCGGATCATGATGAAGTGGGCACCCATGAACGCGACTGTAGCCAGCGGCACAATAATCACATGCAGCCCGTAAAAGCGACTCAGGGTTTCACCGGTCACATTCCATCCCACCCGAAGGAGGACAAGAGCAAGATTCCCGATGGCAGGGATGGCACCGGCAATTTCTGAACCCACCGTGGTTGCCCAAAAAGCTCTCTGGTCCCAGGGGAGCAGGTAACCAGTGAAACCAAAGACCAGGGTGAGGATCAAGAGGAGCATGCCCGAGACCCAATTCAGCTCACGGGGGGCTTTATAGGCACCCATGATGAAAACCCGGAGCATATGGGCGACACACACGACAATCATGCCATTGGCACACCAGTGATGGATGGCGCGTATGGCTGAGCCAAAGTACACCTGGCTTTCGATGTACTGGATGCTGGAATATGCCGCTTCAGGAGTGGGTTTATAGTAGAAGGCTAATAAAATACCCGTAATCCCCTGGACAACAAAGAGAAATGCTGTGATCCCACCCAGGCAGTACCACCAGTGCAGTGCATACTTCGGTACAGGTTTCTTAAGGATCTTTGTAAGCGGCTCGGATATCTGATAGCGATCATCAACCCAACCCGCAACCCGGCTGGTGAAAGATTTCCAGGGAGAGCGAGTGACCCAGGTGCTGGCGCTGCGGTAGACCCCAAAAACGAAGACCAGACCCAGACCTCCAAATAAAACCCATCGGGCAAGAGGGGTCCATAAGCCTTTGTTTTGGCCTAAGATATGACAGCTCAGACAGGGTTCCTCTTTGGGTGGTGGGGGGGTTACAACAAGGACTGGAGCGGAAGATTCGATCTCTGCCACTTCCCAATTTGGAGCAGAGGCGCTTGATGGGTCTCCCGTAGAAATGGTATTGACCTGGGCGTGTGTGGATATGAATATGGACAGCCCAAGTGCAACCACCAGCAAGGCAAGCAAGCCAAGACGCTTCAGTGAAAAGAATCGCATAGAGCCACCTCGTATTTAGCTGGTATGTGGAGTTGTAGGGATGAGGTCCCTACGCATTGTGATAATAATCACGTAAACAGTATACACGAATTTCCCCCAGGTGCAATCAATTCAAGACCTTATTTGAGGGCGAATAGCGCCTTATTTTTCAAATATCGATAATTTTTCTTTGGATGGCGTATTTAATCAAGTCAGCCCGATCGTGTAAGTCCAGCTTCGCCATGAGGTTCATGCGATGCGCTTGAACGGTTTTTATTGAAATACTCAATATCTCCGCAATTTGCTTGTTGGAATAACCTTCGGCAATCAGCTGCAAGACTTCGCGCTCGCGGGGGCTCAAGCCATTGGTAGAATCCTGTTGGAGATCTCCCCAACGAAGGTAGTTCTCAATCACCAGGCGAGTGATGGCTGGCGAGAGGACTGCTTCGCCGCGATGCACAGCATGGATGGCATCCAAAAGCTCGTGCGCAGCAGCATCTTTGAGAATATATCCCATGGCACCACTGGCTAGCACCTGACGGATATATTCTTCATTCTCATGCATGGTGAGGATCAATACTTTCACTTGCGGGCAGTCGTGCTTGATCTGCCGGGTGGCTTCCAATCCGTTCAACAACGGCATGGCAATATCCATTAGCACCACATCAGGCTTTGATTGACAGGCGAGCTTGACTGCAGTGCGTCCATCCTCCGCTTCGCCAACTACAATCATGTCCGGCTCGTCTTCCAGCAGGGCGCGAATACCATCCCTCAAGATGGTGTGATCATCGGCGAGCAATATACGGACTTTTTCCATTTAATGCACTTCAACCTTCGTCAAGGGGGCATTCACCTGTAAAGTTGTGCCGTGGCCAGGGTCTGAGATGATACTCATCCTACCACCAACGAGATCAATGCGTTCTTGTATGCCGACCAGTCCCCAATGCTGCAACTCCATGGCAGCACTACTCATTTGGGCTGGATCGAAACCATGCCCGTCATCCTGTATGCGCAAGTATACTTCGTTTTCTTTAACTCCCAGGTTGATGGAAACATTCCTGGCTTGCGAATGCCGGATGATGTTATTCACACCTTCCTGGGTAACCCTGAAAAGGGTGGTGGTAAGGGGATGTGGAAGGGAGGGCAGCTCATCCGGAAAATCCAACTTGACCTGAATGCCTGCTTCTTCCAAATTGGTTTGGGCATACCAACGGATGGCGGGAAGAAGGCCCAGATCATCAAGGATAGCGGGACGCAGGTCGTAGATGATGCTGCGTAGACATTCCAGGCTATCAGTAGCCATCTGGCGGATGGATCTCAACCGATTCAGCAGGTCAGCACTTTCCATAGGAACTTGATGCTCCAATCTCTCCAGGTTAATAATTAATGTGGAGAGAGATTGACCGGTATCATCATGCAGGCTGCGGGCAATCCTTTTTCTTTCTTCCTCCTGGGCATTGATCGCCCTTTCTGAAAGCACACGTAATTGCTGGTTGCTGGTTTCAAGCTGGCTGACCAGTGTATTTAACGCCGAAGTCAGGTGATGGATATCAGGATCCGTATCCTCAAGAGCAAGCTGAGATCCTTTTGCCTGCCCAACCTGGATGCGGTTCACAATCTGGCGCAGCTCACGCAAGGGTCGCAAGGAAAGCTGGATAATGGCGAAATTCAAAACCAGGCTGACAAGGATCCCGATCGAGGCGAATAAGACAAAATGCCACAAGGTGGCTGCAATATCGGTCAAAAAATGGGTCAGGAAAGTACCAATACTCGCGCCAATAACGATAATAACCGCATTTCCAATGGCGATACGATAAAAAATGGGGGTACGTTTTAACCGTTTCAGAAGGGGACGAAACATTAGAAAAAGTATATCATAACAAAAAAGGGTTGCCACCAGGGCAACCCTATCTGTCTCACACACCCCTATATATGTATCGCGTGCCCTTCTGCGCCGTGGGCGGCTTCCATCAGTGTTTCGCTCAAGGTGGGATGGGCATGGACATTGCGTGCAATTTCAGCGGTGGTCAGCTCCATCATCTGTGCGATGGTCAGCTCTGGCAACAGCTCGGTCACCTCGGGTCCGATCATATGCGCACCCAAAATCTCACCATATTTGGCATCGCTAATAATCTTCACCCAACCCGAATAATCACCCAACCCAAGGGCTTTTCCATTAGCCTGGAATGGGAATCTACCCACTTTGATATCCAATCCACGTTCCTTCGCCTGGCTTTCGGTTAATCCAAATGAGGCTACTTGCGGCTGACTGTAGGTTGCGCGCGGCATCATCTCATAGTTTAGCTGAATCGTTTCTACCCCAGCAATATTCTCGGCACAGACAATCCCCTGGGCTGAGCCGACATGGGCGAGCATGAGCTTGGCAGTGACATCACCGACTGCCCAGATCCCGGGTACATTGGTTGCCATGCGATCATCAATCTCAATAGCGCCTTTCTGATTTATGGCAACACCCAGCTCAGCCAACCCTAGGTCACCCGAATTGGGACGAAAACCTATCGCTACCAGCGCTTGTTCGGCTTGCAGATTAACCGGACCATTTTCGCCAGTAGCCTGCAGCTCCACGCCTGACTCAGTTTGCACCAACGTCTCCACCCGGTGGCTTACCAGGATATTAATCTTTCGCCTGGTAAAGGCTTTAGCCAATTCAATACTGACTTCCTCATCCTCCAGGGGCAACAGTCGAGGTAACATTTCAACAATCGTCACCGGAATGCCATAGGAGCTCCAAATCGTGGCAAACTCGACACCGATAGCGCCTGCCCCAATGATGATGGCAGACTTGGGTAAGGTGGGCTGTAAAATTGCCTCCAGGTAAGTGAGGATGTTCTTTCCATCCACCTTCCAGGCAGGTGGGACCATGGTCGTGGCACCGGTGGCGATGACGATATTTTTCGCCATCAGCTCTTGAGGTTTCCCAGCAGAATCCGTAACCGTGACACTATTGGGGGCAGTCAGCTTCGCCAACCCCATGTGGACGGTGATATTATTTTTCTTCATCAGGAAGCCAACGCCCTTGACCAAACGATCCGATACCTGACGACTGCGCTTGACCGCGACACTATAATCCAGATTCAGATTATCAAATGAGAAGCCAAACTCTTTGCTGCGCTCACGCAGGATGTGAGCAACTTCCGCATTCCTGAGCAGGGCTTTGGAGGGGATGCAGCCAACATTCAAGCACACTCCCCCCAGCCATTGCTTATCGACAATGGCGGTTTTTAAGCCTAATTGGGCAGAGCGAATGGCACAAACATATCCAGCTGGCCCAGCGCCGATGACGATGACGTCGTAATTTTCCATGATCTCTCCTTATCTGACTCGATCCAATTCAAACAAATTATTCACAAGGTAGCATAAAAATTGATATGCTCAAGACCAATTCTGTAAGGTATCCACAACCTTGGCCAGGAAGTAATCGGCAATGGCACCATCGATGATGCGATGGTCGAAGGTCAGTGAAAGGTACATCATTGGACGGATAGCCAGCACATCACCCAAGCGCTCGTCAGTGATGACGATGGGGCGTTTTTGGATCATGCCGACTCCCAAAATGGCACATTGAGGCTGGTTGATGATGGGGGTAGCAAACAGAGATCCGGTTACGCCGTGATTGGTAATGGTGAAAGTTCCACCTTTTACTTCATCCGGCAGCAATTTGTGAGCACGGGCCCGGGCAGAAAGGTCATTAACCACACGGGCGATGCCCAGGAGCGAAAGATTATCAGCGTTCTTGATCACCGGGACAATCAAGCCTTCTTCACCCAGAGCGGTGGCCATGCCAATATGGATTGAGCTGAATATGCGAACACCTTCCTCCGACCATGAGGAGTTGACCAGTGGATAGGTTTTTAACGCAGTGACTGAAGCAGCCACAAAGTAAGCGGTATAGGTTAAATTTGCACCCTCGGAAGAAAAGGCTTCTTTATTCGCACTGCGATGAGCCGCAACCTTTGTCATATCCACTTCCATAATGGTGGAAACATGAGGTGCGGTATGCTCACTCATCACCATGTGTTCGGCAATCGCTTTGCGCATGGGGGTTTGCGGGATCACGTTATACGTACCTACCAATGTGGATATTGTAGGCGTTACATACAGCTGAGGTCACACCTGGAGGAATGGGGACAGGTGATAATACTGGTGCAGCAGAGGTGGATATTCCGCCTTCCAGGTATTTCTCGATATCTTTTTTCGTGATGCGCCCACCCATCCCAGTGCCTGGGACTTTAGATAAATCCACATTTTGCTCGGCGGCGATTTTGGCTACGACGGGGGAGATAAAACCAAGCTCACGGGCGGATGTGGGTTGTGCCGGGGGTGTTGCGGTTATGGGAGCTACCACTGAGGCAGGAACCGGAGCCATTGGTTGGGTGGAAGCATCCTCTTCAGGGAGGCTTTCTCCCGGCTGACCAATCCAACCCAATAACGTCCCCACTTTAATCACTTCACCCTCTTTTACATATTCTGCCAGGATCACACCTGAGGTGGGGCTGGGGATTTCTGTATCAACCTTGTCGGTATTCACTTCCATAACTGGTTCGTATTCATCCACTTTGTCACCTGTGGATTTTAGCCACCTGGTTACCGTGGCATCGGTTACTGCTTCCCCTAATAAGGGCATAATCAATTTAACAGGCATGGCTCCTCCTTTTATATTAGCCTATCGCTTTATTAATGAATAGATCAATAAATCATTGGATAGCCTGTTGGCGATACCTCATGCATCATTTGATACACTGCTTCGAAAACCGTCTCGACATTGGGCTTGGACCAATAATCACCATCCGAGCCGTAGGGTGGGCGGTGAGCTGCTCCAGGCAATGTCCGTGGGGGCGAATCAAGCCAAAAGTAACCAGCTTGCTTTTCGATAACTTCCTGGAGCATATAGGCAGTTGTACCGCCGGGGACGTCCTCATCCACAAAGATGATATGGCCGGTCTTCTTGAGTGACTCAAGGATAATACCATGAAGGTCGAATGGAAGCAGAGTTTGTACATCGACCACTTCCGTCTCGATACCTACTTTACTGAGCATGTCGGCTGCTTCCAGGGCGATCCGGCAACAAGCTCCATAGGTCACCAGGGTAACATCCGTCCCTTCTCGAATGATTTCAGGGACGCCCAATGGAACAGTAATTTCGCCAATATTATCTGGCAGGCGTTCCTTTAGCCGATAACCATTGAGTACTTCCACGAGCAAAGCCGGCTCATCCGAACGCAACATGGTGTTGTAGAAACCTGCTGCCTGGACAAAATTCCGCGGCACCAAGACATACATGCCCCTCAGCAAATTGATCAGGCCAGCCATCAGGGAGCCCGAATGCCATACTCCTTCCAGTCGATGACCGCGGGTACGGATGATCACCGGGGCTTTTTGCCCTCCACGGGTGCGCCAGTGTAAGGTGGCCAGGTCATCCGCCATGAGCTGTAAGGCGACCAGCACATAATCCAGATACTGGATCTCGGCAATGGGGCGTAAACCGCGCAAGGCCATACCAATCGCCTGACCTAAAATCGTGGTCTCACGTATGCCCGTATCCGCCACACGCAGCGAACCATATTTTTCCTGTAAGCCACGCATTCCCTGGTTGACATCGCCAATCCGACCCACATCCTCCCCAAAAGCGATCAAGCGGGGCTCGCTTGCTAAAGCAGCATCGAAATAGGCATTGATTATTTCAAAACCATTTAGCGTGGGTGAGTTATCTGAATAAATGGGTTTTACCTCAGGCACAAGCAAAGCGGATTCACTCGATTGACTATATAAATGTGATCCAAAACGATCTGCGATTAATGGGACCTGTGAATTTTTCCATTCTATCAGTAACTGCCTGGCAGGCAATTGCTCGTCTCTTACTTCGATCAATGCATGCTTAAGTGCAGACATAATATCCCGTCGGAAAGGTGTGGGGATATTGCTCAATTTATCCTTTATCTGACCCAGGACGGTCTTATGAGATGAGCTGGTGATCAACTGATCGATGAGGTCTGCAACATGGAAGCGCTCGCTCAAAATGGGGTTCATATAATCTTCCCAGGCGCGTTTACGATCCTCTTCGACTGATCGCTGATCCTCTTTTTCAAGCTGATCTAGCTCATCAGCAGTTATGTAGCCTTGAGTTAAAATCCATTGGCGGAATTTCCGGATGCAATCATACTCATGCTCCCATTCCAGCCGCTCTTTAGACTTATAACGTTCATGACTGCCTGAAGTGGAATGCCCCTGAGGTTGGGTGAGCTCGGTGACATGCACAATCGAAGGCATATGCTCTTCCCTGGCGATCTTCGTGGCTTTTTGATAAGCCTCCAGTAGAGTGGGATAATCCCAGCCTTTGACAGTATAGATGTCGAAGCCATCACAACATTCGCCAGGTGGGCGCTGAAATCCTATCAGGAGCTCGGAGATATTTTCTTTTGCCACCTGGGATTCATTGGTAACAGAAATCCCGTAGCCATCATCGTAGATGGTTATGATCGCCGGACAACGTAATACTCCAATGGCATTCACCGATTCCCAGAACATACCTTCAGCACAGGAGGCATTCCCAATCGTCGCAAAGGCGATTTCATTGCCATCCTTTGAAAATTGGGTGAATTGGTGTAATGCGGGAATCTGGCGGTAAAGCTTGGATGCGTAAGCCAAACCCACCACCCTGGGCATCTGGGTTCCGGTGGGGGAAACATCACCCGCTGAGTTGGGTTGAGCGGTTAGATCTTTCCATGACCCATCGGGATTGAGACTACGAGAGGCAAAATGAGCGTCCATCAACCGCCCACCGCTGGAAGGCTCGGCCTCCACATCAGGATTTGCATAGAGCTGAGCGAAAAATTGTTGGATGGTTGCCACGCCCGTGGCGAAAGTAATGGTCTGATCGCGATAGTAGCCAGAACGAAAATCACCATTTTTAAAAACGTGTGCCATGGCGAGTTGAGGCAGCTCTTTGCCATCCCCGAAAATACCAAACTTGGCTTTACCGCTCAACACTTCACGCCTGCCAATTAAACTTGCCTGCCGGCTACGGTAGGCAAGGCGGTAATCCTGAATGATCTCCTCAACACCGGGTAGATTGAATGTATCTTCCATAAATTTCCCTATAATTTCGCTGCGACAAGCTCAGCAATATCGAGGACTTGCATCTCACTGTTGACAGCTTTCCTGGCATCGGTAAGCATGATCATGCAGAATGGACATCCAACCGCCAGTACTTCTACTCCGGTGGTTACAGCTTCACTAAAGCGATTGGCATTAACCCGTTCCAACCCGTGCTCCTCCTCTTTCCACATCTGTGCTCCACCCGCTCCACAACAAAAAGATTTCAACCCATGACGGGGCAGCTCGGTTAAGGAAAGCCCGATATGCTTAATATCATTACGCGGCTCGGTCAGGATGTGATTGTGGCGGCTCAGATAGCATGGGTCATGGTAGGTAATTTTTGTGGAATCGTCCGCACCAGTTTTAGCGGGATCCAACACCAGGCTACCACTTCTAAGCAGCTCGTTGATGAACTGAGTGTGGTGGATGACGGTGTAGTTACCGCCAAAAGCAGGATATTCGTTTTTTAAGGTGTGCAAACAATGGGGACAGGTGGTCACAATTCGTTTAGGTGCGACGTTATTCAGTAATTCCACATTGGCTGTTGCCATTTCATTAAATAGATATTCGTTACCCGCCCGCCGTGCAGAATCGCCGGTACACTGTTCATTTTTGCCCAGGACGGCATAATTGACACCGGCTTTATTCAGGACAGAAGCAAATGCCCGGGCAACTTTTTGAGCACGCGCTTCAGTGGCGGGCGCACAACCCACCCACCATAGTATCTCGGGTTCAGGATTCTCTTCAATGGTGGGGACATCGATGCCCTCAGCCCATTTCATGCGCTCGGTGGGGGGAATATTCCACGGATTAACATTGCGTTCCATGCCACGAAAAGCAGCCTGTAACTGTTGTGGGAACGCATTTTCGTTCAGCACCAAGGAACGACGAATATCCAGGATATCACGCATAGGCTCATTATTTACCGGGCAAATATCTATGCAAGCTCCACAAGCAGTGCAAGCCCAGATGGCTTCCGGAGGAATAGCAAATTCGACCAGCGTTTGAGGGCTGGCCTCCCCTTTGGCGATATTCTCCCCAAAATAATTTAGGAAGTAACGTTTATTTATCTCGAGTGCGGCTGGCGATAAGATCTTGCCAGTGTTATATGCCGGGCATACCTGCTGGCAACGGTTACACATGATGCAGGCGTAGGCATCCATGAGCTGTTCCCATCCCAGATCCTCCAAGCGGGATACGCCGAAGTATTCGATACTCTCGTCAGCAAAATCAAGGCGACTCAGCTCTCCAATTGATCTGCGAGCAGGTTTAAGCAGAAAATTTAGGGGGGCGAAAAAGAGGTGGATGTGTTTGGAATACAAGAAATAGGGTAGGAAGGCGAGGATCAATCCGATTGAAACCCAAAAGCTAATATGCTCACCAATGGTTAAAAAGGAGGCACTCCAATTGAGAAATAAATGAGATAGGCGTGATGCAAAGGGTTGCCAAGGGTCTGGTCCATTTTGTGCCAGCTTAAACGATTCACCAATGAACCTGGACCCGACGTGAAGGGTGACAAATGACCCCACAATGGCAGAATCCCGCAAAATCCCGAAACGTGCCTTTGGATGAAGGAGCACATCCGGTCGGGCAGAGAGGGTAGCTGGCCGGATGATGAACCGGCGGATGATCAATGCGGCGATACCGGTTAAAACAGCGATACTGGAGATATCGGCTCCCAACCGGTAGAAGTTACCTATTGTTCCTGAGCCAAGAAATTGAAAATCCGGAAAATAAGCTTGTAATAAATCTCCAAGGTTGACAAGCACAAAGTAAAGGAATCCCCAGCCAACCAGAGCATGGAAAAGGCTGGGAAGTAACCGAAAACGGAAAAGAGGCTGAAAGCTTATGATCCTGGCTGGGGCTGATAGCAGGCGTTTCCGGAGAACGGACCAATCTGGTCGACCATGCCCCCGCTGCAAGATGCGAAGAATGCGCATGACAGCCTGAAAGGTGGCATAAAGGGAGAGCAGTACCGCCAGTATAAAAATGATTCTCTCCGGCAATGTGAGCATGGTTGGTTGTCTCCTGTGCTTAAGCCTTATTGACCAGATAAGTACATGATTGCTGCAGATACAGCAGGGTCATTCTCCAGGGAGAATTCGTCAAACTCACCCGACACGGTTAACTCGGGGATAATTCCCGTCTTTTCCCAATTTTGATCGGGATGGTTCGCCGGGCGGAAAGTTTCATTGGCAAGCCAGATTTGTGAGCCATCCTCCAGGTCATAGCCCCATAAGATCTCTACATTACCATCCGTCGTCTTTCCGATAAGGTACGCCCGCCCCACATCTTGAAGTATACCTGCGAATATTTCTCCAAAGCTTGCCGTCCCAGACCCGACCAGTACTACCAAAGGTACCTGAGAAGAACCATGGATATCGTTTATTTTTATAGCTAAAAGTCGCTCTTCGTTACGATTGATGAATGATCCCAGATTTCCACTTGCAAAATAACCAAGCATCGGCTCAAGGACGGTGCTCGAGCCACCACCGTTCATCCGGTTGTCCAAGATCAATCCATTCAGCGGAGCATCTGTGGTCATCTGACGCAATGCTTCAGCGACTTGTTCGTCGACGGTACTGTCATCGAAGGTCACTAAAAGGATGTAGCCGATCCTCAACCCTTCCGGTGTGGTGATGACGCTGTGGACAACTGGAACCTCACCGGTGATACGATGGCGGGTGACACGAATTTCTCGAGGATCATCACCGGGTGTTTGAACGGCAACCGTGATGGTTGTCCCTTCGGGTCCGCGGACAATATCCCTTAGAAACCCATCTTCATCCAAAATCGGGGTTCCATCCACGGAGATGATACTATCCCGGGGCTGCAATCCAGCTGCTTCAGCCGGGCTATCCAAAAAGACGGATAAAATGACGGCGCGTTGCCTTTCAGGTACTGCACTCACCAGAACCCCAATTCCCACATAATCATATGTACCTAGATAATCCGCATTCTGTTCCGCTACCTGCTGTGGGTCGAGAAAAAAGGAATGGTCATCTCCAAGTTGATTAATGACCTCGCTCATCGCCAGATAAAACTGTGAATTGGTCAAACCGGTTGAAATTTTTTGGCGGTACTCCTGGCGGATGGCGTTCCAATCCAGGCCATTAAAATCAGGATAGACGTAGGTATCATTGACAATAGACCAGAGGTTCTCAAATATACTGCGCTGGGTAAGTAAAGGGAGAGATGTCGGTGTTTGGGTAGACGTTGAGAGCGGAGTGGGAGATGGGCTCGGAGGGGTTGAGGTGGGAGTGTTGGTGGGTGACGGGATGGGTGTGGTGGTAGGGCTTGGCGTGTAGGTAGGTTTCCCCGAAGAATATTTTGGTAGTGGAGGAAGCGTTGGTGTCGATTGCAGGATTGGGGTGACTGTTGAGCAAGCGAAGATTGCAAGCAGGACAGTCAGCCAAAATAAGAAGCGAACTTTGTAGTTCATAAGTGGTGGCAATTACTGCATGATCAAAATGTATAAATTTTCCTGACTCATTCCTGTAGTGACACCAGGAGTTTAATCAATCTCAGGCTCCGCCATCATTATAATAAGCTGGATCTGTTGGAGTGTTACCGGATGGATCCCAGACGTAAACCCAATCCCCGACATCTGCCCAAGAAAACAACCAATGGGAGTCGGCTGGAGATAGATTCACACAACCGTGTGACTGGGGATAACCGAAAGCTGTGCGCCAATAGGCACCATGAAGGGCGCGGGCATGATCATAATACATCGTCCAGGGTACATCTTCCAGATAATAGAAATCTGTTCGACCCTCCGCGAAACTGCCCGACATAGGGGTGGAATCCAGTTTTCGCTGGATCTGGAATAAGCCCGGTTTGGTATAAAATGGTTCCAGGCCTGTGGCAATCAGGGTTGCAAATACAAGTCTGTTCTGATCGTACACTGCGAGAGTCTGTTCGAGCAAGTTAATTTCGATCCATCGACCATTCGTAACCCCTTCAGGAGGGGTTGTGTTCGGAACCACTTGACCAATAAATCTTCCTTCAACCCATTCATCAGGTGCAACCAAATCCCATTCAACATTATCGATAACCTGGGTTGAAAACACCTGGACAATCTGGTATTGATTCAAAGAATGACCCGTGTAGTCTTCATTATAACCAGGGGTGCGCCTCGTTTCAATAGTGGGAGCAAATGGAAGCAACCAGCCAAAAGAACGCTCTGGAGGTCGAAACAATTCGATGCCTCCAGGATAGCTGTGAGGGACGGAGACACGGCTGGACACACTCACCCAGGTGTCGTCACGTAATTTGAAGAAACGACCATTTTCAGTATCTGAATACTCAACATAGGAAACGTAGCGTAATCCGCCAGATTCAATCGTGCGGATCGAATTATTTCCTGACACTGCATCTTGAAGAGAAGCATACACCGGTGTTGAGCTATCTCCGAGCGTTGCGTAAGAAAATGGTAATTCTCCTAACAAACCATCCACAGGCTGGTAGGCAAATGGGATTATAGGAAGACTAATGCCATTGGAAGCCATGCGGGTGAGGTAACTTGAAGGACCTAAGGGCAGGCAATCCTGAGGGTTTGTCATGTAAATGCCGGGCATGCATAAAATGGTATAGATAGAGCGAGTAACAGCTGCCTCTTGATTTGGAGATACCGGCTGAATTACGGATGAAAAACCTTGAAGAAGCATAAACAGTGAGATGATAAATCGGGTCATATTATTCTCGCGAAAAGATTATACCAGCGGAAAATGGTCCATTCAGGCAGGATGGATAAATATCTGATGAGCCTTTTCGGCCAAGGAGAATAGATTTATACTAAGCGAGTGGAACACACAAACACTTCCAATTTCTGTCGGATGCCATGTTGAACTTTACCTGCAAGATCGGGAAGGCAATAAAGATCGACTGAGTGTGGATATTGTCTTGGATGAGGGTGCGGATTTTGCCCATGGATTCCTTGGGGCAAGCACACCGCTTGCCAAAATTCTGTTGGGAGAGAAGGCTGGAAATATTATCCCCTATCTGAAAGATGACATCTTTGCCATAGAAATCCTGAGTGTGTCACCTTCAACAGCCAAACCTCCTGCTGACGCGCAGGAAAAACGAGCAGCAGAGATGAAAAAGACAATGCGAGAGGTGGAGCACACCAGCGCAGTGATTTTTGCCTCATCATTTAGCGGGAAATGGGGAGACTATGACCCAGACAGCCTGCCTGACGAAGAGAGCCTCAAAGAAGATCACCCAGAGAGTAAAAAATGATGGCATTGGTGAGCACAGCCGTACCTGATCCATCGGAGAAGTTGGCCTCATTATTGCACCTTACCCAGCGGATTAGCGAAGGCTAATCGATAAATCAGCAGGATTATTTTGATCAATTTACCAAAATTACAAGTTTATCGCTGACCCAACACTGACAACAGGTTTAAACGGAGTAACACTTTGACAAAATCTCGTTCCCAACTCATCGTTGAACTATTGCGGGATATGCAAGCTACCTCCCCAGATATTGAAGCTTCAGCAGTCGTCAGTGTTGATGGACTGACGATTGCATCGGCATTACCACAAGGCGTGGAGGAAGACCGGGTAGCAGCCATGTCGGCAGCCATGCTTTCATTAGGCGAACGAATCGCAACAGAATTGGGGCGAGGCTCGCTTGAACAGGTATATATCAAAGGGTCATCCGGTTATGTGTTGCTGATGTCGGTGGGAAACGAGGCTGTGCTTACTGCGCTTGCGCGTGAGAATGCAAAATTAGGCTTAATATTATTAGACATGCGCAGAGCCGTTATGGAACTCTCGAAACTCATCGTTTAGTATAGACCGGGTCACAACCTTTCGTTGATGGGGTGACAATCTCCAAATATGGTGGCTCTGGCAACCTTCTTTACCTCCCCGTATACACAAGAGTATGAAATGGAGACATATGGCTATGAACCTTCACGATCCAGACCGATCAGGTTGATAGTATAATAGCCGTCAGATTAAATTACCCAATGCGGAGAGCCATGCTGGGTTGGTCTCCGCTTTTTTTCTGCCTATGACCACTGAGATCCTTCGAAAGCCTGATTCAAGATTAACCTGGAACCTGCGACAATTATATTGGGATGTATTTTGGTTCGGGATTCTTGCTGGAAGCACCCTTGCGTTTCTAGCAATCTACGCGGCGCGGTTAGGAGCATCAAGTTTTCAGATTGGGTTGCTTAGCGCCGGGCCAGCAATCATCAACTTGATATTTACCTTACCGTCTGGTCGATGGCTTGAAGGAAAATCCCTGATCAAGGTCTCATTCAAGTCAGCAGTCTGGCAGCGATTGGGATATGTGGTGCTGATAGCACTGCCATGGATGTTTTCCTCTCCAAAAGGGCAGATATGGGGAATGATATGGATCACTTTGATCATGGCGGTGGCAGGAACGGTATTAGCCATTGCATTCAATGCCATGTTTGCTGAAGTACTGCCACCCGAGTGGAGAGCGCACGCGGTAGGGCGAAGAAATATCATATTAGCCATCAGCATCACCTTAGGGACCTTGCTGTGCGGGCAAATCCTGGATCGTTTGATATTTCCATATAACTACCAGATTGTGTTTCTCATCGGAGCAGTGGCGGCGATATTAAGCAGTCATCACCTTGGGAGGATACGCTCACCGGATCCGGTTGTCCAACTTGATGACTTCAACAATGGTTGAAACCAGCGAGGTAAAACCAAAGGGTAAACGCGGTTCATTACTGCGATTGGACCTAATCACTGGTCCATTTGGCATGTTTATGCTGGCTTACCTGGTTTTTTATGCATTCCAGTACTTTCCCGTACCACTTTTTCCACTGGCATACGTGGATTTGTTGCACTTGACCGATGGAATGATTGGCCTGGGAAACGCAATATTCTATGGAACGATGATGCTGGCGTCTATCAGGCTCAATCACTTCAGCACTCGCTTTGGGCATCGCAAGATTTTATTGGTCAGCTCGGTATTGTTTCCTGTTTTTCCATTATTATTAGGCATGGGATACAGTCCATGGTTATACTACCTGGCCTGCCTGATTGGAGGCGCTGTCTTTGCCATGCTAAGCGGAGCGATTATCAATCGTTTGATGGAACGAGTACCGGCAGATGATCGCCCGGCGCATATGGCAGTCCATAACCTGGCGTTAAACCTGGGCATACTTGCGGGATCTTTGTTGGGGGCACTCTCCGCTGACCTGATTGGATTGCAACCGTCGTTGATCATAAGCGCGGGGCTCAGGCTGCTGGCTGCAGTATTTTTTTGGTTGTGGGGGTGAGTTAAATTAATCCCTGGTAGTGGATAGATTGCTGTATATAGTAGTTAGACGTTTCCATTCGGGAATATCAAGCGTTTCTGCACGCCGCATCGGATCGATCTGTGCTGCGGATAACATGGCTTCGACTTTGGCGGGTGATAAAGCCAACCCGGCAGAGAGCGCATTGCGTAAAGTTTTGCGTTTTTGACTGAACCCTGCTTTGCTCAAGCGGAAAAAAGTATCCATATCAGATGACAGGATAGCTGGGGAAGGGAACAGGTCGATGCGAAGGATCGCTGAATCCACATTTGGCGGAGGATAAAAAGCACCGGCTGGAATTTGAGCAATGATTTCCGGATGACCATAGACCTGTACACTGAGGGCCAAAAGACTCATCTCTCCTGGAGAGGCACAGATACGTTTAGCAACCTCGCGCTGAACGGTGAGGATCAGACGCCGTGGAGGTATTTTCGCTTCCAGCAAATGCCGGATGAGGGCGGATGTGATGTAGTACGGGATATTCGCCACCACCACGTATTCTTGCTGGTAAACAAGCTGGACTGGGTCAAGGGCAAGGATATCTCCCTCGACCACCTGGACGTTTGAGTATTGGCCAACAACCAGTTTTAACGGGGGAATGAGATCAGAATCCAGCTCGACTGCCACAACCGACCTGGCACGCAAAGCCAGGTGACGAGTTAGGCTGCCAAGACCCGAACCTATTTCCAACACGACATCCTGGGGTGATATTTGGGCAGCATCAACCACCTGGCGGAGGGAATATTCGTCCATCAGGAAATTCTGCCCCAAGGATTTATGGGGGTGCAGACCATACTGACGCAACAACCTGGGCACATCCAATTCAGGCAAACTCATGGCAGCACCCACACAATATTCTCTGGAGGAGGCCACAGAAAGTAAACCGTGACCCACTGATGCCATGGCACGTAATCATCGTCACTATAGCCGAGATCAATCATGCGTCCCCGCACGCCACCACCAATATCTGCGGCGATAGCTTCCCCGTATCCCGGGATGTACATTTGGGTATAGAAGGGAACGTAACCGGTATCCACCGCAGCAACCCCCTTTTTGAGAGGTAGACCCGAGGCCGTCGTGCTTCCAACTTCTGAGGGATGGTAGGAGGTGGCATACATATCCAACGAGCGCCAATATTGAATCTCAGCTCCATCCACCACAGTTGTATGCATGACGACCAGAGTACCATATCCCAGGATGCGTGGCACTGGCTGGCGAGCGACCCACTGGCTTTCCACCTCACGGGAGATTTCCTGGCCATCTTCGTAACGTACGCGCACACGCTGGGCAGAGAGACCATATTCTCCAGCTTGAAGGATGGATTGGTCATCGATCTCCACATCTGATGCAGGCTGATACTCTGTCTCAAATGGCAAGGGCGACTGCTCCACCAATACCGCCTCGGTTACGCGCACCAATCGTATCTCACCGCTCGCAGGAATGGGATCTTCAGGAGGTGGAAGACTGTAATCCAAACCCTGGATGGGTAAATTAGCCTCTTCCAAGGCTTCACCGACTGTCGTAGCAGAGGTACGAAGGCTCAACTCCGACTTTTGCATTTTAATAGTTAGTTGGCGGGAATGTTGTATATTGGCTACCAAGCCGGGAGACAGGGGAGTGTCAGATGGAGGTGTCAATCGGTCGGCAGCGAAGAGGGTGACCCCCGCAGCCCATAAGGCTGACCCAAGTGAAGATGCAGTTGAAGTCAATGAGTGGGTCTGGCTATCCTCGGTGAGAGTTATCGTGATGGAACGGATAACCTGGAGTGAGATGGAAAGGGTAGATGCTGGGAAAGGTTGGCTTGGGACAACCTGCTGACCGTTCGAAAGGATAATATCATTGGGGAGAAGGCTTATTCCAGCCTGGGTGAACAGCGTGGAGGGAATCCGGTTGGCACTGTAGATGGAAGTAATCTTACCATCTGCCAGAATCTGTACAGGGATGGCGCGCAACAGGGTTATGAGACTCCCATTTTTTAACCAGGCGTCTGGTAAAGGAGATAGCTCGTCTTGAGGTGAAAGGGGTATATCCTGCTGGTGCAACAAGCTGCCCACGTTGAATGCATAAGTGGTAATGCGGCGGGATTGACCATCGATGTTGAGGGTGACAGTTTTGCGCAGACCCAGAGCGAGAGCAATACTTAACAGTACGGTCACCACCAGCAGGGTTAGAGCCAGGCGGACAGTGCGAGTAGCGGACATTTTAATTAATTCGCAAGAAATCCTAGATCACCATGCGGGGTCAGGCCAGCACCTTACGGGCGATGACCATGCGCTGAACTTCACTGGTGCCTTCACCGATGGTCATCAGGCGGGCATCACGGTAGGTTAACTCCACCGGATACTCACGGCTGTAGCCATAGCCTCCGTGGATTTGAATAGCATTACGGCATACACGCTCTGCCATCTCTGTGGCGAACAGCTTGCCCATGGAGGCTTCCTTGGTGAAGGAGCGTTTCTGGTCTTTCAGCCAGGCGGCGTAATAGATCATCAGCCGGGCAGCCTGGATCTCAGTGGCGGCGTCTGCCAGCATCCATTGGATAGCCTGGTGTTCAGCGATGGGTTTACCAAACGTCTGGCGCTCTTTGGCATACCGAATGGCATCTTCCATCGCAGATTGGGCAAGACCGACGGATAATGCACCGATGCTGATCCGCCCGCCATCCAGAGTCGTCAGGGTTTGCTGTAGTCCGTGCCCGATGGTACCCAGCAGATGGCTGAACGGAAGGCGCACGTCTTCATAGGTGACGGCATTGGTGGGAGAGCCTCTCAAACCCATTTTCTTTTCAGCGGGAGCAATATGTAATCCGGGAGTATCAGTGGGGACGATGATCATACTCAAGGAGTGCGCACCACCAGAGGGATCGGTGCGAACCAGGGTGATGATGTAATCAGCGATACTGGCGTTGGTACACCAGGCTTTGGAACCATTGATGACCCAGTCTTCACCGATTTGTTCGGCATGTGTGCGAACTCCGCCTTGAATATCTGAACCTGCACCCGGCTCGGTGAGTGCCAAAGAACCGAGCCTGGCCAGAACCGGAAGCTACCTTGGGTAAGTAGTGTTTTTTTTGCTCTTCGGTGCCGAAAAGCACGATCGGTGAAGTGCCCAAGCCATTATGAGCAGCAATAGCCAGGGCTGTGCTACCGCAGCCCCAACCCAGCTCTTCTATGGCAATCGCAGCGCTTATCGCATCGACACCGGAACCACCATATTCCTCCGGGATGTTGAGGCCGAGCAAACCCAGGGGACCCATCTTGCGTACAGCAGGCCAATTGAATTCAGCGGTCTCGTCCACCTCGTGTGCCTTAGGCTTTACTTCACGCGCCACAAAATCATGCACAGATTTGCGCCACATGCGCTGTTCGTCGGTAAGGTCGTAATTCATGGATGGCATCTCCTTTTTCGTTGGATTCGAAGTGATTTAATGTAAACGAGAGACAATCAGCCAGACGATACCGATAACAATGAGCACTGGTAAGAGCACGATACCCAGGATGGCAGCAGTAAGCCAGAAAATATCCCGCAAGGTATATTCATCGCTACGCTTGGAGCGAAATCGATGGCCGCAAATAGGGCATTTTTCCAAACCGGGTGGCAGCTGAGCATTGCATTTTGGACAGTATTCGACCATGATTTAACTCAACAATCCGACAGTTCCCTCACTTATTATATACCAACCGATATTATTATTAATCCATATGAACGGATGTCAGGAGAAATGAAGAATGTTCTTACATTTTATGGATGCGTACCAATATAGTAAGCGGGGAGGATGAGAACGATGTAGCTGGCAAGGTTGACCATGATTACGAATAGGCTGTTCTGGCGGAGAGCATTGCGTTTGAAATAGGTCATCACAAAACCCTCCATTAGAACTGAGAGTACAAAGGAGATGGGCAACCAAAGCAAGGGGGAGTTTTGGAGCAAGACCAGCAGGATCCCATTGACGATACCAGAGGCGATATTCATGATGAAGGAGATGGTCATCGAGGGTCGAAATGGATTCCAGCTGAGCAAGGTGAGGATGACCCCTTCGATCAGGGCAAGCAGCAGATCGACAATGATCAGTGCCAGGAAACCAAAGATCAAGAGCAGGTATGGTGATGCAGGTCTGGTGATATTGAGGGGTAGGGGTATGAGCATAGGGGATGGGAGTTTTGTGGTTAGTAATCAGACAATTAGGTCATCGGGCAATCAGGTAATTTAGCTTAAATAACTGGTTATGTCGAAGTGATGTCACAATAGTATTTAATATATTTATTTAATACTGTCCAGCAATTATCAACTTACCACACCTTGTGATGACCCAAAAGGGTATAGCATATTTTTGATACCACAATTAGTGAGATAAATATCGCTGCGCCTTTTATTTTTAAAAGGCGCAGCGAGTCTTGGGTAGTTCTGTTTATGCGGTAGTTGTCGCTGCGTCCCTAGGGCTGGCGGTGGATGAGGCGAATAACGCACTACTTGAAAAGTTTCAAGTCAGGATCCAGCAGTTTATTGCTTGGTAATAATCGGCATGAAGGTGCGTAATAAAGTTTGGTAGATGAATTTTAAGCTCGTTACGTCGTAATATGAGTCGTATTCTGAATATGCAATGCCCACCCGGCCACGAGAGTCAATCGCCATGGAGGCAAACTCCGCCTCATCATTATACTGACCGCCATTCTCAAGCGTGGTGCAGCGCCAATATAGGAACATATACCCAGGAGGAACATCTCCACAGTTGCCAAACTCACCATCATTGAACTCAAAGTAAGGGCGGGCAATGCGTAAATCAGCGCCTGATAAATCCGCGGTTCGTTGATATGCAATGACTGGATTGTCCTCCTTATCAATATCCATCGATATCCCCATAGGTAACAAGCTAGTACTCATATCGTCCACGACGACCGGACCGAAGTCTGAATCATAATACTTTAGGTGCCCGTTGGATTTATCGTAGTATGCAATCCGGAATAATTTATCTCCCACTGAATGTTGTGCCGTCATAGAGGCAAATAATCCGACATCTGATCCGTCGGAGCCATCAAGAACGGCACAATACCATCCATTATCATCATAACAATCGTCGTCTATTATCCCCCAAAAATTGGCTATTTTCAGGTTACCTTCGACAGCGTCATAATAAGCTATATATACTGAACCATCATACGTTAAGTCCAACGATGCATATTGACCTACCCCAAAACCACGGTCAATTATCTCGCAATTCCACTTACCAGCAACAGATCCTTCGCCGCAATTTCCCCCAATGTCTACAAGGGAAGTAAGCCTTAGTGATTCTTGTCCCAGGGGATTTCCATTTTCGTAGTAATAAGCGATTGTAGGCGTTCCAGTTGGTCCAAATTTTAGTGATGAGTATTTGCCAATGGATATATTTGCAGAATCTGGAGCGCTGATCGTGCTAGTAAACCAAAGTGTGCACAAATTGTTGAAGCATGACCGGGTTATGTATTTGAGAGCCTGGTTGGTCACATCATAGTAGCTGATGCCAATTCTATAATTTTCATCGGCATCGCTCCACACGTCGATCGAGGTGTATCTTCCAACATCGCCATCTTCGTCAAGAGCCTCGCAATGCCAGTTATTATCCGTTCCGCAATTGCCACTACCATTTCCGTAAAAAGTGGCAAGCATCAGGTCACCGTTAGACGCGTCATAATAACTTATAAAAGGAATATCATCAAAAGGTCTAAATACGATCGAGTTATATGCGCCGTGATGTAAAGCAGGATCGTAAGTCGAATGAACATATTCACTATGCCAGGGCAAATTGGCTTCCTGTGAGATTGTATTGGTCGGTAAAATGTAATTCGTCATTTGACGAGCTTGGGTCAGACTGACACCCACCAGCAACACCAGGATCAGGATCACAATGATGACACTTATCCGAATGCCAGTTTTCATAACCATCTCTCCTTTTTGAATGATGCACCACTTTTGAGAATCATCTCGATTTGAATCACGTACCAATAAGAATGATGTTTTAACGATAATCTTATCCCCCTTTAATTATCGTTGTTATTGCATTTAATGTCAATAGGGTAATGGTTGTAATTCCCCATATTTAAAAAGAATGTGGGAAAACTTAGAAAAATGGGTATTGAATGAACCTGGAAGTGAAAAATGAGGGAAATCATTTGGAAGGGGATTGGCGACGCAAGAGGAGCGGACCCAGACGGTCGATGAGCCAGCCAAAAGTGCCTTCGATGAAGGGAGTTACTGCTAACCAAGCGGGCACATAGATTATCCGCCGAGGGTGTTCAAGCAATTTCCATACCTGGTTGGCGATGGTTTCAGCTGTAACACCGATGTGCTCCGTTGGCAGGTGGCGACCACCCTTGAGGTTGGCAGCAGTATCGCAGAAGTCTGTCAGGACGGGACCGGCACGTACTACACTGACGTGCAAGCGGGTACCGGTTAGCTCACGATACAAGGCAGTGGTGAAATTATCCAGGAAGGATTTGGTCGCCCCATAGAGAGCAACCCCCTGGCTGGGTAAGCTGCCTGAGATGGAACCGATGTTAATAATATGCCCGGAACCAAATGAGCGCATCCTCTTCAGGAAAAGCAGAGTGAAATGGACTGCAGCGCCAACATTGACCTGTAAGATTTCGGAGGCCGTTGTCCAGGGCATATCGGTGCCATAACCATACCAGCCCACCCCGGCATTATTGACCAGTACATCGGTCTTACCAAATTCAGCCTCCACTTGGGCAAATACGCGCTGGCGTTCGGTTTCCGCAGATAGGTCTGCAGGGATGATATCCGCTTTGCCTCCGGAGTTCCTAATCTCATCCGC
>CAVZEP010000008.1:0-155648 GCA_963774275.1 uncultured Chloroflexia bacterium | reverse complement strand
AAGTAAATATCACCATGCCACCTCAGAAGAGTAATCGTGTGTATATAATCCTATTCGGGTCTTATTAGTTAACAATATGGTATAATCCGTTTATTCTAATCAAAGAGGGAGAAACGAATGATAAAAACTGGTGATATTATTAATAATCCTATAAATCAGAAAAAGGTACTTATGACAATAAGCAACTTCTCAGCCACTACAATTGGCTGGGTGGCAATCGTAACCGGAGTGTCAGCCATTCTTGCAGTGATATTTCTCACCCTGATGGCTACGGTGAAACCGTCCTTTGGCAAGGTCAATGATGTTTTCAATGCCATTATCGGAATCTCAAGCGCGGTTCTGGCGTGGATGTTGTACGCCGAACATCATGCGAAGTCACCGTTGATGAGTCAGATCGCACTTGCCCTGGCGCTGGTTGGTGCGATCTTTACCATTGTCGGATCGGTCCTGATCATTTATGGCTTCACAGACTTTGTCCTGGCTGGGTGGTATACAGGGGTCGGGAACGCTTTGATCGGCTTGTGGCTGGTGGCATTTTGTTATTCCATGCAACGCGGTGATACACTGCCACACAACCTGATACTATTTGGGCTTGTCGTGGGCGCGTTCATGGCAGTTGGACTGATCGGTATTCCGGGGATATTCACCGGAATTGATAGCATGGAGTCCATGCCATGGTATCTCTATATAGCCTTTTTTGGATATTTAGGAACCTACATCCTATATCCAATCTGGACGATTTGGCTGGGACGAAATCTTCTAATCTAATGAATAACCATAGAAACCCTTATTGAATCCCCTTGCGATAATAGAAAAGTTGGCCAGTGCACTTGAAGTATCGGCTGGTGAGGTTTTTGGAATAAATATAGCAATATACGCTTAACACGAATCAACAGAGGTGATGTAAAAGTATGAGCAACGATAATAGCAATAAAAAAAAGCTGCCACCAGAACAAGGTGAAGGACTACTCAGAGCATTGAAAGCCCGGTTCGAGAAAAACATGAACCGCCATAAAGGTCTTGAATGGGTTAAGGTACAAGCCAAGCTGGAACGTAATCCTGATAAACTGTGGAGCCTGCATGAAATGGAAAGAACTGGCGGTGAACCTGATGTTGTCGGTCAGGATGAAAAGACGGGCGAATCAATTTTTTATGATTGTTCAGCGGAAAGTCCTGAAGGACGCAGAAACGTCTGTTACGACCGCGAAGCCCAGGAGTCAAGGAAAGCAAATGCGCCAGGAGATAGCGCCATGGGTATGGCAGCTGCCATGGGCATTGAGCTTTTAACGGAAGAACAATATCGAGGGTTGCAGAAGCTTGGAAATTTCGACACGAAGACGTCGAGCTGGTTGAAAACACCTTCTGAAATTAGAAAACTCGGCGGCGCCCTCTTTACTGACCGGCGCTACGACCATGTCTTCGTATATCACAACGGTGCAGAATCTTACTATGGTGTTCGGGGGTTCCGCGGCTCGCTGAGGGTCTGAATTTTGCACAAGCGGGGACCCTGGCGGCTCAGACGTTGCCACAACCCACGTGGAGCTCAGCGGCAAGGGAGTTAAAATCAACGAAGCGGTTGGTTAAGCCTTCAACACGCATGACAGGATTCACTGCCTGGGTGCCAACCGCTTTTACCATGTTCGCTATAGGTGGCAGAACCAGGAACCAAATTAAAATAACATCCAAGGACAAAAACAGAATGAATCCTAAGGTTGATGGTTACATAAGTACAGACAAAAAATGGCAGGAAGAATTGAAGAAATTGAGAGCGATCATTCTTGACTGCCAGCTGAACGAAGAGTTTAAGTGGGGTGTCCCTTGTTACACGATTCAGAATAGTAACGTCGTATTAATCCATGTATTCAAAGAATACTGTGCGATTTTGTTTGTCAAAGGTGCCTTGTTAAATGACACCCATGGTGTTCTCATCCAACAAACGAAGGATGTGCAGGCGGCGCGCCAGATTCGGTTCACCAATGTTCGAGAAATCGTTGAGATGGAATCCATCTTGAAAGCCTATATTCATGAAGCCATTGAAGTGGAAAAAGCCGGTTTGAAAGTGAATTATAAAAAGACGACAGAATTCAACATGCCTGAAGAATTTCAAAATAAATTAGATCAAATCCATGCCTTGAAAACTGCGTTTGATGCATTGACGCCGGGACGGCAAAGAGCATACCTGCTTTATTTTTCTGCACCCAAACAATCCAAAACCCGGGTGTCAAGGGTTGAAAATAGCATGCAGCAAATTCTCAATGGAAAGGGATTAAATGATTAGTGCGAAAGCAAGAGCATTTTCTGCCCGGCGAACCAAAAGGAGAGCGGGCGATTGATAAGCGTGTCAAACCCGCAAGGTAAAGATTGTTTTCAGATAAATATTTTTTACGAATTGATTTCTGCAGATCCCTGAGATCGATCCGGATCGGTTTAAGTACAGCATTCATCACGCGAGCTACCTCATCCCGGGTTCCTGGAATATCGCGAACGTAGTGAGCGTAGCGAGCAGAGCGAAGCGAGCAGAACAAAGCGAGCTGAGTGATCATCGCGGGTCTTAAGATCGCCAGGGAGTGACCCGGTATGCCAGCCGCTATCACTGGCGGGATGACGTGTGAAAGCATGATTGTTGGGGCAGAATGCCTGCAATCATGAAAACGGGTCGCCCCCTGAAAAGTATTGTTGGAAAGGTTATTGGTTCTTAAGAAAACCTGGTGAACTAGATAAATACACCTGGTGATACATGAAAACGGTTCGCTAATTCACGAATTTGTCGCACATTCAGTTCCCGTTTTCCGCTTAAGACTTCTGATACCACCCCTTGAGAGCCTACTTCAGTTAAATTTGATTGAACCAATTGATGCTCTTCTATTAAATAATGTAGTACTTCGACTCCGCTGCTATCTGGCATTAGAACGTGCTCTTCTTCATACACCTGTATCAGCGTCCCTAAGGTGTCCAATAAACTATACAACTGGTGGTTTTCATTATCCCCAACTTCATCTAATAAGCCATTCAACCGTTTAATCGCCGCGTTATATTCCCGTTCATTTCGAATAGTGAAAAGCGGGCGGATTCTCGCCCAATGTTTTCCCAGTTCTTTCGATACAATTGTGGTCATAGTTTCCAACTACCTTTTTCATATTCTTGATGAGTTAGCACATGCCGAACATAGACTTTACCTGCCTGAAAATGGATCACTGTGATCAAACGATATTTGTTGCCTCCGATGTTGAAGATAATCCATTTACCAACTTTATCGGCTGATGGAAATGTTTCTCGAAGTTCATCAAAACTTTGATAATTCGAACGTTCGACGATTTTAAACCATCGCGCCAGAGCCGTTTCACTGTCTGGATATTTTTCCCAGAATAAGCGTAAGGCTTTTCGCGAGATAATATGCACAGCAATATTATATCTCAAGATGAGATAATTAGCAAGTGCTCAACAATATTATGTCAGTTATGTAATTATCCTGCCGATGGAGGGCAAATCCGCATCCTGGTCCTGTATAGTTAGAATGAAATTGGCATAAGTTGTTTACTTAATCGAGATCGGATGTCCCAGCACCCCGCTACGTTCATTTGTGGGGTACCTAAAAATTCCTTGAAAACCACTTCACCTTGTGATACTACAGCCCGCTTATGGTGCCTGTAGCTCAATTGGCAGAGCACTTGACTGTGGATCATATGACTGCTGGTCCAACCCGTGTCTGATACCCCATAGATATGGGATAAAACCCCCGGAAAACCACTGCCACCCCAGATATAGGGGTAGCGTTTTAATGTTAAAGCAAACTTTGCGCCATTTGTGCGCCATTTGTTTGGATGAGGATTCATCGCTGGTGAAAAATATAACCGGCTTCTAGAAAAATAGCATGGAGATCGGTTTCACGTTCAATCCGTGTGCAATCCGTATAATTTATTCTAAAGTGCAGTCTCTTTTTATTAAATTACTTTGACACAACCGTATGGAAGAATGTTCCAACCGATTTTATTGCTTTGTGGGATCTTATATGTAAAAATAATAATAATTGATTATCGATTATTCGTTCATTTGAAATCACCATCTAATTTTTCTCCCAGTTTATATATGTTAAAAATCAGTATTCCTGATAGGAAAGGAATTGTCATATGGAAAACACAAAAATTCACAACTATCTGCGATAATCTATCTGTTCAAATTTATGGTATTTGTGCTCATTTTCTTGTTAGTCGTTTTATATAACAGAGTGCCACAGTTGGTGATGCCTATAGGTATTTTACTCCTTTTGTTTGGTGTATTTTCGTTTGGTATGGAATGCAGAACACGAAAAAATTTATGGAAGTTATCGATTACGAGAAAATACAATTTTCCGGTAAAGAAAGATACGGAAAAGATGTTCGTACTTTCATGCAATCATTAGGTGGATTGTTTGTATCCCCCATCCCTGCTGCATAGGACTGTGTGCACTTAGCGGCAGGGTTTTGTCGCCGTTTTATAACGCTTCTCTGGCTTCGATTTTTCATTGCTCCTAAGTCTTGTATACTTCTGCCCTACTGCAAGTCATGCATACCTTATATTTAGAATTGTTTTTTCAAAATAGACCGGCCTCCAGATCACACTGCAGATTGGTGATAGATATTTCGTAAGGTTATAATTAGCTGATCGATCTCAGATCAATTGGAAGCGGAGTAAGAATATCGTCCATCAATTGCGCAGCCTGGTCCTGCATCGTTGGTATGAAATGAGCATACGTATTTAACAAGATTGAAATCGAGTGACCCAGCATACCAGCCAGGATCAACGATCCCGGCTACAAAGGAATCGCAATATTGATTATCGGCATGAACAACGCCTGCCATCGGGGTAAGCCCTGCACTCAACAATCCAATCCGGTTTCAACCTAAAATAAGAGCTTCCACACCGCGAAGTTGCTCGTCAGGACAAAACATAGGGGGTAAACTATCTTGTTGTAGAATACCGGTATCCACTGAGGTGTGGCGATGAAAATAAGGCAACGAAAATCTTCAGGCGAAGGTGATCAACGTGAGATGATCCGTCTGGCAAGCTCGCTGCGAGCGGATACCCTGCACAGCACCGACCTGCCTTACCGGCTTTACGAGTTGGTCGGATTCAGGCTAGCCAGGGAGGTATTCGTGTATCGCAAGGATTATAATGACATGGCAGCAAGACAATCAGTTAATTGATAAAAGGACTGGTTCCTGAGTTGAGCTGAAAAATCAGGATCCGGCAGGAGAGAAAATATTGGCAACCGATTGGGAAGCATATCAATTCTTGTTGGGAGAATGGGAAGGCGGGCACGAAAGCGACCCTGGCCAGGGGCATGGGAGATTCTCGTTTCGATACGACCTGGATAAAAATATCCTGGTGAGAAAGAACCGGACGGTATTCTCGGAAACCCCTGAACGGGCGGCCTACACACACGATGACCTGCTGGTCATCTATAACGAAAACACAGGTGCAAAGCGGGCGATCTATTTTGACAATGAGGAGCATGTCATCCATTACGAGGTCAATGTGTCTCCAGACCAGAAAATGATCATCCTGGTAAGCGACCCGGCACCTTCCGCACCCCAGTTCCGTTTCACCTATATCAAGACCGGGTTAGAGACTCTGGATGCAAGGTTTGAAATCGCACCGCCAGGAGCAGCAGGGGCGTTTACCGTGTATCTCGAAGGTAGCTCCAGGAGGCTGAAGTCAAAATGAGTATCTATATATCGTTGTTAAGAGGCATCAACGTCGGGGGGCAAAAAACGATACGCATGGAAAACTTGCGCGATATCTTTTCGGGTTTGGGTTTCACTAATGTCAGATCCTATGTGCAGAGTGGTAATATGCTGTTCGAAAGCGGAGAACAAGAAGCAGCCGGGTTGGCGAAACGCATCGAGGGACGGATCGTGCAGGCATGTGGCTATCCAGTATCGGTGTTCCTCCGGTCAGCACATGACCTGGAGGGAATCCTGGCAAACAACCCATATCTCAATGACCGCAACGAGGACCCTGCCAAACTGTACGTGACTTTTTTGTACCATATCCCATCGGAACCCTGGTGGAGTGAAATGTCGGCTCCAAGGGATATCACCGATGAATTCGCCCGAGGTGAGATGGCAATCTACCTATTTTGCCCCAACGGGTATGGAGCGACCAAACTGTCCACCAGCTTTTTTGAGCGCAGATTAGGCATGCCGGTGACAACGCGTAACTGGAATACGGTGAACGCTTTATACAAAATGGCAATGGAGTGATAAAGGTGTCAACTTATGGTTGGTTAGAATTAATGGGTACAGGAATATCGTATTGAAAGATTGAGAATAACCACGAAAGACACCAAGAACACAACGGAAGCACATTAATGCGCCAGAGGTCAAAAAAGATTTTTGGACATTATTCAATCAGGAGATCGCATCGACCTGCATAACAGCGGGAGTATAGTAAAACCATCAAGACACTACAGGTGAAGACGCTGCAGGAAGGCAGGTTTCGTAATTAAATAACATGCTACCAGAACGCTATATCGAAAAACATCTTGAGATGGTACCTGCCGAACTGCGCGACATCGTGCTGGAGATCAGGAATATCGTGGCGAGCATCGCTCCAGACGCAACCGAGAGTCAGCATAGCCGGGGATTCAGCTATTATCACAAGGAACACGGCGGTCCGGTGAGCGCAGGGATATGCCAGATTGGGATTTACCGGGATCACGTCCGCCTGGGGTTCATCCACGGGACTTTCCTGCCAGACCCTGAGGGTCTGCTGGTGGGTGATCCGAAATACAAAAAACACGTGCGCATTTACAGTTATGAACAAGCTCCGTGGGAATATCTCAGGCAATTAATCCTGGCTTCCTCCAGGTTTGACCCGTACACACTGAAGGAGAGAACAGAATGACGGCACGACATATCAGGACAGTATGTGCGCTTGGAATACTCTTGATCTTGGGGCTTTCTGCCTGCAAGCAGAATGGCTCAAAATCGATTGCAGCAACCCCGACCATTAGCGCCACCGCAATACCCCAGCCATTGGCCACCCCATACGCGTTACAACCAGCCGCAGGAATCTGCGCAAGTTTCGAAGGCGAGATGGTGACGATTAACTTGAATATAGACATCTCCGACCCGCGCTGCAGCAAAGTGACCGCGGATCAAAAACTCACCGTGATCAACCAGACTCTAACTACACTGCAGGTTTCCATCGGGAGCTTTAATTCAAACCTGCTGCCCGGGGGTGCCTACACAGTAGATGTACCGTTCGGGGATTACCTGGCAGAAGGAGTTCACCAGCTGCAGGTTTCACCCTGTTGCAGCGCCGAGCTGTGGCTGGAGGGAAAGTAAAAGTAAATGAAACTGTGCCCGAAAATCATCCTGGAAGGGACGCGCCTGACCCACAAGACTGACATCGCGTTTGCGCTGAACGAACACCCCCGCATCGTGGGGCCGCGCAAGTATCGCTATCACTCACCGCTCATCTCTGCCGAGTGGTGTGGCTTCACCAACTACCCATGGGGGCGAGGCTTGATCAACTTCGAGGCGCAGGAAGAAACCCTGGCAATGGATACCTACCACACCTGGGCACGCTTATTCCAGCAGTTACGCTATTACTCGTGGATCGTAGACCGTTTTCACATCTCCACCCAAACCTTCCAATTCATGCAGCGTGGAATCGATTACGACTTCAGCTGGCTGGAAGAAATGCTAAAAGAGCTGGGCTTCCGGCTGATCTTCTGCAATCGTTCGGCGGAATCGTTTGCCCAGGCTAGAACTGAGCGGGTGAAGGTATCGGGAAAACCGTCACAGTATGACGATTTGGGAGTATTTATCCACGAGCAGGAAGTGATGTCAGGATTCGTCGAGAGGTCGATCCTGGAAACCCTGCGAGTGGATATCTCGGATGACAATGTGATGGGAGCAGTGGAAAGGATCGCTGATTGGATGGAACAGACAGGCGGGCTTACGATGCAGGGTGGTTGAGCTACAGATGAAGAAAACCGCCCCCTTCATGTTTTACCTGTTATTTTATTCAGCCGCATCGTTTGCGTGGCCTTTTATCATCCTTTATTTCCAGGAATCAGGCTTCAGTGGAACTCAGATCGGTCTCCTTGCAGGAATAGCACCCCTGGTTGCAATGGCCGGAGCGCCACTGTGGACTGGTTTGGCGGACGCAAATGGGCGCCACAAGTTCATCATGAGCCTATCGATCCTGGGTGCATTGGTATTCGCCTCCATCTTCCCATTAATTAAATCGCTTGCACCGGTGGCCCTGACGGTATTCCTGTATTCCCTGTTCAACTCGCCCATCATGTCATTTGCGGATAGTGCCACCATGACGATGCTGGCGCATGAAAAAAACATGTATGGACGGGTAAGATTGGGAGGTACTTTCGGCTGGGGGTTGATGGCACCGCTGGCAAGCCTGATCGTCCAGTCGCATGGCATCCGTTGGGCGTTTTGGGGTTATGCAATCATCATGCTGCTGGTATTCATCGTCAGTCAGAAGTTTACCTTTGGAAAAAAGGTGGAAAATATATCCTTCCGCAGGGATATGCGACCCTTATTGACCGACCGGAAATGGGTATTTTTCCTAAGCCTGGCATTTGTGGGCGGTGTGGCGCTCGCATCCATCAACACTTACATGTTCCCGTACATGGAGCAGCTGGGAATCAGCCGCTCTACGATGGGTGTGGCGCTAACCATCGCCACGCTGGGTGAGCTGCCCATATTATTTTTTGCCAACCACCTGCTCAAGCGCTTTGGAGCCTATGGCCTGCTGGTATTGGGATTGACCATCACCGGGGTGCGACTGTTACTCTATGCCTGGCTTAATTTTACTGCGGGAATCTTAATCTTCCAGCTGCTGAATGGGATGACATACCCAATGGTGTGGGTGGCAGGCGTTTCTTATGCCGACGAGAATGCACCGGAGGGGTTGAAAGCCAGCGCACAAGGATTGTTTGCGGCAATGATTTTAGGCATTGGGGCTGCCGCGGGAAGTTTCTTGGGGGGATTGATACTGGAGGGAATCGGTGGTCGATGGATGTATTTGATTTTTGGGATTTGCCTGCTGGTAAGTGTGGCGGTGATCACACAGCTTGAAAGAGGGACCCGATCGCCTCAAGCCAGGGATCTGATCTAATGTACCTGTTCCTGATCCCACTTCTCTTGGGGTTTATATTCAACTCAGCCAGTGCATTTACAGCTTATTACTCTCGCCAATTCGGAGGGCGCGGTGGCAGGCTTGTGAGCATAATTTTGAGAGATGTGGTCGGAATTCCCGTGTGGGCCATTGGGTACGTCTTGGCAGCAAAAGCAAGCGCTGCCACCTTGTTTCGTCACATCACCATCGCATCAGCAATGGGATGGCTGTTGATCCTGGCAGGTGTGGCGATCATCAGCGTTGGAGTGCTGTCGTTGAGGTGGCGTGCAGCCGCGCCCTCAACACAGGATACATTGGTGCAGGATGGATTGTATGCCCATATCCGCCACCCGCTCTATAGCGGCATGATCCTGGAGCTGGTTGGTATTTTCCTTTTGATACCAACCCTTCCCATGCTGATAGCCTTCATATTGGGGGTGCTTTGGGTGATGGTTCAAGCCAGGTTGGAGGAGATAGACCTGGTGAAGCGACTGCCAGCTTATGGGGAATACATGCAACGGGTGCCGCGTTTTATCCCCAGATTCAAACCGTGAGAGTCATATAATAATCATCCTGCCCACATATCGGCGGCGAACAGCAGCGCCATGCCACCCATGAGCAGGGTGCTGAGGAGGGTCCAGGCATAGTTAAAAGCGGGATTCCTGCCAAGCCGGCCGAGAAAGAGAAAGAGAACCGGTGCGGTCATCACATAGCGGTGCATCCCCTGGGGATAACCGCTGGTCAGGGAGATGATGATCACAGCCAGGCTGAACAAGGTGATTTCGGGGTAGCGCCGATAGGTGAAGATACAAGCAACCAATCCGAGCAGGGTAGCGCCAATTTCAAGCATGTAATAGGCAGCAGTTTGACGATTTTCACCAAACAACGAAAGAAAGGCATCCCACCAACCAGATATGGACGACCCGAGGTCAAGTAGATGCCGTCCAAAGTAATTATCCTCAACTACTTGGAACATTTGCCCGAGGGGAGAGAACTTCCACACCAGGTAGGCCAGCAGCGGGGCGAATACCAGCAGGGTCAGGGCAAGCGACTTTAATCCCGACCTGGTCAAACCGACCTGCCTCCAGCGGTCTGAATGGTAATAAGCAATGACCAAAGGGATGATCAGGGCGACGCCCACCGCACGCGTCCAGGTGGACAAGACGGCGAGCAGGACTGCCCACATCCATTGCCTGCGCTTGATGAGGGCAAGAGATCCAAATGCGAGCCCAACGAATAAGCCTTCGGTGTAGACCATGGCCAGAAAGAAACCTGCCGGAAAGATGAGCAGATAGAATGCAGCCCGCAGGCCTCCGTCCTCGCCCAGTTCCTCGCGTGCCAGGTCGGCTAATGCAAGCATGCCTGCCAGCGTGCCAAGCACAGAGACGATTACTCCGGCCAGGGTTGAGGTGGCAATCGGGGTCAGGTGCAATGCTCGCAACGGAAGCGCTAATGCTTTCATTACATATGGATAGAAAGGCATGAAGGCATAATTAAGCGCTATCCGCTCACCATGAATATCACCCGCGGTTACGGCAGGATCTGCATAGCCAACTGTAGCAATCGACAGGTAATACTCTGAATCAAAAGCGACTTGCTGGTTCATGAACGGCTCGTTCAGGTAAGGCTTATCGTGCTTATAGGTAAGCGCCGTATCGATTGGAGTCCATTCCAGGGCATAATCGGGATGCTTTATCTGAAAGCGCATCACCGTCCAGGCTTGAAAACCAAGCAGGATGAAAACCCATGCCAGCCAGAGTAAGAAAAGGCTTGCGAATGATTTACGTGTCAAGCAGACTCCCTGATCACCTGAGCATGCCCATGTTAGCCACTTTTTACGTTGGAAGAGGATAATGGAAAAGAAATATCCATTCTACGCTGGATAGGGGTATTTTGAGCCAGGCGTTTTGCCGCTTCCGAAAGCGTTTCGCCTGACTGCGAGCGAAGCTCGGGGAGAATTTCCGACACCGGTTTTGCCAGGTGCACATGCTGCCATAAAGACGGATCGAGGATATCGTCATCATATGTGATGATGTCAAAGTCGATCGTACGGGATGCATTCTTGTCTTCAGTGCGCACCCGACCCATTTGCGCCTCCAGCGGGCGGAGAACCTGCGTCTTAAGCTGCTCCGCATTTAAGGAAGTAGAAACCAACATAGCCAGGTTGAGATAATCGGGGTAGCAACAATCTGCAGAAGCTGACTCCCAAACCGAGGAGACCCGTAAGATGGACAGCCGCTCCTGAAGCAGGCGAACCGCAATGGGAAGGTTTTGCTCAGGCTCGATATTTGATCCAAGCAGCAGGCAGGCTTGATGCATCATTTTAACCAGTTCTTTTATACCAGATGGCGGCCTCCATCGAGGTGGAGGATTTCCCCGGTGATGTAAGACGGGCCTTCCAATAAGAAAATCAATGCCTGACCCACTTCATCCAGGTCAGCCCACCTGCCAGCCGGGACGTTTTTCAGGATATTGGGAGGCACGGCGCCATCATTAGGCGGCAAGACAGCTCCCAATGCCAGCCCGTTTACGGTGATGCGGGGTGCCAGCGCAATCGCCAGGGAATGGGTGAGGGCAGCCAGTGCGGATTTGCTGATGGTATAAGGCAGGTGGTCGGCACCGGGTCTCAATGCACGCCAATCCAACAGGTTGATAATACGCCCGGTTTCACCTGCGGGCAACAGGCGTGCAAAGGCCTGGCTGAGTAGGAATGGAACAGTGAGATTAACCATCAGGTGGTTGTTCCAATTCTCAAGGGTGGAGTTTTGCCAGCTTAGGGATTCGAAAATAGCAGCATTGTTGACCAGGGCAAACAATAGTACCACGCTGGCTGGCAGCGGGGACGAGTGTTTCCACCTGGGCAGGATCAGAGAGGTCAGCCTGGAGCAGGTAAGCCTTTCTGCCCAACGCTTCGACCTGGAGGCACAGGCTTTCCGCCTCAGCCTGCGAGTGCCCATAGTGAATAACCACATCCCCTCCAGCATGAGCCACAGCCAGAGTCAGCTGGCGGCCAACCCGGAGCGCAGCTCCAGTGATCAGGACGAGTTTATTCGTCAGGGACATGTATACATCCATCCAACGTGCTACTTATTTAGAAACAACCATTTTCCTGTAAGCCAGGGATGACATCAACCCACAGACCTTACATCTATAATCCGCAGGCAGCCATGAATTCAGCCCGCAAGGAGGGTTCTTCGGCAAAATTTCCTCGCCAGACTGTGGTGCGGGTGAGAGGCGCAGTTTCTCGCACACCCCGCATCTCCATGCACAAGTGATGGGCTTCAAGATAAACCGCTACACCGGAGGGATGCAGCATGGTTTCCAAAGAATCAGCAATTTGCTGACCGATGCGCTCTTGAACCGAGAAGCGCTTCGAAAAGAGCCTCACCATGCGAGTGAGTTTGGAGATACCAATGATGTTCTCATAGGCGATGTAGCCCACGTAAGCCACCCCAAAGAAGGGGAAGGCGTGATGCTCGCACAGGGAGAAAAAATGGATGGGACCCTCAATCACCTGGCTAAGGCGGCAATCCGGATCTCCCCGGCATTCGGTTTCGAAAACCCGCAACAGCTTGGGGTCACCATCGTAGCCTTCAGTGGCGTCAAAGAGGGCTTTGATAAACCGGCGGGGGGTATCTTTGGTTGCGGGTGTATCGAGATCCAGGCCATAGGCGGTGAATATTTCGGCGATATAGCCTTCGAATTTATTATAGGTTTCTTTAGAAATTTGGCGCGTTTGCAATTGCAGGGAATTACGAAAATCAAAGTCTTCATTATCACCATGATAATCCATCATCGTCTCCAGTTTATTATGTTATCCCCGCATGGTGAGTTTTATCACAGCAAATCTCATTCGAGCTTCACCATAATCTAAGCGGGTATCCATGACCAGTCCATATTATACCGGGTTCATCCTTTATAGGTTAAGACCCTTCCCCAAAGACTTTTTAGTCTCCCATATTCCGGCACGCAAGGTCTCAAGCTGAACGATCTGGCAATAATCCACCAACAGGTTGACCTGAGGACCATAGTTTTTGGTGGATCTGTACGACAAAAGCAGCTAACGCATCCACCATTGCCACAGTTTGTTCATCCTTATTAGAGCCGATCTTTTAGATCAGCGGTAGTGAATGGGCCGGGTTCTTCAATAAGCTGGCGTGCATTCGGGACGCTATCCCAGACGTTCCAGAGCAACACGCCCCGCACACGCCCACCTGCCAGGTAATAGACCACACCCTTTTTAAACGGATCCTTCCAATCTGTAAAAGTTTCCATGCCTGAATTGAGCTCACCCACAGCTTCATATCCAAGCTCGAATAAATCGGAATAGAAATAAGATAGATGCTCGTAGGGTTCGTTAGCTCCAGCCATGTTCCGACCCGCCTGCCTGCCCATGGTATTGGCATTGTCTTCGTGCTCAATACGGAAACGTTTGCCCAGGGTGAGGTTACCGAACTCAGCCACATCGCCGGCAGCGAAGATACCAGAGTGGCTGGTGTGAAGGGTTTCATCGACCACAATCCCGTTGCCAACTTTCAAGCTGGCTGCACGGGCGAGCTCTACATTAGGCTGTATTCCGATACCGGCTACCACACCATCCACCTCGATATCTGCTCCCGCATTGGTGATGATGTGATAGGTATGGTCATGCTTCTGTATATCCTCCACTTTCACCCCCGCCAGCACATTGATACCCTTCTGGCGAAAATATCCATTAATATAGTCGGAGAGCTCAGGCGGATAAATCCGTGCTCCAATCCCGGCGTCAGGGAACACCATGGTCACTTTCTTTCCATTCATGGTCAGAGCTGCGGCGATCTCCGAGCCGATAAACCCTCCGCCAATCACCCCGAAGCGCTCGCTGTGGTCGGTCAACTCACGCAGGCGCTGGTAATCCTCGAGGGTGCGGTAGTAAATAATATCCTCAGGACCAAAGGGTAGCCTGCGAGGTGTACCACCTGTTGCCAGCAGAAGCTTTTCGTATTTATATTCAGCTCCATTGTCATCCTGGACGAGCAACATCTGCGGGTCAATTGACCTGACGGTGCGACCCAGATGCAAGTCCACTGAAAATTCCTGTGTCCGTCGCCAGATGCTTTCCAGGGGTTTTCCCTTCCATAAAGCTTTGGTCAAGGGCGGGCGATTGTAGGGTGGATTATGCTCGCTCCCAATCATCCCTATCTTGCCATCCGCATCCAGCTCACGGATGCCGCGTACTGCAGCATCTGCAGTCATACCCGCACCGACGATGAGATATTTATAATTTGCCATTCAATCCTCCCATTGGTGCAGATTAATTCTCTGCAGCAATAATTCAATCTGAAATATGATAAAATGATTATATATCGCAATGCGATGTAAGTCAACTCAGATGGAGAGACTCCATCCTAAACTGGGTTACATCGATACATACGTTGGTGGTGGTATGACAGATTTCACGATTTTTTCTAAAGAAGATTACGAAACATTGGCTGAGTTTCGTTATGCATTGCGTTGTTTTCTACACTTTAGTGAAAACGCAGCTGAATCAGCCGGTTTAACCTTACAACAACACCAGGCTATGCTTTTCATTATCGGCTATCCGGGCAGGAAACAGGTGACGATTAGCGAACTGGCTGAAAGGCTACAAATCCGGCATCACAGTACCGTCGGTCTGGTGGACAGGCTTGAAGAGCAAGGCCTGGTTGAGCGGAGGCCCAATAACGAGGACAGGCGTCAGGTTTTTATTCATCTGACCCAAAAAGGAATGACGGTGCTCGAAAGCCTGGCTAATTTACACCGTGAAGAGTTAGGCCATTTGGGCCCTCAGCTGTGCAGCCACCTTGAGCAAATCACAAAGCTGGCGGAGAGAAAATAATCCAACCGTCGCAATGAAGATCAAGGGACTAAAATTCCTTGGGAGTTATTCATTAATCTCAAATCCACTGGATGAGCGACTCTTTTTCACCTGCGTCAGAGCAAGGATAGAGAACAAGAATAACAGCCCATAGATACTAAAGATCAAGACGTACCCAAAACCAGGCACCTGCGGCACCTGGGCGGTTACAAAATCGGCAATGGGACCCCCAATGTACGCCCCAACCGCACCTGCACCCGCACCTGCCAGGTTGGAAATGCCCAGGTAACGCCCGGCTTCCTGCTTGGGAACCAGGAACGTACCCAGTGCCCAGTTGGCAGTATAGAAAAAGCCAAACGAGATACCAATGATGCAGCCACCTACATAAATGATCGGTAAGCTGGGAATGCTGAGGGCAATCAGAGTGCCCACTATGGCTACCAACCCAGATATTGCAACCATGCGTTTTTCACCAAAGCGGTCGGTGAGCCAGCCCGCCGGTAGGGTGGAGATGAGGATGAAAACACCCACAAATAAGATCAGCCGGCTGGCTGGAGCAGCCGCGGCTTCCTTTTCATAGCCCAAGCGTCCCTGGAGGAAATACACCGCAAAGGTGGAGATATTGACCGCCCCCACCAGGAATGCCAACCGGTTGACCACCCACCAGGTGAAGGAAGGGTTTTCCCGGGCTTTATCACCCAGGCTGATACGCACACTCAACCAGACCCCCAGGGCAACCGCAACCAGCATGCCTGCCAGGCCAAACAGACCCATGATGATGAATAAGGCAGCAGGTGAGGTGACACCCTTCATCAAGCCACTGACAAGCTTGACCACCTGCCCTGAGCCCAGGATGATCAGGGTGAATACCCCGGTCATTAGCAGCAAGCGGACGATGGGTCCCCAATCCATGGGGGGTGGGGTCTCCTTAATTGGCTTTTCAGGGATGAGCATGGTTAAAAGCATGGCTAATCACCAATACGCCAACTGCAACCAAAAGACCTGCCCACATATTCCCTTTGCTGACCAGCCGACCGATCGTGAATGCCACCAAAATCAATGGAAGTGGTATCTCCAGGAGTGCCTTTACACCGGAGAAACGCCCACGTTTTTCATCGGGAACCAGATCGGGAATTATCGCCTGCTCAGCAGCCTGCGCCATGTTGGAAGCTACCGGCTGTACAAGCCCAATGGCGAAAAGCACATAAAAACCAAGCATGCCTTCCATCCCGGCAGTAAAGCCAATCAGGATGGTCAATACCGCGGTTACCACCGTACCGATGAGGATAAACGGCCGCCTGCGTCCCCAACCTATCGTGCTACGATCCGATAGCATTCCCATAACTGCCTGGGCAAGCAAGGCAACCATCAGGGTGAACAAGCGGAACGTGCCGTAATAGGTGGCTTTTTGGGTTTCGCCGACGAATTGCTGGACGAGCAATGGTGTGATCAAGCCCATCGTCTGGGAAAGCGTGGTCAAACCTAAGAAGAAAACATTGAAGGTGATATAGTCGTACCAGCGGATAAGACGGGTCATGTCAGGCTCCTTTGGTGAATGAAGTGAGAAGCAGAATACTTTTACCCAAGGCAAGTTCTAACCCAGCACACGGTTGAGGAAAGCGAGGGTCAAATCAGCAGCGAGGTCACGCTCCTTATCCAGGATGACGCAATGCGTGGAATGTTCCAGCCAATGTAACTCCTTGATGGGAGAGCCTACCTGATCGTATATGACCTGGGGTGATTGGGGATGGACAGTTGGATCCAACCTGCCTTGCATGATAAGGATGGGCGGTCGAACTTGAGGCAGGAGAGGTAAGATCACTTTTTGCAGGCGGAGAATTTGAGAAGCACCTTTTAATGGCTGCACAGAATACCCCTGCCATGGATTATCATCGGTGGAGGCTGCTTTCGGGATTGAGGTGAGAAAGGGAGCACATAAGGATAAGACAAAGACAATGCCCCGGTTGAGCTTAAGGCGTAGTACAGGAGCATAGCATAAAATCGCAGCCACTTCCGGATGCTGGCAAGCCAAATACAAAACAAGCAGTGCCCCGGTAGATTCACCACCCACAATCACTGTCTGGCAATGGGTAGCCAATTTCTGGTACGTATGCTCAACGGCGGCATACCAATCCTGCCAGGTGTGACGATTGCAATCCTGTGGCGTGGTACCGTGCCCCGGGAGCAAAGACCCAGCAACGGTATACCCTTGGGAGTGGAGAGATTGAGCCAGGAGACGAACTTCAGCGGTGGTGGCGGTAAAGCCATGACAGAGCAGGATCCCTGTCGGACCAGCCTTCCAGAAGAAGGCTGAGCCATCAAGCTGGGGATTGCGGAGAATTGGTGCTTGGGTCATGTGTGCAGGATTGGGTAATTACCCGACCAACAAATTCTTTAGCAAGAGGAATATAACAATCATGATGGCAAGCAAGATCATCCCACCGATGATGAACAAGGTAGCCTTGAGGGAATCCTTCGGCTTTATCCCACTCACTTTCCCAGTCTGTCCATTGACAAGCAGGCGGTAACGCTTGCCCTGGAAGGTGTAATTACCGGTATAGATGGGGAGCAGGGCTAGCTTATAGGTGAGACCACTCCATTTTCCCACGCCAAGGCTAAAATTACGCTTGGAACGATTGGGTTCTACCTGGCCGGGTAATGAGGCGCGGACTTTTTGGATGATTTTTTCCCGCGCCTGCAAGGAGGCATCCGCCAGGGGTTGATCATAGGTAAGCGCCACCCAGCCTGACAGAAAATCGGGTGAAAACTCCACAAGCTCATCCAGATTGAATGGCTCGATGCCTGCCAAATCACGGGAAGGCATCTTACGCAGACCAGAGATGAGAATATTATCGAACATCTCAAATTGCGACCCTGAGTGTGGCTCCCATATTGCCAGCTTACCCGGGAGTACTTTGACATCACAGAACCAGGGGATTTCAAGCGTTCCACTAAAGACCCAAAAGGGGTAGTACGCGGGATGGAGCTGCATACCGGCTTGCTGGGTAGCCAGATCATCCGGAGCAATCAGACTTTTGCCAAGCCAGGTTTTAATGCTCTTCCCCGCGTTTTGGGGATCGATCTTAAACAAGCCAATCAGCTGAGGATCGATCAATTCCATCAATGCCGTCGAACTGATAAAGCGATTCGAGGCACAATAGGGGCAGATATCTGCAGTTTGGCCAGGTGGAAGCAGGATGACAACTCCACATTGCTCGCATGTCACACGTGTCTGACTATAAGCCCAACGATGGGCACGGGTGGTGGGCAGGGCAGCATCCAACACCTGATCTGAACTTTCACGGGTTACTTCTTCGTCAACTCTACGATGAAAACCACAAAATTGGCATACCAGGTTGGCCTCATGAATATCATAAGAAATAGAAGCACCACAATTAGGGCAGATATAGGTCTTGGTTATGGACTGTTCAACGGCTGGTGTCGTCGGAGGAATGTAAGACTCACCTTCAGACATCAGGCTGAGACTGGTCCAGCTTTTCAGTGAGCACCAACAGGCCGCGTTTTGCGGTGGCATTGGAGGGATCAATGGCGACAGCATGCTCCAGATAGGTACGGCGTTCCTGTAGATCATCCGTGGTGGCTGAAAGCCAGATCCAAATTCGAGCATCGGTGCTATCGATTAGCGCGGCCTGGTCCAGCAGTCTTTTGGCAAGAGGTCGATTGCCATTCTTGACTGCAGTAATGCCATCCCGGATGAGCTGTTCCCATTCCAGGGTACCAATCGATTTGGATGAATCGGAAAATGCTGGGGGTAGCATTTTGAGATTATATATCGAATATCAAAAGACAGTGGGATTTAACCACCGTCAGCTTATGAAACAGCTACAGATCATTCTGCGTGCGTGAAAAAACCACTGAGAAAACGGCGGATGGGAGGCAGCCTTAGCATCAACAGAAAAACGATCAAAATCATCCACAGGTAGGGTTCTGTGACGCCCTGCTTGACCACCAGGATGAAATGCACGGCAGCCAGCAGGTTGATCACGTAGACCAGGTTGTGTAAACGCTTCCAGCTTTTACCCAGGCGTTTCGGCCAGGGTGCAAATGAAGTTATGGCAAGCGGAATTAGCAATAACCCGGCGATCAAACCGACCAGGGCGTAAGCTCGGGTCAACTCATGCATCACCAGCTGAAAATCAAACCCATAATCCAGGCTGACAAAGATTGCAAAATGGAGACTGGTGTACAGGAAGGAATAATCTCCCAGAGCGCGGCGAACTTTGAGTGCGGGTTTGAAGCCAAAGATATTGTTCAGGGGTGTGCATGCAAGGCTCAAAACGAGCAGGATCAAAGCAATTTTGCCAGTACGCAAGATTGATGCACGAATGGGGTCAGCGGATAAATTTCCTCGCCACGCATCTAAAATCAGCCATGCAATGGGTAGCAGGCAGGCGATATGAACCAGGATTGGAAACCAATCGGTAAAAAACTTGTTCTTGAGTTTCAAAAGTTCTTTTTTAAATCCATCCCTGTATAGAGTGACGCAACCTCGTTTTCATATCCATTGAACATGAGAGTCTTTCTCCTGCCGACCTCACCAATGCGGCGTTCAGTGGCTTGTGACCAGCGCGGGTGATCCACATTGGGATTGACATTGGCAAAGAAACCATATTCATCAGGTGCAGCCTGCATCCAGGTGGAGGCAGGTTGGTAATTTACCAGCTCGATCTTGACAATCGCTTTGATGCCCTTGAAACCGTATTTCCATGGTACCACCAGACGGATGGGGGCACCATCCTGCTTGGGTAATGACTGGCCGTACAGACCGGTGGCGAGGAGAGTCAGGTCGTGCATCGCCTCATCCATCCGCAATCCTTCAATATAAGGCCAATTGAGCAGGTTGGAGCCCTGCAAAGGCATGTTTTTGGGGTCATATAGGGTGGTGAACTGGACATACGTTGCTTCAGAGGTGGGTTTAACTTCATCCAGTAATTTATGCAACGGAAAACCAATCCAAGGGATGACCAACGACCAGCCTTCCACACAGCGCAGCCGATAAATACGTTCTTCAGGCTCAAATCTCTGAAGATCATCGATTGTGAATGTTTTGGGATTAGTCACCAGACCAGAGACTTCGATACTCCACGGAGAAGTTGGGAAATCAGTGACCAATTTTGCCACGGCTTCCTTATTGGTGGAAAATTCGTAGTAATTATTGTAGTTTGTGATAGCCTCAAAAGAGTTAACCGGATCCCCCAGCTCATCTGTTGTGGCACCTGCAGAGGCTGTTACCGCTGTCGTAGCTGTGGGGACATTCCCTTTGCAGGCAGCCAGGGCTAAGGCTCCCGCGGTTACTGCAGCGGCACTGCCAATAAACTGGCGACGTGAAAGATATAGCTTCTTGGGGGTTATCTCGGACGGATCAATCTTAACCATAATCTGCTCCATTTTCGTCATACATATGTATTTTACACATATTCCAGGCCGACGAAGATTACAGATAGATTAGGGAAAAATACTCCAACATGCAACCTAGTTCAATAAACCACGTAATTAATAGCATAGAAACAAGGAGTGTGTCATGATTGATACCAAAAAAACCCATTGGCTGCTGTGGCCATTCGTATGGATATGGAACCTGATCGCGTATATCGTAATGCTAACCGGGAGAATGGTGGCGGTGATTTTAGGCCTGGTTCTTATGCTGGCTGGAGTCATCCTGACCATCACCGTAGTGGGCGCAATCGCAGGTATCCCACTGTGCATCATTGGGGTGCTACTGGTGATCCGGGGGCTGTGGTAACCCGGATTGCTAACCACTCAAGAACCAAATGCTCCTCCGCATGGGAGGAGCATTTGTCTTTCTTGTCCCGAGGATCAATCGATTAAGTGCAATCCACTTCCAAAGGATTGGATTGAGCGGCTTTTGCCATCTCTGCCCCAATATGCCCAAACTCAGGAAGGATTGTTTTTTCAACCAAAGCCGGTCTATCAGCAGTTCGGCCATCTTCAAAGTGCATTATGGCGGGGATGAATAAGCCGGTGATGCCCATTAAGATGGTGACAATCCCACCGATGATGAACCAGGTCTGCACGCCCAGCTTGTCGGCAATGGGACCGGCGATCATCAGACCAATGGGAGACATACCAGCCGCCATGCTGTTAATCAGGGTAAATACACGCCCTTGCATCTCAGGTGCAACGGCAGCCTGCACTGCGGCGAGCAAAGGCCCGTTGACGATGGGGTTGACGATACCGAGAAAGAGCATCGTGCCAACCGCAATGGCAAACGCCGACGGTGGCAACAAGCCCATCACAAGACAACCCAACCCCATTGCGAACAGACCCAACAAGCTGGTTAAAATACGTCGCTTGAAACCTCCCCAGGCACTGAGGAGCAAACCGCCAGCGATGAAACCGAAACCTGAAAAAGACTCGAGGGTGGCAAGCTGGATGGCCTGGCCATTAAAATGCTTGGTGACGAGAATGGGAAGCAGTGAAAATGCCGGGGTGAGCAGGAAATTGATCACCGTTGCCATAATACCAATGAGCATCAGACCCGGCCATCCCCACACATAACGTAAACCAGCACGCAAATCCTGCCAGACGGAGGATTTACCCTGGGCTTCGACTTGCAAATCGCGGCGCTCAGGCTGGGGCACTTGAAAGAAGAACAAGGGAACGATGGCGATAATGGCGGTGACCACATCAATCGCCAGAATGCCCTCCATGGGAAGCCATGCCAGGAGCAAAGCACCCAGCGGGGCTGAAGCAATGCTCATGCCTCCCTGCAACATCTGGTTAAGGCCTTGAATGCGCGCTAAATGTTGCTTGGGAACCATGAGCGTGGTTGAGGCCTGCATGGCAGGCCAATGGAAACCTCCGCAAACCGAGCGGACAAAAAGCAACGCATACACCTGCCAAATTTGGACATGACCCAATGCAAACAGTATTGCCAGAAGCACAGTTGCGAGAGCGATGATTCCATCGGCAACGATCATGGTGAGGCGCCGGCTCCAGCGATCTACCAGGGCACCGGTGAGCGGGCCAAGCACAACCTGAGGTAGCAGCCCAACCAAAGTGGCGGTAGCCAAGACTGTCGCTGAGCCGGTGGTCTGGGTCAGCCACCAGATTACGGCAAATGAAACCAGCTGGCTACCCAACAACGAGAATGCCTGGCCTGTCCAGATGGTGAAAAAGCGTGGCGCCCAGGATTTGGATCGTTCGAGTGTGTTGTTCGTGTTCATCTTAATTTCCTCAACTGTAATCATGAAATGTAAAATGATTTTTATATTATACACAATTTTTCTAATATGTCAATAAATAATATTGAATATTTTTAGTGTAATATTAAATATTATCAATATTATATATGTTTTTTTTATTATGGATTGCATGCATAGATGACATAGATAAACCTCGGGTATAATAATCTTGAGTCGTAGATCTATTATTGGAGGAATTCCACATGGTCATGCCGGTAATGCAGTATGCGCCTGAAACCTGTGCCTGGTGCGAAGGCGCAGGCAAATATGGACAATATGGGGATATCTGCCTGGTATGCGGCGGGCAGGGAAGCGTGCTGGTGGCACAACCATCCCGCAAGTGCCCCCATTGCGCTGGAACAGGGACACAAGTATCAGGAGAATTTCAAGACCGATGTAAGATTTGCGGAGGCGCAGGCTGGTCACACGTATTTAAAAACGCACCCACCTCCCGATGAGTGCCAGCATGCGCCTGGAAAACAAGGTCGCACTGATCACCGGGGGGACTTCCGGGATTGGTAAAACGACAGCTGAATTATTCTCTGCTGAAGGGGCAAAGGTCGCATTCACTGGACGGCGATCCCAGCTTGGTCAACAGCTGGCAGAACAAATCAGCGGATACTATATCCAGGCCGACCATCGCCGGATGGAAGACTGCCAGCGTACGGTTAATGAGGCAGTGGCTAAATATGGGCGTATCGACATCCTGTTCAACAATGCCGGGATTGTGGTTAACGGCACGGCAGAAACCACATCGGATGAAGATTGGAACGATACCATGCTGCTCAACGTGACTGCAGTATGGCGCATGTCGAAGCTGGTGCTGCCGGTGATGCGGGCTCAGGGCGGAGGGGTGATCATCAATAATGCCTCCGACTGGGCATTTATCGGAGCTCCAGCAGTAGTAGCGTACTGTACCTCAAAAGGAGCCGTGGTGCAGATGACGCGGGCGATGGCAATCGACCACGCAGGAGAAAACATCCGCATCAATGCCGTCTGCCCGGGAGATACATACGTAGAGCGCTGGGTGAAGGACGGTTTTTATCATCATTCGGGTCCGGTGAGCGAGGCTGAGGCACGCCAGAGTGACTTACCCTTGGGGCGAGTGGCAGAGACAATCGAGATTGCCCGTGCGGTGTTGTTTTTAGCTTCGGATGAATCCAGCTTTATGACTGGAGCAACGCTGGTTGTGGATGGGGGAAGTACGGCGCGCTAGTTTACAGCAAAGTCAAAATTACATCTTATTCAAGATTGAATATAACATAACCCCGGTGGCAATGGCCAGGTTCAAGGAAGTAACCCGACCTTGCATGGGGATTCTCAGCATTAGATCACAAACAGCAGACTGACTGGAAGTTAAACCCTCGCGCTCACTACCCATCAGCAGGATCAGCGGGAGTTCACACTTCTCAATGGAGCGATAATCCAGGCTGGAGTGGGCTGAAGTTCCATAAACATGGTAAGCATGGAGGTGTATCCATTGGACAAATGCCGTAAAAGTAGTGGCAACAATTGGATACCAAAATATTGACCCCATACTGGCACGCACAGAACTCGGGTGGTACGGATCGGTGCTAAACTGGTTATTCGCAGGGTCATCCAGCAATAGCAAGCCACTGGCACCGACCGCATCAATGGTGCGCAAAATACTGCCGATATTGCCCGGGTCTTGTGGCGCAATCAAAGCGACGCCCCATTTAAAGTTTTCCACAGTCAGAGACTCAAGCTGAAGGCGAGGCTGGCGGACAACGGCCAGAATCCCTTGAGGGTTATCCTTACTTGCCAGAGTGGTAAAGGTTTCTTTATCAACAGCCAAACATGGAATTCCAAGCTGCGATTGTTCTTGAACCAGTTGAAGGGCAAAATCACTGGTAAGCAGATCGGGTGCATAACAAATATGCTCGATACCTGCACGGGCAGCACAAGCTTCTCCGACGTGCCGAATACCCTCGGCGACAAATAAGCCGGAAGATTGGCGTTGCTTCCGCTGGCTGAGTAGGCGGTGGATCTGTTTAATTTTGGGATTGTTTCGACTGATCGGAGTTGCCATTCTGATTATGCGGTAACCAGGCAAGGATAGAGGTGCCTTTTCCCGGCTCTGAGTTGATCTCTATATCCCCTCCCATTTTGCGGGCACGGGTGTGCATATTGGACAGACCATGCCCAAGAGCAAAGCTCATCTTGCTAACGTCAAAGCCTACTCCATCATCAGAAATTTTCAAAAGAACCCTGCCTGGGGTGGACCAAAGATCCACTTTCGCCTGATGTGCCTGTGCATGCTTGGCAATATTCGCCAATGCCTCCTGACAGATGTGGAATAGCGTAGTAGCGCTGATCGTGGGCAGGATCACAGAGCCATCTGTGGGACCAGTCAGGATAAATTCCAAATCCGTGTTTGCTCGCGCCTCATCAAGGAGGCGCTGCAGGCTTTCCATCAGATCCTTGCCGCGGAATTGTCGCGGGCGCAGATCCATGATATAGGTGCGTATATCGCGTATGGTGCTGTTCAACCCCTCGATCGCCTGTTCAAGCTTGACCAGTGCCTTGTCGGGGTTAGACTCGACTTCCAGCCGGGCATAATCCAAGGCCAGCCCGACTGCGTAGATCGATTGGATGATGCCATCATGCAAGTCCATTCCGATGCGCTCGCGTTCCTCTAAAACCGCGAGCCGGCGTCCCTGCTGGTTTAATCGCACATTTTCGAGGGCGGTACCAGCCCAGGTGCCTATGGCTTGCAGTAAGCTCAGCTCACGTTGAGTGAGACGACGTTCCTGACGGGTGGCAATCACCATCACGCCAACCACACTGCCATGAACTATCATTGGGATGCAGGCAATACAGCGGAAACCCGCCTCCACTACCTTAGGGCGCAAGAATCTCACGTCGTTTTGAGGAGAATTGGTAACCTGGGCTTTTGCCCTTTCAGCGGTGATGCCAATGAACCCTTCGCCAAACTTGAATTGATCCCTGGTCCAAAAAGCCTCCGGTTCGTCACCCCGATGCATAGCCAAGCGTAGGCTTAAACCATCTTCCTCAGTCAGGTAAATTTCGCCAGATTCTACTGAAAGGTATGACATGACGCGATCCAGTGTTTTCTCAAGGATCTCATCCACTTCAATCGCACTGGCGTACATTTCTCCGATGTCATTCAGTAGCTTTAAATCCTTATTGCGCTCGTTCAGGGCTTTATCATGCGCGTTCAGGTCTTCATACATGCGGGCATTAACGATTGCCACAGCAGCATAGGCAGCCAGGGTTTCGATCACGCGTTCATCATCCCGCGTAAACTCGGTGAAATCTTCCTTGTCCGTCAGATAAATTTGACCCAAAAGCTGGTTTCCGGAAAGGATGGGGACACCAAGGAAGGAAGTCATTGAAGGGTGATTGGGTGGGAAACCTACACTGCGATTATCTCGTGAGATATCCGGGATGCGAATAGTCCGTCGTTCCCTGGCAATGGCGTCGATCAATCCGAGACCGACCGGTGGATGGACCATCTGGTGAATCTCATCGGCAGTCATACCGACCGGAATGAATGTGACTAATTTACCTTTCTCATCCAACACCCCTAATGCGGCATAGCGTGCCCCTGCCTGCTCACGCGCAAGAAGAGCAATACGCTCGAGGACGATATCAAGCGATAAATCGCTAACGAGCTCAAGGCTGGCGCGATGCAATGCCACCAACCGGGCTTCAATCTGCTCGCGGGTTAACAACACCATGAAGAATACCTCACCACGGTCTTATTTTACCTTATTTGGTGATGTTTAGCGAATATAAGCTCGTGAACCTTACACACACGTTCAAAATAGATAAAAACGCAGTAAAATAACCTGGGAGGTGTCTATGGGCAAATACGTACTGGTTTTCAAAGGTAGTCCGAGGGAGGAAGGCAATAGCAGCACCCTGGCAGAGCAGGTAGTAGCAGGCGCGAAAGACGCCGGGGCAAGGGTTGAAAGCTTTAGCTTGCATATCATGAATATTCATCCATGCGATGCTTGCGACGTGTGCCAGGAAACCGGGGTATGCGTGCTTAAAGACGACATGCAGATGCTTTACTCCAAGCTGCGGGAAGCCGATTCGATCCTGATTGCCAGCCCGGTATATTGGTTCACCATCAGCGCCCAAACCAAACTGTTCATTGACCGCTGGTATGGATTGGAAAGTGCAAAAGGGAGTGAGCTCAAGGGGAAGCAGATTGGCATTGTATTGACTTACGGAGATAGCGACCCATATACCTCAGGAGCAATCAATGCCATCCGCACATATCAGGACATGTTTCGCTATATTGGGGCAAACATGGCGGGGATCGTCTATGGGACTGCCATGGACATTGGGGATGTGCTAAAGCAACCTGAGCTTTTGGAACGTGCCTATAAGCTGGGGCAAAAGCTCGGTACTGTTGACTGACTAGAATTTCCTTACGCAAGCAATAAATAATATACTTCACTCCCCATCTAGGGATTCCATCCCCATTTGGTAGATTCTATCTCCACCGGGGGATTCCAACTCCTTGATGAGGTTCCTGTCCAAAAATCGTAACTCCTTCCCCTAAGGTGGGACTCTGTCCCAAAAATCGGGACTCCATCCCCAAAAGGGGATGGATTTTTAATTTTCATACATCAAAGTCCACCGGGATTGAGAACCCGTGAACATTTTTCTTTACGGGTAAGTAGTTTTATTGAATATGTTCGGTAGCAAAACAAAGTCTGACAGAGCACACGGCTAAACAGATCGGAGTGGATTAATGGAAACAGCTGAAGATGCATTAAGCAAACTCTCCGGTGGCTATGTTTTGGATGTTGCAACGGGTGGCGGGGGATTCATCAACTTCCTGACGGAAAACTTGAAAAACTACCTGGAAATCACCGGTATTGACTGTAACGAGAAACCATTGGATGCTGCCAGGAAGTCACATAGTCAGGCGAATATCCACTTTTTGTGTATGGATGCTGCTCGGATGGATTTCCCAGACGGTCGTTTTGACATCGTATGTATCTCCAATTCGTTGCATCACATGTCTGACCTGCCCAGGGTTTTAGCTGAGATGAAGAGAGTGTGTAAGCCAGGTGGACATATCATAATCGCTGAGATGTATCGGGACGGTCAGTGCGAGACCCAGCTCACGCATGTGTTGTTACATCACTGGTGGGCAGCGGTTGACACTGCCGAGGGAATTATCCATCATGAAACATTTACCCGCCAGCAAGTGGTTGATATTACCCATGAATTAAGCTTGCAGCACCTGGATTATTATGACCTGAAAGACCTGGATTTAGAGCCCAAGGAACCTGAATTGATCCAGGAGCTGGATGGCATCATCGACCGTTACCTCCAGAGGACAGAAAGCCTTGACTATGGAGTGGAATTACACCAGCAAGGTGAGGCACTTCGCCAGCGTGTTCATGATGTGGGGTTTCATGGGGCAACGTCCTTGCTGGTGATAGGTGAGAGATAGTCTTTTTCGGGTAGGAGATAGCATGAATAAATTATACAAGCTCTTAACTATTGTAATCATCATCAGCACCCTGATGGGGGCATGTGGCAGAAAGAACATCCCCTCGACGGAAGTTGTACCAGGCTCCCAACGCTCCACAAAACATATCCACACTCCCACCTACTATTTCCACGCAAGCTTCAACGAGTGTGCCAACAGACAGCCTGCGAGAGGTGGAATTTGATGCCTTCATGGAGGAATCTTACCGCAGGCTGCTGAGCCGCGATCCCGAAACTGTGCTCGAGCTGGGGCTATCTCAAGGTTATGGCACCCCAACAAACCTGCTCACGGATATCTCTGATGAGACCATCCGCCAGACACAGGCATTGGAATCAGAACTATTAAGCACGCTCCAGAAATATGACCGTTCCGTCCTTGACCCCGAACAACAACTTACGTATGACATCTATGCATGGTACCTGGATGACAGGGTGAAGGGGCACGAGTTCATGTACGATGATTACCCGATCAATCCCACTGTGTTTAGTGTCCATCTTGACTTGCTCCAATTCTTCACCGATCTCCGCCCGGTGACGAGCCTGCAAGAGGCACGGGATTACATCACCTGCCTCTCACAGGTGGATACAAAATTTGAACAGCTGATCGATGGGCTTCAGCGGCGTGAAGCAAATGGGGTCATGCTGCCGCAATTCCTGGTTGGGTGGATCCTTGAAAATCTGAACGAAATCGCAAAAAGTAGTACCCACTCAACACCCTACTTTGCCGCTTTCGATGCCAAAGTCAGTATCCTGACTGATATCAGCGAGGCAGATAAGCAGTCGCTGTTAACCGAGGCAGAAGAAGCCATCAATACGGCAGTCATCCCTGCTTACCAGGCGCTGGTCAACTATTTCGAGCATCTTCAAAGTGTGTCTACAAATGATGCCGGGGTATGGAAATTCCCGAATGGCGAGGACTATTATGCTTACATTCTCCGGCACTACACCAGCACCGACCTGAGTGCTGACCAGGTCCACGAATTGGGCCTGCAAGCACTCGACCGAATTCATACTGAAATGCGTACCCCTTTCGACCAAGCTGGGGTACCCGACAGATGAAAGCTTGCCCGAGTTGTTAAAGCGCATTGCAGCAGATAGTGAGAGCCTATCCGGGGATGAGATTGTACGGGGCTACGAGGACATCATCACAGCAGTCGACCAATAATATTGGTGATGCTTTCGATCTGCGCCCCAACATAGGCGTGATAGTAATTGGAGGTCCGACGGGCGGTTATTATATGCCCCCGGCCATAGATGGCTCTCGCCCGGGAATGTTTTATGCTCAAAACACTGGCATCCAACCCAGTTTCAGCATGCCCACACTGGCATATCATGAAGCCATTCCGGGGCACCACTTCCAGATTGCTATTGCACAACAGCTGGACCTGCCATCGTTCAGGCGGGGATCAGATTTTACTGCCTTCGTTGAAGGCTGGGCATTATATGCGGAACACCTGGTGGCAGAGCTGGGTTTCTATAAGAATGACGCTTATGGTGATATGGGACGCTTGCAGGCAGAGGCTTTCCGGGCTTCGCGCCTGGTGGTGGATACGGGCATCCATGCCAGGCAATGGACTTTCGATCAGGCCGTTGATTTTATGGTTGAAAATACCGGAATGCTCGAATATTCTATGCAGGGAGAGGTCAGCCGTTACATATCTATACCAGGTCAGGCGACGGCGTATTACATCGGTTATACTAAGATCCTGGATTTGCGCCAGCAAGCGATGGATCAGTTAGGCGATTCATTTGACCTGACCGAATTTCATAACCTGCTCCTGGGGAGTGGTGCAATGCCACTGGATATCCTGGAAAAAGTTATTAACGACTATATCCAAACCAAACTGGTGGGAGGATAATGGGTATGAAAAATCTGATCTTTGCGTGCACCTTAGATCCTGGTGAGGCAGAAAACGAAGCCCTAAGGTTGGCTCGTAGTATCCGTACTTTCGGAGGAGAATTCTGTTTCAATCCAATCTGGATGCTTAGCCAAAGGAAGGAAAATGATCTCTCAGTGGCAACCCAGCAAGAGCTGTTTTCCTTGGGGGTGCGTCTGGTCACATATGAAATGGACCCAGGTGAAGAGAATTTCCCTTTCGCAGCTTATGTGACCGCAGCCAGCATCGCCGAAGCACTGGCACAGGGAGAGTCGAGCTTTCTCGCCATGCTGGCGGCAGATACGCTTATGCTTCAACCCCCTTGCGCATGGTTATTGGATGCCGGGAAGAGCCTGGGCGGTTGCCCGGTGCACTTGAAATTGCTTGGTTCTGGCTATAACGAGCCAGTCGATGAATTCTGGAGACTGATCTACCGCCATTGCCGGGTGAATGTAGACAAGATATATCCCATGCTGACCATCGTGGATGAGCAGCTTGTGCGGGCTTATGTCAACGCAGGTTTGCTGGTCGTCCGCCCGGAGCGGGGATTATTGCGCGCCTGGCAAGCGAAATTTGAGGCTTTCTATCGCCTGCCCGAGCTTGAAGCTTTTTACCAACAGCAAGCGGACTATAAAATCTTTGTGCACCAGATGGTGCTGGCGGGGAGTATTTTGTCCTCGCTAAATGCAGACGAATTCCAACAATTCTCATTTGAAATGAATTACCCTCTCCATCTGCATTCAGAGGTGGCAGCGAGCCATCGGCCAACCAGCCTGAACCAGCTCATTACCTGTCGCTACGAGGATTATACTGAGTTTTTCGGAAAACCTGACCTGGATAGGATCATCCAAATTGAGGCACCCTTGAAGGACTGGTTGCTAACTCAAATTTAGTAAATACTAGTTCGGAACACTCTCTTAAAAGGCAATATCGATGACCATGCTGCCTGGAATCGTGATACGGGAGATGCGGAAAGAGGATTTGGCTTTCGCGGCTGGATGCACCGAGGCAGAAGGCTGGGTAAGTGAAAATTACCCAACACTGGAAGGCTTCTTTCTAAACGATCCGGGTGGTTGCCTGCTGGCTGAGGAAAATAATCGACCTGTGGGAATTTGTGTCGCCACCTTTTACGGCACAAGTGGTTTTATCGGAGAATTGATCGTAATGTTGGAAGGACGACGGCAGAGTGGGCAGGAGGGGGTGGGGGGTTCACTTTATCATTATTAAAATAAGAGGTAATAGCGTGTGCATAACCCCAGCTAGCCCTAAACAACCACCAGGCAGAAACACTTTGAATATCGTTCCCAATAGAATCCGCAAGTGCTGCATTCAATTAGCGATGCAGAAGTGATTCTCTACTAACCATTTTTAGAACAAGACCTATTGAATATCAAATGGGAGAATAGCCACTAACGTATCTCTTATCGCCAGCCGCATCTCATATTGACCTGCGTGGGAGGCACCTATTAAATCGGTACAACTTTGACCAAATTCTGGAACAAATTTCTGAACATAAACTTTTTCTTGGACATCATAAATTGCGAACGCAAAGGGTTGAGGTGGATCGACCATTTTCATGGATAAACAAATATTATCGGAACCTGAAAAGGTATTACTGGGGATCAGCTCATCGCTTCCCCATATCCGTTTAGACAACGTGAGCGTTTTCAAATATTGATTATCAGCCGCCTGGTCCAATTGCTCAGGAAATGTAATTGGTGAAAACGAGAGCATATTAGGCAGGCGTGCTTCAATTACTTTACCGAGGTTTACCATCTCTTCCAACGTTAACTCGCCGCGTTTTTCAAGTCCCATGCTGGTTAAACTACCATTGAGCGAGACCAAAGCATTCCCCTTAAAAAAAGTATACGTAAAATCACCATCATTAGAGGCAAGTGAATTCTCACCTAACATTGGGTCTTCAATCAGCCAATTGGCTAGCATAGCTTTATCAGGGACTTCAAGATAAGGTTGAGCAGCGACAGTTATACTGTTGCGCATGACACCCACAACTGCGTTAAAAAAAGTAATGTTGTAAGATATGCTGCCATCTGGTTTTAGAAATACAACCATATAGGACTTAAATAATTCTATTGGCAATTCATCTACGGTCAGCAAGTAATCATTGGGTTGAAGTACAGGTATAGACGTGGGGGTTGAAGTTGGAGGAACTGGAGTTATAGTCGGTGAAATTTTAGTGCTCGTGGGGGATACTTGTGCGATCGTCGTTGGTATGGGCGTTTGGGAAGGAACAGGTGCAGGGGGCAATTTGGAATTACAAGCTGTAGACAATATTGTGATTATGAAAATCGCAATAAATACCTTACCAAGATTAAACGTTGATTTATTCATCTATTATCCTATTCTTATTATCAAGGTTCGTATTTCAATCACCGTATTACGCGATTCGCAATATTATTTCCTAACAGATTTGTTGCAAATTCTGTTTATCCCATAAAATAAATATAGTTAGGGGATGTCATTTTATACTAATATATAGAATACATCAATATGTTGATTTGGGGCGTAAACCGCAGCTTAAAAAATCACCGCGAGGCTGTCCCAAAAGATAGTTAAATAAAATGAGTGACCCTCATTGATGGTCACTCATTACAATCTTGTCTTCCCTTGGAGGGAGGGATGAGACCTATTCAGGCGATTAGCGCAAACGTTGGTTGAGGCGAAAGAATGGAAAGCGTCGATGGGGTTGTGTGTTGCTTTCAATATGACTTTCAAGCTCATTCAAACTGTATTTAAATTGAGCGTTCTCCAATGCCTGAACAACAACAGCCCCGCTCTTGGTCACCCAGAAGTCCTTGCCTGTTTCGAGTATATAATCTTTCATGTCCCCTTCCTGGGTTATCCACAGGGTGCCACTGGTGCAGCTGATCACGTCACCACGTCGATCACCCTCGATGTTCCATAAATGATGCTTGGCAAGGGTAACCCCGGTAAGGATGTGTAAATTCTCTTTAGTGTTTAACATAGCTTGATCTCCTATTCATTATTCGCTTATATTTTATACAAAACCAAAAAAAATAACAGATGCAAAGATTTGTAATTGTAACCATAACAGTTGTGGTATTATTGAACTGTACTGCTTTCTTGAACTAATAACTGTCATCTAAAAAGAGGCTTGCCATGAGAGTTCAACCCGAACAAGACACGTTTTTATATGAACAAGTGGCTTCAGAATTAGCTGACCTGATCCGGCAGGGAACGTTTCGGCCGGGTGAGCGCATTCCATCCGTCAGGCAACTCAGCCGTCAGCGAAAAATCAGCATAACCACGGTATTACAGGCTTACATGGTATTGGAAAACCAGGGGTTAATCGAAACACGCCCACAATCGGGGTATTATGTGCGGGAGAAACTCCCCCAAATATTGCCCGAGCCGGAGATGTCTACCCCTCAACAAGACCCGACGCTGGTCAGTGTGAGGCAATTGGTGATGATGGTGCTGAAGGATTCAACCAACCCCGACCTGATCCAGCTGGGTGCGGCAATCCCCAATACTGAACTGGTGATGCCCATGAAGCTTAACCGTATCATGGCCAGCCTACCACGCCTGGTGGAAAAACACTACAACACGTACGAGTTCCCGCCAGGGAATGAAGAATTACGTATTCAGATTGCCCAGCGTGCAGTGGGCATCGGCTGCAACCTCACCCACACGGATATCGTTACCACTTCAGGATGCATGGAGGCCTTTACATTAAGTTTGAGAGCGGTGTGCAACCCAGGCGACACTGTGGCCATCGAATCGCCGATGTATTTTGGAGTGTTACAAGTTTTGGAATCACTAAACCTGCGTGCGCTTGAAATCCCGACTCATCCGCGGGATGGGATCAGCATCTCAGCCTTGAGGTTTGCCATTGAGCATAACTCGATCCAGGCTTGTCTGGTGTTATCGAATTTCAACAACCCCTTGGGAAGCTGCATCCCGGATGAGAACAAGCAAGCCCTGGTTGAGCTTTTGGCACACCATGAAATCCCCCTCATCGAAGGAGACGTGTGTGGCGAGATATATTTTTCGGGAGTTCGTCCGAGCGTATGCAAGGCATACGACCGCAAGGGTCTGGTATTGTTATGCTCCTCTTTCTCAAAGGACCTGGTACCCGGCTACCGGGTTGGATGGGTAGTGCCGGGTAGATTTAAGGCGACGATTGAGTGGCTGAAATATACGACCAATGTAGCCACAGCGACTTTGCCCCAGGTTGCCATCGCCAAATTCCTGGAATCAGGCGGATATGATTACCACCTGCGCAGCATCCGAAGATTGTACACCAGTTTCGTATCACAAATATCGCATGCAGTGGTGCGATACTTCCCCGATGGCACCCGCGTGACGCGACCCAATGGTGGAATTGTCCTGTGGGTGCAGCTACCCGAATATACTGATTCGCTTGAGCTTTACAAGCAGGCTCTGCAAGCCAGGATCACTCTGGCACCGGGGTATATCTTTTCAGCCACACATCAATACAAGAACTTTATTCGGTTAAATGCAGCCTGGTGGTCGTACGAAGCTGACGGGGCGATGAGGCGGTTGGGAGAATTGGTGGCAGAGCAGGAAGGGACGAGAAAAAAGGAAAACACACCATGAAGGAAGTCATAAAATATGGGTTTATTTGAGTATCAACAAATAATCTTGGAATTTCCTCACATAGGAATGTAATACTACCTTATGAACTGCAAAGGCAGAAGTAACCAGCTTACTCACTAATTGGCGGCCATGGGTCAAGATCAAACGGACCCCCGCTGGCCAGCGGGTGGGGGTACACATATGGCACATAGCCGGGCAACGGCTCGGTAAAGTAATCGCGGCCAGGCCACGGCGAATTTTTTATGGTTCCAAGACAAATAAACCGGCTTCTTCTCCCGATCCAGCCACCACCCAGATGCTACCATCAGGGCTCACACCGACTCCACGCGCTTCAATCTGGGCAACTGGCTCTAAGAGCTTATCATCGAGCTGGTAGACCATTCCTTCCCAAAACGACCACGCCTGGCCGTTTCCATCCAAAGCCAGCTGTTTGAACGAAGATCCCCAATATGCTGCCTCTATGATCAATGACCATTCCCCCTCGTGAATTCGGTATAAATTTGCCGAACTATCGCAGCTTGCACCACCACACATTTGCATACCCACCCACACATCACCCACCCGGTCGACGATGATCTGGCGTGGGTGAGAGAAGTTGAAGTCTGAGAGCAGGGCTTCTGGTAAGCTATATTCTGTCCAGGACTGGTTGGAGTGCTCATAACGCCAGATAGAATCATAAGCCCCAAGCCACACGTTCCCAACAGAGTCCACGTACAAGGTGGATACACACGTGGAACCCACTGGCGCATCCGCTCCATGCCAGGATTGACCATCGAACCAGCGTACCCCGCCCCCACCCATCGGACCAGGTCCAGAATAATAGCATTCACCCACCCATACTTCTTTACCGCCTTGAGCTACAGCAAGGTTGTGAACGATACCGATATCTTCCATTTCGGGAATCGGGAATCCCATATCCACCAATGTGTACGGAATCCACCGATTACCATCGAAAGCACGCACATCCTGAGTCATTGGCACCCACAATGTATCATCGGCACCGCGCTGGATGCTCCAGGGTGCAGTTGCCCACCAGTTTTGCTCAAAGGAACCGACATCGGTCCAACCGCTGTCGGCTGCGTAAGTTATCCATTGCTCACCTTGCCATACGGAGAACTCTCCTGTTTCTTGATTCAGAACCCACAGTTGCCCGTCATCATCAATAAGGGGCAAGGTACCCTCGCTCACACTGGTAACCTGCCATTCATGGTCAATCCACCACAGGATTGACTGGCTGGTGAATGATGTTAACCGAACCATCCGCAAGAGCACGCACCTGGACCTTCTCATTGGAATCCTCCAATAGACCGTCCAGCGAGGCTACCCACGTGAATGGGCCTATATCCATAACAGTTCGTGTGGCAGTGGCTGATGGAATTGGGATGGAGGTCGAACTAGGGGTTATCGTTGGTACAGGGATAGGTATCGACGAGGGTATCGTTGTTGGCTCGAGCGTAGGAATTAACGTAGGTGGGCTGGATGACAGCGGAGTGAGCGTGGATGGTTGAAGCGGCGAACAGGCAATCACGGACAATACCATGATGAGCGTACAAAATGGCATTCGCTTGTTTATGGTCATGTTTCACCCCATTGAAAACCCATAAGAGAACTAACAAAGCTTATCCGCTGGATTTAAGATGGCGAGAACGATTAGTGCATGGTAGCGTGACGGCGTCTTGGATGCAATTCTCTCGACTTAGATGTGGTTGATCTTTCAATACTTGGTCAGCGTGACCGTGAATCTTTCCAGACCAGTTGCTCATTGGTCCGTTGAGAGGAGAAATCAGGGCACTGCCCATCACCTTTCCCGGTGAGTCCACCATCAGGTGCACAAATAACATTCCCAGTTGAGTCAACATAAGAGCTGAACATATCACAACACTGTGCGGGAACGAAATACACGACCTGCCCATTATATTCATAACTCCAGATGGACTGGGGAGGATTGCCGACGGGTTCACTTTCATACTGGCTGATCAGCTTATCGATCCATTCCGGGTTCCCCGTATCCGTGGATCGCGCACACCCCACCAGGAGGACAATCACGGCAAATATTGCCAGAAAATGTAACTTCATGGTTTACCTCCTATCATCGCAACCAAATGACTGCGCATATAAAAACCATATGATTTAGAGCCAAAACGCCAAGTTATCCAGAAGTGTTCCGGGATGATCCAATCGACCCAGAAGTGCTGGATGCAATCCTGTCGAAATGATTATACGCCTATAATTAACCATAGATAAATTAAACCAAAGGGAAAAATCTATCATCACCATGCTTAAGTCATATACATAGTGATTCAGGTGTAATCAACAGGAATAAACCTTTTTTTGTGCCAAATTGATAGTTTTTGCCAGAATCAGCGGATAGACTAACCCTGACGATGGATACTAGCTTGACAGGAAACATTCTTAGAGAAAAACCATGAACACAGACCCAACAGGATCACGCATTCCGGGTTTTTATAACCTGAGCCTGGAACAGCGCCTTTCACAGCTTGTCCATCGTGGCCAGCTTTCGGAGGACGACGTGGCAGTATTGAGCGGTCGGGCAGGCTTAACCGCGGAACAAGCAGACCACATGATTGAGAATGTTGTGGGTCTGCACGCAATCCCCCTCGGAATTGCGCTCAACTTCCTGGTGAATGGGCGTGAAGTGTTGGTGCCCATGACAATCGAGGAACCCTCTGTCGTAGCGGGGGCGTCCTTTATGGCCAAGCTGGCACGTGCAGGTGGGGGGTTCATTGCGCAGGCTGATCCCCCTGAGATGATCGGCCAGATCCAGCTTCTGGGCGTGCCCGATTTATTTGCAGCACAAAAGGCAATCGTAGAGCATAAAGGGCGTCTGCTGGGTGAGATTTCCGACCTGGATCCAGTGCTTAAACGACTGGGTGGCGGTCCGAGGGACTTGGAAGTGCGCCTGATGGATGCGTCGCCCATTGGTCCATTCCTGGTGGTGCACCTGATCTATGACGTGCGGGATGCAATGGGCGCTAACGCGGTCAACACGGCAGTTGAACGCCTGGCTCCACAATTGGAAGCTATCAGTGGTGGAAAGGCACATTTACGTATCCTGTCTAACCTGTCGGATCGCCGGTTAGCAAAGGCACAATGTACTATTCCGCTTAGTGAGCTGGCATTTGGGGATTACCAGCCTGAAGAGGTTCGCGATGGCATCATCGCCGCGTGGGCATTCGCCGTGGTCGATCCTTACCGGGCCGCCACGCATAATAAGGGCATTATGAACGGGATTGATCCGGTAGTGATTGCCACAGGAAACGATTGGCGGGCAGTAGAAGCAGGCGCACATGCGTACGCAGCCCGCAGCGGGCAATATCGCTCCCTTTCCACCTGGGGGCAGGATGAACAGGGCAACCTGACCGGCAGCTTAGAGCTGCCCATGGCGGTAGGTATCGTCGGCGGGGCAACCCAGGTGCATCCGGTGGCGCGAGTCTCCTTGAGGCTGATGGAGGTATCCACCGCCGGGCAGCTGGCCGAAATCATCGTTTCGGTTGGGTTGGCACAAAATCTGGCAGCCCTGCGCGCCCTGGCAACGGAAGGCATCCAGCGAGGTCACATGGGTTTGCATGCCCGCCAGGTGGCAATTGCAGCCGGCGCACCGGGGGAGATGATCGAGCGGCTTGCATCCCAACTAGTGGCAGAGAAGACCGTACGTGTGGACCGGGCTCAGGAAATCCTGCAGGAATGGCAAAAGAAGGTTTAATGGTACGGCACCGATGAAAAGATATTTGACCTGGATTTGTTTGGCAATTGCCTTGACTGCTGGACTGTTTGCTGGATGGGTCGACTTCAACAACGACGAGCCACAGGCGGCGGTGCTGGTAATATTGGTGGTAACATTCGTGCTGGGAATAGTACAGCCTGGAAAAGCATGGCTGTGGGCAATCATTGTGGCTTTTTGCCTGCCAGGTGTCTATCTGTTAGCCCATGGGCTTGGTTACCAACCTGTCAGTCCACCCAGCCCAGGCTGGTATGCCTCGTTGCTGGCACTCATTCCGGCTTTCATCGGCGCTTATGCCGGAGTGCTGTTGCGTACTGGTGGCAAAGAAAGTGACATAACCCGTGCATCAATAATTTTATGCTGTTCTGCCAAACATGGCCGGCTAGAGCAAGCCATGGCTAAGCAGGATACGAACGAAACAGGTGAAATGAATGGAAAAATCTCAATCAAATCTCAAACCTATGCTCCTAAAACCCTCCCATCCGGTTGGGATTATTGGCTATGGGGCTTATGTACCCCGCTATCGCCTACCCGCCAAAGAGGTAGCACGTATTTGGACGGATGGCGCGGGAGGGCTGCCGATCAAGGAAAAAGCCGTTCCGGGGTTAGATGAGGATGTAGCGACCATGTCGATCGAAGCAGCCCGGAATGCCATGCTGCGGGCATCCATTAAGGTAGAGGAAATTCGTGCCGTCTGGGTGGGTTCAGAGTCACACCCTTACGCAGTCAAGCCGACCTCGACCATCGTGGCAGAGGCGATCGGGGCAGTGCCCTACGTGCAGGCAGCTGATTGGGAGTTCGCCTGCAAGGCTGGCTCTGAGGCAATGGTAGCTGCGATTGGGTTCGTCGGCTCGGGTATGGCGCATTATGCCATGGCAATCGGCATGGATACAGCCCAGGGGCGCCCGGGGGATGCATTGGAATATACTGCGGGAGCAGGCGGGGCAGCCTTCCTGCTTGGTCCGGCGGAAGAAGCCTTGGCGATCTTTGAAGGCTCCTTTTCCTACGTTTCCGATACGCCTGATTTTTGGCGGCGTGAATATCAAAAGTACCCTGAGCATGGTCAGCGCTTCACAGGTGAGCCGGCATATTTTAAGCACATCACCGAAGCCGCCCAGGCCTTGATGGAAGGTACGGGGACGACTGCCAAAGATTATCGCTGGGCGGTCTTTCACCAACCCAACACAAAATTCCCACAACGGGTGGCATCCCAGCTAGGGTTCACCAAGGAGCAGACCGCTCCTGGACTGCTCGTGCCAGTGATCGGCAACACCTATGCAGGAGCTGCCCTGATCGGGTTGACGGGTATCCTGGATGTGGCTGAGCCGGGAGACAAAATCCTGATGGTATCGTTTGGTTCTGGTGCCGGATCGGATGCTTTTTCCATCCTGGTGACAGAAGCTCTTCTTGAACGGCGTGATAAAGCTCCGAAAACACAGGACTATATTGCCCGCCGCACAGAGATAGATTACGGGACATACGTGCGTTATCGCGGTAAGCTGTCGATGAAATAACGCATGAACAGAGAAAATGGGATGGTCACATGATGAGTGATGTCATTATCGCTGGTATCGGGCAAACGGACGTGGGAGAGCATTACTCCATCTCCTTACGCGAGCTGGCATTCAAAGCGTTGGAGGCTGTTATCCACGATGCGAGTGGATTGCGGCCGGATATTTTATTTATTGGGAATATGCTTGCCCCAACCACCTCCCACCAGGCTCACCTGGGGGCACTGATCTCGGATTATGGAGGATTAGGAGGCATCGAAGCCTCGACCATTGAAGCCAGTGGAGCTTCAGGCGGGGCAGCGCTACGGATGGGGTACCTGGCAGTTAAATCGGGAGAGGCAAAAGTGGCACTGGTGCTTGGGGTGGAAAAAGTGACCGACCAGCTTGGTCCGAGCACTGAGTCAGCCCAATCCCTGGGTGAGGATAGCGATTACGAGGCCGTCCAAGGGGTCACTCCCAATGCCCAGGCAGCTTTACTGATGCGCCGGTATATGCATGAATACCACATTCCCCACGATGCTTTCGCCGGCTTTCCCATCACTGCGCATGCCAATGCCCTCACGAATCCCCATGCTATTTACCATAACCGGCTGACGTTGGAAGCTTATCAAAATGCCGACCCCATCAGTGACCCATTAAATATGTTCGACATCGCTCCACCTGCCGACGGGGCAGCGGCAGTACTCCTTACCCAGACAGACTGTTTGCCGGTTGGATACAATCAACCTTTGGTGCGCATTACCGGATCCAGCCTGGTCACCGACCGCCTGGCAATCCATGACCGGATTGACCCATTGGCATTTGATGCCGTTCGCAAGTCGGTTGAACGGGCATGCCGGCAGGCGGGTATCTTACCAGGTGATGTAGACTTATTCGAGTTATACGACTCGTATTCCATAGTGGCTGCCTTGTCACTGGAAGCAGCTGGTTTTGCCAGGCGTGGTGAAGGCTGGAGAATGGCCCAGAATGGTAAGCCTAAACTGGATGGCACATTACCTATTTCCACTTTCGGGGGGTTGAAAGCACGGGGTAACCCAGGCGGAGCTACCGGGGTATATCAGGTGGTAGAAGCCATGCTGCAATTACGCGGACAGGCACAGATGAACCAGGTGCAGGGGGCAAGGCGGGCAATGATCCAATGCCTGGCAGGTCCGGCGTCCTCGGCGGTCACACACGTATTGGAGGCTTTATGAAGATCGGTCTGGTTCTTATTATTGCAGAGCACATGGAGCATCTCATGTTCCATTGGACCCCATACAAACCAGCCGCGATCCGGCAACTGGAAGAGTCTTTACGCATTTAACGTCACCTTTCACAAGAGCAAAGCCAGAAAAGGACAATTTGATAGGAATTGATAGCCACCTATAGCTATATTTATCATCGAAAGGGATTGTAAAAGGAGATTTATAGCTATGGAGATACCTCGTCATTGGCGGTTGAAGAAACAACGTTACGCACTGGTTGGAGAAGTTTGCCCGCATTGTGATGCCAAGCTATTCCCACCGCGCGATATCTGCCCCAACTGTGGGGAAGAGGCACGCACGGAATATCAATTCAGTGGGAAAGGTGAGGTGTTTTCGTACACCACCATCTATGACGCCCCAGCAGGTTACGAATCAAACGTGCCTTACACGGTGGCTTTGGTGAAACTGGAAGAAGGCCCGATGGTAACCGCTCAACTCACCGACCTGGGAAGCCAGAAAGTGGAAATTGGCATGCCGGTCGAGATGGTCACACGCAAGTTACGGTCAGATGGCGACGAACGGGGGATTATTGTATACGGGTATAAGTTTAGACCTTTAATGCAATAGCCAGCTGTTATTATTTGATATACGTAGAAGCGCTCTCCCTTTGGAGGGCGCTTTTTTTATGCTCCAATGTTAGCAAATAATGGTGATTAATCAGCCTGGGTCAGCCCATCTTAACCAGTGTCGTGAGCGGGTTTTGACTACCAATCGTTCTGGCGTCGTCGATTATGTTCGTGAGAACGGAAAATTACCGGAAAGCATTGAGACGGTGGGAGCTAATATTAGCGCTAATATTTTAATCCGTACCCGAGAGGTGGATATCACCCTCAGCGAAGACGAACAGCTTATCTACGATGCCATCCTGCGCGAGAGACGGCTGCCCGGCGGCAGCGTGATACTCGTCACGCAGCAACCTCCGAGCGGACCCACAGAGAAGGAAGATTAAAGTCTAATTTTATGCCATAATATACACAAAGGAGAAACGCCTCATGAAAAAATCCCACCTTCTGATTCTCGCATTTGGCATCCTCTTACTCTTCATTATCCAATCCGCTGGAACACTGGTCGAATTGATCTACATCCTCGACCTGATGAACTCGAACCTGGACGAAAAGGCATTGGGCGTGTTGTTTTTCTTTGCGCCTTTGCTCCTGCTTCCCCTGTTCAAGAAAGGTGGGCACTTGCTGGTATGGACCCTTTTCGGCGTGCTGATCGTTTCACGCGGGCTGACTCCGTACCTCGACACCGCCAACCGCCTGCCTGCCTCCGGCATTGCCACCGCCATCTCCATCAGCCTGTTTTTTCTGCTCGTCACCTCAAAGCCAACCAACGGAAACTGGGCTCCAGCCGGGCTGGCACTGGCGGTAGGCTTATCCACGTTACTGCGCACGGCTGGTCATGGCATCGAACTCTCTCTTACACCCGCAGGGGGTTGGGTGGGTTGGGGGTTGGGCCTGCTACTCGGCTGCTGCCTAGCGCTGTCAGAGCTGAAGTTTGGGCCAACCAGCCAGCAAATTGGCGGAAAGCGCACAGCTTCAATTCTCGGCATCTATCTCGTCCTGGCTCTGGTCTATTTTTCGGTATCCGCCCCTGCCGTGATCGCCCGCTGGACCGAAGGAAATTACACCCTGATCGTATGCGCGGTCAGCCTGTTCTCTCTCGGTTGGGTCTGGATATCCACCAGCCAGCCCAGGCTGCTTGAGCGCATCTCCTCGCGCACGCTGGTACTCTGGAACCTGCTCTTTACCCTCAGCCTGACCCTGACCCTCCTGGCGCAGCGGGTTAAGTTCCCACCCACGCTGGATTCCCCACCTGTGGTTGTGGGTGCACCCGATCTTCTACAGATGGTCCCCCTGGGGTTGATGATCCTGCTCTTCCCGGTGCTCTTTTTCAACTTGCAAATCTTCCTCCACCAGATGCAGTCATCTGCCCCACCTGCCCGCAGCCTGGCACCTGGCATCCTGTTGGGGAGTTTCTCGCTGATCGTGCTGATCTTCATCAACATCTTCTCCAATGTTTGGGGCTATATCGAGCCCATCAGCCCTCCCTTCCGTAATACCTTCTGGTTGGTCTACTTTATCCTACCTGCGGCCATCAGCCTGCTGGCCTGGCGTGCTTCAAGAGGCCTACCTGCCCCTGAAACTGAGCCCGCAGGCACCCGTTCCTGGGTTTGGGCGGTCTCTCTCGCGATGATTTTCGTCGTTACACTGGTCTTCGCTCTGCCGACCTCGCACGTACAGGTGGATGCAACCGGCAAACCCTCGCTGCGAGCGATGACCTACAACTCCCAGCAGTCTAATGATGAATTTGCTGAGAAATCCTTCGAAGCCCAGCTTGCGCTTATCCGCCAGGTATCGCCCGACATCCTTGCCATGCAAGAGACCGATTCAGCCCGGATCTCACTCAATAATAACGATTACGTTCGCTACTTCGCGGATAACCTCGGCTACTATTCTTATTATGGTCCGAAACCCGTCGCTGGCTCCTTTGGCACTGCCATCTTATCGAAGTACCCGTTGTTGAACACGCGCACGGTATTCATCTATAGCGATAAGGACGAAACCGGCGTTGCGGAAGCCGAGATCGAATGTGGCGGGGTTGCGCTTCACGATCTATAACGTCCACCCCGACAGCTCAGACCCGGCCATGCTGGCCTTTGCACAGACCATTCTTGCCCGCTCGCAGGATAAGCCTTATGTGATCATCCTGGGTGATCACAACCTGAGAGATTACGAAGAAGCCTACCAGCTCATTGAGCGTGTGTACACCAACGCCTGGACAAGCGTCTACCCTTCAGAAATCAGCCCGGATGGCACGGATATGTCTGGAGATAATCGCATCGATCACATCTTCCTATCTCCCAACCTGACTGCGCTCAACCCGACCTACATACTGCCGCCCGAATCCGCCACCGACCACCCCGTGCACTGGACGGATATCGTGTGGGGCAGCCCGTAACCCTTTTGGTGTGTGTGACTGACAGGGAGAAGCATGGAAATGGAAAAACTCTATCAAAATAGTATCGCTTACCTGCATAGACTATGTAACGAGATAATGGACAGGAGTGTGGGCAGCGAGGGCAATCGAGCAGCTACCCGGTATTTTGAAAATGTTATTCGTTCCTTCGGATGGAATACAGAGACGCAGGAATTTAACGCCATGGATTGGATTGATGGTGGGGCGAGTTTATCCTGCGGCGAGGAAAACTTTCAGGTTTTTGTCAGCCCATATTCCCTTGGTTGTGAAGCAGAAGCACACATGATTGATGTTTCAACCGTTGAAGAGCTTGAACAGGCAGAGTTGACTGGGAAACTACTACTCTTGCATGGGGAAATTACCAGGGAACAGCTTATGCCCAAAAATTTCGTGTTTTATAACCCGGAGGAACATCAACGAATCATTCGCCTGCTTGAGAAAGGTGAGCCGAAGGCAATTATCTGTGCGACGGGGAGGAATGCATCCCTTGCTGGAGGAGTTTACCCGTTCCCGTTAATTGAGGATGGGGATTTTGATATCCCCTCAGTTTTTATGACTGAAGAAGAAGGGTACCGGCTTTTGCTTTATACAGGAAAAACAGTCGCTTTGAAATCCTTATCCAGGCGTGTTCAGAGGAAAGGTTGTAATGTGATTGCTCAAAAAGGGAGACAATCAGGCGGACGCATTGTCATCAGCGCGCATATCGACGCAAAAAAAGGCACACCGGGTGCGATTGACAATGCCAGCGGCGTGGTTGTCTTGCTGCTACTGGCTGAACTGCTGAGCAATTATGACGGAGATAAGCAAATTGAGATTGTGGCATTGAATGGCGAAGATTATTATGCTGTTCCCGGTCAGATGCTCTATCTCAATCATAACCAGGATCGATTTCATGAAATTCTGGTGAATATTAATATTGATGGGGCGGGTTATAAGGAAGGTCGATCAGCTTTTTCGTTCTACGGTCTGCCAGAAGAAATGGAAAACAATATCAAAGAAGCCATGCATAATTTTGATGGGATTGCAGAGGGACGAGCATGGGTGCAGGGTGACCACAGTATGTTTATACAAAATGGCTGTCCTGCGATAGCGGTATCATCCCAATGGTTTACGGACAATATCGATGGCCAGGAAATTACCCACACGCCAAAAGATAACATTGATATTGTAGATTGCCATAAGTTAGTTGAAATTGCCCAAGCGTTGGAACTGTTTATCAGAAAATAATATCTCGATATTCTGATTAAAGCTGCCGTTATTGGATATGATTCAATAGCATGGCAGACTTTCGTCTTAAGTGGACTTGACAACCTAGAATATTTACACTAATATCATAAACTTTATACCAATTAGGTCGAGGCTCAATAGTCCGAAGAACGATTGGAAATCTGTTCAACTTCGAACCAACCACAACCAATGGGTAGAAACGGCGATATTTACCGCACAAATCCAACAATGGGAAATTAGGAGAAATAAAATGGACACGACCGCAGTGATTCAATCCATTACTACACTGTTTTCAGAGGCGTATGCCGGACCACCTGACCCGTCGTCGACCTGGTTCATCGATAACGAGCCCGACTCAGGTATCCTGGGGATCATTGCTGGGGTTTCAGCTGCCGAAGCATCGTGGTCATCCCATAAAAATGATCCTGGCACAACCATTGCGGCACATGTTGAGCACCTACGCTGGAGCCTGGCTAACGCCAATAGCGCCTTGCAAGGTAACCCATACCAGGGAAACTGGAAGGAAAGCTGGAATACCCTGGATGCCGATGAGGCTGAATGGGAACGGCTAAAGAAGGAGCTGCAAATAGAATTCGAGTTGCTTCTTGAGAACATTCATAAACAGACGGACATGCCTGGCGATTATCTGACCGGTGTCATGGCATTGATCCCGCATGCGGCATATCACCTGGGAACCATCCGTCAGCTCATTGAACGGAGTCGCTTAAATGGGATAAAAACTCCTTAAAAACGAATTTTATCCCGCAATCATGTTAGGCGTTTTATTCCATTTTCTGAATCTTGCTAAATTCATAACCACTTCCAGTTTGGGCGTCTAAGTGGACGACCTTTCCAGGATAAACGACCACGTAAGCTTGACCGCAGGGATCGAAAGGCAGCGACTTCGTTCGCCAGGATTGTGAGAGGATATATCAACCCAAGCGGGAGCGGTATACCCATCACAGAATTGGGTATGAGCCAAAGAAGCAGTGACAGGCTAATACAAACTACCAACTCACCGATTCGGGCAGTTTGGGCGTACCCAAGAGCCTGGGCTATGAAAACGATCGGGGGTTCAAAGAAAAGCACCGCTAACCAGATGTAGACAAACAAATATATTAACAGGTGAAAATCAAAAGCAGCAAATAGGTTTTTAGCAAACCCGTCAAAGGCTTCCCGGCTGCCATAATACATCCGGCAGGTGATCAAATCAGTGACATTCATCACACGCCAGCGCAAGCCAACCGCTTTAATCCGCTTCGTCAACATCAAGTCATCCACGAACACTGCCCGCAGGTTCTCATGCCCGCCTATTATTTGATAAGCTTCACGCTGGAATATCATCATCTGCCCGACTGCACTGGATAGTGCCGGTACTCGGACGCGGTATGCAATCCAAAGGGGGATGAAACAGAGGAAAGTCCACGAAAAAAAAGGGACGAGCAACCGTTCGCCCCAAGTAAGGACTTGTTGCCGTGGAAAACCGGTCAATAGATCGGCCTTCTCAGCCAACATGGTGGACACGATGAGACGTAAGGCTTGTGATTTAAATATGGTATCTGCATCGGTAAAAAGGAGCAGGTCACCATGTGATTGGCGGGCTAACTGCGTACATGCCCAGTTTTTTCCCGATAGATCGTCAGGAGGTGGAGTACCTTCAAACACCTTCAACCTGGTTTGCGAACTTTCTATTTTCCTAAGAATTTCGAGTGTACTATCACTCGATTGATCATCCAGGGCGATGACTTCATACGAAGGGTAATCCTGCTGTAAAAGAGATTGGATACACCCACCGATACACTTTTCTTCATTACGGGCTGGAACTAGAACGGATATAAATGGAAACGTAGACGGGGGGCCATGCAGCCGCGTACGATGAAGGATCAGAATATTGCTCAGGATGATTGCCAGGATCACCAGCTGAAAAAAGATGAGGTGAATGATCAGATCATGAGTAAGGTAGGTGATCATCCATACTCACTTCGTGGATGAGAAAAAACGTGTTGCCAACCAGGGACGCAAGTGAGGGCTTTGACGCAGGTCGGTGCGGTGGGTCCATATCAAGATGAGCGATTCACTCGCCCAGACTAAAAGTAGGAGAGGATCAGGCATCCAGATCAAAAGGGTCAACAGGATTCCAGATAATCCAAGCATGACTGCCCAACCAGAGGAGGTGGTTATGGCAATTCCAATCAATGTCCCGATGACGCCAGCCAGGGAAACTTTCCAAATGGTTAATCCTACCCACACGCCGAGCGCAGTGGCAAGGGCTTTACCACCATGAAAGCCTAAAAAAGGGTTGAAAGCATGCCCAAGAATCGGCGCAATGGCAATTAATAACATTGGAATTCCACGTATACCCAGATTGTAATAAGATAAACCCACGGGTGCAGCGGCTTTGGTGACATCCAAAATTAGAGCGAATACACCAACGACTTTACTGCCAGATTTAAAAACATTGGCTGCTCCAGGATTACCGTCTCCATATTGGCGAATATCCACACCTAAAATGAGCTTCCCCAACCATACTGAAAAAGGTAGAGAGCCGCACAGAAAAGCAATGAAAACAAGCGCTACCCAGATCATGCCTTCATTATCACAGGCTATTAATAAATGTATCATCTTGGAAATTAAATTTGCTTATTATACCCAACAAAAAAAATAATTGCGAACCTAGCTAGCGAGTCCCTTTTGGGCTGGAGGAACAGCCCGCTTTTCATTTTCTACCCTCCTGGGCCAGGTTTTCGAGTAAAAATGGGGTAAGATTGTTGTTCAGCCCTTTCTATATTTATCTACACTCATCATCTGAAAGGAAACACCATGCCACCCGCCTTATCCAATCACATCGCCACGCGTACATGGATCATCATGACTGCCCTGGCGATCACCGGGCAAATTGCCTGGGCAGTAGAAAATTCCTGGTTCAATACCTTTGTCTTTGATACCATCACACCCGACCCGCGTCCCATTGCGTGGATGGTTGCTGCCAGCGCCATCACCGCCACGCTCACCACGCTCTTGATGGGCACTTTGAGTGACCGCACCCGTTCGCGTTGGGGACGCCGTCGCCCGTTCATCTTGCTTGGATATATCTTCTGGGGACTTTCAACCATCCTTTTTCCAACCGTAGCCTATATCAAAACAAGCAGTGTGGCGATCATCATGGTTGTCGTCGCAGACTCGCTGATGACCTTCTTTGGCTCCACCGCCAACGATGCTGCTTTCAACGCCTGGACAACCGATATTGCCTCCAGCGACCAGCGCGGTAGGGTGGAAGGGGTGCTCAACCTCAGTGTTTTCCTTGCTCAGATCGTCGCCATGGTCGCTGCAGGAATGTTGATTGACAAAGTTGGTTATTTCATGTTCTTCTATGCTTTAGGTGGAATAGTCATTGTGGTTGGGCTGGTAGCTGGCAGTTACCTGCGAGATGCCCCATTATCGGTTACCGACGCACCCCGTAAGCCCTTTTGGGTGGAATTTGCCGAATTGTTCAACCTCAGCACTCTCCGGCAAAACCGCAAGCTTTTTATTTTGCTGCTCTTTATCATGATCACCAGCATCGGTATGCAAGTCTCATTTCCCTACCTTATCGTCTATCTGAATAACTACCTTGGCGTAACAAAGACAGAATTTAGCATCATCGGCGGATCGGTGATGCTGGGCAGTGCCCTGGTTGCCATTCCCTTTGGCATCCTCGCCGACCGCTGGAATAAGCGCCTGATGATCGCCATCGCGCTGGTAGTGAGCAGCATGGGTGGAGTCCTGTTATCTCTGGTCAAAACTCTGCCGTTGCTCGCGCTGACCGGCTTTTTATGGCAGGCTTTTTCTGTGGCTGTATCCATCGCCTCTGTTGCCTGGCTCAAAGATTTGCTTCCCGAACAGAACCGTGGCAAGTTCCTCGGCATCCGCATGATATTCTGGATCGCCATCCCCATGGTGATCGGTCCGTGGATTGGCTCGCTCTTGATCCAAAACTTTGGCATCCCTACCACGCTTAATGGTCAGGCTGGTTTCATTCCGGTACCGATTATTTTCCAGGTGGGGTCAGCAATCTCCTTGTTGGCGCTCATTCCATTATTCTTCCTTCAGACCCGGAAATAAAATGACCCACGCAACCATCCGGGGTGATTACTGGTCTACCCGGCTTGAGCTCAACGCACAACGGGCAATCTTTCATCAGTGGGACCAGCTAGAGGCATCGGGCTGTATCGAAAATTTTCGCATTTGTGCCGGAAAAGCGGAAGGTTTTCGCGAAGGTTGGTTTTTCGCGGATTCAGACGCTTACAAGTGGCTCGATGCTGCCTCCCGCATCTGGACTTCCCACCCGAACCCCCGGCTGGCAACATTGATGGACACCTTGATCGACCTTCTGGCACACGCCCAAATGCCCGATGGTTATTTGTTCACCTATAACCAGATCCACTTCCCTGGTGTGCGCTGGCAGAACTTGCAGATTGAACACGAGCTTTATTGTCATGGCCATTTAATCGAAGCAGGTGTCTCGCATTATATTGCCACCAGTCGCACGGAATCTGCTGGACATCGCCCGAGGTGCGGCTGACCGGATCGTGGCGGATTTTCACGGAAAAAGTGCGGAATATACTCCAGGGCACGAAGAAATCGAAATCGCCCTGTTGCGGCTGCATCAAATCGTCCCGGGTGACACGGTCTACCTGGAAATGGGACGCCAGTTCATCGAACAACGTGGACGCTCCAGGCGCTTTGCCCTGTCGCTTATCCTGCAGAATATACGCGTAGGTCAGCGCAGAAAACTTGTACAGCATCAGAGGCAGGAATATTTGGCTCACCATCCCGGGTTCAAACCCTTCCAGCTACCGCCCGGAAATTCCTCTCCCAAAAAATCCAACACACCTCTTCGTTGGTACGCCAGCGCGTTGAGCGGCAAATACTTCCAACAGCATGTGCCGGTTCGAAAGCAAACTGTACCGGTTGGGCATTCCGTCCGTTTCGGCTATTTGGAAACTGCGGTATCCATGTTGGCGCGTGAAACCGGTGATCAGACCCTGCTGCCCGCCCTCAGTCAAGCCTGGGAACACATGCTGATGCGCCGTATGTACGTCACCGGTGGCATCGGTTCAGTGCCCGGGCTGGAAGGCTTCGGTAACGATGACGAGCTCGATCCCGAGTATGCGTATGCGGAAACCTGTGCTGCCATTGCCAGCCTGTACTGGAATTGGGAGATGACGCAATTGACGGGTGAGGCAAAATACAGCGACCTGTTCGAATGGCAGCTCTATAACGCGGCTTCGGTGGGTATGGGACTGGATGGAAACTCTTACTTCTACAACAATCCTCTCACTTGCCGAGAAACATTCATTCGCCAACCCTGGTTCGCGGTCCCTTGCTGTCCGTCAAACCTATCTCGGACCCTGGCAGACCTGGGGAAGTACATTTTCTCTGCTGAGCTGGGTAAATTACAAATCCACCAATATATCAGCAGCGAATTGCACAATCAAACCATCCCGCTTGACAGCGGTGGTACCGTCCTGGTCAATGTGGGGATGGATTCAGGTTTTCCGTGGGATGGACATGTTCGGATCAAGATCGCCTCCCAACCGGATCAAGCTATCCCGTTTGAGCTTAAGTTGCGCCAACCGTCATGGACCGACGTTATGCACCTTCACCTCAACGGTAAGCTCATTGGTACTGGCTCGAGGAAAATTATTGGAATGGATAACCCGGCCTCCGGCTTTGACCCACGATCCGCAGTATTTGTGCCGATAAATCATCCCTGGTCCTCAGCAGACGAGATCGAGATCGATTTTGAAATGCCGGTCCGCCTGCGCCGCGCCCTCCCGAGCGTTAAAGGACACAGTGGGAAAGCCGCTGTGACGCGCGGTCCGCTGGTATATTGTCTTGAAAGTATCGATAATCCTGGCATAGATATCTTCACTGCGCGGCTAAACCCAGATTCGCTGGTGCCGGTCCTCGATAAATCTATGCTGGGTGGAATTATCAAGCTCCAGGGAGCAACAAAAGAAGGAACCGCGCTCACCTTTATCCCCTACTTCCTATGGGGAAACCGCGGTCCTTCTCAAATGACTGTCTGGGTGAAAGCTTAGAAAAGGAAAAAGCTTGCTCAACGAATCCAATCCACGCATCCCTTTGCAAACAGCATGGACTCCCGCAGTACCCTGCCCCCTACCCGAATATCCCCGCCCACAGATGAAGCGCCCGGATTGGATAAATCTAAATGGGTTGTGGGATTTTGCGATCCTCCCCCTGGACAGTACTGCTCTACAATCAACCGATGGTACCATTCTGGTGCCGTATGCACTCGAGTCGTACCTATCAGGCGTGCAAAAATCCCTGATGCCTAATCAAAAATTATGGTACCGGCGAACTTTCCAGGATCCACGTCCCTATTTGTGCCGGGATGGTAGTGCTGAAGGAGGATGGAGAATTTTATTGCACTTTGGGGCGGTCGATGAGGAGTGTAAAGTTTGGGTGAATGACAATCTCGTTGGGGAGCACCGTGGCGGTTACCTGCCATTCACCCTGGATATTACAGACTCGCTACAATTGGACGAGAATGAACTGATCGTCTCGGTATGCGATCCAACCGACACGGGAATGCAGCAGCGCGGCAAGCAAACCCTCCACCCAAAGGGCATATGGTACACGTCCGTCTCTGGCATCTGGCAGACAGTCTGGTTGGAAGGCGTACCCGGTATCAGTATCAAATCGTTGAAGTTGACTCCCCATCTGGACCTCCAAGAGCTGACTGTGGAAGTGGTCATTCGGGGCGCGATGCAAGCCAAATCAGTGCGCCTCGAGGCGGAAGCCAGTTTAAATGGAGATTTTATCACCTCGGTCACTGGAGACGTAAACGCAGCACTCAAACTCAGCATCCGCGATCCAAAACCATGGAGCCCCACCAATCCAACGCTCTATGATTTGCGTGTACGGCTTACCCAGGAGGGTCAGGTGCTGGATGAAGTTGGCAGTTATTTTGCCATGCGTCAATTCGGGTTGGTGCGCGGGTCTGATGGATATCTGCGATTTGCACTGAATGGCAAGCCTTTATTTCTGTACGGAACGCTGGACCAGGGCTACTTTCCCGATGGATTGTACACACCACCAACAGAAGAAGCGATGCTATTCGACATCGAGTATACCCGCCAGATCGGCTGCAATATGATCCGCAAGCACGTCAAGATCGAGCCGCTGCGCTGGTATTACCACTGCGACCGTCTTGGGATGATTGTGTGGCAGGATATGCCTAATGGCGGATTGATAGACGGCGAAACGGTATCAATCATTACGCAGATATTTGGATTTCACCGCAATGATACGCGCGGGTTAAGCCGGTTTGGTCGAACGAACGAAGGCAATCGCGCTAATTTTCGCAGTGAGCTACAGGGAATGGTGGACCATCTGTATAATTCTCCCTGCATTGCCGTCTGGGTTCCATTTAACGAAAGCTGGGGGCAGTTCCAAGCCTATAAAATATCGAAATGGCTAAAAGCGTATGACCCAACCCGTCTCGTGGATCACGCTTCCGGTTGGTTCGATCAAGGTGGAGGAGACTTTAAAAGCAAGCACATCTATATCAAAAAACTAAAACGCCATAGAGACAACAAGCGTGCCTTCGCCATCACCGAGTTCGGTGGTTATAGTTTGAAAATTCCCGGTCATGTATGGGATGAAAGAATGAAATTTGGCTATCGCTTTTTCGATACCCCGCAAGCCCTGACCGATGCCTATCTTGCGCTGCTGGAAAATGAGCTGAAACCCCTGATCCCGCAAGGCCTGGCAGCCGCCATCTATACCCAAACGACCGACGTTGAAACCGAAATCAACGGTTTTTTGACCTATGATCGCAAGGTTGAGAAAATGGACCCAAAGGCATTACGCGATGCGCACCAGGAATTGACAGGCACGAGTTTATCCCAATTGGATGGTGGAAGCCCAGCTATATAGCCTGATTGACATGAAACCCGGGGTAACAAGCCCAGCAGAACAAGTGGCAATCCTTGCCTGCCAATCTTGCATCATCCAGTCAGTAATTTATAAAATTATGTTGTGAAAACTAAAGCATCGTAATATTGTTTGACTTGTGCACCATTTAGCAAGCTATTGATTTTTCTATTGGAGTTCTCTCCACAGATTAAGACTGCTTCAATTATCCTATGGCATAATTGCCTTAAGGGACAATGATTCCATGCCTGAACCTATGCCTCTCACCATCGTCAACGTCGGATATCTGTCCACCAATTATTGGGTGGTCAGTGTGGGTAGGAATCGGTTGCTTGGTGGACCTGGGGTACCCGGGCACGATGGGGACCATGCGGGCACGGCTCAAGCAAATGGACATCCCGCTTAACGGAAATTCGTTATGCGCTGGCAACCCATTACCACATTGACCATGCTGGGTCTGGCTCAGGAGCTCAAGCTGGCAGGTATTCCGCTGCTCGTGTTGGAGACCCAGATCCAAGCTATTCCGCTGATGAAACAGTTCACCAAACCTCAGGACCATTATGTAGACATCTCATTAGATGGCAATGTGACCATCTCCTTCCCGGAGAGTCGTGCATTGCTCGCACAGATTGGTATCCCTGGTGAGATCCTGTCCACACCGGGGCATTCGGACGATAGCGTGTCGCTGCTCCTGGACGATGGCTCGGTATTTACAGGTGACCTGACACCGCTGGAATATGCCTGGGGTGAGGCAGGGGAGCTGGTAAAAGCCAGCTGGCGCACGCTCATTGCGAAAGGTGCCAGGCAGATTTTTCCGGCGCATGGGTCAGTACACCTTGTGATACATATGATCGACTACGAGTTATGGGGCAAAAAAATATATCAGTTTTATGGTTCAATCATCGGATAATTTATTGACAAGCACCTCGAATGTGGTTACAATGTAATTACTTTCTGGAGGTGAATGATGAGCATGACAGTTCGCTCAAAAGTGGTAAAAATCGGTAATTCACGAGGCATCCGCATCCCGCGTGCGTTATTGGAGCAAGCAGGGTTAACCAATGACGTTGAAATGACTATTGAAGGCGATAAACTTATCATCCATTCTGCCCACAACCCGCGTCAGGATTGGGAAGCACATTTTTCGGCGATGGCGGCACAAGGAGATGACCAGCTACTAGACCAGGTATCTTCCACTCAATGGGATGAGGATGAATGGACATGGTAGTGAAGCGCTTCGAAGTCTACCTCATTAATTTGGACCCAACGATTGGGAAAGAGATTCAAAAAATACGTCCCTGTCTGATCATATCTCCAGACGAAATGAACGACCATATAGCCACGGTGATCATTGCCCCCATGACAACCAAATCACATGATTACCCAACACGGGTCAAGTGCCGGTTCGAAGGGAAGGATGGGCAGATCGTGTTGGATCAAATTCGCACAGTAGATAAGTTACGACTCGTCAAAAAGCTTGGGAAAATCAATCTCATCACCCAGAAAAATGTTTTGGCAATTTTGATGGAAATGTTCGCCGAGTGAACCTGACCCGCATTGATCTATTCACTCGAAACCAGCCCGTCTTTTTCATCGGCACCTGCGGGTGGACCTATAACCACTGGAAGGGACTGTTTTACCCAGCAAACCTGCCTCAGAAGAGCTGGTTTGATTTTTACGCCCGCCAATTTTCAGCCGTCGAGGTCAACGCCACTTTCTACCACACCTTCAAGGACCAGACATATCAAAATTGGGGGGAACGTGCTCCACAAGGCTTTGGCTTTGTTCTCAAAGCCCCTAAATTGATCACCCATCGCAAGTTCTTAATCGATGTCGAAGCGGATGCCAGTGCTTTTTACCGTTCCTGCACCTTGCTTCAGGAAAAATTCGAAATGATCTTGTTGCAGGTGGCTCCCAACACTCCTTATGACCTGGAGCGATTGCAAAAAGCCTTACTGGCATTTCCTGATCCGAGCAGGGTGGTAGTCGAATTTCGCCACCAGATATGGTTTAACCAAGATACGATTGAGCCTGCTACGCACAGCTGGGGTGACGATTTGCAATATTGATTCACCCGAGCAAAAGATCACCGACAGCCTCACCTCCGACCGGGCTTACCTCCGTCTGCATGGGCGGAAAGAGTGGTATGCGTACAATTATTCAGACGATGAGCTGAGGGAAATTGCCGAGCTTGGGCGCGATCTGGTAAAGCGGGGAGCGAAGCGGGTGTATATTTTCTTTAATAATGATTTCGGAGGCTACGCACCCGCGAATGCTTCCTTCTTACAAAGATTGCTCAACGATCGTTACAAGCAGCCCTAAAAATATCCCTGCGTGGATGATTTAACCTGCCAAACCGGGTCGACAGGGATGGCAAACAACTCCCCGGTCGGGCGTAGATCATTACATATCGGCGTAAACCTGGCGAGTAATGACCGATCCAAGCGTCTATGGCTCATGACCAGGCACTTGGAGCACTAAGCTCTGGTCGAAAGGCGAGGAGCGCAACACTTCCACTTCTACACCAATTGTGATGCCGATACTCTCAAAATACTGCAACAGTACTGGCTCATCCGTACACACCAGACTAATCGTAGCTCTCTGGTGAAGTTTTAACGTCGAAAACGGCCGAGAGCTATCGATTGGCATCTCCAGCTCAGCGTTTGGGATAGACTCACCATGCGGATCGCGCTGTGGGTCACCCATGACCGCTGCAATACGCATCTCCAACTCCTCGCTGATCACATGGTCAAGCCGGCTGGCTTTTTCATGAACAGTATCCCAGGAGTAACCCAGGGTTGTCACCAGATAAGGCTCAAGCAAGCAGTTGAACTCGTAAATCCATGTTGCTCGCGTTCTTGCCTACCAGAGATTCTGCATGCAGCATACCAAACGGGATCCGGTGGCTGTTGCTGGCAAATTTGGAATGTGGTTTGGACAAATCTGTCAGTAGTATAATGATCATACTGTATATCCATTATTGGAAAGGCGGATTGCGTATGGCACAAAATCGTGTAGATCTGGTTAACATCTTTCAATCAGTCACGCAGACCCTGGCACAGAACCAGCAAGAGCTTGACCAGGTAGACGACTATAACCATGACCATGGAACCAACATGGTGCAGACCTTCCAAACCATCACGAATTCGCTGCAGGCGAAGCAAGGAAAATCAGCCCGCACTGCTCTGTCGTATGCAGCGAAAAATCTGTCCAAGACCAGCACCAGCGGCTCAGGGCAGCTCTATGCCAAGGGTTTGACACAGGCAGCCACAAAGTTCAAGGGTAAGCAAGTGGATTCGAAAGGCGCTTTGGACCTGCTTCAGACCCTGATCGGTGGAGGGCAGGCCTCACCATCCACCAGCGGTGACGTGTTGGGGTCTCTTATGAGTCAGCTGACCGGAGGGGCTCAATCTCAACCCGCAGCAAGCTCTCAATCCAGCGGTGACATGTTGGAAGCCCTACTAGGCCAGGCGACAGGGGAGGCACAGCCCAAACCTTCGGCTTCTACGGAAACAGGCAGTGATATGCTCGGCTCGCTGCTAGGCGGATTGACGGGTGGGGGGAGCAGCAACACCAGTGCCAGCTCAGGTAGTGGTCTGGATCTGGGAGATTTAATTAATGCTGGAATGAGCTTCATGCAAGCCAAACAGAGTGGCGGCAGCACTGCGCAAGCTCTGGTGCAGGCATTCATGACAGCGAGTGGGATGGGAGACTCAACTCAGCGCACCCAATCCACCGCGCTGGTGGTTAATTCATTTTTACAGGCATTGGGATCGTCCTCTAAATCTCGATAAGCGTGCTCCTCAATCTGTTATTTACCCAGAAAGCACCCTGCAGAAAAAGGGTGCTTTTTTTTGTTGTACCCCAAGCCTATATGTGAGGATAGCTATCGGTAGAACGGATCAATATGCGTGCATCCAAAGCCCGGCAGCCGTTTTTCTCCTGGAATACACGCACACGAAAATACCACCCAGTCCGATTAACACTACCGGACTGAATTTGGAATCCTGCCGGCCTCCAAGGATATGCTCCTGCCCTCCGGTGACCATCGACCGCTACCAAGGAATGATCGACTTTCGAGAGAAGATGGCCATATTTTTAGCCCACCAGCCTTGTTTTTACGGACCCGTTCATGTTTTGTTAATCAAATTACATCCAATTTTTATCTGATTACGTATAAAATATAGAAGGTTAAGCAAACTAGAAGTAATAATTGGAGAGCATTTTTTCCAACTACCAATAAACAGAAAGATCAACAGCACTAATTTACATGCTGCCAATTCAGTATTTATCCTAATGAGGAACTCCATGTCTGTCTTTCGCAAGGTATCCTTTCTGGTGCTGTTTCTTTCCCTGACGCTTTCCATGTCGGTTCCAGCACGCGCCATCACCCAATTACCCTCTCACTTTATCCCAGGCGATGATGCTATCGGTGCAGCCGCTGGTGACCAGTCTGCTCCAGCCATCGCTCGCGGGGGAGATAATTTCCTGGTGGTGTGGTCCGACAAGCGTTCGAATCCAAATGGTGGCATATACTTCGAATTTGAAACTTCCAATGATATCTACGGTGTGCGTCTGGACGCAACCGGCAACCCGTTGGAGATGGTCCCGTTCCCAATTGATGCTGGGCCTGGATCTCAAGAGAATCCGAAGGTGGTATGGAATGGTACCGATTGGCTGGTGGTATATGAGAGCTACGATATTGGTGGCACGGGTTATTACGCCCAGAAAACCCTGCAGGCTGTGCGAGTGTCTCCAGCGGGTGTCGTGTTGGACCTCAAACCCATCAAGTTTTACAGCCTGACTCCATCTGGAGGCATGTGGTCGGTGGCTTCAGATGGCAACAACTGGGTGGTTGCTTTCGAAGGCACTTCAGCGAGTACCGATCTGATGGCGATGCGTATCTCACCAGAGGGTGTGGTACTCGACCCCCCCATTTATACCCTGGTTCCTGCCTTGTGGTACTCGCGCCCCAACTTGCGCCTGGCGTATGCTGGCGGAGTCTTCCTGCTGACATGGGCAGATTTTTATGACACAATGGCAATCCGCTTCGACCAGGAACTCAATCTGCTGGATGCTGAACCTTTCCTGCTGCTGAGCAGCTGGAACCTGGCAGATCTGACCTCCAACGGCAGCCAGTACTACGCAGTATGGATCTCCCAGGACCCACCTAATTATCTAATTTCCGTTACAGGCTCGCGCATCAGCACAGATGGGGTTATGCTGGACGGTAATGGGGTAAATATCTCGCAAGCCAACGAGCCTTTACCGTATTACATAACAAATGTGGTATGGGATGGCACGAATTGGAGGGTGACCTGGGAATATCAAGGCGTTTCAGTGGCAAGGGTCAATCCGGATGGGCAGGTGTTGGATCCCGGCGGCGTGGCGGTGGCGGGCCTTACCCCTGGGCCGACAGCTCCCAGCCCGTCGGGTGGGGTACAGCTCGTCTGGTCATACTTCAATATCTCCCTGGCGAACTCGTATGATGTCTTTTCCGCCTCGATCTCTGCGGATAACGTGGCGGAGCCAATCCAGACTCTCTCATCCGGCGCGCCTGCTCAAATGCATCCGGATATTGCTGTGGGCAGCTCGGGATATATGCTCGCCTTTGATAGTGATGTCTCGGGAATCCACCGGGTTATGGCTCAGCCAATGGATGCCACCGGCAACCCGCTCACGACAGAACCCATCCTGCTCGATACGTTTGACAGCACCTATGCACCAGGGTTTCCCACCGTGGCATGGAATGGTTCCCTGTACATGGTTTCATGGAATAACAGCAGCGGCATTGTCGCTCAACGCATCCAGCAAGATGGAACGCTTGTGGACGCGTCACCATTCTTCGTGATGCCCGGCTTCGGCGCTACGGATGTCGCCGCCCTGGGTGATGTCTTCCTGGTGACTGGCTTGATGATTGGCATTAACCCTGAATATGTCTTCCCGAAGGCGGCCCGTGTACGCGGCTTGGATGGCGTGGTGCTCGATAACCCTGCACTGACTTTAGGGAATTCCTTCGCCTATAATCCATCGGTAGCTGTGTTGGGTGGGCGCTGGCTGGTTGTTTGGGAGTCACACCCGACACATGACAATCCCATCGCAGACACGATGGCAGCCTTTGTAGATGCCAGTGGTGTTCACCCGCCGGAGTTCTTTGTTTATGGCTCTTATACGACCAGCTCATACTCTTACGGTACCAGCTTAGCCTCCAATGGTAGTGAAGCACTGGTGTTACAGAATGCAGAGATCTCCTCAGGTGTAGAGATGGACCTGGCTGCACGCATCGTCCAATCCGATGGCTCGCTGCTGCCTCCGATCACTCTTACGCCGTGGTCAGGCAACCAGTACCGCCCGCGGGTCGCCTGGGATGGCAGCCAGTTCATCGTCGTCTACCAGGATCAACGCAACCGCCTGGCGGAGTGGGAGCTGGATCCGATGGACGTCCGCAGTGACCTGTTCGGCATGCGCATTGCCCCAGATGGGGCCATTCTCGATCCAACAGGATTCATCTTCTCAAACTCAACCGGAGCGGAAGCCTACCCGAATATCGCCGCAGCGAATGGAACCTCACTAATTGCGGCCTCTATCATGCGAGATCAACCCTATGCATCCTATCGTATTGGTTATGAGCTGCTTGGTTTAGGCGGCAATGCCTGGCCTGTAGCAGTGGCCTCAGCCAACCCTGTGAGCGGTGATGTCCCGCTGCTGGTGACATTCAGCTCTGCGGGCTCCATGGATATGGATGGCAGTATAGTCTCCTATGGATGGGATTTTGGTGATGGAACCGGCTCAAGCGATGCCAATCCCAGCCACACCTACACAAGCGGAGGCCCCTTTGTGGTAACTCTGACCGTCACTGATGACCTGGGCGCACAGACGACGACCACGGTGTTTGTCAAAGCTCTCAACCCTAACCAGCTCCCCGTGGCTAACGCCTCTGCTGATCCCATCGAGGGCATTCCACCGTTCAATGTGGTCTTTGATGCCACAGGTTCCTATGATCTCGATGGTTGGTTGGGTAATTTCCACTGGACTTTCAGCGATGGTGGGGAATACTGGGGTAACATTGCTTACGCCACCGTCTATACGACCGACCCCTTTACAGCAACCTTGACCGTGTTCGATAATCGAAATGGCACCGGCACCGCCACCGTAGTCATCAACTCCAGCAACCACTCTCCGGTACTTGATCCCATTGGAAACAAGACTGTGGATGAGCTCACCACATTAGTCTTTACCGCTACTGCCACCGATCCCGATCTACCGGGTCAGTCTCTCACATTTTCGCTCGGACCAGGTGCCCCATCAGGTGCCAGCATCGACCCGCTCACCGGTGTTTTTACCTGGATGCCTGCTGAATCTCAGGGTCCGGGCATCTATTCTGTGAAGGTGATCGTCACAGATAACGGAATTTCACCCAAGAGTGACTTTGAAATTATCCATGTGACCGTCAATGAAGTCAATCTGGACCCAATCGTGGATGCAGGTCCTGATCAGGAAGCTAATGAAGGACAATTAGTCCACTTCGCGGGGAATTTCGTGGACCCAGGGCTGCTTGCTTCGCCTCAAGCAGGCGAATCTATTTTGTGGGATTTCGGGGATGGTGTTACGACCTCAGGCGTTTTGACCCCGACACACTCCTTTGGGAACAATGGAAACTTCACCGTCACCCTGACCGTTACTGACACTTACGGGGGTGCAGGGCATGACTCCCTGCAGGTATCCACCACCAACTCCCACCCAGCCTGGAAGCCTTACCAGATCGGACCGTCAGACCCGGTCAGGTGATCACAATTACCGGTATACTCACCGATCCAGGTTGGCTCGATACTCATACCCTCACCATCGAGTGGGCACCTGGCGTCACCGAAACCCAGGACCTGGCTGCAGGCGTGTACGAATTCCAACTCAGCCACGTATACACCACCCCCGGAGATTACATCGTGACCATCACGGCAGCCGACCCAGATGGCGGGAGGTCCAGCCAGGTGTTCAGCATCAAAGTTCAACTCAATGTCGTGGATGCTGGTCCTGATCAGGTAGCTAATGAAGGACAATCGGTCCACTTCATGGGGAGTTTCGTGGACCCAGGGCTGCTTGCTTCGCCTCAAGCCGGTGAAATCATTTTGTGGGATTTCGGGGATGGTGTAACAACCACTGGTGTTTTGACCCCGACACACTCCTTTGGGGACAATGGAAACTTCACCGTCACCCTGACCGTTACTGACACTTACGGGAGTGCAGGGCATGACTCCCTGCAGGTATTCACCGCCAACATCCCACCCAGCCTGGAAAGCCTTCCAGATCGGACCGTCAGACCCGGTCAGGTGATCACAATTACCGGCGTACTCACCGATCCAGGTTGGCTCGATACTCATACCCTCACCATCGAGTGGGCACCCGGCGTCACCGAAACCCAGGACCTGGCTGCAGGCGTGTACGAATTCCAACTCAGCCACTTGTACCCCACATCCGGAGATTACATCGTGACCGTCACAGCGGCCGACCCGGAAGGCGGGGTATCCACCCAGGTGTTCAGCATCAAAGTTCAACTCTATGAGGTATTCCTGCCATTAACCCAGCGCTAATCGGTTTCGTAGTAACGGCTTGTGATGTTTTTATTCATAAACGGGAAATGTAACTTCATAGTATCACCTTTTGCTACGAGAACTATAAATACGTCTGAAGCGGTTATTACAAAGTCATGCCTCGATATTTCCCCTGTCCGGCAGCAGGTTCTGTGGCTAGCATTATGAGTCATTAAACAAACTTCCCCAGAATGACACGGGTTGTGATGATAGCGGTGCTCCACTGCAAGCCAGTACATGCGGAACCCATCGGCTGTCGTCATCTCCCACTGTAAGATGAAATGTAGGATTGCCTCTTAATGTATCAATGATACGTGCATCCAAAGCCCGGCAGCCGTTATTTTCCTGGAATACACGCAAAGGATTGATGTCGAGCTCGCGTATCTCCGGGAAGTCGATCAATAGCTGTGAAAGGCGCAGAAGGGCGTCGCTCACTGCCGCGATATCGGAAGGCTTGTGCCCGCGCGCACCTTTGAGGATGGGGGCACCGCGCAGCTCATCAATCATCTGCATAGCCTCCTTGGGGGAGATTGGTGCAACCCGCAGCGCCGCCTCTTCAAAAACCTCCACGAAAATACCACCCAGTCCGATTAACACTACCGGACCGAAGTTGGGATCCTGCCGGCCACCAAGGATAAGCTCCTGACCTCCAGTGACCATCGGCTGCACCAGCACGCCATCGATCTTGACATCCGGGTAAGATTGGTGGATACGGCGCAGCATATCCTCAAACGCCTCCTCCACTGCCGGACCATTGCGCAGGTTGAGCTGCACGCCACCCACATCCGATTTGTGGGAAATCTGCTCGGAGATCACTTTGATCGCCACCGGATAGCCCATCTGCTCGGCTGCGAGGCGGGCTTCATCCACAGTTTCAGCACGCACACCCACCGCAGTCGGGATGCCATAATGCCCCAAAACCTGCATGGATTCGGAAAGTAACAGGTCACGCTTCTCCGATTGCGCATGGTCAATTAGATTGCGCACAGCCTCATGATTTACTTCAAAGATCGGAGCTTGTTCGGCACTGCGGATTTCCTGCAGACGGATGTAATGGTTGTAACTCATCTCTAATGCACGGATGGTTTCAACCACCGCAGTAAAGATGGGGAAACCATAGGTTTGGCGCAGGTAATTGACCTCCTGGGCGGTTGTAGATACATAATAAACCACAGGTTTATCATAGCGCTTCACCAATTCCATGACTCGTTCCAAGAGTATGCGGCTGGGTTGGATCTCAGGTCCCGAAGCGGTATGGAGAAACACGACCCCATCCACATTCGGGAGCTGCATGGTTTGTTCGAGGATTTGCCCGTAAACCTCCAAATCAAATAAATCACCCAGGTCAAGCGGGTTGTTCAACTTGATCACCGAGGCGCGGAAGTGCTTCTCAATCTCCTCCAGGAAAGGCCGGGGAAGCTCAGCCAGCTCAAATCCCGAAAGCTCGCTGGAATCGGCTGCCACCACTGCATGACCACCCGAACGAGAGACGATGGCCAGATTTTTTCCCTTCATCGGAGGCAGGCAGAGTGCCTTCAGGTTATACAGCAAGCTGGTGGCATCATGCACGCGGACGATATCCGCCTGCTTGAAGGCTGCTTCAGCGACCTTGTCATCGCTGGATAAGGCTGCGGTGTGTGAAGCAGCAATCCCCTTTCCAAGTTTGCCTATGTTGGATTTGAACACCAGGATGGGTTTGGTGGAGCGGCAGGCGATTTCCATCAGCCGGCGCCCATCGCGCAGGCTTTCCAGGTAAAGGAAGATTACCTTGGTTCCCTCGTCATCAAGCATGTATTCCAAAACGTCTTCCGCAGTGATATCGAGCATGTTTCCCACGGAGACGAATTTGTTCATCCCGATGCCCTCGTTGCCCATCAGGTTGAGCACTGAAAAACCCACCCCGCCGCTCTGGGAGATGAGCGTGACCTCACCCGGCCTGGCAGGTTTATTCGCCCGCAAAAAGGGGACGCTGAAACCGTTATCGATGCTCACCACACCGACACAATTCGGACCCAGGAAGCGGATGCCATACTGGTGCGCCACCTGGACGATGTGTTGCTCCAGTTGAAGACCTTCCTCACCATATTCGCGAAAGCCAGCTGTTTCGATAATCGCCCAATGCACCCCTTTTTTCCCGCATTCCTCCAGCACTCCCGCAACCGTTCGGGCAGGCGTTAGGATCACCGCCAGGTCGATTTGATCGGGGATATCCGCGATGGAGCGATAGATGCAATGGGTCTGGACAAAACCACCGGAAGGTCCCACGGGGTAGACGACACCCTTGAAGCCAAACTCGATCAGGTTGGCGATGATGTTGCGGCCCAGATTGTCCGGCTTCTCCGAAACACCGATCACAGCCACGCTGGTGGGGTAAAAAATCTCATGCATTTTATTGGCACTCCTGTATTACCAAGGTGAAAACCATCACCTATAAATTATAGTCGAGGATGGAAAACCAGAATAACAAGAGAGAAACATGGATTGGCAATCCACCTTCGAAGGACTATACTACACAACCATGAATCACCAAATCATTAAACGTTTGCACCACTTTACAGCACTGATCCTTGTAACTACGATTGTCTTCTATCTTTTCTTCCAGATCAATAAACGCACCCCTTTCGTTGACGCCAACCCCTTCGCGGTTGATCCCTATGATGCGGTTGGGTCGATCGCCATTCAGCTGGCCCTGTTCACCGGCCTCCTGACCTATTCCCGGGTTTTACGTTGGCGAGATGACCCAACCCAGGCGGGCAAGGCGCGTTTAATCCTGCATGGGAACATACTGGCTCTAGCCACTATTTTCACCACTTTATGTGCTGACACATTGGCAGAGATCCTTCAACCCATGCCCGCCTCCGTTTGGGGGTATATCCTGCGGATCGAATTGTCTGGCATGTTCTTGCTCACATTCGTCTGTGGTTTTGCTTTATGGATTGCCTTTAGAGGTGTTCCGACTGTACCATCACCCACCGATCTCACCCCTGCGGATGCCATCGATGACCTGTGGAGCCTGGTGCGAGTGCCAGTGTTGAAAGCGAGCGTTGTATTCCCATCCAGGCTGGTTGGTTGGATTAAAAGCTTCAACAGTGACAGGCTCTTTAAACGCACTCCCTGGATTGATCCACGCCAACATCCCTGGCGATTCGTTTGCGGGGTGGGTTTGCTGGTTGGTATGATGGTCTGGTTAGCCGGATTTCAGGAAGGACTACCGCCCTCCTTGGGTATCGGGCTTTTAATGGCGGGGATATTTATATCCGTCGAGCTTGTGGCCATTCTGACAGGATTTGCTCTCTTCGGAGGCTACCTTGGTCTGCGACCAAAGTTTTGGAGAAACGATCGGTGGGGATGAATTTAAGCAAATCACCCCACGATATGATGCATGGTGGGGTGATCAGTGAGTTTCGATAGCTAGTTATTTATCGGAAGCCCTGTTCATATTTATTATCCATCATCCTGCCTCCAGCTTTGTTTCATCCGGCTCATCGATTGAATTGACTGCCAAAAGCTGAAGTCCCAGGTCCCGTAGCTTGCCGATCAGCCCGTAAAAAGCAGCTTGATCATCCACCAGGCCGGTGATGACGGTCTCATCGGGTCTCGGGTGGCTGAGTTTAAATCCCTCGAAACATTCCGACCAGCTTTCATCGATCACACCCTTAATCCTGATGGTCACTATCTGCATATCTGGCTCCGTTAATTCTGTACTCCAGGGTTATACCTTATCAAACTTGAACTTCCATAGAGCAATCAGGAAGAATACGATGCCCATACCCAATAAGATACCCATCTGCGGTAAAACTTGGATAAAGGATGCGTTTTCCGCCATGAACATGTAATAACCTTCCACGGCGTGATTCTGTGGGGTGAGCCTGGAGATCATGCCGAAAAAGCCACCTGCTCGGAATAAAGGTGTGGGGCTCATGGCAAGCGCCCCTCCTAATCCTGCCAGGACAAATGCCATGATCACACCAATGCCATCCGCCTGTTTGGCAGTTTTTGCCAGGGCAGCTACCAGCATACCTAAAGCAGCTGCATTGAACGCCACCACCAGGGTCAGCACAACCAAGCCGAAGGGGGATTTTCCCAATGGGGTACCGAAAACCAGCCCAGCAACGGTAAATACCACCACCACTTGCATACATGCCAGGAGCATATACGCCAGAATTTTCCCGGCCAGGATTGCCCCACGTGGTATGGGCGCTGTCAGCAAGCGGCGTAAAGTGCCTGCCTCGCGCTCAGCTAATAAAGTGCCACCAGACATGCCAACGATGAAAAAAATGAACATCACCGTGAGTCCTGGAAACATGTAGGCAAAGAAAGTTCCCATCGTGGGACCTATTTCGACTCCCGCAGGATCTTCAACAGAAACGGCAATTACAGGGTTGGTGCGCATTTCATTGATGCGTGTCATCACCACGCCCTGGTTTTGGGCTTCAATGGCAACTAGCTCCTGGGGGCTGGCAGCTGCTAAAACACCCGCTTCATTCAGGATGGTACGCACGCCATATTGAACCTCGCCCCATATGGCGAACTCACTTGCCACCTGCTTCACGATCCCAGTAACGATACTGGCTGCGTCAGGTTCTGCCGGATCCACAATCACTTCAATCATGGAGGGAGTATAACCATCAATTTTTTGGCTGAAATCAGCGGGGATGATAATAGCTGCGGTTGCCTTGCCTTTTGCCACCTGTTGCTCAGCCGCAGAAACATCGCTGAAGTCGCTGACCTGCAGCTGCTCAATGGAGTGGATCACCTTGGCCATTTCCATCCCAAAGGTGCCGGGATCCTGGTTCACCAAACCTACCTCCAATAGAATAACATCACCTTCAGAGCGGGACATCACCAGGTTAGCACCACCCATAAAACCACCGATCATCAGCGGCAGCAGGAACAGGATCACCAGCCAGGCGCGTTCTTTAGAGATGACCTGGATTTCTTTCCAGGCAACGGATAGTGTGAAGAAGATTGATTTCATATTCATGCTCCTGTATCCACTAGCGTTCAAAATCGAAGCGCCACAGCCCGATAGCAAAAAAGAGCAGGCTAAAACCGAGCAGCACGCCTACATCGAGGGCTACGTCAGCCATACCCAGGCCGCGGATCAGCAGGTCATCCAGTGCCCTGTTCGCCCAGTAATGAGGCACGATCATCGGGATAGAACCAAGAAAACGCTCCAATACAAACAGAGGAATGAGGCTTCCGCCTAAAAGACCCATGCCCCATAACAAAAGGGTGCTCAACCCACTGATTTGATTTTCGGTGTGGGCGATGGCGGCGATGGCAATGCCGAATGCACTGGAGCAAAGCGCGAGCACCACAGCAATCAGGAGCGTGCCTAGCGGGGCTTTCTCAATGGGCAATGGGGTCAATCCAAGCAAGCGCATCCCCAGGCTGCCAAAAGCAAAAATAACCGCAATTTGGACCAGACCAGTGATGAAATTGGGCAGGATTTTGCCAATCAGAAGCTCAACCTTGCTTATCGGGGCGGCCACCAAACGGCGGAATGAGCCGATCTTTTTCTCTTCATAAATGGAGCGTGCTGTGGTCTGGGCAGCCAGGAAAACAAACAGGACTGTAAAACCCGGGACAGCCGACTGGCTGAGGTCGGGCGTGCTTTCCTTCCCTGCCTCCTGCTGCGGGACAGATTGGACGATATTGATCAATGGTCGGGCTTGAGCTTGCTCGAACTGGCTGTGTGCCTGTGCCAGGATTCGCTCAGTATTAAAGACCCGGTTTTCTGGTGGAGCACTGGCTTGCATGTCACCCATCTGCTTTAAGCTGGCGATGATCTGGCTTTCCAGGGTCATATCTGCGGCGATACTTTCAAGGACCAGCCGGGCTGCCTCCACCTGCTGGGGATCAGAGCTCGTTCCGGTCGATAAGACCAAAGTGACCGGGGTGCTTTGTTGGACACCGCTTGTGAACCCGGAAGGGATGGTCAGAATACCAAGCGCATTATTTTCATCCAGCTGTGTTTGAGCATCGCTAACGGATAAAGATTGAACGGTCAGACTTCCATCCGCTGCAATCTTACTTATCAGGGATTGTGCAGCTGTGCCTCCATCCAGATCAACGATCGCAAGATTGGGTAAACTAACCGCTTCGACGTTGCCGATAGCTCCCAGGGCACCGCTAAAAACCATGATGAACAACAGGGGAAGGATGAATAACTGGAATAGCGTGCCACGGTCTTTGAACAAGATCTGAAGATCTTTGAGCGCAATACTTATCGTTTTCATCTCAGCTTACTCCCTCAGTTTCTTCCCGGTGAGATGCAGGAAGACACTCTCCAGGTTGGGCTGCATGATCTCCAGTGAGGTGATGACGATATCATGTTGGTTAAGGTAGCCAAGCACATTCACCACGGCTTGCTGATTGTTCTTGGCTACAATCTTGACCACCGGGTTAATTGTTACTGGTTTTGCTTCCACCGTGGATTCTTTACCATCAGGTGCCGGCGGGGCAGGAGGTTGGGGCACCAGGGCAGCTTCCTTGACCGCTGGGAGGGTTGAGAGCTCTTTAAGGTTGGTCTCATCCACCTGGTTAACACCTACGTAAACTACCCCACCGCCCAACAAGGCAATCAGGTTCTTGATCGTGTCCATAGGCGATGATGCGACCTTCATCGATGATGGCTGCCCGGTTACACAGGGTCTCCACTTCTTCCATATAATGGCTGGTATAAACGACACTCATACCACGCTCACGGTTGAGACGCTGCACGCTCTCGAAGATATGGTTGCGGCTCTGTGGGTCTACACCGACGGTTGGCTCATCCAGGAAGAGCAATCGTGGCTGGTGCACCAGGCCGGCGGCGATATTTACCCTGCGCTTCATCCCACCCGAGAATTTGTCCACCACCTGGTCGGCGCGCTCGGTGAGAGCGACAATACGCAACACATCTTCGACGCGTTCCTTAAGCTCGTGACCATGTAAGCCATAGATACGTCCAAAGAAATTCAAATTGGCGCGTGCGCTGAGGGTGGGGTAAAGCGCCAGGTCTTGCGGTACCAGACCATTGATCTTCTTAACCTGGTCCGGCTCTTTGTGGAGATCATAACCACCGATGCGCGCTGTACCGGCTGTGGGTGGGATGACGCCGGTGAGCATGGAAATGGTTTGGGTTTTTCCTGCACCATTCGGACCTAACAGCCCAAATACTTCCCCCTGCTCGACGGAAAAAGCTGATCCCTTTGACGGCCTCAAAGTCACCATATTTCTTGACAAGATTTTCGACTTCCAATATCGCTGGCATAAATTCTCTTCCTCTCTTTGGGGTTAGTTCCTGAAGCAACCAGTTTGAATTGCGGTTGCCTGTAGAAAAATCATTCCTTCAATCCATTTATCCAACCTTGATCTCCTGCTTCGAGGGCCGCAATAATCCGCATGCCCTCGAGGCGTAACGATATGCAATGAGAGTTCAGGCTTCTTCTGCCTTGCCAAACAACTTTCTTTTTTCGAACCATGGCTTGAGGATCAGATACGCACCCAGGATGATAAGCAGAAGCGCTCCATCCAGTGAGGTCTTCATGAACAGCTCAGCGAACCCACCCAAAAGTGAGAGGAAACCTAAAACAGTGGTGAAACCGCTCATCCTGATCTTGAAGAAGTAGCGGGCAGCATTCAAGCCGAGCATAATGACGCCGATACCGATGGACCAAACCCCACTCGGGATGGTATCATCCGGCACCAGGGCAAAACCACCCAGCATGATCAGGAACAGTCCCCAGGCGACAGATTCGAGACGTTTGTTGAGGGCAGTTTTTTCAGGATCCTGTCCGGGTTTATCCTGTTCAACTGGTGTAGTTTGCTCATCACTCTTTCTGGCGGTTGCCAACAGGACAATTCCAACGATGCCAATCACGACTGGCGGGACCCAGGGCATATTTCTCTCACCGATTTGGAACATAAAACTCTCGGGGGGCAGGATAAGGTTCAGGACCGCAAGGGCTGCAGCCACAACCAGGCAAATTACTCCCCAAACGATTTGCGTCTTATTCATTATCAATCTCCTCTTGTTTAATAAAAATATTTAGATTGGTTTTACTTTACCAGATTAGAATATGAAAATCATCTACCAAATGGTGTATTTAGAGGGTTGATTTGAGGGTTTATGATGAAATTTGTTCAGATTACTTTATGCTTGGTGACCCTGCCACGAGCATACTTAGACTAAACCCAGTTCTTTGGCACGCGTAGCGGCCTCTGTGCGGTTACGAACGCCCAGCTTCCCACACAGGTTATGGATATGGGTTTTTGCGGTACCAGGGCTGATGAACAATTTCCCGGCGATTTCGCGGTTCGATAATCCCACGGTCACCAGCCTGAGCACCTCGAGCTCACGCTCACTTAACGGCTCGACTAATCTCGTATGTTCCTTAGCGGGGAGCATAATTTTTTTCCCCAGGGCAGCAAGTATCCGTCCCGAATATTCTGGCGTGACGCCTCGCTGGGCTGCATCCATGAGAAGCGGGACGAGACCCATGCCGGCATCCACAAATGTGCGCAGATATCCTCCTGGTTGCGCACGGTGCAGTGCATCGGTAAGAAATTCAAGCGCAGATTCGCCTTTCGGGGCAGAAAAGGCTTGCAAGATACGCACAGCAATCAGACCATAACCCCAACCAGCCTGCGAGGCGGTTTCATAACTAATCCTTAGCTGTTCGGCTGCCAGCTCATGCATCCCTTGAGCGATAAGTAGCCGTGGTCGGTTAAGGCCTAAAAAACGATAGAACGGATGAGAATCTACATTCTCCGAGGCTTGCTCCAGCCAGCGGGTGGCAGATTTCACATCCCCTATAGCCAGTGCAACCTGGGCCTGGCAAGCTGCACAACGCCTGCGGATCTGCAGAGAAAAGTCACTAGCTAGCGAACACGCCTGGTCGATGGTATTGGAAGCCGCATCCCAGTCCTGCCGAGCAAGTGCCAGATGAGTCTGCAAAATTAATCCGGCGGTCTGAAATTCCACGTTTCGAGTTCGCTGGCATAATTCCAAACCTTTCTGCAGGTTGAATTCGGCTTGCTCCAGCTCATCCCATTCATAATATAGCGAACCCAAATCAAAATATGCCAGGGCAGTCACCGGTACCTGGGTTCCTTTTTGGATAATCCCTGGATATCTCCCGGCTGCTTCACGGATAGCCCCGCGTGAAGCCAACGTTCGGGCAATGAAGAGCTCAGACGTCAATTGAATGTACAGGTTGTTGCATTGTTGGGCGTTACTTTGCGCCTCCAATAATGTGTGCTCGGCTTGCTCCAGACGTCCCTCGTGCCAGTGGACCAGACCGAGGTTCATTAACAAGGTACTGCGGGAATTGTAATCCGCCTCTGGCAGAAGGGATAATGCCAGCTGGGATGTTTCAATCACGCGCGGGTTATTCCCCACCGATCTCGCCAGGTATGCCTGGGCTGTTGCCACCTGCCCGAGGAAGACTGAGCCAGGTTGGGCAAGTTTTTGCGCCTGATCCAATACGGGTTCAGCCAGGTCATATTTTCCAGTTAACAGCAAAGCCCAGGCGTAAGTCATGCATAGAGCAGGTTGGGATAGGATGAGCTCCTTGGGCAGTTTCTCCAGCCAGCCAATGAGGGTGACAACTTCACCCTGTTTGAACATCCTATCGCTCTCCTGACCAATGAGCTGGGCTGCCATCCCCCAATCGCGGGCTGCTAATGAATGCCCAATCGCCTCGTCGATGTATCCCTCCGCCTTAAACCACCGGCTGGCACGCTGGTGAAGCACGGAGACATCTGGGGAGAGTCCAGCCAGATGTTGCTGGTGCTGGAGCAGCTCAGAAAACAAATGATGATAGCGATACCAGGTTCTGGACTGATCCAGAGGCACAATGAACATGTTCGATTGCTCCAACCTCTCGAGCAATACACGGCTTCCGGTTCTTTCTGCCACGGCATCACACAGGGAGCCGGATAAACGATCCAGGATTGCAGTTTTCAATAAAAAGCTCTGCACTTCAGCCGATTGCCGATCGAACACTTCCTCAATCAGGTACTCTAAAATATACCGGTTGCTGCCGGTGAATGCCTGAATGAAGCTGTTTTTATCCCTCAGCCCATGCAATGAAAGGGCTGCCAGCTGCAGGCCTGCGATCCAGCCTTCGGTCCGGCGCTCCAGGGCGATCATATCGTCATCCGACAGGTCCAGCTGCATCGCAAGTCGCATAAAATTCGATATTTCCTCCAGGGTGAACCTCAGGTCATCCTGCCGGATTTCAAGCAGCTGATTACCAGCCCGTAATCGGGAAACGGTGATCAGGGGATCTTCTCGGGTGATCAAGACCAGGTGGTTTCGGGGTGGCAGATGTTCCAAAAGGAAGGAGATTTGTTTGTGGATGGCAAGGTTGTTGATCACATGGTAGTCATCCAGAACCAAAACCGTCAATGCTGGAAGAGACGCAAGCTCATTGAGCATGATGGTCAGGAGAATCTCAGCCGGTGGAGATTGTGGTGTTTGGATCATTGCCTGGATGGATCCCCCAAATCCCGGTTGGATGGATTGAAGCGCAGCGATTAGGTAAGCCATAAAACGATTGGGATCGTTATCTGACTCATCCAGTGATAACCATGCAGCAGGCAAATCCAACCCATGCAGCCATTCAGCGATCAGGGTAGTCTTCCCATACCCTGCCGGTGCAGATACAAGGGTCAGTTTGCGCAGGAATTCACTCCCCTGCACCAACCCACCATTTACCTGTTTCAACAAGCGAGACCGGGCAACGGCTGCATTGCGTATGGATGGAACGCCAAGTTTGGTATGCAAGAGGATTTCGGTCATATCAGTAACCTTGGTAAACCGTTTGTACAGAAAGCATGTTGTTTGCGCGGCCTCCGCGGATGCTATTTAATTGGTTGGTGATGCCGGGCTTATCTAACTTGTAATGAGTATAGCACAACTCATTAAATGGATTCCAACAGTTCGTTTAATATTAATTCGTGTTATCAATAACTAACTGCTCATTAATCATAACGCTGTTCATTCCCATACTGAAATGTGATATAGTCAATCGAGTCAATTAAGGAGGCATTATGAAAATCCGAGGGTTTGTACTGTTTTTATCAATGCTATTCGTGATGTTTGTCGCCAGTGCCTGCTCCTCAGCAGCGTCCACCGTCACTCCTGCTGCTACGACCAATTTGGATGGCGCTTCACTGGTCCAAGAACGCTGCTCTGTATGCCACCCGGTCGCAAGGATCGAGAGGACGAAGTATTCAGCCGCAGATTGGCAAACCATAGTAGGAATGATGGTCAGCAGAGGAGCAAAGCTCACTCCGGAAGAGGAAACAGTGGTGGTTAATTATCTGTCGACCAACTTTGGAAAATAGCAAAGATCATTTCCATCTCTGCCGAAATCTGCTTCCGAAGCGCAACCTCGGAGGCTTTTTCATTCACCCACCCCTTTTGGTTTTTCTATTTGTTCTTTCAATCACCACCCTGCATTGCTTTGTAACACAAGGCTAAAATTGCCACCTCAACTCATATCTCAACTTCCGGGGTAAAATAACAACCTAAACATTTTAGAAACCAACTTACTCGTGGAGGACACATGATCAAAATGCTCTCGGGTGATGAAGCGGTGGCACGCGGCGCATGGGAAGCTGGTGTTGTCGTTGCATCTGCCTATCCGGGCACCCCCAGCACTGAAATCTTGGAAGACCTGGCACATTACCCCAACACATATGCCGAATGGGCACCCAACGAAAAGGTGGCTGTGGACGTGGCTATTGGGGCTGCATATGCCGGCAAGCGTGCGATGGCTGCCATGAAGCATGTGGGGCTTAACGTGGCGGCGGATTCTTTTATGTATGCCTCAATGACCGGCATGGAAGCTGGTTTGGTGATCGTATCCGCGGATGACCCCGCCATGCATTCCAGCCAGAACGAGCAGGATAACCGCACCTACGCCAAATTTGCCCGCATCCCTTGCCTGGAGCCCAGTGATAGCCAGGAAGCGAAGGATATGACCATTGCAGCCTTTGGGCTGAGCGAGCGCTTTGATACCCCCGTATTGCTGCGCCTGACCACGCGCATCTGTCACTCCACCAGCGCAGTGGAGCTCGGCGAACGCATCGACGAGGTGCCGGGAGAACCCAAACCCTTCCCGCGCAACCCGGCGAAATATGTGATGGTGCCTGGGAACGCAGTCAAGCGCCATCCGATCATCGAACAGCGCATCCTGGATGTGGCTGAGTTCGCCGAGAGTTTCCCGTTCAACCGGATCGAGACAGGAGATAAATCACTTGGGATCATCACCGCCGGGGTAGCCTACCAATATGCCAGGGAAGTCTTCCCGAATGCATCCATCTTACGACTGGGTATGACCTGGCCGCTCCCCGAGCGGTTGATCAGGCAATTTGCGAGTTCAGTCGAGAGGCTGATTGTCATCGAAGAGCTGGACCCATTCATCGAAGAAGCCGTCAGGCTGATGGGCATCCCCGTCGATGGGAAAAGGATCTTCCCACTGATGGGAGAGCTTGACCCGCGTGTGGTGCGTGAATCAGCCATTAAAGCTGGTCTGCTGCCCAAATCAGCTCATATTCCACTCCCAGCCGTTGATGTTGGATCCCTACCTGCCCGCCCGCCCGTGCTTTGCCCGGGTTGCCCGCACCGCGGGGCGTTCTATGTGTTGAACAAACTCAAAGTACCGGTGAATGGTGATATCGGCTGCTACACCCTGGGGCTCATTCCACCACTCAGCGCCATTCATTCCTGCGGATGCATGGGGGCAGGCATTGCTGTGGCGCATGGGGCAGTCAAAGCCGGCAGCCCCGAGCGACACGTCGCCGTGATTGGAGATTCAACCTTCTTCCACACCGGCATCCCGGCACTGATCAACACGGTGTACAACCGCAGCCGAGTGATCACGATCATCATGGACAACCGCGTAACCGGCATGACGGGTCACCAGGAGAACCCCGGCACGGGTCGTACTTTGCAGGGTGTGGAAACCACGGTGATCGAGCTCGAGCCGCTGGTGCGCGCTCTGGGCATCCGGCAGGTGAAAACTGTACCGGCCTACGACATGGCACAAATCGAAGCTACCTTGAAGGAGTATCTGAAGCTCGACGAACCCGCTGTGCTCATCACCCGTGAGCCGTGTGTGCTCTTACCCGAGGCACGCAAGCGCTGGGTGCCCCTGGAAGTGTTGGCGGAGCAGTGCAATGGTTGTGCGCTGTGCTTCCGCATTGGCTGCCCGGCAATCCTGAAGAGCGATGAGCTGGATGCCCGGCTGCAGCGCCCCAAAGCATTGATCGATGCGGAACTCTGCACCGGCTGTGAGGTGTGTGCCCAAATCTGCCCGCGCAAGGCGATCACTTTCAGAGCGGTTGAGGTGAGTGAGGTTTAGCATGAGAGAAACGATCAATTTTCTGTTAGCGGGTGTCGGCGGGCAAGGGACTATCCTGGCCAGTGATGTGCTGGTAAACGTGGGGCTGGCAGTCGGTTACCAGGCCAAGCAAGCCGAAGTGCATGGCATGTCGCAGCGTGGTGGGAGCGTGACCAGCTTCGTGCGTTGGGGCCAGACGGTGTACTCTCCCCTGGTAGGTGGGGGAGAAGTGGATGTGCTGCTGGCCTTTGAGAAGGTTGAAGCATTACGGAACCTGAACCAGCTGAGAGCGGGTGCTCTGGCGCTGGTCAACCTGGCAGCCATTGAGCCAGTGACCGTCACCTCCGGAGGCCAGGTCTATCCCGATGATGAAACCATGCGTCAAAAGATCTCCCAGGTGACACAGAAAGTGATTTATCTGGATGGTGAAGCCATTGCCTCGGGATTGGGGAACGTCAGGGCAGCCAATGTAGTCCTGCTGGGTGCCCTCTCGGCGCTGATGGAACGGGAAGGACTGGCAGGCAGCGAGCTGCCGGCTGAAATTTGGCTGAACGTAATCACCGGGCGGGTACCACCCAAGTACGTCGAGCTCAACCGCCTGGCATTCAACGCTGGTCGAGCTAGCAGGGAGCGGATCAGGTTAAGCTGGCTTCTTCTTGTTTAATCTTCCAATGTGCTGATATCGCCTTCTGGTAATCCCTGAGCCCGGGCTTTGAGCAGCCGACGCATAATCTTCCCACTGCGTGTCTTGGGTAAGCTATCGACGAAAGTGATCTGTTCAGGTTTGGCAATGGGTCCCATCTCGTGAGCCACGTGGTTTCGCAGCTCTTCAACCAGCTTCTCACTCTTTTCGACACCAGTACGCAGGATCACATAGGCATAAATAGCATTGCCTTTAAGGTCATGGGGCAACCCGAAAACTGCCGCCTCAGTCACATCGGCATGACTGACGAGCGCACTTTCCACCTCCGCTGTGCCAAGACGATAACCACTGACCTTGATCACATCGTCGATCCGTCCAATCACCCAAATGTAGCCATCCTTGTCCTTACGGGCTGAGTCGCCTGCCAGGTACATGTCGCCAAATTTGCCCCAGTACAGGCTCTTGTAGCGCTCAGGGTCTTTAAAGATGGTGCGCAGCATGCCCGGCCAGGGTTTTTTAACCACCAGGTACCCCTCCTCACCTGCTGGAACAGGTTGCCCTTGCTCATTGACCACATCCACCTCGATACCGAAGAGCGGACGGGTGGCTGATCCCGGCTTGAGCGGTACGACCGGCAATGGAGATATCATAAATCCGCCAGTTTCAGTTTGCCACCACGTGTCCATGATCGGGCAGCGTTCACTTCCTATAACGGTGTAGTACCACTTCCAGGCTTCGGGATTGATCGGCTCGCCAACCGTGCCTAACAAGCGCAGGCTGCTCAGATCGTGCCGCCTTGCCCAGGCATTCCCGTAACGCATCAAGCCTCGGATGGCAGTTGGAGCTGTGTAGAGGATGGTAATGCCATACCGTTCCACCATCTGCCACCAGCGGTTGGGGTAGGGATGGGTAGGCGCACCCTCGTACATGAACAGGGTCGCACCATTGAGTAAAGGGGCATACACAATATAGCTATGTCCGGTAATCCAGCCGGGATCTGCCGCACACCAGAAGCGATCCTCATCCTTGAGGTCAAAAACGTACTTCAACGTTGTATAAATATATACCATGTACCCGCCATGGGTATGTAAAATTCCCTTTGGGCGACCGGTCGTCCCTGAGGTATAGAGAATGAACAGCGGATCCTCAGCATCCATGCGCTCCGTGTAGCACAGCGGATTTGAGATCGGTAAAGACATCAGATCATGGTACCAGTAGTCGCGTCCAGCTTCCATATAGACATCCTGACCTGTGCGTTTGACCACGATGCAGCTCTCAATGGTCGGTTGGCGAGCTATGGCTTCATCTGCGATGGACTTGAGCCCAACAGCCTTACCACGTAACCACCCACCATCGGCGGTAATCAACACCCGGCTTTCGGCATCTTCAATCCGCTCTGCCAGTGCTTCCACACTGAAGCCCCCGTACACAACCGAATGGATCGCACCAATCTTGGCACACGCCAGCATGGAAATCACCTGTTCAGGAATACGCGGCATATAGATCGTAACGACATCGCCCTTTTTAACCCCCATCGAGCGCAGGACATTAGAGAACTTACATATCTCGCGGTTCAGGGCGAAGTATGAGAAGGTGCGCGAGTCACCGGGCTCGCCTTCCCAGATCAATGCCAGCTTATTCTTACGCCAGGTTTTCAAATGCCGGTCAATTGCATTGTGAACGATGTTAGTCACACCACCAACAAACCACTTGAAGAATGGTGGATTACCGTCATCCAGCACTTTATCCCATTTCTTGAACCACTCTAGCTCTGATGCGCGTTCTGCCCAAAAGCCTTGAGGGTCTTGGATTGACTGCTTATAGAGTGTTTCGTAATCTTTAATTAAAGCCCCATTGACAATTTCGGCAGATGGGTAAAATACTTCTCCCTCCAATTTGCTCTTCACCGGCTCTTCCATAAGTATCTCCTTTGGGATTCTGTACGAAATGAATTGGCGATAAATGGTGGTTGTTTAATTCGGAATATTGTACAACCCAGCTAACCGATTGTCAATTATTCTTGCCTTAATTGTCCCAATTACCATGGTATTGGGACAACTACCTGGTAGTTGCTAAAGGATATCGAGTATTTTTGCTATCTTGAACTGTGCTGAATGGATGGGGGTTTATCAGGGTATAGTAAGTTGCGCGGTTGGGGGTATTGTGAGACGGATGCCAGGCATGGCAACCACTGCTGGAGAGTATTATAGAAAAACCAGCTTGCCACGATTGTCAATATGCTATAATTATTATCTATATTATAGGAATTTATGCAGCTACACCTGATTTTTGTCTCCCAGAAGTAAAGGTGTAGAGGTTATCATTGCAAGCCTTGTATTCTAATCATCATTCGTTTAATGTAAACCGGGAAGTGCACTGTGCAGCTGGAATTTATCTGTGATATGGATATGGTCTATACTGAAGAACCGCTTACCGGTGAGAAATTCTTGCTGGTGCGTCCCTATGGTGGTGAAGAAGGCACAGGTTTTGGAGAGGGAACCGGGACAGTGTCAGGTCCCAGGATCAATGGAAGGATGCATTGGGTGAACCACCCTCATCGTCGGAATGATGGTAGCATGCTGCCGGATGCTCATGGGATCATTTTAACAAACGACAATGCGGTTATTTTGGTCCACTTCCAGGGTCGGACGGTGTTCGAGCAGGAACGAGGCAAACAATTGCTCTCGGTCAATTTCGAGGCAGAAGCAGAACCCTATCGCTGGCTCAACGAAACCTTCTGTGTTTTTGAAGGTCTAATTGACGCAGAACGTTTACAGATGCGAGCAAAAGTATATGCCTGCATCAGTGATCTCGTATAAATACCAACCCAGGGAATGCGCTGGATCAGCTTGCTCCTTTTATATTAAGCAGAACCACACCACCAATGATCAGTACCAACCCCACCAGCTTGGGCAGGTTGATCGACTCGCGGAACCAGACAATACCAATGATTGCAATCAGGGCGGTGCCCAACCCAGACCAGATGGCATAAGCCGTGCTCACCTCAATCTTTTTAAGTGCAAAGGCCATAAAGACGAAGCTGATGCCATACAGCAAGAACATCAGCACCGATGGGATGAGCCGTGTCAACCCCTGGGAGACCTTCATTAGTGTCGTGCCAACCACCTCGGTGAGGATGGCAATCAACAGATAAATCCAAAACAGCATTGGAAACCTCCATTCATAAACATATCGGGGAAGCAGGGAATTGTCTGCCTGACCCCGCATACCTTCAAATATTCATCTCATAAACTCGATACCGGCGGAGTGGTTTTGCCCCTAATTTTAAGATGGCATTATTCATCGGGTAGTTGTCTTCTAGAACATAATTGATCTCGAAGCGGATATCATCCGTATAGCACGATTCATACAGGGCGCGGTAGATCAAGCTATCGATACCTAATGCATGGTATTCCGGGATAACGCCCAGGGCAAACATGCGATATTGCCTCAGGCGCGGCAGCATCCATAACATCCTGGCCCAGCCAAACGGGAACAGGCTGCCATGCATGCCTTTCAGGATCAGGTTGACATCCGGTATGGCAATCGCAAAACCGATAGGCTTGCCTTGCTGGTCTTCCGCGAACAGCACTGCCTTGGGGTGGATGATCGGTTTCAAGTCGTGTGCCATGGCACGCACTTCAGCCTCTGTGACGGGTGAGTAGCCCCAATTATTCACCAGACTCTGGTTGGAGAGAGTAATGAGGTTCTCGACCTCCTGATCGAAATTCTTCATGTCGAGCTGGCGCACACGCACATTGAAGCGCTTCGCCACCCGGTCGGTCAGGGTGAGGATGCGCTCGGGGATCTGGTAGCCGTCGCGCGCATCGATGATGTAAACCAGCAGGTCCTTGGCTTTGACCAACCCATAAGCACTGAACTGCTCCTTGTAGTAGGCAGGGTTGTAGGGTGCCATGACCACCGGTGAAGGAGAATAACCCTCCACCACTGCTCCCCATTCCTGAGAGACAAAGCTCCATGGACCGCGCATGGCTTTCATGCTGCGCTGGGCGAGCCATCCACGGGCAGTATCCAACAACAAACGCGAAGCATCAGGGTCTGGGGGTGATTCATAGTAGCCGAACAGCCCAACCGGCTCGCCCCAGGCTTCAACTGCCAGCTGATCAATAAAGGCTGCAATGCGCCCGATGACAGCCCCGTTTTCCTGCAGTAGGAAGAGGGCGTACTCGCAATGGTCCAACAAGGGATTGCGAACCCGATCAAACTGCCCCCGCTGTTCATCCCGCAAGGGCGGCACCCAGACAGGGTCATCTTTATAGAACCGGTATGGCAGGTCGATGAAGGATTTCAGCTCAGCCGGGGTCTCCACCTGGGTTAGTTTCATGTTTCCCTCTCAGCCAATCCTGACGCAACGCATCGAGAGCGAACCGCCCCACAGCTTTTCAGCAAAGAAGCTGACCGGTTCATCTTTTTCCTGCAATCCCAGGATATATAGCAGGGGCAGGTAGTGCTCGGCGGAATTTACCGCCAGCATGGCTGCCCGGCCTTGCTTTTCATAGTGAATGATGGGGACATGGTCCCCGTCCAGGATCCATTGCCGCACCAGGGTATCATATTCCATTGCCCAATCGAAGGCAGTATCTTCCCATACCATCATGCGCAGGTTGTGCACGATGTTGCCACTCCCGATGATGAGGATGCCTTCCTGGCGCAGCTGCTGAAGCTCACGACCGAGATGATAGGCTTCGTCAGGTTGCAAGAGGCGGTCGAGGCTCAGCTGTACCACCGGAATTCGAGCTTGTGGATACATCCGGCATAGTACCGACCATGTCCCGTGGTCTAACCCCCAGGCGTGGTCCGGCTGCACTGTGTGTCCCTTGACCAGTTTCGTGATCCGGTTGGCAAGGTCTGGAGAGCCCGGGGCGGGGTATTGTTTCTCAAACAACGGAGGCGGAAAACCATAGAAATCATGAATGGTACGGGGTGCATCCATGGCAGTGACTTGCGTCCCCTGGGTTTCCCAATGGGCAGAAATGCACAAGATCGCCTTTGGCTGCGGGATGTCCAGAGCAGCTGCGATCCAGGCAGAGGTGAATTCATTGTCTTCGATGGCATTCATCGGGCTGCCGTGCCCAATAAACAAGACCGGCATTTTTAGTTCATCCACTGCGTACCTCCGAATGGAATTTGATTGCCTAAATTTACTACTGAATGGTCGCAAAGGCAAGAAACTCTCTATTGTGAAAATCTACTGGCTGATATAATCGGCGCATGACCAACCCTTATAGGATCATCCTGAATCCAACTGCAGGCAATGGCAATGGTTTGCGTGCGCTGCCACAAATCGAACAGCTACTCAACCAACACGGCGTAAGCTATGACCTGGTTCGTACGGAACGCATCGGGCACGGCATTGAAATCACCCGCCAGGCTGTGAAGGATGGCTTTAAGGCGGTGGTCGCCGCAGGGGGTGATGGGACGGTTAACGAAGTCATCAATGGGCTGATGCAGTGCAAGCTGGAAGGCTTGAGCCTGCCACCGCTGGGTGTGCTGTGCGTGGGGCGAGGCAATGATTTTGCCGGCAGCATGGGCATCCCGACCGACCTTGAGGGTGGAGTGCAGGCATTGGTGGATGACCATCACCGTACCATCGATATCGGCAAGGTGTCGGGTGGCATGGTCCCCGGTGGAAGGTATTTTGGCAACTGCGTGGGGGTGGGGTTTGATGCCATCACCACCATCGAAGTGCACAAGCTGCCACGCTGGGGCGGTTTCGTAGGTTTTATGGTGGCGGTGCTGAAAACCGTTTTCCTGTATAACAAGGCTCCCATGGCCACCACCGTGTACGACGATAAGACCTTGACCCAGCGCAGCCTGCTGATCTCGATCATGAACGGTCGCCGCCTTGGGGGTGGATTCCTGATGGCACCGCACTCCGAACCCGATGATGGCCTGTTTGACCTGTGCATCGCCGAGCAGATGAGCTCGTTCGAAGTGATCAAGATGATCCCGCATTTCACGCGTGGTGACCAGGCTACCCAGGCGGCGATAAAAACCGGGCAGGCAGCGAAAATCAGCATCACAGCCCAGGATGGTCCCCTGCCAGCCCAAACCGATGGTGAGATCATCTCCGAGGATGGCACGCACCTGGAGGTGGAAGTGCTACCCCGCCAGCTTGAGATCATCTGCAAAGCACAGGCCTGAATGTGAGCTTCTCCCAGCGCCTGTCCCATTGCCTGGTAATAATCACTCTTCGATGTATTACCGGCTTGATCTGCCGCATCGATGATGCCGAGCTGGGGCAAGATGCCACGCCAGGGACCGCTGATCATCTACACCAACCACGTCAATATCCTGGAAATCCCCATCATTTATACCCACTTGCAGCCGCGCCATGTGCATGGGATGGTGCTGGCCGAGCGTTGGAATATCCCCGTGTTACGCTGGATGTTGGATGTAACCGAGACCATCCCCATCCATCGCGGTGAGGCGGATATCCTTGCCATCCGCAAGGGGCTGGAAGTTTTGGCAAATGGCAAGATACTCATTATCGCTCCCGAAGGTACCCGCAGCCACGATGGACAGTTGGGAGACGCCCACCCGGGAGTGGTGCTGCTGGCGCTGCATAGCCACGCCCCACTGATCCCGGTGGCTTTTTACGGTGCGGAAGGTTATAAAGACAACCTGCGCAGGCTGAAGCGGACCGATTTTCACATGCGGGTGGGAAAGGCTTTCCGCCTGAGAGACCCGGGCGAAAAAGTGACCCGCCCAATAAGGGAGCAGATGATGGAAGAGATGATGGTCCAGCTGGCGAGCCTGCTGCCGGCGGAATACCGGGGGAGGTATGCGCAGGTTTCTGGTGCCAGCACGAGGTACCTCATTCCCGAATAATTTTATATCCTGGGGGACGAAAACATCCCAGAGTGGGATGTTAAGATCATGATAATTAGTTAATAGATAGATTGCTGTTTATTCGAGCTGTTATAACTACACAGAAATAAGCCGTTTCAAACCATCCTGCCAAGCAGTGAGGATGATTTTAAATTCAGCTCTCTATCCTGAGCTTCAATAAAGCAATGGTTTCCTCTCGAAGTTTAGCTTTAGCCCAATCTTTTTGGCTGAGGGTCAAGAGTTCGCCGATACCGGTTAAGGTACGGCGATTATTCATTTTTTCGAGCTGCCTGATACATTTCTCTACCAATTGGTTAAAAGGCATCTGGGCACGATTTTCTACGATTCTTTTATTGATCGGGGTACGGGACTTAAGGAAAAACCACACATCATAGATATCCCTGCTGGTCTTCTCAATCCGTTCGTACATCGCCATTAATTTATGGGCAAACATATCTTCAACAACCATTACTTGCATGGAAACCCCCAGATATGTTTTTATCTCGTATCTGGAGCCGTATTGCCTGCGGTTTATTTCCACTTTTATGTTGCGGGCTTTATCCTCATAGGATAGCAATATAAATAAATTAAACCGTTTTCTCCGAGCCTCTTTAACAGTGGCGAAATTCCTTACAATCTCAATAATTCGATTAAAAACATATTCTTCTTGATTTTCATCTAACAAATCAAAATCCAGATCTACTGAAAAACGGTCCAGACCATAAAACATCAAGGCTGCAGTGCCGCCTTTAAACCCTAAAAAAGGGGAAATGCTGGTATCGGCGTAAATGCCTTTTAAGATCTGGAACAATATGGTCTTGTGAGTGGCTATATCCAGGGTCATAATAATTGGTCGTCTAAGGCCTTATACAAGCGATTAACTTTTTTATCCAACCGTTGATTGCCATAAATTGGCAAGATTTCAAAAACCTTATCCCAAGCCAGGCCTCGGACATTATCGAATTGGTAATCGGCGTTAGCATACAAGGTGTCTAAGAAAGCCCGTTCTTTGCCAGCAATCGAGGTCTCAAGGATGTGCTCTACCCCGATAGAATTGACCAACATCCTGGTATTTATCCTTCGGTATGAATAGGCTTGTCCATCAACAGTAATTTCCCTGCTTAAATAAGAAGCAACAAAAATCTTCTCATAATATTGGAATATAAGGCCTTCCCTGGCTAATACCGTCTCAAAACTCACATAGGATGGGGTATATATCCGCGTTGCCAGTTCTAGCCGGTTATAGTCCTGGCTTTTGGCATATAACCCTTTCCGGATTCTATATAAATCTCCTTTTTTTATGTAATAGGATAAACGCTCCCTGGTTGCTGATGTACCAGGATCATGCCACAGCAAAGCTATGTCTTTGGAGGAAAAGACAGTCTTGTTAGAACGCAATATAGAAGTGAGGAAATCTCCTTTGTCCATATTTGCACTGGTTGTCAGGATAAACCTGACAACTGGTTCAAATATTACAGGATTTTCTAATAAAAGTCAAGTGTTAGCATGAGCGCACTGGAATATTTACTTTATTAAGACTGCCTCAATCTTTATAAAGCGAAATAATTCTCCGCTATCCTGAAAATGGTGCTTTCTGTCGATATACACAGAACGTGATCTGAAAAATATATATACGATTTTATAAGCAAAGATTTTGTAGCCGAGTTTCGCTGATCCCGGACTTGTTGTCACCAAGTATATTCTTTGTCCGCAGCATGGCGAGTGATATTTACGAGCAGGGACAGGGATGAGTGATATAATTGAGATGGAATTACGGAAATACCGAAAAGGAGAATTGCTGAAATGACTGCAACAGCTACCATTCAAATTCGTGGAAAAGGCACACTAACGCTACCGATCGAGCTACGGCGAAAATATGGATTGGATGAAGGGGATATTATCACGTTGATTGACCTGGGTGATGGATCGTTCCTGCTTACACCGGTCGTGACAAAAGTAGATCGTTTAGGGAATCGGGTGGCACAAGTAATGGCGGAGGAAGGAGTTTCAGTAGACGATATCTTTAGGGCACTGGACGAGGAACGAGAACGCTACTACCAGGAACATTATGCGGGAAATTAACCTATTCCTGGACAGCAGCGCCTTGTTTGCGGGGGTTATATCTGCCACAGGCGCAGCACGAGCATTGCTGCTATTGGCCGAGTGTGAACAGATCACCATCACAATCTCGGAGCAGGTGGTGACAGAAACCGAAAGAGCAATCGCACGGAAGGTGCCAAAAGCGTTAGCCGACCTGAGGACGGCCATTTTGGAATCAAAGGCAAAGATCAATCGCGACCCGACCCCAGAGGAGGTGAGGGCGAACCTGGGTTTGATTTCCCACCCTGCGGATGTGCCCATCCTGCTGGCAGCAATGAAAGCGAAGGTGGATTATCTGGTGACATTTAATCGGGTCCATTTCATGGATGACCCGGAAATCGCGGTAAGGAGTGGGCTGAGGATCGGGATGCCAGGTGAGGCGCTGGGCTGGGTGAGGAAGAAGTTGGAGGAGGAAAATAGCTAAGCAGGATTGCCAGTGTGGGTTCGCGTGGGGGAGAGGGTGAAACCCACCTAAGTGGGCTGGAGGGTACAGGGTAGCGGATATAAAAAATTATCTACCGGGGGTTGAAATCACAGCTGTAAATAGCAATAAACCCGAAACGTGGATTTCCAATCATACCTTCTCCTCTAAATGTTTAGAAAAAATGGGTGATTAAGGACGGCTAATCTTTATATTTTGGTATCGTGATACGAAGGTAATAGGCGCGACACATTGGTGTTTGATTTCTCACCTCCATGCTGCACTGATATCCCATCGCAGTGACATGATTTGTTTTATATGCCATAATAATATTCAGGGATTACCACAATTACTACTATCCACAATTAATCGGAAAAGAGGCGGAAATGAAATCGGTTTATTTTCTAATTGTTGTAGCTGTTTTGCTTACGTCTTGTTCAGCAGCACTATCTGCTGATACTGTCGCGACATCGGTTGCTGGAACGGTCGTAGCTCTACAGCCTGCCCAACAGGAACAAGTATCGTCACCAGCAGTTCCACAGGCAACTTCACCTATAGGTCCAACCCCTTCACCCGCAGGTCCAACGCGCACATCTATACCTCCTACCTGGGATATGAAAGCATATAAAACACAAGTAGCTTTAACAGAGGCTGCAAAACCCACTCGCACGCCTTTACCAACAAGAACACCAGGACCAACAGCCACTCCACTCCCACCGACAGAAACTCCAAATGCAGCTACTCAAACAGCTGTTGTTTTTGGTCCTCTGATCGCGGATAAATACGCAGGTATTTACTTAATCAATGTTGATATTGCACCGGGTGTTTGGCGTAACAATGGACAAATTGATTCCTGCTACTGGAAAAGATCAGATCGTTATGGAAATATCATAGATAATTTTTTTGGTTTGGGAGGAGGCACAATTTACATCGCCCCTTCAGACTTTCAAGTACAACTTGATCAGGACTGTGGTATGTGGACATATATTGGACCGCCCTAAACATAGATGGCGTCCACAATAGAATAGTAAAACACCCGTAGATCGCCAGCAGTAAGCCTTGAATACAGCTGATAAGTTGCGTGGTTGTGTGTCCAAGCAATCAGCTTATATTCTATCCATTATCCTGATTGAAACAGGATATAGAGGATACGGCGATGGCTGAGTAAACACATTTACACTACATCAGTAATCTTCAATGATGTTATTAGGTTAAGTTAGTATTTCTATTGGTTTGGTATAGAATAGATACATCCTACTCCGGATGGTTTCTATCCGTCCATCTTTTACGAAAATACAATATTGAATAACTTGCAATTATTGCGTTCCTAGTCTAAAATCATCATGAACCTGCTGTTTATATATATATATGCTTTGACATTGTACGAGATGCTTCACGCTTTACAGTAATGTAAATATGACACGCCTTATCATCTCTACCTTAAGAGTCAACCAATGGTTGAAATTCCTCTTGGTCTGCGGACTGCCATAGATTCTGGCACATGCGTTCTTTTCCTTGGTGCTGGCATTGGTGATCACGTCCATGACACAAAGGGTAATCCCGCACCGGATGCGGCTTCCCTAGCAAGAAGTCTTGCAGATGGGTTCTCATTAGGGATACACAACGATACCGATTTATCAAAAGTAGCGGGTATTGTCGAATTGCGCCATGGAAGAGTCGAACTTGAAGCATTCCTTCAAAAACGACTTGCCGGGTTCACGCCAGACCCAACACTCCAATGGCTATTTAAACTTAGGTGGGCTGCTATTTTCACCACAAATTACAATGAGACAATTGAGAGAGCTTACGAGCTTATACCAAATCCACCACAGAAGCCAGTTATAGTTACTCTGGCATCAGAAATTGTTCGCCACGATCCACGTTTCGAGGTGCCAATTTATCATCTCCATGGCGCTTTGTTTGGTTCCCAGCACCCAAATATTCTTATAACAGAAGATGACTATTCTCGATTCCGCGAAAAACGTCGAATGCTTTTCGAGCTACTCAAGATTGAATTTGCTAGATCGCCTATCCTCTACATCGCCTACTCCAACCGTGATCCTAATTGGAAGATTCTGATCAACGAAATCTCTGCTGAGTTCTACCCCGCACAATTACCTCAATCCTATCGTGTCGATCCCAATACCGATCCCATAGATGATGAGCTTCTTCGTGCTAAGAATATAACGTCAATTAATTGCTCCTACCAGCAATTTCAAGAATCAGCGTCCCTTATTATTTCTTCAGCACCGCAGGAATCAAGCCGTTACCGAACTATTGAAAAGGAGATACCACCCGATCTTATCCCTGCCTTTGAAAAGAATCCTGCTCCCACTGCACGTTTGTTTTCTTCTTGGGAATATATAAACCAAGCCCCATTTCATGGTTCACCTAATGTTCAAGAATTTGTAAGGGGGAATCGACCAAACTGGGCGCTTGTTGGTTCTCGCGAACTTTTTGAAAGGGACATCGAAGAACCAATCTATGATGAACTGCTAGACTTTGCTACAAGTTCATCTAACAAATCTAGAGCTATCTTAGTCCTCGCGCCTGCAGGCTATGGTGTTACAACCACCTTAATGACGCTAGCATCGAGACTAGTAATGGATAGAGCAGGGCCAACACTAATGTTACGCCCCGGTAGCATAGTTCTCGAAGGGGATGTTGAGTACGCTACTACTCTTTTCGAAAATAAGCTATATTTCTTCATAAATAATGCTACGGATCATTCCACAACAATTCATACGATGTTACATCGACTTGAAGATTTAAAGCGTCCGGCTATGTTTGTACTTGGTGAACATCTCAACGAGTGGAGGCAAGGGCATGGCAAATTATCAGTCAAAGAATATCAGATGGAATCCCTTAGCGATCCCGAAATCTATCGCCTTATTGATTTTCTAGCCAAGCATGACGAACTCGGGGTACTTTCCAATTTAAGCAGAGATATGCAATATGCCGTTATCAAACAAAAACATGGTAAAGAATTGCTTGTCGCTCTTAGAGAGGCTACAGAGGGCAAAAGTTTCGACGCTATACTTGAGGATGAATTTCGAGGTATCAACAACGCGACTTCCAGAAGATTATACTTGACCGTATGCTGCTTTCATCAACACGGAGCTTTAGTGAGAGACACTCTCCTATCTCAAATTCTCGAAACTCCCCTGACAGAACTCTATGAACGTACAGCAGATTCTACTGAGGGTATTGTTATTTATGAATGTGTTGATGCCGCGGGTGAAGCATTTGCAGCGCGCACACGCCATAGTACTATTGCGGCAGTCGTTTGGGAGCGCTGCGCAGCTTTGGAGGAAAAGAACTCTCTCCTAAGAACTGGTCTAAATGGACTTAACTTAAACTATAGTCTAGATAAATCGGCTTTTGAAAGCTTTATTCGTTCAGACAGAACTATAGATCAGATTCGAACCCTCGATGGCAAAATTCGTTTCTTTGAAACTGCATGCAAGAAAGATCCAGACAGTCCATATGTCCGACAACACTATGCGCGAATGCTGTTGAGAGAGGGTAAGGTTGACCTCGCACTCGGCCAGATCGATCAAGCATTAAGTTTGGACTCCAATGTTCGTGTTCTCCATCATACCCGAGGAATGGTCTTAATGCAACTAGCGCTCACAGCAGACAGTAACGATATCGGTCGACGAAGACTTGCTCAAAGTGAAGCCTGCTTCAGGCGAGGTATTGCCATCTACCCCCGGGACGAATACTGCTTCCAAGGTCTGGCCCAACTCTATATCGGATGGGCAAAGAAATTATCCTCATCTGAGGAGTTTGCAGAATATATAACGAAAGCAGAAGGAGTTATCGATGAGGGACTTAGGCAAGTCCGCGTTAGAGACAGCCTATGGATCGAATCGTCAAATATCCAATCTTATTTAGGAAATCAACCTTCATGTATACAAGCTCTGGAAAAGGCTGTTGAGGACTCTCCGGGAAGTATTGTTCCAAGATATTTACTTGGCCGGTCTTACCGAAGATCTGGAAGAATTAAAGATGCCATAGATATACTATTTCCAGTGATAAGAGATCATCCTAATGAATTCCGCTCTTTCGTGGAATATGGGATTGCTATAGCCCAACTTCATAAATCATATAATGAGGCTATAGCTATACTCAAGATCAGTACTTTATATGGTTACTCGGATCCTCGTTTCATAGCAACTCTTGGTGGAATGCTTTTCATGTCTTCAAACTTTACTGAAGCAAAAACAGTTTTCGATGAAGCGTTGAAGCGTGAATTTAGTAGTATTGAATTAAACACTATCGAATTCCACCCATTGGATTTTAATGATGCCTCTATACCAGTCAGAATGAAAGGCAGAGTTATTCTCCTAAGAGCTGGATATGCAATTGTAGAATCTGAGGGATTTCCACCATTTCTATGTCCTGGATCAAAATTCAACGGGTTGTTAATGAATAAAAACATGCATATTTCCTTTGAACCTGCTTTTTCTGCGAAGGGGGCACTAGCTATTAATCCCCTCTCTAACGGAACAGAACCTAATCCCAAGTAGCCCTATAATTCGTCTGATTGATTTTCACCTACACAATTTTAATGTATCACCTAGTCACCATAACGTCAATCTGACAGATTATTACATCGATCTGATGCTGAAGGAGGGTTGCCTCGGTGGGGATGAGGGCTTTAAAAGATAGTTGAAGATTACCAAGTCCTACAAAGATCGTAGGTCCAACATATCGCTCAAAAACCATTTCGCTACACTTCGGGCAAAGAACGCCCCTGCATCGCCGCACAAATCACTCGCGACACTTCGGGCAAAGAACGCCCTTGATGCCAACAAAAACAAGCTTGAGGGCGATCACCGATCGCCCCTACAACACCCAAAACATATCAACGTGAAAACGATTAATTAATGCTACAATCCTCGTACAAAATGGAAATCATCTGAGAAAACATCAGGAGCACAACTATGAAAATCGCAGTCATTGGTGGCGGGTCCACCTACACACCTGAGCTGGTCAATGGCTTCCTGGAGCGTAGCGCCTCCTTGCCGGTGACGGAGCTGTGGCTGATGGATATTGACCCGGTCCGGCTAAATATTGTGGGAGGGTTTGCCCAGCGCATGGTGCAAGCCAAAGGGGAACCGTTCAAAGTGGTGCTGACCCAGGACCAAAAAGCTGCGGTTCAGAATGCGTCCTACGTCATCACCCAGCTGCGGGTGGGGCAGATGCCTGCCCGGGTGGGGGACGAATACCTGGGACGCCGCCACGGTTTAATCGGGCAGGAAACAACCGGCGTGGGTGGAATGGCAAAAGCCATGCGGACCATCCCGGTGGTTTTGAAAATCGCCGCCGATATGCGTGAGCTGGCCAGCCCGGGGGCATTGCTGGCTAATTTCACCAACCCGGCCGGGCTGGTGACGCAAGCGCTGCAGATGTATGCCCCCGACGTGACCTCGGTGGGCGTGTGCAACGTGGCGATCACCACAAAAATGGGCATCATCGAGCACCTGCAAGGGCTCAAAGGCACGAGTGTGACCCCCGAGCGGACGGAGCTGAATACGCTGGGGCTGAACCACCTTTCATGGCACCGGGGCTTCACGGTGGACGGGGAAGACGTCTGGCCACAGGTGATTGCAGCCACCCTGGAAGAGCTGCGCTCCGACCCAGAGCCGGAATGGGACCCACGCACGATCGAGGTGCTGAGGATGCTGCCCAATTATTACCTGCAATATTTCTACCACACCGACCGGAAATTGAATTCCCAGCAGAAATGGCCGCCTTCCAGGGGTGAAGAGGTGATCGAAATTGAGAAAGACCTGCTCAGGCAATATGCCGACCCATCCCTGATGGAACCTCCGGCCGACCTGATGCTGCGGGGCGGGGCTTATTACTCCACCGTGGCCACCCAGCTGCTGAACGCACATTACAATAATTTGGGCGAGACCCACGTGGTCAACACCACCCATGGCGGGGCAGTCCCGGGTTGGCCAAAGGATTGGGTGCTTGAGATGCCCTGCCGGGTGGATAAAGCGGGCATCCATCCCCTGCCAGCCGAGCCATTGCCGCCGGTCTGCTTCGGACTGATCGCACAGGTGAAGTCTTATGAGCTGCTCACCGTCGAAGCAGCCGTGCATGGAGACCGGAATGCCGCGTTCCAGGCACTGCTGGCAAACCCGTTGGGACCCAAGGCAGACCAGGTGCAAGCCGTGTTGGATGACCTGCTTGAAACCAATCGCTCCTACCTGCCCCAATTTTTTAATCGCTGACCCGTGGATGCCTGGCGGGTAAGGATATAGCAATAATGCCCCAAAAGCCCAAGCTTTTGAAATCACAACTACTAAGCGAAATTTATGAGCAGCCGCAGGCCATCCGGCGGATGCTGGAGAACGAATCGGAGCGGGTGGCATGGATAAGCCAGCAGCTATCGTCCGAAGGGTTTTCGTACATCCTGGTGGCAGCGCGCGGCACGTCTGATAATGCTGCCCGCTACGGGCAATATATCTTCGGAGCGATCAACCGCCTGAGCGTGGCATTGGCCGCACCGTCATTATTCACGCGTTACCATTCGCCACCCAACCTGAAGGGTGCGCTGGTGATCGGCATCTCACAATCCGGCCAATCTCCAGATATCGTCAGCGTGGTGGAGGAAGGGAGACGGCAGGGGGCACCCACGATTGCCATCACCAACGAGCTCGAATCTCCGCTGGCACAGGCGGCAGAATACAAAATTGGGCTGGGGGTTGGGAAGGAGCTCAGCGTGGCGGCTACGAAGACCTACACCGCCCAGCTGGCTGCCCTGGCAATGCTGGCATTAAGCCTGAAGGGAACCCCCAACCCGCTCAAACCCATGGAAGCTGTGCCGGAGGTACTCGAAGCAGCGCTTGGATCGGAGCCACAAGCTGAAGCAGCGGCCGGGTGCCTGGCCGAATCCGACCACACGGTGTTTATCGGGCGCGGTTTCAATTATTCAACTGCCTGGGAGATCTCTTTGAAGTGCAAGGAACTGGCGAATATCCAGGCTGAACCCTACTCTTCGGCCGACTTCCTGCATGGCCCGATTGCGGTGGTGGATACAAGGCTTTCCAGTGTGCCTGGTTTCAATGGGTGACACGTTCAGAGAAGAATTGAGCGCATTGGGGAAGAGCCTGCACGAGCGCGGTGCACGGCTGATCACCATCGGTGACACGGTCATTGAAGGGCACATCCCGGACCAGGATTTATTCATCCCGGTCCCAGCCGGGCTTCCCGAGTGGCTGAGCCCGATGGCGGCCATCCTGCCGGGGCAATTACTTGCCTACCATCTGGCTAAGAAGCGTGGGTTTGACCCCGATCAACCGCGCACGCTTAGAAAAGTGACGCTGACAAGGTAAACGAAATCAGACCTGGCTTCCGGTAGAAATTGGCGATCGTTTATATTTCGTGGAGGGTGCTAAGGGTTTACGATCAGGGTAGATAAGTGAAGGGGGTGGGGATGAAAGTAGAGGCCGGCTGGTCTGTCATTGCCCGCCAGACGACGTCTAAAACCTGCATGGCGGTCAGATTGCGCACATTATAGGCATATTGCATGTTTTCACTAGTGCTGAAATCAGCAGACAGGGTGTATTCGCCATACGTCAGGTGCTCAGGGCTGCGCAGCCCGCGCAAAGGCAGGGGCTGCACGGCAAGCCAGAAATTCCACACCGGGATCTGATATTCGTACGCCAGCTGAAGGATGGTGGCGTTGATGGACCAATTTCCCTCGGCATTGTCCGCCTTGGTTGCCAGGATGGGCACAATTCCATGTTCAAGGGTTACATCGATCACCCTACGCAGGGTGTCTTCAAAAGGAAGCACGCCATTGGCATCGTTGGTTCCAAATGAAATCAGCGCATAACTTGGCTGGTTAATCCGATATTCGCACTCCAATGGGGTTTCATTGACGTTGCAATCCTTCCAGGTGTTCCATAGTGTTGCCAGAACCCCGCTGGCAGTCAGACCATCCTTAACCCCCCGGCTTCTACGCCCAAAGGAACCAGAAAAATAATCCACCACCGGCTGCAAGTAGGCGTATTCTCCAAGGTTATACCTGCCGTTATCAAAGTCACCCAGAAAATCGGGGAGCATGCTCTGGCAATCCCCCACGATGGAGAAGGCATGCGGGTTATTGCCCAAGGATTGGCCCAGCTGGTAGATCTCGCGCATGCGCTGGCTGACCGAGGTGGGGATAACCGGTGCAGTCCTCCAGGCGCGGGGTGCAAGGGTGGGAGTGTTCACCGGGATAGCCGGTTCGGTTGTTGGAGTGGCCGGTAAAACATATGGAGTGTCTTTACTTGCAGGTATTTGTGTGAATACAAGAGGAGAGCCCGTTTCCGTGGACGCAATTACCGGGTTGGCTGGTATTGATGGGGTTGCTGCTGTGGACGTCTGGGTTACGGCAGGCATAGTTTGACCCTCTTGACTGGTGGCCTGCACCTGGGGCTCACATGCCGTAAGCAACATCAGCAGCAAAGACAATAACAGGGTTACCAACCAGATACGCAAACGGCTCATAGCATTTTCTTAGCCTGGGGCAGCATGAATTTCGACTTACTGGTCCTCGAATGCGGTGGCTTCCAGCTGGTTTTGAACGGTGCTCAGCCGCCGGTACAATCCATCCTGTGCCAGAAGCTCGGCATGCGTACCCACTTCCTTGATCTGCCTGCCCTCCAGCACAACGATCTTATCGGCATTGCGGATGGTGGAAAGCCGGTGGGCAATGATGATCGTCGTCCGTCCCACCATCAGGCGTTCCAGGGCTTGCTGGATGAGCAGCTCGGTCTCGGTGTCGACGGATGAGGTGGCTTCGTCCAGGATCAGGATGGGAGCGTCCTTGAGTACTGCCCGGGCAATGGAAAGGCGCTGTTTTTGACCGCCAGAAAGCTTCACCCCGCGCTCGCCAATCAACGTGTCATAGCCCTCAGACAGGGCAGAGATGAAACCATCGGCGTTGGCGATCCGGGCAGCCGTAATCACCTCCTGCTCGGTGGCATCCGGGCGACCAAACAGGATGTTCTCCTTCACGGATCCATGGAACAGGAATACATCCTGGAGGACGATGCTGATCTGGCGGCGCAGGCTATCGAGCGTGAACTGGCGAATATCCCTTTCATCCAGGGTGATACAACCCGAGGTGATGTCATAGAAGCGAGGGATCAGGCTGACCAGGGTCGATTTCCCCACACCGGTGGGACCCACCAGGGCGATGACATGGTGAGCGGGGATCTCCAGGTTAATATCCTCCAACACCGGGGTTTCGGGTGCGTATTCAAAATTCACACTTTGAAGGGAGATATTCCCCTGTGCACGGCCTTCAAAGGGGACGGCACCGGGGCAATTCTGCATCTCGGGCTGCTCCTCCAGTAGGTCACCCACACGGTCAGCCCCTGCCAGCGAACCCTGAATTTGCTCCCAGGCATTGCTCAGTTCGCGCACCGGCTGGTAGAAGATATCCAGGTACAGGAAGAAAGCCACCAGGTCCGCCACCGAAAGTGTGCCTTGCAATGCCAACTTGCCTCCGAAATAGATCACGATCAGCCACCCAATGGAAGAAGTGAATTCGATGAATGGCTGGAATGTAGCCATCAGCTTGAGCGCTCCAAGCAGGCTGACCCGGTAGCGGTCAATCCCCTGGTTAACGCGCTTCATCTCATCCACTTCACGCGTAAAAGCTTTGATCTCGCGGATGCCCGACAGGCTGTCATTCAGGATGGCATTCAGGTTGCCCAGCTCCTTTTGGCGCTCACGGAACGCCGGGCGTACATAACGAGCGTACACCTGAAGCGAAATGATGACCAGCGGGATGGGGATCATGCTCAGCAGGGTCAAGCGCCAATTAAGGAATAATAAAATGACACTTACCCCGACCAACGTGATCAGATTCACCACCACATCCGGTACGGCATGCGAAATTAGCTGCTCGAACAATTCGGTATCGTTGATCACGCGAGACATTAACTGACCGGTCTGCTTGTCCTCATAATAACGCAGGGAGAGGGCCTGCAGATGCTCGTAAATGTGCTTGCGTACATCCGCCACCACCCCCCAGCCAGCCAAATGCGCCATATAGGAGCGCAGGAAGCGCATACCAGCACGGACAATATAAATCCCCAGCACGGCAAGGGCTAATGTGTTTACTACGGTGAAGGACGAGGGCGTAACCGTGGGTGCGGTGACGATTTTGATCAACCTGCGGATCGCCTCTGGCACAAGCAGCTGTGCTCCTACCAATAAGAACATGCTGATGATGGTAATGATCAGGACCAGCTTATAACGTTTGGCGTAGGCAAAAACAAGTTGAATGGGTTTCAAACCAATGACCTTTCTTGTGGACAAGTATATCCATATTTGCCACATTTGGGCAAAGAGCAAATCATTATAGACAACAGAATGTAGATTGGGGAGTGTATAATTACCAGAAAAGAAAGGATATATACCATGCTTTGGGTAACCCGTTCACATGTACATGTTGACCGCGTGGCCTGCCCCTGGCTGATCACACGCTTTATCGATAGCGAGGCAGACTTCCTGTTCGTCCCCGCCAGCCAGATTGAGACGGTAGGTGGCAGAGACCGGAGCGATCCCCTTTGATGTCCCGGGGGTGGAACTCGGGCATGCAGAAGGCAGGTGCTCATTCGAGTCGATCATCTTGAAATATGGCTTGAAAGAAGCGGGGTTATTGCGACTGGCAAAGATTGTCCATTCAGCAGATGTGAGCGAGGATATCGACAAGGATCCGATTGCGCGTGGGCTGGAAGCCATGGCCAGCGGATTCAGCCTGCGCTTCCCTGAAGATAGCGAAAACCTGGCGCACCAATTTGACCTGTATGATGCGTTGTACGCCTGGTGCCGGATGGATGTAGCCAAAAATAAATGACCAGAAACGCAACTCGCAAATAATTCGGCAATTCTCTACGTTTATTCATTTACGAACAGGTTTTTAAACCACTCACGGGCGCATGGATGCGCCCGTGAGGTTGTTATCCGGTTTATATTTATCTAAATGTCACTGGCAGGTAGGTGAAGTGAACCACCTGCGGCGGCTCGGTGATAACTACCGGCGTGGTTGCAGACACATTGCCCATCGAGTTGGCGGCTGTCACCGTGGCGATGTAATCACCAGCCGCGGTATATAGATGCGTCACCACTGGGCCGATTCCGGCGGTTCCATCGCCAAAGTCCCAGGTATAGATCACATGGGTGCCGTTAACGATGGTTGCGCTTAGTGTAGTCAGGTTGCCCAGCTCCATCGGACTGTCATTAGTAGCCAGCAAGCCGGTGATGGGTACATCGACGATCGAAACGATCGTCGATGTACTCTCGGAGCTGATGCCATTGGTGGCAGTGACCACGGCGGTGTAATTGCCCACGGCTGGATAGGTGTGTATACCCACAGCTCCAATACCCAGCGTCCCATCGCCAAAGTCCCATGCATAGGTAACATGGGTACCGTTGAGCAGGGTGGCGGTCAGTGTGGTCAGGTTACCCAACTCAGTGGGGCCATCATTGGCAGCCAGCAAGCCGGTGATGGGTACATCGGTGACGGTTACGACTGTCGATATGCTAGCTGTGCTAACGCTATTCGTAACAGTGACCACTGCAGTATAACTGCCCACTGCTGGATAGGTATGTGGTTCCACGGCTTCGCTGCCGGATGTGCCATCACCAAAGTTCCACTCATAGGTAACATTGGTACCGTTAAGCAGGGTGGCGGTCAACGTGGTCGTGTATCCGAGTAAAGTTGGGCTGTCATTGGAAGCTGTCAAGCCAATGATGGGAGCATCTACGATGGTCAGCATGGTATCCGATACAGCTGAACCGGTGGAGTTGGTAGCGGTCACGATGGCGGTATAGATACCGACGGCAGGATATGCATGGGTAGTCAGGTCACCCATACCGGAAGCACCATCCCCATAGTCCCAGGCATAGGTGACGTTCGTGCCCGCCTCAATGGTGGCAGTCAACGTAGTGAGGCTGCCCAGCTCGGTTGGACTGCTATTGGCAGCGGTTAGCCCGGTAATAGGAACATCCGTGATGATGATTTCCGTCGATGCGCTTTCAGAGCCGACGTCATTGAAAGCAGTGACAATTGCCGTGTAGAGACCCGCAGACGAGAATGTATGGGTTAATACATCACCGGTGCCCGCCATGCCATCTCCAAAGTCCCATTCATACGTGACATTGGTACCGGTAGCAATGGTCGCAGCCAACGCGGTCGGGTTACCCAGCTCGGTCGGGCTGTCATTGACGGCCTGCAAGCCGGTGATAGGCTCTTCGACGATGGTCACGGTGGTGGTGGCAATCTCAGAATTGAGCACGTTGGTGGCTGTGACGATGGCAGTATAAATCCCCAGGTCAGGATAGAGATGCTGGGGAGTGCGTCCATTGCCATGGCTGCCATCCCCAAATGCCCAGGCATAGCTCACACCATTGCCGGTTTCTACCGTGGCCGTAAAGTGGGTTGTATCTCCAATATAGGTGGGGCTATCGTTGGTGGCTTCCAGTCCGGAAATGGGTACCGGCACCGAAGTAACCGTGAAAGCCTCAATCAAAACAGCTTGCTGGCAATCACCATTATAGATTGTCAGATCATACACTCCATCCGGCATGCCTGCTGGCACGATGGCGTTGATCGTGGTTGGACTCTCCACTACTACAGATTCCAGCCAGGTATCCCCCAGCTTCAAAGCAGGCGAACCGATGAAATTTTCCCCCGTGATCACGACCGGGGTCGGCTCACTGCTATCGCCCGAATTGGGGAAAATGGTCAAAAGGGTTGGTGCCGGGTTGGGTGGCAAAGGAGAGGTAATTTGTACATCATCGATGAACCAGCCGGTGTCGCCTACTGACGAATCACAACCTAAGCGCCAGCGGATGATCACACTTTGCCCGGCAAAACTGCCCAGGTCTACAGTCACTTCCGTCCATGTAGTTAAATCATCTGTCCAACCGTCCCGACCTGCCAGAGGGTTGCTGTAACCTGAGGATATCGTGCCATTGTAACCATTAGCGGTGATATATGGCCCAAGATCGACCCATGAATCACCCCCATCGGCTGAAATCTCCAGGACTGAGCCATCATAGCTTGTGCCCTCGAACTGATACTGGTGCCAAAAGGTCAGAACGCTGCCCTCACCCACCAGGACGGGACTAGTATTCCAAAGGCGAGTGTCGGTGATATCCCCATCGTCTGGAACAAACCAGGCCTGGGTAGGGCTGTGAGATTGATCATCCGAGATTACCCAATGGTCAATTCCCTGGGTGGCTGCATGCGTCCACTGACCATCACCCGATTCCATATCGTCGATGAATGAAGCGAACAGGGAAACGATGCTGAAGTGGAAGGGGTCAGCCCAAGCGCCGGTGCCACAGACATTGGCGGCCTGGGTGCGCCACCAGTAACAGGTACCACCAGCTAATGGATTTGACAGTGTATAGGAGGGAGCAGTCAGGCCAGTCTCGATGACGATGGGGGACTCAAACAATGGGCTGGACGCCAGCTCAAAGTTATAGCTTCTGGTGAGGAGCTGGTTTTCCCAGCCGAAGGAAGGCGTGAATGGCTGGTTGGTAGCACCGTCTGCCGGGCTGATCAGAGTTGGTACGTTGGGTGAGGCGGTGTTGATGCGCAGGTTGAGCTGGGTATGCATGGTGAAGCTGACCTGATCGGTGGCGGTGATGGTAAGGGTGTGATCTCCCTCAGGAGCACCCGAAGAGACGTCCAACGTCAGGGTGGAGGTGTATGGTGCAGTAGCTTGAGACGGATCGAAACTGGCAACGACATTGAAGGGCGGCTCATCCGTTTCAAGGTAGACGGTTGATGAATAACCCATGATGCTGCCAATTACGACATCCGAGGTGAGCGTACCCTGGGTGCAAACCTCCAGGCTGGAGGGCTCGGCACTCAGTGTAAAGATTGGCAGCTCGGGTTCCATGAACAACTTGACGGTCGGGTCTCCCAGGACATTGTAAGTTTCGCGATAATAGCGGGCACTGGAGGGGTAAGCAGCTTCAACCCCTGCCAGACCAGCATCGGTCATCGTAGCCACATCAGGATATGAGGTCGTATCGTCAAAGAGGGAATCGAACATGACACGCTCGAGCACATCATCTTCACCCCAATAACTGTACGTGGAAGAGCCCCAGTAAACCAGGGCACCTTTATTCTCCTGTAGCACCCAGGTCTCACCGAAGACCTCAGTTTGGCCGTAATCTCCGCTTAGGCAGGCATGAGAGGCAACAAAAGGGTACATGCCGTAGTTAGTAATATTTTGGATATCGGCAGGGGTATAGTCCATTTCCCAGCCACTATAACTGCCATGGCCGGAATAGATAATCGCCCAACGACCCAGATTGAACTGCTCCACCAAATCCGCATGGGTAGCATCGTGGGTGATGCAGTAGAGTTTATCGCCACCTGGGGTGGGATTAACCGGGAAGGTCCCGGTCCAGCCGCCTGGAGCAGTGTGGGTATCCATGACATAATTATGGCTTCCTTCGGCGACCTCGTAATTGTCACAGGTGGCGGGGAAGGAAGCAGTTTTCAGCCAGGGCTCCTGTCCGGTGAGACCGGAATAGGCCAGGTACTTATTCACCATGGCGGTCGTCTGTGCAATCGAACGCACCGGGAAACGACCTCGTCCAATATCCGGGTGCCAGTCAGATTCTCCATCCATGGTACCGTAATAGAGATCCGTCGAAGTCCCAATCGTGGGACCAGTCCAGGTGGGGATAGTATTGGTATCGCCGACCAACAAGACATAGGAGGGTGGCACAGGCCAGGTGTCGTATGCGGTTTGGATGTAGGCTTTAATTCCTGCGGTGGTCGTACCGTTGGGTATATCAGACTGGCGAGTCAGGGTGACGTCAAAACCACGGCTCTGACGTAAATCAGCCAGCGGAACAATGGCATCAACATATGCATCGGCTGTGATAATCAGGTAGCCAGCCTGTTGATTCACGCCAAGCGGGCGACCCTGATTGTAATTAAGCACGCGCTCAGATAAAGTAAGATCATACTCCTGCGATGAATAACGATTTGCCAGAGTGTTTGTGGCAGGCATATCTGCGCCGGAGAGGTGGAGTCGGAAGGTCACCTGGGAATAAAGGCGCAAGCTACCTTGCATGGGATCATATCCAACTGGCCATATCTCGACAGTCAGGAGGCGATGGCCTCGAATGATATAGGGCTCACCCAAAGAGATCACGCTGGACGGATAGAGCGACCCATTGGCATAGTATTGACTGTCTATGATGAAGGGCTGATTTTCTTCGACACCTTCCACTTTAGGGACAGGTGGTTGCATGGGGTAGATGGGATTTAGACCAAGCCCCAGCAGTGTGCTATCTGTATATTGGGAAGATATGAGCTCAACAGAAACCTGAGCGCCGAAGGGAATTTCGACTTCCCTGCGCAGAACGGGAAGCTCAGGTAGTCCGTAAACGGCGGGATAACCATATCCCGAAGCCAACAGTCGCGTGTAGGTAGTGCCTTCAACGCGGATCGTGTCCGCATATGAACCTGGAAGGACGGCTTGTAGGTTAACCTGGGAGGGGCTGGAACTGAGCAGCGCCAGGGATGGTTCAGCAGGCTCGGATGTGCCATCGAAGGGGAGCCAGATGGTGCCATTTTGAGCTTTCGTCGGACTGGTGAGAAGTAACCCAACAACAAAGATCAATACAAGAATCAAAACAGGGAGCAGTTTGCGCATTCTTCTCATTAAATTTTTCTCCAATCAACCTAGGGCTGTGTAACTTTTCACAAAACAAGTGTACCGCGTTTTTTTAGTTTTATCTAATGATTAAGCTCCTGCCAGAAAATATGATGCTAATAAGATACAATATATGTCGAGCTGCATCGACCAAGAGTGTTTAACGGGAGAGTAAACTCATATAAGTTAAGCTTTAGAGGGATGTGAGCATGAAAGTCTTACCTGAAAGCTGGGGGACGGAGAGATTATTCGTGAGAGATGCCACCATGGGGGATGTTCCACATTTGAGGAACGTGTTCAACGCCTGTTCCTATGTGGGCGAGTGGGACAGCACGTTTTATGAAGAAACCGAGGAGGCTTTTGTACATCTGGTATCGAAGAGCCTGGGGCTCAACCCTACTGCGAAAGAAATTTTCAAGATGCAAAGTGTGCTGCTGAGAGGTGGAGAGAACATCATCGGTTATTTTCACCTGTATCATGATGCCCCCATGCCACGCCGGGTGTTTATTTCCATGTTTGTGGTTCATCCTCATTTTCAGAAGAACCGTTATGGCTCGGAACTGGCATACGGGATATGGGATCAATTCAGACAGCTGGGCGAGTATGAGGCGATTTGGTTGAAAGTATGCTTAAAAAATTGGCCAGCTTTGCGGTTTTGGATCGATATGGGCTGGCGGACGATTGTCCATTATGAAGGGGATACCGTACACGCAGACGACACCATCGCATCGGTTGTACTGGAAAGGAAATTAGTTTAGCTTATCGGGTTTGAAATTTTGTGCGAAGGCTGCCTATGCGGCTTCGGGGGGAATAGATGCCCCATGACCCAGCTTGCGTAATGAATTCGTGATTGCATTAAGCGCCAGCTCACGCTCGAGAGATGCGGGTTGTGTGACCCAATGGTTGCGGGCTTCAAGCAATTCCTGCATGCGGGTCAAGCGCTCGTCTGGGGCTGGCTCTCCGGCGGTTGCGGCAGAAGGGAGCGTGTCATGGTCTGGAAGCAAGGTTTCCACCTCGCGTAAAATTCGAAAGGCATAACCGCTGATCACAACCAAAGCGCACAATCCACCGCCAATAATAAAGAGCAGTGCCATGCCCCGGCCAGGCCCTGTGCCAATAAGCCAACCCAGAGAAGAAGCCAGGAAGCTTTGAGGGTTGCGCATGGCAGGCTCAAGCACTTTATCAGCTACGGGACCGGCGATAAGCATGGCCAGCGGGCTGACAAACCAGGCAATCAGCCGGCGGATGGAAAAAACCCGCCCCTGCAGGTCTGGTGGGACTTTCGCCTGCCAGATGGCTTGATTGGAACCGTTGATGATGGGTACAAAAAACATACCAAAAAAGCCGGCAACTGCCCACACAGGAATAGTTCTTCCAAACCCCATGAGCACACCACCGAGCAGGCTGGAGATAAACCAACCCACCAGCACTCCATGCACCCGGCGCTTGGGACCACCCCAGGCACTCATAACCAGGCCACCCACCACACCCCCAATTGCCGCAGCCGAGTTCACATAGGCCAGGGCTTTTTCACTGCTACCAGTATTTGCCAGGATCATAGCTGCCTGGACTGCACCCGGAATGCCAATAAAGAAATTTCCCGCGAGAAAAACCAGCTGCAGGGCAAGCAGGGATGGTCTCATCAGAATATAACGGAAACCATATGCTGCTTCTTTGAATATATTCCCTTGTGCCTGTCGCCCTTCCTCGGTAATCCTGGGTTGAGGGATGTGGACGAACAATAACGCACCCAGGGCAAATGCAAATGTGGCCAGGTCGATCAGCAGGATGCCAGAGAAACCAATAATGCCCAACAATGAACCTGCCAGGATAGGCGCAAAGATGTTGGAAGCCGTATCTGCCAGCGAGAGCATGCCATTGGCCCGCCCATATTGCTCCTTGGGGATCATGGTGGAGATGGCGGCTGAGTAGGCAGGCCATTGGAAGGACTGGAACACCCCCTGGAAGGCACTGGTGATGAACAGATGCCAGATCTGCAGATTTCCCGATGCATACAGGATGAGGATAATCACAGTGGCAATACCGGAGGCCATATCGCTCAGCATCATCATCAGCTTGCGATTGGAACGATCCACGATAGCACCAGCGAATGGTGATGCGATGAGCATGGGTGCCACGAAGAAGAAGCCGACCATAGCCAGGGCAGTGGCGGCGTTCGTCTTTTCGTAAGCCCAGATGGTCATGGCAAAGCCGGTCATGCTGGTGCCAAGCAAAGAGATAATCTGACCGACCCAGACAATGGAAAAACCGAACATGCCGGTTGGGCGATTGGAGGAAGTTTGCGAGTTGCTCATATTAAGCAAAGGGCTATTATACCTGCTGGAGAGGTTTACAAAAGTGAGGCGATGCTATTTAACACACAAGGTTGTGGCTAAGGCTGATCTTTCATCAACTTGATAGCGTCATCCACGGTCATCTCACCCCGCTCGATGCGCTGGAGGATTTCTGCAGTGCTGAGTGGGGCAGGTGCTGGCGTGAATGGAGGAGATGGAGGGACAGGTGGGACCGGTGCTGCAGTCTCTGGAGAGGTGACCGGAACAACAGAAGCAGGAATACCTTCTGTTTCAATCGATACTCCGCCAGAGACGCTCTTGAGGCGAACAGGGACGCCTCCACTTTGTATCTGGGTGACTTTTAACCCATGACCCATACGGATGGTGGTGGCAGGCAGTGAAGACCGAATACTTCCGCTGACGCTATTAAGTTCCACGTTACAGTGCGTGTCCGCAGGTACCAGCAAGCGTACATTACCCGATACCGAGCTGAAATAGTAGGGTCCATCTGAGAGCGTGGTTTGAAGGATCAAATCACCACTTACCGTGGTTGCATCTGCGCTAGGGAAGGTCGATTCAAGCAAACGCAGCCTTCCTGATACCATGCCCGCCTCCAGAACGCCCTCCAAATGGGAACCGGAAATATCCCCACTTACCCCTTTAACCTTGGTTGGACCGGATAGGTTCGTCAGATCGGTATCACCACTGACAGTTTTTAATTTAAAAACACCTTTAAGCCCACTCACATTGAGGGTGCTGCTGACGCAGGAGGCGTCTAAATGGATGCCCTGAGGCACACGCACGGAATACTCCACCTTGGGTGGGTGGGACAGGAATCCGAATAAAACCTCATCCGCGCGGGTTTCTACACTTACGCTGCCGTCTGAAGCCTGGGTCATTTCCACGCTATAGTGGCCGCTGTCAAAATTTCCATGCTTGATGGCTTTGACCTCAATCACACCCGCTTCTCCAGGTGAAATGGTGATCGAGCCACGGATATTTGAGATGCTCAGGCGAGCAGGATCAGTAACTTGAAACGTCTTTTCAATGCTTTCGTCAGACATAATAACCTCCAAATAAAGAAGTATCAGAGAACCAAGACTTACCCTTACTCGATAAATACTTCAATATGTTCACCGTCCTCTTCATCCACCACGTCCACGATCTTGCCTTCCATCGACCCTGAGCGGATCGCGTCAGTGATTTGAGCAAAATCAATGCCTGGTGCATACTGACTGGCAATGCTCATCCCCGCATCCACGAGCCCAATGGGGAGATTTACACTGACCTTGGCTTTTCCAGTGACCATATCGGTGACGCGCACGCGCAGCATCCCCTTCCCAGAACGAGTGGACGTGATCACCGTGCGCACATCCTTGCGGCTCTCGCGCAACGCAGCCAGCAGCTTGGCGCCCTCTTCAGCAGTAATCTTGCCTTCCTGGATCATTCTTAATATTCGCATTCTTTCTTCTGTTGTAGCCATTTGGACCTCCAAATAATTTCAATGTTGTATCGGTGTGGTAATAAGACCTTTTTAATGATAAAACCATTACCCAATAAAAACTTCAACCTTTTCACCTGATTCACCCTCATCCACCTTCACATAGAAAGGCTCATCGGGTGATATTTTTTCCAAGGCAAGAACGGCTTCATCCAGGCTGGCTTTATCCAACCCGGAAATATGAGGTTTAATAATGCGCAATATCCAGGCAGTAAAACGAATAGGGACGGGCAGGCTGATGCCAATCGATTGTGGGCGTTCCCCCGGCGCCTGCTGAATTCTGACGTGCAGCCAGCGGGCAGTTCGGCTGGCAGCTCCCAGACTGATGACGATTACACCGAAAAGCAATGGAAACCACAAACAGGCAAACCAGAAACCAAAGCCACTTTTTTGGTAAGCCAGGAACATGAGCAACCCACTGACCACGGTGATGACGAGCCCTATGGTCAGGGGGATCCACCAAAACCTGCGCCACTTCTTGATCCCAGATTCAAATTTGTACTGGGTAGAAGAGGTTGATGGTTCAGGAGGAGGTACCTGATCGATGACTTCGGGTGCTGGATTAATCCCAGGCTGCTCCTCGGTGGCTGCAACGGACTTGCTGATCAGCGGAAGGGCAGCTTCATCGGGATCTCCCTGCAGGGAATTCAGCAACTTGACACCCTCTGAAGCGGAGATGATACCTTTTTCAATCATTTCAAGGATTTGTAGACGTTCAGATTCGTTCATCTTCTTACCATTAACCTTTCACATCGGGATTGGGCAGCAAGGATGGCTTTTGACAGGCGACAGCATTTTATTCTATTTTGCCTTCCAGCGCTGAAAGCAGCTCCTCAGCTTCTTCCATGGATATTTTTTTCTGTTCCAACATACGTAAGATCATCAAACGCTCATCCTCGCTCACCGGTTCACCCGGAGGTGTGGCGGGGGTAGGAGGTGTTGGAATGTTGAAACTCCAACCATGGTGAGCATGTCGTGAGGCATGTTCGCGCGCCTGTTTTTTTAGCTCGATCTTACGCTGCGCAGCAGATAGTTTTTGCTCCATCCTCTCCTGGGCGTGGCGGACGCGCTCTTGAGCCCGAGCAGTGGCTCGCTCGCTGGCTTCACGAGCGCGATCTTCAATCCGGCGAGCCTGGTCTGCGCTGAGTTTGGCAGCGCTCAAGCGCATGGACAAATTGGATAGCTGGGCATCCAGCTGGTCTTCAATCATGCGCATCTGTGATTCCACCTGTTGCGAGATCTGCTGGCTGACCACATCCGCCATCCCATTCACTTCACTATTAATGTCCAGGTCGAAATCCTCCATGTCCCAATCGGGTGCATGGGTATCCAAGACGACATTTCCGTTAGCAGAAAGGATAATTTTCGCGTCCCCCTCTCCCAAAGTGATTGCATAGGGAGTTTGTACAGGAGCCGAGGCGTGAATACCCGGCAAATCAACCATCACCTGGGAAGCATGTGGCACACTGATTTCCGCACTTGCATCGGCAGATAACCGGCAAAACAGATTCCCGCGGCAAGTAAAATTATAATCGTGCCCTGGGGCTGGATCCAGGCGGAGATTGATGTTCCCATCGACTGTGGCTTTAGCACTTCCACCCACCTCGCTCAGGTTGAGATTGCCTGATATCGTGTTGGTGACGGTGAAATCTCCCTGAACACTGCGCACAGATGTATCCCCAGAAATTGAATCGATGCTCAGGTCACCATCCACATTTTTGGCGGATAAGTTGCCATACATTTTGCCGATTTTAGTCGCTCCTACGTTACGCAGATCGAGGTTTCCGCTCACAGTATCCATGGTCAAAGCACCATCCAGCGCCTTAATCACGGCATCTCCATGGGCGGCCTGGATCTGGATGATTGCAGCCCGCGGAACACGCACGTTACAGTCGCTGGTGCAGCGAATAAAAACCTGATCCTCCCGGGTTTCAAGGAAAAGATTTTGGGGATCATCTGATTTTGCCACGACTTCGAAAGTATCCTGTCCTTTTAGGCGCAGGTCACCACTGATATCCAATACGATGCGGGGAGAGGCGCTGGTAGTAACGAATTGCTTATCCATAGTTACTTCTCACTTTCCTGCAGTAATCGCATGGCTTCCTCAGCGCCGATCAGCCCCTGGTCCAGGTCTTCCAAAATGCGTTGCCGCTCGGTATCGGTCAGGCCGGTGATCGGCTCTTCACCACCCGGCTCATATCCCAGAGCCCGTATGACCTCATGTAACCGGTTGCGAATGGTGGGATACGACAGGTCCAATTCAACCTCCATGCGGGTGATCTTGCCCTCACAGCGGATGAACGTTTCAACAAAGGAGAGCTGCTCCTGGGTGAGCTGAGAGAAAGGACCCCCTGCAAAGCGTCCTTCGATCGTGGTATCACAATTCTGGCAGTAAATACGGGTGACAGTAACTTCTCCGCCGCAAAGGGGACATCGGGTGGGTAAGGTGTTCATTCAGGGTCGCCTCCAAACATACGATATGGCAAGAATGCAAAGCGGGTAGTGCCGCTGATCCGGGTCATAACATGATCAGATAAGATGGGACTGAGGCTTCTTCGACAATCAAGCGGTTGTAGGCACGTTCTTTTAGCCTGGTGCCAATACGGATCAGTGTTTCACCCAGTGCGGATGAGGCACGGTCCATGATGGGTGGGTTGACCAACCCGGATTGAACGAGGGCCTTTCTCAGATAGGCTTCCCGCCGAATTGATTCTTGATGGATTTTAATTAAATCATTCTCTAGGTTAACCATCACAGCCTCCTTGGGTAATTCTACGCTGTTTTGTTCCTAATCAAGATTATACACAATATTTGATATTTGTCAATGAATATTTGAATTATTTCAATAAATATATTGAAATATTGTAAGTTATATTCAATTTTCTGGTGATTTTTGATGGATAACTATACTGGCTTACGTTGCAGGTGGGGAATCAGGCGAAGGAGTGTAGTTCGTGTCTGCCAAGGCCAGGAACACATCTTCAAGGGTGGGTTCGACTGGCTCAAGGCGTTCGACCTGTATCCCGGCATCCATTAACCACGTGCGAATTGTATGAGCATCCAAATTAGTCGGGGGCAATGGCACGCAGATGATTTGCGGTGAGACCTGCCCGCAACACACCCGGGCAAAGTTTAAGGGCATTCAGGGCAGGCAGGAGGGGTTGGGCAAATACATCCCAGGCGATACCTGGCAGGGCGTGGTGTTTTAATTGTGAGGGGCTGTCGATGGCCAGTAATTTCCCATCACGCATGATCCCAACCCGCCCGCAATATTCCGCCTCATCCATATAATGGGTGGTCACGAGCGCGGTCACCCCCTGGGCGACCACCGTGTAGATCAAATCCCAAAACTGGCGCCGGGCAGTTGGGTCCACACCAGAGGTCGGTTCATCCAGGAAGAGCAAGCGTGGTTGATGAACAATGGCTGTACCGAGTGCCAGTCGTTGCTTCCAACCCGTGGAAAGGTCGCTAACACGCACAGTTTCCAGGGAGCGTAAGCCGATTAATTCCAACACCTCTTGCAACCGGGCGCGCTGGCTGACCCCGTATACACCAGCATAAAACGCCAGGTTCTCCCCGACGGTAAGATCATGGTATAAGGCAAATTTCTGCGACATGTACCCCACCCGCTCTCGCACCAACTCGGATTGTCGCACAATATCATAACCCAAGACGGTGGCTTGCCCCTCGCTTGGGCGTAGCAAGCCAAGCAACATGCGGATCGTGGTTGTTTTTCCAGAACCGTTGGGTCCCAGGTAACCCACCACCTCCCCCGCCCCAACGCTGAAAGAGATATGATCCACTGCGGTGAAATCGTCGAACTTTTTGGTGAGGTTATGGGCAAGAATGACTTCTTCAGGCATAGCTCATCCTTCCCCTTGCTGATGGTTATTGGTTGGCTGGTTTTCCAATAAATCGATGAAGATATCCTCGAGCTGCGGCGTGATGGAGCGCAACAGGGTGAGCTTGCCCCCACGAGCAGGGGCGAGCGTTTTCAGGCGTTCACTTACCGTCTGAGCTGAGCCAGGATGAACGCGTAAGTGCAGGCGGTCACCAAACATCTGCGCATCTTCCACGTTGCCATCTGCACGTGCAATATCGCGGCAGAAGCGTTAATGGCTCCCCGTGTACTTCGAGGATGCGACCTTTTAATTTCGCCTGCAGCACATCGGGGTTCCCTTCAAGCAGGATTTTCCCCAGGCGCATAAAACCCACCCGAGCACAGCGCCCAGCCTCGTCCATATAGGGAGTGCTGACCAAAACTGCGACACTTTCCTCGGCAACCAGACGGATGATGAGCTGCCAGAAGTCCTGGCGGGTAACCGGGTCCACCCCGGTGGTAGGCTCATCCAGCAGGAGCACTTTAGGCGAATGAACCAGGGCGACTGCCAGACCAAGCTTCTGGCGCATTCCACCGGAGAGCTGACCGGCGCGGCGATTAATATACCCAGCCAAGCCGACAAACTCGAGGATCTGCATACAGCGTGGTTGCCAGTAAGTTTTGGAGAGACCCCGAACTTCGGCAAAGAAGCGCAGATTCTCCAACACGGTCAAATCCTCATACATCGAGAAACGCTGCGGCAGGTAACCGAGCTGAGCCCTGGCAGGGTCTGCCTGTTTGAGCATGTCCACACCTGCAATCTGGATGACCGGCACTGATCCACTTTTATGCCTGTCGGGCTGCAGGGCTCCACACAGTAAACGCATGGTAGTGGTCTTTCCAGCACCATCGGGGCCAATCAATCCATAAATCTCACCAGCTCCAACCTGCAGACTGATATCATTCACCGCCTGGGTGTCGCCAAATGATTTGGAGAGGTGAGAAACTAAAATTTGTGTCATCGCACAAAAACCCGGAGCAAGTGGGTAATTTAAGGTAGGCTGAAGGTGACATCAGCAGGCATGCCGGGCTTGAGCAGACCAGCAGGGTTTTGGACCGAAAGCTCAACCGCGAAGACGGTGGTCTGCCGTCCTTCAGCAGTCTGCACATTACGTGGGGTAAATTCAGCCTGATCTGCTATGCGCATGACCGTGGCATCGAAAGTCTGGTCGGGGAACGAATCCACACTGACCCTGGCTTGATCACCCAATTTAACCTCCCCGTAGCGATTCTCCAGGATGTAAACGGTGATGGTGAGGTGTTCCAGCTGCCCCAAAGTGAAGGCGGTGGCACCAGATAACACGACCTCTCCCGGCTCGATATTGCGTGCCAAAACCACTCCATCCACAGGGGCAGTGATAACCAGCTTTCCCAATTGAACCTCAATCAAGTCTAGAGGCGGCTTGAGCCTGGTCAATCGCCTTCTGTGCCTGGACCACTTTCGATTCGGTGGCGGCGACATTAGCCTGGGCTTGGGCCACTGAGTTAGCAGCAACTTTGACAGCCAGAGAATCTTCCCCGGTGAGGAGTGCATTATAACGATCCACGGCAGTGTCATGGTGTTCCTGGGCTACTGCCAGGCGGGCTCGGGCATCCAAAATATCCTGGGTCTCCTGGGTGCTCAGGAGCTCATCATAGGCCTGTTGGGCAGCCTCCAACTCAGCTTCGGAGTCATCGTAAGATTCTTGGGCTGCGTCTTGGAGAGATTGGTCATCCTGGGTTTGAGCGCGATTGAGCACATCCGTTGCATCCAGGAAAGTTGCCTGGGCCAGGGCAAGGCGGGCTTCAATAGCAACCAGATCCGTGTATGGTCCACCTGACATCAGCGAACTCAGGCTCGTAGCAGCAGCTGTTAAAGCATCGCCAGCCGTACTGACCGCATCCTGAGCCGCGGTGATTTCTTCAGCATGGGTAAAATACCAGATGGGTTGGTCGAACTCTGAAGGCGCAATCTGGCTCCAGGCAAGGCTGCGGGCAGGCTGTGCCTGCTGGCGCGCCGAGGCCAAAGCCAGGTCATACTGAGCCTGGGCGGTGGCAACGGCAGCTTGGGCAGCCACAAGGGCAGTATTGGCACCATCCAACCCTGCCTGGGCAGCCTCCAGGTTGACCTGAGCCTGGTTGCGCTGGGCGGCTAACAACCCATCGTCGAGCTTAAATAAAATATCACCAGCTTTGACCGACTGCCCCTGGTTGGCAGATACTTCGACAACCCGCCCAGTGAGCTCGGGAGATATGGTGACCTGTGTGGTTTCAACCGTGCCGGAACCCGTCAGCGCAGCGGTGACTGAGGTGGTATCTCGGATGGCCAGATACCAATACCCTGCAACAGCGACCGCCGTGATCAACAAGATGATGATAAGTATGCGAAGGATTTTCATGGATACCTCCAAAATGGCTAATGATTAATCGAGACGCTTCCGGAAACGCAGGGCAGCCAGGGTCATAATGACAACCCCAAAGATTGCCAGGGCAATTAAATCCACCTGATATGCAGCAACTCCGACCCCTTTCAACATCAAGGAGCGGATGATAACCAGGTAATAACGCAACGGAAAGACATACGAGATCCATTGTAAAACTTTAGGCATCGCTTCCAGGGGGAAGAAAAAACCCGCCAGGAAAATACTGGGCAGCAGCATCATCCAAACCGTCAGCATGGCTTCCTGCTGAGTATTTGCAATCGTGGAAGCTAACAAACCGATGCCCAGGCTGGTGAGCAGGAATAAGAATGAGGCTGCTGCGATCAGCCACAAGCTGCCGCGGATGGGCACCCCAAACCAGTAGTGACCAATCGCCAGCACTTCAAAGGCATTCAGGAAGGCAAGAATCACATAAGGTAACAGCTTTCCGACCACCAGCTCCCAGGGGCGGATGGGGGTAACAATCAGCTGCTCGATGGTGCCGCGTTCCCGCTCGCGCACAATGGCACTGGCAGTCAGGATCGAAGTGATGGCATATAAGATCATGCCAATGACGCCCGGGATCATGAAGTACGCACTGATCAGGTCGGGGTTGTACCATACCGTGGTGCTGACCACAACCGGAGGCTGGATGACTGCCGCCTGCCCACGGCGCAGCAAGCGTGATTCCAGGATGTTCGTGGCGTGGGCCTGGCCGATCAATTGGGCGGCAGAAAGAGCGGTCGAAGCAACCGTGGGGTCTGATCCATCCAGGACAAACACAACCTGAGCCGGTTGCCCGCCCTGGATATCGTTACTGTAGTCCGGAGGGATGATCAAGCCGGCACGTGCCTGACCGCTGTCGAGTAGATCGCGCAGCTCGGTTTCAGAATTGGCTTCAAAGGCGATCGTAAAATAATCTGCTGAGCGGTAGGCATCCAGTAATGCACGGGCTTCAGGGCTGCGGTCCTGGTCATAAACTGCCAGACGGCACGTTGCGCACATCGTTGGTGGCTGCATAGCCCAACAGAAAAAGCTGCATGATAGGGATAATAAGCACCAGAATGAGGGTGCGCTTATCGCGCCGGATCTGGATGAACTCTTTGCGTACGAGAGAACGAAGGCGAGAGTTGAACATGGGATTTCCTACTAGTCTTCCATATGTGGCTTATTCTGTTTGTGTGGATGCAAGGATGCCATGCAGATAAATATCCACAAAATACTGCATGGCGTTCTCCCGAAATTCGGGTGGGGCTGCCGGTGCAAGGGCTGATTCAGTCAGGTAATATCCAAAGAATAAACCTAAAAATGTTCGTACCACAATGGGTGAGGGGATCGAGCGGATCTGGTCGGGAAAAGAGTTGACAAAATGCTGAAAGATCTGGATGCCTTGCGGGAAAAGGTTGACAAACAACTGGTGAGCATGCACGCTCTTAAATTCGACCATCTCAATAAACATCAGATTCATGAAATCTGGTCGTCCTTCGACAGCCTGCACCATGCGGCGGACGGCATCCTGCACCAACTGCTCAAGATTTTCTCCGCTGAGCAGAAGCAATCAGAGGAAGAACTTCATGGTAGGGGTGAAATGCCAAAAATACTGCTTTAAAGACCTGCTCCTTGCTGGAAAAATGATTGTACAATCCACCCAAGGCGAGGTTAGCTTGTTGGGCGATCTGACGCATGGATGTGCCATGATAACCCTGCTTGATGAACAGGTCATGAGCAACCTGCAGGATGGTGGTGCGGGTTTGTTCCCCACGGGTTAGGGATGCTAAGGTCACAAGTAAATCCTAAGCCGATATTAACGAACGTTCGTTCATATTCTAATCAGGTGATACTTCCCTGTCAAGAGATGTTAAAAAAAGCATCCCACAAGCCGATGCTTATGGGATGTTTGGCTGACGTAACAATATAAATACCTACTTTTCGTCTCCACTTCCCAACATGGCCACCTGGCGCAGCAAACCAAAAACCAGCAACCCTAATTTGATCCCTTCGGAGGCGTTCAAGTTTGGAGGCTCAGCCCTCTTTTTGGCGCGCTGGATCAGCAAGTAGGCAGCGCCGAGGCCCGTCAATGCTCCAACCACTGCTCCGATCACCATGACCTGCCCCGCCCATGAAGTATCCATCTCAACCATCTCGCTTTGTTCGAAAACCTTGTTTTCTTGACTGCTCATGGACTAATTCCTTTCATTATTCCGGTTGAACTCAAATAAGCTATACAGAGAAGATATTTATTTCAAATCCTGCTCATGCTCTGGCCACGTGCCCCTTCCAGTCGCATAACGTATGGCTGCCCAGGTACTGCTCATTCTTAAAATAGGCTCAATGCTTCCATTTGAGAGCTGGCTGATCTTTGTTTTCCCAAGTTCAAAGTAAATTTGCAGGATACGGGCATAACGAGGGACTAATCGTAAGATATAGCTGATTAAGTATATAAAACCAATCAGGATAATTAAAAGTATCAGGGCAAAAAACAGGGAGGGCAGGATCAGCCACATTACCGAAACATCCGCCCAACGCCCAAATCAGTCGCAGGCTGGGTTGCTGACAGGATGATGGCAGCAACCGCCGCCAGCACCAACAGGATACCAAGACCCAGGGGTAAGGTGATCTGCCAGAAGACTTCCCGCCGGTGTTCAGCATGCGTCTTGGGATTACGTTCAAGGTGAGAAAACCGGCTATGGGTGTCCATCGTGCCCTAATTGTAGCATAATTTGGTATTGGATTTTTACTTCCTATGCTGGCGTACGACCTCGTACAACAGGATACCAGCAGCGACGGCAGCATTGAGGCTCTCACTACCAACCGACATGGGAATGTGAACCTTCTGATCTGCCAGAGTTAGCGCTTCAGATCCTGCCCCTGAGGCTTCACCACCCACAATTAGAGCCATGGGTGAGCAAAAGTCTGCATCCGTATACTCAATCCCACCAGCAGAATCAGCCAGGTAGACCTGTAGACTGTGATCCGGCCGTTTCAGGGAAAGCGTGATGTCTTGCCAGGACAAACTGTGAACGGGAAGGTGGAAGTGAGCCCCCATCCCAGCACGCAGCACCTTGGGTGACCAGGCATCTGCGGACCCAGGTGCAAGCAACACTGCCTGGACGCCGGCACCAGCTGCGACACGCAGGATCGTGCCCAGGTTGCCCGGATCGCGCATCCCATCCAGGATGAGCAGGAAGTTAGGGAAGGGTGGGATGGGAAGGAGATGCATTTTTAAGACGACCAGCAAGCCTTGAGGCGTCTCGGTCTCACTGGCTGCTTTCATAACTGCCCCTGTGACCTGCTCGGCTGGCACACCCAGGGTCGAAAAACCATCCACAACAGCTTTGCCACGCTCATCAAGCTGATCGGTGTAGAAGACCTGTTGAGCAGTCCACCTGGCATGCAAAGATTCTTCGGCCAAACGCACACCTTCAATGACAAAAGCCTGCTCTTCCCGGCGTACCTTTGCCTGAGTTTGCAGCTTGCGTACTGCCTGGATCCTGGGATTATGAACGGAAGTGATCATCCTGCTCCCATACATTGATAAAGGCTTGCAGAGTATCCTGGTCGAACAACACCAGGCGAATGAGCTTCAGGTTGGAGCTGGGATTGCGCGACAGATAGTCATCTATCGTCGAAAGCATTACCTGTGCAGCGAGTGATTTGGGAAAGCCAAAGATGCCCGTTGAAATGGCAGGGAAGGCGATCGATCCCAAGCCAAGCTGGTCTGCCAGGCGCAGCGAACCATGGATGGCTGCGGCAAGCCTGGCTTGCTCATCTCCCTCGCCCCACACCGGTCCCACCGCATGAATGACGTAACGGCAGGGCAGGTTGCCCGCATGGGTATAGGCTGGCTCAGCGTAGGAGACCGGACCGTGCTCTCGCACCCATTGGCTACTCTCCGCCTGGATGACTGCCCCACCCCGCCTGACGATAGCTCCTGCCACGCCTGCCCCGTGCAGCAGGTGGGAATTGGCGGCGTTGACAATCACATCCACCGCTTCAGCGGTGATATCCCCCTGGACTATCTGCAATTTCTGCCCGGCCGGATAAGTAACATCTTTGATGGTTGGGTTCATGGTCTTCCCACTTAATCAATACCATTTTACCTCAGGCACTCTCAATATAAAATAGAACCCGCCTTCTGTTAGAAAACGGGTTCCAGTGGAGTTTTGTGTGTGAGTGTGCTAAGGTTATTCCGCTTTTGCCTGCGTGGCAACGGCAGTAAATGCCTGCGGGTCACGCACTGCCAGGTCGGCCAGCATCTTGCGATTGATGGCTATCTTGGCAGTCTTCATGCCGTGGATCAGGCGGCTGTAGGATAAACCGTTCAACCGTGCAGCAGCGTTGATGCGGGCGATCCAAAGGTGGCGCAAATCGCGCCTGCGTTGGCGCCGATCACGATAGGAGTACCATAATGACTTGAGCATGGCCTCATTGGCACGCCTGAAGAGGCGGTGGCGTGTGCCAAATTGACCTGCATTCATCTTGAGGATTTTCTTGTGGTGACGGTGACGATACGGACCAGTTTTTACACGAGCCATTGTTTTCTCTCCTGCGAACCCCTGGGCGCCGGTAGCTTAGAGCTACCCGTTTTGTGCACCCAACGGTCGCACTAAAAGGGTGGATAGGATAAGCTACTCTGCCTTCTTCAGGTAGGGAGCCAGGCGATGGACACGCTGGATAATACCGCGTCCTTTGACCGGGACCATCTCGGAGAACAGCTGCTTGACGCGCTTAGGGGTGCGACGGCGGAGGTGGCTCTTGCCACCCTTGGTGCGCACTAACACACCCCCCCCGGTGACACGGAAACGTTTCGAGGTCGCCTTATGGGTCTTGAGTTTATATTTTTTTGTTGTTTGCTTGCGAGGCACGGCTAAAACTCCTTTTCACACAAAACCCCGTGAGGGGGCAAAAGCACAAGCCATTAAGGCTTGCTTGCCGCTACCCTGGGGGTAATTTTATGATAACTCTAAATTTGGATTACTTCTTCTTCGTCTTGGCAGGTGCCAGGACCATTACTACACTACGACCTTCCATCATGGGGTTTTGTTCGATCGATGAGAGGTCTGCCAGTTCTTCTGCTACTTTTTTCAGGTCCTTCAGCGCCATATCAACGTAGTCAATCTCACGGCCGCGAAAACGGATGCGGACCCTTACCTTGTTGCCTTCTTCAAGCCAACCCCGGGCATCACGAATTTTAAAACCCTGGTGGTAGATGTTGGTCTTTGGCCTGAAGCGGATCTCCTTGACTTCAATCTTGGTTTGGGCGCGGCGCGCTTCGCGTTCCTTCTTGGTTTTTTCGTAGAGGAATTTCCCAAAGTCCATCACCCGGCATACGGGCGGTTCAGAATTGGGGGCTACCTCTACCAGGTCAAGGTCGGCTTCGTTAGCCAGGCGCATAGCCTCCTGGATGGAGACCACGCCCACATTACCACCATCGGCGCCGATCAGACGGACTTCTTTGACTCGAATAGCCTCATTTATTCTATATTGGGTCGCGCTGATATGTCACTCCTTTCAAGATAGACAATTAATACCAGCCAACTGCCAGCAGTTGGCTGTTAGCGTGCCCGATGATACCATGAGTTGCACATAATCGTCAACATTTTGGAGAAAATAGGCAAATAGTGATCTGGGAATAAGCCAGTTCTCCGAACTGGAAGGTGTGGGAGGGTTACAGTATACCCATCTTTCAATAATCGAATAGAAGGGGCACAAAATTTCGTGCCCCTACATCAAACACATGGTCGTATGTGATAGGCGATTGGATTGTCACACCTCTCTCAATTTTATAATTCGCGCGAGCGTTTCTCGATCCTGTCCATCGCCAGCTTGATAAACTCATCCACTGGCATGCCATCCGTGCGCGAGCCATCCCGCTTGCGCAGCGAGATCGTGCCTTCAGACATCTCACGCTCACCCACCACCAGCATGTAAGGCACCTTGAAGAGCTGTGCCTGGCGGATCTTGGCGTTCATGCGGTCGTTGGAGAGGTCAGCCTCCGCCCGAATACCCAGTTCCTTCATCTGGCTTACCAGGCGCATGGCGTAGTCATTGTGGGCATCCGTGATGGGGATCAAGCGCACCTGGTCGGGCGAGAGCCAGACGGGGAAGTTCCCGGCAAAGTGCTCAAGCAGGAAACCAATCGTACGCTCGTGGGTGCCAAGCGGGGCGCGATGGATGCACAGAGGCGTCTCCTCCTGCCCATCGGGGTTGATGAAGGTCAGATTGAAGCGCCCGGGTTGGGCAAAATCCACCTGGTTGGTCGCCAGGGTGAACTCCTTGCCGATGACCGACCAGATCTGCACGTCGATCTTCGGCCCATAGAAAGCGGCCTCGTCCGGTACCTCTTCATAGGGCACATTGCCGTTATCCATGGCCCGGCGCACCATATCTTCCGTCTTCAGCCACAGGCGCTCGTTATCCACGTATTTCTTGCCCAAGCCACTCTTATGGTGCGTGCTCAAGCGCATCATATATTTATCGATGCCGAAAATGTCGAAGTAGCGGTGGTACAGGTCAATCACACCCATGAACTCCTGCTCGAACTGCTCTTCGGAACAGTACATGTGGGCATCGTTCATCTGCATTGAGCGCACGCGCATCAGACCAAACAGCTCACCGCTCTTCTCATAGCGATAGCAGGACCCGTATTCCGCCAGGCGGATTGGCATATCGCGGTAGGAGCGTGGCTTGCTGCCAAAGATCTTGTGGTGCATAGGGCAGTTCATCGGCTTGACATAGTACTTCACGCCCTCCAGCTCCATGGGCGGGTACATGGACTCGACATAATAAGGCAGGTGACCCGAATGCAGGAACAAATCCTCCTTTGCCAGGTGAGGGGTACGCACACGTAAGTAACCAGCCTTGTCTTCGAGCTCTTTGGCCAGCTTTTCCAACTCGTCAATGATGACTCCGCCGCGTGGCAGCCACAACGGCAGACCAGGACCGACTTCATCGTCGAAGGTGAAGATTTCCAGCTCCTTACCCAGCTTGCGGTGGTCGCGCTTCTTGGCCTCTTCGATCTGCCACAGGTACTCCTCCAGTTCCTTGGAGGTCTTCCAGGCTGTGCCATAGATGCGCTGAAGCATGGGATTGTGCTCATCCCCGCGCCAGTAAGCGCCGGAGACCTGCATCAACTTAAGGGCGGATGGGTTGATCTGTCCGGTGTTATCCACGTGTGGGCCTCGGCACAGGTCGGTGAAGGTATCGGAAGTATAGATGGATATCTCCGGCTTTTCATCCAGGGGGTTACCATATTCGTCAAAACCACCTTGCTCAAGCCCGTTGATCAGCTCCAGCTTATAGGGCTGGTCTTTGAAGATCTGGCGGGCTTCGTCCGCTGAAACCACCTGCCGGACGAACTTGTGATGCCCGGCGATGATCTGGCGCATGCGCTTTTCGATCTTCTCCAGGTCCTCAGGGGTGAGCGGGCGCGACAGGTCAAAGTCATAGTAGAAGCCATTTTCGATGGGTGGTCCTATGGTGTATTTAGCCCCAGGAAACACCTCAATTACCGCCTCAGCCATGACGTGGGCTGCCGAGTGACGGATGCGGTAAAGCTCCGAGTCTTCGTAACGTTCTTTTATGTGTTGTTCAACCATTCTTACCTCCTTTTGTTTAGTACAAGCGCGAGTGGCGCTAGGTGTTACAAAGGTATCTGCCGGTAGGGGCCAGGTAATACGAGCGTATGCCAGATATCGTGCCCCTACAGACACGATTATAAGATGCTCAAAGTGACATTAAAACAAAAATCTCTCGCCCAACTGGGACGAGAGATAACTCACGTGGTTCCACCCAGATTTATATCCCAGACGCAATGATCTTGGATACATCTCATTGGACTGATAACGGGGTCAACCGTTCACCCTACTCGGTCGCGTCTTTAAGTTCGGCCTTTGGGGGGTCACGCTCACGGGTGGTTTTCACCGGCACTTTACCGAAGGAGATTTTCAGCCACTGATCTCCTATCTCTAGCGGGCAGTTGCCAGTTACTCGTCCCGGTCAACGCGGGGTTAAGATTGGGGGGAATTATACTACGCTTTCTCCGAATTTCAAGAGGCGATAGCCCGGGTCAGCTTTCAACTGCGAAACGCCACCAGCATGCCATCCCGGATGGGGATTATCGTGGAGATCCAACCCGGATCAGTGGTCAAAAGCCGGGTGAGCTGGCGCACACCCTCTGTACTAGGCTCCTTATCATTTACATCCAACACCTGTCCGTGCCAAAAGAGGTTATCCACGACCAATACTCCACCCAGGCGTAGTTTTTCGCGAATCATCGGTAGAGATTCAGGGTAGCATTCCTTGTCGATATCGTTGAAAATAAGATCAAACTGCCCCGGCATCTGTTGTAATGTTTCTATCGCCTCTGCCACATGATACTCCACCAGATTTGAATAACTCAGCTTCTCCAGGTGCTGGCGGGCACGCTTAGACAGATCCTCATCCCAAACCACGTGATGCACTTTACCGCCACCGTTTTCCATCACAGCCCGGGCAAACCAGGCAGTTGAGTAACCATACCCCGAGCCCATCTCAAACACCGAGTGTGCCTTCACCATGCGCGCAATCTGATAGCACAAATACCCGCACACCGGACCGATAATCGGGAAGTTCGTGCTATCGGCATAGGCTTCCATGGCTTGCATCTCTGCTGGGCGCTCTGGTACAAACCCTTCCAAATAGGCATTAATTTGATAAAAATCTCCTAAATCGCTCATGGTCTCCCTCCATTACTGACTTGAATAATACTATTATAATCATTATTGTCAATAATTAACTATATGAGATCCCAAGCGTTTTACAACCTCCCCTTCCCAAACATGCCATCCCATGTTAAACTCAGGGTGTTTCTAGACCCGGCGCTCTCGCACGAGGGCGTCGTTTTATGCGGGAATATTTGATGAACATCATTCTCACCGGTTCAGTAGCTTTTGATTATTTAATGACATTTCCGGGTTATTTCCGGGATCACATCCTGCCAGACAAGCTGGATTCGATCAGCCTATCTTTCCTGGTTGATTCGTACTCCAAACGGTGTGGTGGGATTGCGCCCAACATTGCGTACACCCTGGCTCTCCTGGGTGAGCAACCACACATCATGGCAACCGTGGGTGAGGATATTGCTGAATACCGTAGCTGGTTGGAGAGCAAAGGGGTTGACACCTCAAGAATGCTAGTCATCCAGGGAGTGGCCACCGCCTCGTTCTTTTGCAACACCGACCGCTCCAATGCCCAAATCGCCAGCTTCTATCCAGGCGCGATGGGATATGCCACACAACTAACCTTCAGACAATGGGACGGTGATCGACCTGACCTGGTGGTCATCTCACCCAATGATCCCGAGGCAATGAAGCAATATGTGATTGAATGCCGGGAATTGGGTATCCCATACCTGTATGACCCCAGCCAACAAATCGTCCGGCTGACCGGTGATGAGCTGCGAACAGGCATTGAAGGCAGTTTAGCATTGTTTGTCAATGATTACGAATTCGGGCTGGTACAGAGATCGACCGGTATGACCACACAGGATATGCTGAATCACCTGCAGTTCATGGTGGTGACGTGTGGCAAGGACGGGTCGACTGTGTATACAAAGGAAAAAGAATATCACATCCCAATCGTCCCCCCTTACCAGATTGCTGACCCCACCGGCGTGGGAGATGCTTACCGGGGTGGCTTCCTGACCGGCTACAGCCATGCCCTGGACCTGGAAACATGTGGGCAAATGGGCACCCTGGCAGCCACTTATTGCCTGGAGCGGGAAGGGACACAGGGTCATTCGTATACCCTGATCGAGTTCGTGGCACGCTTCAGGCAGCATTTCGATGACCACGGACAGCTCGACAAGCTAATAAATAAGGAATGATTATAAACAAGGAATAGGGAGATGGCTATGAATAACTATGACATAAAAGACGCAAACCTGGCTGAAGGTGGGCGCAGAAGGATTGACTGGGCAGAACGTGAGATGCCTGTCTTGCGGTTGATCCGCGAACGTTTTGCCAAGGAACGTCCCCTGAAAGGCGTGCGCATGTCTGCTTGCCTGCACGTCACCACGGAGACCGCTAACCTGGCACAAACGCTGCATCTGGGCGGTGCAGACCTGGTGATAACAGCTTCCAACCCGCTATCCACCCAGGACGATGTGGCAGCGGCATTGGTCAATATTTATGAAGTGCCTACATTCGCTATCAAAGGCGAGGATAACGTCACCTATTACAAGCACATCCAGGCTGCCCTGGATCATGCGCCGCATGTCACCATGGATGACGGTGCTGATCTGGTGAGCACCCTGCACAAGGAACGCCGCGACTTGCTCAAGAACGTTATGGGCGGCACAGAGGAAACCACCACGGGAGTGATCCGCTTGCGCGCCATGGCAGCGGATGGTGCTTTGATGTTCCCAGTGATTGCGGTAAATGATGCCCAAACCAAGCACTTGTTTGATAACCGCTATGGTACGGGGCAATCTACGATTGACGGCATCGTGCGCGCCACCAACGTCCTGTTGGCGGGTAAGGTCTTCGTCATCGCTGGATATGGCTGGTGTGGTCGAGGTCTCGCCATGCGCGCGCGCGGCATGGGCGCCAATGTGGTCATCACTGAGGTTGACCCACTTCCAGCTTTGGAGGCCGTGATGGATGGATTCAGGGTGATGGAGATGAACGAAGCTGCCAAGATCGGAGACATTTTTGTAACCGTGACAGGTGACTTGAATGTGATCGACCGCTCTCACTTTGAGCTCATGAAGGATGGTGCCATCATTGCCAACTCCGGGCACTTTAATGTCGAGATCAACATCCCGGCACTCGAGAAAATGAGCAAAGAGAAACGTCTGGTACGCCCATTTGTGGAACAATATGTTCTGAAGGATCACCGGCGGATAAACCTGCTGGGTGAGGGCCGGCTGATCAATCTTGCTGCGGCAGAGGGTCACCCCGCCAGCGTGATGGACATGTCATTCGCCAACCAGGCTCTAAGTGTGGAATACATGGTCAAAAATGCTGATAAGCTGGAAAAGAAAGTTTATGGCGTGCCACAGGAAATTGACCGCGAGATTGCACGGCTGAAGCTAGATGCCATGGGTGTGCAAATCGACGTACTCACTTCTGACCAAGTAAAATACCTGAATTCGTGGGAAGAAGGCACATAATCCCAGCAGCGTATTTCATACTTATCAGAGAGATATTGTGGAAAAAAGCCGCATGAAGATTGAAACCGTTACATTGGTGGGAAAACTTGTGCGGCTCGAACCTCTTTCTGAAGCGCACACATCAAGTTTAGCTAAGGTTGGTCTAGCGCCAGAAATCTGGCGCTATATGCGCTATGGGAAAGTGGAGACAGTAGAGCAACTGAGCACCTGGGTACGAGAGATCCTCGAGCTACAATCCCAAGGGACAGATTTACCTTTCACGGTGATCCACCTGGCCTCAGGGAATGCCATCGGATGTACGCGCTACCTGAACATCGACCCACCCAACCGATCTCTTGAGATCGGTGGCACCTGGTATGGGCTGGCATATCAAGGCACATTGGTCAATAGCGAGTGTAAATACTTATTGCTCAAATATGCCTTTGAGACCCTGGAGTGCGTCAGGGTGTGGTTTAAGACAGACCTGCGCAATCATCGATCACAGCATGCCATTGAACGACTTGGAGCAGTGCGAGAGGGGGTATTGCGTAATCACATGATCCTGCCAGATGGCTACGTCCGGGATTCAGTGATGTTCAGCCTGATCCCGGAAGAGTGGCCCCAGGTAAAGCAGAAACTGGAAGCAAGGTTGTCCAAGGGACACCCCACGATTGGATGATTCCGGTAAGTTCATGCCATCCTGGTACCTGGTCTGCTTTACAAAATCCAAACGAGCATGCTACAATTAAATATGCTATATTTCATCCCACAACTCTGATGGGATTCCACTTAAACAAAATCACAAGAGAAAAACAATAATATGAGTGACAAAAAACTTCGCATCGTCCCCCTGGGCGGTTTGGGAGAAGTCGGCAAGAATATGATGGCGGTCGAATACGGCGAGGAGATCCTCGTTATCGATGCCGGGCTGATGTTCCCCGAAAATGACATGCTGGGGATTGACTATATCATTCCAGATTTCCAATACCTGCTGGATAAGCGGCAGCATGTATGCGGTATTATCGTAACCCACGGTCACGAAGATCATACCGGTGCCATACACCACCTGCTCGAGCAGATCAAAGCGCCCATTTATGCCACACCGCTAACGCGAGGCCTGGTGGAGTTAAAACTCTCCCGTGGTGGTTTGCTCAGCCAGGTGGAAATGAATACTGTTAAAGCCGGCGAGATGGCTCAGATTGGTCCATTCAAAGTTGAATTCTTTCACGTCTGCCACTCCATTCCGGATGGGGTTGGATTAGGCATTGACACCCCAGAAGGATTGGTCATCCATTCGGGTGACTTTAAATTCGACCACACCCCGGTGGATAGCTGGCCGACGGATTATGCCAAACTGGGTGAATTCTCGGGGCGGGGTGTGCTGTTACTTATGGCAGACTCTACCAATGCGGACAAGCGCGGTTGGACACCCTCCGAACGGGTGATTGAGCCTGCGCTGGATCAGGTTTTCCGAACTGCCCCCGGGCGAATCATCGTGGCTACATTTGCATCAGTCATCTCACGTATGCAGCAAGTGGCGAATATTGCCATCAACCATGGACGCATGATGACATTCGTGGGCACGAGCATGAACGAGAATGCACGCATTGCCCGCAAGCTGGGTTACCTCGACTTACCAGACAACCTGATGGTGAGTGTTGAGCAAGCCATGAAGATGAAACCCAATGAAATCGTGCTCATGTGCACGGGCTCTCAAGGCGAGCCATCCTCAATCCTGGGGCGTTTATCAACAGGTACCAACCGGCAATTTGACCTGAAAGCTGGAGATACCGTAGTGCTCTCGTCACACCCCATCCCGGGGAATGAGGAAAGTGTACACCGCACAATCAACCGCCTCTTCAGGCGTGGCGCGAATGTTATTTATGATGCCATTGCCCCAGTGCACGTTTCAGGGCATGCCAGCCAGGAGGAAGAGAAACTGCTGATCAACCTGGTCAAGCCGAAGCACTTTATACCCATCCATGGTGAGCTGCGCCACCTACATCAGCATGCCGACCTGGCACGTGAGCTGGGTATACCCACAGAACGAGTGGCGACGATCGAGAATGGACATGCAATTGAATTTTTCAATGGAACGATGAAACTGGGGGAACGTGTTCCGGGTGGATATGTCTTCGTGGATGGTGCGGGTGTTGGGGATATCGGACCCAGTATCGTGCGAGAACGGGAAGCCCTGGCACGCGACGGAATTGTGCTGGTCAACCTGGCAATCGACCACACTACCGGCCAGCTACGAGAAGAGCCTGAGATCATTACACGCGGCTTTATCATCATCCGCGATGCTGATGTGCTACTGGCTGGGATGAGCAAGCTGATCCGTGAGACCGTCCGACGGAGCAATGGAGATTTGAAGGAAGACTTACGGAATACACTGATGAGTTACATCTATAACGAGACCAAGCGTCGTCCAATGATCTTCATCACCCTGAGCCGAGAGTAAAAAATAAGTGGGTGTGACTCACCCGCTTTTTCCTTCCATAAGGCAATGTGACATCATGGGAGAAGGGTTACCACCACCAGGATGCCTGCCAGCAGGATGAGGGCGACCACGGTTGCCCAGGCCAGGATATTAAAAAACCGCCCGTTGCTGTACTTACCCATCAATCGCTTGTCATTGATCAACACCAGCATGGTGATCAGGATGACAGGCAAAAGCACGCCGTTAAATGTCTGGCTGATCAACATCGCCTGGATCAAAGATTGGATCGGCAAGAGGATAATAGCGGCTCCCAATATGAGTAAACCGGTATAAATGCCAAAAAATATTGGGGCGTCCTTCAAGTCGCGGCTGAGGCTGTTCTCCCAACCAAAAGCCTCGCAAACCGTATAGGAGGTTGAGAGAGGCAGGATAGCGGCAGAGAAGAGCGAAGCGTTCAGCAATCCAAGGGCAAATAAGGCAGAGGCATATTTCCCTGCCAGGGGGCCAAGTGCCATGGCAGCGTCCTTGGCGGTTTCAATTTGCAACCCGCTCTTAAAAATGGTGCTGGCGCAGGCAATCGTGATGAACGCAGCCACAAATACGGCGAAGAGCGAGCCGACCACCACGTCCACGCGCTCATAGGCGTAATCTTTGATTTGAATACCCTTGTCCACGATAGAAGATTGCTGGTAGAACTGCATCCATGGGGCAATCGTGGTGCCAATGATGGTCACGAAGATGGTCACATAACCCACATCCAAATGAAAGCTGGGAGTCGCCAGAGCACGCCCAACGTCAGACCAATCGGGGGCAGCCATGAAACCTGAGGCGACATAGGCCAGGTAGATTGCACTGGCGATCAGGAATACCCGTTCAATGATTTTGTAGCTCCCCTTGACAATCAAGAACCATACAGCAACCGCAGCCAACGGGACGGAAATATACTTGCTGACCCCAAATATTTCCATACTGGCAGCCACTCCAGCAAATTCACTGACTGTGTTTGCCAGATTGACAAATACCAATAATGCCAGGATCAACGTGGTCACCCTGACCCCCATTCGCTCTCGGATCAGGTCAGCCAATCCTTTTCCAGTGACGACACCCAGCCGGGCGCTCATCTCCTGCACGATGATCAATGCCACCGCTACCAACGGCATCATCCATAGCAAAGCATAGCCATAATGAGCACCTGACACCGAATAGGTGGTAATCCCACCGGCGTCGTTATCAACGTTGGCGGTGATAATCCCCGGACCTACCACGGCGAACAGCAGGGCCAAACGAGTACGAAATGGTCTCAAGCGTTGCCACATGTTCATAGTTATTGATAAAAGCGCGGGAGGCGCTTCTTCCAGGCGGTAGGAATGATTTTATCCAATGCGTCATTGGCGGTTACGATTCCATGCAAGCGATTTTGATCATCAACCACAGGAACTGCCAGGAGGTTATACTTAGAAACCACCTGGGCACAATCTTCCTGGCTATCCATCAAATCGACTGTAACCACCCGTGTTTCCATAAAATCGGTGACCAGGGCGATCGGCTGGGCCAGAACCAACTGGCGTAGAGAAAATACTCCCAGCAGGTGTTCCTCCCGATCGGCCACATAAATATAATAAATCGTCTCCGCATCAGGCTCTGCCTCTCGCAATCGTTCCATCACCTGTTCTGCATTAATATCAGGAGGGACGATGAAATATTCGGTGTTCATGATACCCCCCGCTGTGTCTTCATGATAAGTCAACAGCTTGCGCACATCTTCTGCTTCGTCGTCTTCCATCAATTCGAGCAAATCCTGCTTGCGGCCTTGAGGCAGCTCACTGAGCAGGTCAGCCGCTTCATCCGGCGCCATCTCCTCCAAAACATCAGCAACCCGCTCATCCGACATGCGTTCAATCAGGCTGACCTGAAAATCAGGCTCGACCTCTTCCAGGGTGTCGGCGAGGGTTTCAATATCCAATGTTTCCAGGATTTTGCTACCTTCCTGACGTGTCAGATCGCTCAATATTTCAGCCAGGTCAGCTGGATGCAGCTCTGCCATCTTGGAAGTTGGCACCTTCAAGCGCATTGGCTGGTCACCTGAAAGAAGCTCTATATTGTCCCAGGAGATGATCGATGGCAGTTCTGAAGCCCGGGGGTGAGTAGACATGCGATTCGCAAGATTGGTAAGACCTAATCTGCGGATCAACCCCACACCGCTGATATCCACGTTGGCTACATAGATACAACCATTGACACGCGTCAGCTCCAGGTCATTGACCCTCACTACCCGAACTCCATCGGTATCGATGATTTGTTTATCCAACACATCCCGCACAAGATGCATATCCTCTGGTTGTGGGACATAGGGTGTGATTTCAGACAATTTCTTCTTCAAGGGGATGGCTAACGAAATTAATGCTGCCACATCATGCATTGCAATGAACACTGAGTTCCCATGCTGCTTTACTTCAATGGCAACTAACTGAGGGTGAGGAACATCCCCATGGCGAGTAGCAAGCAAATCCTTGAGCTTGCCTATGCGCTTTCCGTCTACATCCGCCACGGGTCTGCCGATAAATTCGCTGGCATATAACATGTTTCACCTCCAGATCCATGCAGGATCAATAAATGCTACTGGCATGCTCAGGAAGGAATGGAGTTAAAAAATTTTCCCGGAAGGCCTGGTTGTATACCAACCACTTCCGGGAGGTTTTTATGCAGCGATAAACCTTCCTTCTTATGCCTTCCTGACCCATGCAGGTATATTCACATATGTAAACGCGCACCCGAGTGTGCGCCAACTACTCGGAGGGTGGTCATCATCGTCATTCAAGACGGTTTGTAAGGTGACTCCCAACGAGTGGTTATTAATCAATCTCGCTTGACTGTGGTTCATCTGTTCAACAATTACCCTATCTACTTTTAACACCAACGCGGCAAAGTATAGCACCGGGGTTGAGAGGCTGCAAGAGGGCAAATATTGCACTTATTCTTACAAATAAAGAAAGGCAGGAACTTTCTTCCACAGTCTACCGTCTATAAAAAACAAATCAAGTTACATGGAGGTAACAATGCGTACTAAATTAGTAATACCCATCATCATGCTTATTGCAGCCGTGGCTTTAAGCGCCTGCAGTGGTTCAGTCCAATTCGGACAGACCCAGCCTCGAACCATCAACGTCACCGGCAACTCCCAGGTTATCCTGGCTCCAGATATTGCATATGTTTCCATCGGTGTTCACACTGAAGCGGAGAGCGCAAAATCTGCCGTCGCCAACAGCAACACCCAGACCCAGGCAGTTATTGATGCCATCAAGGCTAAGGGTGTCGAGGCTAAAGATATCCAGACCACCAACTTCAGCGTCTACCAGCAGCAAAAGTTCGCTCCGACTGGTGAAGACCTGGGTACCTTCTTTATGGCTGACAACACGGTTTACGTGACCATGCGCGATATCACCAAAATCGGAGATATCCTGGATGCATCCATAGCTGCAGGAGCCAACAACATCTACGGCATCACTTTCGACGTGCAGGATAAGGAAGCTGCATTGGCGACTGGTCGCGACCAGGCCATGGCAGATGCCAAAGCACAGGCCGAAGAGCTGGTTAAGGCAGCCGGAGCCACACTTGGGTCGGTCCAATCCATCAGTTATTACAGCAATCCACCCACACCCATATACTATGACACTAAAGCTGCCAGCACGGGGGCTGGTGGTGGAGCCAGTGTGCCCATCTCGGCAGGTCAGCTAACCTTGACTGTATCTGTCAACGTGATGTACGGCATCAAATAATCCCTGACCTGGTGACCCCAACGGGCGAAAACCCCGCAGATATCAAACTCGACTATAATACCTCTCGTGAGAGAGGTATTTGTTTTTCGCCCACCTCGCCGGACAGGAATCATTTTCCATGCCGTAGCTGTATTATTCCTGATAGTAATTGGCGCGTTTGGGCTGTGGAAGGCGTCACTGGCAGAAAGTGGACCGACATTCCTGTTCTATTTGCTGGGTGCAATCCTGGCAATTGCCTTCCTGCCGAGCCTGGTCTACCGGATGTACTCGCTCCAGCGAGCAAGATACATATTGGCACGCGATGGCATCAGCCTGATTTGGGGATTGAGGCGCGAGGAAATACCAATCGACAGGATCAACTGGGTAGGTTCAGCAGACCAAAATGGAATGGCACTCTCCAAGCCATTTTTACGTTTGCCCGGTGCAGTGCTCGGGGTGCAATCTCAGACGGATGGGAAACCGGTGGAGTTTATCGCTGCGCGGGATACAAAATTGGTCATCATTGTCACTCCCGACCGGATTTTCGCCATCTCGCCTGCCGATGAAACAGCGTTCCTGCACACCTACCACAGGTTGGCGGAGTTTGGATCGTTAGCACCAATCCAATCTGTATCAGATTACCCGACCTTCTTGTTGACTCGCTCGTGGGCAGATCGCCCAGCGCGTATTTTACAGGTCTCCAGCGCAGTGCTGGCACTGGGGTTGATCCTGTGGGTCAGCCTGAGCATACCGGACCATCCGCTCATCTCTTTGCGGCTGAACCCCGATGGCTCTCCTATTGAGCTCGTGCCGGGGATCCGCCTGTTACTGCTCCCAGTTTTAAATACCTTTTTCTTCATTATCGATCTGTTGATGGGCTTATTTTTTTACCGGAGGGAAGATACCAGATCCCTGGCACATTTAATGTGGGCGAGCAGCATGCTTACCAGCCTATTATTCTATGCTGGCGTGTATTTTATCCTGCGGGTATCTTAGCCAATTCGGAATTTAAGCATGCAACTGATGATTGGTTTCTTTCTGGCGATACTCATTGCGCTGCTCGCATGGCGGAGCGGTTCTCTGTCTGCCAGTGGAGCCTGGGCTGCAGCATTAACCGGTGGACTGATCTTCGGTTTTGGGGGGCTACCCTGGGCAATCCTATTACTGACCTTCTTCATCTCTTCGAGTGCTTTATCGCGCGCCTTCAGCAAGCGAAAAGCCAGCCTGGCCGAGAAATTCTCCAAGGGTAGCCGGCGTGATTGGGGGCAGGTACTGGCAAATGGAGGCTTAGGAGTGCTGTTGGCAATTGGATATTCCATCTCACCACCAGCACGAATGGCTGTGGCTGGCATTTTCAGGCGCCATGGCGGCGGTGAATGCGGATACCTGGTCAACCGAGCTGGGCGTGCTGAGCTCCACTGCGCCTCGTTTGATCAGCACGGGGCAAAAAGTCGAGCGCGGTACCTCCGGGGGCATCACGCTCACCGGCACCTTTGCAGCCCTGGGTGGTGCAGCCCTGGTGGGGATTGCAGCAGGGTTTTTCACGCCAGCCTCTGGTTGGTTTTCCCGCCTTGGGATCGTCATCGTTGCAGGCCTGGTTGGGTCATTGTTCGACTCGCTATTGGGTGCTACCGTGCAAGCGATCTACTGGTGCCCAACATGTAACAAAGAGACAGAACGCCACCCTGTACACTCTTGTGGCAGTCCAACCAAGCAGGTGCGTGGCTGGTATTGGGTCAACAATGATATGGTGAACCTGGCTTGTTCGTTGATGGGGGCGATTGCAGCGTCTTTGTTGTGGCTGCTACTGGCTTGAGTTTAATTAACCACCAATTTCGCTCATCTCGCGGTTGAGGGGAATGATCCCATCTGCCAAACCATGCCCCCAAGGTTTTTGCCACAGCCCATCCAAGATGAGTTGCCGAAGCTCGCCCATGGCTGCTCCTGCACGCAGCGGTGTGAGCAAATCCACTTCACCTTCGCGCAGCAGGCATAAGCGTAATCGCCCATCGGCGGTCAGGCGTGCCCTTGAACAGCTATAACAGAACGGTGCGCTGACTGAAGAGATAAAACCAATATCTCCAGCGGCTCCAGGCAAGCGGAAAATACGTGCCTCCCCATCCAACCCACCAGCATTGACCGGTTCCAATGCACCCATGACTGATTCGATAAGCGCGTGCATTTCTTTAGCCGTTACCAGCTGGCTGGATTGAAAATCATTATTTTGACCAAAGGGCATCATCTCAATAAAACGGACCTGCCAGGGATGCTCCAGGGTGAGGCGCACCAGGTCTGCCATATCGGGCTCATTATAGCCGCGCACAACCACGGCATTGATCTTGACGGGAGTGAGTCCGGCTTGCTCAGCCGCATGAATACCGGACCAGACATCTTTTAAAGAACCCCAGCGGGTGAGGGTTTGAAATTTATCCGGATCCAAGGTGTCCAGGCTGATATTGACCCGCTGCAAGCCTGCCTGTGCCAATGCATGCGCCATGCGTGAAAGGCGGATGCCATTGGTCGTCATGGTGAGCGTATTCACACCAGGTGTGCTGGCTATGCGCTGCACCAAATCGACCACATGGACACGGATGGTGGGTTCGCCGCCGGTCAGCCGGATTTTGTCAAACCCCAAGCTAACAAATAATCGCACCAGGGTAAGGATTTCGTCATCCTGCATGAGCTCAGCGGATGGCTGGAAGACCATCTCTTCTGGCATACAATACAGACAACGTAAATTGCAGTGGTCAGTCAGGCTGATACGTAGATAGTTAAGTCGTCGTCCGTAGCGATCGATTGCCATAATCCATCACCATAGCCTCAAAAATACCAATAAAGAGAGCATATTATAGCACTTTCCCTGGAAGCTTCCTGCCTGGGCATTCAAGCCGGGCAGGGTCGGCCCAGGTATGGCTTTTCATAACAGCTTGCGAATATGGGCGATATGGTCGTACTCGTGCCATACTGCCCTGCGTACCAGCTTGCGAGGGCTCCAAAATTCACCGCTGACACCGACCACCTGCATGGAACCAGCCAGGGTTGGCAATATCTCAACCAAATGGGAGCGGACTACCTCCAAGCGCTCGAAGGGATCCTCAGGGACATCCGAACGCTCGAAAGCCAACCCAAGACGGTCCTGGTACCACCATTCAGCGCCCCCAACATGCTTGAGGATGCCTGCAATGCTCCAACGCTCCCTGGGATCAGTACGATCCAAGGCCTCTGAATCCAAAATCCTCACCGTATCCAACAATTCCGCACGACCCCAGCCGAGGAGCAACAAAGCTCGCCGAATATCCTCAGCACTCAATGGGATCCAATCATGGCGGAACCAGGCATTGACCTCGTATCCGTCTTGCACAAGCTTAAAATCCGAGTCGATAGAGTAACATTCCCAGGTTTCTTCCAGTCGATAGCCGTTCCGCTTGCCGGGCTCGCTCCGCTCAGCGTCGTCTCCCGACAGCCAGCTCTCTGAAGTATGGGCGGCGATCCACAGGCGATAATCCTGGATGGCTTTGGGGATGGCTTCAAGGGCGGCCGAACCATCGACCCCGTAGGCAAAGCAGCCGGGATGACCCAGCACCCAGGCTTGCGAACGCCCTTCGGCGTTATTTTCCAATCCAATATGAAACACTTGAAGCTCCTTCTCAGGTAACTTTGATGACCAAACCACAGGTCATACGCAAGAGCTGGTCAGGGCTCAAGCGGAAGACAGCATGGGGAGTGCCAGCAGCCGCCCAAATTTCGGGGTACTGCAACAGGTCATGGTCGATGAAAGTTTCCAGGCGTTCGGTATGACCCACAGGAGGCACGCCCCCGATGACATAACCAGTTCGCTGGCGCACAAAATCGGCCTCAGCTTTCCCGATATCTTCACCGATCAGCTCTGCAATAGACTTCTCGTTAACCCGGTTGGGTCCACTGGCAATGACCAGGACCGGACGCTGGCTGGTGAGCGCTTGGAAGACGATGGACTTGGCGATCTGACCCACCTGGCATCCCACTGCTTGAGCGGCTTCAAGGGATGTGCGGGTTGAAGCGGGCAGCTCAACCACCTCGAGGTGCATGCCGATGGCATCCAACGCTTGTTGAACTTTTAGCGCACTCGAGCTCAGGCTCATCGAAAACTCCACGCGGAGGCGGTTAGAAAACAGGCTACATCCATTTGCGCCGCCTCATCCAAATGAACATCCCTACGGGCGTGCCCACGACCACGACAAGCATCAATATAAAGGCAAGGTTACCGGTCCAGGGCTTCAATTCCGCCACAACCGGCTGGAAGAAATTCATCCCAAAGAAACCAGCCACAAATGAAATCGGCATGAACAAGGTGGTGATCAGGGTAAGCGTCTTCATGATCTCATTCATGCGGTTGTTGATCACAGAGAGATAGGTATCCAGCACGCCCCCAACCAGGTCACGCAGGCTCTCCGAGATATCATGCAGCCGGACCAGATGATCATATACATCCCGGAAATATACCCGGTCCTTGGCATCGATGACGGGATAGTCATCCCGCGCCAGTTTATTTAGCACCTCGCGCAGCGGAGATAACACCCGGCGCAAATGCAGGGTGGCACGCTTGAGGATAAATATGCGCTGGACGATCTGGGCAGACGGTCTTCCCAAGACCTCATTCTCAACGATCTCAATTTCTTCATCCAGGGTCTCCACCACCTGCATATAATCCACGATCAGCTCGTCGGTCAATTTATACAGGACGTGATCAGCGCCGCGCTTAAAATAACGCACGTCCTTGGTGCACGCATCCCAAACACGATCAAGAGCCTGGATGGGAAAATCATGGTGGGTGACAATATAATTATCTCCAAGGAAAATATCCAGCTCGATGCCTTCAATATCATCCTCACCACTGGTGAAACTGATGGCATGCATGGCAATGTATAAATACTGTTCCCAATCATCCACCTTGGGGATGTGGGTTTCATGCAGGGCATCATCAATTGCAAGCGGGTGAAATTTAAAAGTCTGCAGCAGGATTTCTTCAGAGTGCGCGGGCTCCTCACCCGCAAAATCCACCCACAGGATGCCCGTTTTATCCTGCAGGGCAGCCGTATAAGCATCCGGGGAAATTTCTGTGAGCTGGTCCCCATTGCCTTTATAGTAGAGTGCACGAAGCATGATTCCTCCGGGTTGTATGTACAGAGACGGTGTAGGATTTTGAGTAGATTTCAAGCACCATTATACGGTAAAAAAAGATCGGGGATCCCGGATTTTTTGGAGGGGGCGGGTTCCCAATTCATCTTGCCTCCATTTTCTTCTTTGTCTCTTGAGAGAAAATGGGGTGATTGAGGGGCTGTAGCCGGGATCGTTGAGCCGCTGAGGCTGTATTAGCCCGGAAAAAGAAAAACACATAGGACTCAAAGGGCACAAAGGAATATCTTTTTATAGCTCACAAAGAACACTCTTCATCGCTCGTAAAGAACACTCGCGATGTTTCGGGCATAGAGCGCCCTCAAGTCGCAAAGCCGCTTGCTGCGCGGCGCTTGCCAGGGCCGCTTGCTGCGCGGCGTTTGCCGGGGTTCGCTCTTTGTTGCATTCAATTTAGGATACTAAGAAACTTCTTTATTCCTTACTCCCACATCAGACACGTTCAACCTTACCGAGATGCACTATCCAGTGAAAGGACATCGTAAAGTAAGGAGAATAGCAGGTCAATCCATGATCTGTCATTGGGGAACAAGTTTCCCAGTGAAATATTCGAACCTCAAAAATAACGAAGAGGAACGAATTGCAGCTGGATGGAGCAGGGGATGAAGGCTTTTGAGGAGCTATGGATTGGGTAAGTGTGGAATTGTTTCATAAAAAAACAAAAGCATTCAATTCTTCTTGGCATGGGTGGAATTCTCGATGATGCAATTCCAAATGAAGAGCGTTTTGGGAGAGGGAAATGAATTGCCACGATCACATTATAGCACATATGTTCTAATTCTGCAAGGGGTTAAAGCGAAATGGGTATAGGTTATCAGCCCCCGCTGTTCCCACCTACATCTGTTCAGTTAACGACGCACTTAATTAGAAAATTTCCCTGTATTTGATTAGGGAATATCTATTAGTTATTATTTCACGTTGCTACATTTGTTCGGTTAAGCACCACTTTATAATAAAAACCTCCCAAGAGCTGACTTAAGGAAGTCTGTTTTTTATAAATGGCGGATGTTGGAACATTTATATTTTAGAAAAAAAATGGATACAAATCTTATGTAAGGAGCAAATAACTTGACTGGTCATAAAAGTATTGTATAGTATAAAGGGATGGTGGATTGCATCTTAAACAGATGAATTTGGATCTCTGACACGTTGGATATAGATAGGTGAATAATAAACTGTACTTTTCATGAATCACATAAATTAATCGGAAACTATTAAATAATAATGACTGCATATCAACCGGGCTCGATCATAAATCATCAATATCGTGTCGTAAAAGTTCTTTCAGGTGGCATGGGAATAGTCTACTTATGTATTGATGAATTAGAAAATGGCTTTCCAACTGCTCTTAAAACTTTTCAAGATAAATATTTATCTAGAGTTACATCCCGGGATAGGTTTATACGCGAAGCCACTGTTTGGGTTGAACTAGGATATCATCCCAATGTAGTCGAAGCTTATAAAGTATTCCGATTGGAAGATCAATCCCTATTTATCACCCTCCAACTAATTCCTCCATTACCAGGATTAAAAGATCCATCATTACGTTCACTACTTACCCCTGGTATTCCGATTTCTCTAGAACAATGCTTACATGTGGGGCTACACGTAGCTCGTGGGATGAATTATGCGACATCAAAAATACCTGGTCTCCTACATAGAGATTTAAAACCAGAAAATATCTTAATCGGACCTGACGGTTCTGCAAGAATTACTGACTTCGGTATTTTGAAAGTTCTTAACATTAATGATATCCATTATCAATATAATAATAATTTTCCAGTATTTAGCCATGACAAATTAACAAAGGGTATACTGGGTACTCCACTTTATATAAGTCCTGAGCAATGGGCTGGCTCAAATATTGATGAGCGTTCAGATATCTATGCACTCGGTATGATATTACTTGAATGCTTGTTAGGGTATATTCCACTGAACACAACAAATATTGAGACTATAATAACATCTCATATAAATGGTGCACCTTATAGTGAATTGTGCAAGTCATCATTAAATTCAACTCTTAAGAAACTCATCAATGGATTTCTTTATACGGATCCTGAACAACGTTATAAGAACTGGAGCATCGTAGAAGAAACCGTATATCGTTCAATTATCGAACTCCTCCACACAACCCCCTCAAAAGAAGAATTATTAATTGATGTATCTGTAAGATCTACTATTCGTCAAGCTGAATCTTATCTAGCAATTGGCGCTGCTTATATCGATATCAGTAGTTACACAGAAGCATCCTATTATTTTAATCGCGCATTAGATATTGGAAATACACAAAATAATAAACCTCTATCTGCTTATGCACTTGGTAATCTGGGGATAGTTTTCGTTGAACAAGGTAAGGCCTTATCTGCTGTGCACTTATACACCGAGGCAATTAATGACTTCATTGAATTGGGATTTATAGAACATGCAGCTAATAACCTTATGAACTTAGGAAACGCATACATGCTTATAGCTGATTACAATAAAGCCGCTGATTGTTTGAATAAAGCAATATCAATTTGGGAAAAAATAAACAATCCATTATATTTAGCTCACTGCACTTATAACCTAGGTAATGTTTATCATGCATTAGGTGATTATCATAAAAGTAACGAGTTCTATCGCCAAGCCCTCAAATGTGCAGGAGATTATCACGATACCCAATTTGAAGCTCAATGTTTAGCAGGAATTGGTCTTATCCAAGAAAGCCTTGGCCGATTTGACGACGCAATAGAATCATATAAAATAGCAATTGGAAAAGTTCACCAGGCAGCAAATAGGAAAAATGAAGCAATTATGCTAATGTCTATTGGTTGTTGTATAGCTAAAACAGGAAATATTATAGAAGGAATTCGATTTTTAGAGCAATCACTTTCTATCTCAAAAGAAATAGGAGACAATCTGACCGAAGCGAAGGCTTATGGGAATTTAGGAACACTCCATATACAAACGAACAATCTGAAAACCGCGGAGAATAATCTGGATAATTCTCTCCGCATTGCTAAAGAAATTCATGCTGATGATGTTGTTGCTCGTGCTTACTGGGGAATTGGAATAACAAATCAAATAAATGGCGAGATATATGAAGCAATATCCAATCTACGTAAAGCAGTTTTGCTTTATAAAAAACTTGGTATGCCGGAATATGATCAATCAGCTGCTTACCTTCTTGATTTGAGAAATAAACTTGGACTTATATAGATTTTATAAGGAAAGGAGTATACAACATGACAACTGCTAAATTAAATAAAAAAATTATAGAATTCGTATTAAGAGAGTTAGCAAGAGTTAAATATGACCCACGCCGAGTCAGTCTGATTATATCTTTACCAGGTTTCTATTTTGATAAAGAAGAGGCGGAGGATGCTCAACAAGCTCCTAGAGCGATAATCAATCTTCTAAAAAGTAGATATGATAGAGGTGAACATTATAGTCTTGATGAAATAAATCGATTCGTACAGAAGGAAGCATGGTCGAGAAGTTTTGGAATTTCCAGAGCTCTCATTCAACTTGACCTAGCATTTGGACAAAGTCCAAAACGTCACATTCAAGAGTGTCGTGAAGCTATCGATGTACTGGAAAAGATGGGCGAGTCAGAAGCTGATTGGTATAAACGTTTTTTGAAAGAGGCTATTGGGGAGTTGTAATTATAAAGATATAAATTCCGATAATAAATGGCCAAGCAATTACCAGAAATTATTTTTATATTTATTGATTAACTAGCCACCATACAGTTTGGTGTTTCATCGGTAAACACAAAGGTTAACCGGACAAGGAATTGAATTTATCAATTGACGTTCAATAAAACGCAAACCGATTTGGAAAATGCTCAGATCTCGTCTGTCTTTGCGATCTACTTGTTCTCGCTGGCTATTCTGGATGGTCCTAGTACCGATAGAGAGTGACCAAACGTATAATAACGCTACCGCCAGGGTAAGTCGGGAGAGTTTATTAGCCTGTCGTAACATGGTGCATTCAAGGTCAAAACCGTGACTTTTCATATCACCAAACATTTCTTCGATCCACATTCTGCGAGCGTAAGCCTGCAACGTCATTCTTTTGTCAGGCAGATTTGTCGCCAGGCACCACGGTTCATCTTCTCCGACTTTCCAGTGCGCCAGCAAGTTCACCGGATAGATCTTGGATTGTGTCAGCCAGCCCTTGCCCAACCATACACTTCGTCCAGATTTTTCCACAAAGCTCCCAAAATCACGCCATTCCGTTTGCCCAGAAAGACAAACATGCGTACGGCCTATTTGACGCAAAACGTAATCCCAACGCCATTGATCCAGCTGTTTCAGCACGTCTACGGCCCCAAATTCACAATCACCTACCAGCAGAACGGCTATTCCTGGGGGCAAAAGGCTCTTTACATAGGTCAACAACGCCAAATGGGCCTCCGGTGTGGTATGACCTTTGATATGCTTTACCCATGTCCAAGCTATCGGGATGGCACGCTTACGGTAAGCCAGGCTGACGATCAGCAATTGATGCATAAAACCAACCTTGGTCCCATCCACAATCAATCGTATCTGTTGAAGATGGCCAGCTTGACTTACCAACCAGCTTCGTGCAATAGGTTCATACCAGGCGTGAACATCAATCGCTGGATTATCCAAAAACCTGCTCAGGCGTTGGATAAAACTGAGCAACTTCGTTTTTCCAGGCATCTTCCCAGCAATTCTACTGAGGTAAACCGATCGACTTTGATGAATTCCGACGATCAACCAAGTGAAATTCCGGATGCGTGTTATTCTTTCGGTCGGTTGCAATTGTCTAATTTTCATAAACCAAGTATGATAAAGCTCGTTGATCGGCATGGTATTCTCCCGTTCTTTGCTTGCACAAATTACAGGAGTACATTTATCGTGCCGATCAATCCATTTTTACTGAAAGTGTATGGTCGCTAGTTGATTAAATCAAAATCGAAAATGAATGAAGTTATACCTTCACCAAGATGTATGGATATCTAGATTAATAAATAGTACTTGTCAAAAGCTACATCTGATAATCTTTAAATCAACTAATCAAATTATTTCGGCAACAGAAAATTTTAGAATAATGGTAATTAATAATTTACATTATTTGCAAAGTTATTTACTTCGACCGGAAAGTTACGATAAAATCGCTTTTACTTGCTGTATTACTGGTTCTATCTTTTCAGCCCATACTGGGAGGGTTTCAGCTAAAAATGGCGTTCGTTTTAGTGCCAATCTAACCCCCCAACTCTGTTTTCATAAAAATCTTTTTGGAGAACACATGGTTCTTTATTAATTCAAGTAACCACGCATCAACATCCAGCCTGACAGCCTCATTAGTTCTCTTTTAGCCGGTATGCAGCTTAACTAAAAAGGCTGCCCAAAATATGGGCAGCCAGAATACATAGAACGAAAGGGATCAGGCGGTGAATTTTTGCTTGAGGCGGGCGTTTTTCCCGGTGCGCTCACGCAAATGATACAGCTTTGCCCGGCGGACCTGTGAATGCCGCTGGATGACTACTTTTTCCAGGCGGGGAGAACGGGTGAGAAAAGTCCGTTCAACACCGATGCCATTGCTGGCGATGCGGCGGACGGTGAAGGTGGCATTGTTACCCCGCGCTCTCTCTCGAATGACCGTGCCTCTAAATTCCTGAATACGCTCCGTGGTGCCTTCCTTGATGCGAATGTGTACCGTGACCATATCACCCGGGCGCAGCTGGGGGATATTGGGATTTTCGGCTTGCTCAACAGATTTCAATAAGTCGTTCATGGTGATCCACCTCTCTAAAAATTACAGATAATTGCTTTTTCAACACAAAGCCGCCAGGGGCGGCGCGGTCGTGGATTATAACATGCCCCTGAACATTTGAAAAGGAGAGATTTAGCAGGAGAGATCTACAGCTCAGATCAATAGCGATATTTTCTTGCAGGATTTGAACTATACACGTTATGGATGCGGACCTAGTTTTCGTAATTGGTCCAGCACTTCCACCCATTCGGCCGGATAAGGCGCTTCGAATTTTATCCTGAGCCCGGTGATGGGATGATTTATCTCCACAGACCGGGCATGCAGTCTCATTCTCTCAGCCAATTTTTGGGAAAGGTGTAGCTCGGGTTCGGATGGGGGTGGTTCACCTGGTGGAAGAGGATTTATTTTCCTGGTATAGATTTTATCCCCGATGATAAACAGACCCAAAGCAGAGAGATGCGCACGGATCTGATGGGTGCGACCAGTTTCGGGAATGGCTTCCAGCAAGCAATAACGACCCAGGCGCTCGAGGACTTTCAGGTGGGTGACGGCAGGTTTTCCTGCCTGCAGGTCAATCACGGTGCGATGATGGCGATCTCCATTCGGGCGCAGGGGCAAGTCGATGGTTTTCTCCTGCCATTCAGGATTACCGCTCACCAGGGCATGGTAGCGCTTAAAAACCAGGTGCTGCTCAAATTGAGTATTCAGCGAACGATGAGCCTGGGCGGTGCGGGCTAAGAGCAATACGCCGCTGGTACCCTTATCCAGGCGGTGAACGACCCACAAGCGACCATATTCCTGCTGCAAGAGGCTTTTAATGTGTGGCAGGGTGGGGTCGTAGCCATCCGGCAGGGTAGACAGCCCGGCTGGCTTATTAATCACCAGCAGGGCTGTGTCACACAATAGCAGCGGAATATCGGCAGGCAAGCCCATTTCCGGCAGGGACAATTTCAGTCGCCAGCCAAACCTGCGGGGGTACCCGGCTGGGGAGCCGACTCGCCGCGGCGCACACCCATCATCATGATGAAGGCTAAAATCATGAAGAAAGGTGCAGCGATCATGGTCGTACTATAGTTCTTATCGCTCAGCTGGATGATCCAGCCGTTGATGTTCGGTCCAGCAATGGCTGCCAGGGTGGAAAACAGGTAATATAACCCGGTGTAAGTTCCCAGGTAGGTCACCGTAGTCATATCCACGACCATGGGCAGTGAGTTGATGTTGATGCACGCCCAGCCGACCCCGGCTACCATCAGGATCAGGCCAACGACAGGTACCTGACCCAATACAGGCAGCTTGGTGAGCACCGTCGTGAGCGTGGCAACCGGCGAAAAGTACATTGCCAGCAAGCACAGGGTCATAATCACAATACCAATCGAGATGGTGACACGCCGTCCGATGCGGCTGCCAAGATACCCGGATGGCAGCGCAAAGAGCACAAAGAATAACGAAAGCTGCCCTAGCAAGCGCGTGCCATCTGATTCGGACAGCAGCAGGTGGTTTTTGGCGTACAGGGTAAAGAAGGCTTCCACCGCGTTGTAGGCGACGAACCAGAAGAAGATGGCCAGCAGCACACGCAGCGCGCTTCGATCCCGATCGGCAAGCACGGTTTTCAGAGCTGGTAATCAGGCTGGGTCGCTCTTCCACGCTGGATTCAAACACCTTGGGTTCGCGGATGAACAGGAATACCAGCGCAGCTGACAGGATGACCAACCCGGATCCAAGCCAGAAGGGGTAAGCCGGGTTCAACTCATACAGCCTGGCGCCGCCAAGAAAAGCAATGATCGAGCCGAGCCCACCCATAAAGTTGATGATGCCATTGGCCTGGGAACGGTTCTGCGAGGGGGTGATATCCGGCATAAGAGCGACCACGGGAGTGCGCCAAAAAGCCATGCTCAGTAAAAGCGTGGTGGTGCAGGCGACGAACAACGGAAGCACCGCGACCAGCGGGATCAACCCAAACACGATCGCGCCGATCGGTGCACCGATCAAGATAAACGGCAGGCGGCGACCGATGGGGGTGCGCAGACGGTCTGACCAGGCTCCCACCGGCGGTTGGATGAGCAGGGCGGCGATATTGTCCAGGGTCATGAAAAAGCCGATCATGGCTGGCTCGAGCCCAAACTTGCCTTCCAGGAAGATGGGCACAAAGGCGTTATACGTAGCCCAAATGACACTGACACCAAAAAAGCCGAAACCGAGCAGGAAAATTTTCCAATAATTGAACCTCATCGCATCTCCTTTGAACTCACAGATTTTCTTCGTTGGGCTTCAATTCCAGGTTCGCCAGGAACTTACGATCCTTGGGCGAAAGATCAGCCTTGTTCAACAGATCCGGGCGACGCTGCCAGGTGCGCAATAATGACTGCTGGTGGCGCCACTCAGCAATCCGTGCATGATCACCCGAAAGCAGGATTTCCGGTACACCCCAATTACGGAATTCAGGCGGGCGGGTGTAATGGGGATATTCCAGCAGCCCGGTAGCGTGCGAATCATCCCAGGCGCCCTCAGGGTCACCCAATGCGCCGGGGATAAGGCGTGTCATGGCATCGATCAATACCAAGGCAGGCAACTCGCCCCCGCTGAGCACATAATCGCCGATGGAAATCTCATCCGTCACCAGGTGCTGGCGTACGCGTTCGTCAATGCCTTCATAACGACCACATAAGAGTGCCAGGTGGGAGTATTGGGAGAGCTCCTGTGCCACTGCCTGGGTGAACACCCTGCCCTGTGGGTCGAGCAGGATCACCGGGCAGGCGGGAGGTGCACCCAGTACAGCCTCAACTGCGGTGAAGATAGGGTCCGGTTTCATCACCATGCCACCACCCCCGCCATACGGCAGGTCATCGCACACATGATGGCGGTCGGTGGTCCAGTCACGGATATTATGCAATTGCACTTCCACCAGCTGGTTTTCCCGGGCGCGCTGCAAAATGCTGGCTTCCAGATAAGGTTTGAAGACATCGGGAAACAAAGTGAAAACATCGAAAAGTAAAGTTGTGGTCATGTAGAGCCCATTCTAGCCGCAAGGGAATGGATTGGCAAGATGATGAGGAGAATATCGTCCACTAGGGTGTAAAAACCAGACCTGACCGGTAGATCAAAACAAGTGCAATCACGATGATGATGATCATGAAGAAGATAAAGACGCTGCAGGTAATGCCCAGGATGGGCAAGGTAAGATCGCTGCGCTTCATACGAGCCTGCCTTTCCATGGTAGAAGCGGCCGCGGTAATACCGGGAGCGGGAAGGGCTTCAGCGATTTTTACCAGATCCAGGAGATCGTAGACCCACGCCCGGACGTTTTCAGTCGTGATGGTGGTCAGGCTAACCCGGTGGAGCTGCAAATGAATCGCTTCCGGTTGAAATAACAGGTCCCGAAACTCAAGTCGTGTCTGAGCTGCGGTCAACCGCAGGATAGCAGCCTTGGCTTGAGGAAGCACTCAATATCTCCTGTCCCCAAGCTCCATCAAGAGGATAGAAACTTAAATGAGCCAATTCAGAATCGTTTATGACCAGCTCTGGGCGGTGCAATACATTCGAGGCGATCTGGCTAAAGCGGCCTTTCAACCCAATGCCAAAACGTGTGTTGATAGTGGAAGAGATATAGATATCCAGGTGAGGACCACGATAGAAATAAGCGTCCACCTGGCGTCCATTCAGTGTGCCATGGTACTGGCGTCCATTCCACAAGTAGGCTTTGGCAGTTAACCCCAAGGGGATGAAGGCAGCATCCAGTATCCGGGTGTGCCGTTTGGCAGACCAGGCAGCATAGACGACTACTCCAGCAACCAGTTGGAGCAGGAATAGTAATAATCCTCCAAGCACAAGGTAAATACTTTGTTCATCCGAAACGGGTAACAAAATTGCGAGTACGATCAGGCTGAGGAAAATGATCATGACAAGAATATATAGCACGATGGCTATCAATGTGGTCCAGCCACACCCTTCTCCCCACGCTCTGAGGATCTTATTCTCGCTCATTGAAAACCCCTCCGCAATCAGACATTATTTCTTGAAATGGAAAAGACATGGGATGTTCCCGGGGCTTATCGAGCCACTTGAAAATATTCGGCGAGCAATCCATCCAAATCCTTGCTGGTATGTTGCCTCAACAGGGTGAAGAAATCCGTTGCGGTAGCGATGTGATATTTATTAAGGCGGGCATAATCCCTTAAGAAGGCAAAGAATGCCTGGTCTCCAATCAGATTGCGCAGGTCATCAAGGAAATTTGCGCCATTAAGATAGACTGCATCACGGTAGGGGCGAAACTGGGCGAAATCATAAATTGTGCCATCCACCCACCCAACAGGGTCATAAAAATTTACACGATAATACCACCACCAATCCACCAAAGATTCACCTGAGCCGGGTGGGTAATCGGCATAGAGTATTCTCATAAAAGATGTGTTCCATGTAGGTACATAAGGCTTCATCCAACCAGGGTTCCAATGCCTGGTCGTTTCCAACCATTCCATACCACCATTGGTGGGCAGTTTCATGAGCAGCGATAAAAGTCAGATAACCTTTGGGGGTGCCATCATAAAGGTCGTAGAAGCCATGGCTGAGGAAATATATCCCATCGTATTCCATACCGTCGAGGAAGTCAGCCTCCACCACGCTCAGGGAGGCATGTGGATATGGCATGAATAATTGGTCGTATAACTGCAAGGCGGAAGCGGTAGTGCGAAGCACCTCCTGCCCGGCATTTTTATCGAAGGGAAAGGAGTAACTATAAATCGTCACATCCCCAGCCGTGGTGCTCTGGACCAGGTAGGCATTACTGGCAGATAAGGCAAATGTACGGGCAGGCTCCAGAGAGTAGATGTACGTATTCCCAACCTGTTCCGCAGGGGCTGAAGCGGCAATGACCAGGTCCTGAACCGGTTCCGCCAGGGTAAGCTTGACTTGAAATCCGGCTAAATCGTACACCTGATGCTCACCAAACCACCAATTCTCGTGCACCAGCCATCCTTCTCCGGAACGATAGGGGGGGATATACGGGTACCAATCCACAATATTCGTCTGCCGTTCCGTATAACCATAAGGCTGCGGACGGAAAATTTCGGATGGTGGGGGAATTTCAGGGATTTCCAAGGTATAGCTAACGATTAAGCTCAGCTGATCCCCAGATGCCAGGGGATGGGGCAATGTGATATGCATCTGGTCTTTATCTAGATCAACAATCTCTATCGTCTCTCCACTCGCCCAGGTTAATGAAACAAGTGAGAAACCCCCCGGCAAGCGGTTAGGCTCGACCACCAAAATCAGGTCTTCAAGCTCATCGGTTGAAACATTCACATAGCTGATGGTTTCAATCACCGACAGGGTGTGCTGGTAAAAATCAAGGGTGGCATCCAGTTTATATTGAGCCGGGATATCCATGGGGGCTGGAGGACTGGATTCACCATCAGCACCAGGTGTAAATTGAGGTGTAATCGTTGAATCGATGGGCTGTGGGATTGGAGAAACTGGTGAAGCCGCAGTGGGGGGATTAAGACCTGGACCAGGCTGGCTGGTTGTGCTGGTGGTATTCACAGTGGCAGATGGAGAAGCCTGAAGCACCGGGGATGGATCTGCACAGCCGGCTAATAGAGCGAAGCACAATAAGATTTCAAAACGAATGAGGCGCATAATGATGATCAATCGTGTGAAATAAACAAGAAATATGAATATCCTAATGCATAAAACTGTAAACTAACAACATACCCATCATGAGAATCGCCAACAACAATAAGATGACCATCAACCAGGACGTAGAAGCGCGGGGACTTTTCAGGGTAGGAGCAATTTTCGGCTTTGGATTAAGCACAAGTGGACGGGTAATATCTGCGGGCTGGGGAACTTCCAAAGCAACGACAGTGATATTATCGTGACCACCGCGTTGATTGGCAAGATTGATCAGGTGCGTGGGAGTCAAATCCAGCTGGCTGGTGCGCAGGATTTTCAAAATCTCTGCGTCCTTTACCAAATCAGTTAAGCCATCACTGGTCAGCACCAGGCGGTCCCCGGGCAATAAGCGTAAGCCCTGGTTTGCAACAGCCTGGGCGTCACTTTCCCCTGGGCTGAGCCGTAGTCGCAAGTCGGGGGTGAGCGCATTCATCGAGCCCAGGAAGCGGCGGATGATATGCGCGTTGGGATGGCCTCTGGCTTGATCAGGCGTCAGGGTGCCTTGGGTGAGGGCATCCTGGATCCAGGTGTGGTCGGTAGTCAGGCGGATGATTTTCGCTCCACGCTGCAGGTACAGGCGTGAATCACCCATGGATGCAGCATAGAGCTGGTCGCCAATCACCCAGGCGCAGATGCAGGTCGTACCCATTCCATTCAGGAGCGGATCACTTTTTGAGCGTTCGAGGATGACCTGGCTGGCGTGCATGAGAGCTTGAGCTATGATCTGAGTGGGTTGATTGGATGAATTCTGAGCTACGAATTTATTAATAACCTTCACTGCAAGCTCAGCCGCAACTTCACCTGCACGATGGCCGCCAATACCATCAGCGAGCAGAGCCAGGACGGACGGAGTATGGTCATCCGAGCTGAGGCGGTAAGCTAAAACGGAATATCGATCTTCATTTGGCTTGCCAGTCATACCAGGATGCGTGGCAGCGGCGATATTCAAGTGAGCGCGCTCCAGGGGGATCACTTATCAGGCTCCAAACGAGTGATTACTATTTTCCGCAGCTCACCAGGCTCAGCAAACATAAAACGAAAACCAACTCGTCCCAAGTGGATGATATCCGCATGTTCCAACTGGGTCCCCGCAGAGGGTACGGGAGCATAGTTCACCCAGGTGCCCGCCACTGAACCAGCGTCGGTGATCAGGAATGATTTATCTTCATGATGAATACGGGCATGCAACCCTTCTATGGATGGGTCAGCGATAACCAGGTTTGCCCGGAGTGGGTCACTTCCAAGGCTGACGTCTTCGGCGATGATCTGCATAGGTGCAGGCAATGTGGTTTCATCGGGAACCACCAGGGGAAGGATATGCGCAATAGCAGGCGATGGCTTTTCTTTGGGCTTAAGCCATGGCAATCGCTCTTTCCAATTTTTTGAACGCGGCCTGGTCTGCACTTGCGGTGTAGAAGCAATTTTAACCGGTTGGGTGACCGGGTCCCTACGCTGGCGTAACCGTTGGCGATAACCCACCGGAGGCGTCTTTTTATTGAGATCGACATTATGTTTGACCTGGCCTGGATATGGCTTCGGATGGATACGACCACCAAGGATGAGCACAAGAACCAGGATGGAGGCGGATATCAGGATAACCGTACCCGTCACGAGAAGTCGCTTTTGTGAAAACACTACCTTAATCCCCTGGGTGGTAGTCGGAAGGGTAATTTTGACCGAGGTATCAGCAGACTTTCCAATGCCACCCAGGCTGTCGACGACTTCAACACTCAATGTATGCACACCATCCTGCGAATACAAGCGTAAATCCCAAACAAACTGGTCGAATGGGGGTGCAGTATTCTCCGCGGCCAGGGTACCATCGACGTAAAGGCTGGAGCGCGCCAGAGGGCGATCATAGCCATCAGGGTAGGTGACCTGGATATTAATGATCTGTTCCGTGGGTACGATGTCGGTCTCGGCAGCGGCCACACCCGGCGTTGGCAGATGAGAAAAAGTACGCACAATCTCAGTATTCGGAGCTAACAGCAGCATTGGTACAGGAGCCTGAAGATTGAGCTCGAAGGATTGCGGCTGGGTAGTGACAAGCTCGCCAGTAATGGTCACCTGGGCAGCAACTTGTTGAGCACCGGGGGTAGTAATCTGTGAGTCATAACCAAGCTGGTAAATATAGCGCAGGGGTTCCAGCAGAGTTTCCAAATCAGGTACGGGTTCTTCCTGTGAAAAAGCAAAAAAGGTCGCATGCGTCTGGTCAGCCAGATTTCGCAACAGGTCCGTCTCCGGGAGGTCAAATACTTCCGGATAAGCCAACAACCAGACATAAATATGAATATTCTGCTGGATGGCGGTGGTAATGATGGATTGAAGCCCAAGTGAAACCTCACCTGGTTGGGGGGAGGTTATAAACAGGATTGCCCGTTCCATTCCGGGACGGATGGTCGGGGCAGCGACTACCTGTAATGCGGCGGACAATACCTGCAAACCCGGGATGGCATCCGGGTCATCGGGGGTATATGCTTCAAGCGAGGATCGTAACGCGGCAGGGTTTGTAGAATGAGTTAGCTGTGATCCACCCATGGTCAGCAGGCTGAAATCATCCAAACCGGAAGGTCGGTCCACCCAAGTGCCAGCCAGGAGACCTTGAAGAAGATATTCGTAACGGGAAACACCCAAGCCATCGCGTGCGGTGAAGGTGTCACCCGGGGTAATTGCCATTACAAACTGGACTCCGGCGGTTTGCTCTTGCAACCCACTGACAGATAGCTGGACACCGTTTTCTTGCAAGGTTACGTCTTGCGGAGAGAGCCCATGGACAAAAGCACCTGAAGGGTCATGTACGTCAAGATAGGCAGTTAAATGGGGAAAATCACTGGTATCAGGGACAGTAAGCGTTGCCGAGTAGGCTGATTCAGCTAAAGAACCTTTCACCCCAACCAGGAACAATATGAGCAGAATCAGGCTTAAGATCAAAAAACGCCCGGGGTGGCTTGGCATGCAGGGTATTTTAGCACAATCAGAATCAAAAAGGCACGGTGATTTGCTCGCCGTGCCTTTGGATCATTACGGAGTGGGCGTCTCGGAGGTGGCTGGTGGTGGGGTGGGTGCAATCTCTGTTGTTCCAGGTAGCGTCGTACCAGACTCGGACGGAGCAGAGATGGTCGGTGCAGGGGCAGAAAGAGCGGCTGCATCCGCGGCAGTGTTCGGCATACCGGCCATAATCCAAGCCTGATAGATGGCGACAAGCTCGGGAGGAAGTGCCCGGGTGGGAGGCATGGGGTTACCAGCCTCAAGCCCCTCAACACGATTGAGCATCTGCATGGTGTTACACAGCAAGTCGCCTGCGATCAGGTCGGGCGCGTTGTCTCCGGTGTTGATCGTGTTTTCGTAATTATCCATAAAGTAGTTGTTATTCTTCTTTCCCTCACGATGGCAGGAAACACAATAACGCCGCTGGATGGCAGAAATATGTACCTCGTAGGAGGGTATCTCACCCTCTGCCAGGGTGGGGATGGCATTTGCAGAAGCCACCTCTTGAGGCAGCTCAACACGGTCATCCCAGGTATAACGCATGAAGGTAGCGATGGCATCCACATCGGAAGGTCCTAAGGCACCCCCAAACGCACGCGCAAAAGGCGGCATGCCAAGGTCCTGTTGCCCATACGAGATGATATCTGCGAAAGTCTGGTCATCACGGGTATACATTTCATCTTTGCTATTAATCGGCTTAAGAATCACGCCTTCCAGCCCTTCAACGCCTTTAATCTCACCCCCTTCACCCTCCGGTCCATGGCATTCGGTACAATTGACGGAGTAAAGGTCTTGACCGGCAAGGATCTGTTCAGGGATGCTACCGGCAATGGTGCCGGTTACCTCCTGGGCAGGTGTTGTGACCACTGCCAGTACGGTGAGGGCAACAATCCCTATGACCATAACTGACATGATGCTGATCGCCCACGGACGACCCTTCCAAAAACGGCGCGAGTTCCGGTCATAGAAAGGCAACAGGAAGAGGGCCAGGACGGCAATGATTGGAATGATGGTCGTGCCAAGCCATTCCAGCGACCCGGGGAAATACTTGAGCATTTGAAAGAGAAAAAGGAAGTACCATTCTGGTCGGGGAATATAGGTGGAGTCAGAAGGGTCTGCCTTGGGTTCCTGGGTAACACCAATCCAGGTGGCCATGATCACCAAAACAATGAACAAAGCCAGGCTGATGACAACATCTTTGTAGATGATGTCTGGCCAGAACTTAACCCCTTTTTGCTTTTCCTGGGTGTATTTATCTTTGTAAAGTTTTTTTTGCTCTTCGTTCACGGCTATGCTCCTTTATCTAGTCTTCTTTTTTGGGGACCGAAGAGATACCCAGGCGAATAACCATGTACAGATGTACACCAATCAGCCCAGCGATCATGGCAGGGAACCACCAGATATGGACAGAGAAGAAACGGGCTAAAGTGACGGCAGATAGGTCACTCCCACCGCGTAGAGCCATGTTAATGAAGTTACCAATGAAAGGTACCGTGCCTGCAATGGATGTGGCGACCGTGGTCGCCCAGTAGGCTCGCTGGTTCCAGGGGAGCAGGTATCCGGTAAAGCCCATACCCAGGGTGAGCAAGAGCAGCAGGACACCTGTGACCCAGGTGAACTCACGCGGATATTTATATGCACCGAAGAAAAAAGTGCGAAGCATATGGAAAAACACAATCAACACCATGAGACTGGCACCCCAATGGTGAATACCGCGGATCAACCAGCCGAAACTTACCCCCGTCATGATGTATTGGATGCTATCATAGGCATGGTCTGGAGAGGGAACATAATAAACCGTGAGCATGATGCCAGTGATGCCTTGAAGCAAAAAGAGAAATAAACTGGCGCTGCCCAGGGTAAACCACCAATTGACTTTAGGCACCTTGCGGTCAAGGACCGTATCATAAATAGTCTTCAGGCCCAAGCGCTCATCTAACCAGGTAAAGGTCTTTTGGAACATAATTAACTCCCCAAGAAGTGGATGAAGAGATTGCTTTCCTCGACCTTAGTTTCATAGCTATCGAGAGCTCGAGGTTGAGGGCCTTTAATGATCCCCCCATTGATATCAAAATAAGCATCGTGGCATGGGCAAGTGTAGGCAGTAACGTCCTGTTTCCAGTTGACGCGACAGCTCAAGTGGGTACACTTGTTGGAGAGCGCAAGGACTGAACCATCCTCATGGCGGATGACATACACCCCATAACTGTTGACGGTCTTTTCCCAGCCATTGACTTTGGTGCGGTTAAAGTTGAACAAAGTTGGTACACCGACGGGATAATTCTCCAGCGGTCCGGCTGGGATCCATGCATCACCGGCTAACTTGGTGAGGGCAGGGGCAATCAGGTAGCCAATGGCTGGAATTCCGATCACCGCTCCCATGACTGTGCCAGCAGCCGCAGTCACGATGGTGACGAACTCTCGGCGGCTCATATGGGGGGAACTGGGCATTTGTACCTCCTGGTGAGCTAAGTGAAAATATCAACCTTTAAATTGGGGAAGACGATCTTCCTGATGGGTGCAATGAGCAGTTTTGTGTGCATATTGTACATCAATGATACAGGAAGATCGCCTTATCCCGCATGTATAATTGTAGAGCATAATAGGTGATGATGATAAGGATAAGTAATATGAATAATCCATGAGTTTTATCACTAATACCTATTGAGAGACAAATGGGATAATTGAGAAATCCGTTTTTCCGGCTATATAAGGAGTTAAGGAGGAGCACATGGCTTATGGTAAATACTCCGGCTTTAAAGGGCTACTCTACAAGGGAGGCGGTCCTTATCACGCATTTTCGCTCCATCGCCTTACCGCCATGGGGATCATCCTATTTGTAGGACTGCACGTTGCGGCCTCATTTTCGATGCAGCAAGTGTTAGGCACCTGGGGGACGACGATAAATGTCATTTATGAATCCCCGTGGTTCCAAATCGTGGTGGTCTTTTGTGTGCTCTTCCATACTATAAATGGCTTGCGCGTTGCCACGCTTGATATCTGGCCCAAGCTGATCAAATATCAACGCGAAGCCGTCTATCTTGTGTGGGCAGTTTTTATTCCAATCTATTTGCTGACAGTTTATCTAATTGTATCTAAAGCCATCTCGGGTGGTTAAAGGTTGAGGAGAGATAGAAATGCGACCTCGTTACGTTCCTAACCGCGGCATTAATCTGGATTATCTGATGTGGTTGTTCACCCGCATCTCTGGACTGGGAATCATCCTGTTGGCATTGCTAGGACTGGGTACAGCGATGTACATGGGTGCCCGATTACAGATGGACCTTCCCACAGTCTTGCGATGGACGTTCTTCCCCAACCCAAGCCATGTGGTCAACAGCAACGTGCCTGATGTAACCGTGGGTTGGGCGAATGCTTTCTGGCAGATCATGCAATACCTGATCATATTTTTTGCCTTTACACATGCAGCCAATGGGCTACGCATGATCGTCGAGGACTATGTCGGTCACACTTTTTGGCAACCCTTCGTACGGGCTATCTTTGCCTTGCTCTGGATTGGGATGATCATTATTGCCATCTATGTAGTTCTCGGTTCTGCGTATTAGAGCAGAAATGTGATGTGAGGAGCCCAAACATTATGAAAAAACACCAATTTGATGTAATCGTAATCGGAGCTGGAGGGGCTGGATTAATGGCGGCTCTGTACGCCTCAAGGACAGCCAATACGGCGGTGATCAGCAAGCTGTATCCGACACGCTCGCATACCGGCACCGCGCAGGGTGGCGTGGGGGCAGCACTGGGTAATGACGAAGAGGATCACTGGGAATGGCATACCTTTGACACGGTTAAAGGTAGTGATTATCTTGGGGATCAAGACGCAATTGAGTTTATGTGCTATGAAGCTGTACAGGCAGTCTACGAGCTGGAGCACTACGGTCTGCCGTTCTCGCGCACGCCGGAGGGCAAGATTGCTCAACGACCATTCGGTGGGCATACCAACAACGTAACCGGGAAACCCGTGCGCAGGGCATGCTATGCAGCTGACCGCACAGGGCACATGATCTTGCAGACCCTTTACCAACAGTGCCTTAAGAATAATGTGAATTTCTTCGATGAATTTCAAGTGGTGGACCTGCTGGTGGTCAATGGTATTGCCGCGGGAGTGGTGGCGATTGAGCTGGGCACTTCCGAGCTGCATGTTTTCCATGCCAAATCGGTGATCTTCGCCACGGGTGGGCACGGACGTGTTTGGGATATCACATCCAATGCTTACGCTTATACCGGTGATGGGATTGCCATCCCCATGCGACATGGTGTTCCAATGGAGGATATGGAATTCTTCCAGTTCCATCCCACAGGGATATACAAGCTGGGCATCCTGATTACCGAAGGCGTGCGCGGCGAAGGTGGGGTGCTGATCAATGGCAAAGGCGAGCGTTTCATGGAAAGGTATGCCCCCAGGGTGAAAGACCTGGCTTCGCGGGATGTGATCAGCCGGGCGATGTACCTGGAGATCAAAGCGGGTAACGGGGTCAACGGGCAAAATTACCTGTACCTGGACGTGCGCCCCGAGACGGTGAATAAGTATGCAGCTCTGGATGGGCGTAAACGACTGGATGGCACTCCCTATACGATGACGGGTGAAGAAATCATTGCCAAACTGCCGGATATTGTCGATTTTGCCCGCACCTACCTGGGGGTCGATCCGGTCGCCCAGCCCATGCCTGTTCAACCCACAGCTCACTACACCATGGGTGGTATTCCGACGAATAAATATGGTGAGGCTGTGATCGATGCGGATAATAACGTCATGCCCGGTTTATACGCGGCGGGAGAAGTGGCATGCGTTTCTGTGCACGGTGCCAATCGCCTGGGGACGAATTCTCTCCTGGATTTGATCGTTTTTGGCAAGCATGCAGGTTTACGGGCGGCAGAATTTTCACAGGGTGCCGATTTTCAGCCCCTGCCAGCTGACCCAACCGAATTCACACGCGCCCAATTCGATGCCATCCGCAATACACAGGGGAACGAGAAAATCCTGGAAATTTCCAGCAAGATGAAAACAGTCATGATGGATTCTGTAGGCATGTTCCGCACGGGGGAAGGCATGCAATCAGCCTTGGAGACTGTGCGTGAGCTGCGCGAGCGCTACAAGCACATCCCGTTGCACGACCAGGGGAAAATCTTTAACACCGAGCTGATCAATCTCTGGGAGTTGGGCAACCTGCTTGAGATTGCTGAAGTTGTCACAGTGTGTGCCCTGGCACGTACGGAGAGCCGGGGTGCCCATGCCCGCGATGATTACCCGAAGCGTGATGACGCCAACTGGCTGAAACATACCCTCTCATGGGTTAAGCCGAATGGCGAGATCGAGCTAGGATACAAGCCAGTTGTGATTACCAAGTTTCAGCCCAAGGAACGAGTATATTAGAAGAGGTGGCAACCATGGAAGTTAAAGTCAAAGTCTTCCGCTTTAATCCTGAGAAGGACAAGAAACCCCGCTACGAGACCTATAAGTTGGAAGCTGAACCCACGGATCGCGTCCTGGACATGCTGGAGTACATCAAAGGTTATTTTGACGGCACCCTTTCCTTCCGCCGTTCGTGCGCTCATGGCATCTGCGGCTCGGATGCAATGCGGATCAATGGGCGCAATTACCTTGCCTGCAAAGCATTGCTGAAGGACCTGCATTCGAGCAAGATCACTGTTGAGCCTATTTTGGGCATGCGCGTGATCAAAGACCTGATCGTGGACATGGAGGGATTCTTCGAACATTATCGTTCGGTGAAGCCATATTTCATCAACGATGAGCCAGCTCCACCTCAAGAGCGCTTGCAAAGCATTGAAGAGCGCGAGCGATTTGACGATACCACCAAGTGCATCCTGTGTGCTTGCTGCACCACTTCCTGTCCCTCTTTCTGGGCATCTGACCAATATCTTGGACCGGCGGCAATTGTGGCTGCGCATCGTTTTATTTTCGATAGTCGCGACAGGGCAGCAGCTGAACGGCTGAGGATCTTAAATGACCAATTCGGGGTGTACCGGTGCCACACGATCTTCAATTGCACGGAATGCTGCCCGCGTGAAATCGAGATCACTCAGGCGATCGGTGAGGTTAAGGCGGCGATTATCACCGGAAGAGTGGTTTGAGAGAATAGATAAGTAGATCAACAAAGCCCAAAAACATGATTTTGGGCTTTTTTATTTCATATGACCCAGGATGAGCCAGGGCGCGTGATGGATGATATTCTCACTCCGATCCCGATCGATCTCAGAGACTTGAGCTGAGCAGCTGCCGATCTGCCTGAAATCTGTCTGAGATCAGTCTCCTGGGTGATCAATAGGTCGTTAATTTTTCCACCTGGGATCAAACCATTGTAACGAATTGCATACGAAACTGGTCGCCAAGGTGATTTTCATTAGTAACCCTTAGTCTCCAGGACCAGAAACTGGAACCTAGCGGGGTAAGGTTCAATTCCAGTTGAGGGACAATTTAGAAATGTATTTTGTTTATCTTTGTAAAACGTTCCCAGCCGTTGATAACAAAATAATCTAGAGATTCCTATAGAAATGCTCTCACCTTAGCTCGGCTGATGGCTTACCTTCTAATCCCGTCGAGTTTTTTGTGGATTCTTCCTCTACCAAATATAAATTGTCGCAAATCTCATTCCCATCCATTAATTTCTTTGTTCTTCGAAATCCAAGCCTAGGATTATAAGATTTCACCCAAGGTTCATCTCGCGCACACATGATTAAACCCAACTCAGGCTCGCCAAGTTCCCAGAGTATCTCAGCATACATGCACCGTGTAAATTCATATCCTATGGCTGTCGTGGTATCGATAACGCGTTTCCATCGATGCGTCCCAGCCGCCATGTGCTCAGCCATATTACAGAATTCTTGTAGATCCGTTTCAGGACTACCTATCTTCTCACGTATATCAAATTCTTGCTGACTAGCCATTTCCCGGATAACCTCCCGTGCTTCAGATCCAAAACGTTTCTCCATCGCATGTAGGATTTCTACTGCTAGGTCTAGAGAGACCATCATCTTTCGTTTAACGAAATTCAAAACAGCCTCTTCGTTTATTTTGCTTAAGGGCTCAGGTAGAATTTCATTCAAACTGCCTTCCATAATATATATCTCCTCTCTGGCTTAATTTGGAGCGCTTTGCGTATTAATCACCTTCATCATCTAATCAACGACTATCTTGATTCATAAATGGTGAATTTCGTTTTCTATAAAATCTGTTATCTTAAACTAGCGGTTTAAGGTTCAATTCCAGATAAGGGGTAATTTCGGTAACATAACGGCAAGGTTCAGCGGTGCGGCTCCACCGCGTCCGCTGCATGCGCTGGTTGGGCGGCTTTCAAATTGTACTCTGCTCATCAAGCCTAGACACAAATGTTGCCGTTGGCCCTACGATGTAGACGGCATGAAACCCTAGCGATTGTGTCCAGATGGCTTGTTCTCTCTTGAACTGATCGGTCACGAGACCCAACGCGAATGCTGGAAGCCTGTATGCATCAAGCTACAAAATAAGCTCTGGCCGCTGTTGTGGAGGAATTTTAGTCTTGTGTTCAATGGCAGTTCTCAATGCAGACACAGCTTCGGAAATCGTCATGACCATATCACTCATGTTACCACTTCTCGCGAGCTCTTTCCAAAAGCGAGGTTCAGTGAGCGCTCGAACGACTTGTACGCCCATCCGGGCTCCATTGATAACCAGGACGAAATCCTCGTCTTGTTTACCACAACCTTCTAGCTCAACTCGCAACCCACCAGCGTTAAGCACATTGATAAGAATCTTACACACCACGCAAGAGTCTTGCTCGTTTCTTGGGGACAAACCACGAAGGTTGAGTAAAACCTTGCCATCGGGCGTTATAGTGGCATGTCGAGTGAGATCAGGACGCTCGCTCTCGACGAAACCCACGGGTTGATTATCGCGTAGTCCTTCTCCCATCAAATAGCCTGAGGAATTGATTGAGCCTTCAAAGTGCTTTTTGAACATCCATTTTGTGGAGCCACAGTAAGGACAAGGCTGCCTAGGGGCACCTTCCGACTCGGCTGTCAGCGGCTGTTTGCAGTTGCCGCAATAGACTTGATCCATGATTCATCCGCCTTTCTGCCGCCCAACGATTTAAGGATTGATGTGGCAGCCAGAGCCAATGCCGAAGTCAAGTTCAATGCGCCGCCACATCAATCCTAGTTGAACTAAGCCGTCTTAGGAAGGCAACCTGGCTATTTGGAATTTAAGGCGCACTACCAAGCCAGA
>CAVZEP010000007.1:0-30100 GCA_963774275.1 uncultured Chloroflexia bacterium | reverse complement strand
AGGTGTTTTCCGAGCAAGTAGGATGTACTCGGGATGTCCTCGGGATTGACAATAAAAAATCATGGTCATATAATTGAATATTAGACTAATTATGTCCAGATATTCCACATAATTTCCAAATATTCACGAATCAGGATGAGTGTGTGGATTAAATTATGTGAGGTAGGACTGGTGGGTGATGACGATTCCAATTAAACAACAAATCGCCAAGCCAAAGAGAGCGGTAATAAGGTGGCTGCTTGATTCCGATCCTTCGATCCGTTGGCAGGTCATGCGTGACCTCACCGTGGAGCCCGATGAGTTGGTCCAAGCAGAACGACAGCGAGTAGCCACGGAAGGATGGGGTGCCCAGTTGCTTGCCCTTCAGGGTCCAGATGGCAAGTGGGATGGCGATATCTTTTTAGCCAAGTGGGCATCTACATTTTACGCTTTGCTGCTGCTAAGAGACATGGGGCTTGACCCAACGAGTGAGCAAGCCCGGAAGGCGATTGGCCTGGTTCGCGACAAAGTGTCCTGGGGACCCTGGCACAACAACTCACCTTTCTTCGAGGGCGAGGTAGAGCCCTGTATCAATGGAAGGGTTCTTGCTCTGGGTGCCTACTTCGGCGGGGCGAGCGAGCGGTTAGTTGACAGGCTCCTCGGCGAGCAGCTTGAGGATGGAGGGTGGAATTGTGAGGCCCCGCCAAGCCGACGATCGTCATTTCACACGACCATCTGTGTTCTGGAAGGACTTTTAGCGTATGAGAAAGCCATGGGTGCCAGTCCTGCGGTAACCGCTGCCCGCCTCCGGGCACAGGAGTATCTCCTGGTGCGGCATATGTTCCGGAGGTTATCAACTGGCGAGGTGATTGACCGCCGCTGGCTGCGTTTCTCGTATCCACCCACCTGGCACTACGATGTGCTGCGAGGTCTTGACACCATGAGAAGTACCGGCGTTGAACCTGACGAACGAGTCGATGAGGCCGTTGAGCTGGTGGCGAAGAAACAGCACCAAAACGGTCGATGGCCGCTTCAGAATCCTCACCTCGATCAAGTCAACTTCGTCATGGAAGGTCCAGCAGGCACAGCCAGCCGATGGAACACACTGCGTGCCTTACGCGTATTGGACTGGTATTCCAGTCAAGAATAACCCAACATACGATCCGCATTGAAATTATTCACCCATCCTGTTTATGATTCAGCAATGACAAGAACCTCCTCCCACATCTTCCATTTTCAAGAATAAAAATGAGGAAGAAGTAGATACCCATAACTGAGGACCCGATATCCTGACTGGGGGCGATGATAACTGCAGGGTGGACGATTGTGGTTGCGGATAATATAATGGTATAATTAGACCATATTTATCATATATATGAATTCATTCACACCTGCCAAGATCTTATAAAGTGATTTAGCCATAATCAGCAGTATTTTTAGCAGGAAACCAGAGTTTTGATTGGGAGGAGAAAAAAATGAAAGTGCACGCGCCAATTGTCAGCAGAAGTTGGATCGATAGATGAAAACGATGAGTTCGAGCCTGAAATTCACGACTGGTCTCGCTATGTATCGTTCCGCCCGAATTTGTATTTCAGGCCTCAAGACCTGGACGACCTCAAAAGCTTTATGACGGGTGTGAGACTAGGAATCTTTAAGCAAAAGAGTGTCCGCGTGCTGGGTGGATTGCATTCCTGTTCAGACATCTGTGTGTCTGATGCGGTTGTCGACGTCAGCGATTTGCCAAGAACGATCGAATTCGATGCCAGCAATACCCTTGTCACGGTAACTGCCAACTGGCATTTCCACGACTTTTTACTTGCTTTGAGCCAACGCGGTAAATCGATCAGCGCCACGGGCGGTACCGACCATCAAACGCTGGCTGGCATTATCTCAACCGACACCGCCCCCGCATCACCCAAGAATTCAATTTATGACCTGCTGGAATGGGTTGAATACCTTACTTATGACGAAGACCAGAAGGAGGTGGTTGAAAAGCGGTTGCTCAAAAATGATCCCGCTTTCCATGCGGTAATTGCATCATTGGGGGTGATCGGCATTTTGACGAAGGTTCAGTTCAGGTTGATCGACGAGCTTTATTTCGAGACGATTCAAAAAATCGTTAAGCTGGATAAAATTTTATCGGACCTCGATAAGACTTCCCAGATGTATGATTTCTGGCGCATCGATTGGATTCCGGATACAGACCAGGGACTTTTGTGGGCGGCGAAGAGCATCCCGGAAGCAGATGCGGACGGTGATTATCCCAAAGACCAATCCGAGAATATCCTGGTTAGTATATTCAAGGTATTAAATCAAATCGAATCGGCTGGTCCCTTGCTGGATAATGCAATGAGATTGGTTTATAAAGGCCTGACATTAACCTATGGTGAGGTAAAAGTCTCAGGCCCTCTGCGCAACATGCTGCCGGTGGACCGACGCGTTCCGTTGCACGTGGCAATGGCAGAATGGAGTTTCAACCCATCCGACCTGGACAGGCTTCTCCAAAGTTGCCGGAACTATTACCAGGCGAATGGATGGCCAAACCTGCCAATCGAGATTGAACTTACCAAAACAGATCATGCCTACATGTCGCCGTGGAATTGGCCAACCCTGGACTACATTGTAAAATTTAACTTCATGTACCTTACCGATGTCAGCGAAACCAGGTCCGAAAAAGATGAAATCTCCAGTCATTTACAAGGTCTTTGGAATCATTTAATTGAGGATAAAATACCATTCAAGGCGCATTGGGGGAAAATCAATTTCATGGATTATGAATTTGTCCGCAGCCATTTCGAATACGACCGATTTAAACCGTTCATCACCCCCCAACTGGTGAATCCGTATTTGATGAAAAGGTTATTCCCAGCAGGTAAGATAGAATAACCAGGCAGAAACGGGTGTATTTTCGCTCTGGGTGGGGTATGGTTTCCTTATTACGCAATGTGATTCAAACTATTTACACCGGATTGATTTATGCGCGCTGGGCTACCTGAGCAGGAAATGCTTTCCATTGCTGAACCTCTTCCTGTAACCAATTCAAAAGCTCAGGTTTCTTCATAAGGAACTCTTTTCAAAGCGTATTTTATATGCTTGTAGCCCATCGCCATCAGCCACGCCGCCTGCTTAAGCCGTAGTCGACAGGTGCACAGTATTGACAATGCGGTCACACATCGTTTTTACGATGTGTTCAATCTGATTGCAGTGTGATTGTTCATGGTTTGCCAGCCACTGGGCATACGTATATACAGTTCGTTCGCGCGGCTTTCCCGCCCCCGTCACCATCGCTGTGCGGGACCAGGCTTCGGGTGCCAACGGTTTCAAGACTGCCAGCAGACCGGCACGTTGGGAGGTAAAAGCTTGCAGCGATGGCTTAAATTCCTGCTGGCGATAGTCCGTCTGCTTGATCCAGGTCGTAGGATTCACGGCTTTGAACGTCGGCCTGTCCTCGCTGAGTATCACCACGATGTATTTGCCCCACATGTCAGAACAAGCGCGCAAATGGGCAAGCACATCTCTTGCCGACCATTCACCCGGCTCGGGAGGGGTCAGCAATTGAGCCGGGGTCAGAACCTTCGGTAAGTGATGCGATGCGCAAGGGCGTTTCTCCAAGTAAGGTCAGTGCCTGTTCAATGGTGAGTGGTCGATCGTACGTAAGGCATCTCCTTTTGTAAACTGACCTGCCAGCTGTACCTATTGGTTTACAGCGAACCTTCATTCAACTGAAATCGATCCGGGTGCGAAAAGAGGTAGCCCCAGCCATCCACTTCGGGGGTGGGGAGACCCAGGCTGTTGAGTATGGTGGTGATGTTGGTGCGGTGCTCGATGCCGTGGTCGATAGTCTGAATGAAGAGGTGCCTGGCCTGATAGTCGATGAACTTGCCGTCCTCCTCCTCATGAACGAGGTGGGTGGGCGAGATGCGCTGGATAGCGTCGAGCAGGGCATCGGCTACCTTACTGGCAAAGGCGGCGATGTCGGCTACGGCTGGCCCGTCTTCCCACCGGAACGGTGGCTGCGGGCTATCGCCGGTCATCCGCCCGACATAATCGGCCTCCGCCGCTATGATATGCCCAAGGGTGCGGTGGATGCTGCCGTAGGAGCCAGGCCCGGCAGTGGCGAGCTGGTCCGCGGTGAGTTTCTCGCAGGTGGCGAGGATCTTCGCGTTCGCCCAGTTGTTGTAGCGGATAAGCTCGACGAGGGTGGTTTCGGGTTGAGTTTCCATTCCAAGGATCTCCTTCTAAGTGGATGAATTCTTCAGGAAAGCTAATGTTCGCTCCCACGCCAGGCTGGCTGCCGCCTGGTTGTATGCCTGCGAGACGGTCTGGTTCAAAGAACCAGTGTCGAGTGCCAGGGTAACGAAAGAAAGTGACCGATCGGCCCGCACGTTTAAGCCTGTCCTCCAGATTGTCGACATTGGATTTCGTCTCATACTGGATCGTTCTCGGCGAAGTGACCGAGATAGGCTGCTCTTGAATGGATGTAGTCGCCTCCCACAGTTCCATCAGTCCCATAAAAGAGAACCACGGAACGGATGTGCTCCGGATCGGTGTCAGCGAGTTGCAGACGCATAATAACCACCCAGGGAGAAGGCAATCACCGTGAGCCGTGATCGATCCTGTCCACTCGTTCACGCAGAAATCGAGATGCTTCGTGCGATTTCAGCTTCTGCCTGGAGGTGATTGGCGTCAAGCTCTCCACCAAGTGCTTCTGCCTGAGGGATGGTTGTCTGCGACCTTGCCATGATAGAGATCCGGAGCGAAAGCCATGAAACCGGATTCAGAAGTTGATTGTAGAAAGCCTTGATTGTGTCGTTAACCCCCACCAGGCATGAAGGACCAATACACCGGATCCACTGCCTGCAGGTGGGACGGCGAGAAAACCCTGAGGTTGAGAATGTGTCATATGGACTCCTAATTGTGAAATTCATGAATTGAGCGGCTGCGACTCTACTCGTGCATATACCCCGTCATCAGATAATTGTGTATAAAGTTTACCTATTATATCATATTAACTTTGGACGATGATGCTGCCCCACAAAATTGAGACTGATTGATTAGATGAAGAGATATCTCAGCTCAACATTGATACCTTTCCCATAGAGGAGATGAGACCTCAAGCTGATCATAATGGTCAGAAAATGTATTTCTTACACAAGATAACAGAGGGATGAATCGGTTTTCAACTATTTTCCCCTGCTCGTTTGAAAACTGGGTATATTTAGGGGGTGTCAACAATTGAACTTCGCTTCGCTCCCTGCGCTCGCTTCGCTCGGTGTCGATGACCCTAGAAGACACGATCTAGGAACAGTATTGGAAGCACAATGGATAATCCCAGGCTATAAACGAAGGGGCCTATGTTTCTCCAGCAAGATATGTTTTTACTATCCCATGATTCATGCGTTGGACAGTAGAGATGACATTGTTCAAACCAGATGTCCTGATGACACCTTTCACGATTCCATTCGATCAGAAAAGAACGTCCATTCCAAGAATACCGGCTCTGAAAGAACTACCATGGCAGGGGAGAAAATGTGATGGGTCGTGTGCGTGTTCCACCTGCGCGTGCGGTGCACGTGGAATTTGATGCAGTTTTTATGTTTGCCATTACGGGAAAGAAGCCCGTTCAATAGCATTTACCCAGCTTTACTCTATTTCCAAGAAAATCTAACCTATATTTAGGAATCTATTTGAGTGCATCGAATATATTAAACGTTTTCATAAATTCAGACATTGCAACGTATTCATCATAGAAAGGGGCATTTTCTGATTTCGATGTTACTCCAAAACGCATGGTAGGCTGTAGATCAGCGTTGAACAAAGTCCATGAAGGAAGCGTTCCTCCATTGGGATTGCCTGTTTTTGCAAAATTTACCCAGGCTGACATCAATTCATTCATCAGGCGTTCGCGGACGGCTGAATCCTGTTCATCACGAGCAAATCCAATGAAGTCGGTTCCACTGGGCTCGTTGATTTTCCCAAACACAAATGAGAGCTCGGAACCATGAGGAGAGCGATTGTTCTGGCAGGGATATTCGGGTAGGTTGACCGGATATTCCACGCGGTAAAGATATGTATTGCCATTCTGCGATTGCGCTTTAGCCAGCTGAATTGCTGGGACGCGGAAGACATAATCGCCTTCCATATCGAGGATGACCTGTCCCACTGAATAACCGGAGCGCTCAGGGTTTTTCTGGTAGATGTTATACAACTGCTCGATTGTGGGTGCCTGGGTGGGGTCGATGTAAGTAACGAGATTATCCACTACAGTCTGGTCACATATATGGTCAGTCTCGGTATCGTAAAACTCCCAATAGGTCATCTCGTTACCCATCGTGCCGATCATCAGGTCAATCCCTTTGGTCTTGCCTTGCAATGCTGCCTCAAGCGGGCTGCGCTGCAAGATGTTATTTTCGCCATAGGTGGGGGCAAACAGGAGGTCTGACATTGGTGAGCCAACCGCTCGGGTCACCTGGTCTTGAATATAGGTGATGCCCATGGTTGGCATATATCTCCAAAGCAGAGGCGAGGTTAGCCCGGTTTCATCGCGGATTAAATTAGCAATAGTAGTCGAAACATCGGCAGTATGTACAGGTGAACCACTCATTACGATAAGGCGTTTAAAGAATTGTTGTGGATTGTCAATCCCCAGCAAGGCAGCGACACTTGCCCCACCAGCTGATTCACCGAAGACGGTAACGTTTTGCGGGTCACCACCAAAAGCGGCAATATTATCCTTTACCCATTGCAAGGCCATCAATTGATCACGCAAGCCATTGTTGGCACTGTCTGTATATTCGGGTCCACCGATGACGGAGAAATCCAGGTAGCCCAACAATCCCAGTCGGTAGTTCATATTTACCACAACCACATCGCCAGTTTTTGCCAGGTAGACACCATCATACAGGCGCTCCTTGCTGTTGCCTACCACGAACCCACCGCCGTGGATGAATACCATCACTGGCTTCCTGGCGTCACCCATCGCAGGCGACCAGATGTTTAATTTGAGGCAGTCACCGACGTTGAGCTTTTCTTCTGGGTCATCCAACTCAATCGCATCATACACCTGCGGGCAGACAGCACCAAATTCATACGCATCAAAGACACCTTTCCATTTTGGTTGTGGCACCGGTGCTTTGAATCGCCGTGACCCGGAAGGCTCTTTTGCATATGGAATACCAAGGTATATGTTCAAACCATCCTGGACAAATCCGCGGACTTCACCTGTGGCAGTCGAGACAATATCAGTGAATTGATCTGTTGGGGCTTGCTTTTGTTCTGGCCATAACTGCCAAACTCCAAAAAGTATTATCAAACCAAGACCTAAAATAAAAACTATTCTTTTCATGTTTCATTCTCCTTGGGTTGGAGGAAAGGCAAGATAACATTGCTAGAAATTGTTATTTAGCATGGTCCATCAGAAAGGGTATCCACAGCAAGCGATCCTGAGTGAATTATTTGGGCTGAGCCAAGCGCAAGCAAATGGGCGGTGGGCTAGCAGCAGGAGAGATATATATGTAATTTTCGAGAAAAAGAAGTCGATCCACACACTCGTTATGATGCCGCAGCGGCAGAACTATTCGGTGTAAATGTTACATTTCATTCGCAATAATAATGACCTAAGTAATAAATCCAGTATACAGCAGACTCCAATTTAAGACCACGCACAACCAACCAAATCTCACCCGAATTATTACCTGAGCAAGTTTCCTACGGTTATATAGGGGAGACAAGACCAATAGTGATCACAGAGGGTAGATGAACAATTGAACTTCGCTCCGCTCGCTTCGCTCGATGTCGATGACCCTGGAGGGTATTGCCTGGACACCTGGGGAGTGGCGAGCAGGGTACAGCCACTCGTTTAGCCTGAATCCGTGTTATATCGCCCGCTATATCCAAGCCCGCTTCAAGAGATGGCTTTTCTCATTTTCTCCTACTGACGTTGCGACTGGAGCGCACTGATTGGTTAATCCTCACGCCATCCTGGCCAGTAGCCAGGCATGAACCTGGCTAATCCGACGAAGCGCTAGCGTGAGATGACCGTCGTCAGCCGAGAGCCGGGCATCCACATCTGGGATGTGCCGGGACAGCCACTCCCCATGAGAGAACGGAACAAAGCGGTCATGCTTGCCATGCCAAAGCAGCACAGGAATTTTGACCTGCCCGAGCTCAAAACCCCAGGGATTAACGAAGGCGACGTCATCATCCACCCAACCATCGCCTGTCTTGATGGAACCTTCGCGAACGGAGGAGATCAAGTAGGCCGCAAAGTCTTCTGTGAGCGCGGCTACGTCTTCTGGGCTCAGCAATGAACGTAATGACCGGACGAGAGTCACAGGATCTGCGTCTAAGAAATCAGGTGTGGCTGCCGCTACGAATCGCTGGATGGCTTCCCGACCTTTGAGGGCGGTACTAAACTCGTCCACATTACCCTCGCCCATCCCGGCAAACCAGTCTGACCGGTCAGAAGTATAAGGAGCAGGCGATGCAAGCGATGCCGCAGCGACAACCAAGTCGGGCAATAGAGCAGCGCAGGCCAGAGCATGCGGGCCACCTCCCGAATGACCCCAAACGGACAGATGGTTGATACCAAGCGCTTTTGCTATGGCGGCAACATCACCAGCAGCGCTGGCTACATCACGACCAGGATGGGGAGTTGAAGCACCATACCCTGGCCGGTCATAGCTGATTAACCGGATCCCCCGCGACACAGCATCCTCGACCCAAGTATGGTATAGAAGCCTCGATCCCGGCGTGCCGTTATGCACCAGGATGGGTATACCATCTGGCATGCCGGACTCGATAATTTGAATCTTACGTCCACTCTCGGTTAAAATCATGCGGCTAGAATCAACCATGTTGCTCCTCTCCATTCTTTGATGGCAAAGCGAACCTATTCGTATGTCCAAATCTTGGATGAGGCTTGGTTTTATTCCTCAACAGCGAATAAACCTGGATAACCATAGAAATCTGCGACTAAATTGCTCAACAACGATTTTATCTATAAATACAGTATACAGAAGAATCCCAAATAATACTATGACACTTGACGCTTAACGTCTAGTTCATCACCTGTCAGATCGGCAATTGATTGGTTCGTGGGTGTCATCCCCAACATGCGAACATGGGAGGTAAGAGATTTTACTTCCAGTATGCAAAAACAGCAGGATGATGATATTGAATTTTGAGCTGGCGTCCAGACAAGCATGTAACATTTGAAGATTAAATTACCGCAAAGATAACATGTAAAATCACGGATGTGAATCGAAATAAACTAGCAACTGGAACCTCGATCTCACGTAGATAATATCAAATGCATCCAATACAATAGGAATTTCCATTGGTTGTTTGGATGGGTACTTTTCCAAACGTTGGTGACGAGAAGTTTCAACACCTATTGAGACAATGTGTTGACCTTCATTAAACAATAGTGTTGTTGATTCAGTTGAACCTGATGATTTGGTCGTCAAGTGACCAGGGATGATTCACAAGCCAAGGAGAAATGATATGTCTACAAAAGGTGGAAGGTTGAGATTAGGTCGTGTATCACCAATCATTCTGGTAATCTTAATTGCGGTTGTGCTGTTCTTGATGTCGATCAATCGCGTAGATGCTGGTTATGTTGGAGTCATTACCCGGTGGGGAGCCGTGAATCGTGTTGTCTACCCAGGCATTTCATGGAAGATACCTGTTGCTGAGGGAATACGCAAGATGGATGTGCGCACCCAAAAAGACCAGGTGGATGCCTCTGCTGCCAGCCGGGATTTACAAGTAGTCACGTCTACAATTGCGGTGAACTACCACCTCGACGGTCAGTATGCCACTAATGTCTATCAGAATGTAGGCATGCTCTATCAGGACATCCTAATCGCACCAGCGGTGCAGAATATCTTTAAGGCTGTCACAGCACAGTATACAGCAGAAGAACTAATCACCAAGCGTGAACAGGTCAGGGTGAAAGCCGAGGAAGCACTGGCGGCACAGCTATCGGTTTACCATGTGATCGTAGAGAATTTCAACATCATCAACTTTGATTTCAGTCCCGAGTTCAATGCAGCGATTGAAGCCAAACAGGTTGCTCAGCAACAGGTTGAAACTGCCAAGCAGCTACTTGCTAAGGCTCAAATCGAAGCACAGACAGCAGTAGCTCAGGCGCAAGGTCAAGCTGATGCCCAGGCAGCTCTCAAGAACACAGGAGCACTTACGCCGGAGTACCTTGAATATCTTGCCCTTACAAAGTGGGATGGTGTTCTTCCGATTGTGACGAGTGGAACCCCATTTATTGATGTAACTGGGTTTACAAAATGAACTCCAGAGCCTTGACTATCCTTCTTAGCAGCCAACAGCCACTGCCTGCTTGAGCCGGTGTTAATGCCTTACCGCTTGATAATGCTCAAGATATGTGTCACCAGATGCCTGGTAACAGGCGATACCGCACCTGGCGGGCATAATTCGCATAGCCGGTCAGTTCGACCTGCAAGGTGCGGTCTTCGAGTGCTGTTCGGAGGATGAGCAGGATTGCACACAATCCACTGGCGATTAATGACCACCAGGAAGCGAGCAGGATAGACATGGCCAGCTCAAAAAAAATCATGCCAACGTAGGCCGGGTGACGCACAAAGCGGTAAGGGCCATGGGTAACGACGGCGTGACTGCGGTCTGTTTGTAAGCGAACGATCTGGGAGAAGAAGGCGTTGGAGGTCATCGCCCAGGCGAGCAGGGCATAGCTCAGGATACACACAACCAACCCGGCAAGTTGTGCCGCTGCAGGAAAGCCAACCGTCCAACCATATCGCTGGTCAAGGCCAGCAAGGATATAACGCGCCAATGTTGTAAGACGAAAGATACTCATGATGGCTCTGTCCCAGCTTTTGGCACCCTTTGGGGGTTTCAGGCGCTCAGCCATCAGTTCAGGATTGAAGCGGATGAGGAGAATATCTGTCGCCGTATAGAAAGCGAACCAGACAGCGATGGCAGCCCAGGCAGCCAACCAGTCAATCCGCCCAGCGGACCAGAAGAGAGCCACGCCCATGCCGGCAATACCCAGGATCTGATCCAAGATATAAAGTGAAATAAGCTTCGTGTTCATATTCTTTCTCATAACACAAATGTCGGCTAACTGCCTGTACTTCAGCGTTTTGGCCGGTATGGCAGGGCCTGGTTCATTTTACTTAATCCCCTGCCGATGCATTGCCAACCAAAACACTTAACCGAGGGCCAATTCCGCTGCAAGCGCGGGTTGGGTGGCCTTATACTTTTTCTAACCAAATTACTCCATGTTAATCATCATTTACTTCGAAGTTATTATTACGCCTTCCGTAGAATATTCAAAGAAGCTACTTTTCTCTCACCTTGATCGCCAAAATTAAAGTCTTGAAGGTCATATAAGTAATACATGAAACCATCTTTTCCATATTTCTTTTCGGATCCGTTGAGATAGTCATCATCAATTGCAGCTGATAATACTTTCCCGATGATTAATGACGTAATTCCCTTTCCTGAAAGGTCGATATTTGAATGGAAAGTGCATTCTAGCGATAGAAATGCTTCCTGGATACGAGGAACGCTAATACACCTTGCTTGTTCTGCTGTAAAACCACCCGCAGCTATTTCATCCGTATCATCCAAATTATTAATTATCGTCTGATAACATGCATCAAAATACCGAAAATTTATGAAATTAATACAAAATTCTTTTGTGCGTAGTATGTTTTGGTAGGTATGTGTTGTTTGAACGATTGGGGTTATTGCGAAATAGCCACCACTATCTCCAGAAAATGAACTCCATGATTGAAAACAAGCATTCGATTTACCATTCTCTTTCAGTGTAGTAATGAGAAAAAGAGAGTGCGGGATGCCTAAAGCCATTTCAAAGTGTGAAAATATTCGGAACTCACCAGGCCACCTATCGATGAAATTATCGGGTTTCGTATTACCAATTTCTATTTTCATGATGAATGAGACTCCTATTCATATGCAGCCTGATAATTGATTCTACAAACTCCGGAACTATCGCGCCACTGATAATAAGGGTTATTTCGAAAATATACTTGTATCAATTTACTCATCCATATCCAGTGAAGTATGATGAAGAACAACAGAGAGGGCTGAAGTCGCTTTTATACGACAACAACCCTCTCAATGCTATAACCGAAAACGGAGATGGTCTACAGGATCTGGGTGATGACCCGGTCAGCAATTACAGCTTTTTGTTTATCTCCACCAGGATCTGTTCGACTTTTTCCTTGGTCAGGCCGAATTGAGCTGCTTGCGGTAAGGCGAGCAGATTATTCAGTGTCATGTTTCGGACCATTCCAATCATTGGGTTGCTGGATACGCCGGGTACATACTGATCCAGCACTGCTTTGGCTTTCGGATCGTCTAAAAGCGAACCAACGGTGGTATCAAGGGTTACCTTCATATTGTGTCTCCTATTCGTGTCATTTGAATAAAATTATAACGTACATGCCTATTCTACTATGAGATATGTTCGCCTGACGGCTATTCACCAGCACTTTCCATCCGGTCTGCTGTACCCTGGAATAACTCCCAGCCTTGACTGAGGACGACAATCTGCGCAGCCAGTAACCACAGGAAAAGCAAGGTCAAAACGATTACAATCGCATTCAGGATGGTGGGAAGGTTGGATTGAATATTCGTCAACATGGAGGTTAAATTATCCATGGATGATTGGGATTGATTGACCATCCTTTCGTACTCGCCCAGGCTGGACGAGATCAATACGACGCTATCCGACATGGTGGTCAGGTTTCCTTTAATGGCTCCCAGGCTGTCATCGGTAGTACTAAGCTTGACGGACATATTGATGAATGTATCCGGTAGCCCTTCCAGGCTTGTTGCCAGCTTGCCTAATGAATCGGCCAAAGGTACCTGCGGGTTATAGGATACTCCCGGTTGATCCACCATCCCTCCCAGCAGCGGTACACTGCTTAATAAGAAACGAAAAGAATCAAGTGACTTTATCGTACTTTCGAGGACCTGTGCAGCCTCCTGGGCAGTACTCAGCGATGATATAGCTGCTTCCAGGGTGGAAGGCAATGTATCAGACATGATGGTATTGATATCATTGAGTACTGGCGTGGTGTCATTCACTGTAGTAGCGGTGGTACTCAACATGGTTGAGAGGGCATCCAGGCTATCCACCGTGGCTCCCAGCGCCTTGCCGGTGATCCCCATGACATCTTGACTGGTGGTAACACTTTTATTAAGAGTGTCGATGGTGGTGATTGCATAGTCATTCACGGTGGGTTTTGTTACCCATACCCCGATCAATCCAGCCAGACTGAGCCCCAAGCCCAGTATTCCAGCAATCATGACGAACACTCCAAGAATGCGACGGATGAATTTCATAACTCCTCCTTTTCGATCTGAAATTGGATTATTTCACTGCTGACTATTGTAGCATTTATCTGCCTGTCCACCACTGTCCATTAATCCTTAAAAAAGATGGACATATCTAACCACCCAATATTAGATTCTGCTGCCTTTTTGCACATGGGCAAAGTCCAGGTTATACCTGACCTCAATGGTTTAGCTCAGCGGTATTAAGCTTACCCTAAACGACATGCGTATTCCTCCACTCTATCAAGCCACTCACCCACTAACGCATGGAACAGATCTTCTTGCTCAACGGATGCGAAATGCCCTGCACGATCGAGGACGGCAAATGTTCCCCTTGGATAGCTCTCCAGAATTTCATAGGCGTCGTTATAACCAACGATGGAATCTTGTCTACCTGTGACGATGAGCATTGGAGCAAGAAATGGTTCGGGAAGCGCATCCATGGCAAATGAGAATGCGTAATTCTCGGGACAGTCTCTAATCTTCGATTGAAAGGCCTGATCGCCAATCTCACTTGCAGGCGTAAAATTAGCCCGGATGTAATCAACCATCTTTCGACTTTGAACAACGGCGAACTGTAACCACTCCGCAACATCTGGTTCTAATTCGGACACAAGCGCCGGGTCTGTTAGCAGAGTAACATGAGAAGGCACATTCCGTTTTTCTCCTTGTACGATCACGGGGACAACCAATAGCAATCCGTCCATTAACGCCGATCGGCGATGGACGATGCCACGGGCAAGATACGCGCCTGCAGACATGCCTGCCAGTACGAATCTTTGCCCTGGGATAATGTTATCAATAAAATCCAAAACCACATCCAGTATCTTATCCTGGTTCGTGATCCAATCCTTTCCCGGCGTCCGTCCGTGACCAGGTAAATCAGGATAGAAGCGCTTCCATCCGTATCGCTGCGTGAAGAGTGGTTCCATATCACTCATCACATGACGATGGTCAGCACTCCAACCATGAAGCATAATAATCGGTCTACCCTCACCTAACATTTCATAGTGAACTGTGATGTCCTTAAGCTGGCAATCCATTCTTGAGTTCCTCCTCGTTTTTTCTGATAGGGGCGTTAGACAAAGTGACTAGCAGTGATTTAGTCGCTTAGCAATTTATGAATCTCTAAGGTTTACAACATGTATCTACTTCTATCTGAATAACAGCGATAATTCCTTGTGTACTCAAGCGTTTCGGCTCTGGAAAATCCAAAACATCTGCTTATTTGGGGAATTTTCATGATATTTCTGTAGTGAACCCCAACAGCTTTCGTTAGTTCCGTTTTATTCTCCTTCCAACATAGATTAATCTACCTCCTAAAAACTCTCTGTCAGTAATCGCATGGTTATATAAATGGGTATTGCATCCATAAAACGATCATTGGAGGTAGAAGACTGTACTTCTTGCATGAATGAATCTTTGATGAAGTAGTTTTGATATGCTATGTGGGAGCCCGACAATCTTACCCACATAATCCCAACGATGTCCTCGCACATATGCTCGATGACCTTTACATCAGCGTTGAGACGAAAGCCTTTGCTGAGGAATCTTACCGAGCTTGTTACCACTATGTCAATTTTTGACGCCTGCCATTCCGAGTAATCTGTCTACCAGAATACCCCATAAACAATCATGAGAAAGCCATAAATCAGGGCAATACCGATAAATGTCATCGAGGAAATTATTATTCCGAGAATGGCAAAGATATTCTTTCGGTCTTTCTGCAAAACTCCCCCAAAACCTAACAACAATGCTGCCAGAAGTCCAAGCGGGTATAAGTTGCACAGAGATTGAGCGATGGTTAAAGTTTTCGATGGAGGAAGACTATACATATAGGTATTGTCGTTAACTATGATGTACCAGAGTGCTATGATATAGATGACTGCTGCAATACTGGTTATGGATGACGCAATCCCAAGTCCTGAGTGTTTTTGATCCATTGCTTATTCCTCACTGATGCTCATAGACGGACTCATCCTGGTCCGTCCAGGTTATATTACATATTTGAGTTGAGCGCAAGCACAATCAGGATAAAGGTCAAAAGGGTGACGAACAAGCCAACACCAATAACCACCTTTGCGGCCTTTTTATACCTCGTGGCAAAGTACAGGACTGTACCAGCCACTAAGATGATCAGGCCAAGTGGGATACCAAATGTGAGCGGCATGAGAAGTATCCTTTCTCCATACTCAGCGAGCGAGCTAACTTTTGATTAAACGGACCCTTGCATACTTGTATCGCTCATAGCAGCCGGTATCTTGAATCTACCCAGGTCTCAAGGCTTAGGTTCAGCAGCAGGATTGGTCAGGCTCACAAAGTGGAGGAACGTTTCAGGAAGGCTAGGGTGCGATCCCAAGCCAGGCTGGCTGCTGTCTGGTTATATGCCGAGCGGTCAGGTTCAAAGAACCAGTGTCCTGTGCCCGAATAACGATAGAAAGTCACCGGGCGGCCAGCACGCCTGAGAGATTCCTCCAGGTTGTCGACGTTGGATTGCGGCTCAAACTCATCGTTCTCGGCAAAGTGACCGAGGTAGGCTGCTCTCGAGTTGTTGTAGTCGCCGTCCCCAGTCCCATAGAAGATGACAACAGAACGGATATGTTCGGGGTCGGCAGCAGCGAGGTCGAGTGCATAATAGACACCCAGGGAGAAGCCAATCACTGCAAGGCCGCGGTGGGATTGTCCAACATGTTCGGTGAGGAATATGGTTGCATCGGCGATCTCGGCCTTGGCTTGGAGGAAGTTGGCGTCGAGAGCTTTGCCAAGGGCTTCCGCAGCAGGGATGTTATCGGCCACCTTACCATGATAGAGGTCTGGGGCGAAGGCGACGAAACCGGATTGAGCAAGTTGCGTGCAGAACGCCTTGATTGTGTTGTTCAGCCCCCACCAGGCATGAAGGACCAATACGCCGGGTCCGGTGCCAGTGGACGGGGGGGCGAGAAAACCTTGAGGTTGAGAAAGTGTCATGTGGACTCCTTATCATGATTGTAGTGGATCGCGCTGCTGCCTAACACTGGAGTTAAGCTGTCGGCTTGAGTGACTGTTTGAGCGCCGCTTTGTCCTTAGTCGTAACGACGCTTCCTCTCCGCGAAAGAGCCGATGATAAGTTGTTCAAGGACTTCAAGATCAACGTCGCTGAGCTTGCGAACGTATAGGCATCCCTTGCCCATCTTGTGTTTTCCGAGTTTTGAGAGAAGCTCCTCCTGCCCAGGAATGCTCGCCATTAGATAGACACTGATGTCGCTTTTCCGAGAGGAGAAACCCGTCAGGTAAGCGTCACCTTCGCGGCCACTCTCGTACTTATAGTGATAGCTGCCGAACCCGACGATGCTTGTTCCCCACATCTTCGGTTGCTGTTTTGTCGCTTTAGTCATCAACTTAGCTAAAGCTTCACAGTCTTTGCGCCTGGCCTCGTCACCGATGGCGGAGAGATAGCTCTCCACGCTCGCTTCCGTCGCCTTCGTTTTGTTCTGAGCCATTGCTACTCCTTTCGAACTCCTTAGTACCGCACCATACGTTGTGCGTTAGCTGCATGCGGACGGGATGAGATAGGGGTTGTAGTGATAAATGCACTCTTTTCGATGCAAGGAGTTTCACCTCAAAGTCAGTTTTAATGTTTCGATAAAAAGCTCTCAATATCCGTAATAAAGTTCAAGGTTGCTCTCTCGATTTGGTTGGTTAATGTATCTAAATTACTAAAATCTGGATCTTCAACTAAGATGTACTCTATAATCGAATCAACACCTTTCGTAGTAGATACAATGGGGTATTTATTCCAACCGCTATCTTTGAGTATATTCCAATATTTATCTTGAACCTGTTTATTAGCTCCTGCCAACCAGACTTCAAATTTAAATGTCTCATGAATAAAAACCAGTGCAATTTTCAAATCACGCTGTTTTATTGATTTTGGAGTGAAGGCAAAATATGTCATATCCATATATCCAATATAAATACTACCAGATACGAAATAATCAGGATATTTGTTTTTAAAATGCGTTCTCAACGCCATGATGTATTCGATCAATCCTTTATATACCTTTTTAATTGCTCCGTTCTCCAGTTGTTTTCTATATTCATTAATATACTCGTGAAAAGGTTCCATATTCTATTCTCTCGTTTTCCCTAGGATAGTTGTTGGAAATATAAACTAACTGGTTTTATTACGCTTTACCATATGGTCCATCGTGGCGCAAAGGTAGCTGTCAAAATTGAATCAATAACCAATGCAACCTAGAAATAACTTCTAGCATTTTTTGATTCGCCGTGAGGCGCAAGCTTTCGATATAAATTTCGTCATCACGGTAACCAGCGCAGCTCTTTTTAACTCTTCAATAAGCGCTTGATAGGCGACAGTTCATTCACGCTGGAGCGATCAGCTTCATCAGATTCCCACCAGTTATTTGCGACCTTTTTGGCAACATATCTAAATTCCACCTAAGGTCTGCAAGTGTATTCTACCCCGACAGCCAAATTCCAATATCAGGCATTTAGGGAGCGAATTGGGATAATATCAACAGCATCTTCGCCTAAACACTTAGCAAAGATAAGGGCACTTATTTCTTTTACTTAAGTTGTCCCGTTTGTTTGCTTCTCCGCATCCCTAGATATAAAGATCGCGCCGGTTATACACCAGATATGCTACCACCACACAGACGACAATGAGCCCTGCTGAGATCAGTAAGTATGCGCCATCCAGCTTGCCTGTACGGAAAAGGACACTGGCATCAAAATACTTGAATGGCGTAAACCATTTGAGAAAATCCAGTTTTTCCTCCATGCCGGAGACAATGGACATGAAGTAGGTCGCCAGGATGATGCCCACTGCGATGGATCCGGCACGCTTATACTGCTTCATCACGCACCCCAGCATCAGTCCAATGGCGAGGAAGATCAGCTCAATCACGAAAAAAGCCCGCATTTCGAGCGCCAGGTAGTCGTAGAAAGCCTGGTCGGGATTGAAGGATCGAACCGCAACCAGCGACACTGCCCAGGTGATCAATGCGAAAGCGATACAATTGACCAGCGCAGCCAGCATCTTGGCTGTGATGACCCTGCTGCGCGACACCGGTAGTACAAGCGAAAACTCGACTGTTTTATCCCGTTCTTCCTTGGAAATAATGTCTGAGCCCCACATCGCAGCTGCGATGGCACCCATTAGACCAAAATAGATGAACATGATGCCGTAGAAACCACTCAATGTGGTCATGTTAAAGGCACGCATGCTGAAGGCGTCCAACAATGCAGGAGGCATGGAATCCAGCATCTTAACCGTCTCAGGGTCTCCAGCAAAGGCAGTAAATTTGGACACTGCCATAATGATCAGCACAGTAATAATTACACTCCAGATCACCAGTGATTTAAGGTTGGCTTTGAGCTCACGAATAAAGATATTCATCAGGTACCTCCTCACGAAACCGCCGGAATGTCGCGGCGTGTGTACAACCAATAACTCACTGATACTGAAACCAGGATGATCACCACGTCAAGCAAAACCAGAGGGGTATTGTACGACGCTTGCTGTACGATATAGGTCGGATCAAGGTGTTTAAAGGGTGTGATCAGTTCCAGTTTGATCTCACCAAATATGCCGCTGAAGCCGTTTAATATATAGGTACCGAAAGCCAGGCCGAGGCCATATGGCGTCACGCTGCGAACGCGCCTGACCAGAAGCGAGATGACCAGCCCGATACCCAGAAAAATGAGCTGAAAAATAACTGTACTTAGCAAAAGCAGGAGAAGCGTGCCTTGTTCGACCTCGTGCCCCTCGCGGAAGAGCAGAATGCTGGTTATACTGCTCACCCAGATAACCAGGTCAGTGATGAACAAGCTAGTGAACGCGGCCAGTAGTTTGCTGGTCATTACCTGCGGTCGGCTGATTGGTTTGCTCAGCAGGAAATCTGCGGTCAATTCATTCTCTTCAACAGAGACCAGACCAAAGCCATAGTTGCCAGCCTGGATCGCCACGCAAAGCTGGATGAACACGAAGGTGAAAGCGTAAAAACCCAGCACGGTAGACATATCTATCTTATCTAATCCGAAGGCAGCCCGCAATTGAGCCGGGTATTTAGCCAAAAATTCGTTCATCAGTGCAGCCTGGTCGGAAAATACCGGAAATAGGGAGAAATAGAAAACGATGATGAACGCCATAGCCAGAGACCAGATGACCACCGATTTCAATCGGGTGAGGAATTCGTGTCTGTAGATGTTTGTGTTCATGGTCCCTGCCTATTCGTAGTAGTGCATGAAGATTTCTTCCAGCGTCGGCTCCTCGATGGTCACGTCGGTCACCTGGATCGCGTTGATCTTATGCAGCACCGTATTGATATCACCCTTGAAGAAGAAATGCGTCGTCCCATCCTCCGATTGCAAATTGGTTACTCCCGGTAGATCAAAGGAGGCCAGGTCCAACCCTTCAGCAGTAACGTTCACCTTTTTGTAATTGTTTTGCTGCAAGGTGCGAATATCCGAGATTTCAGCGATGCTGCCCTCGCGAATGATGCCCACCCGGGTGCATAAGCGTTGTACCTCACCTAAAATATGCGAAGAGAAGAAGACAGTCACTCCGCGGGCATTCTCCTGGCGGATCAGGTCGAAGAACTTGCGCTGCATCAGCGGGTCGAGGCCGGCAGTAGGCTCATCCAGGAAGAGCAGCTTGGGGCTGTGCAGCAAGCCCTGGACGATACCGACTTTCTTCTTATTGCCGTAAGACAGGTCATTAATACGGCGGTTCAATTCCAGCTCCATGATTTCGGACAGCTCGTGTATCCGTTGGGTGCAATCGCAAGCGTAAAAACTGGCGGAATATTTGAGCAGGTCTTTGACTTTCATGCCTTCATAGTAATAGACTTCCGAAGGTAGGTAGCCAATATCACGGCGTATTTCTGGACCGTGGGAGATCACATCCTTGTTAAAAACTTTAGCACTTCCACTGGTTGGGTGGATCAACGACAGGAGCAGGCGGATGGTAGTGGATTTGCCAGCGCCATTCGGTCCAATGAAACCGAAGATTTCACCTTCTTCCACGTTGAAAGGTGACATTCACGATGCCCCGCGATTTTCCATAGTACTTGGTCAGATTGCTAACTTCGATAACGCTCATAGAATTGCTCCTTCATAAAAATGCTGACGTTATGATGCAGGCGTAATTAACCAATTTGGAACGTCGCACACGCCTCGATAGGGCATAGTAGTCGGAAAAGTGTAATTGAGCCTAACCATGAAGTTTATAACCTAAGACGATTATTGTCAAATAAGTTCGCTGACTTTCCGACGAAAATCCGTTGAATCGTATCTCAGCCAGACTCAATGGTGTCAAACGACTGGCTGCCTGCTGAGACGCAGAGCTACTGTTGGAGGTCGGATGGAATCATGCAAGCCTGTGCCTGGCTGATAAAATCTATGTAATCGCCCGAAGGCGATTAAGTCTAAAGTAGCCAAATGCGGATCAATCTTTTTCCAGCAATTCAGGGATTATTTTTGCAATACGGTAGCTGTTTTCAATCTCGTTGCCTAACTTAAGATTTTTCCCAATGCTTTTGCCATAACGGAAGAAATCTGCAACCAGCATTTCGGGATCTGCTTTTGCCAGCTGGGCTAAGCTGCCATACCCAGCCCCGATGATATTTGAAATGGTTGCTTTGCTTGCCCAGGGCATGCGTGAAAAATCAGACCGGTTTACCAGTTCTGAGATAACGCCTGCGGGTAATCCGCTTGCCTCGACCAGTGACTTACGCCCTATGGAGGTATGCCCTTTCTGCAGCAATTCAAGGTTGGTGCGAATGCCAAATTTACTCAGCACCTTGATTGCATGGTTAATATCAGGGTCGTCGCGGATTAATCCACTCAGATATTTCTCACCTGGAATGAACCAATAGATCAGGAACTTCAGCACCGCGAAGGTATCCATACCAGATATTTTGCTCTGTTCCGTGAAAATCTCCAGCTGCTCACGATTGGCTGTCCGTTCCTTCAGATCCAGCACGGTTTCAATACCTGCGGCATGCAGCGCCGAAAATATCCTGATCAGCTTCGAGGCATATTCGATATAGCGACCGCGCGAATCCCCACCCAATAGCCTTTGGGTATAGTTTATAAGCTCAGGTAAAGAATAATTAAACGTATTGCACACAAATGAGTAAGAAAACGATTCACCCAATCGCTGGCACAAATCTTCATAATCCTTTATCGGTGATAGTTCCCGCTGTACTTCATCCCAATTGATCGTCATAGGTCCTCCAAGGTTTTTCAAGTTATGGCTAAAAGAACTCAGGTTGATTCTACAGATTCTAGTGTTGATGAGCCACGAGAAGGGAGATCATTTTGCAACTTTCTCGATCGTAACGGAATGGCTCATCGGCAGTGAAGCGAGAGTAAAACTTCAAGCTCATTCAGACCCATTTTCCTGCCACATCAATTCTTCGTGACCATATCATCCTTTTACATAGGATAGCTTCTCGCTGATCAATCCGTTCTTCAACTGGTACAAATCGACTCCTCGGACATGTCCCTTATTTCCCGCCCCATCTACCCAATCGTATCTCCAGCGCATGATGCACCGAATTCCAAAACCAAAGATCTCTTCGATTTTGACCTGGGCATGGGGTGACTGGCGGAAGAAATCCTGCCAAAATCGAGCTACAGCTTCCTTTCCAGAATACACAACACCATCGGGTGGTGGAGCAGTGTTTTCGAAGACACAATCGTCGCTCATAAGCTGTATCATCCCAGCGACATCATGACGGTTGAAGGCCTCATTGAACGCAATGACGATACGCACTCCTGATTCTACGCGTGCCATACGAATTGGACTCATACCGAAAACACCTCCTTTATTAAAAATCAATTGGTTACCTGACGTTTGGTTCCACATTTAGCTGGTGATGATCGCCTGAGCATTCTACCTCTCGATTGATTCTACTTATATCAACACTATTGTGCCACAAATCAGGGAGGTTTTCATAAAATTTTCCTCATTTGACGAGCGTTGCGCGCAAACAAGGTCGGTGGGTGAGCATGCTTCGACCGAGGAAATCTACTCGTGCGGATTCAATACCGGGCATGAGAGTTTTCCACTAGAGTATTATGGAGGGGTAACTCTATCCCTGTGTGTAGTTATTCGTCATTACGGCACTAAGAGGTCAGGCTCAGCCTGACCTCACGCCTTTCCTTGGAATGAAACACTAATTCTATATTCTGTTGGTTGCCACCCAGGTAGGGGAAGGTACCCAGGCTTTTTTTCCATCAGAAATGGTTTGAACTGGGTAGCGAGTATCCATGACTCACGCCAGAAGATTGGGAGAAATGAACCCCTGGTGATTAACAAAACCAGAGTCGTTTGGCCTGGTTTTTCGCATGTCCCTTTTGACTAAATTTCATAAATCGAGTGAACCATGAGATAATTATGTATATTTCCTCAATAGTTATTTGACAATTATCATGAAGAGACCTGATGGAACCATGTGCTCCGGTCGACCTGACTTAAAGGCATTTCGAAGCGAATATGAGCCATACCGATAGAGTAAGTTTTCCTGACAACACAAGGATGGGTGAATATGACTGACCAACCATCATGGTCTACAGAGAGTGCATCAATGACTCAAGAACTGGCTGAGCGTGAGGCGGAGTTGGCGATCATTAACAGCGTCCAGCAAGGACTTGCTTCGAATCTTGATGTCCAGGCAATTTATAACCTGGTCGGGGATAAAATTCGCGATATTTTTGATTCTCAGGTGGTAATGATTTCAACTTATGATCGCGAGACCGACACGATTGAACATCGCTACGCCATTGAACGTGGGGAACATATAATTGCACCAGGTCGTTATCCGATCCGTGGGTTTCGTACACAGATTGTCCAAACGAGACAGCCTGTACTGGTAAATAAAAACGTACCAGAGCTTGCCGCACGGCTCGGGCAGCATACCATCCCCGGGACCATTACGCCTAAATCCTGGCTGGGTGTTCCCATGATTGTGGGTGACCAGGTGACAGGCATCCTGAGCCTGCAAAATGTCGATCGAGAAAATGCATTTGATGATTCCGACGTGCGCCTTCTGCAAACCCTGGCGGCCTCTATGAGCGTTGCCCTAGAAAATGCAAGGCTTTTCGATGAGACCCAACGCCTGCTCAATGAGACAAAGCAACGGGCGACAGAATTGCACATCATTAATAGCGTACAGGAGGAGCTGGCTCAAAAACTGGATATGGCTTCCATCTATGCACTGGTGGGTGAGAAGTTGTGGGCGTACTTTCAACCTGCTGATCTCGCTATAGTGGTCTACGATCGTGAGACCGATTTCCTATCTACTCCATTCCTGGTTGAAAATGGCGAGCGGGAAACCTCCATATCCTACCAGGTGAGGGGGAAGGGTTTTTTGGGGCACTTACTTCAAAACCCTCAACCTTTACTGATCAATGAAAATATGGAGGCAGCCGCGATTAAATATCAAAATGTATATTCTTCTGACAAAGGGCTTCCTAAGTCAGCTTTATATATACCTTTAATGATGGGGATTTCTATGCAAGGCGCGATTGTTTTGACGAATAGGCTGAATGAATTTGCTTTCAACGAGACCGATGTACGCTTATTAAAAACACTTGCCAATGCCATGAGTGTAGCCATAGAAAATGCCCGTTTGTGGGAACAGGAGAAGCTGTATCGAAAGGCAATGGAACGCGAGTTTGAGATTGGGAGAGAAATTCAAGCAAGCTTCCTGCCGGGCAGCCTACCCCAGCCAGAGGGGTGGGATATTGCAGCTTCGCTAAAATCTGCGCGTGAAGTCACGGGTGATTTTTATGATGTGTTTGAGCTCACGGATGGGAATATAGGACTGGTCATTGCTGATGTGTGTGATAAAGGCCTGGGTGCGGCATTATTCATGACTTTATTTCGCAGCTTAATCCGTGCGGTATCCAATATTGATTTCTTTGCCAATGCCGAGTATGCAGGAAGGATATCTGTTAGTACGCGTTTAATCAACGCCATATCCCTCACCAACAATTATTTTGCTGAAACGCACGGCCATACAAGCATGTTCTGCACCATCTTTTTTGGGATTCTCGACACCCGTACAGGCAGGTTGACTTATGTCAATGGCGGCCACCTGCTTCCACTGATTATTAATAGACTGGGGGTGAAGGAAACTCTCAAAGTCACCGGTCCTGCAGTTGGTATTGAGGCTGGGAGAGAATTCAGCATTGGTGAAGTGATGATTGAGCAAGGAGATACATTCTTTGCCCATACCGATGGTTTAACTGATACGATAAACCCTGCGGGTGAATACTTCGATAAGCACGAATTAGTTCCATTATTTGCCGGAGACCAATCACTCACACTGCTGCTGGAGCAAATTCAGAATCAGGTCAAGGATTACTCCACCGGTGCAAAGCAATTTGATGATATCACCATGCTGGCAGTACGACGGAATCCAGAGTGAGATTTTGAAGGTCACTGGCGTATGACCTTTTATTGAGCACTCCAGGTACGCGGCTGATAAGAGAAAAGTTGCACATCAGAGTATTCGGTTTTGAGGCTTGCACAGCTAGAAATGTTTTCCTGCATTAGAAGGGCAGACCATCTGCACATCATGGACACCAGTTGCTAATCAGGTACAAAAATATGACCCAAGGTTTATCAATGATACAGTTTGTCCATAAAAATACGGATGTGCTGTGGATAATCGAGAAAGGAAAGAAGAATGGTGCATGCAATTAAAGCAGGTCAATTGATTGACGGAACAGGCAGGGATCCCATTCAAGAGGCGGTTGTGCTGATGGATGGCAAGAAAATCATTGAGGTAGGTCTGGCTACAAAGGTTATGATTCCCGCAGGGGCAGAAATCACGGATGCTTTAGGCAAGACTGTAATGCCCGGGTTAATTGACACCCACGTGCACATCATGCACACAACAGCATCGATGGAAGACACATTATTCACGCCCAGTGCTGTCATTTATTACCAGGCTGCCGAGAATCTAAAACGGACATTGCGAGCTGGATTTACCACCGTGCGGGATGCAGGCGGTGCCGACGCTGGAATCCGTCAAGCCATAGAAATGGGTCTCATTTCCGGTCCACGTCTTGTCGTCTCCGGGAGTATCGGGCAGACAGGAGGGCTTATGGAAATGCGATTTCCTTCTGGGGCTACGATTGTCAATGAGAATAGCTGGCGAGTATGTGATGGGGTCGAAGATGTGCGTAAAACTATACGCAAAGTGCTTCGTGAAGGAGTGGATTTTGTCAAGATTTTTACAACTGGTGGGGTCATTGCTCCTCAGGGTTCACCATTTATCCCGGAATGGTCGACGTCTGAACTGGAAGTGATTATCGAAGAGGCCAAACGCTGTGGAGTTGGCGTGATGGCACACGCTGAAGGTTGTGAGGGAGTTAAAAATGCATTGCGTGTGGGGGTCAACTCCATTGAGCATGGTAACGTATTAGATGATGAAGCTATTGACCTGTTTTTATCTAAAGGAATTTTCTTGGTGCCGACGCTGCACATTTCCAAGATTCTAGCTGAGCGCCGGGATACAGCGGGGCTGACTGAGGTGTCCAAACGGAAGGAAGTTCGATTAGCGGATGAAGGAAAAGGTTGCTTTCGTAGGGCTTGCGAGGCAGGCGTACAAGTGGCTCTGGGTACCGATGCTTTCTTCGCGGATATGCATGGCACCAATGCGGCTGAACTTCCCTTGATGATGAAAGAAGGAGGCCTGTCGTCAATGGAAGCCATCCTCGCAGGAACGATGAACGCTGCTAAATGCTGTCTGTTGGGTGATCAGGTAGGCACATTGGAGGCTGGCAAGCTGGCAGATATTCTGGTGGTAGATGGAGATCCGCTAGCCGATATCACTGTTCTGCAAGAGTATGAGCGAATCACAGTATTCAAGCAAGGTAGCTTGGTGCTGTGAGCGAAAAGGTGAGAGTGCATTGAAATAAAAAACTCACAATCCATCTTAACAAATTGCACCCACCTGATTGTTAGTCACGCTAATATTGTTTGAATAATCGTTCCAGCCTGCGCGTGTGTTTGTGTCTCGGAATCGTGTAATGCATGAACGATACTTTCTAAGGGTGGGCATATCAAGAATTGGTTATTAACATTCCCCTAACGTTTGTATAGTATAGTACCTACTCTTGATTGGGTGAAATATGCCTGATTCAAGAAATTCGAGGTAAAGGGAGATGATACTTGGAATAAACCCGGCAAACTATTCAGAAAGATATTTGCATGAAATTCTGACCCAATATCAACTTCAAAAACAATCCAAATTCTGTTGGATGGCTCTTGAAAAAGAAATGGTATTTCAAATCAAAAGGAGATAAGTAGACATGAAGTCAATTCTGATTCGATCGATCCTGATTGCCGCATTCCTGATAGGTACCGTTGGAATGAGCAGCGCGTACGCAGGCAATCCTTTCAAAGATGTCACGACTACTGAGGGGGGTTACTCAACCTGGGATTCAGATATGATTAATATCGAAGCTGTGTCACAGACTGGTGCGAATGTCTATGTGGCAGTCCTGGATACAGGTCTGGTTCCGTACTGGCAGAATTATTTCCCCACCGAAAGGGTGGACACATCTTTGGGTACTGGCTTCGAACAACCCGTGGCATTCAACGTCAGCAAGGATGACCCATGTAAGCTGGGGGTCAACGTCGGTCGACTGCACCAGACAACCTGGGTTGGGTCCACCGGCTCGACCCATGGCACGCACGTTGCCAGCACCATCCTGGGTTATTTCTACCAGAGCCCGCAGGATGCCCTGGCAGGTTTCCCCCTGCCGCCCATCATTGTGCGTGGGATTGCCCCGAATGTGACTATTATCCCGGTGAAAGTACTGGCCGATTACCAGATACCTGCAACGCCGCAATGCCCCGACCCGCAACCTGCCTCAAAGGCGGTATTTGGTACTGATAAAATGGTAGCCGCCGGCATTAATTACGTCACCGATCTAGCCATCGCTGGTTACACGCCGATGGTGATCAATATGAGCCTGGGTGGCTCTGAATTGGCTCAGGTTGAACAGGATGCCATTGATCGGGCTATCGCGAATGGCGTGATCGTGGTAGCTGCGGCTGGAAATGAAGGCGAGTCTGGTATGGGTTATCCTGGTGCATACCCACCGGTGATCTCAGCTGGCTCAGCCGGATGGGTAGGCGAGTGGCTGAAACCGGGCGATGGCCCCAGATACCGCATGTGGTGGCTGCAGTATACAGGCTCGAATATGCTCCCAGGCTCAGGTGAAGTCACTGACCCAACCTTAGTCGACGACATGTATGTATCTGACTTTAGCAGCCGGGCATTAGCTGGCCAGGAGCTGGATGTGCTGGCACCGGGCTCGTGGGTACGCGGACCGTTCCCGGGTGTCCCGGGATTTGCGCACCTGCCCTGGTGGTCACACGGTATTGGTGGAGTGGTTGGTGGTAACCCAGGCAACTTCTACTATGTTGGTGGGACATCCATGGCAACCCCGCATGTGGCATCCGTAGCAGCGTTACTGCTGCAAAGTGATCCATCTTTGACCCAAAGTCAGGTCGAAGGTATCTTGAAGTCCACTGCGTTGACCATACCCAGCTCAGGTAGCCGGGATATATGGGATAACACCGTCCCAGCCACGATCACCTGGGATACTGACTGCGGTGGCTCAGTTTGCGACCCGGTTGGTGCGGGCTTGTTGCAGGCGGATGCAGCTTTGGCTGCCCTGCCATAACCTGGTTGATCATACCTTTCAGACTACCTTCCAAGGTTAGGAAGTAGATAAGAGAAGTCGCTTATCCAGGTAATATTGAAAACAATGGAGGCAGGTGTGTCACACACCTGCCTCTTGGTTTTATATCAACATAGATTGAACCTCAGGTATGTCCAGTCCAGATGGATAGGTATTAATTTCATTTTCTGCCCAATTTTCCTCCACACCAGCTGTCGTTATTTTTCCGGCTATAAATAATTACCCCATGAGTTTTATTGTTTGAATATCATTGGTATACGCCTAATAAATCCAAATTAATTCCAATGTTATCTGCCTAAATAAACTCTAAAATAACGTTAACCATCCCTTTATCTGGCGTTGGGCTGAGATATAGGGCTATTCAAAGGTCAATGGGTCATACGGTCAATTCTCTGCGAGGGGTTAAGGAGGAAGGTTATCTTATGGACATCTATAAGAATAGTTTTCATAAACATCGTTATAATTCACCCGGTTACCCGGTCTATGGGGGAAAACAGGAGCAGAGGCGGTATGTCCAGGCTAATCAGCTGCCATCATTAAAAATCCTGCGCAGCCCATCTCAGGTTGTGTCTGCATCGATGATGGTCGCTCCAGAAGTGATCCAGATGGTTGACGATTATCAAGGCTGCTTCACCATGGAGTATGCTGTTCCCACTGCACTACGCTCAATCAATGAATCAAAGTTAGCTGCCATCGTTCGAAAATCACTAAAACGGGATAACTTCCATATCCTGGGCTGGCGAGTGCGCAGGCTGGATGGTGGAATTGGTAACCCGGTGAGCTTGGGCTTATTTCGCTTCGAGGGTGTTGGGGTTGATAAGAAGGAGTGGCTGGATTGGTCAGTCATCCTGAAAGTTATTCAGTCTCCTGCCAATCTGGGACACGTTAATCTGGGTGAGGGGGATGACCCAGCCCATTGGAACTATTGGAAACGCGAATGTTTGATCTACCAATCGGGGTGGCTTGAGAATCTCCCTGAAGGTATTTCAGCCCCGCATTGCTATGAGGCGGTGGAGCTGCCTGGAAATATTGCCGGGATGTGGCTGGAGGATATCCATGACTCTTTTACCGGAGCCTGGCCATTGTATCGTTATGCGCTCACCGCCCGCCACCTTGGCCGGCTCAACGGCACCTACATTTCAAGGCGGGCGCTGCCATCCTACCCCTGGCTAAGCTCACAGCGAACACACCAATGGCTCAGCTCCATCCCCTGGAGGGATTTTCCATGGGAGCACCCAAAGGCGCGCCGGCAATTTCCTCCCCAGGAGGAGAACAGCTTCCGGTGCATGTTGCAGGACCACAAGCGATACCTCACCAAGTTGGAGCAATTACCCAAGACGGTCAGCCATGGTGACACCTATCCGACCAATTTTAAATCTCAGCGGTCAAATCATAACCAGGAACAAACCGTGGCTATTGATTGGGCCTTGGCGGGTATCGAGCCGCTGGGTGATGACCTGGGACAGCTGGTGTATGGCACGTATTTGAATTTAAAGGGATACAAGCTCCAGGATATATCCCATACGCTTTTTACCAGCTATATCAATGGACTGGAAGATAGCGGCTGCCGGGTTGACCCGAAGTGGGTGAAATTTGGATATACGGTATCTGCTGCTTTGCGGGTGGGGTTGTTTAAGCTGGTTCTACTGAAAGACGCCATCGATAAAGAAGAAGACATTATTCCAAATGCTGCCAGCACTCCGCTTGTCTCCGACAGGTTTGAATCAATCATGGCGGAGGAAGCCAGTCAAATCCTGGACGTTCTATAAAACCAGGCTGTGCCGCCCGGGATACTCATTCACATGAGGGCAGAAAGGAAAAACCTTATCGATGGAGATTTCAGTCACCTAGTAAATCATGGGTGAATACCTTAATGAAACGGAGAGGGGGCGGAATTAATAATGGACAGGCTGGAGGGAAGCAGCCTGTCCATTAAAATCTACAACGCAGATGTGGCTTTCGGATAATTGCTAACTTTATCGAGTGATTTTCTCGATATTGCTAAGGGAAACCTCATTCATCTTGCCTGTGC
>CAVZEP010000006.1:0-116874 GCA_963774275.1 uncultured Chloroflexia bacterium | reverse complement strand
GTTGACGAATTACCTGTTCGCGAGTACAATTCGGGCTACATTTTTGGGCCCATAGCGCAGTTGGGAGCGCGTCTCAATGGCATTGAGAAGGCCGAGGGTTCGAATCCCTCTGGGTCCACTATAAGGTCCTGGCAGGAGTATTAAACCATCCTTCAGCGAGCCGGGAGAGCGAGGTGTGAGCCCGACAGTGTGCCCAAGGTGCACGAACAAGTAATTTTGCCTGGTTGAACTCGCCTGCCGTCCTTGGTGACAAGGACAGGCTTCAACAGTGAACTCTAGTAGAATCCAGTTAACACGATAAAACTGGTTGAGCTGTTGGCAGGTTTCGCCTGTTAGCGCGAATCTGAGAGGTTGTTCTGACCCACAATTCTATGTAGGTCAAACAGCAATCAGGGTGGTACCGCGGAGTAATCCTTCGTCCCTGTTTGGACGAAGGATTTTTGTTCTTTAACATGAAAATGAAGTTCTGTGACTAGATTATCAAGCGACAGTAGCTGAATTAACCACATCAAAAAATACATCCAAGACCTCTGGATCAAATTGGGTTCCTTTTACTTTTTCCAATTCAGCAACAGCTTCTTGATGTGAGCGGGCTTCTCGATAATAACGGTCTTCGATCATCGCTTGATATGCATCAGCGATGCCCAGGATTCGTGCACTCAGAGGGATGCTCTTTCCACTGAGACCCTTCGGGTAACCTGTCCCATCGAATTTTTCCTGGTGGGCAGAGATGGTCGTTGCCAATGATGGTATGGCATCGATCGAGCTGACAATATTCGAGCCTATTGTCGGATGCATCTTGATCAAGACCCAGTCATCATCCGTGAGGGTAGATTTTTTACGGAGGACTCGATTTGATATGCCGATTTTACCGATATCATGAAGAATGGAAGCCCAATAAACATTCCTTACTTCATCATCACTCATTTTAAGCCTGCGAGCTGTGGTACTGGCCCATTTAGCGACACTTTCGCTATGTCCGCCAGTTCTTGAAACCCGCCGATCTACGAATTTGGAGATATTGATCAATAATTGGAGCCATAGTTCTTGTCGTTGTGAGTTTGTCATATGCTCTCTCGATGGCTGGGATAATTTCTAGTTCTCATGGTGCAAAAACCATACCAACTCGATGACAGATACGACATTTGATTTATTTCTGACGAACTTTATTAATTATAAATATGTAATTTGCAAGAATGTAAACTCATAATATAACAGGTGTGTCAGAGGCTTGCAAAAAGAGATAATAAATATAAATAAGGACGAGGAAATGAGCGTCTGTTATTTCGTAACCTGGTATATACGAGGTGAAGGGAATGTTCAAGTATTGATCAGTGTGAGAAATGCATTAATGCCTGGAGGATCGATGATCGTTGATACGCTTAACGTGTTACCTTCCCCAAAAATATGTTGCATACGAGATGCATGACAAGGTCGTAGACATAATGATGATCGGAACAGTTTCGATAGCATTCATGGTAGATATTATAGGAAGCGGATTGAAATCCGAGATGGTAGAAAAAGGATCTCCCTATTTTGTATGCCTATTCAATCCAGGTGAAACACCAATGTTATTCAATTAGTCTGGGTTGGTGGTAGAAAAAAATGATGGCTGGGATCGAATCTAAATAAAACCCCGATACACGTAGATTGATCGTGATTGCCCGCAAACCTGGATAAGCCTTAAGCTGGAATAGTCCAGTAGATATAAATATATGGAGAATAAAATGTCTGATTTAAAGATTTATACCCCTACAGAGATCGAGCCAAAATGGCAGGCAAAGTGGGAAGCGGATGGTCTATATAACTCATATATTGATGATACACGTCCAAAACATTACGCTCTGACCATGTTGCCGTATACATCAGGTGATTTCCATATTGGCCACTGGTATGCCATGACACCTTCCGATGCACGTGCTCGCTTCAAACGCATGCAGGGATACAATGTTATGTTTCCCATTGGGTTTGATGCATTCGGATTGCCCGCAGAGAATGCTGCGATTAAAAATGGTATTCATCCCAAGATTTGGACCTATGCCAATATTGATCACATGCGCAAGCAGCTAAAAACCATGGGAGCCATGTGGGATTGGCACCGCGAGATGGTTTCGTGTGATCCGGAATATTTTCGCTGGACACAGTGGTTCTTTATCCAGTTGTATAAGCACGGGCTGGCTTATCGTAAGTATGCCCCGGTCGATTGGTGTCCGAAAGACCAAACAACACTGGCACGAGAACAGGTAGTCGGCGATGAACGCCGATGCGAGCGTTGCGGTACACCAGTAATTAAAAAAGAGCTGGAACAATGGTTTTTCAGGAGCACTGATTACGCTGAAGAATTGTTGGATTATTCCGCTCTGGATTGGCCAGATCGGGTACGGGCGTTACAGACGAATTGGATTGGCCGGTCTGAAGGTGCATTGGTGACCTTCTCCACTGAGCAGGACGATCCGATAGAAGTTTTCACCACTCGCCCAGATACTCTTTGGGGTGCGACCTTCATAGTTTTAGCTCCAGAGCATCCATTGGTTCAGAAAATTACTACCCTGGATAAAAAACAGGAGGTCGAGACCTATATCTCACAAGCAGCTCGCCAGTCTGATATTGACCGGGAGGCTTTAGATAAGGAAAAAACCGGTGTATTCACGGGAGGGTACGCAATTAACCCGATGAATGGTGAGAAAATCCCTGTCTGGATTGCAGACTATGTGTTGATGACATACGGAACTGGCGCGATCATGGCTGTCCCAGCGCACGATGAGCGAGACTTTGCCTTCGCAATTAAATTTGGATTACCTATCTTGCCTGTTATTAAGCGTAATGATGGCATTTCCAAATCGTTTGCAATGCAAGGCACAATGAAGGATGGCTTTGACAATGCCCTATTAAGCGAGAATATCACGTTTGAAAAGCACCTAGTATGGGCTAAACGTCACTATCCCAGCTTCAAAAATTGATTGTTATATTGAGTTAGTGCGTGAGTTCATCTTACCTCGTAGTTGGAATGAGATTGTTGGTGATCGCTGGCTATTTATCTTCGATGACGGTTTGAAGGAATGGGATTCGGTAGAAAGTGAGAAAAACATTCTTGCCCATTGCAAACAGATCGAACCCAATGTGGCCAATTCTCGCACTCTGATGGAGATGGTGTGGAATGTGGAATTCTATCGCGATATTCTCTATCATCATGAGTACGGCACAATGATACATTCGGATGTGTTTACAGGAACACCCGGAACTGACGCCAAGGAAAGAGTAACCCAGTGGCTGGAGGAAAAAGGGCTTGGAAAAACAGCGATAAATTATAAGCTGCGCGATTGGCTGATATCCCGCCAACGTTATTGGGGTGCACCTATCCCGATGGTATTGTGCGAGGATTGTGGCTGGAACCCAGTACCCGAGGACCAGCTACCAGTTTTACTGCCAGATGACGTCGAATGGAAACCCAGTGGGGTAAACCCACTCACAGTTCATCCGACCTGGAAATACACCAACTGCCCGGTCTGCAACAAACCAGCTGTGCGCGAAACTGATACCATGGACACATTCATGTGCTCATCCTGGTACCATCTGAGGTATTTAAGTCCCAAATATAATCAAGGTCCATTTGACCCGAAGGATTACGATTATTGGATGCCGGTGGATACATATACTGGAGGGATCGAACACGCCACGATGCACCTGATGTATACCCGCTTTTTCCACAAAGCATTGCGGGATATGGGTATCACCAAGGGACCTGAGCCAATGATGCAGCTGCGCAACCAGGGTATGGTCCTTGGCGAAGATAACGATAAGATGTCAAAGAGTAAGGGTAACGTGATCGCGCCCGACAGGCTGGTAGCGCATTATGGTGCCGACACGGTTCGGGCTTATTTAATGTTTTATGCACGTTGGGAGATGGGTGCCCCATGGAGCAGCACTGGTATTGAGGGTGTTTCTCGCTGGTTGCGTCGGTCTTGGATTTTGCTAACAGACCCGATCGAGAAAGGTAATCCCAGTAGCCGAGATTTTACGGTCGTTACGGCGCAAGTTGCACCAAACTTTACAGCAACTCACACATGATTTTGAGGCATTTGAGTTTAATACCATCGTTTCTGGTTTAATGGAACTGCTAAATGAGATGTATAAAGCGAGAGATAAAGGCGCAGCCGGGACCTCAGAGTGGACTGAAGCGGTAAATATTTATATAAGGATGATGGCCCCTATCACACCTCATATCGCTGAGGAACTGTGGGCATTCATTGGGAAACCTTATTCAATTCATCAGCAGGCGTGGCCGGTGGTCGATGATGCTGCGGCAGCTGAGGATTTAATTACTTTGATCGTCCAGGTTGATGGTAAGCTCAGGGATCGCATCATGGTTCCTGTTGATGTGAGCGAAGAGGCAGCCAAAAAGGCTGCTTTAGAAAGCGAAGTTGTGAAGAAATTCCTGGAAGGCAGGCCTCCCAGGAAGGTAATCGTCGTTCCACACCGATTGGTTAACATCGTTCTCTAAAATTACCAAGTGCATTCCAAAAGGATGCACTTGGTTTTCTGCCTACCTATCATTAAAAACTTAGTTGAACCATAATGTTCTATTAAGGGTAGTTTGATAGAATAATGTCCAGGATGGTAGAGAGTGAATGAAATATGACCAATATGCCTACTATTAAGACGAATATTCGCTGGGGGGATTGGTTAAGCGCGATATTACTGATTGTGATTATGCAAATAGCTACAGCCCGTTTGGTAGCTACTCTGTGGACAAAAGACCTGCATATTGTTCAAATAATCACCTTGCTGGGAACGCTGATTGGATTAGCTCTTGGAAAGAGCATTTTCAAACGATTCTGGACGATTATTTTTACGATTGCTTATGGAGTATGCCTGATCCCATGGCAAATTGGCTTGACCCTTGATCCTGAAATACAATGGAACGACCGCCTCATAAACCTATGGGGGAGGTTACAGGTTGTACTGGAGGAATTATTTACCAGAAAACCAGTGACGGATAATCTCCTGTTTCTATTATTAATGGCAATATTGTTCTGGTCATTGAGTATATCTGCCGGGTATATCCTGTTTCGGGAAGGTAATCCATGGAAAGTCGTTATACCTACGGGTGTTGCTGCATTTATAATCCATTCCTTCGATCCGTTATTAGTCAGCCGATCATGGTACTTGGCTTTTTATCTATTCTTTGCTCTTTTATTGGTCGCGCGGTTGGTCTACCTGAAACACATTGTTAAGTGGAGGCAGGACCATACACACACACCACCTGATATCGGCTTTGATTTCTCTCGTGTGGCTCTTATTTTGTCGATGATTTTAGTATTTTTTGCATGGAATGTGCCGGTGGTGGCAGAAACTTTCAAACCAGCTGCTGAAATCTGGCAAACAGCATCTAAACCATGGCTTACCACGAAGGACCGATTTAGTTTTGTATTTGCTTCCTTACGCGCTTCTGTCGGCTTGGTACAGAATTTTTTTGGGGATACATTACCACTGGGGTTGGGTAGCCCGTTATCTGATAAGATTGTCTTGGAAGTTGAAGGACCAACTAATGCGCCTAATGGAGCTCGTTTTTATTGGGAAGCCCGCGTCTACGGGACATATGAAGCTAATCAATGGTTGACAGATCTGAATTCTACGCACAATCTTACTCCAGATAGTATTGATCTAAACCAACCTGGTGCTGATGTTCGTACCGTTGTTACTTTCACGTTCTTTCCCCACGTTCCAATATCAAACCTATATGTCGTTCCGGAACCGTTGTCAGTTAATCTGCCGACTCAAGCAACAATGACGATTAATCCCGATGGAACGGTAAATTTTGGTATATTAATGAGCAAAGGATTTGTTCATCCTGGTGAACAGTATATTGTGCGATCTGCGATAGATTCAATGACAACTACCGAGTTGATGGAAGCGGGGACCTCATATCCACAATGGGTTCTAGACGAATATTTGCAGTTGCCCAGTACGATCACCTCTCGAACAAGGGAATTAGCTAAAGATATAGCCTCAGGCTTTAGCAATCCGTATGATATTGCAAACGCCATCACCAACTATCTCCGAAACAACATTGAATACAACCAATCTATCAGCCAGCCTCCACCAAATCAGGAGCGAATTGATTGGTTTTTATTTGACTATCAAAAAGGATTTTGCAATTACTATGCCTCTGCTGAGGTTATATTATTACGTTCGTTAGGTATCCCTGCACGAATGGGTGTCGGATTTGCTCAAGGCGAACGTGAAATACCCCCAATCTTGCAACAACCAGGTTCGAGCATAAGTCCGAATATCACGAAAGAGCAAATCAGTGAAACATCATCCTATATAGTGCGCCAAAAGGATGCACATGCCTGGCCTGAAGTGTATTTTCCGGGATTCGGTTGGATAATTTTCGAGCCTACAGTATCTCAACCTCCATTGTACAGACCCTCTGGTGAAACATTTGCCAGCCCTCCACAAGACCAACCAGGGAGAGATAATACTGATAATCAACAAAACCCGGATAATACTGATCGATCAAGACCTGGAGATAATGAGGGAATATCTAACCAGTTGGGAAATTTAAATTTCTGGACAATTGGTAATATTGTCAAATTTATCCTACTGATATTTACTACTTCCTTATTAGTGATTCTGATTTGGCAAGTTTCAAGGGGATTTAAGGTGGTTCCATTCCTGGAACGTATATCCGTTGATGTGCCCGTCGTCCTGGAAAAAGGTCTGCGACGGATTGGTATTCGTCCACCTGATTATTTGGTTAATTGGATCCATTACATGAAGCTTCCCGCCCTATCACGGTCTTATATGGAGATAAATTATGCACTAGCACGTGTCGGTAGGAAACCTGCAATCCACGATACGCCAGCCGAACGAACAGTTTCACTGATAAACGCTATTCCTGCTGTATCAATACCAGCAGAACGCTTGTTGACTGAGTACCAGACCTCTGCTTACAGCCCAAATCAAGCTGATTTAGAGGTTGCAAAGAAAGCTGGAATAGAAATACGGAATTTATCCTGGACTACCTGGTTAAGGAAATTTCTGGCTCGCTTCCAAGAACCTGATCGTTAATTGATTTATTTACCAGAAATATCTCTGGCTAAATGGTGATACGTTTCCCCAAGGCAACTATTCCCTAACTCTCAGGATAGATAATATGGAGCATCCATGCCGTTGTTATCTTGAAATAGGTGCAGGTATCTGGGAAAATTATAATTCATCTACCAGGTGGGAGTACTTTTCAGAAAATAATGCAGGTGTACCACCCGTATGCCAAAACAGGACTGTTTCTTCAGGTTTGAAATAACCCTTTCGAATGAGATCGATTAACCCAGCCCCAGCACGACCGGTATAAACTGGATCAAGTAACAATCCTTCATGGCGGGCAAATAATCGGATTGCTTCGATCTCGGGTGATCCCATTATCCCGTAACCACCTCCAAGATAATCATCGCATACCAATATATCCTGGGGTAGAAAATCAACTTTTTCTCCGAGGAAATCTGCTGTTGCACTAGCCAGAGATGATACCTGTTCTTTTAGATCACTAGCAGTTTCATCCACGCTGATTCCTAAGACTTTTCCTTTATAACCAAATAATCTTGATCCAGCGACCAACCCTGCTTGTGTGCCACCTGATGAAGATGCGAAAACGATCCAATCGGGTTGATATTGTTGGGAGAGCAATTCCTGCATCGCATAGACATATGCTGTCGCTCCGGTGGTGTTTGAACCTCCATAAGGGATCAGGTAAGGTCTTTTACCTGCTTCCCATGCGTTTTGGAAAGTATGTGACAGCATATGATCACGTTCTTCATAAGATGTCCAAACAATCTCTGCATTAAATAAATAGTCCAACAGCAAGTTCCCTGTCGCAACAGAAGGCTGATCGCCAGAGAGGACAAGAATACAAGCAAAATTCAATCGGGCAGAAGCAGCTGCGACTTGCCGACAATGATTTGATTGCAATGCACCGGAGGTTATTATCGTACGTGCCCCATTTGCTTGAGCTTCAGCAAGTAAATATTCCAGCTTGCGAGTTTTATTTCCACCAAATGCAAGTCCCGTAAGGTCATCGCGTTTGACCAACAAGGTAGGTCCTCCCAGTATAGCAGCCAGCCGTGGAAGAGCCTCCACCTGAGTGGGGAGGTGAGCGATTCTGATTCGCGGGATTGTTCTCATAAACCTTATCCCATAACCTGTTTTGTACTTGCCTTCCCATGATTGCGCATGATATCCAACAGGCTTGGTATCGTCTTTGAGTATAGTCTAAATAACATGCGATTTAACGGAAAGTCCCAAGCCCCAAGATAACGATAGACAGTACCTCCAAGTCCTTCTTTAAACCGGTAGACGCCCCATAAAGGATCGGTTTCGACAAATTCATCTGGCGCACCCCATAAATCATAACTTGCGCAATTTGCAGCCTTAGCTCGTTTAATAGCTTCCCATTGAAGCAGGTAATTAGGCATCTTATCCCGGTGTGTGGAAGAGGACATGCCATACAAGTACCAGGCTTTTCCAGCGAAACGAAAGAGAATCAATCCGGCAACCGGGTCGCCATCAACTTCAGCAATCAATACCTCAGCGACTGGCCGTTCAACGGAGGTTGTGTGTTGGTCGTGAATAAATTCTTTCCAGACTTCGCGGTAATAAGTCTCATTTCGGATCACAAAACCATCCCGGATGGAAGTCTCTGCATACATTTTAAAAAGCATATTGATATCTGATGGTCCGCCAATGCGAACCGTCACCCCTTTTCGGATCGCCAGGTTCACATTGTAACGTGTTTTTTGCCGCATATTTGCGAGGAGCTCTGCTTCGCTCTGGCGAAGATCAATTACTACTGTATTACGAAACTGAACTTGTTCATCAGAGAATTGCCAGCCATCATCCCGTAAAGCACTGGAAACCCTTGTCCCAAGCGGTGACTCCAGGGATCCATCCATACCCGGTATCCCGACCCCGACTTCTAGATCTGGATCGATCTTTATAAATATAGCACTATGTTTCTGCGCAAACTGCCTTAGATCCTGAAGGACGCGTTGATCTAAACTGGCATCATTCCAATCTAGCAGGGGTCCTTTAGGTACATACATAACCCCAGTGCGGTGAGAGAATCCACCAATCCTGATCTGGCGTTGAAGGATAAGTGCAGCTGCAACAAGATGCTTATGCTTAAGTGCTTCATCTAGCCGATTGGTAATCAGCTCAACACTTCCATGCTCTTCATGCCAAATCAGGTAATGAGGCTGCCAACCAAATTGTGATTTGACTTTTCCCCATTCATAGGTTTGCAGAACATGTGCACCGGGCAGGGATGCAATTGCAGAATTCCATTGTATGGGATTTACCTGGAGAGGGTTTTTAGGAAGCATATTGTCACCTTTATCGGGTTAACCCTCGACTTTTCGAACCTTAAGCCATAATGAATAAAGTTTATATAACAATGGGTTGTAGACTCGATCCCATGGACCCGATGCGCGCTTTAACTCTCCTCCAAATCCGCGTTTAAACCGGTACACCCCCCATAAACCAGAGCTGTGCTTGTTGAAATTAGCTTCCAAAGTAGAAAGATCCGCATCCGGTACCCCCCAGAGATCATACGAGGAACAACCCTGAGACCTTGCCCAGCGAATTGCTTCCCACTGCAGCAGGTAGTTAGGCATCCTATCTCGATGGGTGTTTGAAGATGCGCCATAGAAATACCATGCTCGATCTCCATTAGTGAAGACGATTATCGCAGCGAGAGGTGAACCCTCAAATTCAGCAATCAGCAGCTGGCACTGTTGGTGGGCATAAAATAGATCAAATGCGCGTTGGTAGTAAGCCAGGTTGTGAATACCGAATTGGTCACGCTGACCTGTGACCTCCATCAGATCATAAAAAGCGCTAAGGTCCGTGCATGGTTTAACCACTACATTTTTCTTGAGTGCAAGATTGATATTGTAGCGGGTTTTCTGCTTCATTCTCCCCAGGATTTGCGATTCTTCTCCGCGGATGTCGATAATCAGCGTCTGCAACGGTTGAATGCTATGCTTGCTTTGGATGAGGTTGGGTAGGTATTGTGAAGCAGGAAGATTGGATTTTTCATCAACACTCCCCCAAAAATCCGGCTCGATCTTTAAGAAAATGGATTTACTATCCTGACAGATGGCATCAATTTCTGGCCACAATTGGCTCCAGTTTATCCCAACAGGTCCCTTTGGGATATAAGCAAAACGAACACCAGGAAGGATCTGTTTAATCATAAGCTGGGCACCGCAATCCCTCGTAACCACACACATTACATGCCAGCCAAAATCTGCTTTTAATTGCCCCCAGGCCGAAGTTTGCAGGATGTGAGAATTAGGGTATTGAGCTAAAAAATTATCCCACTCACTTGGATTGATTTCTGCCATGCCTGGTTAGATCACAGAGGTAATATCTGGGGAAGGCGTACTACTCACAACTGCACCTGGTACGATTCGATTCAACATACTCACAATTTGATCGGGGTCACTCTGCTTCCCCAGCTCAATCAAATCATTCACAGCCCCTTTTAAATCAATACTGGTCAATACCTCGTTTTCATTTAGACGAACCACGTCAGGGTGGGTGGTGGGCAGGTAATCAGCGCCTTCATCCCACAGTGCCTCGCTTAGCTTCTCTCCTGGGCGGATGCCAGTAAATACAATCTCAATGTCTTTTCCAGGTTCAAGTCCTGAAAGGCGGATTAGATCTTGAGCAAGGTCGAGTATCCGGATTTGCTCTCCCATGTTCAATACAAATACTTCTCCCCCTTTTCCCATCGCAGACGCTTGGAGTACTAGGTGAACTGCTTCGGGAATGGTCATAAAATAGCGCTCCATGTCCGGGTGGGTAACAGTAACAGGTCCACCATAGTCAATTTGACGTTTAAAAAGTACTAAGACACTACCACGGCTACCCAACACATTACCAAAACGGACAACAGAAAACGACTTTCTGGATCTACGGGCTGCATCCAGAATGAGCATTTCCCCGATTCGTTTTGTGGCTCCATATACGCTAGTGGGGCAAATCGCCTTATCAGTGGATATCATTACTAATCTATCAACGCTATAATCGAGTGACACCTCAACCACATTGCGAGTGCCTAAAACATTATTACTGACAGCCTCCTCGATATTCGCTTGCATCAAAGGAACGTGCTTATGAGCGGCCGCGTGGAATACGACCTGGGGTTGGTACGTGGAGAATAGGTGATTTAAATGCTCTTTGTCACGGATGTCTGCTATAAGTGGGTGAATTTTCAATGAAGGAAAACTCTGCTCGAGCTCAATGAGCGTTTCAAATATGCTGTTTTCACCATGTCCTAATAAAAATAGTTCCCCGGGTTCCCAGCGTGCAATTTGGTGACATAATTCACGCCCAATCGAGCCGCCAGCTCCCGTAACCAGCACACGCCGGCTTTCAAGGCTCAGTCCAACCAACTCATTATCAATGATTGTAGGAGCACGTCGAAGTAAATCGGTAATGTCGACTTCTCGTAAGCGATTAACACTGACCTTTCCACCAATCAGCTCATGCAGACTTGGCATGGTTCGAGAAGGGATATTTTTTGCACGGCAGATGTCTGTTACCTTGCGAATGACTTGTCCGGGAGCGCTCGGAATTGCTATAATAACCTCATCCGCATTCTTTAAGTCAATTAAATGAGCCAACTCATCCAGTTTACCAATCACGGGTGTACCGTGTATTTCCTGCTTCTGTTTTGCTGGGTCATCATCAACAAAGCCGATAGGGGTTAGATTCGCCTGTGGATTTCGCTGCATTTCTCTCACAACGAGTGCTCCAGCATCACCAGCGCCAGCAATTAATACCCTTCTAAGGCGGTTTTTAGATTGTTTAGCAGTAAGCTGGCTCTCAGCCACAATTCGGAAAGAAAAACGCAATCCTCCAACTGCGAGCAGCGATAATAACCAATCTATGACCAGAACACCTCGGGAAAAATCCTTCCCCATTATCGAGGGAAAGATGGAGATCAGGATGATGATAATTGAAAAGATGATCGAAGCAGTAGTAACTGAGATGGTGATCAGTTTTAGCTCACGAATACTCGCATATGCCCATAAGCGACGATATAAGCCAAATTGATAATAGACCAATGGTTTGACGATCAATGCCACACAAATCATGATCAGGATTTGGTATCTGAAATCATATAACCTGGCGCCTAATGGGACACGTAGCACAAAACTTCCGAGGACGCATACAATAATGAATAACAAATCCCCCACCAAAACAGTTCGGTTTTTGGAAAGGAATTGCAGTTTCAAACTATCTTCCTCTCAAGCTTAACACCAGGGTTGGTGTTCGGGCAATAATGCGTAAGTCCATCAGGACATTTCGATGCATGATGTAATACAAATCATACTCGAGTTTTTCGATTGTTTCATCAACTGTGGCAGCATATTGCTGGTTTATTTGTGCCCAACCCGTCATACCCGGGCGAACTAACAAACGGGCTCGATAAAAGGGGACATGTTTTTGGAACCATTCCACCAGCTCGGGACGTTCAGCACGTGGTCCCACCAGGCTCATCTCACCACGCACCACATTATAAAATTGTGGAATTTCGTCAATATGTGTCTTTCGTAAAAAGCGACCAACCTTGGTCGCCCGGCGGTCATTTTCTTCTGCCCATTGTGGTTGACCATTAGATTCGGCATCCTGGCGCATGGTCCTAAATTTATATATATTGTAGAGCTGTCCACCCCGCCCCATCCGCACCTGTCGATATAAAATGGGTCGCCCAGATTCCAATAAAATCGCAATCGCCACAAAGGGGAAAAAAAAGACCAGGATGATCATTCCCACCAGCCCACCCAAGATATCTAGTCCACGCTTGATCATTTCTGAAAATGTCTCCGATCGAGCTTTATCAACGAATGAGCGCAGGATCCATTCTGCTTCAAGATAGCGAATTGGCACCCGGTGAAGTAATTCTTCATACGCTACAGGCATTCGGATGATTTCCACGCCAAATTCTTGGGCATCCAATAATGCCTGGAACATGCCTCCTTGCATTTGCCCGGATATAGCGACGATCAGATCAGTAATTTGATGATCACAAATTGCTTTAAGCAGTATGTCAGCTCCACCGAATACTTCAAATCCATCGATGGATTTACCAATCTTCTGTGGATCATCATCCACAATTCCAACAAGGATATAAGGGCGAGGTCTGATCTGGCCGATAATTTTTAACATGATCTTACCCGTCTCTCCAGCTCCGACGAGTAACATTCTGCGCATAAATTGTGGTGCAGTGAATATCCGGATATATAACAAACGCCATAAAAGCGTTAGGGTGAATACACTGATGATAAATGCGGCAACTCCAATTCGAGGGAGTGATTTAGGTTCTGATGTGAAGTAAAACACCATATAGGTACCCAGACCAATCAAGGCTGAGAAAGCGATACTCCGCAATGTCTGTCCTCGATCTCTGGCGCGATGTTCATCATAAAGTCTGGCCATCAGAAATGGCCATAGGAAGGGAAGTAGGAAAAACCAGCTTGGTAAGCGGCCAACAAAGTTCAATGAAAATGCCTGGAATACATCCGCGACAGACCATACATAAACTGCGATAATGATCGCAATTTCGGCCATCAGGAAATCCCCCAAAAGCAGGAGGGTCCGCCTTTCACGTGGCCTCAGCCTCCATTTGCTCGAATTTGGGGTCGTCTTAACCGCGATCATCTTGCTGGCTCATTCACTCTTGGCTTAGCGACCAGACCCCATAGAAATGCAGTACCCCAAGAAAGGTGGATTGTGGCAATTGCCACTGGGAGTCCAATGACCAGCGAAATATCTTTATGTTTTAAACTCATCTGGATACCTGCCACAAAGATTACTATTGTATATAGTATCACAATAATTGCCATCAACCAACGGGCAAGAAACCAACCTAAGGCTGCTAAGCCCAGGCTGATCAATGCCAATACAAATAACGGGGGAACGACCTGCCGCCAGCGTAATGTTTTTGGATATCTACGAAGCATCTGGGCTTTCCAATATCCATAACGCCAATATTGTTGTAAGAGTGCCTTGATAGTTGAGCGGGCAAAATAGATCGAATGGATGGATGGATCCATCCAGACTTTACCTCCAGATTGCCTGACTCGAACATTGAATTCATAATCTTCATTCGTGAGCAGGGTTTCATCAAACAACCCTATTTTGTCAATTAATTCCTTGCGAAAAGCACCAAACGGAACTGTGTCTACCTCCTGAGCTGATCCGCCTATTCTATAAAGCGCATCCCCGACACCTAATGGATGTGAGCCTGCAACCGCGATTGCTTTTGCTATCCAGGTAGATGACCCAGGTTGGATCCTCCATATTCCACCGACGTTGTCACCCAGACCTTCATCCAAACCATGGATACAATTTGTGATGTAATCCCGATCGGGAATGGAATGCGCATCCATTCTAATGAAGTACTTGCCTTGTGCTGCGGTAATGGCTCGATTTAGCCCAGAAGGAATGGCACGGTGAAGGTTATCGATGACCCTTATTGTCAGGTTTGGATGGCTCGATTGAAATTCGCAAATCATTGCACGGGTTCTGTCAGTGGAAAGTCCATCTGCAATGACCACTTCGATTTCATTTACAGGGTAAGATTGCCCATATATGGCATCTAAAAGTTGCCGGATTCGAGTTTCTTCGTTATAACAGGGCACGATTACGGATACTTTAATCATGATAATTGGATTGGGAATATATGTCGATTTATTCCAGAATATTTAGTCTTTTCTGTGCCAGTATCGATTATCTGATTCAGGTTTTATTTCAAGCATAATTCGAAAAGAAGATTTCTCATGCCAAATCATCGTTTAATAAATCTATTGTTTATTAATGCCAATCTAACTTGGATTTCCCGTGGCATACTTGTTGATTCCTCTTTACTTATACGGAATATTTCCGTGAACAGTATCCAGGATACTCGATCCAAAGCCATTATCATAGATATTCGCGGAAAATTTTTACAGAATCCCTAATGCCACAGTATAACTTTAGTGACTGACTAGTGCGATAGCTTCGATTTCTACAGCTGCTCCTTTTGGTAATGCTGCTACTTGGACTGTAGAACGGGCGGGTGGATTTTCCATGAAGAATTCAGCATAGATAGCATTCATGCGGCTAAAATCGTTCATATCAAGTAGAAATACCGTCGTTTTTATTACCTTTCCTATTGTTGTGCCTGCAGCTTCCAGGATATGCTGGATATTCGTCAATGTTTGCCGGGTCTCATTCTCAATTCCACCTTCGATAAGATTTCCGGTCTCCGGAATAATTCCTGCCTGACCTGCAGTATATACCAGACTTTCCGTTTTAATCCCAACTGAATATGGTCCGATTGCTTTTGGAGCTTTATCGGTGCGAATGATTTCCATGATAGGGTCAGACATTTTGATCTCCTCAAGTCAGTAATTAAGATATCCAAACAATACCGGATTATTCGAATCGTAATAATTGTAGTATGTCTTCGAGAGCTGTATTAAAAATCTCTGTCATGATCGCATCATCGACCTGGTACGGTCCTCCGAAAACACCATCCTGGTAGAGCTCACGAGCCATCCTTGCACTGACCAATCCTGGTATACGCGGTGGAATCTTTTCCCCGTCAGGTAAGTCTCCAACCCGAGTAAATGGAAATGCCTCAATCCAGGCGGCATGGTACGAACGGAGACCATGTTTCATTGCCTCCGCCTCAACACTGTGTGCCTGCCACCATGCGTACCATGCCAGTTGAAGCTGTGGGAGCGTGTTCGCTACTTCATAAAGCCTGGCTCTTACAGGATCGTTACCACCATGACCGTTTAAAATCAGTATACGTTGAAAACCATGATGATATGCAGAACGCACCAGATCTTCAGCTAAATCTATCAGTGTTTGGATGCGCAAACTAAGGGTTCCGGGGTAATCCATAAAGTATGGCGAGATGCCATAATTTACAACTGGAGCTACCAATACACCTGTTCTTTGGCTGGCTGCATCGGCTAAAGCTTGGGGGATTTTCGAATCGGCCAGCAAGCTTAAATAACCATGTTGCTCGCAAGCGCCTAACACCAGGATCAGCCTATTTTCATTCTTCAAGTACTTTTCAACGTCAAACCAGGAGAGGTCTTCGAATCGCATGATTGAAATCCTTTGGGAAAATTATACATCGCATAGCTATAAAATCAAATGGGTTATATTCTGTATACATATGTAGTTAGTATAAAAAAGACGTGATTTTAGATAATTTGACATGAGTTCTTCTTATGGTAAAATTAGCCCGTTTATTCCTCAGAACCATCGAATGTGCAATAATATGTCTTTGTAATAGATGTTAGAAATTACATTCCATTTGCAGGAGCATCATCATGCAAAGTGATTGGCTATTTATTGGTCTATTTTTTCTCATTGTTGCATTATTTCCTGGTGCACCGATCTTTTTGGCAGGATTGATTGGTCCCCATAAGCCCAACTCCCAAAAATCACAGACATATGAATGTGGAATTGAAACGGTAGGAGATACCTGGGTACAATTTCGGGTGCAGTATTATATCTTTGCTCTAACTTTCCTGGTTTTCGATGTTGAACTGGTTTTCTTATTTCCATGGGCGGTGGCTTTCGGGCAGCTCTCGATGCTTGGTGTGCTATCAGGAGTGATATTTATACTCATTTTATTCGTTGAATTATTAGCAGCCTGGCGAAAAGGTGTATTGGAGTGGGCATAGTATTTCATGCTGAGATATACAAAAAGGCTGAAGGAGGATTCCCTCAGCCTTTTATTTGTCGATATTTTCGTTGTTATGGATCCATAGCTAGGAGTGCAGGATGAATTTCATAAGCGATCCAATTACATTCATCGCAAATTGGTTGGGAAATCTTTTACTGGGTTGGGGATTATCCCAAACATTGGTTACTGTGTTATTAAAGTTCATTGGCGCTGGTTTGACGGGAGTCTTTGGGTTTAGTTTGGTTATTTTCACCATTTGGCTCGAGAGAAAGCTATACGGTAGAATTCAGGACCGGGTGGGACCGAACCGGGTCGGCCCGTGGGGGATTTTTCAAACTTTTCCGGATATGATCAAGATTTTTACCAAGGAATATATAACACCTATTGGAGCAGATAAGGTTGTGTATAATCTCGCTCCGATTTTATCGGTATCTGCAGTATTGCTTACCTGGGCTGTTATCCCATTTGCTCCGACAATCGTTGGCACCGAGGTAAATGTGGGCGTGCTATATCTGATAGCTGTTGGTGCGATTGGGGCATTGGGGATAATCCTGGCAGGTTGGTCTTCCAATAATAAATATTCATTATTAGGTGCTTTCCGTGCCGTTGCTCAGGTGGTCTCTTACGAAGTTCCGATGGTTTTAGCATTGCTCGTTCCAGTATTATTAGGACGGTCCATGGGAATAAACAGCCTGGTTAGCGCACAAAGCGTCTGGTTTATAGTACTTTCCCCGATCGCTGCTTTCATCTTTTTCACCAGCTCCATGGCTGAAACTGGCCGCGCGCCATTCGATCTACTTGAAGCTGAATCTGAGCTGGTGGCTGGATACCAGACTGAATACTCAGGTTTGAAGTTTGGCATGTTCTATGTGGGCGAATTCCTGCATGCATTTACTATTTCTGCCCTTACAGCGACGCTCTTCCTGGGCGGTTGGAGAGGTCCGTGGGCTGAACAACTTCCCATCCTCGGAGTAGCCTGGTTCTTTATCAAGACGTTTATCGTTTATTTCGTCGTTGTGTTGATACGCATTTCAATGCCACGCTTACGCATTGACCAGATGTTGAATTTCAATTGGAAATTTCTCACCCCTTTGGCATTAATCCTGCTTGTTGCCACTGCTATCGTGGACAAGGCCTTTTTTATAATCCTGCCTGGTTTGCATCTTCTGGATATAGCCATCCCATGGGTTCGGGCAGGAGTTCATCTTTTTCTGAATATCATCATTGTAACCCTGACGATTCAATTGCTTAAATCTTATCGGATCAAAATCGTTCGTGAAGTTGCAAAACCTCGCCCGGTTGCTGTGGCACCGGAACCTCCGGCTTCGGTGATTTCATAGGATGGAGATTCTTATATGACGCCTGAGAAGATCATCTTCTTGATCGTTGCGATAATTACGCTAGTGGCAGGACTATCGGTGGTAACAAGCCGTAATCTGATCCACTCAGCATTATGGCTGATATTGGCTTTATTTGGAGTTGCTATATTTTATGTGCTGCTGGATGCCGGATTCTTCGCAGTTATCCAGGTGATCATTTATATAGGTGCCATTGCCATCCTGTTTATATTTGCCGCCATGTTAACCAGGCGTGTTATGCAAGACACTGGGCCTCAATCTAATTCCAATTGGTGGCTTGGTGCATTGATCTCATTGTTATTACTGGCAGGCATAACCCTGGTGCTATTCAATTGGCAGGGGTTCACAACTTCTTTACCAGAGCTAACCAATCCGTCTGACCGATTGAGCCAATTAGGTTTGGCTCTGGTCTCGCCTGATCAATATGTATTACCGTTTGAGTTAGCCTCGATTTTATTGGTGGCAGGCATGATAGGTGCGATATTCGTGGCTGGAGAGAAAAAGCAATGATCCCACTTGCATGGTACTTGATATTCGCAGCTATTCTTTTTTGTATCGGATTATATGGTGTCCTGGTACGTAAAAATGCCATCGCCATACTGATGGGCATAGAATTAATGCTGAATTCAGTGAATATTAATTTGATTGCCTTTTGGCGATACCGTTCATCCGAAGGAATTGCTGGACAAGCATTTGCTATTATCGTTTTTGCTGTAGCAGCCGCAGAAGTGGCTGTGGGACTCGCATTGATTATCTCGATATATCGTCGCCGCAGCTCTGTTGTGGCGAATGATATGAACATGATGAAGTGGTGATAAGAGAGGATAGTTATGTCGACTGAATTAATCGTTTGGCTCCTTCCACTTCCACCGTTGTTGGCGTTCTTTTTAATAATTCTGTTCACCAATCGATCAAAAGCTTTGAGCCATAGTCTTGCTGTGGGGGCAGCTTTGTTATCCTGGCTGGGAAGCATGATTGTATTTTTCCGTGCTGTAAAAACGGAACACCTGGGTTCCAGCCCATTTGCTTCTGTTATAAATTGGCTGCCAACTGCAGAGAGCTGGTTACAAATTGGCATTCGGATTGATCCCCTTTCTGCGGCAACGTTGTTCTTTGTCGCCTGGACAGTCTTGATGATTTTTATTTACAGTGTGGGTTACCATAACTATGGACAACCACAAGGAGATCACGATAAAAAAGGATTGCAGCCTCACGGCGCGACCGTAGCAGATGAGCACGGGCATAAACATGTGGTTCCATCCGTCGAACCCATGTATTCACGCTTTTTCGCGTTTATCGGTTTATTCGCGTTTGGTATGTACACCCTGGTTGTTTCAGACAACCTGCTCACATTGTTCGTCGGTTGGGAGATCATGGGTTTATGCTCTTACCTCCTGATCGGTTTCTGGTATCAGAAACCCACTGCCCGGGCAGCAATGATCAAGGCGTTTATGACCACACGTGTGGGAGATGTGTTCATGCTGCTTGGTATCGCATATCTTTATTCTTCCATTGGATCCCTTAGCTATTCTGAAATCTTCAAGCCCGAAACCTTGCAGAAACTGGCTGAAACTCCTGCCATCGGCAGCTTCTTAGGCCTTTCTGCAGCTGGCTTGATTGGCATCCTGCTCTTTATCGGTACAGTCGGCAAATCAGCGCAGTGGCCTCTCCATGTGTGGTTGCCAGATGCCATGGAAGGCCCGACACCAGTTTCGGCAATGATCCATGCAGCCACGATGGTTTCGGCAGGTGTGTACATGGTAATCCGCATGTTTCCATTGCTTCAGGCAGGTAGTGAGCATGGTCACTTAACCGCTGCAATGACATTGATGACGATCATTGGAGCTTTCACGGCCATATTCGCTGCCACGATCGCCTTAGCCCAAAATGATATCAAGCGTGTACTGGCGTATTCGACCATATCGCAGCTTGGATATATGATTGCCGCATTGGGTATTGGTGCCTATGTGGCGGCAGCATTTCATCTGATCACACACGCATTCTTTAAAGCTCTATTATTCCTTGGCTCTGGCTCGGTCATTCATGGAGTAGAACATGGGGTATTGCACACTGGAGAGCATGTTGACCCACAAGATATGTTCAATATGGGCGGATTACGAAAGAAAATGCCGGTTACTTTTTGGACATTTTTAATTGGTGGGTTTGCACTATCAGGTTTTCCCCTGGTCACTGCTGGATTCTGGTCCAAGGATGAAATCCTTGCAGATGCTTTTGGTCATGGGCATTGGGTAGTATTCATAACATTGGCGTTGGCAGCTCTACTAACTGCTTTCTATACGATGAGGCAAATTACTTTAACCTTCCTTGGTGAGCCACGCACCGAATCAGCTCACCACGCCCAAGAAACTCCATGGACGATGACATTACCGTTGGTCATCTTGGCTGTTTTTGCCGTGGGGATTGGGTGGGCAGGTATTTCCGAATCATTCCCAATCATTGGCGGGATCATACCCAACTTTGTTCATGAGTTTATCGGAAGTACTCTGGCAGAAATACCAGAAGCTTTACCATTCAACATTTGGCCGCTGATCGTGTCCCTGGTAGTAGCTTTGGGTGGTTTATCCTTGGGCTGGCTGGTCTACCGAAACCAAAAAGCAGGTGCAGAAGACCCCTTGAAGGTTGCTCTTGGGCCTGTCCATAAGGTGTTGAAGAATAAGTATTACTTCGATGAGATTTACGATAGGATCTTTGTTCGACCAGCTTATTGGCTGGCGGATAATTTTACCAACCAAATCCTTGATAGGCGAATTATTGACGGTATCCTTCATTTTATTGCCCGTATTGCATCGAGCGTAGGCGGAATCTTACGGAACTACTTCGATAAACCCGTTGTGAATGGCTTTGGGGATTTCGTCGGGGAAGGCGTTAAAAAAGTTGGGCAGAGCATAAAAATAATACAAACGGGACGGGTGCAGCAATATCTGCTGATGGCATTGGTCTTGGTGTTTGGTGCAATGTTTTATTTCGTTTTTACATTTATACAACACTAGATAGTTTCGAAAGACAGAATCGCTGGCAGGATATCAGGAGTGAACGATGGGTTTCGTCACCAATAATCTACTGACATTGATATTATTTTCACCAACGCTGGTGGCTTTGGTTTTACTCTTCCTCCCTCAAGAAGAGAAAAAACTGCTTAAATGGGTAGCCTTAGTTGGTAGCCTGATCCCATTTGCATTCACCCTTTTTTTATGGTTCTCATTCCACAAAGACATTCCCGGATTTCAGTTCGAAATTCAAAGTCTTTGGTATGGGGCGATTGGGTCATCGTTTCATCTGGGTGTGGATGGATTATCGTTGACCATGGTTTTGCTGACTACAGTACTAACACCGGTTGCAATTCTTGCTTCCTTCAGTATAAATGAACGGGTAAAACCCTACATGATCCTGTTCCTGCTCCTTGAAACCGGGATGCTTGGGGTATTCCTCTCGCTGGATCTGTTAATCTTCTTTGTGTTTTGGGAAGTTGGTTTAGTACCCATGTATTTCTTGATCAACCAGTGGGGCAGCGAGAAAGGTGAACGCGAAATATGGGGAGGTCGAATGGTATCGGCCAGAACCTATGCATCTTTCAAGTTCATGATCTACACCATGGCAGGTTCCTTGGGTTTACTTCTCGCCATTCAGATGATTGGCGTTTCATTTCGAACCTATGATTTAACGAAATTATTCACCCTTTTTCCAACTGTCACTCAACTTGCCAATGTCCCACTAAATTTGTCCCTCGAAACCGTAAAAACGATTGCCTTCTGGGCATTTGTGATCGCCTTTGCGATTAAAGTTCCAGTCTGGCCGTTCCATACATGGCTACCTGATGCTCATACCGAAGCACCTACAGCCGGATCGATGATACTGGCAGGTGTATTACTCAAGCTCGGTGCATATGGCTTCCTACGATTGGTTCTTCCGCTTTACCCACAAGAAGCACATCGGTACGCAGGGGCACTAGCCTTTTTAGCTGTAATGGGGATCATCTTTGGAGCTTTGGCAGCATATGGGCAGGATGATTTTAAACGCCTGGTGGCTTACTCCTCAGTTAACCATATGGGTTTTGTCGTATTGGGTATTGCCGCTGCCGCTTTTGCTGCAGGATCCAAGGATGCAGTCCTGGCACTCAATGGGGCAGTCTTACAAATGTTTAACCATGGCTTGTCTGCCGCTGGGATGTTCTTTTTAGTGGGTGTAATTTATGAAAGAGCACATACCCGCAACTTGAATGATTTTGGTGGTTTATTCCCACTGATCCCTGTCTATGGGGGCATCCTGATATTCACATCGATGGCTTCTCTTGGCTTACCAGGTTTAAATGGCTTTGTATCTGAATTCCTGATCATACGAGGATCCTGGCCAATCTTTACCTTTTTTACAGCCTTATCGATGATCGGATTATTTTTCACCGGTGCCTATATTCTTAAAGGAATTAAGAAGGTGTTGCATGGTCCAACCAATGAACGTTGGATTGGACACATCAGTGAAATTAATCTTAGGGAGATAATCGTCATCAGCCCGCTAATGTTCTTAATGTTATGGATTGGTGTTTGGCCTGCCTGGATATTAGGTGTAATCAACTCCGCGATGCAAGCTCTATTCAAGGGGTAGGAGAATGAATAAGCATTGGTCCTCTTCTTCATCCTGTAACCTGCTTTTGAGGTGAATCATGCATTTTCCAATTCTAAGTGTTATCGTACTCACGCCAATAATCGCAGGAATGTTAATTTTATTAATCCCTAAGGATCGCAAGAACGAAGCGCGCGTCGTTGCATTGGCTGCTTCAATCATAGCCTTATTGCTTTCTGGCTGGGTATATTTCAATTATGATCTGACCATAGGTGGTTATCAGTTCGTCGAGAAATATAACTGGCTTCCTCAGCTTGGAATTTCATATTATGTTGGGGTGGACGGGATGAACGCCCCGCTTGTCGTGCTGACCGGGGTGGTGATGTTTACTGGTGTGTTGATTTCCTGGGGGCTCGATGACCGGCCTCGTGAATTCTTTGCCTTTCTTTTCATTTTAGCCAGTGGTGTATTTGGTGTTTTTGTAGCACAAGACTTGTTCATGTTATTCTTCTTTTACGAAATCGCAGTATTCCCCATGTACCTGCTTATTTCCATCTGGGGATGGATAAAAACTCGGGAATATGCAGCCATGAAGCTTACCCTGTATTTGTTCATAGGATCTGTCGTGTCATTGGTTGGTGGATTGGCAATGTACTTCCAATCAGGATTGAACACCTTCGATATGATCCAGCTTTCACAGGCGAATTTTTCGGAAAGCTTTCAGGTGTTCTGGTTCCCCTTTGTATTCTTCGGTTTCGCTGTCTTGGGTGGTATTTTCCCCTTCCATAACTGGAGCCCTGATGGACACGTCGCAGCACCCACTGCAGTTTCCATGTTCCATGCAGGTGTACTGATGAAATTAGGCGCATTTGCTGCCTTACGCGTGGGGATTATGCTTTTACCTCTAGGCGCACAGCACTGGCGCTGGTTGATCCTGATCTTAGCACTGGTCAATGTAGTCTACGGTGCATTTATCGCAATGGTCCAGACGGATTTCAAATACGTCATAGGATTTTCCTCTGTGTCACATATGGGTCTGGTAATGCTCGGTTTTGCCACATTAAATAAAGAGGGCTTGACTGGCTCAGGCATCCAGATGTTCTCGCATGGTGTGATGACGGCTCTCTTCTTTGCTGTTGTTGGTATGGTATATGACCGGGCACACACCCGAGAGATTGGTGAGCTGGGAGGCTTCTCGAAGAAGATGCCCTGGGTGGCTATTGCTTTTATTATTGGTGGTCTCGTATCCATGGGCATGCCAGGTCTTTCAGGTTTCGTAGCTGAGTTTCCCATTTTCATGGGCGTCTGGCAGGTTCAGCCGATCATTGCCATTATTGCGTCGATCTCCATTGTCATTACAGCATCCTATATTTTTCGCATCATCGGGAAGGTCTTTTTCGGTCCGATTTCGGAAGAGTTTGACCATCATATTGGGGATGTGACTGTTCTGGATAAAGTCGCTTTGACGGTGCTATGCATCATCATGATCACAGTAGGTGTATATCCATCCATCATGAGTAACTTGGTTTCTTCAGGTGTTGACCGGATCCTGAGTTTGTTCGGAGGTGTATAAATGGGAATTGAAAACTTCGAACCGACGATGGTATTAGCAATTTTGCCTGAAATTCTGCTTGTCGTTTTGGCTGGCATCATCCTGGCTTTCGATGCAATCTGGAAACCGGAAGTAAAAAGAAGCCTGGGGTGGTTAACCGCAGGTGGATTGTTAGTCGTTATGGTGATTAGTGTAATCTTTGGGTCCCCTCAAGGTCAGGGGCGGTTGATATTTGGGGGCATGGTTCGCCAGGATTGGCTGGGTTTTGCATTCAACATTTTATTCATGTTCGCAGCAGCCATAACCGCATTATTCGCTATGGATATGAAGGGGGTGGGACAGAAAGGCGAGTTTTACATATTGATGCTGATCTCCACCCTGGGGATGAGCCTGATGGCATCAGCTGCAGATATCATCATGCTTTACCTCGCCATTGAAACCACATCCATTCCGATGTACATTCTTGCTGGATTCATGACTCGAGATGACAAATCCACAGAATCGGGGTTCAAATATCTGTTATTTGGTGCGGCAGCCTCGACGATCATGTTATATGGTTTCAGCTTACTTTATGGCTTTACAGGTCAAACGAATATTTACCAGGTTGCACTCAGTTTTTATGATCTTCAATTCCCGAAGGTTGCAATCATTGGCAGCCTGCTGCTCATATTGGTAGGTTTCGGATTTAAGATATCGGCGTTCCCGTTCCATTTTTGGGCACCGGATGTGTATGAAGGTGCACCAACTCCGATTGCTGGATTCCTCTCCACCGCTTCGAAAGCTGCTGGGTTCGTGGTTGTTTTACGCGTTTTAGTCGCAATTTTCACTCCATCCGCAACCCCAGATTGGATCAACCTGCTGGCTATTGTTTCCGTTCTCACCATGACGGTCGGTAATGTTTTGGCACTGGTGCAGAAAAACATAAAACGCTTGCTGGCATTTTCGTCCATTGCGCATGCCGGATATATCCTTATTGGTGTGGTTGCATTATCGCAACTTGGACTGACGAGTGTAGTCTTCTACCTCATTGCTTACCTGATCACCAATTTAGCTGCTTTCGGGATCGTGATGACATTTTCACAGGTGGTTGGTTCAGATGAGATATTGGCTTATTCCGGACTGAGTAGGCGCAAGCCATGGTTGGCGTTGGCGATGTTGGTTGCATTTTTATCATTGGCAGGAATGCCACCATTGGCCGGGTTTATTGCCAAAGTATTCGTATTCGCCGCGGCAGTAAAAGTCGGTCTGGTATGGTTGGCTTTCGTAGGTGTCCTCAATTCCATCATTGGTCTTTACTACTACCTGACGGTATTGAAATATGTTTATCTATACCGATCTGACGATGAGGAGAAACCATTAATCATCTCAAGACCCTATGCGATCGCATTAACTATCTTGATCTTTGGTATTATCCTGGTAGGGACTCTATTCGGTCCATGGTTTAATTTATCAACTCAAATCGCCTCAGCTTTGTTCTAAGTTACCATATCGTAATTTATAGGGACTACCTGCTGGAAACATGGGATAATGTTGACGTCTATAATACCAATATGATAAAATCTGCCCGCCATGAACCATAGCATCCAACCACCTGAGCCTGCCAAAGGTAAACAGAGTGTAAATAATGTTGCACTATTATCAGTCGGTGGTCAGGTGGGATGTGCGACGTTGCTAATTGTGTTTCTGGCGTTATTCGCAGGAATTGGATTGGACAAGTTATTAGGAACAAAACCACTTTTTACAATTATATTGATCTTGGGCTCTGCACCGCTTTCGCTATTCCTTACGTTCAAATTAGCAATGCGGGCAGTGAAAAGTGCAACCCCCCAGGAACCGGAAAGTTCGCCTAGCAAGCCGGTGGAGGAGGAAGAGAAACGTGAGTGAAGTTAAACCTAAAAAGCGGTTTGGATTGAAGCGCTGGATAATCCTGGCGCTATTTGCAGCCGGGATTTATGCCGCGTTTATTGGACCATCTATCTTAAAACCTGTAAGCCCGGTTGTTGTCTTACCTGCGGAGCCGACTGGACTGCACATTGGTAGTTTTCAGATCACGAACACGATATTGGCAACTTTGCTAGCTGATTTGCTCCTGATCCTCATGGCCATTGGCACCTATCGTTTTACAAAGACTGGCAAGCTGGTTCCATCTGGATTTTATAATGCCTTTGAGACGATATTCGAATTCCTATGGAATAGCGTTGAGGGGACCGCTGGAAAATGGGCTAAGCGAATCTTTCCCATCCCCGCGACGATCTTCTTATTGATCTTTATCGCGAATATGGTCAAGCTCGTACCTGGTTTTGAGAGCGTTGGCCTTCTCGAGCAGGTGAAGCACGGCAAAGGATATGCGCCTGTAAAATTATTGACGGTTGGGAGCCTGGAAATATTCACAATCGATAAAGGACAACCAGCGGAACTCACATTAACTGAGGGCGAACCGACTGCAGTAGAACATGAAACAGTCTGTACGGTTTGTGAAGTCGTCCCATTCCTGCGCGGCTCAGCTACCGATTTGAATTTCCCATTTGCGCTCGCAATTTCAACAGTGATTTTAACCCAGGTGTATGGGGCATGGGCAATGGGACCGGGTTATTTTTCGAAATTCTTCCCGGTGAAGCAATTAGTATCAGGTGGAATATTTGGGCTAATCAACTTTGCTGTCGGTATTTTGGAGGTCATCCTCGAGTTTGCAAAAATCCTTTCATTTGGCTTCCGTCTATTTGGCAATATTTTTGCTGGAGCTTTGCTGCTTTCAATTATCGGTGCGTTGACCGCGGTGATAATCCCACCTCTTTTGTATATATTTGAAGTGTTCTTTGGTGTTATTCAGGCATATGTGTTTTTCCTTTTAGCAACTGTATTCATCAGCGGTGCCACTGCTGGCCATCATGGTGAAGAACATTAATCGAACCGATACTTTTAGGACAAGGAGTTAATTGAGATGAACGATCCCGTAGCTTTTGTTGCAGCTTTGAAATTATTGGGTGCTGGCATGGCCATGATGGGTGCAATTGGTGCTGGTGTGGGTGTGGGACTTGCCGCCGCAGGCGGTGTCCAGGCCATGGGGCGAAACCCTGATGCAGCTGGTATCATTCAAACAAACATGATTTTGGGCATGGCGTTTGCTGAGGCGGTAGCCATCTACGCCCTGGCAGTTGCCCTGATCATCATCTTCGCCGCCTAAATTATACAGGAGAAAATCTACAATGGCCAAGCTTGGTCTTAATTTAGGTTACTTATTATTCCAAATCTTCAATTTTGCTGTCTTGTGCATCCTTCTGTATGCCTGGGCGTATAAACCAATCCTAAAAATGCTTGAAAATCGTAAACATAAAGATTGCTCAGGGTTTGGAAGATGCGCGAGTAGCCAGTGAAGCCCGGGCGAATGCAGAGCTGGAGGCAACGAAGATCATTGCGGAAGCTCAAAATAAAGCCAACCAGGTCGTGCGGGAATCCACCGATCGGGCTGAAACCGCAGCATTAGAGATACGCGCTGCAGCTGAAGCTGAAGCAACCAAGGAACGTGAAGCAGCTTTGGCTGAAGTTCAAGGTGAGCGGGATCGAATGCTGGGAGATTTACGAACTCAAATCGCGGCATTAGCCATTGCTGCCTCTCAAAAGCTGGTAGGCGAATCATTGGATGAGAAACGCCAACATGCTTTGATCAACGAGTTCTTTTCTGGAGTAAGAGCTGGCAATGTGGTCGTCTTAGAAGGAGTAACACTCAGTGGTACGTCTGCGGAGGTGACCAGTGCTTTGCCCTTATCTGCAGAGGAAATAGATTCGGTCAAGAAAGATTTACTCTCAAAAGTAGGCAGCCAGGCGACGGTTTCATTCCGTGTAGACCCAAGCATCCTGGGTGGGTTGGTCATCCGGGTAGGTGGCAAAGTCTTGGATGCCTCTGTTGCGGGCCAGTTGGAGTCATTACGCCAGTCCATCACTTGATACGGTAAAGTGTTCATCACGGTTGGACTGGATTGAATAACGGAGTATTATCAATCGTGTCCGCTATCGCATGCTTAAACGGTTTAGGGACGCCCTGGGTTAATCGCCAAGGGCGTCTTCATTACAAAAAATGAAGCTATCCGAGCTATTACGACAATTTCCAGTTCCGTATGAGGTGATAACGGGAGATGTTGATATTGTGGGGATAGTTTCCGATTCCAGGCAGGTTCAACCAGGATATCTGTTTGTGGCATTGGCGGGAGGGTCTACAGATGGTCACCGATACATCCCAGCTGCACTCGAAAGCGGAGCCGCAGCTGTTGTTGGGACGAAGGCAATGGAACACCTGGATGTGCCTTATCTGCAAGTGAAAGACAGCCGCATGGCATTACCTCACCTGGCAGCTGCATTCTATGGATATCCAGGTCGGAAATTGACTGTGATCGGTGTGACAGGTACGGATGGAAAAACAACGACCACAAACATGATCCAGGCGATTCTGCAGGCTGCCGGGTACAAATCCGGGATGATTTCCACAATCAATGCAGTGATTGGTGACCAAGTTCTAGACACAGGTTTTCATGTCACCACGCCTGATGCCCCTGATATTCAGCGTTATCTGGCCCAGATGGTCACTGCTGGGATAACCCATGTGGTATTGGAAGTCACATCCCATGGTTTAGCTCAATATCGCGCTGACGCTTGCGAATTTGATGTGGCAGTGGTGACAAATATCACCCATGAACATCTTGATTATCACGGTTCCTATGAAGCATATCGATCCGCAAAAGCTCGATTGTTTGAAGGTTTGGGCACCACATTACCTAAATCACGAGGCAACCCACGCAAAGCGATATTAAACCGGGATGATGTCTCGTACGAGTATCTTTCTCAGGTGTCAACTGGCTCAGCGATAACGTATGGGCTTCATAGAGAAGCTGATGTCCGCCTACAAGAGATCCATCAAGGGGCTAAAGGGGTGAGCTTCGTGGTAAAAGGATTAGGCCAACAATTTCCTTGTGAATGCCGTCTGGTAGGTGCGTTTAACATCTCGAATTGCCTGGCTGCCATTACTGCCACCGTTTATGCCCTGGGGGTGAATCCAGAAGCTGCCTGGGTTGGAATTGCTGGTTTAACGAGCGTTCCAGGGCGGATGGAAATAGTTAATATGGGTCAGGATTTTACCGCTATCATAGACTTTGCACATACACCCAATGCACTTCAACGCGCCCTGGAAACTGCACGGCAGATTACCCGGGGACGAGTGATAGTGGTTTTTGGTGCAGCCGGATTGCGCGACAGGCAAAAGCGCTGGATGATGGCTGAAAAGTCGATGGAGCTGGCAGACCTGACGCTACTGACAGCAGAGGATCCGCGCACAGAATCACTGGAAGATATCCTGGCAGAGATGGCAGCCGGGGCGGTTGGAAAGGGTGGGGTGGAAGGTCAGACCTTCTGGCGCATCCCAGATCGGGGAAGGGCAATACGTTTGGCTGTCTCGCTGGCGTTCCCTGGAGATGTGGTCATCGTGTGTGGAAAGGGACATGAGCAATCGATGTGCTTTGGGGAAATTGAGTATCCATGGGATGATCGTACAGCCATGAAGGCTGCATTATCAGAGCTTTTGGGCATCCCTGGACCGCAAATGCCGTATTTGCCGACACAAGATCGTTGATTAGTACAAAAATAGATAAACTTTCCTATCCGTTATAGCAGGGGGCGTAAGTCTATCCCACGCTCCTGTGCACGCTGGTTCCCCCAATCCTTTATGCTGACTGGGACGGGCTTGATCTCCTCATCAGGCCGGCGGACAAGAATTAATGCGTTGTCCGGGCATGCGTTAACGCAAACACCGCATCCGACACAGCGAGTGCTGTTCACGAGAGCAACATCATTTACGGTCAGCGCACTAAATTGGCAGTTTTCCACACATAGACCGCATGCATTGCACAGGCTTTCATCCACGGTGTTAACAAAGGCTGAACTGGCAACGACATTGGCGATGCCCATCTCAGCCATGCCGCGCAGGATACCACAAGAGCATGTGCAACAGTTACAGATGTACCAGATGCCTTTTTGATTATTACTCACGGAATGGACTAAACCTGCCTGGTCTGCTTTGCGCAAGACAGCATAGGCTTGTTCTTTGGAAAGGGCTTTAACATCCGTCGAATTTATGAAAGTATCCGGTGTTGGGCTTAGCACCATGCAGACATCAATGGGGTGATTACATGGTTTTCCAATAAAGGCAGTTTGGCGTCGGCACATACAGTCCACTACGCCCCAGGATTGGGCTTGTTCTATAATACCCACAGCTGATTCAAAAGGAGCCACCTGCAAGTCATTTTTAATGCTTTCACCAACGGGAATAACTCTATGTACCGCGGGTTGAATCGCAATTGCTTTTGTGAATCCTTGTTGGAAGTAATTCTCAAATAAACGTGCGAACTCCTCAGTAAAGGTGCTATTTTGATTCTCATAGATTCCGACAGCAAAGGGTAGCAATCCATATCCGAATCCTTCATCTGATTTGCCTGCTTTGATCAAACCGCGGCGTGCCATGCTTTTTAACATCTGCCGGGTGGGACCATACTCAATCCCTATGCGTTGGGAAATTTGTTCTGCTGTTTCCAATCTCAATAGCAACTGGGAGGCTAGATCAGCTTCCTGCGGAGAAAATAGGTAAGCCAGCAATTTCACATCCGAGCCATCATCGGTAGGCGGGAAGCCGTTTGGAAGGGTATCCAGCCGTTCAGCCAATCGCTTATACGGGTCATGCTCTGTGTTCATGTTCACCTCACCATTATATTTTGGATAATTGTTTAAATTCGTCCTGGAATTCACTGACCAGTCTTTGCTTCTCTCCTTGGCGAAGGAAGCTGGCACGAATACCATTTAAACTTATTCGCTCCAGCTCGGCTTGTGTAAAGTGAAAGTATTTTACCAAATTCTGATATTCTTTGCTTAAATCGGTGCTGAACATGGGTGGATCATCTGAACCGATTGTTACGAGTACGCCAGCATCCCACAATTGACGCAGGGGATGTTGTGCGTACTCCGGGTAGACCTTCAGGCAAATATTACTGGTTGGGCAGATTTCCAGGGGGATGGAATTCGATCTCAGATATTCAACTAATGCCGGGTCTTCGATGCTGCGCACACCATGCCCAATCCGTTCAGCGTGTAGCAGGTTAATAGCTGACCAAACACTCTGAGGACCAGCGATTTCACCAGCATGGGGAACCCGGTGCAGCTGCTCCATCTCGGCGCGGACAAATATATCAACAAATAGCTCAGGCGGGTAACCAGCTTCACTGCCACCCAATCCCAAGGCAATCACACCCATCTCCCTGGCAGCCAGGGCGATATCAAGCACGGGGGCTTGTGTCTCAGGCTGATTCCGAACGATATCAAAGACCCACTGCCACCGGACACCAAAGTCTTTATAGGCCTGCTCCCGCCCGGTATTCAAACCTTGCAAGATTTCCTGCCAGGCTAAGCCGGTTAAGAACATGTTCGTCAGGATTGTGAAGGTCACCTCTGCATACCGTATGTTTTGCCTGGCACACTCACAACCATATTCATAAGCAATTAAACGATAATCATCGGGTGTACGAAGGCAGCTGGTGATCATCAGGTAGGTTTTGAGGAATTGATCAAAATCGTGGAAACGAAAGTATTCCGTCAAACCGGCTTCATCATCAGCAGGCAAGGTTAGTTGGTTTCGGTGCGCCAGCTTGATCAATGTGCGTGGGAGGATTGATCCCTCCAGATGAACATGCAGCTCTACCTTTGGTATGCGTTGGGCGAATTCGAGCAAGTCCATGGTAAGTCTTTATTGCAACAGATTTGAACTCAGCTTGAGAGGTTATTATTCATCAAGGATTGCCAGCGGCTGTATTCGGGGGTGCTGGCAAAATTACGGATTTGATCGATACGCCTGGCAATCAGTGGATGTGAAGCCATCAGCTCTTCCAGATTATGCATGATATCGTTATCTTCGGTTGAGATGTGCTGCATTGCAGCTTGCAAACCAGCCTGAGTGCGTGCTAAGGGTCCGGCTTCGAACTTGACCAGGGCAGAGATGGCTTTATTCGGTTTTCCACACGCCAGAACTCCTGCCCTGTCTGCTGAGTATTCACATGCCCGGTTCCACCAGCGAAATGCCAGCTCCATGATGGCAGCTGCACTTAGGGAGCTTGGTATGCCAGCCATCCCGCCGACCAGGGTATTCAACCAGGTATGCCCAAGTTTCACATGCCCCATCTCATGACCCAGGATGAACTGGATTTCATCCTGATCCATGATTTCGAACAGGGATGAGTAAAGCACAATAGCTTTGGGAGAGTCCATCCCGAAGGTATAGGCATTCAGCTGGTGGGATGGTACTATAAAGACATTCACTGGCTCAACCTGCAGACGAGCGGAATTCTCTTTGATCATTGAAAACATCTCGGGTGAAGTCTGAGGTGTGACTTGTTCCGCTTGAGCAATCAAGGCACGATGATTATTCCGGCTAGCGTAATAACCAGCTATGACCACCAATGGTATGAAGATAGCACTACCACATACGGTCGCAGCTGCAGTGAGTGCGATTACCAGCATCACCACCAGGATCGTTATACCCAGGATGAGGTACTCATATGGGTACCGGTAATCTGTTGTTGAGAATCTGGCACGCATGGGTTTGATTTTAGCATAAAAAAAGAAGACCCGTTTTCTGGATGAAAACGGGTCGTTTGTTAGATGTTAACGTCGGTTGCTTCGATCGCGATCGCCGCCGTTGCGGGATGGACGACGCCTATCACCACCTCCACCTCCACCGCGTGAGCCGCCTGAGCGCCCACCAGAGGGTCGATCATGAGTGAGGGCTTCTTCAAGCGTCCAACCTTCAAGGACAGCCTGACGTGAAAGACGGACTTTGCCAGTATTATCAATATTGGTGATCATGACGGTAATCTCATCACCAAGAGAGACAACATCTTCCACTTTGTTAACTCGCTCACTATCTAGCTGGGAGATGTGTACCAGACCATCCTGGTTGGGCAGGATTTCGACAAATGCACCGAAATCAGCGATGCGCACGACTTTACCAGTATAAATGCGCCCAACAACAGGCACTTCAGTTATCTCTTCAACCATCTCGCGTGCTCGCATTGCTGCCGGGCCATCTGTGGCTGCGATGTAAACCGTGCCATCTTCCTCAATGTCGATCTTAACGCCCGTCTCTTCCTGGATGCTTCGGATCATCTTTCCTCCTGGACCAATGACAGCGCCGATCTTATCGGATGGGATATGCAGCACGGTGATGCGGGGGGCGAATGACTTCAGCTCCTTGCGAGGCTCGGGGATAATCTCCAGGATCTTATCCAGAATGAATAAGCGAGCGACACGCGCCTGTTCGAGAGCTTGTGACATAATCTCGGATGTGATCCCCTTGATCTTGATATCCATCTGCAAAGCTGTGATGCCATCCCGGGTACCTGCGACTTTAAAGTCCATATCGCCGAGATGGTCTTCCATACCTTGAATATCAGTTAGAATGAAATAATTGTCCGCACCTTTGATTAATCCCATGGCAACACCCGCTACGGGAGCTTTGATGGGTACACCTGTATCCATGAGTGCCAGTGTGGAACCACACACCGAAGCCATGGAAGTGGATCCATTGGAGGAAAGCACTTCGGAGACAAGGCGCAGGGTGTAGGGGAATTCGGTTTCCGGGGGGATGACAGGTAGAAGAGCACGCTCTGCTAATGCACCATGACCCACCTCACGCCGTGATGAGCCACGCAATGGGCGTACTTCACCAGTAGAGAAGGGTGGAAAATTATAGTGATGCATATACCGCTTGGCCCCTGTGCCAGTCAGGCTGTCGATCTCTTGAGCATCGCGAGGCGTGCCAAGAGTGGCAAGCGTGAGGACCTGGGTCTCGCCGCGGGTGAACAAACCGGAGCCATGAGCGCGGGGGCTGATGCCGACCTCTCCCCAGATTGGGCGGATATCGGTCAAACCGCGACCATCGGGACGTACCTGTCGTTCCTGGATACGCTGCCAGACCACATTTTTCAGAGTCACATTCAAAGCTTCGATCACACTGGGGATAAGGGCTTCATCCTGGGCGGTCATCTCGGCGACAATTTCCTGCTGTAGCGTGGAGATGGCTGCATCCAGCTCGGCTTTGGTGTGGGAAGCATCCAATGCTTCATGCAGACGGGTAGTTGCCCTTTCATTCACTGGGGTCTGAATAGCTTCAGCCAGGATGAAAGGTGGGTAGGTCTGTTTGGGTTTACCGATTTCACGCGCCATCTGCTCCTGAATATCGATCAATGGCTGGATCGACTGGTGACCAAAGTTTAATGCATCCACCATGACGTCTTCGGATATTTCCTTCGCGCCGCATTCAACCATCAGGATGGCATCACGTGTTCCGGCAATGCGAAGATCAAGATCTGAGCTGTCTTGTTCGGTGGAAGTGGGGTTAACCACAAACTGACCGTTGATACGGCCGATGCGGACGGCCGCGACAGGTCCGCCCCAGGGAACATCAGAGATCATCAGTGCAGTAGAAGCAGCATTGATGGCCAGTGCATCAATCGGGTTCTCCCCGTCGACTGAGAATGAGTACAGGATGACCTGGACGTCGTTACGCAAGTCTTTGGGAAACAGCGGGCGCAGAGGGCGGTCGGTAAGGCGCGCGATGAGGATGGCTTCCTCGGAAGGTCGACCTTCACGGCGGAAGAAAGAGCCGGGGATACGCCCACCAGCATACATACGCTCTTCGTAGTCTACGGTCAGGGGGAAGTAATCGATCCCGAGACGTACGTTGGGACTCATGGTTGCGGCAGCGAAGATCATCGTGTCGCCCAGGCGGACGGTGACGGCACCACCTGCCTGACCGGCAAGTGTGCCGGTTTCGAATGTGATGGGCTTACCACCAACCATCGAACGATATAGTTTTGATTCAGGTTTCATTTTTCAGTTTCTCCTATATAAAATTGCCTTACAGGTCAGAAACTGAGAGTTAGCGACAACAAAGTAAAGGCGATATTGCCATACCACATTTCTCAACCAAACAGCTATGGATAGCTGCCTGAGATGTGTTGTCGTTATCCATCAATTCCCGACCTGAGGCTGGTTAATATTCTCCCATTATGAGAGTAGATGGGAAAGTCTGATTCCCATCTACTCAAGGGTGGGTCATGTTATTTACGGCGGATGTTTAGCCGGTCTGTGAGCGCCATATAGCGCTGGTAGTCGTTGCGCCTGATATAGGCGAGCAAGCGACGACGGTGACCAACCAACTTAAGTAATCCCCGACGAGATGATTCATCATGTTTGTGCTCACGCAAGTGGTTTGTGAGCTCAGAGATGCGAGTGGACAGTAACGCAACCTGCACCTCCGGTGATCCGGTGTCGCCCTCATGTCGGGCGAAAGTTTCCATTGTTTTTGTTTTCGTTTCCTTATCCATGACGTCTGCTCCAATTTTGATTTTGCTTCCAGCAGGTCTCCAGCGCGGTAGCACATGCCACCGGGCGGTCCAGTCAGCGGGGATGATTATACCAGAGAGTGGGTGAATCGGCAATTAAGATCGCGTTAGCGGTCAGCAGGGAGCGGTGAAGAATGAAACCGCAGAAATTCGAAGATAATTATGGAGAAAAAAACCATGGATACATCCGAGAGAGTAAAAAAAACTATTTTCACGCTGTAATTAATGGAGGGCAAAGACATAAAATTATGGGGAAAAGATTATTAGCCTGGCTGGAGTGGATAAATTAGCTTTGGTTATAATGCCATCTTCATTTGGAGTGATGTTTGTGGGTCAGAAAATGATGAAGTAGATTTGTATCGTAAAAAAAACAAATCCATACAATTCATGAGTGGGACAAGCGGATTATCACCACGGATTACACGGATTATGGCACTGAAAAAAAACAAATCGAAACGAATGACTATTTTTCACAGGCGGACTAAACCAGGATGACAGAATGTGAAATAAATATCCACAGATATATTATAGCACTAATGTTCTAATCCACAAGGGGTTTACGGAAAATGACCGATATTTTAAGGTTTCTAATCTAATCGCACATATCGATCGAAAAATCATCGATCGATACAGGAAATCACTGATGTTCTAATCCACAAGGGGTTTACGGAAAATGACCGATATTTTAAGGTTTCTAATCTAATCGCACATATCGATCGAAAAATCATCGATCGATACAGGAAATCACTGATGTTCTAATCCACAAGAGGTTTAAGCAAAACTGCCGCAAAAACAACGATATTTTAAGGTTTCTCAACCAGAGAGGCAATAAGCGTGCGTTATCTGGTCATGAATGAGTCCATCCTGTAAATGCAACTTAAAAAGGGCAATCGCTTTTTGTGTTTGTAAATTTGATGTATGATTATTACAAGTGGGTCATTTCGATCCAACCAGAGGAGGAGTGCAATGTGTGAGTTTTGTATTCAACACGGTGAGGGCAAGCAATGGTACCTGCAAATGAAGAATTACTCCAATGAAATGCTGCATGTATCGCTGACACCTGGGCAAACTGAGATTGTTGGACAAAATACACGCAGGGAGTGGGTAGAGGATTTTTTTCGTTGGTTCACTTTGCCGGCATATTCTGGGAGATATCCCCCAGAAGAACCCGCCTCAGCAACTACCCAAGCTGGGTTACCCGCCAGACCTCCGAGCGAAGAACAGATCCTTAATAAGCGCAAAGTGGAGCATTTTGGGCAGGTATTACCCATCGAGGATGTCGAAAAGGTGTTTAACATGGTCGATTCAATCACCCGAATCCCATGTGGTTGCCGTTTTATCAGTACGGGTCTGACCAACCAGCGTTATTGTTTCGGACTGGGGGTGGATACAGAGCATATACTCGGCCAATTCCCGGAGAGCTCTGCTTCTCTCGAAGTTCTTGGTAAAGAAGAAGCCTTGAAGATTGTCCGCAAGTTCGACGAAGAGGGATTGCTCCATTCCGTATGGAGTGGCGTGACACCTTATGTAATCGGCATCTGCAACTGTGATCGGGACTGTGGTGCTTACAAAGGTTATATCGAGAACCGAGGGGTTCCGAGCTTCTTCCGGGCAGAGTATATTTGTCAGGTGGATCCCGACCAGTGCACAGGCTGTAAGGAGTGTATGAGCCAATGCCAGTTTGGGGCACAATTCTATTCCTCAGCACAGGGCAAAGTGTATATTGCTCCCGATCGCTGCTTTGGTTGTGGAGTATGCCGGGCAACCTGCCCGCAGGGAGCTATTTCACTCATTTCACGAGCGGAATCTCCAGAGGTAGCTAATATCTGGCTCAAATAAGCAGATAAGGTTCCAATCGATGGTTAAGTTCATCACCCAAGCATCCAAGGTGATCCAATTTACCCGACCTGCTGGTTAATAGGCCAGGTGATAAGGGATGCATCCCAGCATGCCTGGAGTAATGTAGAAGATCTCCGAACCATGTCTGTCGGAATTTGGGGATTTCTTTCCGGTAATGGAATCGAAATGGCAATGAATCAGGTGGGCAGAACTTATTGAGTTCCCTTCATCGCCTTCCTCAATCCGGATTGTGTTTCTTCGGGGAATTCACCCAGCACCTGGCGTATAAGCCAGGCGGTATCGGGGTTGTTAGGCGCAGAGAGGTTCTGGCGTAAATGGAAGGCAGTCTCAGAGGGGGAATGACGGGCCAGGGTTGCCAGGACGGAGATAATATCCGGGCGCATAGGTGAAGGTGCTATTCGTAAAAATGGGGTAAGCATGCGGAAAATGGTGGGCAAATTCTCAGCTCCAGATGACTTGATCATGGGTAATAAAGCCCGTAAACCAACTTGTTGGATGGCAAGGTCTGATGAGTCTAACCATGAGGAAACCAGATTCAATTGCCTATCCGGCGCGGCTTGCTGTATCGGTGCCAACCCATACTCTAAAAGTTTGTCCAATAGGTGTTTTTCAATGCCTTGCCGAACCCAGGATTGGAGATGATCAATCATCAGGTCCGGTGGTTCAATGGGAACCTGTCCAAGTAAACGTGCAGCCAGCAATTGCAAATCATAATTTGACTCTGCCCATAAAGCATCACATAGGGGCAACACGCCTGCCGGATGTCTTTTGATCATTGGAGTGAGCTCCTGCCAAACTTGCCGCATGACCGGAGGGGGGGTATTGTATGACTCCCGAAGAGGCGAAGGTATATTTGCCTGGCCTGAACGATGGGTATGGTCAGTATACATGTTGAGTAAGGCATGCAATTCACGTACGAACAGGGCAGGTTGAGCGAATTTGCTGGCAAGCTCGGAGGCTTGTTTCTTCAAGCGGGCAGGTTGGATGGCAGGCATAAGAAATAACGTGTGAACGTTTTAACCTTCGAACGCTAAATTAATATGCACGGCCGAAGATAGCTTTTTCGCTGGCGGGTTTCCCACATATAATGCATACCCCTTGACCAGGTTCCTGTTCGAGAGGAATACAGCGTGTGGTAGCCTTGGTTTCATCCTTGACCCGGGCTTCGCACTCCGCATCACCACACCACCAGGAGAACGCCCAGCCATTTTCTACAACGGATTTTAGCTCGGTATAATCTTTAGGCTCAAATGTGTGGGTACGGCGGAAGGCAAGGGCACGCTCAAAAAGTGATGCCTGAATGGATTGTAATGTTTCTGCCACCTGAGGTTCAAGTTGAGATTGATTAACGAAGGTCTTGCCAACTTTGCCAGGTACATCACGGCGGGCAAATGCCAGGGTGCCTTTTTGAACATCTTTGGGACCGATCTCAATGCGCAAGGGTACACCACGCATCTCCCAATCGTTGAACTTGAAACCAGGGGTGACCTCTTCCCGCTGATCAAGTTTAAGGCGAAAGCTTTGAAGCTCTTGTTCAACTTTTTTAACAACCGGCATGACAAGGGCTTTTTCTTCATCATTCTTGTAAATGGGAACAATTACAACCTGGAAAGGTGCCAACTTGGGAGGTAGGACAAGCCCCTGCTCATCGCCATGGGTCATGATGACTGCACCGACAAAACGGGTTGAGAGACCCCACGAGGTGGTCCAGACATATTGTTGGAGGTTATTTTTATCAAGATATTGGATATCGAAAGCTTTAGCGAAATTCTGGCCCAGGTTATGAGAGGTACCAGCCTGCAAGGCGCGTGTGTCACCCATCATAGCTTCAATGGAGAAGGAGTTATCCGCACCTGCAAATTTTTCAGATTGACTCTTCCGTCCTTTGACAACCGGGATGGCACCGTCTTCGATGGCAAAATTGGCGTAGATATCCAGCATACGCAGGGTTTCCTCCTGGCCTTCCTGGGATGTGGCATGGGCGGTGTGTCCTTCCTGCCAGTAGAACTCAAGTGTGCGCAGGAAAAGCTTGGTACGCATCTCCCAGCGCACAACACTGCCCCACTGGTTAATAAGCACAGGCAGGTCGCGGTAAGATTTGATCCACTTGGAATACATGTGACCAATAATTGTCTCCGAGGTCGGCCGTATAACCAATGGTTCTTCCAGTTTTTCCCCTCCACCGATGGTAACTACGGCCAGCTCGGGTGAAAAACCTTCTACGTGCGCTTTTTCTTTTTCGAAGAAAGACATTGGGATGAGCAAGGGAAAAGCCGCGTTAACATGACCCGTGGCTTTAAATCGGCGGTCAAGGGAGGCGGTCATATTTTCCCATAAAGCCCAACCGTATGGGCGTACTACCATGCACCCGCGCACAGGGGCGTAGTCGGCAAGCTCAGCTTTAAGCACCAGCTGGTTATACCATTCAGCAAAATTTTCTTTTTGGGAAGGGAGTTTGTCTTCAGTCATTTTGGGTTCCTTATATTTATAATTTACCAGCGGGTAATAATTGCTGCAACATTAGAACGGCTGAGTCAACATTGGCTGCACAGGAAATCCAATGGCGTTGATTTTCAGGTATAAATTCACCTTGCTCCACCAGAAATTGTTGAATCGTCTTCTGCCAGCCTGGACCGATCAGGATTAAGGGGCGGGGAGACAGGATATGGGTGAGCAAGAGATTCCAGGTGAGCGAAACTTCTGCCAGTGTACCGACGCCCCCCGGAAGTGCAATGAAAGCCTCACTGTTTTCAATCAGGGCAAATATTCGCTCACGTAGAGAGCTGTAATGCCAAACCTCTGTTACCCATGGGTTAGCTTTTACGGGTCGCCAGGTCTCAATCTGATCGCATGTGACGCCAATGACATGACCTCCTGCCTCGGTTGCACCGCGTGACATGGCTTCCATGGTACCAATATAACCCCCATTGAGGATACTATAATCATTTTCAGCTAGAAGCCTGCCCAACCGCAATGCATCCTCATAAACAGGCTCTCCCGGTTTGGGCTGAGAACCCCCGAAGACAGTGATACGAGTGCCCATGGCTTAATCCTTTACATCCCAAGTGCGTTGATAGTTCTTTTCCAGCTTATTGAGTACAGCTTTTTCAAGATCGATGCCTGAGATACTGGCAAGCTGGAGAAGGTATAACATGACATCTGCCAGCTCGTCAGAAAACGACTCGGAATCTCTCAAGCTGTCATCCCATTGAAAATGCTCCAGAACCTCAGAGGCTTCCAGGTTGAGAGAAACTGCCAAATTGCGTTTGGTCTGAGGGCGAGGGCTATCTGGTTCGTACCAACCCATGGAACGGACGAAATCATGCATTGCTTGAGTCAGTTCGGTAAGTGTCATTATTCTTCCTGCATGGACTGATCATCCAAGGCTTGTAAAGCAGCTGAGGCTGAGAAGCGCTGCTCGGGCTGCCAGCCTGCCTCATCCAGCATGCACCGAAGGTGAGCAAGGACTGCTTTTTGGCTGTGAGCATCGAGCAGGTTAAATTCCGCCTTGATAAGCTCAGGCTGGCGGGAGAGTATATTATTCCATATCTTTTCAATCTGCTCAGGTGCTTTGTTCATAGGATGGGCCTATTTTATCTCATTAATCAAAATGTCGATTAAAATTATGTGCTAAGGTTGATTGATTTTAATATGCGCATTATCCTGACCCACGAACAAGCTGATTTCGATGCCCTGGCATCCTTGCTGGGTGCATTTTTATTGGATGAATCAACCGTCCCAGTTTTACCCCGACGAATGAATTGCAATGTACGCGCCTTTGTAACCTTGTACGGTACCGAGCTACCGTTCATCGATCCACGTGACCTGCCCAATGAACCCGTGGAATCCATCTGCCTGGTGGATACCCAATCGATGGCAACTATACGTGGCGTGGGAGCGGATACGCGTGTGCATATTGTTGATCACCATCCCAACCGCACAGATCTTCCTTCAGCCTGGACAATTTCCAGTGAGGATGTCGGGGCGACGACGACCATCTTTGTAGAAGACCTCCAGAAACGGGATGGTGGGTTGACCATGATCCAGGCTACCACGCTGCTGCTTGGAATCTACGAAGACACAGGCTCACTCACGTATACACGTACAACGGCGCGTGACCTACATGCTGCATCTTACCTTCTTGAGCAGGAAGCTAATCTCCGTATTGCCAGTGATTTTCTCAACCACCCGCTCTCAACGGAGCAACAGAAATTGTACGATACCTTGCGCGAGCACCTGGAGAGTTATCAAATCCATGGACATAGCATCCTGGTGGCGTGTGGAAACGCCCATGGACTGGACGAGGAATTGTCCACTGTGGCACACAAACTACGTGATCTGCTAGATCCGGATGCATTATTTATGTTGATCACAACCCGGGGTGGGGTGCAGATGATTGGACGTTCGACCAGCGACCACATCGACGTAGCCGAGATTACAGCACGCTTTGGTGGTGGAGGACATTCAAGAGCTGCGGCAAGCCTGATTAAAGGACGTGAGCTGGATGAGGTGCATGAGGAATTGATTGGACTGCTGCCGGAATTTGTTCGACCTGCGGTCACAGTGGCTGAAATCATGTCTCATAACCCACAGGTACTCTCACCAGATACGCCTGTCCAGGAAGCTGCAGAGCGCATGCAGCGATATGGATATGAAGGCTACCCGGTAGTCCAGGATGGGCGAGTGGTTGGCCTGCTCACCAGGCGTGCGGTGGATCGTGCCCTGGCCCATAAGCTGAACTTGACTGCAGCCAGCTTGATGAACGGAGGCGAGGTGGTCATTCATCCGGATGATTCCATCGACCGCTTGCAACACTTGATGACAGACACAGGTTGGGGGCAGATCCCGGTTATCGATGAGGGGGATGGGAATATCATCGGGATCGTCACTCGGACAGACCTGCTAAAAATACTCACCTCACAAGCTACACGGCAAGGTCACCTGAACTATGCGGATAAACTAGAACGTGGCATGCCTAAAGCACGCCTGGCTCTATTAAATTTAATGGCTGCGAATGCATGCGAACAAAAAGCTCCGCTATATATCGTAGGGGGCTTCGTTCGGGACCTGCTGCTTGATCGGGAAAGCCAGGATTTCGACCTTGTCGTGGAAGGCGATGCGATTGCATTGGCGCGACAGCTGCTGGAAAGGTACGGCGGCAGATTGACAACCCATGCCCGCTTTGGTACAGGCAAGTGGTTAATTGCCAATATCCGCCAAGAGCTTGCGAAATCTCTGGGCCAACCTGGGAATGCCAATGATTTCCCTGACTTCCTGGATCTAGTCTCCGCCAGGATGGAATTCTATACTCATCCTACTGCATTACCTACGGTGGAGCGTGGAAGCATCAAGCTTGACCTGCACCGCCGGGATTTCACGATCAATACTTTGGCGTTACGCCTTGACGGAAGTCATTATGGGGAGTTGCACGATTATTGGGGTGGTCTGACCGATCTTCGGGAAGGCCTAGTGAGGGTGCTACACTCGCTCTCATTCGTAGATGATCCAACTCGCATGTTGCGGGCAGTTCGCTTTGAGAAACGGTTTAATTTTCAGATTGAGAAACGAACCCAAGAACTATTAAATGAAGCCAGATCATTGATTGGACAGATCTCCGGAGATAGGGTCCGGCATGAGTTGGATCACATTATGGAAGAAGATCAACGGGTGATCATGATCGAGCGTCTATCAGAACTTGGACTGCTCAATGAAATACACCCGGCATTGGTGTGGGATATTAAAAGTCAGGAAAGCTTACAAATGCTCAACCACCTTGATTCCAAGCCATTAGTTGGATTAAACCTGGACTTTAGGCGGAGTAGTAATCTACGTAGGTTGGCTTATATATTATGGTTCATTCACCTGCCGGTAGAGAAAATACAAGTTATTTTACGAAGATTACGCTATCCAACGACGCAGATCAAGGTAGTGCTATCGGCATGTAATTTATGGAAGGACCTTGCATGGTTGGGAAATGCAAAACTCAGCATGATTGCCAATCGCCTGGAGGATGTTCCTCCAATGGCCATCTATGCTACATTTTTAGCTGCAAGAGATGATCGTGTTTGTAGCAACTTTCAAGCTTATCTGGATCGTGTGAATAGTATTGCTCCGACAATCACAGGATATGACCTGAAGGAGCGAGGATTGCCGCCTGGACCGGTGTACAAGCGTATTTTGGGCGCTATTCGTGATGCCTGGCTGGATGGTAAAATTGAAAATGTCGATCAGGAACATGGTTATCTCGAACAACTGATAGAAAATGAATCAACTATTCATCCGGCAAGCGAATAAGGATGATTTACCAAGCCTGGAGTGGAACGGTGAGTATGTACACTTCCGACGCTTATATGCAGATGCATTTACATTGGTTCAGCAAGACAAAGCTATTATTTGGATTGCGGAAGAAAATGGATTTGGTTTAATTGGCCAATGTTTTGTGTCGCTGAAAGGGAACCGACCAGAACTTGCAGACGGTATGGTCCGCGCCTATATTTATGGATTTCGCATCAAGCCACAATACAGGAACCTGGGGATTGGTGCCAGGATGATGCTTGCCGTTGAAGATGATCTCAAACAACGCGGCTTCAGGCAGATAACGCTGAACGTGGGACAGGATAACGATGCTGCTCGACGTTTCTACAATCGGCTGGGATATCTCATCGTTGGATCGGACCCTGGACGATGGTCCTATATCGATGATAAAGGTAAGCGTCGGGACGTGCTTGAGCCAGCCTGGCGGATGATTAAAGACCTTAAATAAATCCCTGGAAGTATGGCGAAGAAGACAATTTCACATTATTGTAGACGTTAGTGAAAATATTGCGCGAATCTCTTCATTGAATAGCTGGTTGTTTAATCGATGTATGTTGAATGTTGATTGATACTCAGGTGTGCCTATCCAACAGCTTTATAACAGAACCTCAGTAGAATCATCCAATATGAACTGAAGCGGTTACGTTGTTTCATTATCGATGATTATCAACGAAGCTTTGGGTTGTGGGTGATGATAGAAACCCCGATACATTATGGTACACTTCACGGCTGGAGATTTATTGAGAAGTGGCAAACCTGAATACCTCAATAATTGATCGGGACAAGCATTTTCCGTTCAATTTCTTTGTGAATGTGATTGATGGTGGTTTTTTTGGATTGGGCTTAGGATTTGCCTCATTCTCCACGGTAATCCCCCTGTTCGTCAGTCAATTTACTGATTCAGCCATTTTAATTGGTTTGATACCTGCGATTCATGTGGTGGGGTGGCAGTTACCTCAAATATTCACCGCTCAGTGGGTGTCTCAACAAAAACGATACAAACCGATGGTCATGTTCTTTACCATTAATGAACGATTGCCTTTTTTGGGATTGGCAGCCGTGACATGGTTCATCCCTAATCTTGGTCCGAAGGTGGCTTTGGTTTTAACGTTTCTATTGTTAATCTGGCAAGGGTTTGGAGGAGGCTTTACGGCTACTGCCTGGCAGGCCATGATTGGGAAAATCATCCCAGGGGATCGATGGGGTTTGTTCTTCGGTTTTCAATCCGCAGCAGGTAATCTTCTTGCCAGTGCGGGAGCAGTGATTGCGGGGTTGGTCCTGGAAAAATACGAACCCACGCGTGGCTTTACCATGTGTTTCCTTTTTGCGTGTGCCGCGTTCGTTATATCTTATGTCGCAATATCCTTCACCCGGGAAAAATCAACCACCCCGGTGATACCCTCGACATCGCGTAAAGATTTTTGGAAGGATCTGAGAGCAATCCTAAAGCGAGACACCAATTTTCGTTGGTTTTTGGTCGTTCGGATTTTGGCGCAGCTGGGTACAGTGGGTTTTGTATTTTATACGGTTTATGTGGTGCGTTATTATGGTGTAGATGAAGCCACTGCCGGGATATTAACTGGTGTATTGATGGTCTCTCAAACATTATTTAACCCAATTATGGGATGGTTGGGGGATCGGTGGAGCTACCGGGGAGTGATGGTTGTGGGAATGATTGCTGGTGCTGTGAGTGCTGGAGTTGCCTGGTGGGCGCCATCGGTGGGATGGTTTTACCTGGCATACAGTCTGGCGGGAATTGCTTATGTGGCAACATGGACGATTGCCATGGCCATGACGCTGGAATTTGGTCAAGAGCATGAGAAACCCTCTTATATCGGATTAGCTAATACCCTGATCGCTCCAACTGCCTTCATCATTCCACTTCTAGGTGGCTGGTTGGCTGATTTTGCAGGATATCATGCCACTTTCCTTGCCACATCTATCGGAGCTATCCTGACGGTGTTTATTTTAAGTTTCATGCTGCGGGATAAATCCAAGCCCGTCATTTTGGACGCATAAATCATGCAGACAAGCCTGGATAAAACGCAGAAATGGGGGGTCTTGGTGGCTATTGGGGTTGGGACTTTCATGACCGCACTGGATATAAGCGTGGTGAATACCGTGCTACCGGTCATTGGTAAGACGTATAATGAACCCCTGGCGAACGTTGAATGGATCGTAACGATCTATTTATTGGTATTAAGCGGACTCCTACTCAGCTTTGGCCGATTGGGGGACATGCGTGGACACAAGGCAATCTATCTATCAGGGTTTGTGATATTCATTGCAGCCTCTTTGCTGTGCGGGATTGCTCCTAATGTAACTCTATTGACAACATTCCGTGGAGCTCAGGCATTGGGTGCAGCCATGTTGGCTGCCAATTCAACCGCAATTTTGACGAAAAATTTTCCTGCTGAACAGCGTGGTCAAGCTTTAGGCTTACAAGCCACCATGACTTATCTTGGACTGACGGTTGGTCCATCGCTTGGTGGATGGTTAGCTGGTGTTTATGGCTGGCGAGTGGTGTTCTACATCAATGTACCGGTAGGATTAGTGTTCATCTGGTTAGGCTCGCATTTCATTCCCAGCGATATGGTGCATCAGCTATCCGAGAAATTTGATTTTATTGGGGCAATTACCTTTATGCTGGGATTAGGTACGTTACTGCTTGGCCTGAATCAAGGTGAGGCATGGGGTTGGACCTCATTCCCCATCATCAGCCTGCTGATTAGCGCTTTCATCTTTCTGTCTGTGTTTATCTATCTTGAAGGGCGTGTAAAAAACCCCATGCTGGATCTCAAGCCTATTCAAAGGGTTTCAATTTTCAATGACCACGGCTACGGCTGTCGTAAACTATATTGGGGTATATAGCAGCATATTTTTAATGCCATACTACCTGATCCAGGGGAGAGGATTCTCTCCAGCTCAGACCGGACTGATCTTGAGTGCACAACCGCTTGTGATGGCGGTGATTGCACCCATCAGCGGGACGCTTTCAGACCGCATCGGCACCCGGCTGCCAGCTGTCATTGGGATGGCAATATTATCCACAGGTTTGTTCCTATTATCCCGCCTATCAGCACAATCCAGTATCGAAACCATTATGCTTTCCTTGGCAGTTGTAGGTCTTGGGACAGGCGCGTTCATCTCGCCTAATAATAGTGCCCTGATGGGGTCAGCACCAAAAAGCAGGCAGGGTATTGCAGCAGGTATACTGGCAACCGCCAGGAATTTTGGGATGGTTTTAGGGGTAGGAATTGCTGGGGCGATATTTACTACTGCTTTTGCTCATGGAAGTGGCGGTTCGAGTGTGCCGGGTGGAATCAACCTTAATGGTGCTATGTATCATGCGCTTGGATTGAGTTTCCTGGTAGCATCACTCATAACAATCCTGGGGGTAATCACCAGCATGGTCAGGGTTACCCTCAATTCATAAGTTCTCAAAACGCTAATCCATAGAAGAACGTCATAAGATTCATTGTTTATTTTGGTGCTGGTTATATCATTAAAAGAATAGTACCCCTGGACAGACTCGAACTGTCGCTTTTGGCTCCGGGGGCCAACGCTCTATCCACTGAGCTACAGGGGCACAAGGATTTTTATTTTACCATGATTTATTTCTATCCTGATTTTCCGAGAGCGGGTAGAGTCAGGCATAGATCTGGGGACTTATTTTTCCCAGCTCAGCACGCAGGTGTTCAATTTCGGGCTGTTCAGGTTCTTCTTCTCCGATTGAAAATGCCTGGTGTTTTTTATAAGCCAATTCTGCAGTCAATAAATAAAACCGATTGACAAAGCGATATTGCCCTGTCAATAAGGCCTTTAGCCGTGCAGACGTTTGTGCCCAGGCTGAACATGCCGTTTTATATTGATTGGGAGTAATAATCCCCCTGGCAACTTCCTCACCCAATTGGGCGATGATCCAACGCTGCTCGCGGTATAGTGCCCAAATAACAAAGATAGCCATTGCAATCCAACCTGACCAATCGAAAACCAATCCAATCACCAGGCTTTCTGCGCCTTGAAATATGGTCGATATCGTATTGTGCACCGAGTGGGTAAATATTGCCAATCCCCAGCCGATGATGGGAGCGGAAAATTTTATCCAGGTGTTTCGACTGAGGCGGGAAACCGCCAAACCGATTCCAATAAATGAGGTATAAAACGGATGCTGCCAGCCAACCAATATCACCCGGACGAAGAACATCCACAATACCCCACTTACCCCATTTTCCTGAAATCCATAAGTGTAGAGGTAATAGACATTTTCGGTTGCAGCAAAACCAATTGCAGTGATGGCTGCGTAGACAATCCCATCCAGGATCGAATCAAATTCATGGCGGAAAAATAAAAATACGAATAAACAAGCCATGCCTTTTAGGGATTCTTCAATGACAGGGGCAATGGCGGAAGCTGTGGATAGCTCAGTGAATGCCTGCGAACCAGAGAAAAGATAGATCCCCAAACCAAGGAATGAATTGACGATAAATGCCGCCCCAGCAGCAATCACAGCACCCCAGAGAAACACTCCACCCAGCAAATAGATGGGTTCCTTTTCGTAACGGTCAGTCCAATACACAACATATGCAAAAGCCAGCATGGGAACAAAGCCAAACAACACTGCAAGAACGACACCCTGGATTTGCATGGTGATATCCCTCTCGACAGAAATTTATTCAGTTTAGCATAGTTGAGGATGAGCAACAAGGTTACTAACTACAAAAGACCAACTTCTCTCTGTGCACGTGAGTATCCTCGTATTTTATTCCCATTTCATTAAGCAGCTCTTCTGGTCTACCAGTGGCTGCTTCACGGGATGCGAGTTGAACACGCAGCCTATTCAAACCAGTCTCGTCGGGAGAAATGAACACTAAATCCTCGATCAAAGGACGTAGATCATAGGGTTTGTCACGACGGCGTCGAGGTAGCTGATTAGACGATAGTATCTGCTGTATCCGTTCAGCTAAATCTGGGATTGGATCCAGGAATGTGATCACATAGATAGCTGAAGTGACCTGGGTCTGTAGAGCAGGAGCCTGTACATCAATGTTCTCAATTCCCTGGATAACCAAACCTGGTGGTAGAACGGGCTCAATGGCTTGATGAATATTGGGGAGGGGCAAGGTTTGTTCCAACCATGCGTCAATGATTTCACCTCCGCTGGTGAAGCCCAATGGCAGTGCACAGGCAAGGTTCAGGCGCGGCTGTGGATGAAAGCCTAAACTATATGCCAGGGGCAAACCGGATCGCCTGAAGACCCGTTCCCAGGCACGGAACAAATCCAGGTGACCGATATAGCGTATTGCTTCAGATTTTGAAAATGAGATCCTGATTCGCATCGTTTCAGAAACACTAAAAAATAGACTGATTATTTACACAGGCTCTTTCACATTGACCTTCGGAGGAGATTTTACCTCCGGGCATGACCAGGCCTCTCCAGGATTTGCGCGCCTTAAATCTGCAAATGTGGGCAGGATGCCACATGCAAAACATTGCTCGCGGCAATCTATGCGAGTCTGGGAACTCTGACTCAAGCGTAAATCCTGGAGCAGGTATTTCTTGCGCACCCCAGTGTTAATATGATCCCAAGGGAATATTTCGTCCAAGGAACGGTGTCGGTGGGTATAAAATGATGGTTCAAGATGGCTTTCTTCAAATGCCTTCATCCAGGCATTGAAGTTAAATTGATCCTGCCAGGCATCAAACCTGGCACCATTCTGCCATGCCTGGAAAACCACATCTGCCATACGCCTATCGCCACGTGAAAGCCAGGCTTCCAGCATGGTAACCTCGGGACACGTCCAGCTGAGCTTAATATCACGATGTCGCAATTCTCGTTTGAGTAAATCTTGTTTGGCTTGTATTTGCTCAACTGTATCACAAGGCACCCATTGGAAAGGTGTATGCGGTTTGGGGATAAAAGTTGAGACGCCTGCATTCAACCTGGCGCGGCGACCAATGACCTTATGACCTTCAGCCAGGACGGCATTACATAAATCCGCGATTGCTTGAACATCATCCAGGGTTTCGTCAGGATGTCCAATCATGAAATAAAGCTTGATGGTCGTCCAGCCGCGTGAGTAGATCTGATGGGCAGTTTCAAGTAGCTGCTCGGTGCTGAGGGGCTTGTTGATAATATTGCGCATATGCTCAGTGGCAGCTTCAGGTGCCAGGGTAAAGCCACCATGGCGAGAATCTTTAAGCAAGTCCATAATGTCTATCGAGAAGGATTCGATGCGCAGAGATGGTAATGATATTCCCAGATGTTTCCCGGTGAATTTCTGTGTGACAGCCTGGATAAGCTCGGTGATATGCGTATAGTCAGAGGAGGACAAGGAAAGCAAACCAATCTCTTCAAATCCGGTGTGTTTTAGTGCTTCATCAATCGCCTGGACGATCTCGGCGACACTTCTCTCTCGCACAGGTCGAGATACCATGCCGGCATGGCAAAAACGACAACCGCGTGTGCATCCGCGCATAATCTCAACAGGCACCCGGTTGTGGACGGTTTCGATATTGGGAACAATGAAACGGGTGGGGGGAGGGGGAGAAGGGAAACTATCCGTTTGCGAATGGGTAAATTGGCTTGATCGTCCAGTTTTTCAACCCGATCTACGGTGCTATCTGGTTTGTAATGGATCCGATACAGGCTGGGGACGTATACACCAGAGATGGAGGATAAATTGCGCTTCAATTCCTGGCGTGAAGCGCTCGATCGCTTCCATTTTTGGTGAACATCGATAATCTCATGGATCACCTGTTCGCCCTCACCAATCACAAAAGCATCCATAAATGAAGCCATCGGCTCTGGATTATATGTAGCGTGCCCTCCAGCAATGATCAATGGATTCACTTCACTTCGTTCAGAACTATAAAGTGGAATACCTGCCAAATCCAGGGTATTGAGGGCGTTTGTATATAACGTCTCATAAGGAAGTGAAAACCCGACGATATCAAAACCTGTAAGTGGCTGTTTGGATTCGAGTGAATATAATGGAATACCAGCCTTACGCATGGCTGATTCCATATCAATCCATGGATTATAGACACGTTCGGCGAGCGAATCGGAGCGCTGGTTGATTAATTCATACAGAATGGCTAAACCCAAATTGGACATCCCGATGTCGTAAATATCTGGAAATACCAGAGCAACATGGGTCTCGATCTCATCCCAGTTTTTAAGCACCTGGTTTAACTCCCCGCCGGTATAACGAGCCGGTTTTTGAACCGTTGGGAGAATCCTTTCCAGTTTTAATTTGATCTCTGCCGGGGTTATCACCATTAAAGCCTCAAAATCACACTTCCAAGCCAACGAATTGACCTTGGAGTGCCTGATTATATCTTAAAATATCCCGTGCCTCTTTCTATTGAAACCTGTGTATATTCCCAGGTAGAAAGAGACACGGTTGAATATTTAGAGTTACTTCACGTTCGAGGAATTTAATCTCTAGTTTTCAAATACCCAGGGGTCGATAGCACGTTCCCACGTGACCAGCTCATCAGGCGTGAACCATAGGGCAACTTCTTTGATGCCATTTTCAGGAGTATCCGATGCATGGGTTAAGTTGCGACCAATCTCAAGAGCAAAGTCATGCCGTATGGAGCCTGGGGAAGCTTCAGTCGGGCGTGTTGCACCCATGGTTTGGCGAATAGCCTCGATCGCGTTTGGACCTTCCCAGACCATCGCCATTACAGGTGCAGAGGTAATATAACGAATCAAACCCTCAAAAAATGGTTTGTTTTTATGAATTGCATAATGAGTCTTTGCCAACTCGTCGCTGACCGCAAAGAATTTCGCAGCAACCAAACGCAAACCGCGCCGTTCCAATCTTAGGATAACTTCACCAATCAAACCCCTTTGAACGGCATCAGGTTTGACCAGCACTAACGAACGTTCCATATAATCCTCCAAATTGTAATGATACGCGCAACGAGAAACGTAGTGATATACGTTTCACGTAAAAAGAGTGTGCATGAAAAGTATCTACCTGATTAAATCTTCTGCCTTGGTATAGTCATTCAAGGCTTCCTGTAAATTTTCTGTCCGGAAATGTGCATCTCCAAGAGCAACCCACAGGTTGATATCGACTGGAAAGCGATAAAGGGCATCCTGTAAATCTTTGATCACTTCCTCGAGCAGTTGGTTATGCTTTATTATGTTTGTATATATCTCAGCAGCCTGGGTGGGTAACGCCTGGTTAATCGCATCCCGGGCATTCTCTAAGTCAGCAAGTTCTTCCTGCGGTGTCTTCAATTACGGGAGGTACCGGTAGCTCACCTGATGGCACAGCAAATGTGTCTAAAGCCTTAGTGTCTCGTTCGTTAATCGCGGCAGGCTCACCCTCGGCTTCCACGGGTTCTGCAGTCAATGGTTGGGTGGTAGCTTGGAACTCAGGTACCCAGGTGGGTTCTCCAGCTGCTGGCTCCACCGGCTCTTCCACTTTTTCCTCACCAAGGCTGATAATGGGTACTTCTTCTGTGGTCCATTCTTCAATTGGCTCCGTCGGAGCAGCAAAAACCTGTTCAACAAAAGGAACAACCGGGGCGGTAGGTGATGCTTCAGAAGGAACTTCTTCAGCGATCTCTTTTAACCAATCTGGTAAACCATCCTCTTTCCATTCCAAAGCTTCCTCGGCAGAGAGGTTGGCCTCTCTTTTTTCCTCTGTCGGCTCAAGCCCTTCCAACCAGGAAGGAAGCTCTACATCTTTTGGTGTCTCGAGTTCAGGGATGGATTCCAGCGCAGGCTCTTGTGTGACTGCCTCCAGTTCTGGTGTTTCTCCTAAACCCTTGATCCAATCGGGTATCTCAACGGCAGGGATGGCATCCCTTTCTTCTTCCTGAGGTTCCTGCTCAGGAACAACGCCTTGTGGAGCGGCTTCAGCATCGAGATTTACCCACTCAGGTTGTGCGTCCAGTCGCTCTAACGAAGGGATATTCAATTCCTCCTCCTCAGCACCTTGTTCACCGGTCAATTCTTCCAACCAGGTAAGGGATTCAGCTTCAGCTGGGGTCACAGGGATTTCTGGGACTAATTCACTCTCTGTTTTGCCAGGTTGTTCGATTTGAGCCTGTAAATCCGTGTGAATTGGGACTTGAGTATCAGGTACCTCCTCCAGACTTGGTACCTCAGTGGGTATTGTTTCTTCAATGACGGCAGGTATCTCTATCGAAGGCAATTCTACCGAAGTAATCAGGTCTTCTTCAGCCAGTTCCTCTGAGATTGTGAATGGATTCTCGCCTATTGATATCTCTTCACCTTTCGCTGGTACTTCCATTTCATCTACTTCTTCAGGTACCTCGGGTAGCACTATGCCTGGTTCTTCTTGGGTGAGTTCAGCTGCCTCAACTTTTTGGTCCTCTTGAGAAATATCTATGACGGTAGATTCAGTTGTATCGATAGCCAGCTCTTTGAGCCAATCTGGAAGGTCTTCATTTAAAACATCAGACATATCATCAGATTCTGATAGCTCAGCAACAGGAGATATTTCATCAACATTGGATATTAGTTCAAATCCATGAATTTGCTCAAATGATTCTGCTGAAGGAATTGATTTCGTCTCTACTTGCTCGATTGGTTCTGTAAAGACAGGTTCTTCAACCTCTACAGGAGATTCGGGGAAAAATGCTGAGGTTTCTTTTATAGGTTCTTCTACCGGAGTGGATGCTGGAAGCGGAACATCCAAATCCTTTAGCCAATCAGGTATATCTTCATCAATCGTTTCCGAGAGAGTAACACCCTGCACTTCCGGAGTGGCAGGTGTTTCAGGTTTTTTATCTTCCAACCATTGAATGATTGAATCAGTTGGACCAGGCTGTTGTTTTTCTAACCAGGGTATTGAGGTATCTCCTTCTTCAGATTTAGGACTAGCAGATTCACCTTCAAGTAATCCTTCCGGTGCAATTCCACGCAACCAATCTGGAATGTCTGCTTGTTCCAAATTTTCTTCCGGCTGTGTCGCAGATGAAGGTTGCTCAGGTATTGCCTGTTCTGGCTCGTGAGCTGTCTTGTCTAAAGCGGGTTCCCATCCTGCATCTTTCATCCAATCTGGAATTTCTTCTTCCTGCTTGGGGGCATCAGTGATGATTTTTTCCACTTCCTGAGTATCCCAAATAAACGGGGATACGCTGGGTTGAGATTTCTCACCCGACTCAGCAGATTCAGCAGATTCAGAAGCTTCAGCAGAAAAGGGGGCTTCAGCGTCTTTGAGCCAATCTGGCAATTTTTCTTCGGCTGGTTTTTCTAAGGATACTCCCAATGAGGTTGCCCATGTTGGTTGAGCTGTGGCATCACTCATTTGTAATCCTGGTTTCCAATCCAGTCTTTCGATATTTACTGCATCATCCAGGACCTTGTCTGAAGAGATTGCATCTGGTTCTGCAAAAGCAAAGTATGGATCCATTGTGATGGCAATTTGCCGGTAGTTCCTTCGAGCATCTGAACGTTCAGCTTCTGGCAGAGTGACCGCCAGGATCTGATTGGCTACCAAACAGAGGGGTAATTTCTTAACAATGTTTGCACATGTCTCCACAGCATCCGTGCGCTGGAAGGTCTGGAAAAACATCTGTGCAAGCAGCAGCTGTAAATCTGGACGATTGGGATCTTCATCAATCGCAGCACGTAGCTCAGCGATTGCCTGATCGAACAATCCCCCCTTGGCATACATTTTAGCAAGTGCTCCGCGAGTCAAACGTACCTTCGGAGGCTGCACCCCATCCCTACGGCCGTAAAGTCGGCGCAATTCATCTTGAATGGCAACGTTGGATGGTTGGGCTTCGTATGCAAGTTCCATATGCCAAATGGAAGCATCCAGATTATTTTCATCCTCACGGATGATACTCATACCCACATTGGCAATAAAATCATCCGGAATTGCCGAGAGAACACGTTGAAAAATATCGATGGCATCACTAATGCGTTGTTGTTCCAAATGAGCTTTACCCAATAAGCGATAGGTGGCGATATGCTTCGGGAACGTAGCAAGGATGTGGCGGCAGTGTGCGACTGCTTCATCCAACTGCCCATTATCGACCATACCTTCTATCTCACGATTGTAAACACGTAATGGAATAATTGCCATATATTTATACTCCGAATAATTAAGTATGCCTTATTCTTGCATATGTTGCAAGTGTTTGGCCTGAATTTGTTAGGCTTGAATTTAAAAAAATTCCCTCCCGGAATTGGGAGGGAATGAATAGGATCATGGTCAAGACTTCTTTTCCAATGGGGAAGCAGGTTTTTTACTGCGTGAGATTGCCCAACCAACCGCTACCAAAAGGATGAGTGCAGCGACGTATGACCCTACATGTGAATCACTATACTTCACAATGACAGGAGCCATAATCAAGCTAACCAGGTTAACTACTTTGATCATCGGGTTTAGGGCAGGACCAGAAGTGTCTTTTAATGGATCACCAACTGTATCCCCGACCACGCTTGCCTTGTGACGCTCGGAACCTTTTCCAGTATTCGCCAGGAGGTCGCGTGGCTCATCCTCGATTGATTTTTTAGCGTTATCCCAGGCACCCCCAGCGTTTGCCATGAAGACAGCCAAAAGCTGACCGCTGAGGATAATCCCTGCCAGGAAACCTCCCAATGCCTCAACTTGTAGGACCAACCCAACAGCAAGGGGAAGTAGAACCGAGATTGTGGCAAGAGGGATCAACTCTTTTTGAGCTGCGGTAGTGGATATCTCCACTGCTCTGGCGTAGTCGGGCTGTACTTTGCCTTCCATTAATCCAGGTATACGGAATTGGCGGCGAACTTCCTCGACGATCAGACCAGCTGCACGGGTTACAGCCCGGATGGTAAGGGAGCTGAACAACCAGGGTAATGCACCACCCAACAAAAGACCGATAAATACGCGCGTGTCGGATACACGGATGGCGTCCATTTTCTCAAAACCCAGCTGGAGCTGTACGCGACCTACATCAGTAATAAATGAAGCGAACAGGCTCACCGCTGCAATCACAGCAGAGGCAATGGCTACTCCTTTGGTTATGGCCTTGGTGGTGTTGCCAACAGCATCGAGATCAGCCATAATTTGGCGGGCTTTACGGGTTTCTTCATCATCCATATCGTGCCATGACATTTCACCAATCCCGTTAGCATTATCGGAGATGGGGCCATAAGAGTCCATGGCAACATTGTTTCCGGTATGGCTTAGCATCCCAATACCGATCATTGCTACAGCATATAACACATAAGTCGTGCCATCATTCGTATATAGTACAAGCGCCAGCACAAAACTAATCGCAATGACTAAGAGTGCCCAGACACTGGATTCCATGCCAACGGATAAACCGGAAAGTATGGTAGTTGCTGGACCACCACGTGTAGAATCCACGATTTCTTTGACCGGAGGACGTTTAGTGGAGGTGAAATAGGAAGTCAGGGGATTGTAAGCCACTGCCAGACCCACACCAATAGCAGTCAGAGCAGCTAATCTCCAATCGTGCGCATACCAAAAAGCCAGGGCGAAAGCCCAGATAATCGTGTTGACACTGGATACTTCATAAGAGCGAAACATGGCTTCTTCGGCATCATGGGCACGTAAAAACTTGATTGGGAATTGCTCCCAAATTGGGACAGTGAAAGTTCCGAGGATTGAGCTGAGCACACCAATGGCACGTATGATCAACGGGTATACAATCCACATTAGATTACCCGTGACGGCAACTAAAGCCAACCCCAAGATCAAACCTGAAACGATGGTTACTTCGTAGCTTTCGAAAATATCAGCAGCCATACCCGCACAATCGCCAACATTATCTCCAACCAGGTCTGCGATCACCGCTGCATTGCGGGGATCATCTTCAGGAATGTCGTGTTCGACTTTACCGACCAGATCAGCGCCGACGTCGGCAGCTTTGGTAAAAATTCCACCACCCACACGCATAAATAATGCCAGCAGCGTTCCACCAAAGCCAAACCCCAGAAGGGCATCTGGGGCAGCTCTACCAAAAATCATAAAGATGATCGTCCCTCCAAACAAGCCTAATCCATCGGTTAACATGCCGGTGATGGTGCCAGCATAATAGGCAATCGAAAGAGCTTCAGTAAATCCACGCCGGGCAGCTGAGGCAGCGCGAACATTAGCCTGGATGGCCATGCGCATTCCGAGCTGACCAACTGTGAGGGAGAAGGATGCCCCCATGATGAATGCTATCATGCGAGCCACGCCAATGATCAGCAAGGTTTGTTGGTAGGCGGAAGAGCCATCTTTGATGCCCTCAGCACATGTTTTTAGAGACTCAATGTTATGTGCATCCACACCCTGAAGGAAAATACAATGCCACTCTCGGGCTTCCAAGGATGGAGGTACGATATAGACTGATAAAAATAGTGCAACCGCTAATATTAATATCAATGGAAGAATTGAACGCAATTGGCGGCTTAAATAGCTATTCGCGCCAATGCGGATGGCATTCCATACTTCCTGCATCTTTGCAGTACCCTTATCTTTGGCCATCACCTTGCCGCGTAAAAACCAGGCATACAGCAGGCTGATAACAGCCACGATGACCACACCGATAATTGCTATTTGTTCAAATCCATTTAAGCCATGTCTGGCAAGACCCAGTATGTTCATTTCTCCTCCACTCAAAGACGTTTTAGATTAAACAAACAAAATTCCCACACGCACAAGCGTCTGGGTTGCACGAAAGCGGATTATGTCGTTCTTATACATTTATTAATTGTTCCGTAAAAGTTGGATTATTTTACCTGTTCAAATAAAAAAAGTCAATTCACTCCGGTATGTTTAGGTAGATTAGCATTCCATTAGACTTCATCGAACCACTTGACTTTGCTACTTTTTTTAATGTATAGTCTTACTCAGTGATTAGATTATATATTCATAAGGATTATGCTCAAGCTCTTTGAGCATAACCTGATGCCATAGCACAGCCTCCGGGAGTTCGGTAGCCGTGCTTTTTGTTCGCCTGTAGAGGAGAGGTTTATGATTGAAGTTGAAGGATTATCGAAAGATTATGGGTCTCGAAGAGCGATCAATAACCTGACATTCAAAGCCGTCTCAGGGGAAATCTTAGGATTTCTTGGCCCGAATGGGGCTGGCAAGACCACAACCATGCGGATCCTTTCTGGATACATGCCCCCAACCATGGGTGTTGCCCGAGTGGCAGGTTTTGACGTTGTGGATCAATCACTAGAAGTAAGGAAGCGTGTAGGTTATTTACCCGAAACTGTACCTTTATATCCAGATATGAGTGTATTTGATTATCTGAAATATATGGCCGATTTACGCCATCTCAAAAATGCGGATGAGCGCGTCGATGATGTGTTGGAAATTGTGCACATGGAAGAACGCGCGAATGGATACATTAGCAAGTTATCCAAAGGTATGCGCCAACGGATCGGATTGGCACAAGCCTTGCTTCACGAACCAGAGGTGCTTATCCTTGATGAGCCAACGATTGGATTGGATCCAGCGCAAATAAGAGAAGTACGCAAGTTAATCCGTGAAATTGGGAAACACCGGACAGTATTGCTCTCGACTCATATCCTTTCTGAGGCACAACAAATTTGCGATAGAGTATTGATCATTAACAAAGGAGAGATTGTTGTGGAGGATACCCCTGAGCGATTACAGGCAGGCTTGACTGGTGTCCAGCGTATCGCGGTCAGGGTTCATGGAGATGGAGATGGGCTGGAAAAAGTATTGCAGCAAATTTCCGAATTTGGGAAAGTATCAACCACCAGTGTAGAATCCTTCGAGGTCGAAAGCCCTCCTGGCAAGGACATCCGTCCAATCGTTGCACGCAATATTGTTAATGCCGGGTACGATTTACTCGAGTTAAAAACAATCGATCTGAGCCTGGAAGACATATTTATCCAACTGACCAGAGATGAGCCCGAACCTCCGAGCACGGATGATTCTGATGAGGAACCAGAAAGACTTAATTCATAATTGATTACAAGGAAGGAAACTCATGCGTAACGTGTGGATCATTGCCCGCCGTGAATATAAGCTGTTTTTTATTAGTCCTACTGCCTATGTTGTAGCTTTCTTTTTTATGATTTTACTGGGTTGGTTTTTCTATAGCGCTTTGCGTGATGCAATCATCCAGGCAGCCTATCAATCCTTTGCACCAGGAGTCCAGATCATCATAAGTCCTTTAGTCACTTTGTTGTTATTTGTTATGCCTGCAATCACCATGAAATCGATTGCAGAAGAGATGCGCATGGGTACAATGGAACTTTTGCTGACTGCACCGGTTAAGGATTGGGAGCTGGTTGTTGGAAAATGGCTGGGTGCATTTTTATTCATGCTAAGCTTACTTGTAGTGACTTGGATATTCCCGATCGTGTTAAATTTCCTGATCAAGCCTGGGATTGATCAAGGAGTTTTCCTGGCCGGATATCTTGGTCTGATTCTAATGGTTGCCAGTTTGGCGGCAATAGGTGTGTTCATATCGTCACTTTTTAATAATCAGGTCGTTGTCTTTCTTGTTAGCCTGGCAATCGTTTTGGTGTTTTGGTTGGTACGTCCAGCATCGGATAGTACAGGAGGTTTTGGAAATCAGATATTGACTTATCTGAATTTTATTGATCACTACCTGAGCTTCTACCAGGGAACAATAAATCTGAGTGACGTCGTCTATTATCTGAGTATGACATCGCTTGCACTTTTACTTGGAACAATGTCTATTGAAATCCGGAGGTGGCGCTAATGACACCCAAGTGGCGTATTATTACTCGTAAAGCTTCCATCATCATTGCGTTATTAGCATTAATGGTTGGAGCCGGATACTATATCGTTCAACGTGAGTGGAATCTGTATCTTCAAATAAGTCTAGGATTATTTGTCATCGGTTTAGCCCTATTTGTCGCACTTGACCCCAGTTCAATTCGCACAGCGTTAACCGGTCGCCAGGCACGTTACGGAAGTAATGCTGTAATTTTGACGGTGGCATTTATAGGAATATTAGTGGTGGTCAATTATCTTGCGTATAAAAATACCAAGCGCTGGGATCTGACAGCAGATCAATCGAATACTTTGGCTAAAGAATCTATGGATGTGCTGAAAAGCTTATCGGAACCTGTAATAGCAAAAGCTTTTTTTTCTTCAGATTCCTCCATATCCGCTTCAAAGGAGAATGCCAAAAGCTTATTAGACCAGTATGTATACGAGGGTGGTGGAAAATTCCAATATGAATTTATCGACCCCAATAAAGATCCGGTCGCAGCACAGGATGCTGGTATCACAAAAGATGGTTCAATCGTCCTTTATATGGGGATTATAAAACAACCTGTGTCCAGTGTATCGGAGACTGAAATCACCGGGACAATGGTCAGATTAATGAACCCCGGTGCTCATGTGATTTATTTTTTGACAGGTCATGGAGAGTTTCCTATTGAGGGTGGAAGTGACCAATCCTTTACAGAATTGAAAACATCTTTGGAAGGGAAGAATTATAAAGTTTCAACGCTAAATTTATTAGCCACCCTCCAGATCCCACAAGATGCAAGTGTGGTTGTCGTCGATGGTCCAAAGAAACCGTTATCCGATTCAGAGGTGACTCAGCTGGATAGCTATATAAAAAATGGCGGCTCAGTGATTGTTATGGAAGATCCCACCATTGATACTCAGTTTGGGGATACAGTTGATCCATTAGCAAATTACCTGGCAAATAACTATGGGATCCTATTAGGTAATGATGTTGTCATCGATGTATATGGTTATCAGGCATTTCAGAATCCATATTTCGCGATTGGATACCAATATGCCACACATGTTATCACCCAAAAAATGAGCACCATGGGCACAGGTTTCCAGTATGCCAGGAGCGTGAATACGGATGATGCTGTGGGTACTGACTATAACAAGACAAAATTGATCCTTACCGTTGACCAATCATGGGGAGAAACCGACCTAACCTCGGTACAGAATAATAGTATGCAGTTAGATCAAGGTTCAGATTTAAGCGGACCAGTTTCCCTGGGTGTGGTCGCTGAAGGTACAAGTAACAATGCCCGTTTGGTCGTATATGGGGATTCAGATTTTGCTACGAATGCTTATTATAGTTTTTACGGAAACAGTGACATGATCATAAATTCCATCGACTGGGCTGCTAAGGAAGAAAACCTGATCAGCCTGACTCCCAAAGAAACCGTGACTCGAACTCTTGTCCAACCTCAACCCTATACCATGGGATTGATTTTGTTGGGCTCGTTAGTGGTAATACCGGGTTTAGTCATCGTGGCGGGAGTCAGTTCTTGGATCGTTCGCAGGAGGCAAGGATAAATCATTATGCTGCGACGTTCTACATGGATCCTATTACTCATATTGGTAGTGCTGATTGGGTTCGCCTGGTTGTTTCAACGTTACCAGAAGGATAAAGCGGATAATATAGCTACTGTCACGCCAACCGTACCATTGAGCGACCTATACGCGCTTGATGGCACGGAGGTTAATCATATAAAAATTGCAGATTCATCTGGGAACCAGATTGAGGTTTACCGAGATTCCTCGACCGATCAATGGGCGATTGCAGATATACCCGTGGAAAAAGCAGATTCCTTTCAGATTGAATCAATCAGCGGTCAATTATTCGCGTTGCAAGCTCAGGAGACCTTAACCGATACACCACCCCTTGAATCGATCGGACTAGTTACTCCAACCTACACTATTACCATGACGACTTTGGATGGAGCACAATTGATTACGTATGTTGGCTCTCCAACTCCAATCGGGAGTGGATATTATTGCCGGGTTGGTACTGGTCCGGTAGTCATTATTGATAAACTGGTGATGGATGATATCGTAAAATTGTTAACCAATCCACCCCTGTTACCAACTCCAACTCCTGAAGTAATATCCACCGAATCTGCTTCAGCGACTGATGTTGGAAACCAAGTAACTCCAACTCCTTAAGAGTGTTATGGTAAAAAGTCATACGAATTGGTACTTGATTTTCGTTGAAAAAAAGTGTATTCTGAATACGAACAGAGGGCTATCCTATCCCGGGACTGACCCGGTTAGAGAGTGAAAATGATTGATGAAGAGTTGATAAATGCAATAGCAAATCGAGAAGATGAACACCCTGCCCTTGCCAGGTTAATTGAATTGGGCAGACAAAAATCCTTTGTCACCATTGATGATATCCTGAGCTTCTTTCCAGAAGCTGAAACGGATGTTGACCAGCTTGAAGAAGCATTTGCCGCGTTAATCAGCGCTGGGATACCGTACGTTGATGACGTCACAACAGGAGCTCCAACTGAAGATGAATTGACCGCAGTCGAAGAAGAGGAAGTGGAAGAGGAAACCCATCGTGCAGTCGTTGTTGATGATAATTATCTGGCGAATATTGACACCGATGATACGATTGGGCTGTACTTGAAAGAGGTGGGTCGAGTTCCACTATTAACAGCTGAAGAGGAGGTTCAGCTTGCACAACGCATCGAACGTGGTAGGCTGGCGCGGGAGGAATTGGCAAAAGGAAACGTAAGCTTACGAAAGCGGGCTGAGCTTCAGTTAAGTATTGAAGACGGTTGGTTGGCTCGTGAACATCTGATCACGGCAAATTCACGGCTTGTGATTAGCGTTGCCAAGAAATATATGGGACGGGGTGTCCCGTTCCTGGACCTGATTCAAGAAGGTAATATCGGTTTAATTCGAGCAGCCAAGAAATTTGATTACCGTCGCGGTCACAAGTTCAGTACCTATGCCACATGGTGGATCCGGCAGGCAGTGACACGCGCCATTGCAGACCAGGGACGCACAATCCGTGTGCCTGTGCATATGGGTGATCAAATCAACAAATTGCTAAGGGTGCAGCACCAACTCACCCAACGCCTGGGGCGTGATCCATCTGTAGATGAGCTGGCGGTAGCGCTAGAGGTCACACCCCAAAAGGTAGAAAATATGATCCAGGTCGCCAGGCGGCCACTGTCTTTGGAAACCCCAACCGATGATGAAGAAGATTCAGTTCTGGGAGATTTCATTCAAGACGAGGAAGTCCCTGCACCTGACGAGACTGCCACCTACAATCTATTACGCGAACACCTGGATATTGTGCTGAATGGGTTACCTCCACGTGAGGTGCGTATCTTACAACTGCGTTATGGGTTGTTGGATGGACAGGCTTACACCTTGGAAGAAGTGGGACGGAAGATGGGGGTCACCCGCGAGCGTGTTCGGCAAATCGAAGCGCAAGCACTCAGCCGGCTGCGCCACCCTGCCATCCGTCGCAGGTTGCGTGAATATTTAGGCTGATTTTCTGGAAACTAGCCAGCGAGCACAAACTCGCTGGTTTTATATTAAAATAGACCTATGCAGTCAGCGTTAAACTACTTGATCTCTGCACAACACGAACTTGGGGGTTGGGGATACCATAAGGGAGATAAACCTGTGGTCGAACCAACTGCCGTGGCATTACTGGCGATCCGAGATGAACCTGGAGCAGAAAAATCCTTTCAAAGAGGAATATCCTGGCTGTTGGGCAGTCAAAATAAGGATGGGGGATGGGGAATCAATGGAGATGACCTGGAAAGCGGGTGGCATACTGCCTGGGCGTTGATTGCGTTGAAATATTCAAACCAAATCGGTGCATCAATCACCAAGGCAATCGAGTGGTTATCCTATGTTGGGACATACGAAATCACACGTGAGGAATTCCAAACATCTGAGGTGCAAGGCAGGGATTACCCGGTAGCACTGACCTGGCCCTGGTTACCAGACCAGGGATGTTGGATCGAGCCAACTGCGTTAGCGGTTTTAGCCTTAGAGGGTTTAAGCCATTCAGAGTTAGCATCTAAAAGGATTGGTGCTGCACTTGACTATTTTCTGGAGAATAGAACCCCGAATGGAGGATGGGGAAATGGTAATGCCAGTCCGTTAGACACCATTGTCCTTACACGGACATATCCAACGGTTTTAGTGTTAATGGCCCTCGCACGGATTGCACCCAAGGAAATACAGACCAGAGATTTAGATGCCCTTCGCCAGGACTTACAACGAGACCCAAGTATTTTGTCTCAATCCAGTGGATTGCTTGCGCTCAGGATACTGGGTGAAAATGATGAAGTGTTGTATACGTCTTTAAAAGAAAGCCAAAACCTGGATGGGAGTTGGAAAGATAACCCATTTTTTACCAGCTGGGCGATGTTGGCGTTAAGAGGATTCATGTAAATGCCAAAGCCGATTGTTAGCCGCCGATCATTTATTCGATTAGCACTCCTTGGTGGAATTGGCGCTGGAATGGTTTACATCCAGCATCAGACAGCAGGATTGGGGACGTTGAATTTCATACGCTGGAATTTACGGGGAGGGTTACAAAGAATTAAGCCAGCAGCGATCGTCGGATTGGAGAAATGCAATTCATACGATGATGACCTCGTTTCAAAGCTACGAAATCTTTGGTCCATCTCAGAAATGCCGAATGTACAAGGGAAGAATATTCTGGTCAAAGCAAACTTGTTGGATCAAATCGATGACAACCTGGCAACTACTTCACCAAAGGTAGTGGGTGCAATCCTTGATCTGCTAACAGAAATGGAGGTTGGTAAAGTAGTCGTCGGGGATGGATCTGCTTTCAGGCGTGACACCTATTCAGTAGTAAAGAGCAGTGGATTGTCGCAAGAATTGGACTCACGAGGGATTGAATTCATAGATCTTAATTATGATGAACTCGTACAGGTAAAAGCACGTGATGGATGGATACGAAATACAGACAAGTTATGGTTACCGCGACATGCAAGTGAAGCGGATTTTATACTCTCCGTTCCGAAATTAAAGGCTCATCATTGGGCAGGAGTGACTCTGAGTTTAAAAAACCTTTTAGGGATAATTCCTGGTTCTCGGTATGGATGGCCTAAGAACATTATTCACATGAATGGCATCAATCCCGTAATACTGGGACTATACCAGTCATTACCGCCTGTAGTATCCGTCATTGATGGAATTGTCGGGATGGAAGGAAACGGACCTTTATTTGGAAAACCTGTTCAGCATGGATTGCTGGCAGCTGGTTGCGACCCACTTGCAGTAGATATTATTTGTGCACAACTCATGGGTTTCACGATAGATACGATTCCACATTTATCCGGTGGTGCATGGGCTGGCATCGGGCAAGCCAAGCGAATCGAAACGCGTGGGGTACCTCCTGACCAGCTACAACAACATTACGAATCACCCCCCACACTGTAAATAAAGAAGATGCGGGGACGAATTTTGTCCCCGCATCTATCGGACTGTAGTTATCTCGCGATAACCGGCAAGTAGAAACGATTTCCACCGATGAGGATGACCGCATCAGTGAAAGGACCCTGATTCCCATTGTAGTCTCGTATGGCAACTCGCCAATAGTATACCTGGCCAGTAGTGTACATTTTTGTGGGAGTGAAGTGCGTATTGATCGTTTCAGTCGTATCATATAAAGGCGAAAACGTGTCAAAGATGGATACTTCGAAACGATAATTGGCTGCACCAGCGACAGGCTCCCAGATAAATGTAGGTGTGCTTGGAATTTTTCCACTGATTGGGCTGATCAGGTTGGTCACTGGATATTGTTTGACAAATGTAGCTGCAGGATTGCTATACGGACCAACCCTGCTGTTTCCATCAATCATTGCGATGTGCCAGTAATATGTCCCATCTGCATATCCCATGGTGGGTGTCCAGCAGTTATTGTTGGTATCGATCGAGTCATAAATATTGCTAAAGTTTTCATCCCGACTGACCTGCAGGCGATATTTCCAGGCTGTCAACACCAGGTTATCATCTTCGTCATAACCTTTCATTGATTTCCAACAGAACGATGGACTCTCGGAAACGATCCCATCATTTTCAAGATCATTAGAAAGCGTAAGCCCATAGGGTGTGGGCAGGCTGACGGTGGATGTGAGGACTTCTGACCAGGAGTTCTCGATATTGGGGTACCGATAGGTAAATACCCGCCAGTAATAATCAGCAATAGGCAAGCTATCTTGTGGTGTGTACGAATTCATCGGAGTGGTGATGTTGATCATCGTAGAACCAAAATTAGGATCAGTCGATACCTGCAAGCGATAGGAATCAGCCCCCTCAACCATATCCCAGCTAAAAGTGGGTGTGGTAGTTATTAACGTTCCAGCAGCCAGTTCCCAATTTATAGAAGGTGTTGTAGTGATAACTGTTGTTTCCAGGTTCTGAGCGAAGAACCCCCTCCTGCGAAAGCTCCAGCCCCCCGACCATGTGCCGAATGCCTCTTGATAGCCATTAATCCAATATCTCGGCCTTACGCGCCAGTAATAGATGTTATCACCAACAACATCATTTACGAGTGAACTATTATTCTGACTAAAATGGTTTGCGTCAGATTTTATCTCTAGTATCGCCTTTCGATTTGTGTAAGTAGGATCCAGGTGGACCTCAAAAACACTGCCAGCGAATGGATTGGAGGGGAAACTCCCCGTTGGCCAATCCCAATAAAACGGGAGCATGGAGGGGATGGTAGTCGGATCTCCAGTCACTGTGTTGGGTGGAAAGATGAGGTTCATTCGGTCGGATACTGCACTGAAGCGGCTCAGTTCGATGCTGCCAGGCACATTTGGATCGGAAGGAACAGAGTCATATACAATGCCAGAGTTTCGGTCAACACTAACAAGCATCACGGACGCACTACCTGTCGTTTCTTGCATTCCGATACTGGCATTCCATAGTTGAAGCTCAACATAATTTTCGTTGCTATAAGCATAACCTCCGATAAGAGATAACTTCTGTCCATCTCCCCAGCTGTTACCATCCCAAGCGAAAACCCAGGTATTATTCGCATCGATCGTCCCGCTTATCAAATCTACGTAGATAACATATTCAGGCTGGTGGGCTGGAATTGTTGTTATCGAAGAAAATGAAGGAACTGATGGATCTGGATGCGCAGGTGCTACAGTAGCCCCTGAGCCATCTATATGGTCTTGATCAATGTAAATCACAAAGGTTTTATCGGTAGCATCTAAATTTGCATTGAAGCCCAAAAACCAATATCCAGGCAGACCACTATATCCTCCTGATTGGGCAGCGTATAAACTGCTCAGGTCATAGGTATCTGGGGTATCACCAAGTATGTCATCACCTATCAGTAATTTATTATCTATGTTCCCAAGATATCGGTCATAGCGCCACTCACTTTGGGATGCGATCTGGAAGCGCCAGGTATCACTCCAACCTGACCATTCTGCTCCGACCAATCCTCTTACATGCCAATAAAAGGTTCCAAAATCAGTTCGTCCGAGACTCCGTTGTGCGATACTGTACCAGGGGGCGTATGCGGGAAAATCAACGGTCGCGGTATTTGAAATTTCTACCGTTGAGAAGTATGGATCTCGATCAATCTCGATCTGATACTGCGTTGCTCCTTCCATCGGCCACCATTCAAGGAATGGAGTTGATTCGATCGATTCGTGCCCAAGAGCAGGCCGTAATAGCAAAGGTACATTTTCAATTGTTGATTCCAATACTAAATTTGCTTCGGGTCGATCGTCAAAACGAGCTTTCCAGGCCTGACTCCACCATTCCTGCCCAGTAATCGGATTTATCTCGCAAACTCCCCCCATCGATGTTAATGGACAAACGCGCCAGTGATAAACCAGACCATCAATTGGATCAAAAACATTAGAGGTTGGGGTCGCAATCGTGTTTTCAGTCTCATAAACCCATTCCGGATTAAAAAAGTACGAGGAATCATCCACCTCAATGCGGTAAGCTTTCGCATAAACACCGCCATCAGGTGAGGGAATCATCACCCTGTGCCACATGAAGATCGGGTAGGCTACAGTTCGATCTTCCACAGGGTTCATCGTGTTATCTTCATACAAGGTTGGGTCATTCGGGAGATAGTAATATAGAGGATAAACCAGAATTGGCGCAGTGGAAGTATAGTAGGTCTGATATTCAGCGACATTGCTGGTTCTGCCTATTTCATCGCCCCCATCGATAGGAGTAACTTTCCAATAGTAATGAAGAGTACCGCAATATTTTCTTTGATGGGAAAAAGTGGTATTTGCAGTTGTGTATTCTTCGTAACATCCATCTTTGACAAAACTTTGATTGCTGGCAATTTGAATAAAGTAACTTGACGCGCCTGGGACAGGTGTCCAGCTGAATGTGGGATATAAACCGGTTTCATAAAGGTTAGTCGGTGTCAGCAGTTTAGGTTGAAGGTACCACTGCTTCTGGAAACGCCATGTGGTACTCCATTCACCTACAGTCGTACCTGATTCTGCTCGCACGTGCCAACAATACTGCTTATCATTAGGAAACGTATCCGTAGGAGTATATGATGTCATGCGGGTGTCAATCCCTACACCCTCGCTATAATCACAGGTTTCATTTGAAGTGTACTCGAGACGATAATGCTCTGCTCCTTCGATTGCTGTCCATTTAAATGTGGGAGTAAATGTAGGAGGTTCATACAGGGGATCGTTTAAGTCGAGCGGTTCAATCATGACCGGAACCTGGTGGGTAGCGAATGTTCCATACTTTAAATCAAAAGAGTATACCTCACTGGTAGTTCCCAGATGGTCAGCTTTATCCATTGGAATCACGCGCCAGTAGTATGTTGCATTGGCTAACCTGTTCGGCGGTTGGGTGGTGGATGCCAGGGTATCGTAGGTCAGAATTGGGGAGTTAAACCCATCCGGAGAGAGTGCGATCTGAAAACGATATTTTGCTGCACCCATTACTCGGGACCAGGAAAAAACCGGGTTGTCAAAAAATGCGAGCGTTGCTCCATCACCTGGTTCTAAAAGTGCGGGTTTATTAGCTTCAGTCCCCCAGGTTTTGTTGAATTGCCTGATCTCACTCCAATCACTCACTGGGGCGGGCGAATCAACCCTAACTCGCCAAAACCAATCGCCATCGGCAAATAATTGTTGGCTCATGGATATGGGAGTGAAAGATGTATTTGGCGTAGTTATATCCAGAAGAATTGGTTCATTGAAGCCAATCTCACTATCCAATTGCAGGCGATACATCGTTGCTCCCTCAACCGCGTACCAGGAGAATGAAGGAACACCTAAAGGTGGGTCGGTGGTAGTTGTCGTATTAGCGTAATTTCCAGGGTAATTAAGCTGTGGACCAGAAGAGGCAACTACAGTTATCGCACTAATTGGAGTGATAAAACTAAAAATCATAATGACACAGATCATTATTGAAAACAACCGCCATAATTTGCCAGGCAAATGTTGATTCGTTGACATTTTTTCCTCCAAAGGTTCTTCTGATTATGGAGAACCTACCTAATAATAACTTAATTTCCGATTAAAAAAAAGTGATAGATGAATAACTTACAATAATGCAAATACCAATTGTCGACATGGTATACTCGAACAATCCGCGGAGGGGTATTGAACCAATCACGTTTACTGACACCTGTTCTTGGTTTATTGATATCCGTAGGTCTAGTTATCGGATTAGTGTGGGGAATCTATCATTTCGCAGAAAATGATATCAGTGGAGAAGGTTTTTCAGTTCAATGGATAAGTATACGCTCCTTAGTTACTGACGGAAATAGTCCTTATGGCGATTTGGTCACCGCAAAAATTCAAGAAACCATTAAATACGAGAATAGTTTTGCTAAAGGAAATCCTGCTCGATACACTTCTCCATTATATTCTGCAATTATCGTTATTCCATTTGCATTAATCGGAAATTACACATTAGCCCATGCACTTTGGCTCACAGCGCAGCTCATGGCGATTTTCTTAATCATACTTATTGGTCTTAAAATAACCACCTGGAGACCTGCATGGTATTCATTTTTAGTATTTATGTTAGTAACCATATTCAGCTATCACATTGTCGTCCCATGGTTGGACGGAGGCTTATCCCTATGGGCATCATTATTTATGGTCTTGGCTTTCCTGATGATCCGAAATAACTGGAATGAAATCGGAGGTATATTCCTTGCATTGGCAGCTGTTCAGCCGCAAATGGTTTTGCTTGTCATTGTTTTCGTTCTTCTTTGGGCAGCATCTCATAGGAAAAGATTGTTAGCGATTTGGTTTCTTATAACATTGATATTTTTATCTATCATTGGCTTATTTCTTGTACCAGACTGGATAATGCAATATTTGCGAATTTTATACAGCTACCCATCAAACTTTCCTCCAGGTAACCCCGGGTTATTATTCAGAGATTTATGGCCAGGCCTAGGCAGACAACTCGGCTGGTTGGTTACCGGGCTATCAGGTGTAATCCTGCTCGCTGAGTGGTGGTTTGCCATGCGTAAGGATTTTCGTTGGTTTGTATGGACAGCATGTCTGACCATGGTAATCAGCCAATGGATTGGAATCCCAACAATTCCCGGGAATTTTATGGGGCTGATCTTGCCTCTCATTCTGATATCAACCATGCTCACAGAGCGTTGGCCAATGGGAGGTCAATGGGTAGCTGTATTCATTACGATTGTCCTGTTTGTATGGGAATGGGGATTATTTTATCTTGACGTGACAGGCCTTCAACCGGGAATGCAATTAAATCTAATTATTCCGCTTCCGATGATCCTACTTATCGGACTTTATTGGGTTCGCTGGTGGGGGATCAAGCCCCAGCGATTGTTAATAGAGGAGCTGAGATTTGGTGAGACCCATTAAATTCAAACTAACCATAGAACATTTGTGGGGTCTCGTTGCATTGGTTGGAATCTTTGTATTTGTCAACACTCATCCTATTCGACCTCATGATTTTTGGTGGCACATCACGATCGGTCGCGAAATTCTAACGAGTGGGAAAATACCTACAACTGATATCTACTCCTATACAGCAAATGGGCAGCCTTACCCTTCATATCAGACTTATTGGCTGATGGAAACCCTTTTATACGGAATATACAATTTTGGTGGTGCAGCCCTGGTAATATTTATTCATAGCCTGATGATCACCACTGCATATGGTATTATCTTTTGGATATGCAAACAAACTTCGAAAAGCTGGCGAATAGCTGCATTTGGTGTGTTATTTGCTGCAGCACTCGGCTTAAATGATTGGAATGTCAGACCCCAGGGGGTTACATTTTTATTAGCAAGTTCGTTTTTATTGGCAATATATATGTATAAAAAGACCAGCCAAGGGGGTTGGCTGGTTATTTTCCCTTTAGGCATGCTTGTTTGGGTGAATAGCCATGGTACATTTTTAATAGGATTGGTCTTAGTCGGAATCTGGCTTGGTCAACAACTCTGGGATGCGATCAAACAAAAAGTCACTGGTGAACATCCTGATGTAAAAAAATTGATTTTTGTACCAGGTATTATTTTTGGAATCACAACGATAACATGCCTGATTAATCCACGAGGGGTAGGGATAATCGATTACCTCCGGACGCTTACCAGCAACAATGCAGTACAAAATCTTGTCACAGAGTGGGCACCTCCGACTTTTAACTCTCTCATGGGAACATTTTTCTTAATCGGATTGATGGTATGCGCGGTAGTCTTGGCAGTCTCACCACAACGACCAAATTTCTTTCAGGTGATCACTTTTCTTGTCTTTGGGATACTCGGTTTGAAGACCTCGCGTGGAATTGTATGGTTTGGATTGGTGATGGCACCCATCCTCGCTGAGCATATTGGATCCATTGTTGATCAATTACGAAAACCAATTCAGCAGAACAAAACAACACAAGGCTCTCGAATTTTAAATGTGATATTTTTCCTTGTGGTGATTGCTATGGGTTTGATTTCTCTTCCCTGGTTTAAGAACGCATTGCCATTCCCGCAAGCAAAAGCTGGTTTGATTTCTGCAGAGACACCGATTCAGGCGACCCAGTTTTTACTCGAGCAACATCCACCAGGCCAGGCATTTAATGCCATTTCTTTTGGCAGTTACCTAATTTGGGCGGCATATCCGCAATACCAGGTCTTCGTAGACTCACGTATTGAGCTGTTCCCCGAGAAAGTTTGGATGGATTACCTGAAGATTAGCAATGCGACCAGTGATTGGGGATTAATGTTGAGGGAATATGGAGTGAATACGCTGATGCTGAGTCCGATGGAGCAACCGAATCTGATCCAGGCAGTCGAGGAATCAGGAGAGTGGAATTTATTATACGAAGATAATTCTGCGACCATATTTACCCGTAGATGATCTATTAGTTAACTGTATTTACCCGCAGATGATCTGTTAGTAAGATCCGTCTTTTTTTTGTTGTTATTCAGAGCTAAACTTGTGCTATTTTTTTAAGATCCATCTGTTATTTTGTTGTTATTCAGAGCTAAAACTTGTGCTAGTTTGTTCCGTTGGTTTAATTCCTAAATTTAAATTTTTATAAGCTGTGATAAATACCCAAAGGAGCACAGGAAGACTGATTTGGACTGCGAGAGGGAGGACCTGTAATTGCGCATAGGTGAATGGTCCACTGAGTAAAGTTGCCAACCATACCAACGCATACAATGGTTTCCAAAGATTCTGTAACTCAGGACGTGCCTGCCAGAATAAGACAGCAGAGATAAGCAAGATACTCCAATCGTAGATCATGGCATGTGGGGTGATCCAAACCGTCAAGCAGATTGCGGCTGCAAAGATTAGATTTGGTTCCTTACGATTCTTACGCCAGAATAGAAAATAAACTCCGATTCCTGCCACTGAAAGCAGTAATGATAAAATCTCGGCTAGCTCAATCTGCCCGGGAAACAGTAGAATCCAAAACCCACGCAAGGAGTGAAGGTGCCATAAAGGAAATTGATCAACGTACATCAATCTTGGCAGGACGCTACGGGCAAGATTGAGATACGCCAGACTTGCCTCAGGCATTAGCAAGAAACTTAAACCCGCCAGTGTAACTCCTCCCAGCGACAATCCGAGGAGTGACTTCCAGCTGCTACGCCATTCCAACAACCAGAGTAAGCCTAACCCTAAGACCAGCTGAGGTTTATACAAAAGCATGCTGCAAGCCAAGCCTGCTAAAAGATGTTTCTCTTTCCGCCACAACCAATAGCTGAGACAAAGTAAAAATAAGCTGAGCAGGCTATTTTCCCCAAAACTGATTGCGGCAAAAACTGGAAACCAGCTAAGTGAGAATAGTAATACTTTTATGGGTTGTTTAGTGGATAATAACTTTAGGCTTGCCCATAATAACAAAGCGCTGAGCAAACTCCAAGCAACAAAACTCCAAATATAAGGCAAAACAGCAAAGGGCACAAAAAGCCAGGCAAGGAATGGTGGAGTAACGAATGCATTGAATGTCGTCAACTCAGGACCAGCAATGGATTGTTCGAGCTGATTTTGATACTCAAAGTTATATAGATTTGCGCTTTGTCCATGGCGTAGTGCTACCCCGGATGCATAAATCGTAATATAGTCGGTTCCGACTACATGTCCAGCTAGATCCATATTTCCAGGACCAAGCAGGCAGCTGAGCAGCCACCCAAACCACAATGCTGCCCCGGTTACCCAGGCATAAGTGAGGCGCTTCGAAGTCAAGATCCGGTTAAAACTCATCCACCAAGTCATTTATTTATTCTCCACTTTCTTTTGTATTGAAAAGAGAATATCCAAATTATTTTCAGTGAAATGCACAAATATCTAGAATTGTTATAGGTTTATAAATCTTCCGAAAAATACTTGACATCATTCAGCATCGATAACAGGTCTATAAATCTAATTTTATTATTCGAACGAAAAGTCTTTATATCGTAGAAGTCATTTTTAAAATAGCGGTTTATTTAAGGGGAGATGATTTTGGACCAGATTTGAGAATATTGATCCTCATATTCTAACTTCCATGAATTGTCCTCGACAATCACTGCTGCAAGTTCTGGTTGCAATTTTTTATCCAATAATATCCTATCGACTCCATACTTCGCCAAGATTTCATTATAATTAGTGCCATTATTAATATGGATATAATCCATCCACTGGTCATACGGGAAAAGCTCCACCCGTGGATCTACAAACACACCTTGCTCCGGCGCAGCCCATATCAGATAGCTACCGTAACCCATTTCATTGAACAAATGACCACCGGGATTAGATTTTAGGTATTCAGCTGCTGCCACTGGGGTATCGACTCCGATTAGAGGACCTGCGGTTGAATTCCGCAATACTTGCTGCCAGTATGTATCTGGCAAGGGAATTCGCTCAACGAACCAGGGTTGTACAAGAATGACCGGGATAAATAATAAAACTGCCAGGGCAAGATTCAGCCAGTTCTTTTGAGGAACTAACGATAATGTCTTTATGGGTAAATCTTTAATCAGCCTTCCCAGAATGGGTGTGGAGATTGTCCCGTACCAAATCACATAACGCTGACCTGACCATGCCAGCCATAAAAATCCAACGATAAGAATGATCTCAGTGGGGGTGAGTCCTATATTTTGAATATGCCAGAAGGATTATGAATATAAGTATGCTTATGAAGAAGAATATATTTGCAAGACCCTCAGGTGTTGGTGATTGCCATTCTTCAATCAGCTGTTGACTGGGAGGGTCGGTGAGCAGGTTGATCGTATAATCGATAATACCCACAAAGCGAGGGTTAATCAAAATTGATATTCCGGTAAGTATGCCTGAGCCTCCTATCCATCCGATTTGACGCCAGGATAATGCATTCGCTTTGTTTACGAACCTATTGATTGCTTCGCCAAGGATGAATGCCCCAGGAAGGATCAATCCCAATATGAAGCTTCCATGGACATTTACCCAAATAATCATACTTACCGGGCAAAGTAATAGCCAACGCCAACTCAGCCTACCTTCGGTGTAACGCTTTAGAATAATATATGTGGAAATAAAAGGGAGCCAGGCCCACATCTGTGTTCGGACTATTAAATTATTGAGAATCATCAGACATAGCGGTGTAATTACAAAAGCTGTGATTCTCCAGGAGCTGCTTCTCCGGTGGGTTTCGATCGCAACGAGCCAAATGGTGATCCCAATCAGCATGGTTCGCAATGTAATTATCAATGCGAGACCCCCGAAGCGGTAAAGTATGAAAAATAATAGATCAGCAAGCCAGGCAGCATAAAAAAATGGCTGGTCAGCTGGTAGAGTCCATGCGTACATATTTGTTGTTGGTAATGAATGGTTGGTGAAAATATATTCGCCAATCTTCAAATGCCACCAAAAATCATTGGGGGGGAGAGGAACCAGAGAAGTAAAAAAAAGGAATCCAAAAATGATCACAAAAACCCAAATGATATCCAGACTGAGGCCATGCTGTTTAGTTTTGGCAAGCATTATTGTTTGATCATTTTGAGTCATAACTTTATTCAATTTCAGAAACCAGGATTGGCCTTTTTCTTGGGATTCCATATTGCCAACGACCTAACAAGAACTGGATAAGTAATGCTGGAGTCATCCAAATAAACCAGAAATCTATTACTTTCATAAGAAAAATTAAATCGGGATAGGTGAACCCTAATAATAAAATTGGATAGATTAATACCGACCCATGTTTCCACCCATGTATAAGCAAAATCGTGGCTTGGAAAATGGCTCGCAGGAGAATTACCTGACCGCAGATTCATGTATATCATCTGTAACCTAAAGTACTTACAATAACACAGTATTAACGTCGATCAAAAAAACGACATCTGACGAGGGTATAGATCGCTTCATACCCATCAATCCATGAAATTTTCTTGCCAGACTGTATTGTCCGAGGATGGTAAGAGATAGGCACTTCTAATATTTTATAACCTCTTTTCAAGAACTTGGCGGTGATTTCTGGTTCAAAATCAAAACGAACACAGCGCAGCCGAATATTCTCCACAGTTTCACGTAGGAACATTTTATAGGCTGTTTCCATATCTGTTAGGTGACAGCCATAAAGTATATTCGTAAGTATGGTTAAAACTTGATTTGCGATGCGAGAAGTTCTTTTAAGATTGATCTTCGAATTAAGGAATCTCGAGCCAAAGACAATCTTGGTGTCATGGTCGAGCAGGGGACCGAGCAGGTGCGGGTAATCGTTCGGATCCAGCTCAAGGTCTGCATCCTGAATAGTAATAATTTCTCCTGTGGATAGTGCCATTCCTTGTCTGACAGCGGCACCTTTTCCAAGGTTTATTTTAGAATGGTAAGAAATTAATCCGGGATATTTTAAATGGAGTTTCTGAATGATATCAAAAGTGCGATCGGAGGAACCATCGTTCGAGATAATGATTTCTTTCTCAATATTACCAACATCGACCGAAAATACTCGGTCAACAATTTCTTCCAGGGAATTTTCTTCATTGTAAACAGGGATTATTATGCTAAGTTTCATCTTCGCCTCATTAAAAATTACACATTTTGATTACAATCAGAAAAATTGCAACAAACGGACCAGAGGTATTATTGAAGAAAATTCATCCACTCAGTGCCAGAATGATATAAAAACAATTTTGCTACAGACATGATTCGGTACGTAGAACTAAGGGAGTCGATGATCCCTAATCTACCTAGAGATTATACATTAGTGAGATTTCTTCAGGTTATTAGAACTGTTAGGCTAATGACTGTTGCTGCATAAGTTTACCTGTGCTATACTCGATTTAGAATTGTCTGACAAGTAATTGATATCGTTGAGGAGTTAGGAATATGAATTTACCCAGTAAATCTCAAAGCCAAGAGGAACTTACTATTTGGGAGAAGCTCAAACTGGATTGTATATCCGAACTGGATCAAGCGCAGAAGGAATTGAAAGAAATCATCATGCTGATTGAGCAAAGCCAGCTAGAAACGTCAAAACTTCAGCAGAGAAATGCCTCGATTTCGGCACATTTACAACAAATTCAATCTCAATTTGAGACGGTATCGAAAGATGACATTCGTGTAGCCTACGATGCTGCATTGGAATCCCAACAAAGGTTATTCTTAATGCGCGGCCAAATAGATAAATTACAGAGTGATCATACCCACATCGAACATTATCTTGGTATTTTGGAGCGCGTCAATCAGGTTCTTGAAACGGGTGAGATTAACTCGATTGACTCAATAAAAGATCAATCTACTTTAGCAAAGACAGTGGAAATGATCATTCAAGCTCAAGAAGCAGAACGAGGGCGCCTTGCTCGTCAAATGCACGATGGGCCAGCGCAAGCGCTATCAAATTTTATTTTACAAACTGAAATCGCAATGCGATTATTCGATGTAGATCAAACAAAAGCAAAGGAAGAATTAGCAGATATTAAAACGTCTGCATCCTCCACTTTTCAAAAGGTGCGCGATTTTATCTTTGATTTACGTCCAATGATGTTAGATGACTTGGGATTAGTACCAACGATCAACCGTTACGTTGAGACATTTAAAGAGCACTCAGGGATTGAAGTGCGATTAATCTCCACCGGTATGGAACAACGGTTTGAACCTTATCTTGAAGTAATGGTGTTCCGTGCTATCCAGGAGTTACTCGCTAATATTGCGCATCATAGCCAGGCGACTCAGGTAATTCTTCAAATGGACTCATCCACAACTGGTTTTCGTGTTGGTATAGAAGATAACGGCAAAGGCTTTGACGTTGAAAAAGTGCCTGTAAAAGGTGGTATGGGATTAAAAGTAATCCGTGATCGTGTCCAAATGCTGGGTGGAACCATGGAGATTCAAAGCACGATCGGCCATGGCACACATATTTTATTTCAAATCCCGACAACAAATGCAGTTACCTTTGCATAATTGTTAAGTCCTATTAAGCTATTTTCTATTGATTTTTTCGGCATTATTGCATATAATATTGATAACTTTGGATGAAAACCAAAGAACCACTAGGGAAAGGAGGTGAATACCATGTTGTTCTCGCCTAAGGAAAAGGGTCAAGGTATGGTTGAATATGCGTTGATTATTGTTTTGATAGCGATTGTTGTCATTGTTGTTCTCACCCTGCTCGGTACCCAGATTTCGACGGTGTTTAGCAAGATTGCTGCTGCACTCGCAGCAACCTAAATATTTTGTTTTCTCAACCATGGACCCGGTATGTCCGGGTCCAATTTTTTGGATAAACCAGAGAATCCATGAAGGGAAGGAGGTGAATGCGATGTTGTTCTCGCCTAAGGAAAAGGGTCAGGGTATGGTTGAATATGCGTTGATTATTGTTTTGATAGCGATTGTTGTCATTGTTGTTCTCACCCTGCTCGGCACCCAGATTTCGACGGTGTTCAGCACGATTGCTGCTGCACTCGCGGAACCTAAATACCTTGTTCTCTCAACCATGGACCCGGTATGTCCGGGTCCAATTTTTTTAATAAATATTGGTCCAAATCATGCAACATCAGGGTGGCATAATAAAGCGTTATCCAGTAAACTCTAGTAAAATAGGGACGAGTTTCTTTAGATTTGAATATGTACAAGATAGACAAATGATAAAACGAATGGCATCTCCGAAAAAATCGATCATGGGAGGCTGAAATGCGCCGTGGAAGAATTTTCCTACTGTTGGCACTAATTATTGTGATTGGGATAGCCCTGGTATTTCTTATTTATAATAAAGGCTTGATATTTCCAGGCTCACCAGGGGCAAATGAGACCGAAAATGCAGCGGTTTTTACATCGACCCCTATACCAACATCGAAAGTTGTCGTGGTCACCCAACGGGTGCAACGGGGTGAGACCATAACGGCTGATAAACTAGACCTGGTCGATTATCAGGCAGACCTGGTATTACCGATCATGTATACCGATATTAACCAGGTTTCAGGGAAAATGGCTCGTTACACAATGGACCCATATACCGTGATTACATCTGCATTAATCACAAATTCCCCAGACACCGAACAAGGATCGGATGACGCGCTGTTCATCTCCCCTGGAATGGTGGCAGTTTCAATTCCAATTACCAGACTATCTGGTGTATCCTATGCTCCCCAAAGAGGAGATCATGTCAATGTGATTGTCACCATGCTGTTTGTCGATATGGATCCCGCCTGGCAAACGATCTTACCCAACTGGACTGGTAATGTGATCGCACCTGGCAGTACGGGAATATCTGAAGCGGGAGGCGTACTCACTGCAGAACAGGGATTTACTACTTTGTTTGCAGAACCTTTTCGAGGTAATTCACAGCAAGGACGATCAGAAAATGATCCAGGCATGAATCAATCTATCTACGTTTTGCCCTCAGAACCACAGCGCCCTCGTCTGGTGAGTCAAACCTTGATTCAAAATGTTATCGTACTACAAATGGGTAACTTCCTTACTCCGGCGGAAAAAGCAGCAATAGAGGCAACTCAACCGGCTGCAACTGCAACACCCGAGCCTGGTTCGGAGCAAGCTCAGCAACGACAGTCAGAAGCAACGCCTACTCCGGTTCCTGCTCCACCAGATGTGCTCACGCTGATAGTCTCCCCACAGGATGCGGTTACATTAAATTATCTCATCTACGGTGGTGCTCAATTGACCCTGGTTTTGCGAAATCCACGGGATGCCAATGTTGCGGGCACGGAAGCTGTTACCCTTTCATACCTGCTTGAGCAATATAATATTCCAATTCCTGTCAAGCTACCTTATGGTTTTCAGCCTGCAGTGACAGCCTTAGTACCGCCTGTACTCCCGAATGATATCCCGACAGAACAACCATAAAAATAATTCATTTTGGAGCTGATGAATGGTTGATTCCGAAAAAATTCGTGTAGTGATTGTTGATGATGTATCTGAGACACGGGAGAACATCAGGAAGCTATTGCAATTTGAACCCGATGTAGAAGTGGTCGGAGTTGCGAGAACTGGTCGCGAGGCGATTGATATTTCCAAGGATGTTAAACCAGATGTTCTATTGATGGACATCAATATGCCAGATATGGATGGGATTGCAGCTACGGAAATCATTCGTAAACTGGTCCCGTTTACGCAAATTATCATCCTTTCTATTCAATACGATCCCAACTACATGCGACGAGCGATGCTGGCGGGTGCGAGAGATTTCCTAACAAAGCCCCCCTCAATTGATGAGTTAAATTCCGCAATTCGTCGCGCAGGAGCCATGGCACATGAGGAGCGGGCAAAAGCTCCTCAGGTTGGTGGCGCACAAAGCGCAAGAAAAGGTGGAGCTTTCCAATTAGGGACATCAGGAGCAGGGGGTCGATTGATCACCATCTACAGCCCAAAAGGAGGCTCGGGTTGCACTACCCTTGCCACAAACCTTGCAGTTTGCTTGAATAATGATGATACCTCGGTTGTAATTGTTGATGGAAATCTACAGTTTGGTGATGTTGCGGTATTCCTCAATGAACAAGGCAAATATCAGTATCCTAGACCTTACGCCACGTGCAGACGAATTAGATCCAGACATTATCGCCAATGTGACCATAAAACACTCACAATCCGGAATCAAAATATTAGCGGCACCGATGAAACCTGAACAAGCAGATATGGTGACCGGTGAACAATTCTCTAAAGTCCTCAGATATCTTAGACAGATATTTTCCTACGTAATTGTGGATACCGCTTCTTCATTAACAAGTATTACTGCGAGTGCAATCGATAATAGCGACTTGCTCATCCTGATCACTACGCAAGATATTCCATCGATCAAGAATTCCAGGTTGTTCCTGGATGAGATTGATGCCTTGGGTTTCGATCGCAAGCGGATTATCTTTGTGATGAATAAATATGACAAACGAATTGGTATTACCCCCGAAAAAGTGAGTGAAAACCTGAAACAAGAGATATCTGCCGTAATACCATTTGAGGAAAGAGTAATTGTTTCAGTAAATCGGGGAATACCATTTTTATTAGTCGACAAATCACGCCCATTATCACGCTCGATATTATCGCTCGCTGAAGAGGTGAGAAAAAAAATATCTGAGGTAGAATCGCAGACTGATGAGCTCCTATCAATTAAAGGTAATGGTAAAAAATAAAGTATCGCAAGGTGAATTGGAGGATTCATAATGTCTCTCCTAAGACGAATTGAACAAGGTAAAAGCACGCAACTCCCGAGTGGACAAGCATCGGGGGGTATCGGACAAACAAACCTGATCACAACCCAATCACGCCGGGTTATTCCACCTGGTGTGAGTGGACAGAAAGATGCTTATACAGATTTAAAAACCAAAGTCCAGAATCGTTTGTTATCTGAGCTGGATCCATCAACGGATATTACTCGGGTGACCGAAGTTCGAAGTGCGATTCAAGATCTATTTGAACAGGTACTTGCTGAAGAAAATATTGTGCTCTCGCGCCCAGAAAGACAGCGCTTGTTCGAACAAATTAGTGCAGAAATATTAGGTTTTGGCCCTCTTCAACCGCTTCTGGAAGATGAAACGATCACAGAAGTCATGGTGAATGGAGCAAAGAATATCTACATCGAACGGGCAGGAAAAATTACACGAATACCGGTGGCTTTTGAAAACGACGAACATGTCCTGCGCATCATCGATCGTATTGTCTCCCCACTTGGACGGCGTATTGACGAATCTAGCCCATATGTTGATGCACGTTTACCGGACGGCTCGCGTGTGAATGCTGTCATCCCTCCCATCTCACTCGTTGGCCCCGTATTGACGGTGCGAAAGTTTGCCAAGAATCCAATCACTCTTGATCAACTCATTGAGTATGGCACCATAACCCAAGAAGCACTTCAGTTTCTTAAAGCATGCGTACAGTCCAAGCTTAATGTAATTATTTCTGGTGGTACCGGCTCTGGAAAAACTACCCTGCTCAATATACTCTCACAATATATTCCAGAAGATGAACGGATCATCACTGTGGAAAATGCAGCAGAGCTGCAATTACGCCAGGAGCATGTCGTCACATTAGAGTCGCGACCACCGAACATTGAAGGACATGGTGAGGTAACCATCCGTCAATTAGTAATTAACTGTTTGCGCATGCGTCCAGACCGCATCATTGTTGGTGAAATCCGTGATGAAGCCGCCCTGGATATGTTGCAGGCGATGAACACAGGGCATGATGGATCAATGACGACAGCCCACTCAAACAGTCCACGCGATACATTAGCCCGTTTGGAGACAATGGTCATGATGGCAGGTATGGAATTACCGGTTCGTGCAATTCGCGAGCAGGTTTCTTCTGCGATCAACCTGATAGTTCACCAAGAGCGGATGAGAGATGGAACGCGTAAAGTGGTTAATATCACCGAAGTATCTGGTATGGAAGGTGACATAATAACCATGACAGATATATTTGTTTTTGAACAGTCTGGTTTTGAAAGTGGAAAAATCATTGGCAGATTACGCCCAACTGGCTTACGCCCCAAGTTTATGGAAAAGATCGAAATCTCGGGGATCCATTTGCCGCCTTCTATTTTTGGAATTGGAGAACGCAGGCGTTATTAATACCGCCCTTCTGTATTATAGAGGTCGATCATGAATCCAACAACAATTCTGATCTTAGGTGGTGCCATCGCCTTAATCCTGCTGGTAATAGGGTTAATATTTACCGCCACAGAAGAACGCTCATTAGTGGATGCGCGCCTTGAATACCTTGATGACCAGGGTGTGCCCATTCCCTCTAAAAAAGCATTCATAGGTGAATGGGTTGGGAAACAAGCCACCCGATACACTTGGGGGCAATCACTCACCCGTTCTTTGGCACGTGCCGATATCAAAATGAAAACCGGTGAGTACATTCTATTGACACTTGTCTTAACCATGATAGGTGGTTTAATGGGATGGCTCCTTGGAGGTAGCTCAAAGTTAGGCGAAGAAACAAGCGTGCAGATATTCGCCAACATACCGGGCGTAATCATCGGTGCAACTGTAGGTTTCTTAGCACCAACTATTTATTTACGACGTCAGCAGAGTAGGAGATTAATAAGATTCGACAATCAACTTGCTGATATGCTCAACCTGATGGTCAATGGTCTTCGAGCTGGGTATTCCATAATGCAGGCTTTAGAATCTGTCAGCAAAGAGTTACCTCCCCCGATTTCTGAAGAATTTCGCCGTGTTGTACAAGAAATGCAGTTAGGAATTCCAATGGATGATGCATTGGAAAATTTAACTCGCAGAATACCAAGCAAAGATCTTGATCTATTAGTGACTGCAATTAATGTACAGCGAGAAGTGGGCGGTAACCTGGCAGAAATTCTGGATACGATTTCTCATACTATTCGAGAACGTGTTCGGGTAAAAGGTGAAATCCGTGTATTAACTTCTCAAGTGATGATGTCGGGTCGATTCTTGGCAATATTGCCTGTTGCTGTGATTATTGTCATGTACTTTATAAACCGACAGTATATGATGCGATTTTTTAATCCTGCTACGAGTATGTTTGGTATTCCTGCGCTTGATTATTGGTGCGACCATGATCGTAATCGGTTATTTTTTAATGCAAAAAATCGCCAGTATCGAGGTTTAGTGTTTCTATCAAGGAGATAGAAAAATGGTAATTTTCCCCTTAATTATTATCCTGCTAGTTATCTTCATAGGAGCAATTATCTTAATAATTGTCGGAATTAAGTCACCTCAAGGAGCAGATCCTTTGCGAGATAGACTGGCCGAGTACGCAGCTCGTGGGGAGACAGTATCGCTAGAGGAAATTGAATTATCCCAGCCATTTTCACAACGAATCATTGTACCCATTGCTAAAAGAATGGGCGAATTTGTCATACGTTTTACCCCTCAAAACGCGATTTCTTCCATGTCGAGGAAGCTAGAATTAGCCGGAAATCCTGGTAACTTAAGTCCATCTGTACTATTTGCTCTACGTTTCTTCGGGCTTCCGTTTCGGAGCGATATTTATCATCCTTGATTCCATTGCAGCCCCAGATAGTTTTATGGATGGAAAAGGTTTTTTATTTGGTTTGCCTGCTGCAATCCTGGGTTTTTATTTACCCGACCTGCTCTTACAAAGTAGAATCGATCGGCGTCAAAAAGAAATCCGAAAGGCAATGCCTGATGGATTAGATTTATTGACAATTTGCGTGGAGGCGGGGCTTGGATTTGATGCTGCTATGTCTAAAGTTTTCGAGAAGTGGGACAACGAAATGGGTCGATCATTCGGTAGAGTGGTACGCGAAATACAATTAGGGAAATTGCGGCGTGAAGCCTTACGGGATATGGCTGAACGTCTGGGTGTGAGTGAAATGTCCAGTTTTGTAGCCGCGGTAATCCAAAGCGAACAATTGGGTGTTAGTATGGCTCACGTTCTTCGTATCCAGGCCGATCAAATGCGAATTCGTAGACGTCAACTTGCAGAGGAAGAAGCACATAAAGCACCAATAAAAATGCTCCTTCCGATGGCGTTATTCATTTTTCCAGCTCTATGCATCGTCCTAATGACCCCTGCTTTCTTAATTCTCTTAGAACAGGGAATCAGGTCCACTCGGTGGATGATTAGACTCACATTTGTAAAAAACTCTATCACTGTTTTCGATTTCATGGAGGATATGCCAGTAAACCTGGCTTATCGGGTTTATCAATTACTATGGGAGGTATTAGATTGGATCTATCCCCCCATATGTGGTGGTTGCGGCTTACAAGGAGCAAGGTGGTGTCCTGAATGCTCTAAAGTGACCATGGAGATCAAGCCTCCTATTTGCCCAATTTGTGGTAACCCAAACCTGACGAGCACCCCTTGCCAGAGATGCCAGTCGTCCCCGCCATTTTATTCATCACTCCGATCATACACAATATTTGCAGGACCAATCCGAGAAGCTATTCACCGACTAAAATATCAGCGGGATGTTGGCTTGGGAGAAGCGCTTGCACAACCCATGATAACGAACATAACAAAGCTTAATTGGTCATTAGATATCATAACATCGGTACCCTTGGGTCTTGTCCGTTTCAAGGAGCGTGGATATAATCAAGCGACTTTGCTTGCCCGACCAATCGCCCTTTTCTTGAAGGTCCCATTTTCTTCGCAGGTTTTATCGAGAAATCGTGAAACCAGGACACAGGTTGGTCTAACCGTTAACGAAAGAAAAGAAAATATGGCCGGTGCATTCAAGGCGAAAACTGAATTGGTGCGAGGGAAAAGCATATTAGTGGTGGATGATGTGGCAACTTCTGGGGCGACTTTAAATGCGTGTGCAAAAGCTCTGGTAGATGAAGGAGCATCCAACGTTTTTGGTTTTTCACTTGCCCGCGCAGTGTTTTCACCGAATGGAGATATCGATATCAAGTGAAGCATCCAATTATAAATGGTTGATGTTAAATAATTAGGATCCTTACTGAAGAAACATCATGTGGTAGGGTAAATAAATAAAGGAGACTATCCAATGACGCTCAATGTACAAGTTTATGGTCGAAATATTGAAGTAACAGATCGGATTCTTGAATATGCCAGGAGTAAGGTGTCAAAACTGGATCGATTTTTAAGCGATATTGATGAAGCACGCGTAGATCTAGCCTATATCAAATCAGCTCGTAGTGCTGCCGATCGACAGGTGGCGCAAATTACTGTTCGTGGTAAAGGTTATATATTAAGGGCGGAAGAACGCTCGGATGATGTCTTTACTGCTCTTGATTCTGCATTAGATAAATTACAACGGCAGATGGAACGGTATAAGGGGAAACGCCAAAAGGGACGAGGGGATGGTATACCTGCGTCAGGTGTAATTCAAGCATTAACCGAGGAAGAAGGTGAGGAGGACCGATCATTGATTGTGCGTAGAAAAAAATTCGTCCTAACACCGATGGACGAACTAGAAGCGCTAGAGCAGATGAAACTATTATCGCATGAAGACTTTTTTGTCTTTTTTAACTCTGTCACGAATTCTGTGAACGTATTATATCTCCGTCGAGATGGATTGTACGGGTTGATTGAAACAGAACTTCGATGAGTGAGTTAATTACATAACCCAATGACCAGATAAGCAGTATATCTAAATGTGTTGGAGCCAATATGACAAGTGAGCAAAATAATACGAACGATATAATGGATGAGATGCGCCCGTCAAAAGATATGGATCTGGCGGCTATCCAAGATGCCGTAACTCAGATGTTGGCTGCGTTTGGTGAAAATCCAGCTCGAAAAGGTCTTGAACGGACACCTGAACGTGTCGCCAGCATGTATACTGAGTTACTGGCAGGTTACAGAGTTGATCCTTATAAAATAGTTAATGATGCGCTCTTCGAAGTCTCTTATGATGAAATAGTTATCGTGCGAGATATCGAGTTTTACAGCTTATGTGAGCATCACATGCTACCGTTCATGGGTAGGGCACATGTTGCTTATTTACCCAGTGGGCGTGTGATCGGATTATCAAAAATTCCCCGGATTGTCGATGTATTCGCACATCGCTTACAAGTACAGGAGCGTATGACGCGCCAAATCGCAGATTTTATCAATGATGCCTTAGCACCAAAAGGGGTTGCTGTAGTCGTTGAAGCTTTACATCTTTGCACTATGATGCGCGGGGTAAAAAAGCATAACGCACGAATGACAACCTCTGCTGTGCATGGTGCCTTTCGAAAAAGTATGGCTACAAGGCAGGAATTTTTTGATAATATTTCACGTGGTTCCGAACCAATGCGATTTTAATTAGGTTGACTGACGACTACGTTCTATTTCCACCCCAACCGATTCTGCAAAACGTACTGCTCCGGGTTTCTCAACCCGGACAGTTGTTTTTAATACCCTGGTATCTTCTAAACATAATTGAGCAATATCTTCAGCGAGAGCTTCAAGTGTAAACCGTTTGGCATTTTCAGCATGGTTCATAATTCTTTTTGTCACTTTACTATAATCGATACATTCAATAATATCGTCACATGCATCAGGTTTACGAACATTTGTATATAAATCAATATTAATTAAAATATCTTGGGGTTTTTCGCGTTCCCAATCACGGATACCTATGATCCCACGGGCGAGAATATTTTTAATAATGACTCTATCCATGTCTGCCTCGTTCATTATCATCTAAATGAGTATACCCCAGGAAATAAAAAAATTCACAGTGCGATTAGCTGAGAATAGCTTTACACACTGTGAATTCTTTATCAACATACTATTGATTACGCTTATCGGAGATTATTAGATTATTGAGATGCCTGAGTGGGTGGAATAGTAGGGCTTGTAGGTACCCTGGTTTTCCATAGATCAAACGTCTGTACATCTTCCGCAGCTTTTTGTTGGTCCACCCAATTCTGAAACTCTGTTTGTTTCAGCTGTTGGAATTGCGAATCACTCAAAGTCCGGATCTCATGTCCTAAAACTTGATATATCTCCCAACCGCTAACAGTTTGAATTGGCTCACTTATCTGACCAATTTGCAGATTGAAAACAGTTTTCTCGGCATTAGCATCCAACGTACCCGTGCCAAACCAACCGAGATCAATGGTATTCGTCGTACCAGAATACACTTCAGTTGCGATAGCTACAAAATCGCCACCACCAGCTAGTTGATCGTAAATCGACTGGGCTTGAGATTGATCACTTACCACGATATGTCGAGCCCATACCTGATCCTGTTCGATGGTGATATCTGCTGTAATCGCGTCGTATACTTTTTGCCGTAATAGCTGCATTCTAGAGACCCAACGGAAATCAGCTTCCGAAAGACCTGCAAATGTATGGATATTCGTCATATAGGATTTGAAGTCTTTCTCATACGCCGACAAAGTGTATGGGGTAGGGGTTGGTAAAGGAGTACTAGTAGGAGCAGGAGTGGTCGGCGTTATAACGCCAGATGGAGTAGGACTGGAAATTTCCTGGGTTATAGTGATTGTTGGTGCAGGCGTGTTGGTTGAAGTTGGTGAGGCTGTCGCTGTGGGGGGAACCAATACAATCTGGGTTGGATTTAAAGTTGATGTCGGTATTACAATACTGGTCGGAGCGGATGTAGGAGTGCCATTGGGGTAATATCCGAAATAATCCTGTAGAGACTTGCTAATCTCATCATTTGACACCGTAATTCCACGCTTTTCCGCTTCTTTCTCAATGATTCGATTCGCAATTAAATAATCCAAAGTGTTTTGACCAAGAGTGGTTGATTCAAGTTGGCTGCTGATTTGAGTCATATAGGATTGAATATAGCTCAGACTATTTTGGTCGTTACCAAATAGCTGGGCATACTGCTCGTACTGTTGATATTGCTGAATTATTTGCAAGCGTTCATATCGGGCGAATGTCTGGAATTGTTTTGTTGTTATCACATCATTAGCAACCTTGGCGACTGGTTGCTGTGGTTGAATGATGTACTGTTGAATGATTCCGTAACTGATCAAGCCAACGACAACAATGATCACCGCGAGACTTACCATCAGGATTATTCGATTTTGACGTCGTTCGCGCTCCTGACGGGCGAGATGTTTCTTGGTGACAAGTTGACCTTTTTGTCCTTTTGCCATTAATTTACCTCTTTGAATTCTGGGCGTGATTGTTTCATAACACCCATTGTTATCTGTCTCACACCGTTATCGTAAGATTTCTCCAGTGAAAGGTAGCATCGCCAGGTGGCGGGCACGTTTTATTGCGCGAGCTAATTCACGCTGGTGCTTTGCACAAGCTCCAGACTGACGGCGAGGGCGAATCTTGCCACTCTCGGTGACATATCTACGTAGGGTATCGATTTGTTTATAATCTATTTTCGCAGTTCTATCGGTGCAAAACTGGCAGACGCGAGGTGCTGAATAAAAACGTCTCCCACCACCACGTGCATCGGTTGATGATTCATTTGTATCCACGAGAACAAACTCCTTTTGCTTGAGAGCTATCTAATTGTATAGTTATATCCTATTCGAATTGCTAGAATGGAAATTCTTCTTCTTCGATTGATTCCGATTCGGATGACGATTCTCCAGCTTCGCGACGCTCACCCAGGATGATCATTTCATTAGCGACAATTTCAACTGAGGTGTGTTTATTTCCTTCTTGATCATCCCAATGCCTGGTCTGTAACCGGCCTTCAATATATACCTGCTGCCCTTTGGTGAGATACTGTTTGCATATCTCTGCCAGGCTGCTCCAGGCAACGACATTGAACCATTCTGTTTCCGTGCGTTTTTCGCCTTCTGATGTGTTCCAAGCTCGACTTGTGGCCACGCTAAAAGTAGTTACAGGTTTGCCAGATGGTGTATAACGCATCTCTGGATCGCGACCGAGGTTACCAATAATCATAACTTTATTAAGTCCACGACTCATTTTTGGGACTCCTTAGAGAAAATCACTCAACACTAGTCAATAAGAACCGCATCACTGGTTCCAAGAAGCGTATATTACGCTCGAGGGTTGAACCAAATGCTGGATCCATCTGGGTTTTAAAAAGTACATATTGACCTTCTTTTTGCTTACGGATCGCATATGCCAATTTTCGCTTACCCCAAAGATCAATTTTGGAAACAATGCCTCCAGCTTCAGTGATCCAACCACTGACTTTTTCTACCACATCTTTAAGTGCAGTATCGTCCAGGTCTGGATGGACAATAAAAACCAGCTCATATTCACGCATGGGAATAACCTCCTTTCCTCGGGTTTGCTCCTGGATATTGCCTGGCGACTCACCAGGGGCGGAAAGCGAGCCACTGTGATAGTGGCTCGACACAAGGGCTAACTATAGCACAAAGGCGTATATTTGCACAGAGGATATTTTTACTTAACATGGAAATTTGACATTTTACCTAAAGATACTATAATGATAATTATTATCATTTGATAACTATTTTCATTACTATAACGATATGAAAGATAAAACTCCTAGTTCATCCAACAAATGGTTATCTCAATTAAAATCCAGCGGATATAAGCTAACTGGTCCCCGTTGTTGTGTGGTTGAAATTCTTACCCGTACTGAGAGAGCACTCACTGCATTGGATATATTCAACCAGGCCCACGAACGCTATCCATCGCTTGGACTGGCAAGTATTTACCGGACGCTTGATAAACTGGAATTGCTTGGTCTCATCCAGAGGGTACATCAGAAAGAAAAATGTCATTCTTATATTGCTGCGCCTTGTGGGCATGAACATCTATTGGTATGCCGTTCTTGTGGCAGGGTAAGTTACTTTGAAGGTGACGACTTACATTTGCTTGTTCATGGTGTTGAGGAAAAATCAGGTTATCAGGTAAGAGAACATTGGTTGCAGCTTATAGGGATTTGTAAGGAGTGCCAAAATACGAATATGCAGATTTCTCTCGGGTAATTGGCTATGTGGAAAAGAAATTTTCTCTTCCTGACGAAACGAATCTCACCAGCGCTTTTGTTTTTATTTCTGGTGAGTTTTGCACTCACTTCATGCCAGGATCAATCAGTATATGGTCAGTCTAATGGTTTGAGGGTTGTCGCTACGACCAGCCTGGTCGGAGATGTAGTATCGCAGGTAGGAGGTAATAAAATTTCCGTCCAAATACTACTACCTTTGGGGACTGACCCACATAGCTTCGCCCCTACGCCCAGGGATGCATCAAATATTGTTGATGCAACCATCGTATTTGCCAACGGAGTTGGTTTAGAGGAATTCCTTAAACCATTAATGGAGAATGTTGGCGAATCTTCCAAAATGGTGGAAGTATCACAGGGGATTGTCTATCGCAGCCTGATGGAGGAAGATTCGAACAGCAAGCGTCCCACTGATGATCCACATACCTGGATGGATCCCAATAATGTCATCATTTGGGTGGATAATATTGTTCGTGTGTTATCGGAGACGGATCCAACGAATGCACCTTATTATCTGGAAAATGGTCAGATCTACCAGGCAAAATTAAAAGATTTGGATACCTGGATCCGTTTAGAAGTTTCACTCATTCCGGAAAAAAATAAAAAATTAGTCACCGATCACCTTGTCTTCGGTTATTTTTCGGACCGTTATGGCTTCTCACAAGTGGGAGCTATCATTCCGGGTTTTAGCTCCCTGGCTGAGCCATCAGCACAAGACATCGCCCAAATCGAAGATGAAATTCTTTCGATGGGCGTTAAAGCTATATTTATCAACGTTGGAGTAAATACCAACCTTGCTCAGCGAATCGCAGATGATACAGGAACCCGTTTGGTATCATTGTATATGCATTCCTTGTCTGATAAAGGAGGAGTAGCGGATAATTATATAGACTTTATACGTTACGATGTCGCAGCGATAGTAGATGCATTGAAATGAGGAAATAGAAATCATGGGTATATTAAAGAGTCCAAGTTATCTGGTCCACAAATTTCCTGAACATGATGTGGGAACGCCAACGCTCAGAGTTTCCAACTTAGGTTATAGGTTTGGAAATGTTGATGCATTAACTGAGATTTCTTTTGAAGTAAATGTTAGCGAACGGTTGGCTGTGATTGGTCCGAATGGGGCAGGGAAAACCACCCTTTTCAAAATTATTGCCGGGGTACTCAAGCCAACTCAGGGATCAGTGCAAATCTATGGATATGAGCCGAAAGGTCATATATGTATTGCGTATGTGCCCCAACGGAATCTTGTGGATTGGTCATTCCCTGTGAACGTCGCAGACGTGGTAATGATGGGTAGAATTGGTAAAATGGGCCCATTACGCTGGCCATCACCCAGGGATTGGGAAATCGTCCATCATTCTCTGAATCTTGTTGAAATGGAAGGATTTGCGAAACGCCAAATTAATGAGCTATCCGGGGGCCAGCAGCAAAGAATATTCATCGCTCAAGCACTGTCACAAGAAGCAGAGCTAATTTTGATGGATGAGCCATTAACCGGCCTTGATTACAACACACAACAGGATATTTTCCGAATATTTGAGACATTAAAACAGAAAAAAGTGACAGTGATGATCGCCATGCATGATTTAAAATTGGCGTCTGAAAAATTCGATCGGGTTTTACTGCTGAATAAGCGTCTCATTGGAATCGGCCTTGGACAGGATGTTTTTGTTCCTGAAAAGCTGGCGCTTGCATATGGGAGTCATCTGCGGATGATAACGACAAAAGATGGAACACTGGTAATTGAGGACACTTGTTGCGAAGAAGGGGATCATATACATGCTTGATTGGATTTTACTTCCCTGGCATTACGCTTTTATGGTGCGCGCTCTTATCGGAGCGGTTTTGGTTGGCTCGATATGTGCGGTTGTGGGATCTTATGTGGTGTTACGCGGCATGGCCTTCTTTGGAGATGCGCTGGCACATGCAATCCTGCCAGGGATCGCCATCGGTTACCTGGTGGGTGGTGGAGCAAAAACGCCCTTATTCTGGTGGGCGATGCTTGCGGCGATCATAAGTTCTCTGGGAATTGGCACCATTGGTAAAAGTGTGAAGTTGCGCGAAGATACTTCGATTGGGATCATTTTCGCGGGTATGTTTGCGTTAGGGATTGCTTTAATTTCCAGTGTGCAAAATTACACCAATGATCTGACGCATTTTCTATTTGGGGATGTATTGGGAATAGGCTCATCTGACCTGGTAAGGATAAGCATCTTTGGAGGTTTGATAATTCTGTTAGTGGTCACTTTTTATAAGGAATTTATGGTAATTTCATTCGACCCTATCCTTGCGACCACCTTGCGACTGCCAGTTAAGGGTTTGGATTACCTGCTAATGATTCTTATTGCTATTACCATCGTTGTCTCATTACAAACCGTAGGTATTGCATTAATGGTCGCGATGTTAATCACTCCAGCAGCAACTGCTTATCTGTTGTCGAAGCGCTTGCCGATTATGATGGTCATGGCAGCAGTCATTGCTTCGATTTCAGGAGTGATTGGATTATATTTTTCTTATTATGTGAATATTGCTTCAGGCGCTGCTATTGTACTTGCGGCAACTACAATCTTTCTCATTGTATGGGGAGCTAAAATTTTGACGGTTAAAATCAAAACTGCCAAAATTTGAAAATCGAACCAGGCATCCATGCTTTATTGGTATGAGATTATTTATTGGGATTTCCTGGTAACTGACTCCAGCAATTTACGATAGTAAACATAATTTTCAAAAGAAACGTCCTCACGCACCCTGCCATCCGCAAGGGGAATATAACCACCACTCTCTAATAACGGAGGGACTATCTGCATAACAGCCTTGCAAATATCTTGTTGACTCCGTCGAAGGCTATCTGAATCAATTCCACCGATGAGGCGTAAATCCTTACCAAACTCACGTCGAATCTCACCGTAGTCCATGGCTTGAGGATTACTCTCGCATGCCCACAGGCAATTAAATCCCGTTTTAACCACAAAAGGTAATAATGCACGTGTATTGGCATATGTACGGTAGATAATTGTGGGTATCTTAAAATGGTTTATAACCTCAAGTATTGGCAGGTAATTATTCAAAACAAATGAAGAATACATTTTAGGGGAGATCAAGGGCCCGTGATTTCCTCCAATCGGCTCGCTAAAGAGGACTGCGTCCACGTCCACCTCACTCAATATTATTTCTGCCAGCCGGGCACTAAATTCTGCATTTACCTTCATCCAAGAGTCAACTAAGGACGGATCATCTACCAGGATTTGGATCGCATCTGTAAAACGATGCCATCCGTGAACACCCAATGATAAAAAATATCCCCTATGTACGCGTAGAATCAGTGGATAATCACGAGTTTTCCACTCGTTGATTTTTATTTCCCATTTATCAGGTAAGCGTTTGGGATCTTTCGGATCTAATCGTTGAGCGATTTTTGCTAACCCGTCAATGGTCTTTGGCCAACGAGTTGGCATGGGAGAGGGATCAAGATTTGTTTCGATCTCCTCGCGTTTATCAAATGCGAACAATGAATCAAGTTTTACATTTTTACCCAATCCTTGATTGCGCCAGGTTTGAAGTACATCCTCCCGTATACCGTCCTCAAAAAGTGGCGGTCGATCAGATTGCTCGTATCGCATGGTATTGATAAACCGGACTTTCCCGTTCATAGGTTGATCCTTTGCGTTATCATAGATAAGTATACTGTGATTTCAATTGACATCATGGATTGGGCAGTGTAAAATCGAGAAGGTATCCATGTGAATTAAATAATAATAATATATCGAAAACCACATGTTAGATGCTTTGGCTAAAAAGCTCAGGGGAAAACGAACAGTCATCCTTGGAGTAGGAAATTTATTACAAGGCGATGATGCTATTGGTCCGAATTTAGTGGATATATTACATGGAAGAATAGAGGCAACTTTAATCAATGCGGGTGAGGTGCCTGAAAACTATTTAAGTTCTATTCGCGCAGCCCAACCCGATGTGGTTTTGATCATTGTTGCCATTGAATTGGGAGGGGAACCGGGTTGTATTGCTGTTTTGGAAGCAGATCGATTAAGGGCGATTGGGAATTTTACTCGCAACCCTGGATTAGCGTTTTTAACAGTCATGATTCAGGACGGGACCGGAGCAGAAGTCTTGTTGATTGGGATACAACCAGAGTCAACCTCATTTGCGTCTGAGTTATCCAGTCCTGTACGTAAAACCCTGCAAACACTTGAAGATATGCTCGTGAATGTCTTTTAAAGATTTATGCCGTCGGTGAAATTCGTCGTCTATCAGTTCCATGTGTACCCGTTCATATACCTAAAAAGTGATATTAAGATTTAGCGAAGACCTCCGGTCTTTCTAACACCTCGAAAACAAAATATCTGCATGAGACGACGTGAGGTTTCGCTCATCAAGAGATCGACGCAAGATTATCAGTCGATGGCCAGGTTTTTGTAAGTGAATATTAAATCAACTCTACATTGTGCGGATGTGACTCTTGCATACCTGAAGGTGTGATGCGAATGAACTCGGCTACCTGCCATAATTCTTCAATCGAGCAAGCACCAGCATAACTTAACCCTGAGCGTAACCCACCCACAAGCTGATAAATAACATCCGCTGCCGCTCCTTTGTAAGGTACGGTGGCTTCCACACCTTCCGGTACGACTTCACCCCACTCTTCGATCGCCAGTTCACTTTTTCCCAGCATCCGTCTTTCAATATTGGCTGACAATGAAGCCATACCGCGTACGATTTTATAACGCCTATCTTCACGAATGATTGTCGCACCTGGGCTTTCATCTGTACCGGCTAACAGACCACCAATCATGATCGAGCTCGCTCCGGCAGCCAACGATTTAGTCAAATCTCCCGAATTGCGGATACCGCCATCTGCGATGATTGGTACGTTTAATGCTCGTCCAGCATCAGCACACTCAATAATAGCACTCAACTGGGGAATTCCAAAGCCGGTTATGATTCGGGTTGTACATATCGAACCAGAACCCACCCCAACTTTGACTGCATCTGCGCCAGCTTCAGCAAGATCTTTCACTCCTTGTGCTGTGGCGATGTTGCCAGCAATAATAGGCACATCATGGAATCGCTGTTTTAGATTACGCACCATATTGATCACATGATCAGAATGTCCATGGGCAATATCCACTACCAGAACATCAGCGCCTGCTGCAAGACAACTGGCAGCGCGCTCAATATCCTCTGGATGAGCTCCTACCGCAACCCCAACACGTAGCCGGCCTCGGCTGTCTTTTGTGGCATTTGGATGTTGCTGAATTTTGACGATGTCCTGAGCGGTGATTAGTCCTGCCAGGCGACCATCTACATCCACAATTGGCAATTTTTCGATACGGTGTTCATACAGTTTTCGACGTGCTTCCTCCAAAGTCTCAGCCTGGGTAGCGATCACTAACTTTTCGCGAGGGGTCATTACCTGGCTGACAGGTAAGTCATCATCAGGTGCCAGTAATACATCGCGATTGGTGACAATACCCAAGAGGTGATTTTCTTCGTCTACAACCATTAATCCACCAACATCGACTTCTGCCATGTACAGTCGAGCATGTTCCACAGTTGCTTCAGGAGTAATTGTGAGGGGTGACTCTACGATGAGGCTTTCTGAGCGTTTTACACGTAACACACAATCGGCCTGGTGATCAATTGTCATGAAGCGGTGCAAGATCCCTATTCCCCCCAAATGTGCCATGGCAATCGCCATGCGCGTTTCGGTTACCGTGTCCATATTCGAGGAGACAATGGGAATGGATAGGCGAATTCCGGGTACAAGCCATGTTTCGGTGGATACATCTTTTCGACTTTGGATGGCAGAGTGGTGAGGAACTAGTAATACATCGTCAAATGTTAATCCATAATCGTTGCGAATCATCATATGCCTTCCTCTAACAATAAAAAAGCTAAATTCTCAATAAGATTTTATCAGATAATAGCTTGTAAGGAATCTTTATTACAAGAAATTTTAGGCAGTCTCATAAAAAAATCATATTTGCCTCATAGGCAGGGCAATTGGTGGCTAGAACCCTCCTTGTAGCAGAAATATTATTCACTCTATATATGATATCCATAGGGGTTTTTAGGTTAAGTTTTCATTCTATTTTGAATTTACGATACCAGGTGAATCAAAATTTTCCCCCAGGATAATAATAAAATTTTTATTTTTATATGTCCGAATGTTTCGGTTGCAGATATAGCCGGATTGATTTCACTGTGTTACGTACCAGATCCAGGATTAGATTTCTCTCCTGGGAACTTGCCCCGATCCTGAGATAGATCGTGGCGTATACCAGGAATCCCACTCCCCCCACTACCAGGATGGATATCATCGCAACGGGATTAACCAGGTTACGCATTACAATCAAGACGATACCCATCACGATCGAAGGAGCGATCACAGGCAGGAATATTTCCTTTAGGGCAGTGCGTAGATCAATGCCAATCACACGCATCGAATAAGGGATCACGAACAACAAACATTCCAGGGTGGTCGGGATTAAAGTACCCAGGGCAACCCCAGTCAACCCAAGCGGTCTGACGAGTGTAATGGATATGGCCAGGTTTATCAAACCTGAGGCTATGGCTGCGACTGCCAGTAATCTGTGTCTGGCCATTCCCTGAAGGATGGCATTTGCAGGCCACATCAGGGTGTCAAACAAGCTGGCGCTCACCAGTAACAGCACCAATCCGGCATATGGGGCATAGGCACTCCCGACCCATGCTGTTAGGAATGGTTTCGCCAGGATCGTAGCACCCAATCCCAATGGTAGAAAACTGGCCAGAGTCAGGCGAGTGCTGATGATGTATAACTGACGTAAGCGCCCTTGGTCATTCTCTGAATGCAGTTTCGAGGATAGAGGCATCAGGACCTTCATGAATTGGTCAGTCAGCATCTGAGGAAGATCGCTTAGCCGGTGGGCAATGGAGTAAGGAGTGACACTGCTTACCGAGAGAAATGACCCCACCACGATTTCATCCGTTTTTACCCGTAATTGGCCGGCAATACTGATCACAAACAGTGCTGAGCTAAATCCTGCAACCGTGCGAACGTGACTGCGTTTGGCACCCCTAAAGCCGAAATGCAGCTGTCGTGCATTTCGGTGGATAAGCCAGATAGCTGGTATCTGCATCAGCATAGTTCACCAGGATATTCACAGCCACCAAGCCTATAGCTCCACCACCCAAATGTAGCACGAGCACGGTTGATCCTGCAAGAAGCAGCATACCGGTGATGCTGATCAGGTTGATCACATCAAAGCGATGCAGACCACGTAACACCGCGATTGGTGCAGCACCTGGCAAAGATACGCCCAGCCCTATTCCGGACAGAAACACCAACCAGGAAAAAGTATTGTGTTGTTCGATTGGGACATTAAATAGATGGGGGAATATTGGTGCAAAGATAGCCCCCAGAAGGATCGCAACCAGACCAACGATAGTATACAGCCAGAGAGCGGTGGCGACGAGGCTGCGAGCTTGCTCAGACTCGCCGCGAGCCTGGAACTCTGCCACGTATTTCGTGATCGCATTAGCAATGCCGAAGTCAAGCAAAGAACCGTAGGAGATCAACGACCCGACCATGATCCACATCCCGTAGATACTTTGCCCGAGCCTGTTCAGGATGAACGGTGTCAGAAAGAACCAAACCCCAAGGGTGACAATTTTGCCACCATAATTACTGATGGTATTAATCACAACCTGGCGAAATATGATTTCAGTTTTGTTTGCTTCGTGATCCATTGTCTTACTCTGATCAGCCTGAAACAAGAAAACAATGTTGCTTTAATGGCCCCAAAATATTGGTACAATAATTCGTGGATTGGGAGCTGGTTGGTACGTTTAGGTTTAGAAAATCATGACAAATTCTCGAATGGATTGACCGTCTTACAAGGTCCGATGCTAGTAGCATAGCCACAATTTCTGAAGAAAACCAAAGACTTCGCGCCCTCATCGAATACCTGCATTTACACGGGTGGTTTCTTGTGCCAACTCTTCAAGGACCAGGCGGTAGAATAGGCTGCGATGGAGTGTAGCCAGTTGCGGCGAACCTCCCTCGTCGGCCGACATGTGGCGAACCTCCGAACGCGAATGGATCAGCCAGGTGAGCAATCGTAAGGGTAGTAGCGCCGCTGGATCAAGGCCTATGCTTTCAATATACCGTTGCTGGCACGCAGCCTGCAGGCGACCGGTCAGGGTCGTTGGATTACACGCACGGCGATAGGATTCAATAAAATTTTCGTTATTCATTGCCCCATCCATAAAAAAGGCCAGGTACACCAAAAAATATATCAGATCCATGGCTGGTAACCCGTTTTGCTCTGCTGATTCCCAATCGAGAACTGCCAGCCCACCACTCGAAGTCACCAGAAGATTCCAGGGAGAACAATCGCGATGCTCAAATGCCTGAGGCAAGTCACCCAGATGGTCCAGGATTTTCCGGCATTTTGGTACCACGAAATCATCCAACACCGGTCCGAAGGCTAGCTCAAAGTCATTTAGCGCTGGCTCAACCAACCGAACCCACCAGTCCGCGCGTGGAGCACCTGGTCCATCCACCACCAGGCTTGCCAGCCAATCGGTAACTTTCATTGCCAATGATTGTGCATTCTGTGAGTTAAGGACTGAATATAATGGTTGGCCAAAAACCGTAGTCTCACCTAAGGCGACCCATCCATTTATCTCACGCAGGAAGAGAACTGAGGGAGCGCCGGTTGCAGCTTCGCTTTTCCTAGCATGTAATGCCTGTAAGATATGTGCCTCATGGATTAAGGCAGGAACTGCCTCAGGAGTGCGTGGAAGTTTCACGATACGCTGGGGTATCGCTTCACCAGCCGCGAACAGGTACAGGATCACTTTATTAATAGAACGTTTCCCACCGGTCCACATGATGATATCCAACCGGGTTGGAGAGCCTGTGGTAGTTTTATCACTCCAAATTACGGATGTCTCTACTTCAGGATCGATTGTTGAAGTGGTTCCGGCTGTTTTATCCACTTTGCAGGCGGTCACACAGATCGGTATCAGTAAATGGCTGTTCCGTAAAAATCTCCACAAGAATTGCATTAGACTGCTTCCGAATCGCATCAACTGGTTTACCGGACGCGAACGGGTGGAAAGGAAATATTGTACGGATTTTTGTGCCTCCAACGGCAGCCAGAATAGAGCTGGAGAGAAAGTTGGGATCGGCCAGGGCCAGTAGCATACCACGTTTGTAAATCCCGCGGCTTCCATACGCTTATGGATCCCCAATGAGCCGCCTGTAAATGGGTAGTACCACTCACTATAAAAACTTCCACCGCTTCGTAGTGCTTGCCAGGCCTTATGCAAGGTGGATTTGTTTGGATTAGTCGCCACAACCAGGTCGCACTCAGCTGACAACCCTTCTTCCGGTGAAATGAGGCGAGGAGAAACAGCCTGCACCGCCTGAGCTAAAAGACCGTTATTGAAGCACATGCTTATTTCTGGCCAAGGATTTTCCAGCAGGAAACGCCAATCAGCTCGACGCAGTAGCCGGTTGTGGTAAGCCTCTGCTTGATTATGCATGCAGCCTTTTACCTTCCTGCGTTTTATCGAGCAGCTCGTTATACACCCGCACGACTTGCTGGTTCATCGCCTGAGTGGAGAATTCAGCCTTTACGCGTGATTGACCTGCAGAAGCCAGTTGTTGCGCCAGGGTTGGGTTTGCCAGCAGAAGCCGGATCGCATTTGCCAGAGCACCGGCGTCGCCAGGTGGGACCAGCCATCCTGATTCGGCATGGGTCAATGCCTCCAAGTTGCCTGGGATGGCGCTGGCAATCACTGGCTTTCCAGCAGCCATCGCTTCAAGTAGCGAAATCGGCAAACCTTCATAGAGCGAAGGCAACACAAATAGAGTGCAATGCCCAAGCCAGGCGGGGACGTCCTGACGGAAGCCAGTGAATATGACACGGTTTTCCAAGCTAAGATCCTGGGTTTGCTTCTCTAGAGCAACTCGCTCTGGTCCTTCACCCACAATGACAAAGACAGCCTCAGGCACCTGCGTAGCTGCCTCGAGCAAGAATGGAATACCTTTTTGTTGGTCCAGGCGAGCCACAGTCAAGATAATCGGGCGGTCATGAATTAACCCGAACTCAGCAGGCGAGGCGAGGTTGATTGCATGTTCAAAACGTTGGATATCTACGGATGAATGAATGACCTGCAGCTTTGAACTGGGAACCTTGAATACGTGCTCCAGCTTCAGGGCGATATCCCTGGATACAGTTATATATTTCCCCAATCGGGTTGCGATCATGCGTTGTTGCCGCTTCGAGGCAGGCGAGTAAGGCGTATCGACCCACAGGTGCAGGGTTGCAACCACCGCCGGTACACGTTTATATAACGCTGCTGCGAGCCCCCATTTGCATGCCAGAGGCCATGAAAGATGAGCGTGAAAGACTGCCGGATGCTCTGCATGCAGCATTGACACGAATGACGGCACATTTCGTGCGCCACTCAGCCCAAGCGGAAGCGGTGGCATTTCCACCAGCCGGGCATCCAGATACGCGGCTTCCTCTAGCAAGGCAGAGATACCTGTGCCTGGGTGATGGACCAGCACAGGCTGCCAGAGCTTCCGGTCCAGCCATTCGATATGCTGCAACATGGCTCTTTCCACTCCGCCAAAACTACTGCTATCGGTGTAATAGACAACTGTTTGGGTCATGACTCAGCGTTCCTGACTCCCAGCCAATAAAAATAATCTAGCGAGAGGCGGTAATATAAGGGTAAATGAGTAGGGCGACGTTTTTCTATCCAGGACATGGAAGAGATGATCACATTCGGTAAAGACTTCCAAACCTGGCTCAGAGAAAGCAGACAAGCGCGTAGAAAGCGCCAATTCTTGCTTTCCTGGCTGTAAGTACTGAGTTTGATCTCCGGAATGACTTCGGGATGTAGTTTTGCTAAAAGTATGGAAGTTTTCCCTTTGGCGATATTATCCCTGGCAAGGGAAGCATAGTCTTTTTCGTAATGCTGGAATGCTGATGCTTCTGCACAATAAACCAGCTGGATGCCGGCTCGTCTAAGCTTCCAGGATAATTCCAGGTCCTCATTGCCGTAGACTTTGAACTGATCATCGAAGAGACCGACCTCTGTGAGAAATCTTCGCCGGATGGAGAAATTCCCACTATAGAAATCTCTTAGATTAAGGGTGTATCCCGGATGAGCTAACTTCTCAAGGTGTTGGTTAAACTTCGCTCCGATATATTGCATCACGGGCGGTGATGATGGTTCCAACCTGATGGGTACAGCCCCTAGCACTCCCAAGCGGAGATCAGCCTGGTGAGCATTCCAATGGGATTCCAGCAACTGCGCGGAAGGCTCCATGTCATCATCGAGAATTACAACCAGTGTGCCCACTGCCTCGCTGATACCGCGGTTGCAGGCAGCCGCCCGCCCCTGGTTAGGTTGCCAGATACCCCTCAGTTTGAAAGGGGATTGATATTGCTCGACCATTTCGCGTGTACCATCCAATGAACCGTCAATGACAACGATTACTTCATACTTTTCCACCGGCATAGTCTGGTGGCTGAGTGCCAGCAACAAACGCTCTACGGATGCACAGCGCTGATAAGATGGAACGATCACGCTAATGAGGGGTTCTGCATTCATATTCATCCCCGCTCAGCTTGCATCTCGGCAAAGATGACCTCAATTCGTTTGGCATAGGCTTGAGCGCTAAAATTGGCTGTTACATACAGACGTGCCTGCTTGCCAAGCTCCTGCCGCGAGCTATCATCCGAAAGGAGGCGTACTATGGCTTGAGCAAATCCCAACGAGTCGTCGGCTGTCATCACAGGTGGCCGGTTACCATCCACAGCCAGTCCATCTGCGCCACGTGAAGTTGTAACAACAGCTTTGCCTAAAGCCATCGCTTGAAGCACCTTCATACGCATACCGCCCCCAATTCGGACTGGGGCGACCACCACTGCAGCCCTGGCAAAAAAAGGTTCAATCTCCGGGACCGAACCGGTTATGTGGATATCGCTACACGCCATAGTTTTGACTTCCGGTGGAGGGTAAATGCCAATCAGCCACAAATGGATACCAGGACAACTATCCCTAAGAAAGGGCATAATCTCCTGCCCTAACCATAAGGCTGCATCTACGTTAGGTGCGTGGGTAAAATTACCGGTAAAAAGGATGGTATTCGGTTCATGGGCTTCATCATCTGATGGAGCCGGGATTTCTATACCAAAGGGATTAACCCGGGTCCGCTCCGCCATCTCGGGTGCTAAAGAACCAATGGCATCCACATCACGCTGGGTAAAAGCCTGAATGCGGTCGAACTTCCGCCAGACTGATCTTTGGTAATTGGGCCAGCGAGCCCAGTCTATTTCTTTCAAGATCCAGTGCAGAAAATCGGTCTGCCTCAATCCGGCTTTATCGATCCGGCGCGGGCGTCTTACCTCATGCTCGGTAAACAGGAGTGGGGTGGTCGTCTTGTAAGAATAGACACCCATGGCATTGTCTTCGACGATGATCAGGTCGTAAGATTTTTCAGCCAGTAGATGGTCGAGGATGTGCTGTAGCCCAGCTTCATAGAACCACACTGTGCGCCATGGAAGCTTGCCATCCAGCCATGTGCGGGTCAGGCTCCAACGACGCTGCCAACGTTGCCAGCCTTGTGGTTGTATGCGGCGGATTGCATGTACATCCAACCCCGCCGCGATGAGTTTATCGATCGCTTCCTGTTCTCCAGGTTCCAATCCGGCGACGGTTACCAGGGTGATTTGATGGTGCGGAATCAGCCCGGTCAGCTCAGCATGCAGCACAAGCGGGATCGCCCCCGGTGCTTGGGGTTGAGGGGGCATGGGAGTCACCATCAAGATCTTCATTCTCGATCCTCATAGGGTTGAAGCCCTAACTCATCAGAATTTGGTTGGAGATGGAATTTCCCAAGCCATCGGTTCAGCCTTCCACGCTGCTGTGGGAAGAAGAACCATCTGGCCAATGATGCTCCCATAGGTTTGGGTGCCATAGCCATCAGAATAAACCAACTTAAGAACAGGATTTTTAGCTTGTTGGATACATCAAAGCGGCGGAACGTAGCCCTCACACCCATCTTCACCAATCCCCAGCGGGTATCGGTGGGGATTGGGTGATGTTCCGGTGACAATCGCAAAGAAACCAACCGGTTGGCAATATCAGATACTGAGAGAATCTCTGTGGGTTGGTCAACCAGTCCATTCTTTTTAGCGTACTTCTGCAAATAATCAGTGGTAATTTGACAATACCCGATCGTCTGGCGTATATGCTCAAGATTCAACGTATTTCTACCCCGCTCGTAGAAATTCGCAGAATGCACCCGGTAACAAGCCTCAAGGCTATCCAGAAAGAAAACCGGTCCAATCAGGCTGGTCAGGTGAACCAGATACCAATCAGCTCCTACTCTTCCGTATCGATCTTCTGGGATCGGCATGATCTTGTGTAATGCTTTCGCTAAAAACACATTACCGCTGGTTGGCAGCCAGGGTACGTCGAATGGAAATGTGAGCGCTTGCATGTGGATATCCCCACTCGGGACGGGAATGTGCCGTTCAGGTTTCTCAACACCAGTACGCCTACCGAACTCGTCAATTATCGCCATGCGGTATTGCACCCTGATTATTTCCTGCCTGGTGAGGAAAACATCCACAACATCTTTAACCATAGAGGGTATCAGCAAATCGTCAGCGTCGAGAAAAATGACGATCTCACCGTGGCTGACTTCAAAACCAGCATTGAGGGCAGAAGCCTGACCGCCATTTTCTTTCAGGATTGGTATTATTCGCCCGCTATAACCCTGGATGATCTGGTGAGAATCGTCAGATGAGCCATCATCCACCACGATGACCTCAACGTGGGTATAAGTTTGTTGTAATGCACTCTCGATCGCCTGTGCAACAAACTGCCCATAGTTGAAATTATTAACTATGATGCTGACCAGGGGTAGTCGATTCGAAGCTATTTCCATGGATTAATGACTCTATTGGATTGGAACCAGCAGCCAAACCAAAGCCGCATTGATATTTGTAAGCACGTATGTAATCGATCTCCATGCTGCTGGGAAAAGAAGTAGTTTCATCGGGGTTTCCAGGCCAATCCCCACCTACGGCCAGGTTAGCCAGCAAGAACATTGGCATATTGGGGACACCTTCACTCGTACGGTATTGTTCAACACCATCCACATACCAGATGAGTTCAGTTGGACTCCATAGCAAAGAAAAAATGTGGAAATCCAAGGAAAAATCAGGGCCTTCGTACGATATTATGTTTTTTTGGTGATCCTGGTCTGCGCCTTTCCAGTGATTAGACATATAAATTTTATTCGGGCTTCCACCGAGCATTTCGAAGACGTCGATCTCTGCAGGGTAGGCGGGTTGGGCAGGCAGCATCCAGAATGCAGGCCAAAAGCCCTGACCTTTGGGCAGTTTTGCCCGCATGTTAAAAAATCCATATTGTTGTGAAAATGTACCCTGGGTAGTGATGATTCCCGAGGTATAAGGATAACCCTGCATGGCGTGCTTCTCAGCTGCGATTTTAAGGATGCCATCTTGCAGAGTTATGGCATCTGGAGAATAAAACTGCTGCTCACCACCATTTCCGGATGGATATTGGGCATTCCATTTTGTAGTGTCCAGATTGGTTCCGTTGAATTCGTCATGAAAGGTAAGCTGGTATTCGCAGCCTCGAGAGGAGGCTAATGCTTTCGTGGATTTCTGCAATGTTGCACCGACCATGATTGAAAAAACCAAGGCTACCTGGAAGAATCTTATCATGATGAATGTACCAGTTTACCGGCAGAGGTTATCACATGGCGATGGCAGTGCGACGGTATATCCGTCAATAGTTCTCGGATGATTTCATCCGGATTTTTAGTATAATCCTCCTTCACCAGTTGTTGATAATTCCTGCCAATCGAAATTTCAATCAGTCGATGAACTTGAAAGTAATTACTTGAGTATAGGTTCATTAAAGTGCTCCATAAATTCTCTAGCTGGCGAGCGCCTTCAGCCGCGTTTCGTGTTGGTACCTTGATAAATATCAAATTACGCAATTGGCTTACCAGGAGGAAACTAGCTACGATTGTGTAGGAAATCAGCAATGCAATCCCTACTCCATTGATGCCAAGAATGGGCAGCAATAGATAACTCAACCCAAGGACCAGGATGCATAGCGATGCCTGGGTGATCAATATACTGCGACCACGGTTCTTTACCCGCGCCAGGCTAATCGCTAATGAGATCAGCAGGTGAGGCAGCAAGACTTAAAGCTAGTATACGCAACAACGTTGCACCTTCAACAGCATACTCTTTTCCAAATATGCGCATGAAATATGGTGCCCCCAGCAAAATTGTAAGTACGATTGGTCCAAGAATTTTGAGGACATGAAGCCAGACACGCCTGCCATAGACATCCATCTTTTCCTGCTCACGCGATGCCTCCACCGTCAGCGACATGGTCATATTAACGGACACCAACTGCAATGAACTAATAATAGTCCACGGCAGGTAGAAATGGGCATTGGCGGCTGGCCCTGCAACCTCGGTCACCAGGATCGGGAGCAATGTTGTGTAAGCCAGGAAGAATAACGAGCCTATGTAATTGCCGCCGATATAATCAAGTACCTGTTGTAGCAAGAAAGGCTTTTGAATACTCCGGCTGGATTGGATATGTCGTGGAATCAGGCGGTAAAATATTAACAGGTTTATGGGTAGAAGTGTGAGGATTACTGGAATGAACCAAGATGCGAATATCCCGAATTGGGGCACCAGACCTATGAAGAGAATAAGTAGCCCGATTTTTACGAGTGCAAATAGAGTGTTTTCAAGCGGCACCCACACAGATTGGCGCAGACCTATAAAGGCACTGTCTTGTAATACAAAGATCGACCAAGTGATGGTTGCAAGGATAAAAAACACAAGTTTCCATGGGCTATTGAGGAAGCTATGCAAGGAAGGTGCCCACCAATTCAATCCAAGGAGAAATACCAGACAGACCGGTACCGCCAGCAAGACACTGATCAGGTAGCTGATCCCAATAAGACGCGTTGTCCGATCACCAGCCTGTGATATAAACCGCAACAAGACCCCACTTAAGCTAAGCTGTGACACGCCCGCGAGAAACATGATGGCTGAAAGTGCGGCTGAATTCAGGCCTAATACTTCCGGATTATAATAACGAGCTGCCAGTGTCCAATATAGTAGACCTAGGCCAGAAGTGGTCGCTGAACTCAAAATCAGGGCATATCCATTTCGATACAGTGGAGTGTTTAGAACAACTGCCGCCTGTCTGCGCAGCGAGTCGACGGATTGATGCATGAATGAAATCTTAAATAAATTCATTTTCTCCAGACCACTTTTGGATATTTCATCGACTAGCGGCTTCAATGAGCCGCCGGTAAATATCCTCGAATTGAGAAATAATATTTACTGCCGTGCATATCAGGCTCTAATTCTTGAATTAATCGACGAAGACCTACAACAGTCATTGAATCTGGGAAATGAGGTTGGTGGCGTTGAATGTGGTCTGCACTGTTACAGGTGAGCAAAGTGCGTATCTGTCTCAGTCGATATACCTGGATGCCGCCTATATCATCATGCTCTGACAACCTGGGTTGCCAAACTGTTTCAATGGTAACCTCATGCTCGCGACAATGAAGCTTATTACCTAGCAAATGGGTTTGCATGTGAGCTCCGCCAATATTAAGTCGATCGTGATAGTTTTTTGAAAGATATCGCATGATGAGCTATCTTATTTATTAACCGTGATTGAGACATGTCGATAAACAACCCCTGGATTGTCTTTTAAGTACAATACTGCTTCCACGAGTCCTTGTCCGGTTGGTGTGTTGATACTTTGCTGCCACTCCAGCCCGGGTGCCAGGCTGATGTCGAGCCATTTCTTTACGGATTGACCATTATAAGTTACTTCAAGATCATAAAGAGTTGTCCGTAATTCCTGATTATGGATGCCGACAAGATGAGTACCGGATTGCGAGTCTGACTCCGGTAAAATCCATAGCGAGGTATACCCCTGGATATTATGGGAAGATTGAGGGGTAAGGGTCAGGATTAAAGCGAGACCGATCACTACAATTGCCAGACTCAATAATGGGACCTGGCGCCCAGGTATAAAAAATTGCACTGATTTAGGAGCCTCGAGAGGTATCTTCCGGCGACGCCAGAGTGCAATCACACTGGTAAGCAGGGAAAATCCTGACAATACGACTAACCAGGAGTTGGTCTGTAAACCCCAAGGAGTTAGATTAAGCACTAATCCTGAGAATACTAACACTCCCAGGCTTGATCCGATAGTGAAGAGGAACCATTCCAACCTCCTGAGACTCGAGCCAGGGAAAATCGCACTCATCAGTGCATTCCCTGGAACGAACAATGCGAACGGAATTGCGAGAATAGTCCGTAAAATCGATGGAAGGAGGTTGGTAACAGCTAACCCAACAAAAATCAGGGTGAGAACGATACCAAAAAACAGGTCACTTTGTCTGCGAAACACCGCTTAATCCTCCTACATCGTAGATCACGATATCCCCACTGTCGAAAATCCGTGCTATCTTTTCCTGCCCATCGAACATGGTGAAAATCTCATTTGAGAAATAACCTGTCCCGTTCTTCTGCACAGCCGTAATGGGAGTAAAATACGACCCCAGCATGCCATCCCAGCTGATCTGACGGTGGTCCATGACAAGGAAACGTGCATTTATCTTTTGCAAGATATCAGCACGCCACTCCAGAGTATGTGGATTTGTCAGTAGATCCTGAATTCCGTAGATCTTACCTGTCAGGGTTTGCTGCCTGCCGTAAGCCAGCATCAACAACGCATCGGATGGTGGGGCGATTATACGATTGTCAGGACCGTGAGCAGCCAGTATCCATTTGGAGGCTTCCAATCCCTGAGGTTGCAGGATTTTGCCGTCTACAGCCACCCGTAGAGGTTGGGCTAAACGAAGCGCGGGGGACCAGCCAGCAATCACACCTCCGAAGATCAGTATGGCTGCGTAACCCGCAAAAACGTATGCGAGGGAATTGTTTTTCGGATATTTCAATCGCAGGGTGACGAAGCTGAAGGCGATCAGGAATGAAATTCCGACGAAAAGAAACTCGGAGGTTCGGTTGGCGACCTCCCATCCCGCACCTGTTAATCGCAGAGCCAGTGTGAAGAAATAAAGTAGGGCAATTCCCACCAGCAATATGGCGAACGGAGTAAGTCTTTTGCGTTTCCAAATGACAAACAGGCCTGATAGAATACCAAGGAAAATCAAAACTACAGAGCCAATACCAACCAAACGTTCCCATAACGGTGCGACCATTCCGCTCGTTGATGTAAACAATACTCGACCGGTTTCTTCCCCGGTGATTAATTGCAACACTGAGGCAAAAGCCTGTTTGAAGATCTGGTACAAGTAACCCCTGGTTGGTTCTGCAACAAAAACCAGCCAGATCATGGTGAGCCCAGCTGCTGCAAGTGCAATCCCCCATGTATGGGGTTGTTTTTGTTTACGAAGGATCTGTACGACGCTGTATTGGATGGAGAGGGCAACCAGGAATACCACCAGTCCATAAGAAGTCACATGATGTGTAGGGATAATCGCTGTGATAAGAAGCAACATGACAAGAGTTAAACCCCGCTTTAAATGGTTGTCGTGGGTTGTGCCTTGTTTTGCCAGGGCAAACAGCACTAATATACCAAGCGGTAGAGACAAAGATTCGTAGGAGAATTGAGCGCTCCAATACAGAAAGTTTGAATTTGCGATATAGATCAAGACTGCAAGCCCAGCGACACGACTGGAACGACTAACCTGCTCATATAATAAATACAAAGCAAGAATGATAACGAGACGGCTAATCCCAATGACCAGCAACCCAGACAGAAACAAGTTTAATCCGCTCAAAGATGCAATTGCCGTGGTGACTGTTTCAAGACCCGGGTAATATGTACTGACTGGCAAGATCGTATTTGCTCCAAATAATCGCCCAGATTGCAGGATATTTTCGGCATTGCGAAAATGGAGCAATTCATCAGAAAAGGTGAACATAAATGGGCTATGCATCACCTTGACCAGGTATAGGCTTAACCCCAAAAATACGACCAGCCCAATCCGCTCCTGACGCGTGATAGCCACAGAGAACAACCGGTATGCAACTGGCAGAATGATTAGTAATAACCCCAGCCAAAAGATCAGATCAGCCCAGGCAGTTCCGGCCAACCCATATATGAATGCCAGGGCGATTGAAAGCAACCCGAATGAGCCACACAATATGACTTCTGGAAGCCGACCCAAGGTGGGTGTCTTCTGTGATAAGAGAGTGAAGGAATTTCCACGCGAGTGACTATCCACAACCTGACTCGCTTTCTGTAGACTATTCCTTGTTTTAATCGATCTATCCACTTCAAAAGTCTCTTTTTCTCTAGCTTGAGTTTGTTTTGGTCAAGATTGTCTCAGGTTGATTATTGAGTGATAAATCTGTTCAATGCGAGGTATCACCGCGCTTGCCCGGAATTCTGCACTGCGTCGCTCTGCGTTTATGCCCATCTGCTGGCGCATTTCCGGTTTTGCAAGCAATAACTCGATCGCCTGTCTCAGGCTATCCGCATCTCCTGGGGAAACCAGCAGGCCGGATTCGCCGTGAGCTATGATATCAGGGATACCTCCGACTCGGGAGGCGACCACGGGGCGACCAGTAGACATGGCTTCAATCACCACCATTCCGAATGGCTCAGTCCATACCGAAGGGACCAGGGCGATACTGCTCCTTTTCCAGGCTTGCATGACTGCATCATGCGGCCAGCTGCCCAACATCAACACATTCGGAGGCAGCTCCCAGGTGGTATCGCTGGTCTGCCTCCCGATCAGAACCAATGGAGGTGCATTCTTCAAGTCAGCATAGGCCTGCAGCAAAACCTTGACACCCTTTTCACCTGACAAGTCACCAACGAATAATAAATAGCCATCTTCAGGGAGCTGCTCCAGGAGAGGGTTAAGACTATCAATCTGCAATTCTAGCTCATCTGGCACGAAATTTGGAATAACCTGATAAGGAAGCCCACTGCCGATCAATCCATTATTTTTAGCAGTAATTTGACTCACAGCCAGGAACATATCCACTGCCTTGCGTTCCAAAGTGCCCATCAACTGGTTGGAAAGGTAAATTGCCCCACCTTTGATCGCTCCATAATGTGTACTTGCACATCCGATACATTTTCTCACTCCAGGACCACTGCAAGGCGATCCATGGTACATAAAACGCTTGGTAGCACACTGCAGGCTGTAATCATGCAGGGTGACCACCAATCCCGCTTTACTTTTTGACGGCAAGTGGGAGGTAAGAATATACAAGCCAGTTATGCGCATGAACAATATCGGGATGTTCCAATCTCATCACGCGGCGAATCCCAAAAGTGATTTCTGGATCGGGAAACGGTGGTGCATGCCTGCGACCATCCTTGCTATAAAATGGGTTGATTCGCTGGGTAGTCCCTTGAAGCCGGTAGATACGAACCCCAGAATCAATTTCGAAATCCAATTGTTGCGGGTGTTTAATGGTTGCAATCGCAACTTGATGTCCGCGCTGAACAAGCTCGTGGCTGAGGTTAATGATATGTTGTTCTTCACCTCCGATGATGGGTGGTGCAAATTGGGCGACCATTAATATGTTCAACGCTGCACCTTTACAATTTCGGTGTATAAATTCAAAAGCCCCTCCGCACAATCATCCCAGCTTGGCAAATCGATCATCTCAGGGATCATTGGACTACGGAGCTGCTCCAATACGGCTGATGCCACCTGGGTAGAAGTACTATTGAGGGGAATACCCGTCGCCAGTCCTTGTTCGCACAGCTCACTGAGACCGGATGTATCAGCGACCAATGCAGGGCGTCCTAAAGCCAGTGCTTCCAGGATTGCGATTGGATGGGTTTCATATTCACTCAATAAGACCACCAGACTGGCACTAGCTAGCTCATGCGCCATTCTCTCCCTATCTTCCGGCGGAATAGCTTGAAATCGAACGTGGTCTTCTACACCAAGTTTCCTCGCCAGATTGCGCAGGGTAGGTTCATAAGGTCCTTTCCCAGCAATCCATAATAACACATCTGGTTTCTGCGTGAGAATAGCGGGTAAGGCTGCGATAATACGCTGATGTCCTTTGTAGCGCTCCAATCGCCCAACGGAAGCAATCAACGTCCCATCGCGTTTTTGTCCAACCTTATCGGTTAGTATGGGTAGATCAGCTCCATTTGGAATCAGCACAAAACGCTCAACAGGCAGGTGCAGTTTTTCGTGGAAATATTTTTCTTCAAAATGAGCCAGGGTGACTAATCGTTCTGCGTGTGCGAGCAGCGGGCGAAGCAGTGCTAGCTGCGATCCACGAATTGCGGTACGCAGTTTGGATGAGTGACCTCCACCGTGAAATGTCAGGAGATATGGTAATTTTGCACGCCAGGCAGCCAGCATGGCAAGCGGTGCGACCAGAGTATGGTAAGACTGGATATGTACCAGGTCCGGTTTGGATTGCTGGATGTATTTATAGATCCCAGGGGCAAAATAGATATCACCTTGAGCAGGGTAGGCACGCATACGCTTGATCCTCACCCCACTTACCATTTCATCGGATGGTAGGTTACCGTCACGGTCTGTGGTCAGCACTGTGACCTGGACACCTGCCTGCACCAACCTGGTTGCTACCTGGTAGACATGGTTTTCCACCCCGCCCATTTCGGGCAGATAACGGGGCGTCACCATCAGGAGGCGCAGTGGTATCGAGGAGGCGTCGGAAGAATTTATGACCATTCTTAAGGAATATCTTACTACGAAAGCTTCATCGCGGAAGCTTTTGCGAGTTTGGGACGTGCTGTTAGCCGCCCGGACAGGTAACCCAGTGATGTAATCATCAAGCCAGCGATAATTACGCTGCCTTGCAGCAAACCGGTCAGGTTGCCTTCCAGAATGCTATCCTTAATCCCTTTTAAAATCCCCCTCGGCAATGTCCGTAGTGTATATTCTCGTTCGGAGGATAGACCAGCTCCGCTGCCCACGTAGTTAGCTACCCGTGCTTTCGAAAGACCCTCTGCGTAACAACGCCTCTGGAAATAATGCCAGGTGGCACGCTGGGTAGGCACCTTGTGATTGACCCGTGCTTGAGGATTGTGGACAAACTGGCTGTGTGGAAAACTACGATTCGCCCGAATGCAAAACTCGGTTTCCTCGCAGCTCAATAAAAGTTTATCTCCCAACCTCCCCAGGGTTTCATGAAATCCTCCGGCTCGATCAAACACCTGCCGTCGAAAGGACATATTGCATCCCAGCATATTGCGCACCGGTGCTACCTTTTCTGGCAAGCCTTTATATGTGCAACCCACCACCCAGGCAAATTCCTCTGGGAACCAGTTAGGCCGTTTACCTAACCAGTTCGGAATGACTGCTCCACCCACTCCAATGACCTGCTCATCCTGGTAGCTGCTTAAAATCTTAGTCAGCCAATCTGGTTCGGCGGTTGCATCTTCGTCCATGAAAGCCACCACCGGGTAGCTGGCGTTTTCAGCTCCGGTGTTCCTTGCTCCGGATAACCCTCGCGGTCCTCGATTTTCCAGTACACGAATATCTGTAAATTGAGCCAGCGCCATTTGATACAAATCCTGGTTGTGATCGATAACGATGATGATCTCACCCGCGGGTGTGATCTGTTGGCGGATTGAGTCAATTGCGGCAACTAAATCATTCCAACGTGCCTGGGTATAGGCGCAGAGAATTACAGACGCTTGCAATACAGAGTCTTTCATCAAACTCACCGGTTGTATGAGCTTTCTTTAACATTAACAATGGTATAAAGATCCTTATGCTGTATTGCCTCTCCTTTAAAACCCATCTGAAGATCACGATATGGATGTAAGACGCTTCTTAAGTACTCTTTGAAAATTGTGTTCAGCACGCGAAAACCATCTGGAATAGTGCGCAGCTTACCTGACCCATAAAAGCGATATCCCTCGAAGCTCGGTACTTCCGAGATTTTGAGTTTATCGTTGAGTGCGCGTAGGTAGAGGGCAGTATCGATCTCAAAACCATTTACTTCCGTCAGATCCAATGTACACAGGCTATAAGCCCAAAATGCATGATATCCGTAACATAAATCTGTAAAAGTGCTATTAAATAATAAATTTACGATGTGTACAAAAGCTGCATTACCGAACCGGCGGATGCGTGGCATATCGGTCGTGCCACCGCCAGAGGCGAAACGGCTGCCTTTGACGAAATCTGCTCCCTGCATGAGAGCATTGAGAAAACGGGGGATTTCACGTGGGTCGTTGGACCCATCTGCATCCATGACGATTATAATCTCGCTCGATGAGGCCTTGTAACCAGCGAGTAAAGCTGCCCCTTTACCAGGTATCTTTTCCATAACAACCTTGATTGAGGACATTATCTTGCGAGCGGTCTCTACCGTACCATCTGTCGATCGCCCATCCACCAGGAGTACTTCGCTGATTAAATCCATCGGCAGGTAGGGGAGGATGAGTGGAAGGTTTTTTGCTTCATTGAGCGTGGGGATAATGACAGAAACCGTTGGTCTCACCCTGGTCGTATGGTTCGGTAAGCGCTGACCTGCACCAGGTGCTTGTTTGTGTGTTTGGTGTAATAATGCTTCAACTCGTTCCAACAGATCATTACTATGGAAAGGTTTCTGCATCAAGTTGTTCGTGCCAACCTGTAGTGTATTTATGGTACCACTCACAGGTTCGGATCCAGTCAGGATGAGCACAGGTGCATCAGACCGCTTTCGAAGATGTTGGTAAGTTTCCCAACCGTCCATGCCTGGCATGTTAATGTCCAGGATGATTATGTCTGGGTTGTTGCTATCGATTTGGTTAAGTGCTTCTATACCGCTCGAAGCTGAATTTACCTGATAGCCATGCAGGTTAAAAAGAGTGGTTAATATCCATAGAAAATCGGTATCATCGTCAACGATCATGATATTTCCTGTAGATTTTGTTGCCTGTCCATTATCATTAATGCTTTGTAACATTGTATTCCCTGCTTTCTTGTGATGCCGGTCAAAAGTTGGGTATCCCACATTTTTGACCAATTTAGTGTCTATTGATGTTATGACGTAATTCCCATAGGATTGTTACAATAATGAGAAAAAATTAACCAATCACTGACCCAGGACAACCCAATGTGAGAACTAGGATGTGAATAATGCTGAGAATATGAACAATCCAAGTGTGCCTGGCCAGGTAGCTATAGATTTATCAGGTAGCGCTCCCCTGCAAGAAATCTACTATGTCAAAGAACAACATCCCTAGATGATGGGGAAGAAACCAGGTTGCTCCTCAAACGAAGCTTAGACCCATACTTCATTGGCAAGGTGACTCCATCAGCAAAAACTAAGTCAGGACATTGTTAGATTAATGGAATTCCAATTCCAAAGGCACACTGCATTCCAAGTGTATGTTCTTGTTCCCACAGCATAGGGTTCGCGTGTAATTACACCGTGGTCATCCACAATAATCCCCTGTTTCATTTTTTCCATTCTTAATTACTTAGCTGATTCGATTCACAATTAAAACTTACCTTTAGTATCACATTATTTCTAAACAATCTAAAAGTGTCCTCTGCACCTAATTAACAAATATACCCTAATTAGAGAAAATTCTTGTTGCGCCAGCGCAAAGAAGGTTAAATAGTGAAAATTACAGTGTAGGGGGGTCGAACGGTTCGGTTTCACGAAGATATGAACACAACAACACCGTTGATGCTCAACCTCAGAATTCTGATCCTATTGCTGCTCTACCTGATCAGGTAATTCTTTGATTTGTGACATCGCAAAATCCACGGTGCCTGTAGATTAAGGTAATTCAGCTTGCAGTCATATTTGGAGCGAGAGAATCCTAGAGCACTGATTATTAATACAAGATCCCATCGCCTAAAAGTATTCTGAATCTCAGCTTTTTATATCGCGAATTTGGGCTGTGATAAATTAGGTATTTGAAATAGTTAACTAACCGGATAACAATTCATGTTCATAAATCGTGATACGTACAAGCGATATCGGAAACTGAATATGCATCCTACTTATTTTCCATCATTAAATACTGCTCGGACTTTATATAAAAATAAAATATAGTGTTTGAAGACAATTTTATGCCGTCTGGCTTTATGCCGGACGCTTACCGGTTACGATCTTGAGATAGTGGGTTTGTATTTCCGGTGCTAAATAGTTCTGCACCGAGCTTAAATCCAACTGCCTCGAGGCGTGGAGAGAACATTGGCCGGATACCCGTAGGCTTGAAATCACCGATAACTGCACCTTCCGATGATACACCGGTTTGAACAAACTTGAAAATGTCGGACATGATGATTGTGTCCCCTTCCATACCGGCAACTTCAGAAATAGCAGTGATTTTACGCGGACCATCTCTTAGACGAGATTGGTGAACGATCAAATCCACAGCTGATGCAACTTGCTGGCGAATTACTTTCAACGGTAACTCCATCCCTGCCATGAGCACCATTGTCTCCAAACGCGAGAGTGCATCGCGAGGTGAGTTGGCATGCAAGGTGGTCAGCGAACCATCGTGACCGGTGTTCATGGCCTGTAACATGTCTAATGCTTCGCCTCCTCGGCATTCGCCAATAATTATCCGATCAGGGCGCATGCGCAGAGAATTCCGAACCATGTCGCGGATAGTTACCTGCCCACGACCTTCAACATTAGGAGGCCTGGCCTCCATCCGAACAACGTGATCTTGATCAAGACGAAGTTCAGCAGAATCTTCGATGGTTACGACGCGGTCTGTCTCTGGTATAAAACTAGAGAGTACGTTGAGCAAAGTTGTTTTACCAGAGCCAGTACCTCCCGAAACGATAATATTCAACCTGCCCAATACACAAGCTCGTAGAAAATCAGCCATCTTGCGGGTGAGAGTATCCAATTCGATTAGTTGATCAATGGTGAATCTAGTTTTGCCGAATTTTCGGATTGTGAGTAAGGGGCTATCTATGGCAACTGGTGGAATCACAGCATTGACCCGTGAACCATCCGGTAATCGCGCATCGACCATCGGGCTTTCATAGTCCACCCGACGACCAAGCGGGGATATAATTCTCTCAATCACACGCATTATATGGTCATCGTTTTCGAACTTCACACCGGTATTAATAATCTTTCCTTTACGTTCAATGTAAACTTTTTGGGGACTATTTACCATCACCTCACTGATTTCAGGATCGTCTAACAAGGGTTGGATAGGACCGAAGCCGATTAAGTCGTCTAAAATTTCTCGAAATAGTTGTATGCGCAGACTTTCTGGCAGTTTTACACCTGATTGTTCATAAGCCAAGGTAAGGGTCTCTTGCACGTACTTTGTTCGTTCAGCGGGGGATGTTGATAACTGGTTATCTGTGCGGGTTATATTATTTATAAGATATGTTTTAAGTTTATGAATATTAGAGTTTTGTAAGGCAAGGCTATCAAATTCCATGGGGTTTTCCATAAGCAGTCTCCCGGTTACTCCCGACTTTCCTGAGGTTCTTCGAAGGGCATTATCCAGATGATGTGCTTACGATTAACAGCTAAAAAGTCACTGGAAAAAATTATCTTTCCTTCCCTATTATAGATTTCTGCACCAGTCACGGCTAGAAATGGATTGGTTTGATTGATTTCATCACTCAAGCGTTCGCCTTTTCGCACATGCACAAATCCTTTGATGAAATGAGTCGTAGTCTGAATTTGGGAAAGAATTTTTTCCTTTGAAATGACCTCGGTAAAATACTTGCCCTTCTCATCAAATTCGAGAACCATTGCTACTCTCCTAGATGACAATATATGTCGTAATATTTTTAATTTTCAATTTGAAATTGAATGAGTAATTATTGAAGATACAATTTCCTACAAATTGGATGCCACTATTGTATATTTCTACTATATCACATTCTCAACTTGCTTAACCATGATTTTAAGGCTGGTTCGGTTAACATGCAATAAAAATCGATTTATTTTGAGACATATAAGTCCAGAA
>CAVZEP010000005.1:0-115061 GCA_963774275.1 uncultured Chloroflexia bacterium | reverse complement strand
TACTTGTTTGCCCTGAACTCGCAAGATGCGTTGGTACTGAAAAACATGCGCGATGCGGGAGCAATCTTTGATATTGTGCTGCGCTCACCCACATCCAATGAGTTGTTTGACGTCAGCCCAGTGACAGTGGAATATTTGATGCAGCGCTATGAGCTCCAGATTCCAAAATAATTTAATCATGAATAATCCATCTGAACCTTATAAGATACGCGTCGTGAATAGAGGTGTCTTAGCATGAATCCAGCCAACAGACAAATCCGGGTGGTTGCCTTATGCAACCCAGGACCCACACAACAGCAAATTACCGAAGCCTTGATCTCACAAGACGACTTCATCCTGGTTGATATATTAGCTTCCAAGGAGATGTTGGCCAGGCAGATAAGGGCAGCGGAACCAGATATTATCCTGGTGGATTCTCAGCTGGAGAGCGAATCCACCATGGATATCATTGACGACCTGGCATTACAGTTCCCGACCGCATCAGTGGTCGCCATCCTACCGACAAATGACCCTCTGGTTGCGCAACAGGTCATGCTGGCAGGCGCTCGAGCGTTCCTCATAGCACCGTTCTCACAAATCAATTTGGTGAGCACCCTCCGCCGGGTATCCGAGCTGGAAGGACGCCGCCAACAAACGAGAACATCGGCCCCTTCTGCGGTACCCGAATCGACGAGACCCTTGCATTCAATCACCTTCTTTAGCCCTCGGGGTGGCACAGGTGTGACCTCCATTGCTGCCAACACCGCGATTGCCTTAGCTGAAGAGACCGGTAAAAAGGTGCTTTTATTCGAAGGGAAGGTGTTTTTTGGTCACCTGGAAGTTATCCTTAATCTCAGGGTACAAAATACAATCGCAGACTTGATCCCTCACGCAACAAATTTAGATGAAGGCCTGGTGCGGGATGTTGTTGCGCCTCACCCATCGGGAATTCATGTGCTTTTGGCACCTTCGAATATTCAGGTGGCTCAAGGAATTCGAGCGGAAGATATTTATAATATCTTTATCGGTGTTTCCCGGCTGTATGATTACGTCGTGGTGGATGCTGGTGGAGTTTTGAATGATATCTCGGTGACGTTAATGGATGCTGCTGATCGTATCGTATTGGTGACCACCCCCGACCTGGCCTCTTTACATGATACAAGTCGTTTTCTGCAGTTAAGCCGGTCCTTAGCATATCCAGCAGACAAAATCCTGATGGTTTTGAACAAAGCTGGAGTCGAAGGTGGGGTGAAACTGCATGATATCGAGTCGGTTTTGCATCATCAGGTATATCACCAGGTCGCGAATGACTCCGCGACCGTATTGCGGAGCATTAATCGGGGGATCCCCTTCCTGGTGTATTACCCCCGCAGCCGTGCCAGTAAATCCATCCAGCAGCTTGCCCATAACATAACCACAATTTCGCTGAAGGATATGGGTCATGAATCAGTGCAAGCACAAGGAGAAAAAACTGCACGCGACCTTCTCATGGCTTCAAGCCGATTGGGATAGAGTTCTGACCTTAAGGAATGGGATAAATGCCTTCATTCACCGTTCTCATTGCGGTAGTCGCCTCTATCGTTTTCATCATCCTGATCGCTTATGGGTTGGTAATCTTCGGTTTGCGAGATGTTTTCTTCGCGGGTCAGGATATCGGGTCCCGCCTGGCGAATTATGTAAACCTGCCGGATGAAACGTCCCAGAACCTGGATGGTCGAAAACGACGGAGTGGCTTGGTCCGGTGGCGCTTGCGATTGAACAACATGCTATCCGGTCTTGCCTCTGAGAAGCTTAACCTGCAGCTGATCAGTGCCAATTGGCCAATCACCGAGACAGAATATATTATCATCCGATTCTCGGGTGTCATCCTGGCGTTCGGACTGGGGTGGTTGATCACAAAAATGCTGGTATCAGGGCTTGGCCTGGCTGTGATCGTGTTCTTTATTCCTGATCTCTTGCTAAAACGATCCATGTCACAGAGGCGGGTAAACTTTGGAAAACAGCTCGTCGATGTATTGATCCTCATTACTGGTGCAGTACGAGCTGGCTACAGCCTGCCTCAGGCAATCGAAGTAGTGAGCAAGGAGATGAAACCACCTGCATCCGAGGAATTTCGTCGGGTGCGGCATGAGATTGGCTTGGGTTTATCCCTCAGCCAGGCATTAAACAACCTGGTAGCCAGGATGGAAAACGATGACCTTTACCTGGTCGTCACTGCGATTAACATTAATTCCCAGGTGGGCGGTAATATTGTCACCATGTTGGAAGCGGTCACCAGTACCATCCGGGAGCGCATACGCTTGTTCAGCGAAGCGCGGGTACTCACCGCACAGCAGAGATTTGGCAGTTACGTACTCACTTTTATGCCCGTTGGCATGGCAGCGGCTATGTTTTTCCTGAATCCTGAATTATATGATGCGCCTGTTTGAGCCGCAGATAATCTGCATACCGATTGGAGCAGTAATCATGGTTATTCTCGGTAATTTTGCGGTCAGGCGATTAGCCAAGATCGAGGTATGAGAAAGCTATTATGCAGTTGATATTCCAAATCTCCATCAGCATGGTATTAGGAATTGCTGGATTAGTTATCCTGATATTGGGGGCTCGCTGGCTGACGTCAGGTTCATTCTCCAAACGCCTGGTCCAATACGTTGAAGTGCCAATGGATGACACTCAAAGGCGGGCAAATGCTGTACGGATGCAATCAAGAATAATCACCGGCTCGTTCTTCAGCCGTACTTTCATACCTGCAGTCCGTTCGGTTGGACGTTTCTTCGGTCGGGTCACACCACGAGGTGCAATCGAAGGTCTGGAACAAAAGCTGCTCGTGGCGGGTAATCCATTGGGATTGGGCGCAAAAGAATTTTATGGTATCAGCCTGGTGAGCGCATTTTTAGGGGTCTACCTGGCTTTCATGATTATCCGTCGTGGCACTGAAATGATCAATGTAGTCCTTAGTATACTGATTCTGATCCTCTTGTATTTTTTCCCCAAGGTATGGCTGCAAAGCCGGGTTACCAGGAGGCAAAATGGGGTCAGAAAAGGCTTGGCAGATGCATTGGATATGCTCAGCGTCTGCGCCACTGCAGGACTTGGCTTTGACCAATCGCTGCAACGGGTGAGTGAGTATTGGGATACACCGATTGGTCATGAATTTGGTCGTATTGTCAGTGAAATGGAGATGGGCCTTTCACGCCGTGATGCGCTACGTAACCTATCTGATCGGTTAGAAATCCGCGAGATATCCAGTTTTGTTGCCCTTATCTTGCAGACTGAACAGCTGGGTATGAGCATAAGTGATACTTTACACGCACAGGCAGATCAGATGCGGATTGAACGGCGTTTTCGTGCTCAGGAACAGGCGCAGAAAGCCCCGATTAAAATGCTCATCCCAATGGCGTTATTGATCTTCCCAGCCCTTTTGGCGGTTATCCTCGGACCAGCCATTCCAACTTTAATGGAGGTTTTCAGAAACCTGTAAGCAAATCTATACGATTGCGGACAGGGTGATGTATTTTTGGAGGCAGCATGAGTTTGATTGAGTCGGAATCGTACTTAAAATCTACGCAATTCCATGAAGCGATGGAGCATTTTCAAGCTGGAAAATGGGATGAAGGCTTTACCATATTAGGTGAGGTCGAGAAAAACTACCCCATGGAACCTGACTTACGAACCTTACGCCATGAGATGGAATTACGCTCACGGATTAACCAATATGAGGTAGAAGAAAATAAACTAAGATTTCTTCATCAGGTGAGGAAGACCAGTCTCAGGCTGCTCATGACGTTGGTGATCCTGGTGGGTGCCTATTTTGCAATCTCGACTTATTCTGGATGGATCCAAAAACAGATTGTTCAAGCACAGGCTGACCTCTCCCAAAATATGCAACAGGCCGAACTAGCGATTGAATTTCGCAATGCCCAGCAATTGATCATAGCTGGTAAATCTAATGAAGCACTAACTGTATACGAGAACATCAAAGCCAAAAATCCAGCTTTCCCCGGTCTTACTGAAGCCATCACCCAAGCCCAAGGGTTATCTGATATCGAAGTCCAGTATATTCAAGCGATGAACCTGCTTAAGTCAGGGGATTCTGCCCAGGCTCTTGTTATCCTCCAGCAGATCAGCCAAACAATGCCCAATTACCGTGATGTATCCTTGCAGGTCAAAAGTTTGCAAACCCAGACCGAGAAAACCTCAGTCCTCCAACAAGCTGACCTGGCATTTTCAGAAGGACGGTATGAGGATGCTTTGTCTAATTATGAAAGCCTGCGCATCATGGACCCGACTTACGATACCAGTCATGTGGAAGATTTCCTGTACCAAAGCTATGTTAAAGCTGCGCAGACTCTTCTAACCGAGCCGGTACCTACCCTGGCAACGCTGAATAAGATTGATGACTATTTCAGCAACGCATTGGCTTTGCGACCATTAGACCGTGATACTCTGGCGGCTCGTACCCAGGTCCGTCTGGTGATTGAAGATAGCGTGATCAATGATTACGTCAGCCAGGCACAGGCAGCGCTGGCAAGTGCTCCGGATTCCCTGGAAGCCCAACAATCAGCCGAGCAATTTCTCAGCAGCGCACTGGCGGTGAGACCCAATGATCCGAATATCTTAATCCAATTCCAGCTGGCCCAAACCTTTGTCCAAGCCGTGAGTGATTTTGCCAGCAGCAAATGGGATTCAGTGATTGAACAGCTCGAATATGTCATCAGCCAGCAAGCTGGATATGCTAATGGAACTGCCATTCAAACCTTATACGATGCCTATATCGCACGCGGATCAGAATATATCGCGGCCGGTGAATACGCCCTGGCTTTGGAAGATTTCCAGCGTTCTGCAATCCTGGCTCAGCAACTTCCGGAGGCGGGTTCATTATCCTTCGAAGCCCAAACCATGATCGCTGAGGCACAAGGATTGCTTAATCACTTCCAGGAAGCGGTATTAATTTACCAGGACGCTTTGAATACAATTGGACTGCGTGATCGGATTACTCTATTGCAAAATTCACTCACAGATACACTTGCGTATGCGGAATATACATCCGGCAATGGTGATTACCAAAGCTCGTTTTACGCATATCGTAATCTGGTGCGCAACCGGGTAACTGCCTATGACCAGAGCATCGTGATCACGGTGAAAAGTGGCGAATATATCTCCATGCTTGCCCATCGTTACAATACAACCGTTGCAGCCATCCTGTCAGCGAATAAAATGAATAACCAACCTCGTTTGACTCCTAATACGGAGCTGATCATTCCAACCCTTCCATAGAATTCGTAGAGAGATTAATCCATGTTTACCAACCGACCTGCAAAAAATGTCCGTACAATTGCCGCCAATGAATATGATTTATTAGCAGATGCGCAGACCGCTGGTGGCAACCAACAAATATCCGCAGATGCCTACATGATCCGGGACCGTGTTCAACGGCGGTTATTGGCTGAAGCGGATGGTGAGGTTGACCTCTCGCATGTTCCCCAGATGCACCAGATGATCGAAGCGTTATTCAACCGGATTTTAGCCGAGGAGAATCTACTTTACACCCGGGCAGTACGGGCGCGCCTTCTGGATTGGGTGATCTCTGACATTCTGGGATTTGGCCCATTGGAGCCATTACTTCAGGAGCCCACCATCACAGAGGTAATGGTCAACGGTTTTGATACTGTTTACGTTGAGCGTTATGGAAAAGTCGAAAAGACGCATGTCACATTCGAAAACGAAGCTCACTTGATGCGCATTATCGACCGCATTGTCGCCCCTCTGGGACGACGGGTGGATGAATCTTCACCCATGGTGGATGCCCGTCTACCCAACGGCTATCGTGTCAATGCGATCATTCCACCGCTTTCACTCGTTGGACCCATGTTGACCATCCGTAAGTTTTCACAAACACCTTTCACCGCCCAAGATCTGGTCGCAAACGGCACGCTCTCCACCTCGCTGGTCAACTTTATGAAAGCATGCGTGGAAGCCCGGGTGAATATTGTCATCTCCGGTGGGACTGGCTCCGGGAAAACCACCCTGCTGAACGTGGTCTCTGCTTTTATCCCCTCGAACGAACGCATCATCACCATTGAAGATATTGCCGAGCTGCAATTGAAGCAGGATCATGTTGGTCGCCTGGAGAAAAGACCATCGAATGTGGAAGGCAAAGGCGAGGTAACCATCCGCCAGCTGGTGATCAACTCGTTGCGTATGCGCCCGGACCGCATCATTGTGGGTGAGGCGCGTGGCGGTGAAGCCCTGGACATGCTTCAAGCAATGAACACTGGCCATGACGGCTCGATGACCACCATTCACTCGAATGGCCCGCGCGACACTCTGCGCCGTATTGAAACCATGGTGCTGATGGCTGGATTTGAATTGCCCTTGCGCGCTATCCGTGAGCAGGTCTCTTCTGCGATTGAGCTGATCATCCATATGGAGCGTATGCGCGATGGAACCCGAAAAGTGGTACATGTCTCGGAGGTACAGGGAATGGAAGGGGACACCATCCTGATGCAAGACCTGTTCATGTTTGATCAGACTGGTATTCAGAATGGACGTGTGATTGGTTCATTGAAATCCACCGGGTTGCGACCAAAGTTTGCTGAAAAATTCGCCATCAATAACATCGATTTGCCATCGGAAATCTTCAACGTTGGTGCGACTCTTTAACGAACCAAAACCATCGAACAGAATGATATCCTTTTGCGTTTAAGTATGGGGATAAGTCAGAAGACTCTTTCGCGTAAAAGCTTCCTACAACTCACCGGCGTGGTAGGGCTCGCTGGCAGCCTGCCTCACCGGATAACTCGTTCCATGGACATGGTTCCTGCCTGGCCTGTGCTGAATCTGAGAAAACTACCGCAACAAATGCAGGCAATCCTGCGTAAGGTACCCAGGTTGGAAGTTGACCCACAAGGGTTCCTGACCCTGCGAGGTGACCAGGACCCCAGACAAATCCGTATTCCAGTGGCACAGACGCAATGGAACCTGGAACACAATAATCGCTGGGACCGGCTGGAACAAGACACCCATTGGGGAATCGTGCTGCATTGGTATGGTGATGATGCTGGTTTTGACCGAAGCGTTGAAGGTTACTTGCGGGGGTTCAATTCTTTGCGCCAGGTAGCGAACTACACCACACGGACCAGTGCGCATGTTCTGGTGGGACGTGATACTCCTTCATCAAAAACTGGCTCGGACCGTGAAGCGATTAGCATCATACAAACGCAAAAACCTGATGCCGATGGCATCCCCTTCAGCGCATCCCATTTACACACCCTGGACTACCAGGGGTATAAAGAAAAAAAACAATATTTCGTACGCGCCCTGTATGAGCTCGGCAACCAACAACCTTCCATCCACTCCATCCTGCAAGAATGGTTCGCTGGAGGTTACGTGGATGCCAACATGCGCAGCTTTGCCATCGAGCTCAGTGGGTGCAACTTTGAAATGCCGGATCATGCCCCCAATACCCAACAAATCGCCAATGCGATTGGGGTGGTCTGGGCACTCATGCGCCGTTATGGGATCCGGTCGAGCAGCATCCTCGGGCACCACGAAATTCAGATCAACAACCCTGACCCCGGAAAGCGGTTCATGGCACAAGTGCGCTGCCTGTTGGGTGCTAAAGCCCTGACGGAAAACGATGCGGTGATGAGTGAGCTCATTTTCGGGCAGCACTTGAACCTAAGGCAAGACCCCATCCAGGCGATCCAGGTCTATCTGCAATGGGTGCGCGACTACCTGGTATTGATCAGCCGTCCAAGCCAGGTGTACGCATGGGAGGCAGAAAGTGGATATTGGTTCTTGAATGATTTAATGATCGGCGATTCCATGCCCACTGCCAGCAGCTATACGCTACCGCTTCCCGAGGCAGCCCATCAACCCCTGGTTGCATTCGGACTTCCCGGGAATCATGAGGGGGTGGACCTTTACATCCAAGATAAGCACCTGCCAGAGCACGTGGATATCAAGCTGGTGACAGATGGCAAATGCCTTTTCGCCGGCGATTCGTTGGGGTTTCACCCTGGCAAACAAACTATATTTCTCCACCGACAACCGGATGGCGCTGAGATCGTGAGTATATATAGAAATTTAAGCGGTCTGAACAACCTCCAGATAGGTGGCATCTACCCATCAGGATACCCGATTGGGACGATTGGCACGATGCCCGCTCAGACTGATATCAAGGTGCTGCACTTTGCCATCGCCTACCGGAATACGTGGGAGAAGTATCTTATAGGCAAGCCGGATGCGGCCTACTCCGTGGATTCATCCTGGATACTGGAGAATTACCTGGACCCGATGGAATACCTTCGTCACCAAATTTCACTCACAGAGCAATCACACAAAGAGCGTATCCCCATCCAAATGGAATAATTCCCCGGCAATCCAGGGAACAAGCAACCGTAAATCCCCAGGGATTGGCTCAGCTTTAGCGATGCAGTGCTACCGGATCATCTTGTGCGGAGAGAGCACCTGCTCCAGCTCTTCCTGGCTCAGGTAACCCTTCTCCAAAACAATCTCAACCACCGATTTCCCAGTGCGCAGGGCTTCCTTGGCAATCTCGCTGGATTTCTCGTAGCCAAGCATAGGGTTGAGGGCAGTCACCAAGCCAATGCTGTTCTCCACCATCTGCCGGCAATGCTCACGATTGGCGGTGATGCCAAGGATGCAACGCTGCACGAGGGTCCGGCAGGCGCGACCAAGCATATCCAGCGAGGTGAACAGGTTGTAGGCGATGACAGGCTCCATGGCGTTCAGCTCCAGCTGCCCGGCCTCGGCTGCCATGGTCACCGTCAAGTCGTTGCCAATCACCTCAAATGCCACCTGGTTGACCACCTCAGGGATGATCGGGTTGACCTTACCCGGCATGATGGTTGAACCGGGAGCCATGGGCGGAAGGTTGATTTCGCCCAGGCCAGCCCTGGGACCCGACGATAGCAAACGCAGGTCGTTGCTGATCTTGGATAGCTTGACTGCCACGCGCTTCAGCACACCGGAGAGCTGCACGTAAGCCCCAGCATCTTGCGTGGCTTCCACCAGGTTCTGTGACTGGACCACCGGAACCCCACTCAGCTCTCTTAGTTTATGTGTAACCAGCTCAGCATACTTGGGCGGTGCATTCAAACCAGTGCCGATGGCAGTGGCACCCAGATTGATCTCGCGGATCAGTGCCTGGGCTTCTCTCACACGGGAGATATCTTCCCCAACAGTCACACTCCAGGCTTCAAACTCCTGGCCCAGAGTCATCGGAACAGCATCCTGAAGCTGAGTGCGACCCATTTTAATCACGTCAGCAAATTCCTTCCCTTTCACCGCCAGACCGTCTTTCAGTGCCTGCATTTCGTTCAACAAGCCATCCAGCTTCATACTCAAGGTCAGGCGCAGCGCAGTGGGGTAAACATCATTGGTGGATTGTGACAGGTTGACGTGATTGAGCGGGTGCAGCACGTCATAACGCCCCTTGGAAATGCCCAAATGCTCCAAGGCACGATTGGCGATCACTTCATTTGCATTCATGTTCGTGGAAGTTCCTGCTCCACCCTGGATGACATCCACGACAAATTCGGTGAGCAGCTGCCCGTGCAGGATGTCATCACAAGCCTGGGCGATGGCACTTGCTACCCCTTCCTGCAAGAGACCCAGCTCAAAATTAGCCTGGGCGGCTGCCTTTTTGATATAAGCCAGCGAATGCACCAGGCGTGGATAGTGGGAAATCGGGATGCCGGTAATATTGAAATTCTCCACTGCCCGCAGGGTCTGGATGCCATAATAGTGTTCGACTGGGACCTCGCGCTCACCCAATAAATCATGTTCAAGACGCATGTTCATAATAATTTTTCCTCCGTCATGGGCAGTTGAAAGTGTAGATTCTCAAAGTCTGATCCACCTGGACTGCCAGATATTGGTTATCGTAAGACCAGTCAGTTTCGATCGCAGTGCCGTAAAAACCGAAATCAAGTGGGTAGAGACTGCCTGTCGCAACAATAATTATCCATAAATAACCATTTTCATCGATGTAAGCAATCCGACTTTCATCCGGGGACCAGTTGAGCTGCCCAGGTAGGTCTTTATAGGCAACTGGAATTAGAGCAGGATGATTAATATCGTGCAGTCCACAGGTCCCATGTGCGCTGGATGGGATCACCTCTCTTGGTGGAGAGACCCGTCAATACACCAAAATCCATCCCCTGCATGCAGTCTACACCGCAGGAGGCCAGGACCCTCAAACGCCCTTCGTCGATCCATGCAAGAATTGCTTTCTGGCTTGAAAAACCATCCGTCCGGGCAGCTTCGCCCGGGAAAAGGTCCTTGGAAGCCCTCCCATCCGGATATGCCAGCCCGATGGTGTACAAGTCATCACTCCGGCGTAAGCCCAAATAGGCAATCGAGGTCCCGCTTGGAGACCAGGTCAGCTCGCCGGCCACCTGTGACGCTATCTTCTCAGGGGTATCGAATGTCGGTGCAGAGAGAATATTTAGCTCCCCAATATTCCAGCTTGACCCCTGCGTGGAGGCAACGTAAGCCACTGTTTCGCCAACCGGGGACCATGCGATCAGGTCTCCCTGGGAGTGCTCGACCCGGATCATACCCTGGGCTGCCAGCTGACAGGCTTCAGGTGAGACGACCTGCAAACCTATGACACTGGAAGTTGGTTCTGGAGTAGGGGTCGCTTCTCCAGAAACCCCACCCAGGAGGGTGCAGGCAGAGGTTCCAAGGAGCAGCCACGCGAATGACCACGCCATTTTGATTGAGGATAACAAATGCTGTCCAAACATTCAACATGGAATTATAACTGCCATGGGGAAAACCTGGGATGTAAATCTGAATTTAGAATGAAAAACCGTAATTAACTAACAGATTATTAATTGACTCGAATTAAAATCAAAGACCTGCCGGAAACCGGCAGGTCTTTGTGACAAAGTTAATGATTCAATTACATAGGGATGACGTTGGCAGCCTGCAGACCCTTGGGGCCTTTCTCGATGGAGAACTCCACCTTCTGGCCTTCCTGCAGAGAGCGATATCCGTCAGACTGGATCGCAGAGTAGTGCACGAAAACATCCGCGCCATCAGGCTGGGATAGGAATCCGTAACCCTTGCTCCCGTTGAACCATTTGACTGTGCCGATAATTCTTTCAGACATTGAATTTACCTCCATAAGGTATGAAAAAAGATATGTGGTGCGCCTTCAAATCCATCGGGTCAGTCAAAATAAAACAGCCCAAGGAGCGAGCCTTGGACCGTCTTCTTTCTACTTCTTCCAACGAGAACTTGCTGGCATTCCTACGAAAAATGAGTATACCAGAAATCCCCAAACCGTCAAGCTATTTGAAGAGCAATAAAAATCTACGCAATCGACAGTCTTTTTTGGCAATACATATTTTACTGAAATATAAACAATTTCGCCACAGAGTACACGGGGAAACTGAGAAATAATTATGATTTATTTCTCGTGCTCCCGGTATATGCTGATCTGCCAGACTTTCACCCAGATCGTCTTGCTGAAGGAATAAGCGGACCTGTTCTTCAGTTGCGGTTCCACCTCCCTGGGCAAGTTTCGCATCCCCGCCACCCCGACCATTGATGCGAGCTAACTGCTGGCTGAGCAGCAGGCGTGCATCCTGTCCGCTCGCCCCACCACAGGTGACGATCAGGGATAGTTTTTGCCCATCATAAGAAGTCAGGATACTGACCATCAATGACATCTTTTTAAGCTCTTCTGCCAGCAGGCGCAGCTCAACCATCGAACGGTTCTCAAAGCCAGCCCGCACCAGCATGAATCCTGCTCGCGGTTCGGCATTTGCGGCTAACTCTTGCGCTTCAACCTTCACGTAATCAAGACGCAACGCCTGTAAATCCTTCTGAAGCGAACTGATCTGTTCAGCTTGCCTGTGGATCACATCCGGCACATCCTGCCAGCTAATGCTCATCTGGCTGGCTATTGAGCTCAGTGAATCATACGCATGGTGAAAAAACTGGAATGCCTGGAGACCAGCAATGAAATAGACCCGCATTTTATCGTTCTGTCGTTCAGCTTTGAGCACCTTAACCAGCCCAATACTTCCGGCGTGACTGACATGCGTCCCACCACAGGGGGAGAAATCGAAGCCCTCGATTTCAACAATGCGGATGTTCTCACTCACCTTGGGTGTCCGGCGAAGAGGGATAGATTTAAGTTCTTCAGGTGAAACAAAATAGGTCTTTACCCGCCGGTTTTCATAGATGATCTGATTCGCCTGCAACTCTGCCTGATCCAGATCGGTTTTATTAATTTGGGTTGCCACCACATCCAGGGTTGAAGGGGAGTAGCCATTGATGTTGGCAGAGACCGTCTCGAACCTTGCCTGGCGCAGGATGCACTGGGTGAGCAGGTGCTGGGCAGTGTGGTGCTGCATATGGCGCAGGCGACGCTCGGCATCAATGCTCGCATGCACTAAACCCAAACCCACCTCGCCCTGCATTACGTGCACCAGGCGGGAGTTTTGTTCGTCCTTAAATACGTCCACCACCCTTGCAGAGCCTATCTCTCCATTGTCGTGCTCCTGCCCGCCACCGGTGGGGTAGAAGTATGTGCGATCGAGAATCACACCAAGACGGCCATCGGGCAGAGTGAGCTTCTCAACGACCGTGGCTTCAAATTCCAACAGGGTGGGGTCTTCCTGGTATAAGAGCTGTAGATTCATGCTGGCGATTATAACCCAGCATTCTCAAAATAATCAGCGCCTGCTTGCAGCCCTCACTGAGCTTGCCGTGAGATATTGCGCATACAGACTGATTCTATATGAATATCCGATTGCCTGATACCCCGTCTTCACACATCATAATACAGGCTCATCTCGTACGGATGGGGGCGATTGCGCACCTGGTAGTATTCCTGGTTGCGCTTGAAATCCACCCACTGATGGATCATGATCTCGCTAAATACATCCCCCGCCAGCAGGAACTCGTGGTCCTGCTCCAGGGCAATAAGCGCAGCATTGAGTGAGTCAGGCAGGCTCTTGATGTGGGCACGCTGCTCCTCGCTCCAGGCAAAGACGTTGGCATCAAACGGTCCGAAGCCTGCCTCAGTTGGGTCAATCTGCTTCTGGATGCCATCCAAGCCTGCTAAAAGCTGGGCTGCCAGCGCCAGGTAGATGTTGCAAGAGGCATCTGGGGGGCGGAATTCCATGCGGGCGGAATTCGGCTGGGTGGCATACTTGGGGATACGCACCGCAGCACTGCGGTTGCCCACTGAGAAGAAGGCATTCACCGGGGCTTCGTATCCAGGCACCAATCGGCTATACGAATTGGTACTAGGGTTGGTCAATGCCAAAAGCGCAGGGCCGTGGGTCAGCAACCCGCCGATATAATAAAGTGCAGTCTGGCTCAGGCAGCCGTACCCTTTAGGATCGTAAAAGACATTGCCCCTATCCTTGAACAGATGCTGGTGGAAGTGCATCCCCGAGCCTGCTTCGTCATATAATGGTTTTGGCATGAAGGTGACCGTCTTGCCGTGACAGTGAGCGGTCATTTTAGTAACATACTTGATGATCATGGTGGCATCACCGGCCTGCAAAAGCCCCATCATAGGCGTCTCGATCTCTGACTGCCCCGGCCCGCCCACCTCGTGATGATGGTACTTAACCGGCACTCCCATCTCCTCCAGGTGGATGCTCATCTCACTGCGCAGATTGAAGAATTGATCCTTGGGCGGGATGGCATGGTACCCCCCATGCACGGGGATATAGTGCCCATGACCGCTCTGTACACTGGTCCAGTCAGCTTCCTGGCAATCTACGCGATAGCTGGCGCGGTTGACACCATATTCATAGGATACGCTGTCGAAGATATAAAACTCGAATTCAGGACCCCAACGGCTCTCGTCGGCGATGCCGGTTGAACGCAAGTATTCCTCGGCGCGGATGGCGATGTTGCGTGGATCATTGGTGAAAATTGCATGGGTATCCGCCTCCAATGTGGTACAGATGAAGCTGAGGGTAGGAGCATTCCAAAAGGGGTCGCACATACCAGTGGATAACTCGGGAACCAGCACCATGTCTCCAGCTTTCACACTCTTCAAGCCAACTGCGGAGCCATCGAAGCCGATGCCTTCTTCGAGCAGTTGAGGGGAGAATTGGCTGGCAGGCACGGTCAGGTGATGCCAGCGCCCCCACAAATCCGTGAACTTGAAGTCCACCATCTGGATATGGTTCTCATCCAGGTAATTTCTTGTCTGTTCATAGTTTTGGAACATCTACCCGTCTCCTCGTTCAGTTGTGGGGTAGCATACCAAAGCTACCCATCCATCCATGACCACCACCCGATGCCCTGGACCTACCTCATCCAGTCACTTTCTGACCACAATCAGGGCAGAATTTGGTGCCTGGCTCAAGCTTTACGCCACAATTAGCGCACTTAAGCTCGCTCTCAATCTTTGCACCACATTCCGGGCAAAACTTCACTTTGCCAGCCAGGGGCTTGCCACAGCTCGGGCAGGTGGCACGCACCCCTTCCCGCCATTCCTTTTCTTTGAGCATGGCCAGGTCTTCTTCAGCTACCTTTGAGTGAGCCCAGATCTCTTCTGTCGTCCGGCTGGCCTGGGCAGCGGCCATCTCTACGCCCAGGTCGGGAGCACATTGCTTGCATAAGCCGCGTTTTTCATTCCAACAGGTTTTCTTGCACACCCAGTTTGTACAGCGCGGACACTGGATGAAATCTGGTTTGATCTCCTCCACCGCCTTTAGAAAGGCATCGTCGTGAGCTTTTTCCCAGGCGGCTGAGCGAACGCTCTCACCGGCATTCGACAGGCTGTTGAACAACCCGCCGAAAATGTTACTGGCAGTGTTTAAGGCAGTCGCGGCAGTACCCAGCACCGATCCCTGAAAGCGGGTACGGTAGCCCGTTCCACATCGGTCACATTGGAATTCAAATTGAAAACCCTGATTGGTGCTTAAATCTGAATAATTACGCGTGAATTCGATTCTCTCACTCATTTTTTATTTCTCCAGGAATAGAGTTTCAATAACTTTCTGATTATAGCACCGGCTGGCTGACCAGAATCACAGCCCGAAAAGGGACATCACCATCAACATCATTGAATGATGCAACATCGCCCAAACCACGGTTCGATCATGCTGAACCTAGAATAAAGCTCCTGCCTGGTTACACCCATCGCCAGCAGAATCACGATGCCTAGAACGCCTGCCAGGGCTTCAAGGATTGCCTCCAGGTTTTTATCGAATGGAAGCGTATAAACAAGGGTTTATAACAACCACAGGAAAAGCATCACCCAGGCAGATGATTTGAAACGTGGCTTCCCAGCCGAGATAACTGTGCTCATCACCACTCCTTGATGGGGAAATTTATACGGAGAGTGGTACTTCTTATCGACTAATCAGATTGTTTTGTAGGCCTGGTCTGAACCAGAGGACCCGCGTTTCGCATGGGTGAATCGTTAAATTTTTCAAGCCAGCTTTCCGGTGCCAGCAAGGAACGAAAACCTGCATATTTCACATATAGGTCATGGGCGTCACGTGTATTGAGCAGGATGCGGCGCAGACCCTTGATCTCCGGATGTTCCATCATACACTCGACCAGCCACCTGCCCAACCCACTACTACGGTGAGACGGCAGGATGAACATATCACAAATCCAGCCAACCGTAGCTCCATCCGTCACGATACGCGCAAAACCGACCTGTTGTTCCTCTTCAAATACCCCAAAACAGATCGAGTTTTCGATTGATTTTCGGACGATGCTCATGGGTCGACCCACTGCCCAATGCGCTGTGGTGTAAAGGAAGTGGTGAATCATACCCACATCCAGTTTTGATTTATCGGTCGTGATGCTGTATTTTTCTCTGTGCCACTCCATAAAGTCCTCGTGAAATTCTATAGATTATAGTATCTGGAAAGTATACATTATTTTTAAGCTCCAAGCATAATAAGAGCTGCCAGATCAGATTCTTTTTGGGGGTCGTTCAGGTACATACGGCATAGCAAAAAAGCCACGCACATCTCGATAATGTGCACCACCCACCAGCTGAGTAGATTTAAAGCCCGTCACGGTTTGGGGTCCCGTAGGTGAGCTAATCTCACCCAGTACCACAGGCTCACATTGAATGATCACATCATCTCTACCGGGCAGGTTGGGGTCGTAGACATGGATCGAGATCTTTCCCAGCGCATCCTGCTGGTAGGCATAAGCCAGCACCTGGTGATTGTTAAAAATCAGCCTGGAAAGCTCGCGCAAAGTGCGCGCATGCTCGTAGATCAATGCCAGCACGACCAGGTTTTTGTCATCCAGCTTTAGGCGCAGCTGGTTGAATTCAAGCGCAGTATAGGCTTGTGTACCCAACAGCGTGTCATCAGGCAGGCTGGTCCATTGTGCCACTTTGATGATCTGCTTTCCCAGCTCACCCAAAGAGTCGATCTGTCGCCTGAATAAATAACGCTGTAACCATGTGCCGCGGTGAGGCACTTCTTCAGCCTGCGGGATGGATTTACCCGTCAGGGTGATATCATATGCCGCGGCACACATGCCTCCACACAGACCATGGATCGCTGTCACCTTCCTTGAAGTCAGAAAGCCTGGTGTTGAGAAAGGTAAAAAATAACCCGGGAATCGGTTTTGGAATTTAAATCCATTTTTGGAAGGCAGAAATTCTACAGGTGGGTTCTCCGGCAGGTGAAATTGGGTCTGGAAGATCCCCAAGGAAGCCGTGTGCTGGCGAATAAGACCATTAAAGGTATAATTGAACTGCAAGTAGGGGAGATAGATATCCCCTAAATCTGGGATGCGCAGCCCTGACCCCGAAGAGGATGCATTGAATGCCTCTGCGGGCGTACCGGGCACATGAATTGTGTGATAATCCAGATAGCGAAGAGGCTCGTAGGTGAGGCTAAAGTGTCCCTGCTCATCGGAATTGCCGGGGGCTATGGTAAGGTCATCATCCTGATTACCTGAGGCATCCTTATCAAAAATACGCACAACCACGTTCGGTACAGGATCACCATTGGCATAGTGAACACTGCCAGAGTATTTAACCTTCATCGTATTTCTCCATCCATATGGATTATAGCAAAGACCTTCGTATTGAGCTTACTATTTTATAAATATCATCACGATGAGGAGCTACAATGACTGACATCATCCTCCTGAATGCTCTCTCCAAACAATTCAAGGTACCGGTACGAGAGAGTGGCCTTAAAGCCTCGTTCGGCAGCCTGTTCAAGCGGGAGTTTCGTACCGTGAAGGCGGTCGATGAGATCAATTTCCAGATCAATCCTGGAGAGGTGGTTGGGTTTCTTGGTCCAAACGGCGCAGGTAAAACCACTACGCTCAAGATGCTCTCCGGGCTGCTCTATCCCACCAGTGGGCAAGCCAGAGTATTAGGATTCGAACCTTCGCGCCGCCAGCCTAAATTTCTCAGTCAAATCACCCTGGTGATGGGCAACCGTCAACAGCTTGTCTGGGACCTGCCTGCCCTGGATTCATTCGACCTGATGCGTGCCATTTACTCCATCCCCAGGCATGATTTCGTCCGTACGCGGGATGATTTCATTGACTTGCTTGAGCTGAAGGACCTGGTGAACAAGCCGGTGCGCAATCTCTCTCTGGGCGAACGCATGAAGGTGGAGATCGCGGGGGCACTGCTGCACCAGCCGAAGGTGCTTTTCCTGGATGAGCCTACCTTAGGACTGGATGTGACCATGCAGCGCCGCATCCGCACCTTCGTTGCCGAATATAACCGGCGCTACGGTGCGACAGTGCTGCTCACCTCGCACTATATGGCAGATGTGGAAGCACTGTGCAGGCGCGTGATCGTCATCCACCATGGCAAGCTGCTCTTTGATGGCGAGTTGAACAGCCTGGTGGAAGAGTTTTCCGCTTTCAAAACCGTCGGTCTGACGCTTCAAACCGCTGCGGCTGATTTGCAAAAATATGGCCAGGTGATTAGCCAGGATGGCACGCATTTCATCTTGCGTGTGCCGAAGTCGGATACTGCACAAGTGACCGCTCGTCTGCTGGCAGACTTGCCAGTTGATGACCTGACCGTGGAGGATCCACCTATTGAGGACGTCATCGAGCATGTATTTGCCCAAGGCAAGCCACAGGAAGTGCTGCCATGAAGCACATGCTCGATTATTACCTGACCACGATCAAGATCGCCATCCAGACCCAATTCCAATACCGGGTGATGCAATATTTTTACATGATCGGGATGATCGCCGAGCCAGTAATTTACCTGGTGGTTTGGTCGACCATCGCCCGAGCGCAGGGTGGCTCGGTAGGTGGGTATACTCCGGGGGCATTTGCCGCCTACTACTTGGTGTGGACCTTGGTGCGCAATATGAATATCGTCTTTACTCCCTATGGGTGGGAGAACCGCATCCGCAGCGGGTGGTTTTCCATGGACCTGTTACGCCCGATCCACCCGCTTAACAACGATGTGGCCTATTTTGCCGGGATGAAGGTAGTGGTGATCATCCTATGGATCCCCCTCGGGTTGTTGCTCTCACTGTTTTTTAAGCCCGAGCTCCATCCTGCGTGGTACCAGGGGCTTGGGTTTTTCTTTGCCATCTGGGGTGCGTATCTCATCCGTACGATGCTGCTCTCGCTGCTGGGGATGATTACGTTCTTCACCACGCGGGTGGGAGCCATCTTTGAGCTTTTCTTCGCCTTCGAGCTGGTGTTCTCCGGCAGGCTGGTGCCCATGTCACTCATGCCACCAGCGGTGCAGCAGGTGGCAAACTACCTGCCCTTCCAGTGGACATTCTTCTTTCCGATCGAATTGCTGGTGGCGCCGATGTCCCTGATGCACTTACTTGGCGGTCTGGGGATGCAGCTGTTGTGGATCGCGATCGGCTGGGTTGCAGTGAAAATCATGTGGAGGTTCAGCGTGCGCCAATTCTCCGCGGTGGGTGGTTAATATCAGCCACTGGTGAACATAGAAGAAAAATACTTCACCGCAAATGCACACAGAAAAATAATTAACCGCAGATGCACGCAGATAAACGCAGATTGAAATAAAATATAAAAAAGCTAAGTGCAATTACAAATGAATATGTACAAATTTACAAACTGATGGATACAAAAAAAACATATATAGAAATAAATAAGATTACAGAAAGAATCATAGGGTGTGCTTATCAGGTTATCAATACTCTGGGTAGTGGATTTCTGGAAAAAGTATACGAGAATGCACTCGTACATGAGCTTTATAAAGCTGGTTTAAAAGTCACCCAACAATGTCCTGTACAAGTGAAATATGATGGTATTTCGGTTGGTGATTACATTGCCGATCTGTTGGTTGAAGATTGCGTACTAGTCGAAATTAAAACCGTCAGGCAAATTGACAATAGCCATATGGCACAGTGCATGAATTACCTTAAAGCGACAGGGTTGAATATCTGCTTATTGTTTAATTTTGCCAATCGACGTCTAGAATTTAAACGCATAGTCCATAATCTGATTGAACCGAACAACAAGGTGAAGGGCTAATTTTGTCTGGATGCGTAGAGCGAGAATTATTAATTGTTCATGTATACCATGACCCTGGTTTGCAATGCCAGTTTTCTTTACATTCTTCAAATTTATCTGCGTTTATCCGCGTTTATCTGCGGTTGATTTTTTTAGGAGATATCAATGTTATACCTTGCGCTAAACTATTTACGGGTGGGGATACAAAACGAGATGCAGTACCGGGTAAATTTTTTCATCCAGCTTGGGCAATCCCTTATCTCGCTTGCCACCGGGCTGATAGGCTTGTGGCTGGTGTTTTCTCACACCACTGAGCTGAATGGCTGGACCCAACCCGAGCTGCTGGTGGTGATGGGTATTTTCGTCCTGATGGGCGGAGTAATCAATGCCATCATCCAACCCAACATGACCCGCTTGTTGGAAGAAATCCAGATGGGCACGCTCGATTTCGCCCTCACCAAGCCCGCCGATGCCCAGGCACTGATCAGCATACGTGAATTTCGTGTGTGGTCGCTCACCGATGTCCTCGTTGGCACATTGGTACTTTCTTATGGGGTATACCACTTCCAGGGAAGTGTGGGCATTACCCAGGCGATTTCTTTTATGGTTGCCTTACTTTTAGGCAGCATGCTGATCTATTGCTTCTGGTTGATCATCACGTCCACCGCATTCTGGATCGTGCGTGTGGATGAGATCGTTAACCTGTTCCAGGGAGTATATGCAGCCGGGCGCTGGCCGGTGGGAATTTACCCGCGCTGGCTTCAAGTAGGGCTCACTTTCATCATCCCGGTGGCATTTGCTGTCACCATCCCGGCTGAGGCGCTCACCGCCCGCCTGACCCCACTCACCTTGCTTGGAACCGTTGGGCTGACAATATTTTTCACCCTCGTAGCGCGGTTTATCTGGCGCATGGGACTAAAGAACTACTCTGGAGCATCCGCCTGATTGGAATCTGCCTGCTCTCATCCGTATTGAATAGCATCCAGGAATCACGCATTCAACCCTTCAAAGGATCCCTCGATAAAAAGACTGATTTATGATCCTTTCAAAGGATACACAAGCAAAAATAACCATACAATAACAATCCATAGGCAGCAAGCTAATAAGAGATAGAAAACCATGCTGACACCCACGAACCAAACCCACAGTCTTACCCAATCGCGTTTGGTAATCGAAAACCTTTGCTGGCTCATCGAAGACGCATTCGAAGGAGAGGGTCCACACTCGCTCCTGTCAAACCTGCGCGATGTGCACGATGAAGAGTGGAACGCTTTCCCACCCAGCGCTGGTCGCTCGATTGCGGATATCCTTGAGCATGTTGGATGGTGCAAATGGATGTACGAGGATTATGCCTTTGGCACTGCCAACTTGCGCGGTGACCAGCCTCCGCTCATCCCGGATGCTGGCGCAAGCTCCCGTCCCATACAAGAACTGTTGCGATGGCTCAAGCAGGGTCATCAAAAATGGCTCTCATCAGTGCGTCAACAGTCAGATGACTCGCAGCTGGAACGCGAGCGGCTCACCAATTGGGGTGAATGGATGAATACACGCAGCATCATTCGCATCATGATCGGTCATGACTACTACCATGCGGGAGAGATCAACCACCTGCGTTCCCTGCTGCAAGAGAATGATCGATGGAACTACTAATCGTGTATTTGGTAGTGTGGATAAAGAATCGATCGATTGCAAGAATAATTAACGATTTCTGACACCCCGTTTCAATCCAGAATTAACCCACTTCATTCAAACCTATCGGGGTGAGGAATTCCTAATCTTGCACATAAATTTTGCGTATCGCTAAGATGTTCTGGGGTGTTCCTGGCAAATTCAAAACACCAAAGCAATTGGTAGATCAATTGCCTTTGTTCAACGATAGGCTCTCTTGGAAAGATTTCTTCGTAAGCTCCCCAAAATGCTTTGCTCGTCATCCCTTTCCAGAATTCCATGCGCGCCAGGTCTATCTCGTAATGACCAGCCCATGCCTTATCAAAATCAAGAATCGTTGCCAGGTGCCACTGCCCCTGCTGATATTGAAAGAGTATGTTGTACCCGTGAAGATCTTCATGACAGAGTCTCGCCTGCAGAATATCCAGGAACAGGTGCTCCGTTTTATCCAGCATCGAGAAAAATAAATCACGTAAATATGCGCTTCGGATGATATTCTGCGCATGTTCCCTAAATGCGATCAGGTAAGGTTTATTCTCCTGAACACTGCTGTTGATAGCCAGCTCACCAAACGCGGGAAACTGGATCCGATGCAGCTGAGCTACGGCTCTCCCGATTTGTTGATATGCATCGGATAACTCAGCCGAGCTCATTTTTCCCCGAACTTCTGCCCACTCCTGCCCTGGAATATATGTATAAATCAGATATCTCCAAGGCCAATCCTGATAGGACATGTTAATCGCCAAGATTGCAGGCATTGGAATGGTAGTCTGCGTTGCGACCAGACGCTGAAGCATGGCGGTCCGTTGAAATGAAGCAGCCATCGAAGAATCAGGTCCGGCAAGTTTAACTACAATTTCCATGGAGGGGTTAAGGAGCTGGATCAGCAGGACAAGATAATCATGTTGTTGGTTGGCAATGTGTTGGCTGACCAGCTCTACCTTCGTGCCAAAGGTCTGCTGCAATAATTGCATTAATTGATCTTGCAGGATCGCATTATCCATTTATTGATTAATCCAGATATTACTGGTGACAATCTTCAAGGCGATTGGTTCACCTTCCCCTTCAATGCCTCTTGAAACCATAGCGGTACACATTCGTCTTGCGCTGCTCAAAGCCCATGCGCAGGTACAACCGGTTAGCAGCTTCCCTGCCAGGGTTCGAGGTTAGCATCACCTGCGGGGCACCCTCTTGCTCAGCCCGATCCAGGCAGGCTTGCATGAGGGCTTCACCGATGTGCCTGCCGCGCGCCTGCACGTCCACCACCACATCTTCGATATATCCCCGCACGCCTGTAGGCACGCGGTACAGCACCAGAGTTGCTAACCCGATTATTTCGTCACCAAAATCCTGATGCTTCGCCTGGAAGAGGAGGGATGTCGGTGTAGTAAACATGAGCGCCAGCTGCTCCCGGGTGGGTGGCTGGTTGTTTTTAGTGAGCTGTGGGACCAGCCGCTGGCATGCCAGGTACAGATCCTCGGTCATCTCAGTTACCTGGGTTATTATCAGGTGGGGGAAAAATCAGGCATATTCATCTCCCATCGCTAAATTACCTGCAATGTTCAGTGCAGTACATACTTTCGGATCTAACCAGGGACAACCATTGGAAATCAGAATGAGGTGGATTGGGTTTGTTGCGCTGAGTTTGAACCAGAAAGAGTTCCTTACGGCATAGGCCATATCCCATGCATATATTCCGCAATCATTGCCCGTAGCTGATCAAAATCCACTTCGTAGATGAAGGTATGTACATTCCGATATGGGTCGTAAATGTTACTTGCTGTGAACATGTCTTGTGGAAATGAATCAGCGCGGGTGTTTTCTTCTGTCACTGACTGGACAACACAAGTTAAGCTATTGATATCGTTTGGACTCAGATCAGTCTGGACGGAATTGATAAACTGGGCCGCTAATTTGGGTAGTTTGGAAACCATGTCTTGGCTGAGTAATTTCTCTCGCACGGCACCCAGGATGATTTTCTGGTACTTCATGCGTTGAAATGTGGATGGGATGCGATTGGTCGCCAGGATGAGGGCTGTCTCCCCATTCAAATGATGTGTCCCTACCGAAAGGAATAATTCCGGACCCGGATCCTCATTACCATAACTTAAATCAATCGGAGTTTCCACCTTGATATCCACACCTCCGATGGCATCGATCATTTTAACAAAAGTCTGGGTATCAATAGCAAGATAATGGTCTACGCGCAATTTAAAATTTTGATCCAGGGTTCGAGCCATCAATCCCGGCCCTTCGCCCGGTCCATCATAATAACCCATGCCCGGGTTACCAAATAAATAAGCCTGGTTGAGTTTTCCATGGGTAATTCCATAATGGTCAGAGATGCCTGGAATCTCCACCCATAGATCACGCGGAAAATCAATGATCATCAAGTTAGGGACTGTAAAATCGATGCGAACGATATGAATCGAATCCGCCAGGCCATACGTGTAGCCTGTCCCACGCTGGTCAGAGCCAATCGCCAGGATGGTCATGGTTGTGGGTCCCCCACACAGCGGCTTGGGGGTGGCCGTTGGTGATGGAGCTGGCGTCACAGATAGGCTCGAATTGACGGACTGGGTTGTAGAAATCACCGGAGCGAAGTTTACACCTTGCTCAACCGGGGTGGTACCTATTTCTGAAATGGGAGAGATCGACTCTACTGAAGGCGGTGTCGAAGGTGGTAGGGTAGGCATATCCAGGCTTGGACCAAGCGGCTTATTCCACATAAATCGAATAGCAATTGCCGCAGCTGCTCCAACGAGGACGATGATCAATAAAACCAGGAATAATATTTTTCGTTTACGCAAAGCTCACGATCCCTGCTTTATTCTACACCAGATTAATTTAACATAACTTACACTTTAGTATAGTGTACTGCTGGTATCCATAACGAATTCAGGCCGAAATTCCATGCCCATCCCGTTGGGTCATTCTGAGCCGGTATATCGTAGGGTCCAGAAAACCGGGGCGATTGGTGAGGTAGATCGGGCATCCTGCACGTTGCACACGCTAATTAAGGCCAGGTACCATTCATAAAATCGGTGAAATAAGTGCGCAACTGGTTAAAATCTGCAGCCATCGTATAGGTGTTTACATTGCGATATGGATCATAGGTGCTTCCTCCGGTAAACATCTCCACAGGAAAAGCAACGATCGAAGTATTCTCCCTGGTCAATGTCTGCCCGATACATACCAGATGGTTGATATCACCCGGGCTGAGATCCGTCTGCACAGATTTTGAAAATTGAGAAACGAGCTGTGGCAGCTCGGGAATAATCGACGGGCTGAGCAACTTATCTTGTAAGGCACTTAATACGATATTTTGGAATTCCGCACGCTGAAAAATGGAGATTTGCCGGTTAACCGCCAGTAACAAAGCCTGGTTTCCATCCAGATGGTGCATGCCAGGTCCATAAACCAAATCCGGGTTCGCCCCATCCAGACCCATGTTCAGGTCGATCGAGGAATCTAAATAGATATCGATCCCCCCAATCGCATCGATGACAGCTATGAAGGTGGTCCTATCCACAGCCAGATAACGATCCACTCTCAAGCCAAAGTTCAAATCCAAAGTGCGTGCGAGCAAGCCGGGTCCTTCGCCTGGACCATCATAGTATCCCATACCAGGGTTGCCAAAGAAATATGCCTGGTTGAGTTTGCCATGGGTGATTCCATAATGGTCTGAAATGTCAGGGATTTCGACCCACAGATCACGCGGAATGTCCAAGAGCATTACCTCGGATGTACGTGAAGTCAATCCGGACGAGGCGGATGGAATCAGCCAGCCCGTACAAGTAATCATCACCCCTCTCGTCGGATCCAATTAACAGTATCGTCATCGCAGACGGGCCATTGCATTGGGGTTCACCAGCTGTCGATGGTTTCTGAAACAGTCCAACAATTTGGGATAAAAGTGACGAGGGTGTTGCGGTCGGTTCTCCTGAAAGAGATGGGTTTAGTGGATCCGTCCTGGAGGAGGAATTTGCCACCAACTCACTGACCAGGGTCGGCAAGCCGAGGCTTGGACCAAGCGGTTTGTTCCATAGATTCGATACTACAACGACCAGGGTTATCCCACCGATAAGAACAAATACGATGAGGGGGAGTAGATATTTTTTACGCATTTTTTTCAATACCTTCCAGTCTATACATATTTCCAACAATAAAACTCCATTAATTGCGGTGAAAAATCCCGTAACAATGGAACAGTAAAAATACTATTATTTTGAATGATGATATCCTTACACATCAGCATTGTCCTACTTCATTACACATAAAGAAAACGATAAAATGCCTGTACAGGGCAATTCGGTACTTCAGCAAGAAATTAATCCGTGCTTGGGACTACTGGCATCCAATAAGGCATCTGGTCATCGGCTGGATTCTGAGTCAGGTTGGTCGGATCTGTTCCATCGGCAACCATGAGGTAGATTTCCCAGTTGCCATCACGATTGGTTTGAAAAGCAATCATGCTTCCATCTGGCGACCAGGCAGGTGCCCAATCGCTTGCCAGGTCATTGGTTAGGTTAACCCTGCCGCTTCCATCTGCCTGGATCGCAAAAATATCACCATTGCCATCGATATCGGCCCTGAAAGCAATCTGGGTTCCATCCGGAGACCAGGCGGGACCGTAATCGATCTCACTCCCATTCGTCAGGCGGGTGAAATTAGAACCATCTGCATTCATGGTGTAGAGATTATTTACACCGGTTTCATTATCACGATCAGAGACAAAGGCGATCTTCGTCCCATCCGGTGACCAGGCAGGGGAAAAATCATCGGTAGGGTTCTGTGTCAGTCGCTTAAGTTCGCTGCCATCCGCATTCATGATATATATTTCATTATTCCCATCCATGCGAGAGGTAAAGGCAATCTGCTTACCGTCGGGTGACCAGGAAGGGAAGCCTTCATCGACAGTCTGGGCGTCCAGACAAATCGATTGGATCCGTACCATCGGCATTCAACAGTCCCACATAACTATTCGTAAGACCAAAACCGGTGAAGAGCAATCTTTTTCCATTCGGGGAAAATGGTCCTGGAAAAATATTAGAATCTCCATTGGTTAACTGGGATACACTTCCGGTGCTGGTATCCGATAGATACAGGTTCAACACAACACCACTACGGTTGGAGCTAAACAGGATGACCCCACTGCTGATCGATGGTTGCGAGGTGGTGGATGGCTCGTGGGTAGGAAGTGAAGTTGCTGCAGGCTGCTCAAGGGTGGAAGCTGCCGGGCTGTTTATAACCAGCTCGGTCGGCTGGGTTGTCGGACTGGTGGCAGTACAAGATACAATCAACAATATTACCGCTATGAACGGGATAACTCTCTTACTGAAGACGGACATCATTCTCTCCAATCAAATCATAATGGACGGATATTTACCCGCCAGGATAAAGACGCTCGTGGATTGCTCTTTGTTCCCGGTTTCACCAAAACGAAAATGGAACAGGATAGTTGGTCTCCAGGTACTCCTGGATATCGCACACCGCCTTACCAACTCCATCCTCCGCTTGTAACCTCTCCCCCAAGTTTGATGCATTTTGACGGAGTGTGATGTCATTTACCGAAATATCAATCGCCTGGGCTAATTTCTTTACACTAAGCCTGGAAAAGGGGATCGCAGGCGGTCCTGCCCCCAGGCGATGAACCCGATCACCTCAAAATGGCTGGTCAGCAAAGAATGGCACCAAATTCCAAACCCAGGGCTAAATACGGTTGCACATCCCCGCGCGATCCTACTGCAGCGATGGAAAGGTGCATTGTGTGAGCTCACCTTTCCACTGCTACGGCTCTGGAATCGCCCAGTGCATGAATTCCACCAGCTCGCCCTTCAGTTTGGCAAGTGAGGGCATGTGGATATACATCATGTGCCCGGCTTCAAAGTAACCCATACGTAAGTTACCAAGCAATGACTTATCCAATCCCAGGTGGTTGAATGTATAGCGGGTGGCCAGATAAGGCGTCGCCAGGTCATAATACCCATTGGCTACATATACTTTCAGGTTCGGGTTAGTCGTTATCGCCTTGCGTAGTGTTTCGGCGACATTAACATATTCGTTTTCAAACTCCGCATAGCTCCAGGGGTAAACACGTTCAGTCAGGATCTCATAGGGCAGATCTGACTCGAACATGAGCTCTCTGCGGATGTAATCATTCAGGGTGGCGGTGTACGGACCCTGGATGTTGTTCATGCTGGGATCAAACTCAAAATGCTCGCCTGCAGAATCACGATCGATCCCCTTGAAGCGACTGTCCAGCCTACCCACAGTGCGTTTCGCATGTCGCAGCAACTCTTTGGTGAACCTGAAGATCTCGATACGCAGGTTAGTTCGCTCGATGTAATCATCCGAAAGCCCGGTATAACGCGCCAGCTTGCGAGCGATCAGTAACCGTTCCTCATCTTGAAGATCATCCCCCTGCATCAATGCGTGAGTATATTCGCCCATTGCAAAGGCTTCAACTTCTGCCAGGGTGGAGGATAAGTCTTTCTCCAGCTCATCGTTGAGCCGGTGATGATACCAGGCAGTGGCACTGTAGGTTGGCAGGAACAAGATATAAGGCAGGTCGTTTCCAGCATGGAATTCAGCCGTTTGAAAATTTAAGATGGATGAGATTAACATGATCCCATTGAGATACATCCCATGCCGTTCTTGCAGGTAACCCGAGAGTCCGGCAGCACGTGTGGTGCCGTAGCTTTCACCGATGAGGAACTTTGGAGAAGTCCAACGCTGGTAACGCGTCGTATACAGGCGGATAAAATCCCCCACTGACTCAATATCCTTCTTGAAGCCGTGGAACTGCTTGGGTTTTTCACCCGGAACAGCCCGGCTGAAACCTGTGCTGACCGGGTCAATAAACACCAGATCGGTATGGTCGAGCAAGGAGAAGGCGTTATCCACCAATTTATAAGGTGGAGAGTAGGCGAATCCCTCATCATCCAATAGAACCCGCCGAGGACCTAATAATCCCAGGTGCAACCACACGGAGGAGGAGCCTGGTCCGCCGTTGAATGAAAAGGTCAGCGGGCGATTGTGTTGGTCCTCAACTCCATCACGGGTGTATGCCACAAAAAAGATCGAAGCACGCGGTTTTTCACCTTCAGACTCGCCTTCCTTTTCACTTTTCTTCTCAGCTTCTTCCTTCAATACGATCGTTCCGCATGTGACGGTGTAGCGGATCTCCTGCCCGTCTAAGGTAAGACTGTGTTTAGTTTGCACCAATACATCCTTGGGTGCTGAAGGTGTCGTTTCTTCGGTCTTCTTGGTTTCCTTATCCTGTTCTGCCATGGTTGTCCTCCTGATTTTTGTGATAATGTTTAACTTGATAAAGTATTATTTTTCAATCCTTACACCCATTTTTCGCCGGATGCTCAATGGGTGGATCATTTGGATTGCCCATTGATAATGCTCGCAGGTGTTGCCCGCTATCCAGGCTATCAAGGGAAGCTTCCCTGTCCAGGCATATAACCCGGGAGTGAGCATCTCTGCCTCAGGAATACTTTCGATCAGCAGTAATATTTGCTGGTAGGAGGTTTGAAAATCTGCCACAACGGCATCCAGCGGGCGACTTTTGTGTATCTGGCGGTAATTTTCATTTAACTCACCCATCTGGCGCCAGTTATATCCCAATTCGGGTGTGTGCACCTCTTCCCCGCGCTTGCCAGCTTCATACCAGCTGATCCAACGTTGCTCCCAATCCACCAGGTGTTGCAATATATCTTTGACCGACCACTTTCCCATCGTGCCGGGAAAAACCAATTCCGCCGGTGTCAGTCGAGCGATTTTTAGTTCCAAGGCTTCACGCTCAGCGTAGGTAGACTCAAGTAACTCTGCTTTACTTTTCGGTCGCATATTACTCACCAGGGTGATTTTACCACCTGGTATGGCTCCGGGTGCATATCATTAATCGTCTGACAATGGAGATGGCTGATAAATGATAAAATTATCCAGCTGTAATAAGATTCTAGGGCTCACAAGGTAAAACTATGTCTGACTTTCTTACCACTCCAGGTTTTCTTGGGACCAGAGCCACGCTCCGTTCTGATCTCACCCTTGTTTTGATAATAGTCACTGCAGTACTCATCAACATTGGATTTATCCTGGCAAAACGAAAACAATTCAATGCACATCGTTGGGTGCAGACGATAGCGGTATTTCTAAGTACCCTGGTTGTGGTGATTTCCATGGTCACCTCGTATATTATCTATATCTTGCCTGGGATTCCAGCAAAACTGGGTGAAGGAGATTATGCGGTCACATCCTTGCATGCCATTGTTGGGACCATCGGCGTGTTGTTCGGAGTATTCGTCACTTTAGTGGGGAATAATCTGGTGCCAAAAAGATTGCGTTTTCAAAATTACAAACCTTTCATGCGTTGGGCGTACGGGCTTTACATGCTAAGCACGCTTGGTGGTGTCATCCTATACATCATCATTTTCGTTTTTGGCATCTAAGTGCGCGTCATGCTATACGTTCAAATCGTCTTCCTGGTACTTTCACTCATACTGACATTTATGTTCTTTGTTTACGGGTTCAATCACTATTTTTTATTGAGTGTTTTGCACCGCTACCGCACCCCGCAACTTTCACCATCCGCGAATAACACACGCCCTTATGTTGAAGTCCAGCTTCCCGTTTACAATGAGCGTTATGTCGTCCGACGCCTGGTGGATGCCTGCGCACGCATGGTTGAACAATACGGGATTGATAACGCTGAGATCAGCATCCTGGATGATTCCAATGATGATACCGTCCAGCTGGTGGATGCGCTTGTAAGCGAATATAGCCAGAAGAATTACCACATCCATGCCCAGCGCAGACCAGATCGCCAGGGTTATAAGGCAGGCGCGTTGCAAGTCGCACTTGAAAATACACAGGCTGCATACATAGCCATTTTCGATGCGGATTACACCCCACCCAATGACTTTCTTTTACGAACCGTTCCCTATTTGATCCAGGATGACAGGCTAGGTATCGTCCAAAGTCGGTGGACGCACCTTAATCGTTATTACAACCGGATCACCAGCGCAGTTGCGATTGGCATCGATGTTCACTTTTTCGTCGAACAAACCGGCAGGTACGCCGCCAAATGCTTCCAAAATTTCAATGGGAGTGGTGGAGTGTTGCGAAAAAGCGCACTGATTGAAGCAGGTGGCTGGCAAGCAGACACGCTGGCTGAGGACCTGGATGCAAGTTACCGCATGCAGATGATCGGATATCAGGTGTTGTACCTCAAAGACCTGACCAGCCCGGGTGAAGTTCCTCCCACCGTCCCGAGTTTTAAAAAACAGCAAGCCCGTTGGGCGAATGGATCGCTGCGGACGGCGCGAAAACTCCTGCCATCGATCCTGTCGAGCCAAAAGCTGAAGTTCTACCAGCGCCTGGAAGCGTTCATCCACCTAACGGGTTATATGCTTCATCCAATGATGTTCATCTCCTTCCTGTTAGCCAGCCTGGGTGCAATCCTGGAAGTCGATACTTTCCTGATCCACTCACATATGCTGACCCCCCTGGGAGGCGCTTTCGCTGCATTTGATCCGATCACAGCTAAAAAGGTCCACGACTTGAGCTGGGGTACATTGGATGCAATGATTCTGTTCAGCATGGTAGCAGCCTGGATCTCCCCATTGGTGAGCTTAAAATTTCAGAAACTTTCAATCCGGAAGAATCTTATGGGTCTCCTGGTGTTATTCCTGCTCGGAAGTGGCATCAGTGTCAGCAATACAGTCGAGGCGATTAAAGCTTTGCTGACCAACCGCACATGGGAATTCAAACGAACCCCCAAGTACGCAAACCTCCAGGGAAAAGAAGGCTGGCAGAACCGCAGGTATCAGGTGCCATTGGATTTCGTCTTCTTGCTTGAGCTGGCATCCGTCTGCCTGGGACTGATTGCAATAACCTTCGCCATCAAAAACACTCATTACGGTGTATTGGCCATCCTGGTACCATACACGATAGCTTATTGTTTCATCGCGCTACTCACCTACCAGCAAAGCCGACCACAGGCGGCAGTATAGAATGTCGACGGATGCTCGATCAGGCTGGTTGATTCGTTTCCAACAGTTTTTTCCAAAAGAGGACCGGGGCCTCCTCCTGGCAAGCATCACTGCTCCAGCTGGTGCTGGGGTTATTGTTTGGCCATGTGTATGACCAGCGCATCTTCATGGCTACGGGTTACCTGGTGGCCACGGGTCAAAACCCGTACATCCCACAGGACCTCAGTGCAATATTTCGTAACCCTGCCTTCCAGGGGATGACCAGTATTGGGTACCCCCCACCCTGGGCACTCATCTTAGGGCTGATCTACCTGCTTTCCTATGCCCTGATCCACAATCTTTTGATCTATAACCTGGCAATTAAGCTTCCCATCATCATTGCCAATCTGTGTCTGGCATACCTGGTGAGAGGTGTAATAAATGAAAGGACAACCAACACATCTATTGGTCGCAAAGCCTGGATTTTCCTTTTGTTTAATCCATTCCTGCTTTATGCCACCACTGCCTGGGGTCAGTTTGATTCGCTGGTAGCTGTGGTCACACTCACCGCCCTGCTCCTGCTTGATAAACAACGCAGTTTCGTTTCCTCCATTCTACTGGCTCTTGCAATCTCACTTAAACCCACCCCAATGCCCGTAATCCTGGCGGTGGTGGTCTATCTTTGGGGTACTCCCTGGCAGAGATTGATCCGCTATCTGGTTACTTTCTCTCTCAGCATGCTCTTGTTTTGCGTCCTTCCGTTTTTATTATTGCAGTGGGATGCCAGCCCAATCCTGCACGGTTGGAATGCGCAATTTAGCGTGAGTGGGGGCATGTCGTTAACTACTCTATATGAGCTTTTTAAAGATACCTATGCGCTACCCGGGTATTGGTGGCTCCTGGGTTTCGTATGGCTACCGGCGATCTTAATGGGTACTGTATTCATTCGGAGAGGCAGGATTGGATTGGTGGACTTGCTCAAGAATAGCCTTGCCTTAATCCTGATATTCTTCTTAACCCGCACGTGGCTTTCTGAGCAAAACCTCATCCTCATCCTGCCGCTGGTATTGATCTTGGTCTCATTGGGAGAAATGCCCAAACTTGCATTGACTGCGGTTTGGATTCTTCCATTGATATTCACCATTTTCAATACTTCACCCCCTCAGCTATTGTTTCCGATCCTGCCAGAGCTGATGGTGAAGCTACTCCAGTGGGCGGATGTCTATCGCTCCAGCAGACTGATTATCCGCATGATCCTGGTCATTCCTTGGCAAGTTGCAGGTTGGTGGATGGTCGTTCGCAGCCTAAGGAAGGTAGCCCCGCACCTGTATGAATCTTAAATTTGCATTATCAGACAGGGTTGAGTTACAAATTACCTCAGAAAACAACCCAGGATTAACCTACCCTTCCACCAGGATACAAAAAGGATTGGTGTTGCTTTATGAGGGCCAGGCATTATGCGAAGAAGGGGTTGGATTCGGGGTGCCCATTCTAAAGCGCGGCCTGCAAACCATCTTCCCTGGTGAGGTGGAGCTGTTTCCCCAGGAGGGCAGCTTACCCGGGAAGGTCAGCGCACGCTATAAGCTGAACCTGGAGGAGAAGATAACCAAAACTGGATCGGGTACGGTCAACAATCGATTGGTTTATGCCAGTAAAAATGCTATGGCTGCTGTAATTCGTCAATTGCCTTTTTTACGCAAGCTGCTCACCCATACCTCCAACCTGATGCGCTCCACGCTCGCCTGGGAAACCACTTATGAACCTGCTGATTTTTCAACGTACCTATTATTAACGTATACAATGGATGCTCAAACCGGCAGGATCAAAATTGAGCTGGATAGACTGGATCCATACCCAACAGGGTTTAGCGAAGTAGTGGTTATGAATGAACAGGGTGCCCATCACTTTGACCAGTACCAGGATACAGATGGAAATTCTAAGCTCGGAAGCGAAATCGGTTGTTGGGATCCGGTACTCGCTGAAGAAGCCTCCTTCATCTGCCGCAAACACCAGATATCTTTCAGCCTCCGCCAGGTGAATGGAGCCAGACTATACCGGGGCAGGGAGTTGATTGCCACACGGCTGGCCTGGTCAGGCTTTGGGTATTCATTCTCGCCCAGCCTGGACCATTTCAGTTATGATATCATGGTCAAGGAATTGGCATAAGCATTGCACGGATATTGCATGAACAAAATATAAGCCTGGTTTGAGCTTTACATGTCAAAAGTATTGCTGATCTACCCATATTTTAGACCCCCGCGTGATCGCTCAGTTTTCCGTTTTCCACCCCTGGGCATCTGTTACATTGCTTCCAGCCTGATCAATGCTGGTTTTGAAGTCCAGCTGTTGGATTGCACTTTTATGGATAAATCGCAAGCTTTGTCACAGGCACAATCGAGTGGTGCAGATGTGGTGGGCATCTATTGCATGGTGACCCTGCAGGACGACTGTCTCTGGTTTGCCCGGCAGCTAAGAGCGACGACGAGACTGTTGATCGTGGGAGGTCCATTGCCTACCTGTGACCCACTCGATTTCCTGAATGATTTTGACGTGGTCGTGCGTGGTGAAGGTGAAGCAACAGTGCTGGCGGTGCTCCATGCTTATTCCACCGGCGGTGAAATGAACACAATCCCAGGGATTGCCATGCGCAGGGAGACAGGCCCGAAGGGGAAGCCAAGGGAAGAGACTATTTTCACCCCCGACCGTACATTTATCAAAAACCTGGATGCGTTAGCCTTCCCAGCCCGCTACCTGCTTCCCAACGATAAGTACATCCAATTCGGGAGAAAAAAGTACGGCTATGCAATCACCACCGTGATGAGCACACGGGGTTGCCCATACGATTGTGAGTTTTGTAGTAACGTCATCTTTGGTGGCTCCTACCGTGAGCGCTCAGCGGGTAATGTTGTGGATGAGATTGAACAGGTGCTGGCGCTTGGCTACGATCGCATCTCATTTGCGGATGATGTCTTCACACTACACAATAAGCGGGTTTTGGAAATCTGTCTTGAGATCCAAAAGCGCAACCTGGATTTTTACTGGGAGTGCCTCGCACGGGTGGATTCTTTGAATGATGACACTTATAGTGTGATGCAGCAGGCAGGATGTAGGCGGGTCTACTTTGGGATCGAATCGGGTGAGGATCGCATCCTGAAACTTATGAATAAAAAGATCACAGCAGCTCGAGCCCGCCAGGCTGTATTGGCTGCTCATCAGGCAGGATTGAAAGTTGGCGCGTTCTTCATCCTTTTCTACCCGGGTGAGTCTAACGAAACGGTGATTAAACACGCTGCGTTACGCGACTTCCCTGCCCCTGGATTACCTGGGGCTGACCATGCCCTATCCACTACCAGGTACGGCACTCTACGAGCGGGTAAAATCGCAGGTCAAGCGCGAGTGGCACCCTGGGGAGAGTGTTTTCGGCAGCCATGTATTGATCTATGACGGAAAATTCTCCGAAACCAAAATGTGGTTCGGTATTTTTAAAGGACGGGCGCAATTTGAGATAAAGCGACGTTTCGGAATGCTGGCACCTTTCCCACTAAAGTTATTCGAGAAATCCACCGACTGGCTTTTTATGCGCATAAAATAATGGCTCAGCTTTTCGAGCCAGCCTAGCTGGGGTGTCTTTTTTCGGCAAAAGCCTGCATCGTCTGGCGAACGCGGCGCCTGATCCAGCGTGGGTCGAATTCCGAGTTATACACAAAGGTTACTTCGTTTTCCTGGCTCCAGTCCTTATCGAGGTCAATACCGCTGACGCGATCGAACAAGGCTGACCCTGGGAGGGGGAATGGCACATTGAACGAGATTTCATTCAATGGCAGGCTGAGTGCAAATTTAAAAGTCTGATCTATTGAGGCATACGTCTCACCTGGATAGCCGATAATGAAGAATGCCGCCACCTGGATGCCTGCCTGTCGAAAATGATCCACTGCCAGCACCCCATCCTCCAGTGTTGCTTTCTTGTTCATCAGCTGCAATGTCTCATTACCCCCCGTCTCCAGACCCAGGTAAACCTTCTGGCAACCGGCTTCCTTCATCATTTTGGTAATCTCCGCGCTGGATACCCGTGGAACGGGAGAGGCAGCTCCAATTCATTCCATTCCCATTCATGCGCAGGCAAAACTTGCGCAGGAGAGATAGGTTCAGCGTGAAGTTGTCATCCGCGATCCATAAGTGATCATAACCCAGCTGCCGGATCTGGTCGATCTCCTCAAATACCGTATCGAGATTGCGTTTCCGGTATACATGCCCAAAGACTGGACGGGAACAAAAGTCACAATCGAATGGACAACCTAATGTGACCATGATCGAGGTGGTTTTGGTGCCATCTTTTTCCAGCCAGGCCTGCTGGTAGGCTGCATGATCGAATCCACCCCGATAGGGTATGGGGAAACCATGCATCTGTTGCGCACTGTAATGGACGAGTGGGTTATCCACCATCCAGATCCAGGGTATGACCATATAAGCCGGGATAGGTTGCCAGGTCCAGCTGGTGCAAAGTCTTCCTTCCCAGGTGCCGCGTGAAATAATCCCGGCAGAAATCGGGGAAGCTCAGGTCTGCCTCTCCTTTGAAAATTAGATCGAACGGACCGATATATCGCTCAGGATACAAGGTGGGCATCGGCCCACCCACGACGAGCAATGCCTCAGGTAAACGGTCACGGATCAACGCTGCGAACCGAAACGTATTCCGGCTCAACAAGATCATCGACGAGATGCCCACGATATCCGGTTGGAATGCAACCAGGTCTTTTTTGACTGCACTGAAAGTCTGGAAGGTGCAATCAAATATCCTGGTCTCGATGTTACGTTGGCGAAGCTGAGCTGCCAGGCTGGCAAGCCCCAGGGGTGGAAACAGCATCTCCGTCGGTGCTCTGGTGCGAAAATATGGGAAGACGAGGGCCACTTTAGGCATCGATGTTAGTCTCCACAGTCCAGTCAAGCTCATCCCTTGGCAAGCGCGCCCCAAATGATATGCCACACCAGGTAATACCCCAGGTGCATGGAAATAGCTGCCAAAAGGCCGTACTTTCTGTAGAAATAAGCTGCCAGGATAAAGTAAGCCGCAATCACGATGAAGAAACGGGCCAGGAGCAAACTATCGACCGTTCCAAGCAAGCTCTGAAACAAGCTCAGCTGTGAAAGGGTGTAAAAAACTCCCAGAAACACCGTCACCATCCAGAAAACCGGCTCCTGCCACTTGCCCCTGAGCAACATATTCGAGAAAATCCACACCAATGTGGTGGTGAGAAACAGACGGAAAATGATCTCTTCCAGGATACCTGCCAAAGGATACGCGACTAATGAAGCCGGAAATTTAATCAGGCTCTCTGATCCCAATGGCTGGAGCAAATCGAAGATGATCGAGAGCAGACCGAACCCAACCCCAAAGAGAGCGGGGATGATAAAGCGTTTGCAATGCGAGATATCTGCCTGCCACATTCCTGCAAAACCAGTTCCGGGTGCCAGGTAGACACCCACCCATCCGATCACCCAAATGGCTCCGATTGATAAGTTGTCAGTCAGGTTCACCATCTGGCTGGCAATCTGGCTCGGCGGGAAGAGGGTGATCAACAGGCGCAGGATTACGATGACCACCAGAAGCAACAGATACACGATGACAGAAGGAGAAATTTTCTTAAGCATGGATGGAGCTTTATCACTGCCAGGTTTTAACATTGAATACGCTGTGCCTTGGTTTTTCCTTGTCTCTTCATTGATAGATCACAGGATGCCGATAATTCTGGTAAATCCTGTGTGACCTTGGTAGTTATCTATCCTTCCACAGTATACTCCCTAAATATATCCGGGATGATCACAATTGCCCGCGGCAGCACCTGCCGTGCCAGCCTGGTCAATTGCCACAATGGCATCCTGCCAGGTCGCGTGAACCTTTGCAGCGGTTTACTCAGCGGTCGGAGGAAATTATCCCAATGGATGGGTACTACGGTATGCGGATTTACGCCCTTAAATAACCACCGGTAATACTGTGGCCATTCCTGAGCTACGGTAAAGAGCACCTCAGCCGGCTGTGGCTCGGCTGCACATACCAGCACCCGTATCCCCATCACCGTGATGCGATATCCCAGGCAGATATCCATACGATAATCTTGCAGGCGTAAAGGCGGCCGCAAGCCAGGCTTCAAGCTGCCATTGAATACCCATTCAAACGGGATGTGGCTATGCTGACCTTGGATCACTTCCACTTTGAATGCCCCCAGGGAAAATCTATCTCCCTCCTGGATCTCATTCGCCTGAGATTTGGGCACGCCCATCAATCGCAGTAGCTGGCAGGTATTGGGTGATCCGAACGCGGCTGCGCCGGTATGTTTTATGACCTCTGGTACATCCATCAGGTGATCCCAGTGCGAGTGGGTCACCAGCACCGCATCAGATTGAGGCAGCTTTTCAGCTACCAGACTGGGATTGGGAGTCACTGGCTTCACCAACCCGATAAGTGAGGGACGGGTGAAGAATGGGTCGATGACCAACCTCTGGTCACCGGCTACCAATTCCACCCCTGCCACACCCAGCCAGCGAAAGGTGAGGCTCAAATTTCCTCCGGTGGTTTCACTGCGCTGAAGCCTCTCCACACCAACAAGTCATATACTATCTTCATTGAACCTGCAATGAGGAAAGGCACCCCGATCAGGCCGGGCACTGCCAGCAGCTGGCCGGTGATGGCTGGTGAAATGGTCGCCCCAACGGAGCGGGCGATGCTCGTCACCCCCATGGCAGCTGAACGCTCATCCGGGCTGACCACGGCCATGGTGTAAGATTGGCGCGTGGGCACATCCATTTGTGAGATGCTGAAGCGAAGCAGGAGCACCAGGATGGCCAGGGGCAAGGTTGGCATGAGCGGTACCAGGATCAACAGGATATTGGATGGGATATGGGTGAACACCATGGTGTTGATCAGACCGATGCGTTTGGCGATCCACACCGCTGAGAGCGCAGAGATGCCCGCCAGGATGTTAGCGCCAAAGAAGATGCTTCCCAGGACTGCGGGTTGGACACCGAACTTCATATTGAACCAGTACGCCACCATGGATTGCACCACCAACCCTCCTGCGAACGCGTCGATGGCAAACAGGCCGGAGAGCTTAAAAACCACGCGGCGTGATTTGTGCAAGCCCAACCTGCGTTGAACGGGGATTGCCTCAGAAAGTACGGGGGCTTCCACCGATTTGGAGAGCAGCAGGAACAGGTCAGCCAGGATGACGCCGATCAGGGTGTATCCCAACAACACGGCGCGATAAGAATTCAAGGGGGAGAGACCTGCTCCCTGCAGTAATTGCGCCAAACCACCACCCACCAGTGCGCCGGTGGCAGTGGCAAATGAGCCCACCAGGTTGTACCAGGCAAAGGTTTGCGTGCGCTTTGCGTCTGGCAGGAGCTGAGAGAGGGCTGCCTGCTCGATGGAGAGGAATGGGCCAATTTCATTACCCGATGGGCTGATCACCCCAATAATTGCCGTCACCACCAGGAGGATATAGTTGCCCGTCAGGCTGAAGATAACCCCCGACATGATCATCAACCCAGCCCCAAAAATCAGCATCCTGCGCCTGCCCATCCGATCTGCTGTGGTGGTGAGCCACAGGGTGATGGCAGCATCACCTGCCAGTGTGAGGGTGAGCAGCAGGCCAATTTTTCCCTCGCTCAGACCGCGCTGGGCTAGATAGAGTGCCAGCACGACAGATAGGAAGCCGTACCCGAACATGCGGATAATCCGGGTGGCGAACAAGAGCGGGATATCTTTTTGGGGCAAATTCATCATGGAGTATCTTAGAGGAATAGCCAGGCAATCTTCATCGAAGTCATCGGAACCTTTCCGAAATTTGAGTCTTTCATGGAAAAAAACTGCCTCAACCTAGCTGCCAAAGCAATCCTCATTTGGATTTCTTCCCAGGCTTGGGTGGTTCCCAGACTGCCAGCGTGCGTAATTCTGCCAAGGCATGGAACACCATGGCGGGCAGCAGGCTGCCACCCAGGACGTAGACAATGGCAAAGCTAAATCCGGTCAGAGCGGTCTGGAAAATGCCTTTTATCCCCTGATAAGCATGGCTGAGACCGTAGATGATCCCGGATAATATCGCCACCACCAGCCAATCCAGGGTGGGAAAGGTGGCTGGAAGGTAGTGCATCAGGAAGCCGCGAAAGAGCAGCTCCTCACAGATGCCAGCGGTGATGGCAGTCACGGCGAACCATTTTCGCTCCGTGGGGGTGGTTGGCAGCAGGATCGAGGAAGACTCCAGGCTGCGCCGCATGCGATCCATAGCTCCCGGGTTGCGCCTTAGCAAGAAAGTGGACAACCCTACCCCAAGGAGTAAGGCTCCCATGATGATCCAGCCAAACGGATTGGGCAAGGTGAGACCCAGCCAGCCAAGCGGATCAGGGATGGGAATGACGATCAACACCAGCACCACTATCCAGCTCAACTCCCATAATATTTGCGTGCGGTAGAACAGCAGGCGGGCGGTTGTATCGGTGCTCAGCTGCTTCTTCAACCTGCGATAAAAATTGGTCCGCAGGATAGGTTCCACCAGGATCGTGTAGGCAAACAATAATTGGGTCAGCAGGAAGGAGAAAAAACTCATGGTCAAATCACCTGGATCATGGATTTGGATTCATTTATATCATTCTAATTTTACACCCACCAGCACGCCATATCAGAAAAATTCTAGTGATATAATCGGCCAACGTTCAATGGAGCGATAGCATCGGTTGGATTTTACTTCATCCTTCCCCAACACTCACCTCCCTGTTCACCTAAGTAAAGTCGCTTTCACACCCATTCCCCATCCGCAAATCTTTCAAGGAGGAAAAAATGGAGCCAAAGTTATTATGCCCGCAGGGATACCAGCCCCTGCTGGGGATTCGCCAAACCGAAGCTGCAATTCGCCAGATCAAGGAGTTCTTCCAGACCAACCTGGCCTTTGAGCTGAACTTGATGCGCGTGACAGCACCGCTCTTCGTACTCTCGGGCACAGGGATCAACGATGACCTGAACGGGGTTGAGCGCCCGGTGGCGTTTCCAATAAAAGGAATGGGCGAGTGTCGCGCCGAGATCGTCCAGTCGCTGGCTAAGTGGAAGCGACTGCAGCTGGCAGACTTTGGTATGAAACCTGGCGAAGGCCTGTATACCGATATGAACGCCATCCGGCCGGATGAGGATTTGGACAACCTGCATTCGATCTACGTGGACCAATGGGACTGGGAACAGGTGATTCGCAGCCAAGAGCGCAGTGTCGGATATCTCAAGCAGGTGGTGCGTCAAATTTATGCCGTCATCCACCGGACGGAACGCTACATCAGCTACCTGTATCCGGAAATCGAGCCCATCCTGCCGGATGAGATTACCTTCATCCATAGTGAAGACCTGGAGCGGCGCTATCCGAGCTTATCCACCAAGGAACGTGAGAAGCGCATTTGCCAGGAGCATAAAGCGGTGTTTGTGATCGGGATCGGTGCCGATTTACCCAGTGGAATGCCGCATGATGGGCGTGCCCCCGATTATGACGACTGGTCCACCCCCACGCATGACGGTTACAAGGGTCTAAACGGCGATATCCTGGTCTATTATTCGCTGTTTGATTGTGGCTATGAGCTTTCGTCGATGGGTATCCGGGTGGATCCGACCGCCCTGCTGCGCCAGCTTGAATTACGCGGTGCGCAGGAGCGGAAGGACTTGTTCTTCCACCGGCGCCTGCTGAACGGGGAACTGCCCCTCTCCATCGGCGGTGGGATTGGCCAAAGCCGCCTGTGCATGTTTTATTTAAGAAAGGCGCACATTGGTGAGATCCAATCCAGCCTGTGGCCGCAGGAGATGGTGGAGCAGTGCAAGGCGCATAATATACTATTGTTGTAACGGTGTGACAGAACGACGTTGCGCCTGGCGATTAATCAGATCATCGTTAGCGGGTTACCATCGGCAGATAGATAAACGGTGCATTATATGCAACGTAGAGTTCACTTTGACTATCCACATCCAGGTCACCAAAAAAAACCACTGAAAGGTTGTCTGGAGTAATTGCAAAGCTGAGTACATCTCCTTCTAGAATGGGTGTTTCTCCATTCAACTTTGTTGAAGACCCACCGATACTCGGCACAACATACAGCTCAAAGACATCATCCATCCACACATCTGCTCGATAAACCACAGCCTGGCTGTTGGGTGAGATCATAAAATCAGGTTCGACATCCTGCCAGAAGTTGAAATCCGCGTTGAGCTTGGTGGGCTCATCTCCGTTAATGTACACACTATACAATTCCCATACTTCATCCCTGTCCTGATCGGCACGGTAGACAACCCCCAGGTTGTTGGGAGCGAGGTGGAATTCCTTCACATCCTTACCACTCTCCAAGGGAGGATTGAGTGGAGTGCGATTGGTCCCATTAATATAAATGCTGTATAGATTAAATCCACTATTTAATCCATGGTTATCGCGATACACCACTCCCAGGCTATTGGATGTTATTTGGAAATCCGTTACATCCTGGTTCGCCTCCAGTGGTTCGTTGAGTTTGTGTAGAGTCACCCCATCCATAGATACGCTGAATAGATCATATCTTCCAACTACATCCCGGTCAGCGAGGAATACGACACCCTGACTGTTGGGTGTGATCTGAAAATTACTCTTGACGTATCCCCGATCCACCAAAACAGGGTTAAGTTGAACCGGCGGCACGCCTCCAGAGACGGGTATGCTAAACAAATCAGTAGTATTACTAGAGTAATTGAAGGCGGTATAAATGACATACTGGCTATCGGGAGAAATTGCGTAATTACTTACATTACCGTTATTACCTAGAATTAGAGGAGAACCTCCACTGATGGGTACACGCAACAGGTTAAAGTGGGTTTCGGGGTACAACGCACGAAAAACGACCCATAAACCGTCAGGTGTGATTTGACAGTCCATCACATTCCAGCCTTCTGCTAATACCTCGCTTAGTTCGATCGGCGATCCACCGTTGATGGGGATGCTATAAAGATCATACTCTCCATTCGCCGCATCATCAGCAATATAGACCACCCCCGAGCCATCGGGTGTTATTTCGAAATTGTTATTAATATTCCTTCCAGCCTCTGAAGCAGGATTAAGTTGAATGGGGGAGGCGCTACCATTGATTGGTACGCTGAACAAATTGAATCCGTCCTCTGTTGGTCGGAGAGCGCGGTATACCACCCTTGAGCTGTCGGATGTGATTTTAAATTCAATATCACTTTTGATGTCAACCTGAGGGCGGTTAAGCTGAATGGGGTTTTCACCCCGGGTAGATACACTGTACAGGTTACTAGTTGCGCCAATCGTCCGCACCGTAAACACAACATGAGATCCATCCGGGCTGATCTGATATGAAAGTGAAACCCAATGGTCTTCAGGCAACTGCCCGCTTATCTTGTGGCTGACGATGGCTGCATAAGCCACACCAACGAATAATAGAGCACAGATGAGCGCAATCAGCGCTGCCTTTATCACCACCTGAGGCGTGAACCTATTGAACCGGTTGGATAGAAGTGTGGATTTTTTCATTGGTATCTCCTTCACCGGGCTGAAACAGGTAGATATTTAATGGATCAAATGTGGAGTACTTAGGTTACGATTGGCACTTTGTGCAAGCAGGAACTAAAATCAGTATAGCAAATTTTAGACCTCTCTGCAATGGAGTATCACGACCTCACTTAGTTACTTTTCTGGTAAACCAGGTGCATTAAACCCCATCTTAGCTCTTCAATTATTGAATCATAGCCACGCCTGAACGGATAGATCTATTCAAGATCCTGATATGTCTTAATGGTATTCCTCATCCTCCTTTCAATTCTGTCATTGACTTTTTTTTAGCGCTTGCTATAATGAAACTAGTTAATATTATTGAAATAGATCATTAGACAATTCATAGAAATCTTGGCGATTGAAAAACAGGTAAATACTCAAAGGAGGTGCTCTCAATTTCATGTTCTTACCCGTCTCATACCTAGATGGAATAAGAAAGGAGGCGCCGAGTAAGCTTATAATCAAGATTTCAATCCATCCAATTGAAGAGGGGATTTAGATAGATAAACCAATGACCTATTCAGGTCACTCATCTGGATAAACTATCCAGACCCATGATTGAGAAAAAAGTGTGGAAACCGGCAGAAATGCCGGTTTCTTTTTATGCGATAGTTTCAACCTCAAAAGTATGCTCCGTCCAGCCTGATTCACTGATCTCTAATTGACCATTCCCTTATTTTGTCATATAATTCCCGCCAATCGAATATTAAAAGCCATGATGGAAACGAGTAAGCCTGGCAACAACTGCCAGCGACCCCGGGAGCGGTGCAAGCCGGGGCAGTGAGTCAGACTGAAAATCCTTCCGGAGCTGCAATCTGAAAACGAGGTACTTGTGAGTAGGAAAGCCGTAGCTGCCAAACGTTAGCATCGGCACGTGGATCATAATCCGCTCAGCGGATGACTGCCCACGCAGCGGAGGTGCTCGTCCCAGCGGGCGGGAACCAGGGTGGTACCGCGGGAGTATTGAAATTCTCACTCTCGTCCCTGAACAGGGATGGGAGTTTTTGTATCCGGGTCATCGCTCCTTTACTAGCTGGGAATGTTGGCAATGCACCGCCAGGGAGTCACCTGACCTGCAGTGCTTGCCCATGAAACTTCCCGCCCGCATACCCTGACGGGTGGCAGAAGATAGATGAATGCGAAATACAAATAAAATATTTTTAATCCAAATAGAAAGAGATCGGAGCAGGAATGCCATTTCAAGAAGTGCCCAACAAAGTTGATTTCCCAGCCCAGGAGCTGGAGGTACTTAAATTCTGGAAGGAGAACCACGCCTTCGAGAAGATGGTTAAGATCCACCAGGGGCAGCCCAGGTGGTCCTTTATCGACGGGCCCATCACCGCCAACAACCCGATGGGTGTGCATCATGGCTGGGGACGCACCTATAAGGACCTGATGCTGCGCTTCCGCACCATGCAGGGGCACGAGATGCGCTACCAGAACGGCTTCGACTGCCAGGGCTTGTGGGTGGAAGTCAATGTCGAGCGTGACCTGGGCTTTAAATCCAAGCTGGATATCGAAGAATTCGGTCTCGCCAGGTTCGTGCTCAAGTGCAAGGAGCGCGTCCTGCGCTTTGCTGCCGTCCAGACCAACCAATCCATTCGTTTGGGTTATTGGGTGGATTGGAATGACCCGGATACGTTAAACGACCTGGCGGATAAGCTGATGCAGGACCCCTCCCAGGTCATCACCTTACAGGGACCAGAAGGTCCATTCACTGGGACGGTGGAGCAGGTGGTGGCTCACCTGGGTCTGCCCGAGCTGGGCGGATCGTATTTCACTTTCTCGAATGAGAATAACTACAACATCTGGGCTTTCCTGAAGAAATGCTGGCAAAAAGGCTGGCTGTATAAGGGGGACGACGTGATGCCCTGGTGCCCGCGCTGTGCTACGGGTCTCAGCCAGCACGAGATTGTCACCGAAGGTTACCAGGAATTGACCCACCGCTCAGTGGTCCTGCGTTTCCCGCTGCTGGGACGTGAGAAAGAATCTCTGCTGGTATGGACCACCACCCCATGGACGCTTACCAGCAACGTAGCCGCAGCAGTGGGACCGGAGCTGGTGTATGTCAAGGTGAAGCAGGGTGATGAAGTATTCTACCTCTCCAAAGGTACACTCTCCATGCTTCGGGGGTCTTATGAAGTGCTGGCAGAGCTCAAGGGCACCGAGATGGAAGGCTGGACATATTCCGGTCCATTTGATGACCTGGAACCTGCCCAGAACCCGGGCGGTTACACATCCCTGGCCCAGCTCGTGCGTGATGTCAAGGTCAGTGCCGCCCAATTTCACCGCATCATCCTGTGGGATGCAGTCGGTGAGGTGGAAGGCACCGGAATCGTGCACATGGCTCCAGGCTGTGGGGCTGAAGACTATCAGCTGGGCAAGGAGTATCACATGCCGCTTATCGCCCCCCTGAATGAAGAGGGAGAGTTCCTGGAGGGCTTTGGTTGGCTAAGCGGAAAACACGTATCTGAAGTGGCAGATCCCATCTTTGACGATTTGCGCCACAAAGGTTTACTCTACAGCATAGTACCTTTCACCCACCGTTACCCGGTCTGCTGGCGCTGTAACACCGAGCTGGTCTTCCGCCTGGTGGACGAGTGGTTCATCAGCATGGGCGCAAGCTATGATAAGCCGCGTGAAGACCTCACCCCTGCAGAAAAAGCTGCCTCCCTGCGCTACCAGATCATGGATGTGGTCGACCAGATCAAGTGGGTGCCTGACTTTGGGTACTTGCGTGAGATGGACTGGCTGCGCAACATGCACGACTGGATGATCAGCAAGAAGCGCTATTGGGGGCTGGCATTACCCATCTGGGAATGTGCCGAGTGCGGTAATTTCGAGGTCATCGGCAGTGACGATGAGCTGGCGCAGCGCGCCACAGCAGGGCTGGATGTGCTGGCTGACCACACTCCCCACCGTCCATATATCGATGCAGTCAAGGTCGCCTGCTCCAATTGTGGAGCGTCGATGGACCGGGTGCGCGATGTGGGCAACCCCTGGCTGGACGCCGGCATCGTACCCTTCAGCACCCTCAGCTACCGCAAGGATGCGGATTATTGGAAGCAGTGGTACCCGGCTCACTGGATCAGCGAATCGTTCCCCGGGCAATTCCGCAACTGGTTCTACTCGCTGCTGGCCATGGCTACCGTCATGGACGGAACTCCGCCTTTTCTGGAGAACTTCAGTTACGCCACTCTGTTGGACGAGCATGGGGACCCGATGCATAAGAGCTTGGGCAACGCCATCGAGTTCAACGAAGCTGCCGATAAAATGGGCGTGGATGTGATGCGCTGGTTGTTTTGCACGCATAAGCCTGAAAACGACCTGCTGTTCGGCTACCATAAAGATAAAAATGATCTTTCGTCCAGTTATAAAAGCGGAGATGAAGTAAGGGCTGATTTCCTTATTCCATTATGGAACGTATACAGTTTCTTCGTCACCTATGCCCGCCTGGATGGCTGGCAGCCTGGCAGTGGTACGGTTGCCCCAACCTTCGACCCTAATTTCCCGGAAGGTGATACCCCCCGGAGTGATAACCTGCTGGATAAATGGATCCTGTCACGCCTGAACCAGGTGGTCGAGCGGGTGACTAATTTCATCGAAGCATCTGACTTCATGAACGCCAGCCTGGTGGCTGAAGCTTTCCTGGATGACCTGACCAACTGGTATGTGCGCCGATCGAAAAGGCGCTTCTGGAAGTCGGAACTTGACACGGATAAAAACACGGCTTATGCCACCCTGTACCACGTGCTGGTTAAATTCGCCCGAGCCCTGGCACCCTTCGTGCCTTTCGTCACCGAGGTGATGTACCAGAACCTGGTGCGCTCAGTATGGTCGGACGCTTACGAGAGCATCCACCACACTTCCTGGCCCCAGGCTGACCCCGCAACAAAGGATGATGCACTGCTCGAGCAAATGAGCCTCGCCCGCCGGGTGGCATCCCTGGGTCTCAGTGCCCGCGCTTCAGCCAACCTCAAGGTGCGGCAGCCGCTCAGCAAGGTGCTGGTACACGCCGGCAAAGCTGTCTTACGCCAGGAGCTGGTGGATATCGTGGTGTACGAGCTGAACGTCAAGGCTTTCGAGTTCGTCGAACAGGAAGGCGCGCTGGTCAATTACAAGGTGTTGCCGGATAACAAGCTGCTGGGTCCCAAATTCGGGGCACACTTCCCCGAGCTGCGAGCTGCTTTGGCACATGCTGATCCATCCTGGGTAGCTACCAATGTCCGCGATAATTTACCCATCACTCTGGATGTGGCAGGTGAGACGGTCGAGCTCGCCCCCGAAACCATCCTGGTGAGCACCGAGCCCGTCCCCGGGTTGGCAGTGGCGGCGGATAAATACATCACTGTCGCCATCGATGCGAACATCACCCCTGAGCTCAAGTCTGAGGGATTGGCGCGCGAGATCGTGCGCCGGGTGCAGGATATGCGCAGGAAAGCCGGCTTTAATATCGAAGACCGCATCACCACCAGCTACCAGGCACAAGGATTGCTAGCAGAGGTGTTTGCCACCTGGGGCGAGTACATCGCGGCTGAAACGCTTTCCACGAAACTGCTCGCTGCGCCATCCACGGAGGGCGCGTACGTGGAGGAGCAAAAGATTGAGGAAGATGTAGTGATACTGGCGGTGAAACGGAACCCGAAGTAGGGATTTTCTACACATTTACCATCCCTTGAGTTCCATAAGACTTTATTTAGCTAAATGATAAACGACCCCGACCTATTCTATAGATCGGGGTCATTTATTTCTAGCTTTGATATTCCATTACCTTCTGATGATTGGCAAATAAAAACTCTCGGTCGTGCTTGCTGGTGAGACAAGGATATAATTAGTTTTAGTTTCGAGATCACTACCTCCTGGTCCTGACACCAATAATCCCACAGTGTATATTCCAGATTCAGAATAAATATGCGTGGGGTTCTGGAGTGTGCTGGTAGTCCCATCACCAAAATCCCATAACCAGGCAGTGATATTGCCTGTAGAAGTGTCAGTGAATGTCACTGTCAAGGGCGCATTACCATTCTGCGGTAATCCGGTGAAGTCAGCAATCGGGTGACTAGGTGTGACTGTTATATAGTCGGTTTTAACCTCTTGATCAGACCAATCCGGACCAGTGACCATCAATGACACTGTATATACACTCATGCTTTCATAAACGTGAACGGGATTTTGCTCCGTGTTAGTAATCCCATCGCCAAAATCCCATAACCAATCCGTGATATTGCCTGTAGAAGTGTCGGTGAATGTTACAGTCAATGGAACATTACCATTCTGCGGGTATGCGGTGAAGTCTGCAGTCAACTGGCCTGGTGTAGCTGTGATGTAGCCTGGTTTTATCTCCAAGTCGGAACCTCCTGGACCTGAAACCAGAAGAGTGACAGTATAAACCCTGGTACCTTCATACACATGCATTGGACTCGGCTGCGTATCAGTAATTCCATCACCAAAGTCCCATAACCAGGCAGTAATATCACCAGTGGAAGAATCGGTGAAGCTGACAGTTAAGGGCGACTCGCCGCTCACCGGATCTGCAGCAAAATCAGCTGATGGACAGGTACCTGATCCAGCCATCACGCCCGTGCTGACCCCTGCTTCACTCCATAGTCCCCCACTGTTGCGAGCTTTGACCGAAACATAATATGTCTGTCCTTCGACGAGGTTTAACCCATTTCGAAGGAAACTCGTCTCACCGGTCGTAGTCCAGTTGATCACATCACCACTGCCAGGTGTGTTGCCAATCGCATATTTATACAGCGTGATCTCACCATCTGGGTCACTGGCGAACCATTGGGCAGAGAGTGTGTCCAGTGTATCTGCACCACAGGCAAGCACCAACGGCCTGAGCGGCGGGGTGGTGTCGCCAATCCCACCAGCATAGTCAATAGTAAAAGTGTAAGCAGAGTTGGGAGCGATTTCGATGGCATCAATGCCTGTCGCACCTGCTGCATTGATGCGGTAGTCGCCGCGTGGGATCAGTGAAGTAATATCATAAGAGGCCTGGAAGTGGGTCTCATCCAGCCAAAGAGGGTTGTTTTGGACTGGATACACCGGGTAATTCCGTAGAAGTCCCACACCTCCGCTCAATGTGCCAAACCAATGCGAGCCATCCAAGCCGCTGGCAATTGCTATTACAATATCATTTGGCAATCCAGAGTTGGAAGTGTTATACACTGTCCAGGTAGAACCATCAAAATCTGCCACACCATAGCCGTAGGTTCCAAACCAATGCGAGCCATCCGCGTTACTTAAAATTGCATACACATTATTATTTGGAAGCCCAGAGTTAACATCATCATACACTGTCCAGTTCGTACCATCAAAATGCGCCACCCCGCCGTATGTTCCGAACCAGTGCGAGCCATCCGCATCTCTGGCGATGGTACGCACATCACCAAATGGCAATCCGGAGTTGGAGCTATCATACACTGTCCAATTCACCCCATCAAAATGTGCCACACCTCCATTATTGGTGCCAAACCAGTGTGAGCCATCCGGGTCGGTGACAATGGAATATACATAATCATTTGGAAGCCCTGAGTTGGAGGTGTTATACACCGTCCAGTTTGTGCCATCAAAATTGGCAATTCCTCCAGATGTGGCAATCCAATGCGAGCCATCAGGGTCATTGACAATAGCAAATACAAAATCACTTGGAAGCCCGGAGTTTGTAGTGTTATATAGAACCCAGTTCGTTCCATCAAAATTTGCTACCCCTCCACCAACAGTACCAAACCAAAGCGAGCCATCTGTATCGCTGGTGATAGCACGAACATCATCACTTGGCAGCCCTGAGTTGGTAGTGTCATACACCGTCCAGACCAACCCATTAAAATTGGCAATCCCACCTGTAGTTCCAATCCATTGCGAGCCATCCACATCAGTGGCAAAGGCATTAACTGAATTGTCAGGCAATCCGGAATTGGAGGTGTTATACACCGACCAGGTGTTTTGCAGCACGGACTGGAAGGACAGTTCCGGCATTACCTCCACATCCATCGGGCGGCTAAACTCCGCCAGGAAGTTCACCGTCTCGATGCCGACGGGGGATGCGGGGTTCAGCGTCACGCTACGTACATACGCTGGGGCGCTCTGTATGGGTCCGATGGCAACGGGCTGGTAAATGACCTGACCCAGAGTGTAATCGTCATCATAGTCGTAAATGCGTTGTGATATCGCAAATGCATCCGTTGTGCCCCACCAGTTATTCTGTGCGGGGATATCGGTTGTGGTCAGGTTCTCGATGTCATACGTTCCTTGGTTACCCTCCAGGTTGTTGCCATTAATCTGGAAGTTACTCCCTGCATTTACCCGGATGGCACTGCCTGAATTACTGGTGAGGGTATTGCTAATGACAGTGGTATTTCCAACGACCTCGATTCCCACATCAGCGCTGTTTACCACCAGGTTGCCCTGAATCAGCCCACCGTAGGAGCGGATGCCAGTAGTAGCACCCACAACACGGTTTTTGAGAACGGAGATCGTTCCGTCAGAGTTGATGCCGTATGTAGGAGCACCTTCGATGTTGTTGCCTCGTATTATCGTGCCCCCACCGGCAAAGATGCCGCCACTATTGACGTCGCCTCCAGTGAGGGTATTGGAGAACACCTCTCCCGAACCAATATTGATGCCCCCATTAGCTACAGTAACATTCTGTACCGTGCCACTACCCAGTCTCACTGTGTTGCCTGACGTGCAATTTACAATTCTCCCCTGACCAGAAACCGTGATACTTCCACCAGCATTTGAATCTTGTATTGTACTGGGCATATCTGCCAAAATATTAGAATTCGAGGTGCTATCTTTTACCTCGGATGGTATTTGCAGTAGCGATAAACCACCATCGGTTACATGGACATTAATTATATGAGCCAGATACTCGTCAATCGGTGGAGTGTATTCTTCCACCAAAGGGCTCGAGCCAATGGCATAGATCTTACCATCATTGGAGGTTGCTAGGCCAAAAACATAACGTGCTGTTGGCATAACTGCCCGAACTGCCCAGGTATCTGACTGAGGATTATATTCCTCAACAAGATCCGATTTCCCCAATGCCTCACTATTGATATCGCCGCCCATAGCATATATCATGCCGTTCACGGTGGTTGCTGCGCTAAGCTCCGACCGACCAGTTGGCATACTAGCACGGGTTATCCAGGTATCTGTGGTGGGGTCATACTCCTCAACTGTACTTAACCACCAGCTTTCAGCATTCCCTCCTCCAATGGCATAGATCCGACCATTGCTGGCGGTGGCCGCGCCAAAACCATATCGTGCTGTTGGCATACTTGTCCGGGTTGCCCAGGTGTTTGTCGCTGGATCATATTCTTCAACTGTATTTAGATAGCCAGATGAACTTACGCCTCCGATAACGTAGATTCGGCCATTATTGGCGGTGGTCACTCCCATAAAATATCGTGCTGTGGGCATGCTTGCGCGAGTTATCCAGGTATCGGTGGATACATCATATTCCTCTACTGTGTCTAGTGTTACACCATTATTTTCACCACCAAAAGCGTATATCTTGCCGTCATTGGTGGCCGCTACGCCAAGTAATGTGCGCGCAGTTGGCATATTAGCCCGGCTTGCCCAAGTGTCTGTCAGTGGATCGTATTCTTCTACTTTGTTCGAGTAATCACCATCTTCACCCCCGATAGCATAAATTCTACCGTTACTGGCTGTCACAACACCTAATGCATAACGCGGCGTGATCATGTTAGCACGGCTGCGCCAACTTCCCATTACCGCTGTGGTATCGCCTTGGATAATTATGCCAGTTTAAATCGCTGTCTTTCGTCCACAAGGGTGTAAACCCCAGGGCACAGGATAGAAAGCCTCCGCCAGCTGTGGTCACATGGCTTAGATAGGGCGTGGCATTGTTGCAACCAATCTCTCCCCCCTCCAACTTCACCCACTGCAGGATATTCCCGCTCTGGTAGGTGCCACTAATATCCGCGGTGGCATCGATGCTGGTGTCATCGAAATAGATCCGCCCCCAACTATTCCCATCGTGCCCAATAAAGCGGATAGGTTGTGCTTCCGTTCCATCCGCCAGCAGCTGCCCACCCACATTCAGGCTGTAATTCCCATTGAACTCTATGGTCGTGCCTGCCTGGATGGTCAGGGTCACCCCCGGTGCCACACCCACATTACCCATCACCACATAGGTCTTGTCATTGGTCCAGGTGGTATCCACTCCTATCGTCCCCCACACCGGTTCCTCAGCTGAACGTGTGGTTATGGTGAAGCTGAAGGTAGTCGAATAAGCACCCCCATTGGCGCTGACTTCCAGGTTGAAATTATGGGGTGGTCATAGCCCGCCCCCGCAGCCACATCAAAGGTATACTGCGGGCTGCTAACCCCACTCCCACCCGATGGGATGTCGCCAAAGTAGGCCGTACCCTGGGTGATGGTCACGAACGGATCGGATGTAATGAGACCCCACCACTCCCTGTCGCGTCCATCCAGTCATTGGAAAAGGTGATCTCGAGCGTAGCGGAATCTCACCCGGAATGGGTCTGCCCAGCGGGTCGCCATTCACTTTGAAGGAGCTGATCTCGAGCAATGGTGTTGGTGTTCAGTGGTCAGTGCCTCTCCAGCATTCAGCCTGCCTGAGCCCAACAGTCCAACATAACCAGGGTTGAGCCCATCCAGTGGGTCCGTGGTGTGGGTGAGCGATGACCAGACCAAGATCGGGTTCCACTCTGGATGCTGGCTGATCAGAAGACCGGCAACACCGGAGACAAATGGTGCGGAAAAGGATGTGCCTTCAGCCGGACCATAATCGCCACCCATATAAGTGGTCATAATGTCCACTGCCGGGGCGGCTAGGTCCACCCAATCACCATAATTGGAAAATTCCGATTTAGGTCATTTTGATCCGTGCCTGCCACCGCCATGACTTCCGATACGCGGCGGGGTAAAAACGGCTGGTAGTGTCATCGTTACCTGCACCGGCAAGCACCATGGCACCGTAGCTGTTTACCGCTGCCTGCACTGCTTCCTCCAGGGCATGCGAGCTGGAATAGCCGCCCAGAGAGATATTGATCACATCCGCACCCTTCACCGCGGAGTACAACGTTCCCGCGGCGATATCCGAGTAATTAGCTATCCCCCCTGCCGACATAACCTTGACCGGCATCAGGCGGCAACCCCAGCAGGTGCCGGCGATACCCGTGGCATTATCCGTGGCTGCCGCGCCACCCCTGCCACCTGCGTGCCATGTCCGTTGTCATCATCGGGGTCGTTATTGTCACTGACAAAGTTCCAACCTTGCACGTCATCAATGAAGCCATTGTTATCGTCATCAATCCCATTCCCTGGAATCTCCCCAGGGTTGACCCACATCTGTCCGCAAGTCGGGGTGGTCGGGCTGTATTCCTGAGTCAAGCACAGCAATCACCACCGTGCTGTTGCCAGTGTTCACATCCCAGGCATCCTCTGCATTGATTATTGTTAAACCCCATTGGGATGAGAAAAGTGGGTCATCAGGTGGACCTGGATGTTGCCTGCTGGTCTGGCAAGGTAATCCGGCTCAGCCCAAACCACACGGGAGTCAGCTGACAGGCGCTTAGCAATGGAGGGAACATCGCTGCCCGTGACAAGTTGCATAATATAGATTTGGGATAGCTGGGTGGAACCGTTGGCGAAGAGTAGGTGTGCGGTAAGCACAGATGGTACCAATGAAGACACCTCCGCCTGCCTTATGCCATCTTTCAGGCGTACGATCAACCTGTCTGGGACATATTCCCCTGCTGGCACGGGCTTAGGAGTGTTGGTCTGAGTGGGCTGGTTGCACCGCCACGCTGGATACTGAAGATAATATCATTGCCACCAGGACGATGAGATTGGCGATCGGAAATGCTGACCTGTGAGAAAGCATGCTGACTTTCCTCAATTACAGTGCTGGCTTTGAGTTGGGCTTTCACCCCTGTATGCATAGTGTAGTGAATTGAAAGATAAAAGTCAAGTGAAAATCGACCTCAACCTGCCTGCCAAACATGCAAACTGATCTTGTTGAGGCATACTAAACCCACCTGCTCCGCCCATTCCTCCTAAAGGCTTTCAGTTTAAAACCAAAAAATTGGATGATGTCTTGCCCCCCTTTTATTTCCTGCGGGATGGGAATGGTCTTATCCGCCTACCAACACCCTCCCTACCGATCCTGTTCCTCTTCCTGCTCCTGCTCCAAATCACGCCGCTCCTGCTGCTGCACGATCCGTTTCTGCTCCTGCTCTTGTTCCAGCAGCAGTCGTTTATCTTTTTGCGGTTGCTGTTGCCCTTCCTGTTGCCGTTCCAGCTGTTGCCGATCCTGTTGCTGTACGATACGTTTCTGTTCCTGTTGCTTATCCAGCTGAAGCCGTTCGTCTTTTTGCGGCTGCTGTTGCCCTTCCTGCTGATGCTCTAGCAATTGCCGATCCTGTTGCCAAAGGATCCGTTTCTTTTCCTGCTGCTGTTCCAGCTGCTGCCGTTCGTCTTTTTGCGGTTGTTGTCGATCTTCCTGCTGTTGCTCCAGCTGCTGTCGTTCCTGTTGCTGCACGATACGTTGCTTTTCCTGCTGCTGTTCTAATTGCAGTCGCTCGTCTTTCTGCGGTTGTTGTCGCTCTTCTTGTTGTCGTTCCAGCTGCTGGCGCACTTTTTGGTCTTTTATTCGTTCTTCTTCCTGTTGGCGTTCCAGCTGCTGTCTCTCCTTTTGGCGTTGTATTCGTTCTTCTTCCTGTTGTCGCTCCAGCTGCAAGCGCTCTTGCTGGCGTTTTATTCGATCTTGTTCCTGTTGCTTTTCCAGCTCCTGCTGCTTCTTTTTCCACTCTTCGAATTTCGTTTGCTGATCCGATTTTTGATCCGGTGCCATCTTGGTTTCCTCTATGTATACAAGTATAGCCCAATTTCATCAAAAATAAATATTACTCACTTAAACAATAACAATATTCTCATCGCAATCGAAGCAGATATAAGCCGCGCACGTTGAAAAATATCGAAACACATAATATCGGGATCGAAAACCCTGCTGCAGCTCCCTGGATCGCTTCCAGTGTAGATTTATCGTGGATCAAATCAGCAAAGAGAACCCCGATCAGCCTGTCATCGATCACCCTTGAGACGAATAACCCAGTCAGAAAAAAAGCCATCCCAACCTGCAAATATTCCTGGGGAGTGTATTTTCTTCTTTTGAGAACCATCCTGGCCTCCTCAATCAAATTACAAATTTACCAACCGAGATGTTGTACCCTCGCAAGTTGACTAATGGGTTAGGCGGTAATAGATCATAACCGCCACCTTGGTCACCAGCATGGCCAGCAAAATGATCAGCAAGTCTAACCGCAGAATGTCGTTGACAAGATATTCATAATTGACCCAGACAGCCATCAGGACCACCCCCACAATCACCGCCCAGCGGGTGGAAATGTAACGGTGCATAACATAGCGTTCATCCACACCAAACCACCTGGAAAACAGGTTATTTAACATGGTAATCCTCCTTATGGAGCTTGAATAGCTGATCCGTTGAACATTGAAAATATTGGGCAAAGCGTAATGCCAGGTACAGGCTGGGGGTGTAGCGACCGCGCTCAATGGAGATAATACTTTGGCGGGAAACTCCTACAGCTTGCGCCAGCTCATCCTGTGTCAGGCCGTGCTCCACCCGGTAATCTCGTATTCGGTTGGATACTTCTTCTCCCATAAGTCCTCTTCAATGTAAAGCTAACTTTACAATATTATACATCAAAAAATAATAATGTCAAGCATACTTTACATTAACAACTGAAGTGGTAAATTAAGTTTATGATCGAGGCGTTGACCCCCTTCACCGTCCGAATGGAAGCTTTTATACCTGAGTTTTTAAAAATCTATCCAGCCATTCATAAGCCAGGCTTCTGGCGAACTTTGGAAATGAATGATCGTTCCCGTGCATAAAAAAAGCGAAGGCTTTTTGCTGGCCATATAATTTGTAAACCTGGTTGAGCTGAGCTCCAACCTCGGCTAGAAATTCTTGATTCCCCAGGGTTTTATCATAATAGGCGGAGATATTAAGCCAGGGTCTGGGTGCAATCAGTGCTGCCACTTCATTGATATCGAATGGAAGCGCCTCTCCGGCAAGCAAATACTTTCTCAGCTTGGGGAAATAGATATATCCATCCTCGGTGGACCACTCCAGGCATTTTTCTTCTTCCGAAATTACCGACATCCCGCAATTGCTCACGCCCACTGCAATCCGTTCGTCCATCGCCATGGCAAATATAGCGTTGCTCCCCCCGTGGGAGTGACCGATCACACCGATTTTATTGGGATCGACGTAGTCAAATGTACTCAGCACATCGATGGCAGACATGGAATCTTCGATATCCTTACCCACCATCGACCAGTTCGGGTATTTCTCATAAAATGGCAGTGAGTCAAACCTTTCCTTCCCCGGGTACACCCTTTCTCCCATGCAAAGATAATCCGGAGCAAAGACTGTGTAGCCACGTTCGGCCAGTTCATGACCGTAGGCGTAGTCCTTGTTTCCGAATAGCCCCGCAACTTCGTCCTTTCCATAATTGTTCATCTGGTGCATGGCCAGGATTGCCGGGGCGGGTGTGGTTAAGCCGTTCGGTACGAAAAGATAAGCGCGGACCTCGTCTGTATCCTCTACCCGATAGTGTAATTTATACCGGGTATAGCTTCCACATTCCACGCTTGCAACGGTTTCGATGTCTTGTGGTTTTCGAGGGAAGTTCGGTTTACCGATGTGGTCGAGAAACCGGGATTTTATCTCCTCCCTTTTGTCAATCCATTGATCATGCTGGTTCCTCCCATCCTCTTGCTCTGGGAGTAATGTTTTGATGGTCATGAAGATATCCTTATGGAACCAGCTCAGCGCCACCTGCGATCTGCTTATGGTACAGGTGCTTTAAATTGCTTGGGAAAAAAGTCGGAACGATCCAGGACTGGAATTTTCCAGGCATGCCGATTCTCTCGATCTCTGCTTCTGTTGCTCCCTGATGGATTGCATCACAGACCAGGGCTCTCAAAGTATCGATATATTCATCCAATTGATCCAGGTGAGTAGCTTGTCCAACCGGACCATGCCCTGGCACAAATATCCTCACCTGGAGCATTCTTACCTGGGCCAGGATGCTTTGGATTTTATCAGCATCCCCCTCTGACAGATATGGATGAGCCTCGATAAACAAAAGGTCTCCCATAAACACAATCCCATCTCCAGGAAGATGCAGGATGGCATCACTCGCACTGTGCCCACCTCCATAAGCGATGAGCCTGGCCGACCTTTTTGGTCCGACAAAGGTGAGCTCATTATTGAACACAAGGTTGGGAAGGCGGACATTTAATTCCGGGAGTGTTGCGATGACACCCTGAAATTCACCCATCCAAAGCCTGAGACTTGCTTTTTCGGTTTCGTCACACGCTTCAGCATATTGTGCTTCCAATGTTTCCAAACGCTTTTGAGACACGTCACGAAAATCCTGGACTTCCTTGGGACCTTCGGTAGCGATCAGCTCCCGTGTCTGAGCGGTTGAGATGATATCCACTCCTGAATCAAAAACCTGGTTGCCCCAGATATGGTCGTTATGATAATGGCTATTAATCACCGCATGTACTGGTCGGCCGGTAAGGTTTTCGGCAGTCTTACGCAGGTCTCTGGCGGCATCGGTTGATATGAACGCGTCAAACACCAGCGTACGATTACCCAGGTCTATGATGCCTGCATTGCAAATCGCCCAACCACCATCGGCGTTTATGCATGCATACACTCCATCCGCCAGTTGCTCGAGTCGAAAATGGCGAGAGTTAAACGAAACAATATGATCTTCCATCTTACCCTCCATGATTTATATACAGTCTACACGATCTATACCGGATTATCGCAACCTTGCAGAAGACCAAACGGTCTTGCACTTCATACCTATCATACTCTGTTTTTCCTCGAGCCAGAATTATAGTTTTGGGACAAATCTCACCACATTTAAGATCAACCACCAGCCATCTGGTTTCAATAGTGGTCATCTGTGTTTATACATGATTTCGTATCTTTTTCGTGTACAATAAGTAAAATTCATTCCTGATAGGTACCCTATGAACACATACCCCACCCTGGCCATCATCGGCGGTTCCGGGCTGTACGACATGCCTGGCTTGAAGGACGTTTCCGAACACGACCTCAACACCCCATTCGGCAAGCCGAGTGCGCCCATCATCACCGGCACTCTGCAGGGATTACAGGTAGCTTTCCTTGCCCGCCATGGCATCGGTCACCACATCTCACCTTCCGAGGTGAATTACCGCGCCAATATTTACGCCCTCAAATCGCTGGGTGTCGAGCGGGTGGTCGGCATCAGTGCCTGCGGTTCATTACGTGAAGACTACGTCCCCGGTAATCTGGTCATCCCTGACCAGGTCTTCGACCTGACCCGCAACCGCCAGCGTACTTTCTTTGGTGAGGGACTGGTCGTCCATATCGGTGTCGCTGACCCTTTCTGCCCAGACCTGTCTGCGCAGCTTCTCCAGGCAGTTCAAGCCACCGGGGCAGTGGTGCACCATGGTGGGACCATCCTCACCGTAGAAGGACCACGCTTCTCCACCAAAGCCGAGTCAAACGTTTATCGTTCTTGGGGGATGTCGCTGATTGGCATGACCACCTCCCCCGAGGTTTTCCTGGCACGCGAAGCTGAGCTTTGTTACGCCGTCATGGCACACGTCACCGATTACGACGTCTGGCACCTGGAGCAGGAGCCGGTCAGCGTGGAAGCAGTCATCACCGTACTGAAACATAACACCCAGGTGGCCCAACAGGCAATATCCAACCTGGCATCGCAGCTTACGCCCGAACATGTTTGCGATTGCGGGAATGCTCTCGCCAATGCGCTCATCACACAACCCGGGCGAATCCCCCCTGAAACACTCCTCAAGCTGGACCTGCTGGTAAGAAAGTACGTGAAATAAAACCCGGTTAGCCTCGTCCCATGCTTTCCTCAACCAATCGCACCGAAAGACGGCTGTTAATCCTGGCGTCAGCATACCTGGGGATATTCTCACTTGCCCTCACCTTATCCAATGCAGCCCGCCTGCGCAGCTGGCAGGTGGAAGTTACCTGGAAGCATTGGCTGGGTTTCGCCGTGTGGGTCGGGTTCGTCTGGCTGGCACACAGCTTGCTTTCGCACCTGCTACCAGAGCGTGATCCGTTCCTATTCCCCACCACGGCTTTGCTCACCGGCTGGGGTCTGCTCACAATCTGGCGCTTATCACCTGGTCTAGGTTTGCGCCAGTCAGTGTGGTTGTTGCTCATCGGAGCAGGTTTCCTATTGGCATTGCGCTACGATCAGATGCATGCCGGTGGCAGGATTTTGACCTATCTCCGCCGCTTTAAGTACATCTGGCTTACCTCCGGTTTGCTACTCACCGCTGCCACCCTGTTCCTGGGAACCAACCCCATGGGAGCTGGTCCACGCCTATGGCTGGGTTGCTGTGGTATCTACTTCCAGCCTTCCGAGCCACTCAAGCTGTTGCTGATTATCTACCTGGCCGCCTACCTGGCTGACCGGCAGGCATCTGCTTCCGCGCCCTCCCAACTGCTGCCTTTGCTTGCCCCCACCCTGATCATGACTGGCCTGGCAATGCTCCTGCTCGCCTTCCAACGAGACCTGGGTACCGCAACCATATTCCTGGCCATTTACGCGGTCATTGTCTACGCGGGTACGGCTGATCGCCGGGTCTTGTTATTCAGTTTGCTGGTGCTGATCGTGGCGGCAGTTGCTGGGTATGCCCTCTTCGACGTAGTCAATCAGCGCGTGGAGGCCTGGATCAATCCTTGGCTCGACCCTTCCGGGCGTTCCTACCAGATCGTACAATCCCTACTTTCTGTTGCGAATGGCGGGTTGATCGGACGTGGCCCAGGGATGGGTAGCCCTGGCCTGGTACCCATCGCCCAATCCGATTTCATTTACGCGGCCATCAGCGAAGAAGGTGGCTTACTTGGAGCCTTTGGCTTACTGGCGCTTCTGGCAATGCTCGTCAATCGCGGCATTCGTATCGCCATACAAGCGCTTGATCCCTTCCGCCGCCTGTTGGCGACTGGTCTGGTGGTTCACCTGGTCAGCCAGAGCATTTTGATCATCGGGGGTAACCTGCGCCTGTTGCCCCTCACTGGGGTTACCCTGCCCTTTGTATCTTATGGCGGTTCATCTCTTTTGGTATCATTCGCGGAGGTGTTGTGCCTGCTGCTCATCAGCTCCAGGCATGATCAGGCTGTGATCATCCAACCGGAAAGGCTCAAAGTTCAATCCCGCACCTCCCTACTCATTTCCGGAAGCTTGTTGCTGGGTCTGGTCAGTGTAGCCCTGGCCGCTGGATGGTGGGGCGTCGTACGTGGTCCGGATTTGCTTAACCGCACCGATAACCCCCGCCGTTCAATTACTGACCGTTATGTGAGGCGTGGTTCAATCCTGGATCGTCATGAGCAGCTTCTGGCAGAATCCACGGGTCAGCCAGGTGATTATGTACGTCAATATCCCTATCCAGCGCTCGGTCCACTGGTTGGCTATACTAACCCTGTCTATGGACAGGCAGGTCTCGAGGCCAGCTTGGATCCCTATCTGCGCGGATTGCAAGGTTACCCGGGTTTGACCTTATGGTGGGAACACTTGCTCTATGGTCAACCACCGCCTGGACTGGACGTCAGCCTGAGCCTGGACCTGGACCTGCAAACCATCGCTGACAGGCAGCTGGCAGGTGACCCGGGAGCGTTGGTACTGCTCAATGCCCAAACGGGTGAGATCCTTGCCATGGCTTCCAGCCCGAGCTTTGATGCCAATCAATTGGACACCACCTGGCAAAGCCTGGTGAATGACCCAACCTCACCCTTGTACGATCGGGCAGGAATGGGTCTATACCCAGCCGGATCTCTCCTGGGTGCATTTCTCCTGGCAGATAACCAATCGCCATTAGCTGGGCAACCTGGAAATGTGAGCCTCGCATATTGTGCTTTCCCCCCAACTGATAAGAGCTGGGGCGCAATGATTTCTGCGGGTTGCCCTGAGGCAACTCATCAGTTAACTCTCAGCCTGGACAATCAGGATATCCTTAACCTGCTGGATGAGCTGGGGCTTTTTACTGCGCCTGCATTTCCAGTAGAAACACTTAGCTCCACCCGCCCGGATAGCATTTCGGATGGCTTCTCCTACCTCACCGGCACCCTGGACCTCCAAACAGGAGCAAGCCTGAAGGTCAGTCCTTTACAAATGGCGCTGGCAGCCTCTTCCTTGAGCAATGAGGGCATGCGACCTGCTCCCCGCCTGGTAGTTGCAGTGGATACCCCCCAATCAGGCTGGGTGATGTTACCTGAAAGCTCACAACCCCGGCAAGTTTTCCAGGGTCAGGCTGCCGGCAATACAGCTGTCGCTCTGGCAGATCCTGATCTGCCCATCTGGCAGGCTGTTTCCAGCGGGACGGGCGATGTGGGTAATTCCAGTGAAGCCATCCTTGGTTATTCATGGTACATAGGTGGGACTATCCCTGAATGGCAAGGCGTACCACTATCCATTGCAGTCATATTGGAAGAGAATAATCCACAACGAGCATTGGATTTGGGACAAAGCCTGCTCCAGTCAGCCATGCATCCTTAAGCAAACATAAACGATAATAATATTATAGATATAGTATTATTACTCTTGACATACTGTGTATCATGTAGTATTATGTAACAAAGGATAATAATTATGGAGAATGACCAACCAATCGACAACCTTATATTGGAAATGCGGCGTGGAGTAATCGTCATGGCAGTGCTCAGCCAGTGCAAACAAGAACAATATGGTTATTCGCTGCTGAAAACCCTGTCAGAGAAGGGTCTCGAAATCGACCAGGGTACGCTTTATCCCTTGCTGCGACGGCTGGAAACCCAGGGACTGCTCAGCTCAAGCTGGCGGTTGGAAGATGCCCGGCCCCGCCGTTATTATCAAGTCAGCCCTGAAGGAGAGAAAATCCTCCCCAGGCTGGTTTCCGAATGGGACACTATGGCCCAAATGATGAGACGTATGCTGAGTTAATTCTAAGGAGAATGTATATGGACGCAAAGAATAAAGACACATTAATTGACCGGTATCTGGCTGCGGTAAGTGAAAATTTACCTGCCAGGCAACGCAAGGATACCGTCACTGAAATCCGTTCGCTGATCCAGGATGCACTGGATGATCGCAGCAAAGTGGAGGGGAAAGTTCCGGATGACGAGATGATGGCGGCTGTGCTGAAGGAATTCGGTTCACCTGAGAAGATTGTTGCCCCCTACATACCGGAGAAATACCTGGTTGGACCCCGCCTGTTTCCATCCTTTGTCCTGGTTTTGCGGATTGCATTACCCATCATCGCAGTTTTAACCCTGGTAGGTGTATGGATAGGTTTTAGTAGTGCAGGCTCGATTAGCGGCGCAGATGTGATTACCAACCTGGTTAAATCTTTGGGGAACGCGCTATCCGCGGTTGTTCAAGCGTTCGGTAACATCGTGTTGATCTTCGCCATCCTGCAGTGGCTGCTTCCAGAGTTTAAAACCACAGCTACGGGTAAAGAATGGGATCCGCGTAGCCTGAAACCCATCAGCCAGCCCGATAAAATCAAGCGGGGTGAGCTGATCGTTGAGATCGCTTTCACACTGGTGGGGTTGATCATCTTTAACTTCTACCTGGACCGTGTGGGTATTTATAACAGTTTGAATGGACAATGGACTTTCAGGCCGATCCTGACCTCAGCATTCAATGCATACATCCCCTGGCTGGACCTGTTCTGGGTTCTGACCATCCTGCTGGATGCTATCCTGCTGCGCAGAGGCTCCTGGGAGATAATCACTCGTATATTCTCCATAGCCATGAGTGCATTCAGTATCACCCTGGCAGCCATCTTTATGACCCAAATCCAGTACTTATACACCCTGAAAGGTGCATTGGGTCAATTGGGCGGGGAAGGTATCCTGCAATCCCTGCTGAACCAGGTGATGATCCTTGTATTCGTGATCGTAATCATCACCAGTGCGATCAAGATTGTACAAATGGTATGGCAGCTGGTAAAAGGTCAAGCTCCCCGCTTAAGAGCGCTCCGCTAAAGCGATTTAGCCCAACCATAAATCCTCGGTCAGTCTATGGATGCTGACCGAGGATGATTTTTTCGATTATGATTGTGAGTAAAGAAGCTGATGAACCTCTTCTCTGAACGGTGATTAAATTCAGTATTCTCCTTGTTGGGGGAGTACCATATCTGCTTTATGGAACTGTGATGAGGATGTTGCCACAAAGATTAGAACCAGCTGCAACCTGAGCTAAAGTAATGCGTATATAAAAACAGAACCCAAATCCTGGAGGATATCATGAACCGAAACAAGATCTTTCTCGTCATCTTAGCCCTGGCATTAGCCAGCCTGGCATGCAACATCAATATTAATTTGCCATCCACGCAAGTTAAGACAGGACCTATCGTCACAGACACGATCAATGTACCTTTACTGGCTGATTCTCAGGCAGTTGCCGATGTGACCCTGGAATATGGCGCAGGAAATCTCACCCTGCAACCCGGCGCTAAGGGTGCTTTGATTGATGGTACCGCTACCTATAATGTTGCAGATTTCAAGCCTACCGTGACTATTGAAAGTGATAATATTCGCATTAAGCAGGGTGACTTGAATTTTACTGGGATACCGACCATCAATCAAGATATCGTAAATGATTGGAAATTGAGCCTGGGAAACAGTCCGATGAGCCTGGTAATCAAGGCTGGAGCTTATACAGGTGATTATGAGCTTGGCGGGCTCTCGCTCGAGCGCTTAGAGATTACCGATGGTGCTGCAACTGTAAACGTACGCTTCTCTAACCCCAACCAAATCCAGATGAGCTCCTTGCTCTACACCACGGGGGCTTCTACTGTCACCGTAAAAGGGCTGGCAAACGCTAACACCACCGATATGACCTTCCGTAGTGGGGCTGGAGAGTATACATTGGATTTCTCAGGCGAGCTTCGTAATAACATGACGGTGAACATCGAATCGGGAGTCAGCTCTATCACAGTAATCGTCCCTAAAGGTGTCTCTGCGCAGCTTACCTCAGACGGCAATCTAGTCTCCATCAACACCAGCGGGGGCTGGCAGCAGAATGGGAATATCTACGAGCTTCAGGGCAGTGGCTATACCATCACAATCCAGGCTAAAGTAGGCGCAGGCAGCCTGCAACTGCAGACCATCGAGGCAACTAAATAAACAACACTAGCTGGCGGGAGTTTCCCACCAGCTAGGGTTGCATTTGCGCTAATAAATCATTTTGTCGGGTTGTCTACTGACCTTAGCAGGCAGCCCGATTGTGTATTTTATTCGTTGGCTTTGTACCCAGGGCCTTTGGTGAAGAAATCATAATTACCCTGGTTATCCTTCGTCAGATCAACCACTTCACCGGCTTCCAATGTCCGCACGGTATTCAAAACCACAGCTTTGCCATGATGGTCGACACCTTCGTAGTGACCGGTCAAACCGACAAGGCTGACCATCTCGCCACCTTTGGCAGCATAGGCTGATGGGACCTCATCTTCAGGGAAGATGGCTTCAAAAGGGCATTCCGGTATACATGCACCACAATCAATGCAAGTATCCGGGTCGATATAAAACAATGGATATTCTTCGATTGGTTTGCCACCAACGATGCATTCAACGGGGCAAACATCCACACAACCAGAGTCTCGCAGACATAAACTTGTGATGATATGGGTCATGATTAATTCCTCCTTTAGGAATCGATCGGATGTGGTTTTTTCTCTCACGGTGAGAGTAGAAAAGGTTGGAGAACATGAAAATTGTAAGACCCTATTACCCCCTTTGTCAAGCGAAATGCCTTAGAGATACATTAATAAGCCCAATCCAGCATCAATTTCCTGAAAATGGATGAAACAAACAGCCATTTTTGTTCAATTTTGGATCGTTTTAACGACTTATATCCCAGGTTTCTGGCTTCCTTTAGCTATTTAGATAACATTTGCGATTGCAATTATTAATAGTTATTTATCAGACACCGCTTGACAAGTTATGTCATTCTCATTATTATCAGTCCATCATGTCAAAAATCACACAACGTCCGAAGGAGGAAATATGATTTACCAGATTTTAAACAAGATTGACCAGAAAATCCATCTGGAGACCGTAAAAGCCCATTGTGATATCCCTTGTGGCATCTATGATCCGATCGTTGCTCAAATCAGTGCGCTCACAGTGGTGCGCATGTTGGATTTAATGACTGAATTTGATGCCAAAACCCCAGATAGAAACAAAGAATATATGAATAGCATGTCGCGGTACATTGCGGTAAAAGAAGAACACGCAGAACGCGCCAAGGCAGAGATTCGCGTCATCTGGGGTGACTACTTGAAAGCCCAGCACCTCGAGAAATACCCCAATGCCCATGCGCTGGTCCACAAGATCATGCAGCTGGGTTCCAAGGTTCGCCAGACTACCGACCGTGAGCAAGCCACGCAGCTCGTGGAAGCCATCAATGAATTTGCTCAGATGTTCTGGGAGACAAAAGGCATCGCAACCAAGCGTGCCAAAGCTCCCTACGCACCCGCATTGGAGTTGGTGTATCCTGCTCTGTAATGCTCAGGCTGCTAAAAATCACGGGGGATAGCTTAACTCCTGAATTCCAGCCAGGGGATTTTGTATTGGTCAGCAAAATCCCCTTCCTATTTATTTCACCTTCCCCCGGGGATACAGTTGCCTTTCACCAGCCAGGTTACGGGTTGTTGATCAAGGTTATCCAACAGATCACGCCGGATAATAATTTGACTGTTATGGGTACTCATCCCGAAAGTATCGACAGCCGGGTATTTGGTCCGGTCAAACCTGAAAATATACTTGGCAAGGTGATCTGGCATATCCGCAAAGCCTGAAACCCTGCCATTCACAGCAATTCGTGGATTTCGTCTATAATTACCCATCGTAGATGAGCTCACCCAAGCGTCCTCCAATCCCACCTTTCGTTGCGATCCTTTTTGGCATCCTGGCAGTCTCAACCGCCTCAATATTCATTCGTTTTGCCCAGCGTGAAGTTGCCTCGCTGGTGATCGCTGCCTGGCGGTTAACCGTTGCTTCACTCATCCTGATTCCGGTGGCTGCAGCCACGCACAAGAAGGAGCTCGTTGGGCTCAGCCGGAAGGAATTGCTGCTGGCACTGCTGTCTGGCATCTTCCTGGCACTGCACTTTGCCACCTGGATCACATCATTACAATACACCACTGTCGCCAGCTCAGCGGTACTCGTCAGCACCATCCCCCTTTGGGTGGCACTCCTTTCTCCATTCACACTGAAAGAACCAATCCGCAGGATTGTCTTGGCGGGGTTGATCCTTGCCCTCCTGGGAGGCGTTGTGGTAGGTATCAGCGATACCTGCTCCATCACCAGCAGCGGGCTGAGCTGCCCCAGCCTGGTAAATTTCATGCAAGGGCAAGCCTTCCTCGGCGATGTCCTGGCAGTGTGTGGAGCGATTGCAGGAGCAGGTTACATCCTGATTGGTCGAAAACTGCGCTCAAATATGTCGCTGGTAAGCTATATATCACTGGTCTATGGCATGGCTGCCATCGTACTCATCATCTTCATGTTTTCAGCTAATCTAAAACCTTTTGGATACTCCCCTCAAACTTATTTATGGCTCACTTTGCTGGCATTGATCCCCCAGCTCATCGGACACTCAACCTTCAACTGGGCTTTGGGTTATCTCTCAGCCGCGTACGTGTCCATTACCTTGTTAGGTGAACCCATCGGGTCAACCATCCTTGCTTATATCATCCTGCAGGAAAGACCATCCTTGCTCAAGTTGATTGGCGGTGTCTTGATCCTGGTAGGGATTTATATCGCCTCCAGGTCTGAAGGGAATAAAACCCCAGAGCTGCCCGATTGAGGCTTAATAAATACAGGTGTACCTATTCCGGTGACAGGGGTAAAAATCACAACGAACGCGGATTGGAAAGTCTTGCTCCCCAGGCAAAGGGATTTAAATGGCCAGGAGCTATACCATTTGAAGCATCGATCCTCTCTCAACCTCTAAATTTTATCAATAACATCTTGGAAAGGTTTATCCTGCGGGTCAGTGGCTGTAACTGCCTGGAAAAGTTGATGTATACTAGGGGCTAGTCCAACCAAAATCCACTCGAACCAGGGTTACCATCCAACCATGACAACCAATAAAGGCACAGTCACGAAAAGCCCGAAGAACCAACCTGCCACCGATCAGGAATATGAAAGCCTCATCAACCAGGGGGTTGGCTTGATGTCCCGCTTTCAACGCTTCACCCTGGATTTCATTGGCGTATCATTGTTAGCCTTTGCCCTGATCACCCTGATTGCATTGCTAGTGCCTGACCTTTCTGGAGGAATATTAATTACCCTGTGGCGTAATTTTATTCGGGAAGCGTTTGGGTATGGGGCAATCCTGGTCGTGATTGCCAGCACAATTGCCGGGATTCTGGTTTTACGTCTGCGCTCCTACCAGTTGAGACTCGCTATCGGTGGGCAAGCACCGCCTTCGTTCATAATTCAATGGGGACGGATCATCTCGCTGGAAATGGCAGCTTTCTCCGCATTAGCCTTATTGGCAGTTTTAGGCGGTAGAATTGTGGATCGTGCGGAGACTGGTTTGGATGGAGGTTCCATCGGTTGGGGCCTGGCTGAGCTGGTGGCTCTAATCCTCAGTCGCATTGGACTGACCAGTAACGTCTGGACCGGGATCGTGTCTGGATTAGCCACATTACTCTGTCTTACCTATGGCTTGGGATTGGTCCCGTTATTCGTCAAAATTCTTCAAAAAATGGCGGAAACAAAACCCACCAGCCCAATAATGAATGAACCCGTAATCAGTGTAGCGCCTGCTACTGCTCAAACTGGGGTGACTATTCCGGGATCTGACAAGAAGAAACGTCGTCCTTATGTGCCTCCCGAATTCCGTAAACGCTTGAATGCTCCCGGCGAGCAGGCCAAGAATTTGCCCCTGCCTCCACGTGATGAGCACCTGCCATCTCTCGAGCTGCTGGTAAAAGACCAGATGGAGCGACCGGATGAGCGTAACATCAACCAAACTGCCGGCATGATCGAGAAATCACTGGCTGAGTTCGGCATCCCGGCAAAGGTGGTCGGCTTTCGGGTGGGTCCGACGGTGACCCAATTCGCAGTTGAACCCGGGTTTGTGGAAAGGGGGGGATCCGAGGAAGAGCTGGACAACCGTATCAAAGTCCGTGTGGCACAAATCGCAGGCCTCCGGCGTGATCTGGCACTGGCATTATCTGCCGAGCGGCTACGTATAGAAGCACCCGTCCCAGGACGCCCCTACGTGGGCATTGAAGTGCCCAACACGCGCACCAGCATGGTGAGATTACGTTCCATCCTTGAAACTGAAGCTTTTTATAAAATCGGCTCCCCCCTGGCGATTGCCCTGGGACGGGATGTCTCCGGTCTGCCTGTGGTCGCAGATTTGAGCACTATGCCGCATCTGCTGATCGCCGGTACTACCGGCTCAGGCAAGTCTGTCTGCATCGCAGCCATAACCGCGTGTCTGGTGATGAACAACACTCCGGCAGACTTGCGCCTGGTGATGATCGATCCCAAGATGGTTGAGCTTGTCCGTTTCAATGGACTGCCACATATGTATGGAAAAGTTGAGACAGACATCCAGCGAATTCTAGGTGTACTGCGCTGGGTGGTGTTGGAGATGGACAAGCGCTATAAGCTGTTGGAACAGATGCATGCCCGGAATATCGATTCATTTAATCGCAAAGCCCGCCGCCATAAATCTATTGAGCCATTACCACGGATTGTGGTTTTACTGGATGAGCTGGCTGACCTGATGATGACGGCACCAGACCAAACCGAGCCCATGCTCATACGGTTGGCGCAGTTGGCGCGCGCCACTGGTATCCACTTGGTCGTCGCCACCCAACGCCCAAGCACGGATGTGGTCACCGGTTTAATTAAAGCCAACTTCCCCGCCCGCATCTCATTCGCAGTTGCGTCTTCGGTTGATTCGCGTGTCATCCTGGATACCGGTGGAGCGGAAAGCTTGCTGGGGCATGGAGACATGTTATTCATGCCACCAGAGGTGGCAGCCCCGGTCCGTGTGCAGGGGGTCATGGTCTCAGATGCTGAAATCGACAAGCTCATCTTATACTGGCAAACCGTGCACCCACCTGAGGCAGATACCACACCCCCGTGGGAGGGATTGCTTAAGGAAGATCTGATCATGGCTGATCGAGATGAGCTGGTTAAAAAAGCCATTGATATGCTGCAAGGTGAGAAGCATGCCAGCGCTTCTATGTTGCAACGCAGGTTGCGTATTGGTTACCCGCGGGCAGCGCGCTTGATGGATGAATTGGAGGAGATGGGTGTAGTCGGTCCAGCACAGACCGGAGGCCGTGAGCGTGAAGTGCTGTTGGAAGAAAAAGAAGAAGATGAAGGAGAACAATAAACCTGGATCAAGGAAAGTTTATCTTGACATCCATCCCTGCACGCGATAGCATACACCATTCCATTTACGGGTAGAGAGGCAGCATGGTTAATCAGGTGGACCAGTCAGAACCGAGACGTCAAAAAATGACTCTTTCGGACCAGATGCGGGTGGTATTCAAGGGGGTATTGGACCCGATCGGTGCATTTTTCAATCGATTAGGGATCTATCCCAATACAATGACCATCCTGGGTCTGGTGGGTAATATTATCGGCGCAATCCTGATTGCCCTGGGGTATATGACCGTAGGAGGAATCATCGTACTGGTCATGGGAATCTTCGATTCCCTGGATGGAACCATGGCACGCTTGCGCGGTATGCCTTCAGAATTTGGTGCTTTTGTAGATTCAGTCACCGACCGATATTCCGAGCTGGTCATCTTTGGAGGCCTGCTATATTTCTATTTGCACAAAGGAGATTGGCTGTCTGTATTAGCCATTTATATCGCAGCCAGTGGAGCTGTCCTGGTCTCATACATCCGGGCACGCGCCGCCTCTGTGGATATGGACACTAAGGTGGGTTTTTTAAGCCGTTTTGAGCGTTATCTGGTGCTCGCACCTTCCCTGATCTTCAATTTCCCCATGATAGGAATATGGATCATCGCCATATTTGCCAATTTTACCGCCATCCAGCGCATCATAGATGTGCGCCGTCAGGCTCGCGAGCAAAATAAAATTCTTCACTAAATTTCGCATCACAGAGGTATTCTATGCCCAATGGCTTTTCAATCGGACCCCTTTACATCCGTTTTTACGGCATACTCATCATGCTGGGAGCAATCGCAGCTGCCTTTCTGGCAGAGCGGGAGGCGCGACGGCGTAAATTAAACAGTGAAATTGTCTGGGATGGACTCATCTGGGTATTAATCGGTGGCATCATCGGCGCCCGCTTATGGCATATTTTTACACCACCCCCCAGCATGATGATCCTTGATTCAGCCACCGGCAAACTGATCAATCCCTACTTTATTCATGGCATGCCACAAATTTTGGATATCCTCGCCATCTGGAAAGGCGGTCTGGGCATCCCTGGTGCAGTCATCGGCGGGGCATTGGCTTTATACCTGTTCTGCCGGAATAGAAAAATGAGTTTTATGTTATGGGCGGATATCGCCGCGCCAGGTGTGGCATTGGCCCAGGGTATTGGGCGTTGGGGAAACTTCTTCAACCAGGAGCTATACGGAAAACCGACCACCCTGCCATGGGCAATCAAGATTGATCCGATATATCGCGTGCCCGGATATGAGCAATTTACAACATTCCATCCCCTGTTCCTCTATGAATCAATCTGGAACTTGCTAAATATGGGATTTTTATTGTGGCTGGAGAGAAGATATGCTGGTAAGCTGAGAGAGGGAGACCTCTTTCTTACCTACTTGATTGGATACCCCTTCGGTAGATTCTTTCTGGAATTTCTGAAAGTGGATGCACCTCATATTGGAACGATCAACATCAATCAAACCTTTATGCTCATCGTGATCCTTGTGTCCAGTTTTCTGCTCTACTGGAGGCATCGTCATGATTCAGCACAAAAAGAAGACCCTCAGAGCCCTGAAGCTTGATCCTTCCTGCTTTGGGATTGTCCTGCAATCTGCTTCAATTTATTGTTAGTAATGATCCAAACCGAAAATCTGTGTAAATGTTTCGACGATTTCCTGGCAGTTGACCAGGTTAATCTGCAGGTGAGAGCCGGCGAGGTGCTGGCGTTGCTCGGACCTAATGGTGCCGGGAAAACCACCACCTTGCGTATGCTCACCTCTGTTCTACGTCCGACTTCTGGTTGGGCGCGGGTAGCAGGATATGATATCGTTACCCAAGCCCAGAGTGTACGGTCATCCGTAGGTATTCTCACAGAGCAACATGGACTTTATGGGCGCATGTCAGCAGAAGAGTACCTGGATTTCTTTGGTCAAGTCTACCGGATGCAGATCGATAAACGCCGGAAACGGGTGGATGAGCTGCTGGGGCAATACGGCCTTGAGGGTGAGAGGAAGCGGAAAATTGGGGAATATTCCAAAGGCATGCGCCAGAAACTGGCCTTAGCCCGCGCCCTCTTCCATGACCCACCCGTTCTGCTAATGGATGAACCCACCTCAGCCATGGACCCTGAAAGTGCCCGTCTGGTCAGGGATGCCATTCATGATTTACGCTTCTGCCAACCGGGCAATCATCATCTGCACCCACAACCTGGCTGAGGCTGAAGAGCTGGCGGGAAAAATCGCTATCATTCACCGGGGCAGAATTATTATCACAGGCGATGTGGAACAGCTTAAGAATAGCTTATTAGGAGCACCACAATTTGAAGTCCGCCTGGGTACCAGCTTCAATGGGTTGGCAGAAGCATTACCCGGTGAAATCATTCTGATTGAACGTGGTCCAGATTGGTTCCGCTACCAGACGGACAAACCAGCGAAGACCAATCCTTTGGTCATTCAATCCCTGGTAAACGCTAGCATCCCTGTCGTTGGATTGTCAGAGGTTCCCCGTAGCTTAGAATCGGTCTACTTGCATGCCATCGGCACAGCTGAATTAGATGATAAGACGCCCAGTATGGCCGAACACGTAACGCCAGGGGGAAAACCTGACCATGCTGGATAAGCTCCTACCTGCCCTGATCATCACCCGCCGTGAAGTACGCGACCAGCTGAGAGACTGGCGCATCATCCTACCGGTAACGCTGCTTACATTATTCTTCCCCTTCCTGGCAAATTTTACTACCCGCCAGGTGCTGGGTTTTGTGGAAAAATATGGGGCCAATATCCTGGCAGAGCGCTTCATCCCTTTCCTGCTGATGATTGTGGGGTTTTTTCCTATATCCATCTCGTTGGTGATCGCATTAGAGAGCTTTGCCGGTGAGACTGAACGACGCAGCATTGAGCCACTGTTAAGCAGCCCCCTCACCGATACTCAGCTCTACCTGGGCAAGCTTTTTGCTTCCCTGCTCATCCCCCTGGTTGCCTCTTACCTCGGGATGCTGGTTTACCTGGTTGCAATTTTCCGCTCTTCCAGCTGGAAAGCGGAGCCAATGTTCCTGGTTTTGATCTTCTTGCTTACAGCTGTACAAGCCCTGGTCATGGTAAGTGGCGCGGTGGTCATATCCACCCAAACCACCTCCGTGCGGGCAGCCAACCTGCTCGCCTCATTCATCATCATTCCGATGTCATTATTGATCCAGGGTGAGTCAATCATGATGCTGTGGGCAAATTATCCGGTCTTGTGGTGGGCAATCCTGGCTCAGGTAATTTTAGCAGGCTTGCTGGTGCGCATGGGTATAACCCACTTCAACCGCGAGGAGCTATTAGGCCGGGAGATTGATACCCTAAATTTGCGCTGGATGTGGCACGTTTTCCGAGGTGAATTTGTTGGAAAGGCTCATTCAATTCGCGATTGGTACAGCCGGGAGATCCCGCAAACTCTCCACAGAATGTTGATCCCAATCTGCTGGATGACCCTTCTTTTAGCTGCAGGAACCTACCTGGGAGCGGCCAGAGTGAAGGAAATCGGAATAACCCCAGGGACATTTAACCTGGATGCCCTGAAAACCGTCGATGATGCTATTTTTACTCAATTCCGCCAATTGGGATTCTTCAGTGCCGGTAGTGTATTGACGATCTGGTGGCATAACCTGCGCGCCGTCATCCTGGCCACCCTGCTTGGGACATTTACCCTGGGCGTGGCTGGGACGCTCGTTTTGATGCTGCCTATGATGATCATCGGATTATTCACCGGGATTATTAGCTTAACCGGCATAAGCCCATTCATCGTCCTGGCTGCGGTTACAATGCCACATGGTATTTTGGAAATCCCTGCGTTGATTCTATCAGGCGCAGCCATCCTGCAAGTGGGGGCAACCCTGGTTACCCCTAATCGTAAGCAGACCATCGGTGAGGGATTGGTGAGCTCTCTTGCAGATTGGGTTAAAATCATGCTGGCCCTTGTCATACCTCTTTTCCTTGGAGCAGCTTTGCTTGAGGTATTTGTTAGCCCTCAGCTCATGGTCAAGCTGTTGGGCATGGGTTAATTGGGATTTCTGTGGGCTACCAGCCGGTAATGAAGGGAAGCCAATCCTGGTTTTCGTGCAGATGGCGGGAGAAGAGATAAAACGCAGAGGCAGGCGGTGCTGAGGGCTTACGCAGCAGCTGCATTTGAGCTTGTTCGATGGTGCGTCCACCTTTGCGATGATTACAGTGAGAGCAGGCTGCAACCAGGTTGGTCCAGGCATGCTCACCCCCCAGATGGCGTGGAATGATGTGGTCCACAGTAAGGATTGCTACGTGTTGACCGCAATATTGGCAGGTGTAATTATCCCTGCGTAAAACTTCACGCTTGGTCAGCTTGACATGAGGATGCGGGCGATGGATCATCTTTTCCAAACGAATGATCGACGGCCGCGGGTATTCCTGTCTCACCGTTTTGATCACTCCGCGTCCATTCAAGATCAAGCTGGCTTTTCCATGTATCACGAGGGTAATGGCACGGTGGGTGTTGCAAACGTTGATCGGCTCGAAATTAGCGTTAAGCACCAAAACCGGGGCTATCATAACTAATCCAATGCCGGGAATTATAGCACAATCAACATTTCTTGATTGTTCGCTCCCGGGCGAGTGAGGGCAGTCTCTGTTGTGAAAGCGTGGTAAATTTCAAGCTGATCCGATAGAGCCTTTGATGCTCTCTTCAAGGTGTTCGGCATGTTCCAGCTCATGAGAAACGAATATCTTCACCACGCTTGCCACAGTACATATCCCACCCCATGGAGCTTGTAATCGTTCGGTCAGCTTATCCGCGGGCATCTCCCGCATGATTTGGATGACTTTCTGGCGTGCCGCATCATATTCCTGTCGTGACTGTCCTAGTGAAAGCGCTTTCCGACCACTCACTGACTCTGCATTGTACTCGTCAATCCCGTGCTTGATGGATACGGGCGATTCTCCTTTGGCATAAGCCTGATATGCTGAGATCATCAGCTCGTCCCACCCAGCAATGTGATCCAGCAGCTGCTTGAGCTTCCAGGTGGGGTAAATTTCTACCTGTGGAGCCACTTTATCCAACGCGGAATTCAGTTGACTACGGGCTTGTTCCATTTTTGCGATCATGTCATTTATATCTAGGGTCATATTATTTCCTTGTAGGTCAATAATGGTATAATCGGCGCATGAAAAATCTGAATTGCAGGTATGCATATTATACAGTCGGTTGAACCCTATCTGTGGTGAGTAAAACGCGTCCTCCCACAGAGGGCGCTTTTTTTTTGGAATAGGGATGAAACGGGTCTTGAATACCAGGTGGAGAACTATCAACGAGGAGGCATGAATGGACAAAATAAAAATGAGCATCGATGAACAGGTGGAATACCTCATGCAGGGCACTGAATATGGCGATGAAGCGGTGAAGCTTGCCATGAAAAATGAGCTCCGCCAGCGTTTGATCGAGGCCCAACAAGAAGGACGCCCGCTCAGGGTATATTGCGGGTATGACCCAACCAAGCCCGACCTGCACCTGGGGCACACCATCACCATGCGCAAGCTCGCCCAGTTCCAGGAGCTGGGTCATGAAGTGACCTTCCTGATTGGCAACTACACCTCATTGATCGGCGACCCATCCGACAAGGATAAATTGCGCCCCATCCTATCTCCTGAAGAAGTGGCGATCAATTCACGCACCTATGCTGACCAGGTATTTCACGTGCTGGATCGCCAAAAAACCCTTATCCGCTACAATGCGGAATGGCTCTCCAAGCTGACCTTTGAAGAATTGATCAGGCTTTGTTCAAACTTTACCGTGCAGCAGTTCATCACCCGCGAGAATTTTAAATTGCGCTGGGAGAAGAATGAGCCCATCTTCTTCCACGAGTTCTTCTACTCCATCATGCAAGGTTATGACGCTTACTCCATGCGCACGGATGTGCAGGTGGGTGGCACCGACCAGTTATTTAATATCGTCACCGCCGCGCGGAAAATCATGACCTTTCTGGGCGAAAAACCCAACATCGCGGTCATCATGGGTATCTTGCCGGGAACAGATGGCGAAGTGCGGATGAGTAAATCCATGGGGAATGTAGTCCCCATTAATACGACCGCAGAGGATATGTACGGTAAATTGATGAGTGTGCCGGATAAAGCCATGCCAATCTACTTCCGGCTGGTGACCCGTTGGACGGCTGCAGAGATTGCCAGCCTCGAAAGCGCTATCGCCTCCGGGAAAACCCACCCCCGCGACGCCAAGATGAAGCTGGCTCGAGAAGTTACCGAGATCTTCCACGGAGTTGAGGCTGCCAGCCGCGCTGAGGAGAATTTCATAAGTGTATTCCAGAAAGGCAGCTTGCCCGATGAAATGCCCACCTTCAACCTGCGGATCGGACAAACCGTGCTGGAGGTACTTCTAGAGGGAAACCTGGCTGCCAGCAAGAGCGAAGGTCGACGCTTGCTGGAGCAAAATGGCGTCCGGCTGGATGGTATGACCCTGACAGATCCCAATCAGGTATTTCCGCATGCAGGCGTGCTGCAGGCTGGAAAACGGCGCTATCTCAGGGTTATCCTGTGAAAATCCTATCCATACACAGGTAAGGGCACATTAAACCATAGTCCAAGGTACCCTTAATGTACTGATAAGCTACTTTTTACCCCTTACGACGTATAATAAGTACAGACGTAACAGAAGGAGGTAATGATGAGTGATTCCAATCCGAACGAGAACAAGTCTCCCAATGAGAATATTGGTGAACAACTGAATGAGCTGGGGAAAAACTTACGTGAAGCCTTGCGAGCAGCCTGGGAAAGTGAAGAACGCGTGAAACTTCAACAGGAGATCGAAGAAGGTCTGGCGAACTTACGCGATTCGTTAAATCAGGCAGCCAAGGACTTCACCAACAGCCCCACGGGTCAGAACCTCAAAGAGGATGTGAAAGACATCCATGATCGTTGGCAGACCGGCGAAGTGGGAACGAAAGTGCGTGCAGAGATTGCTGAGGCCCTACGCACCGTCAACCAGGAGCTACAGAAAGCAACCAGGAAAAATCCACCTCCTCCCTCAGAGAAACCCCAAGGCTAAGGAGGTATCATGCCCGCCATAGAGACAGAGATCAAAACCGGTGAGCCAAGGCGCGTTGGCAATGTTGAACTGACGCCTATGACCCGGGTCTTTAAGATCCAGGTCCCCGGATATCATGCCGGGTTGATTTGGAATCGTCCCAAGTCCGTGATCGTCAAGACGTCTGACGGTCAGGAAACCATTCTACCAGTCATGGATGTCACCCGTATTGCGATTTGGGCAATGCTGGCCGGTGGGTTGCTTGGAGCAATGATGATAGGCTTGTTATTCCGTAGAAAATAGCCTGTGAGCAAAAATAAAGGAGTAATTACGATGACTGAAGAAATTAATCCCAGCCAACCAGTAGAAGCTGGTTCGGAAATGTATCAGGCTACCATGGAAGAATTCCTGGCGGCAGCTGATGTGCGCGTTGTTTATGGCGAACCCATCCAGCATGATGACACGTTGATTATCCCGACCGCGGAAGTGTTGTGCGGTTTGGGTTTCGGTGTTGGCAGCGGGAGTGGCAATAGCTCAGACGAGAATACCGATAAGCCCTCGCAGGGGTCAGGCAGCGGTGGCGGCGGAGGGGGACGCATTCTTTCACGACCGGTAGCTGTGGTCGTGGCCTCCCCGGAAGGCGTGCGGGTTGAGCCAGTGGTGGATATCACAAAAATCGCCCTGGCGGGTTTAACAGCCCTGGGCTTCATGGTCGGAATGATGTTCCGCATGACCAGCCGGCGACATGCATTGCCTGAGATTGAAGAATAGAATAGGGATAAAACTTATCTCATCCATATGGGGGCATGTTTACCCTCCCAGAAGCAGGGGATCATGCCCCTACCTGGGATCCTAAGAATGAGGTTGGCGTGCAACCCACACCTGTGCCCCTTGATGCATGGCAGGTAGTGGGAAAATCCCATTCGTCACTTTGATCCGTACATGGGTGAATAGCTCTTCAAACTCTACCCCATCGGGGATCGCTCCATGAGCGACAGGTATGGGTCCTGCATTTCGCACATGCTCACCACGGTGAGCGATAACCAGGATAATCTCCTCATCGGTGTCACGTTGGTAAACCAGGGTGTCCAGTTCCACGAATAAAACTTGAAAACCTCCGTCGATAAGTGCAGGGGAGGTCCTGCGTATTCGGATCAGAGTCTTATACCACGCCCGCAGGTCCATATCCCACGTGGATGGGTCCCAGCTCATGCACTGGCGTGGATTCGATTCCATGTCTCCACCTAAGCCGATCTCATCCCCATAATAGACACACGGCACACCCGGGTAGGTAAATAAGAGCACTACCGCCAGGTGGATTAAGTCACGATTTCCTTTCAACAACGATAGGGCTCGAGGTGTATCATGGCTGCTGATCAGGTTAAACTGTTGGCTCGCAACCACCCAGGGGATGGCAGCCCGGAAGGCATGCCAGGAATTCACCATTGCTTCTGTTGTCCAGCGATTTCCCGGTAGGATGGGTTGGCTCTGACCGGGAACATGGATAACCATCCCCCACAGCCAACTTATCAAGGGGATGCTGAACCCCGAATAATTCATCACACCATCCCAGCAGTCTCCGAGCAGCTGGCTGCTGGCATCGAAGAAGTTTTCACCCATTAAATATGCCTGTGGGTTCTCTTCTTTGACTGCTCGCCGGATACCCCTCCCGACTTCCATTCCCATCTGATCAGCTCCCTGGCGAGCGAGCATATTTGCCACATCGATCCTCCAGCCATCGGCCGAATAAGGAGGTCGCAGCCAATGCCGGAAGACTGAGTCGGGTCCAGCGTAGATCACATTCCGCAAAGTAGTCGATCGATAATTGAGCTTGATCAGCGAACGCACTCCGAGCCAGGTCTCATATTCATCAGGGTGCTTGTGGAAGGTAAAGTATTCGGCTGTAGGTGCCTCAGGGTCTGCCAGGGCTGCCTGGAACCAGGGGTGAAGCACCCCACAATGATTGGGAACAATATCCAGGATATAACGCATCTCACGCTCTGTGAGAGCCTGCCGTAAATCCATCAGGCTCTTGTTTCCGCCCAGGTGAGGGTCAACCGAGAAATAATCTGTCACATCATATCTGTGATTGGAAAATGCGGTGAACACAGGGTTTAAGTAGAGAGCATTTGCACCCAGCTCATCAATAGTATCCAGGTGGGCAGTAATGCCAGGCAGGTCACCTCCATAAAATTCAACCATGGCTGCCCGGCTGCCTGTGGTTGGTGGTTCTCCCCACCGACGCGTCCGGGCGGGGAAACCCGCATATTCATATTCACCGTCCTGCACGTTATTGGATGGATCACCATCCGCAAATCTGTCGGGAAATATTTGATAAAAGACCGAATTTCTTATCCATGCGGGTGCCTGGAAGTCTGCCAGGAGGCGGAAATCCTCGGCATCGGTAGGGTTAAAGTTGTGCAATCCGCTTCCATTGTACCAATAGGTGACTCCATCGCACACAATCATGAACCGGTAGCAGGTGAGTGGCATGCTGACCTTCATGGAAGCACTCCACCAACGGCATACCCCAATCGCTTCACTGATTGTGGGTTGCATTGGGGTATACAGTTGTTCTCCATCCGGGCAGGTTCTTAATAATATCCGCTGAATGGGGGCATCCAGGCTTGTGCGCAACTGAATCCGTACCTCTTCACCTAAATGAGGTGCGTTCGGGGTCACATAGCGGGAAGACCCACTATGATGGATGGAATCCAGGTACGGTTTTTGAGAGAATGGAGTATTCATAGATAAAAAAACCGGATTGGATTGTATCATGATTGCAACGGCGCTCATAATTCTGAATTCATATCGCTCGTTGGAGATATTGCCGCAATCTGGTAAAATTAATCGATTGTTTGTATAAAACGAAGAAGTACATCATAGCATCAACTGCGGTCCAAAAATTATCGCCACATTATCGAGGAGGATCTTATGGAAATTCAAACTACTGAATTCAAGCGCTGTACCGTGATCAAAACCAGCGGTCGGATCGATGGATCGAATGCCCCGGATCTATCCAAAGCTTTAAAAGGTTTGATTGCTAAGGGGATTTGCAACATCGTTTTTGATATGAGCGATGTGAATTTTATGGCCAGTGCAGGTTGGTGGGTCTTGATCGATACCCAAAAGAATTGCAAACCTGGCGGTGAGCTGGTACTTGCAAAGGTTGAAAAAGGTATCCAAGATTCATTAAATCTAGTCGGGATGGGATCCTATTTCCACATCTTTGACGATATCACCACTGCGGTAGGGAGTTTTTAATCCAAAGTATGCCATCCAAAAGGTTTTCTTGTAGTTTAAATAATCTGGAGACCATTTGCGATTACGTCACCGACTGCGCCAAATCAGCTGGTCTCAGTGAGGCAGAAGTTTACGCCGTCCAGCTGGCAGTGGATGAAGCCTCCACGAACATTATTGAGCATGGATACGGTCAAGAGTGTCCTGATAGGATCGACATTACTTGTGAAATTCTCGAGGATGGCTTGAAGGTGGTGATTTATGATGACGCTGAACCGTTCAATCCCGAATCAGTTCCAGAACCGCAAATTAATGTTTCATTGGATGATGTGAAACCACGTGGTTTGGGGATTTTCCTGATGCGCCAGATGATGGACGAAGTGTGTTACGAACCCACACCTGATAAGGGTAATACCCTGACAATGATTAAACGCCATGCAAAGTGAAAATTAATCAGCCAACGCCAATTGCCTGCCAAACGTCTTCTGGCAGGCAATTCATTTTTGTCCGATCTCCCTTCCCAAGATTACCACTGTCAAATCATCAAAGCGGGAAGCATCACCCACAAAGTGATGCACTCTGTCCAGGATTCCCTGCAAGACTTCCTGGACAGATTTACCGTTATTTTGCTGGGCAATGCTTAAGATTATTTTTCTATCAATAAATTCCCCTTCGTTATTTTGTGCATCAGTAACTCCATCTGTATACAAAAGCAGCCTCTCACCAGGCGAGATTAATACTTCATTCTGACCCCAGTCATTATCTTCGTCAATGCCAAGCGGCATGCCAGTATTATTCAGAGTTTTAATGCCGTTCGTGCTCCCAAATAAATAGGGTGGATTGTGTCCGGCGTTGGCATAACAAAGCATGCCACTGATCGGGTCAAGCACTCCAAAGAAGACTGTGACAAACAGGTTTGCCCGTGCGTTGCGCAGGATGTGCTGGTTGACAGTTTTTAAAACCATGGCAGGCTCTTGAGGATACTCGCTGGCAAAAGTGCGGATCAAGGTACTGCTCAATGCCATATACAGAGCTGAACCCAATCCCTTGTCGGCTACATCAGCTATCAGGATGCCCAATTTCCCATCCGGCAATTGGATGAAATCATAGAAATCACCCGCAATTTGCCGGGCGGGTTCTAAGGCTGCGGTTAATTGCCAGCCTGGCAGAACGGGAATAGTTTCTGGTAAAAAGCTGGATTGGATGCTCCGTGCCAGAGCCAGCTCCTGCAGTGTCTTTTGCATTGCCAGCGTCTCCTCATACAGAAATGCCCGGTGTAAAGCCGATGCAACCTGTGCACCGAGGGACTGAACGGCTGGCAGCTGCCGACGAATGGAACGGGCATCCGATGGCAGGGTCAAAGATTGCAACTCAAGGAAGATTAGCCCAATCAACTTTCCATTTTCCACGTCTTTGATTGGACATAAAATAATTGGGTCCAGATACGAAATCGCAGGATTCCAAGGAATTTTATCCCTCGGCATAATAATTAATACTTCGGCTTTCCCTTGCAGCCAATTCCATGCCAGTTCACGATCGAAGGATAAGCTCATCGGTTCCTGCAGGAGTACCCCCCTTGATTCCGTCCAAACCTGGATGCCCCGCGAGGCGAACATGGATGATACATACCTTTTCAGCACCCCTGAAAGATCGGGAACATCCGGGGGTTCATCCAGAATAGCTCTTCCCAGTTTCTCCAATTGCTCAATTTGCCGGGACTGCTGGCGGGAATATTCTGCAGCCTGGCTCAACCGTCGCGCAAGGACCGCTGCCAGTATCAAGCCGAGGATGATATACAGGAACTCCCATAGCCCCTCCCTGGAATAAATCCCTGCCGCCAGAATTCCAAAGGGATTCGCCAGCGCCGGCAAGGTAAGTGCCATAAAAAAGAATGAAAAAGCTGGTCGGGTTGGGGTATGCAATACATTCTTGAGCGACCGGAGCACATAGGCGATGTACCCGGAATAGACCATTAAAGTCCCGAGGTATTGAACACATACAGCCAGCAGCGCGGGTGCAATCGAGCTAATCGAATAATCCCTGATCGGGATTGACCCGCCCACCCATCGGTAAACCAACAAAGCCACCAGAGTGGGTAGTAAATCCGAGGCAATGTCAGCACAGAAAATGCGCCCGCGACTCCAATAAGCCTGAATAGTCCGCTCGCGACGGATGGATCTTAAGAAAGCAATCAGGTTCCAAATGACTTTCATCCATAACGCAGTGGGTCCTAGCAGCAAAACGGCAGCCCAAACGACTATTCCATCCATGGCGCCGTCTGAATTGGCATATCCACCCGTCCTGATTTCAGTGATAAAGAAAAACCGCAGACGATTGAATACGTAGAAGATTCCGCACAGGAGAAGGAACATTGGCCAATTCTGTTGGATGGAATCCCACCTGGATTCCCATACCAGCCAGGCTAATCCAATGGCGAGTAATGGCAACGTATATAACAAAGTCAGCACATCTGCTATGCCGCTCATGCGCTGCTGCCCGCTCATGCTTTCCAGGTCGGGACGGATTTTCTTTACCAGCTTGTTAATAATATCGTTCATAAATCAGGAGGATCTATCAATTTCAGTCAATCAAGTCGCAATCTTACCATTTTATTCGCTAACTGTTTCATCCAATATGCTCCATCCTGGGTCAGGGTATTATAACTGGAACAATTTTCAGGTAGGTTAACCGATGATAAGCAAAGAATAATGCACCGGTTAGTGAATAAATCGGAAAAATTCCCCATTGGCGATACTGCTCTTCAACATTTCGATAGCCAGATTGGCTTTTCGGTATTGGTAATCAATGATCAACCCCAGGCGATATCCCTCTTCAAATTCATCACGATCCAGCTCAGCAAACATTCCATCGGGGGCGATCCATAGGTCGAGGAACATATCGGTGAGATAATATTCGCCATCCAACTTTCGCAAGGGGGTGTCTATGTCCACGTAATATCCCAGATGGACGCCATCATGATCAAGCAGCTGCATAACAGAGAACCATTCCTTATAGTACAGGAATTTCACGACTGAATCAACTAAAACGCCATGTGGGATAGACCCATTCTGCCACCAAATTTCCTCACACCACTTCAGGCTGAAATCGGGAGACAGACGGTTAAGTGTTTTTAAGCGGACCGGATTATCATCGATCATTCCTTCGATGTAACGTGTAATACCTTTACCCGGCCGTGAGAAATTGATGATTACTTGCTGCTCCATATCTATGTAAATTATATTCCAAAGAAACAGATCAGCTGCTTAAAAATAAAACCCGGCCCAAATTGAACCGGGTTAAATTCATAAATTATCCGATATCCGGCTGCTTCAGAAGGTCAATAACACTGCCTTAGAAGCCAGGGTCATCAACGGTCCAGCAATCAGCGAGAGCAAAATAACCAGAGTCGCGGTGGCTGCTGCGGTAAACTGTAACCAGAATTCAGTTCGAGCAACAGGCTCACCGTCCTTCATATACATGATGACAATGATACGCAGGTAATAGTATGCGGATATCAAGGAAGTGAACACACCGATCAATGCCAAACCCAGGTATCCGCCTTCAATCACGGTGCGGAACAGGTAAAACTTTCCCATGAATCCCAATGTGGGTGGTACGCCGGTGAAAGAAAGCATGAAAACAGCCATCGAGGCAGCCAGCAACGGGTATTTCCGCGCCAATCCAGCATAGTCATCCAAAGCCAGCCCTTGACCTTCCGCTTTCTCAAGGGCGATAACCACCGCCCAGGCTCCCATGCTGGTAAATGCATAGGCTACCAAATAGAAAAGGGCTGCGCTGATCGTATGAGAGTTAATGGCAGTGTTGCCGTATGGCACTAATGCCATCAAGATGTAGCCTGCATTGGCGATGCTCGAATATGCCAGCAGGCGCTTAATATTACTTTGAGCAATAGCCACCACGTTCCCGAGGAACATGGTCAATGCCGAAATTGTCCATAATATCATGGTTAAATCAGGTGAAAGGGCGGGAAATGCTGAGACAAATATGCGCAATAGGGCTGCAAATCCACCTGCCTTGGCACCCACAGACATGAAGGCGGTCACCGAAGATGGTGCACCATGGTATACGTCAGGTGTCCACATGTGGAAGGGCACGGCAGCAATTTTAAAACCCATCCCCACCAGGATCAATGCTGCTCCTACAGTTAGCAGCGGTAAATTTGCCACATGCGACCGGATAGTGGAAAAGACTGCAGACAGGTTGGTCGTGCCGGTTGCACCGAAGACCAGCGCCACCCCAAAAACCACAAAACTACCTGCGAATGCGCCCATCAGGAAATACTTAAGCGAAGCCTCCTCCGATTCCAACCTTGGACGTGCAAAACCCGCCAGGACATACAATGGGATTGAGAGAAGCTCGAGGGCAAGAAAGACTACGATCAAGTCATTCGCCTGGGTCATTAACATCATCCCACTGGTGGAGAACAGTAGCAATATGTAATACTCACCTCGCTCAATCTCCATGCGCTTGATGTAATCATAAGCCAGCGCAATCCCAGCCAACCCACTGCCAAGGAATAAAATGTTCAGGAAGAATGAGAATCCATCATTGATGACCATTCCATCAAAGCCGACGGAGGATCGTCCGAACTGGATAATGGTCAACCCCATACACAGCAATAAACCCAAAGCAGCCAACAAGCCGGTCCATCCCTTGTGCCCCCTGGGAATGAACAAATCCACCAATAGCAATCCGCACGCCCAGGCAATTAGCACTGCCATGGGAAGGACTACCTTCATGTTTTGCACCAGATCAGTTAAAGTCATTCCTCAATCTCCTGCCAACCATCTGCACCGAAAAGCGCTTGTGTATTTGGGCAGATGAGCCTGATTATCCCAAAAGGAGAAGCAACGCTTGTTCACCTTCACGGCAGACCTACAACAGCAGCTGCCTGAATAATATTCACCAGTTTTTCCACTGCTGGACCCATGAGCGCAAAGAATGGCTTTGGGTAAAGCCCCAACCAGAATATGAAAACTAATAATGGAACCAGGGTGACGATCTCACGCCAGTTGATATCCTTGAGAACCTTGTTCTCTTCCTTATCCAATGGTCCCAGGAATAATTTCTGGAACATAAACAACAAGTAAATCGCTGCCAGGATGATGCCTGCAGCGGAAAGACCCGCGAACCAGGGTGAGACGTAAGCCGAACCGAACGACCCGAGCAGGATGGTGAACTCACCCACGAAGCCGTTCAATCCAGGCAACCCCATGGAGGATAATGTAACCACCAGGGTCATGGCACCATAAACGGGCATGACTTTCCACAAACCGCCAAAAGCGTTCAGTTCACGCGTATGACGGCGTTCATAGATCATGCCAACGATTAAAAACAACGCTCCCGTGCTTAAACCGTGGTTGACCATTTGCAGGATGCCGCCTTCAATACCCTGTGGATTAAGCGCAAACAAGCCCAACATGACAAAACCCAGGTGGCTCACCGAGGAATAAGCCACAAGTTTCTTGACATCTTTTTGTGCATAAGAGACGGCAGCCCCATACAGGATACCGATCGTTGCCAGCCCCGCCATCCACGGGGCCAGCTTGATGGCGGCACTGGGAAACATGGATAAGTTAAATCGCAGAAAGCCGTACGTCCCCAACTTAAGCAATACACCTGCCAGGATCACCGAGCCGGCCGTTGGAGCTTCAACATGCGCATCGGGCAACCAGGAATGTAATGGCCACATGGGGACCTTGATGGCAAAGGCAGCTGCAAAAGCCAGGAACAGCCAAAATTGGATGTTGGCGGGTATGCTGCCCCTGGAGATGAGCTCGGTGACTGAGAAAGTCCCTTGATTGATCCCCAGCCACAGGATGGCCAACAACATGAGGATTGAGCCGGCCATGGTGTACAGGAAGAATTTTATTGCCGCATACATCCTGCGCGGTCCACCCCACATCCCGATGATGAAGTACATTGGCACCAGGCTGAATTCCCAGAAAATATAGAATAAAAACAAATCCAAGGAGACAAAAACACCCACCATGCCCACTTCCAAAAGCAGGAAGAAAATCATGAATTCTTTCACCCGGTCTTCAATCGCCGACCAGGTGGAAAGGATCGAAAGCGGAGTCAACAAAGTTGTGAGCATGACCAGTAAAATGCTCAAGCCGTCCACACCCAGGTGGAAATTAATACTCCAATTGACAAACTGGAACCAGGGTGTGTTGATTTCCATTTGCATATCAGGGTTGCCAACCTGGAAATAGGTCAGCATGACCACAGATATGGCAAATGTTGCTATGGAGGTAAGCAAGGCGACCCAACGGATGACATTCTTCCACTCAGGTTTAAGGAAGAAGATCACCAGGACTCCAAGCAGGGGTAGGAAAGTTGTTAGGGTAAGTGGATGGAGTAATAAGTACATGTCTGTTCCTCGGTTGCTAAGTTACAATCCGTATTCTATAAGGGACCGTGTTCTATCCTAAACGTAAGATCAAATAACCAATGATGAAAACTACACCAATAAAAATTGATAGGGCATAATTACGCACATAGCCAGATTGCAATTTCCGCATCTGACCAGCCAGCTCTTTAAAACCATCTCCCAGGAAATTGGAAATGCCATCGATGAAGCCCAAATCGACGGGACCAGCCAAAATCCTTGTCAGCCCATTAAAGCCACCCGCCAGGATCTTATCGTGGAAGAAATCGTGCCAGAAATCCCAGTCCACCTTCTCCGCCAGGAATTTGCACACCCATTGATAAGGTTTGATCACAATGTAGCCGTAAAACTCATCCACCCAGTATTTATTCTCAAGCAAGGTGAAGACTGGACCCAGGATGATGCGCAGGGGGTCATCGGCACGCTTGTTTTGCGGCAATCTCTGCATTTCTTGTGTGCGGCGCATATAGAGATACCATGCCAGGGTGATTGCCAACAAGGCAAGTACAGTGGAAAGGACTGCAACAACAATATTGAATCCACCCGCTGCGGCTTCTCCGCCTGCAGCGCCTTCCGCGACGACCCGGATGGTGTGTTCCAGCCAGGTGGTAAAAGTGTGAAAAGTGGGAAAATTCAAGAAACCGCCGACGATGGAGAGCAGTGCCAGGATGATCAATGGAATGGTCATGATCGCAGGGCTCTCAACAGCATGGGTTGCGGGTTCGGAGCGAGATTCTCCAAAGAACACCATTAAAATCTGGCGTCCCATGTAGAAAGCCGTGAAGAAAGCAGCAATCACAAGGAGCCAATATACCGCTGGATTCAACACGCTGGCTTCTGCCAGGATCTCATCTTTCGACCAAAATCCTGCCAGTGGGACGATACCCGCCAATGCCAGGGCACCTACCAGGTAAACCCAGAAGGTGGTCTTCATCTTGTGGCGTAGACCACCCATATTACGCATGTCCTGGGGGTCAAAATGCTGTTCATGTTTCATCCTCTTATGCAGGATGGGGTCGTTCTCCACCAGGTGCTCACCGCGCTCGAGCCCCTGGATCACTGAGCCGGATGATAGAAAGAGCAGCGCTTTGAAAAAAGCATGCATCACCAGGTGGAACATACCGGCAGTAAATGCCCCCATACCCACCGCCGCCACCATAAATCCAAGCTGGCTGATGGTGGAATACGCCAGTACTTTCTTGATATCGAACTGAGCTACTGCAATCGTGGCAGCAAACAAGGCCGTCACCCCTCCGACGATTGTCACCCAGTTCTGAGCCACTGGAACGAGAGAATACATGGCATGCGATCGTGCCACCAGGTACACACCTGCTGTGACCATCGTGGCGGCATGGATCAAAGCCGAAACCGGGGTTGGACCAGCCATCGCATCAGGCAGCCAGACGTAGAGCGGCAATTGAGCTGACTTGCCGGTGACACCCAGAAGCATAAACAGGGTAATCGCCAGGATAACCGGTTGTGGCACTTGCGCAGCGAGTTTTGCGACTGTATCAAAGTTAAAGGTAAAAACGCCATTCGCCGCCAGGGGTTGGAAGTATTTATACATCAGGAAGGTTGCGATGAGAAAGCCAAGATCGCCAATGCGATTGGCAATAAATGCTTTCTTGCCAGCCAGGGCATTGCCAATTCCATCCCTACCTTTTTCGTACCAGAAGCTGATCAGCAGATAGGAACATAACCCCACCCCCTCCCAACCGACGAACAGCATGAGGTAGTTATTCGCGCTGACCAATATCATCATTGCAGCGATGAAAAGGTTGAAATAAACAAAAAAGCGGCGGAAGCGTTTGGGATCGCCATTATGACGCACGTCTTCATGCATGTACCCCACTGCATAAATATGGATCAGCGTGCCCACCCCTGCAACCACCAGCATCATGGTCACCGATAGGGTATCCACCCGGAATGCCCAATCCAATTGCAGGTTGCCAATGCTGATCCAATTGAGATAGGGCACGGACAGACCTTCTGGCTGACCAATCAGGGCTAATCCGAGTAGAACTGCAATAACAAACGAAAGGCCGGATGCGAGACAGGCGATCGCCCCAATTGCCTTTTCTCCCAACCGCCCTCCGAAGATGAGGTTGATTAATAGGCCAATGACCGGGAAGAAAACCACGAAAGGCACAAGGTAGAAAAACCCTCCCGTATTCGCTGCATTAAATACCATGGTGTGTCTCCATTTACCTTATTACCCTTTTAATGAATTCATCTGGTCCACATCGATGCTGGCTTTGGAACGGAAGATGGTCACGATCAACGCCAGGCCAATTGCCACCTCCGCTGCCGCCACGGTCATGATGAAAAAGACAAATATCTGCCCGCTCATTGCCTGCCAATAACGGGAAAAAGCCACAAATGCCAGGTTCGCCGCGTTCAACATCAGCTCAATCGACATGAAGACAACAATCGCATTACGCCGGATGAGCACACCCAGCGCGCCGATCGTAAACAAGATGATCGCCAGAGCAAGATAATAATTAACCGATACCATGATCCTTCTCCGTTACTTCTTCTCGTTCTTTGTCAGTACAATAGCACCAATCATGGCTACCAATAAGAGCACCGAGGTCACTTCAAATGGCAGCAGATAATTACTGAATAACTCTGTTCCCACCTGGGCAGGGCTGCCAAACCCGGAGGAGAGTTCTGTGGTTACCAGTGGGATCACACCACGCTGACCCAAAAGAATAAATCCAGCTTCCAATAACAAGATGATACCCAGTGCTACTGCCAGGGGTCGCTGCCATGGAATGGATGATGTTTGCCCGCCACGTTCCGCCCCAAGTAGCATGATCACGAATAAGAACAATACCATGATCGCCCCAGCATAGACACTCACCTGTGCAACTGCGATAAACGGAGCATTCAATAACATGAAGAAAACAGCTACGGTGGCAAAATTCACCACCAGGAACAAGGCGGAATAAATCGCGTTACGATTGATGAGCATCCCCAGGGCTGAGGTGATGGCCACCAGGGCTAAAACCAGGAATAGGAGCAGTTGTGGAGTCATAATATATTTATACTCTCGCAGATCAATCCTTTGGATTTTCCATCACCGGAATCGAGCGGTCGAATGAATGTGGTGGCACTTTTTGGGGCGTGGTTTTTCCGCCTGCAGAGACGGGGTCTACCAACATTTCCTTGGTGTAAATTGCCTGCCGCCGGTCGGTAAACGACAGCTCATAGTTATCACCAAGCGTGATCGCCTCTGTCGGACATGCATCTTCACAGTAGCCACAAAAGATGCAGCGCAGCATATTGATTTCGTACGTTTTTGCATACCGCTCACCAGGTGAGTAACGCTCATGATCTGTATTTTCTGCTGCTTCCACGAATATGGCATCAGCAGGGCAAGTTGCGGCACACAATGCACATCCAATGCATTTTTCCAGGCCATTATCGTAGCGATGAAGATTATGGCGTCCTTTGAAGCGGGATTGCATAGGACGCCTGACTTCCGGATATTGGACCGTCACCGGCTTATCGAACATCATGCGGAGAGTGGTCCATAAACCTCGTCCTAATTCCACAATGAACATACCACTAACCTCCTACCAATACGGTGATGACCGCTGCAATGAACACATTTAGCAATGCCAGGGGTAGCATTACCTTCCATCCGAATGCCATCAACCGGTCGTAACGGAAGCGCGGAAACGTCGCTCGCACCCATATAAAGACGAAGATCATGATTACAGTCTTGAGAAACAAGTAGATAGGACCCAACCAGGGCAGCTGGTCCAAAAAAGGTCCCAGGTAACCACCCAGGAAAAGCGTTGCTGTAATCATGCTGACAGCAATGATCTTGATATATTCCGCCATGAAGAACAGGGCAAACTTCATCCCTGAATATTCAACGTGATAACCTGCAGTCAGCTCTTGCTCAGCTTCGGGCATATCAAAGGGAGAGCGATTCGTCTCAGCGATCACAGCAATGAGAAAAATGATAAAACCCAAGGGCTGCGAAAGGTTCCACACGATCCAACTCAAGAAGCCATGGGCTCCCTGGGCTTCGACGATATCCACCAGGCTCATCGAACCCGCCAGCAAGAGTCACACTGACAAAGGACAGCCCGAGGGCAAGCTCATAAGAGATCATCTGGGCTGTAGATCGCAGCCCGCCCATCAAAGCGTACTTGTTATTGGATGACCAACCCGCCAGAACGATGCCATACACTGCAATGGAAGCTACGGCACCGAGGTAAAGGATACCCACATTGACATCCGCCAGGTACAGGTTGATCTGCCGTCCAAACAATGTGATCGAACGCCCCCAAGGCACCACCGCAGTAATGATCAATGCAGGGATGACTGTGATCACGGGCGCCAGGGTGAAGAGCAATTTATCTGCTTTATCTGGGATCATTTCTTGCTTAAAAATCAGTTTGACCGCATCCGCGATAGGTTGAAGTAGCCCCCACAGACCAGCACGGTTTGGTCCAATGCGAGACTGGATGCGTGCCAATGCCTTACGCTCGTAATATGTGACGTAGGCAAAACCTAATGTCATCCCTATCAGGATGATCCCGGATTTAATAATGTATTCGATGATTAAGCCAACCGTCATGCAAGCCTCGTCCTAAAAGGGTTTCGTCCTGGTAATGTTCTCAATCCTTTACTTCTTCTGCTGCCTTCAGCTCTATCGTCACGGGTGACGACACTGGCAATCCCAGACTGCGCGGGACTAATACAACACCAGGTGGAACTTGCTCATCGGTGTGTAATTTGGCATTTACCGAATTGCCATTAATATTGAATTGAACCATCACCCCAGCTTGGATATCCAGGCGCTGTGCTTCCGCTGGATGCAACACGATATGTGCCGGGGGGATGAGCCGGTGGAGCAGCGTGCTAAGATAAACTGTTTGGCCATGATCATACAGGATGGTAATGGGCACTGCGAGCAACGTACCTTCGAGCTTACTTACCTCAGCCACCTCAGGCCAGGCAAGGGATGGCACCTGAGACGGGAGCGATAAATGTAACCCCAACCCTTGAGCATTGGCATAGGATGTACCCCCATAATATAAATCGCTGCGCCCGATAATCGGCCATTGCTCAGTCACCTGGGCAAGTTTCCGGTAGCTCAGGTCTGCGAAAGCGGGTACTTTGGCTGCCAGGCGGTTGAAGATGCGTAAAGGTGTCTCTTCTATATCTACTCCAGCCAGCTTGCTGATGGCTGCCGTGATGGCATAATCCGGTTTGAATTCAGGATGTACAACTGCTGGGTAGAAACGTTGTACACGACGCTCTCCTGTCGTCAACGTCCCTTCCCGTTCGGTGAACGGCTGAGTAGGAAAGACAACATCTGCCAGCTTGGCTGTTTCGGTCAGAAACAGGTCTTGAACAACAACAAATCCGGCATTTTGAATGATATCGGTAAAGGAGGGGTCATCCCCCACTGGGTCAGCGCCGGCAATATATACGCCTTCATATTGATTGAGGGCTTCTCTCAAGTTAGGCAGTGGGCGGTAGCCCATCTCCCAGGCACCCTGGTCATTCGCGCGTGACCATACTCCAATCAGACCATTGTTGACTTTATGCACATGATTGGTGACCACCAGCAGATTGGCACAAGCTTGTGCCAAAGCCTGAGAGGCCTCCAAATCGATCCCTTCGGCACCATAAAATACGAGCAGGTTTTGGGCTGCTGCGATGGTTTCAGCGGCTGTTCTAACTGCCTCACCTCCCTGTTGCATTTTTGGTGCTTTGGGGAAGTTTTGCTTGGCAGACAGTGCATTGACAATTGCCAGGATGGTGTTTGCTTCGGAACCGTATGGGTAGCGCACTACCTGTTTGGCGTAACGTTCAAGCTTGGTGTGGCGTGGGTTAGCTACGATCAGTGTAGCGCCCCGCTCAGCAGCTTGCTTAACCCTTAACCACCAGATAGGTGCTTCTTCTTCCAGGTCGGAGGCAACCACCAGGATCACCGTGCCCTGGTCAAGATCTGACAAATTGGTGCCTTTGCCTACCCCAACCTGGGCAACCAAATCACCACCAGCCATATGCGAGTATAGGGCAGATTTACCCCCCAACCCGTTGGCAAGCTCAGTCAAATTGAACAGGTCTTCGTTGGAAAGCCGCCCGCTGGCGAGAACCAGCAGGTTGTTTCCAATATCAACGAAATTTTCTGCCACATAACTGAGTGCCTGGTCCCACTCAACAGCCACCAATTCACCTTCCCGACGTACTAGCGGCTGGGTCAGGCGTTCTTTACTTTCGGCATAATGATAAGCGAAGCGACCTTTATCGCAAATCCATATCTCATTCACCGATTCATTCTGACGGGGCATGATGCGCTTAATCATCAAATCACCGTTTGATTTGCCTTCACGGCGCAAATTGATGCTCAGGTTGCAACCTACCGGGCAGTGAGGGCAGATGGAGGTCGTCGTGCATAATTCCCAGGGGCGGGCTCCAAAACGGAAGTCAGCCGTGGTCAGCGCACCCACCGGACAGATATCGGTGGTGTTGCCTGAGAAATACGAGTCAAAACCAGGCTCAGAGATTGAGAAGATCTCCATACTGCGGCCTCGGTTGGTGAAGGCAATCACCGGGTCATCCACGATAAGGTCCTGAAAGCGGACGCAACGTCCACATTGAATGCATCGCTCACGGTCCAGATAGATCAGGTCTCCCAATGGGACCTTTTTGGCGAGGTGCATCTTCTCATCATATTGAAATCGTGACTGACCTGGCCCATAACGCATGGTCAGGTTTTGCAATGGGCATTCGCCACCTTTATCACAAACCGGGCAATCCAGGGGATGTGAAGTGAGCAGGAATTCGAGGATATCCTTGCGGCCCCGTGCCGCTTTCTCTGACGTGCCGATGACTACCATACCTTCTGAGACGGGTGTGGAACAAGCGGTCTCCAGCTTGGCACCAAATTGGATTTTCAGCGATCCATCAGCTTCCAACACCGCCTGACCTGTCGCACGATCGATTATCGGTCGACCTACTTCAACCAGACATTGCCGGCACATCCCCACAGGCTCCATCTTGGGATGATAACAAAATACGGGAATATCGATGCCAATTTGCTTGGCAGCGTTCACAATCAACGTGCCTTCAGGCACAGTCACTTGTTTTCCATCTATCGTCAGGCTTACCATATTTTTCATGGGCATATCGACAATAAAATCCTATGCGTTGGATTTGGTAGTGATGGCCTCAAAATCGGCTGGAAAGCGTTCAATACCTGATAGTGGGGCTTCAATTGAAAATTCTCCCAATGCACACAGGCATTTACCCTTTATTTGACTGGCTACATCATTCAGGAGCTCAACATCTTTCGTCGTAGCTTTGCCACGGCTGATGCGCTCTGTTAGATGCATCATCCAATATGTTCCTTCACGGCAAGGCGTGCATTTACCACAAGACTCATGCTTGAAGAAGTGAACGGTCTTATTGATCAGCCAGGGAATATCGATAGTATCGTCCACCACGATGACTGAGGCTGACCCGAGCTGTGCCCCGAGTTTCGGGACGCTTTCGTAGTCCATGGGAGTATCCAAAGCTTCATCATTAGCGATGATCAATGCTGACGACGCCCCAGCGGCCATAATCGCTTTAATTTTATGCCCACCCTGGATACCACGACCATGATCCATGATCAGCTCACGGAACGTAGTTCCCAGGGGCAGTTCATAATTACCTGGGCGATTGATACACCCCGAAAGACTAAAAATTTTCAGACCCGGGCTTTTTTCAGTGCCGATGCTCTTGTACCAGGCTGCACCGCGACTGATGATCATCGGCACATTGGCAAGGGTTTCAACGTTATTGACAATTGTCGGTTTGCCATACACACCCACTGCGGGTGGGAATGGAGGCCGTAAACGCGGCTGCCCTAATTTCCCCTCGAGAGATTCCAGCATGGCAGATTCCTCACCACAAATATACGCTCCTGCCCCCAGGTGAGTATGCAAGTGAATGGAGATGTTGCTGCCAAATAACTTGTCTCCCAGGAATCCGGCCGCCTCCATCTCCGAGATGCATTGGTCCAGTTTAGACGCAACCGGCCAAAATTCACCCCGCAGGTAAATATAGGCATGTTCGGCTTTAACCGCATAGGCACAGATAGCCACACCCTCCAAAAATTGGTAGGGATTGCATTCCATGATCTCGCGATCCTTGAAAGTTCCTGGCTCAGACTCATCTGCATTGGCAACGACATAATGAGGCCAGGTATGCCCATCAATGAAAGACCACTTCATGCCTGTTGGAAACCCGGCACCTCCACGACCACGCAGACCGGAAGCCTTGACCTCATTGGTTACATCTGCAGGATCCATGCTGGTGACAACTTTTCGCAAAGCATCGAAACCGCCAATATTTCGGTAGGTATCGATCTGATCCAAATCTGGGATATCACGATGACGAAGGAGGATGTATTCTGCCATGCCTGTCATCCTTGCCTCAGCTTATTGATCAATTCAAGGGCGCTTTCGACGGTCTGATTCTCATGATATTCGAGCCCGTCAGGACTTTGTACCTGAAACATGGGTGCTTTATCGCAGCCTGCCAGGCACATAACTGCCTCAACTTTAATCATCCCGTCCTGGGTAGTTTCACCGACCGTGATTCCCAGGTTCTCACACAATTTCTCCAGGAATTGGTCCGCCCCACGCAAGGCACACGGAAGGTCGGTGCACACCTGGACATGATATTTACCAGAAGGCTCATCGTAATATAGCGAGTAAAAACCGATAATGGATGCAACCTCAGATGTGGAAATCTCACATATTTCAGCAATTTGCTTTATGGCATCCTTGGTGACATAACCGTTTTCACGCTGGGCGAGGTACAACAAGGGCATCACCGCTGAGCGCTTACCAGCCTGATCTGAGGGATATTTTGCCAGGATTGCTTTGATTTCATTGGAATATTTTTCAAGTAGTACGTTCACCGGTCACAATCTCCCAGTACAATATCAACGCTGCCAATGATGCCGACCAGGTCAGCTACCAGATGACCCTTGCATAAGTGCGGTAGGGCTTGCAAATGAACGAATGACGGAGTACGCATATGCACACGGTACGGCTGATTGCCACCGTTGCTTTCAAGATAATAACCAAGCTCGCCTTTAGGTGATTCAACCGGCATGTATACTGCTCCTTTCGGAAGCATAAAACCTTCTGTCCATAATTTAAAATGGTGGATGACAGCTTCCATGCTGGTGCCAAGCTCAGCGCGTGGTGGTGGGACGTACTTACGGTTATTCGACCTGAATGGACCGTAGGGTAGTTTATCCAATGCCTGCTGGATGATATGGATGCACTGCCGCATTTCCTCCATGCGTACCAGGTAGCGATCGTACACATCCCCATGCGTACCCGTGGGGATCATAAAATCATACTGCTCATAACCCGAATAAGGCTGGGCTTTACGAACGTCGTATGCCACACCGGAACCGCGCAGCACAGGGCCTGTCACCGACATATTGATGGCGTCTTCTGCGGAGAGCTTTCCAATATTGCGTGTGCGATCCATAAAAATAGGGTTCTTGGTTAGCAAAGCTTCATATTGTTTGATGCGTGCTGGAAACATGCGTAGAAATCGACGCACCGCAATCTCAAAATCTGCCGGTATATCGCGCCATAAACCACCCGGACGGAAATAAGTCGTCATCATGCGCTGTCCAGAGCACATCTCTTTAATTTCCAGGATGGACTCGCGCTCACGAAAGCAATACAGGAACATGGACATGGCTGCCAGGTCAAGAGCATGCGTGCCCAGCCAAACCAGGTGGTTGGATATGCGTTCCAATTCGACCAATATAACCCGTACAGCCTGGGCACGCGGAGGTACATCCAGATCGGCTAATTTTTCAATTGCCAGGCAATAGGCCAGGTTATTGCCGGTATTGTTGAGGTAATCGGTACGGTCGGTCATCACCTCTGCCATTTCCCAGCGCTTGGATTCCATATTCTTCTCGATCCCTGTATGCAGGAAGCCAATATCCGGCACGCAGTTCACGATCACCTCTCCATCTAGCTCGAGCAGCAAACGCAACACACCATGCGTACTCGGGTGCTGCGGGCCCATGTTCAGCAGGACGGTCTCACCCTGTAATGCCCTGTCTGAGACCAGATGTTTGAGTTCTTGATAATTAACTTCCAAAGGTTCCGCCATAAGCGTTATGCCTCTTCATAGCGGGCATGATGCTTCCGCTTATCGATCTCATCATAGTTGAATGTGAACTGGGGCTCTTCATACCCAAGGGGATAATCCTTGCGCAGCGGATGACCTTCCCAATCGTGCGGCATCAGGATGCGGCGTAAATCGGAATGTCCCTCGAAATTAATGCCGAACATATCCCACAACTCACGCTCATGCCAGTTGGCACCTCGATAAACTTCCTCAACCGTGTTCAGGGTGGGATTATCGCCATTGAGCGGCACACGGAGCGCCATGCGCACGTTGTTGGCATGGGAATAAAAGCCGTAGATGACGTTGAAACGCGGCTCTTCTTCAGGCCAGTAATCCACCGCCGTGAGCTCACACAAGAAATCAAACCCAAATTCTCCCCGCAGCGCCTGGCAAATTTGGACAACCTGCCCAGGCTCAGCCACTAATGCAGGTGGGTACTTCATGAGATGTGAGTCTTGCAACCCAAAGCGGTCTTTTAACGCTTTGAGGGTCAGTTTAAGGTGCTCTTCCGACATATCCTATTTCCTTTATACCCAGGAGGCGAGTTTTTCGTGACGTACTTTATCGTACAGGGTTAGAATGCCATGAATTAAGGCTTCAGGGCGCGGCGGGCAGCCAGCCACGTAAACATCCACCGGCACTACTTCATCCACGCCTTGCACCAGGGCATAATTATTGAATACGCCACTGCATGAGGCACAATCACCCATCGAAATGACCCACTTGGGATCTGGCAGCTGATCATAAAGCCGGCGTACAACCGGCGCCATTTTCCGAGATACTCTTCCAGCCACGATCATCAAATCAGACTGCCGAGGGCTGGCGCGCATTAATTCCATGCCAAAACGGCTCATATCAAAATGAGAAGCCTGGGCACTCATCATCTCAATCGCGCAGCATGCCAAACCGAAAAGCATCGGCCACATGGCGTTGGTGCGTGACCAATTGACCACCTGTTCAAGGCCAACTGTGACTACGCCCATATTCCCGGCTTTTTGCTCTATTCCCATTCTAAGGCTCCCTTCTTCCAGGCATACACAAAGCCTACCAATAAAATAATAATGAAGGTAGCCATCTCAATAAGAGCAAAGACCCCCAAGTTTGCGCTGACAAATTGCTTGAGTATGACTGCCCAAGGGATGATGAAGATGATTTCAATGTCGAATAATATAAAAAGTACAGCCACGAGGTAGAAACGCACCGGTGCGCGTCGTGTACCTGGTCCTATCGGGTTCATCCCCGATTCGTATGGCATGACTTTACGTGGAGTAATACGCCGGGGACCAAATAAGTGACCAAGTCCGACGATCAAAAACCCAAAAGCAACGGCCAGGATGACGATGACAGCGATTGGAATATAGGGAGCTAACATAGCACCTCAATAGTTATACCCAAATTATATCCACAAGAGAACCGGTTTGAGGCCTGGAACCCTTGCAGCTAATTATGGGGAGCATAAGCTACCATTATAGACAATTTAAACCATCCTGAAAAGGTGGTATTCGGCTATACAAGCGTGAAGTTTATCACATGCAATACTCAGTGTCAATTTGCGTCGTTTATGATGCCATCACTCGCTATAACTTAGGGAAGTAAAATAATAATTTAATCGACGATCACAATACCGCTATCATGGATATACTTTCATAACCCCATCAAGCTAATATAGTGATGGTCGACTGTTATATCAGCCTGACTAGATTAGAAAATCACGTAAGTGCCTGCTGCGGGTAGGATGACGCAGTTTGCGCAGTGCTTTGGCCTCAATTTGGCGAATGCGTTCTCGGGTGACGTTGAATGCCTGCCCTACCTCTTCAAGGGTATGGTCTTTGCCATCCAGTAATCCAAACCGCATTTCCAAAACTTCCCTTTCGCGCTCTGAGAGTACCGCCAGTGCATTTTTAACCTGTTCGCGCAACATATCCCGTGCAGCTGCGTCCATCGGCTCCTGGGCTTCTTCATCCTCGATAAAATCACCCAGCATGCTATTATCTTCGCTTCCGACGGGGCTTTCCAACGAGACAGGTTCTTCTGCTGCACGTAGTACTTGCCCCACTTTTGAGGCTGCGTGCATCCATCGCGTACGCACGTCCTGGGGTAAAAGGCTGGCATCGTGTTTTGTGCGTAAAATCAGCTGCTTATCCTTCGGATCCACAAAATCTACCTCCAAAGCCAGCTCTTCAGGTGTAGGAGCCCGTCCTAACGTCTGGGTTAGCTGGCGTTGGGCTTGCATGATCCGGTTAAATGTTTCAAAAATATGCACGGGGATACGGATGGTGCGTGCCTGATCGGCGATTGAACGACTGATGGATTGCCGGATCCACCAGGTGGCATACGTACTGAATTTATATCCGCGCGAAGGGTCAAACTTCGTCACTGCGCGTAAAAGACCGAGATTACCTTCCTGGATGAGATCGAGGAATGAGCTTCCCCGCCCGAGGTAGCGTTTGGCAACGCTAACCACCAGGCGTAAATTGGATCGGATTAGTATCTGGCGCGATTCTTCCACGCGGTGCTGGACATTTTCCAGCTCCTTGATCAGGATTTCCTCTTCCGGTAGAAAGGCAGCAAATGTTTCCGGGGCGGGCATCTCATGCATTTGGGAAAAGAACTTTTCCACTTCTCTCGCAGAGTCTTCAGGCAGAAGGTAAAGACAGATGAAAACCGTCAGTCCATTGCCAGCCACCCGATCCCACAGGTGGTCGGTCCCCCAACGTCCATTATCGAGGTAGCTGCGCAAATAAGATGGATATGTACTGGCCCAGGTTTGACGCAACATGTGTGCTTCAGCATGGATTAAGGATAGATCAGGGCAATCGTATCCCAATCGCTGGGTATCTTCGACCAGGCGCTTCCAGGCAGTGACTAGCTCGTCAAATAAGGCGCGATAAATGTTGGTGGAATAAAGAGGACCACCTCGGGCGAGCGGGTGACCCCGATTGATTACATCCACACGGCGCATAGCTTCGATGCGGGTCGCCAACCAGAATTCATGATCCACGCTTAAGAGCTCGATCTCCCCTATTTCGCTTAAATAGAGCCTGACGGGATCTTCACCCAGCTCAGTATCAAAGTGAGGCTTGAGTAGCTCGAGTGACTCGTCCTCCGCCAACCCAGTAATCTCTTCTGCCTCTTGGGCCAGAATCAATTCATCTGGCTCATCAATGACCACATCTGCATCCATCTCAGCCATCATGTCTTCTACGTCTTCCAGAGGCAGATCAGATGGATCGTTTTCCTCCTCTTGGGCAATATTTTCCCTTGGTGAGTCATCTTTCTTGGCAGGCCTATTCTTTCTTTTTTGAGCCATAACCCAATTATCATCGAATTTGGCAATTTTGGCGAATCATGGAGAATGATTCTCCAGCTTTATTTGTAGCCGGGATCGTTGATCCCGGTAATGCAAACCGCCATCAACTGTAGCCGGGATCGCTGATCCCGGAAATATAAACCGCCATCAACGATGGCAGCTACAATTTCGTCTGTAGCCGGGATCGCTGATCCCGGAATTTTTATCCGCCATCAACGATAGCAGCTACAACCAACGATGGCAGCTACAATTTCGTCTGTAGCCGGGATCGTTGATCCCGGAATTTTTATCCGCCATCAACGATGGCAGCTACAATTTCGTCTGTAGCCGGGATCGTTGATCCCGGAATTTTTATCCGCCATCAACGATAGCAGCTACAATTTATCTTGTCATAAATATCTGATGTAAAATAAATATCATGCTTAAGTATAAACATCTCCCTCATTTATCAAGAATATGGAAAACTGACCCTATTTATTTCATTACCACCTGTACTTATCACCGGCTTCCTATCCTTGATAACGACCGAGTTGCAAATATCCTTACTGATGAATGGACAAGCGCCCTCCAGCGTCATGGGTGGATGGTGGGAGGTTATGTAATCATGCCAGACCATGTTCATTTCTTTTGTTCGTCTGTCGCCCGGATGTCTGATATAGACCAGAAGGATATATCTGGATTCATGCAACAATGGAAGCAATGGACAAGTAAGAGGATTATTCAAGAATGCCAGGGTGGCTCGACAAAGATAAAGGCACCAATCTGGCAAAGAGAGTTCTTCGATCATCTGTTGCGAACTGAAGAAAGTTACATCCAGAAATGGGCGTATGTGCAAGAGAATCCCGTGAGGAAGAACTTAGTTAAAAAGGCTGAGGATTGGCAGTGGAAAGGTGAGATTTTCGATTTACGGGTATAACCGTTGTGGGAAGCCAGGATCGCTGGTCCCAGAAAGATAAACCGCCATCATCGATAGAAGCTACAATTTCGTTTGTAGCCGGGATCGCTGATCCCGGAAATATATAACCCGCCATTAGCGATGGCAGCTACAATTGCGTCTGTAGCCGGGATCGCCGATCCCGGAATTTTTATCCGCCATCAACGATGGCGGCTACAACCAACGATAACAGCTACAATTTCGTCTGTAGCCGGGATCGCTGATCCCGAAAATATAAACCACCATCATCGATAGAAGCTACAATTGCGTCTGTATCCGGGATCGTTGATCCCGAAATTTTTATCCGCCATCAACGATAGAAGCTACAATTTCGTTTGTAGCCGGGATCGTTGATCCCGGAAATTCAGGCCGCCATCAGCGATGGCGCTTACAATCACCGATGGCTCACGAATTCCCTGGTGGTCTCCACATGAACCAGGTGGGAACACCTATAATTTCCATCTCCCTGATAATTCGAAAACCAGAATTGCTGGTAGAAGGATATATTCCTGGGATTTGAATTTTCCAGGTAGCAGCCTACACCCTGCCTTCATCTGCTTTCGTGATTATGTTTTTAAGAGCAACGATCCGAAACCCTTCCCCTGATGCACCTGATTCCACACCCAGGTACTCCAGGTAATAATGTGCTTCGGTCGGGTGATATTTATCCACCTGATTAAGCCACTTGATCCAGCTACGGATATCATACAAGCCATTCATCAGGACGGATTTAAGCAACAACTTCCAGGAATCATAGGCTGGCAGTGGATAGGCACCTGGTGGATAGATCACCGCTGCTGCCACCAGCGTGCCATCCTGGTTTACCTGGATTGGATTCCCTTTCCGAACCACAGCGAGATTTCTGCGATAAAGTCAATTGACCAAAGCACCGCACACGTCGCTCAGTGGAAAATTTCTGATAAACCACCACCGAAACTGGATCATCTACAAAGGCGCGCCCGAGTACATGCGCAGCCTGATGGTAGGATTGGGTGGTGATGGGGCAAGCCATTGGCTTTTCCATGAAATCAATCATGAATGTAAAGAAGAATAATCCTTCCTATAGCTAACGCCCGGTCACGAATCTCTCGCGTGCCTGATGCAGGTTCCGAAGCGAGCGGGAGCATCTAGCAACGATTTCTTCGTATTCCTTGGTGCGCAAGTCCCCCGCTTGTACAGCTTCATCCATCTGGTAACGTATCTGGTTGATCATGTCCGTCACCTGGTGCCTGCGGATTTCTAATAATGCCCTCATCACATCTTCGAGAACGCGGTCTTCTTTGGGGTCAAGTTTTTCAGTACGCTCCAGCAGGCCGTCTACGATTTCCATCAATGGCAGGGACAGACCATTCAACACGTAGTGCATCGGCTCAGACTGATCCTGCGCCAATGATTCCTCCACCAGCTCAAAAACAGCCTGGAATTCAGCCCGCTCAAAGTCCGTGCGCGAAAGTCGCGTTAAATGAGCTTCATGCAAGGCGCGGTCGACATGAAATACCATCTCAGGCCGGCGGATTAGAATCCCAAGACAGTGAGCTTCAAGCAGCGCATTCCCTGCCAGCGTAGGGAAATCTGGTTTTTGTGCCTCCACCATCAGTCGGGTTGATCTTGGTCTTCTGCGAGTTGTGCCACCACTGGGTCGCTCACCCCCCACCAGCAGGCGTTCATCCACTCTGATCAGGCGGGCCAGGCGCTGCCGGTAAGTTTCACGCTCAATCGAGTCAGGCACTTCGTTGATCAATGGTAGCACCTGACCAGCAATCTCAGATTTGGTCTTTGGGTCATCCACATTCCGCCCTTTTGCCAGGGTTTCCATCACATGAATGACAACGGGTTTGGCGTTTTCCAGGATGTGCTGCCATTCAGCCGGGTCCGCTTTGACGACATCGTCCGGGTCCATCCCAGCAGGTAGAGTGGTGACGCGGATATCAGCCTGCAGGCGTGATTCATGGGCTAACAGGCCGTGTGCATCAAACACCGGCTCAGTCTCGCGATCCATCGTCTGGCGGGCAATCTGCAAGCCACGCAGGGTAGCTTTATCACCTGCCGCATCCGGGTCCAGCGCCAGGATAACCCGCTGGGTGAGGCGCTTGAGCAGACGCAGCTGGTGCTCGGTGAGAGCCGTGCCCATGGGCGAAACCGTATTGGTGAATCCCGCCTGGTGCAGGGCAATCACATCCAGATATCCTTCGACGATGACCACCTGATCGAGGGCGCGGATGGGTGTACGGGCATGCTCCAGTCCGTACAACAAAGCGCTTTTGTCAAAAACAGCGGTCTGGGGAGAATTCAGAAATTTGGGTATGTCGTTGGGGTCCAATACCCGCCCACCAAATCCAGCGATGCGTCCACGCCCATCCCGGATCGGAAAAATGATCCGGTGGCGGAACTTATCATAGATACTCCCATCCTCACGCTCGGAGACTAAACCAGCCTCTTTCAGGTTGGTTTCAGACCTGCCCTTATTCTTAAAATATTGGATGGTGGCTGAATGAGCATTAGGAGCATAACCCAGGTTAAAGGTTTCGATGATTTCGTCACTCAAACCGCGTCCATTGAGATAAGCAAGTGCTTTTTGACCTTCTGGAGTATTGCGTAATTGGTGGTGGTAATAAGTGGCAGCCTCCTCAAGGATCGAGCGGATTTGAGCATGCTCTTCTTCGGCGACCAATTCCTCGGGCGTGGGCGGTTTGAGCTGCACACCTGCCTTCTCTGCCAGGTATTTCAGCGTTTCCGAAAAATCCCAGCCCTGTTTCTTCATCGTAAAGCTGAAGATATCGCCACCTTCGTTGCATTGCCCAAAACAACGCCAGGTGCCGGTCGTGGGAAAAACTACGAAGGAAGGTGTGCGAGTGTTGGGGTGAAAGGGGCAGAATCCGGTGTAATTCTTGCCAGAGCGGCGGAGCTGGACCGATTCCTGGACCAGGTCAACGATATCAATGCGGGATTTAATCTCATCAATCGACGACATAGACTACCCATTATGGATCGAGAGGATGTTCCATTCCTTTTAGATTATACCAGTCCAAGGCTAGCTCCTTTTTTGGTTGGAAGATGGGATGAGCGACAATTTTCATAGCATAATTCACTTCTCCCTTGACAAATAATTCTGATTGTGTATAATTAATTAGATAATCATCTATTTAATTAGATGCAATCAAGATTTTGAAGGACAGATACTATGGTTACTCCTATCTCCCCCAACGATGAACAGCTGCTCACCTTCTTCAAAGCCCTGGCAGATGCAAATCGGCTGAAGATTATCGGTCTGCTCTCACAGCGGGCATATTCGGTGGAAGAGCTGGCAGCCATGCTCAACTTACAACCACCCACCGTGTCCCACCATCTGAAACTGCTTTCAGAAGCCGGGTTGGTCAGTGCGCGTGCTGAGAGTTATTACAACCTATACCAGCTCGAGTCGGGCGTCCTTGAAAGAATCGCCAATCACCTGGCACGGCAAGACAGACTACCCAGCATGGCGGCGGAAGTGGACCTGGAAGCATATAACCGGAAAGTGCTGCGGGATATCTTATTACCAGATGGCAGGCTGAAGGTCATCCCTGCCCAGCGCAGGAAACGCGAAGTGGTTCTCGGGTATATTCTCAAATCTTTCCAGCCTGAAGTTCATTACACCGAGAAACAGGTTAACGATATCCTCGCCCGTTTCCATGAAGATACTGCCACCTTACGGCGCGAATTGATTGCCTACAAGATGATGAGCCGCGCAGAAGGTGAATATTGGAGAATTGACGGTCAAACGACATTGTAAAGGAATACGAAGATGAAACCCTCACCTATGAATCAAGACGAATTATTGCATTTCATGAAGTCGCTGGCAGATGCTGAGCGCTTGAAAATTGCTGGTTTGCTGGGCGTTGAGGCCCTTACCCCCTCCCAGATCGCTGAACGCCTTGGTTTGAAGCCGGGCGATGTGCAGCACCACCTGGATCAGCTTACGTTGGCAGGCCTGGCTCACAAGGAAGGCAGCACTTACCAGCTGGATAGCGGAGCGCTTGAAAAGCTCTCGCGCCAGGTATTGGCTCAATCCCGCCCACCCGCGAAGGTGTATGAGGGCGATGAATTTGCAGTCAAGACGTTACGCGCGTATCTCTCAAACGATGGCACGCTGAAATCCATTCCCACCCAGCACAAGAAGCTGATGGTCATATTGAACCACCTGGTCAAGAATTTTGAGCCGGATGTGAAGTATCCTGAGAATCAGGTCAACCAAATCCTGAGACGTTTTCATGAGGATACAGCTGCTTTGCGCAGGTATATGGTGGATAACAACCTGCTTACACGGGAGAAGGGTATTTACTGGAGACTCGAAGATCAAAGCTAAGCAGGGTCTTCAGTCAAATAAATGTGCCGTACATCCATCCATGGTGTACGGCACATGATTTTTTATCGCCTGGTATGACTACGGATACCCTGTAATACAGGTATTCGGGACGAGCTCCAGCTCAAATGGAGAGGTATACAGCGAAAAATAGCTATGATCGGGCAGTAAGTCTAAAGCAGCACCAAAATAATGATCGAACACCAGCCGAAAGTCATTCACTGGGGTAAACGTTTCCGATAGTGATTGTGCATACCCCGGCAAGTAAAATGCGCTTAAATTCGCCATCCGTCCGAGATGAGAAGCCAACCCTGGGCCGGTATCCCCCTGTAAAATGATGATCGGTTTTGGATTGCTGTTTTCGATCATTTGCTGCAGGATTGGCAGCAGCTGGTTGTTTACATATTCAAGCTGGTTTCGATAACCTGCCTGGTATTGCTCTTTTTCCATAACTTCCGGATAATTGATTGCGCTTCCGGTCGATGAAAAGACGAACGGCTCGTGTAATGCCAGGATGTGGGCAAAAACGAACTTGGGGCCAGAGATGCTTTTAGGGATCGTCCTCAGCTCATTCAGGTCAAACAGGATTTGCTGGCGCTTCCTTTCCAAAGGCTCACTGGCATCGGGAACGAGGAAAGATGGCAGCGTCTTGGCTGAATCAAAGAGCACCAAACCGGCAGTGGATTTGAACAACATCAGCTCGAAGGTATTCATCCCTCCAAATTGGAATAGTTTTACATCGCCCGGGTATAAATAATAATCCACATTATGGAACTCGGAGAAATGGAAACCAGTCTCAAAAGATACCAGCTTGTATCCCAGGTTTTTAAATGCTTGCATGACTGAATTGTCTTTGATTAAGGGACGTAGCGCTAATGGGTCGGTAGTGGATGGATCAAACTGTCCCAGCATGTCCAAATAATTCATGTTCAATATCGATGTAAGTACCATCTCGGTCTGGCTGTAGTTGGATTGGCTGCACTCGATAATATCAAATCCCAGCTGCTTCAGCTCATTCAGGAAAGCGGAATTATCGAAATTGTAGACCTCCTGCAACACGTCCTGGCGGGCATACATATCCAAAACAAAAAAATATACATCCGGTGAGGATTGTCCGGCATCCAGGTGAAAGTCGCCGTAACCAGGAATATTCTGAGTGGGGTTCTCCCCAGAGCGCACCAGGCTGATCTCCCAATGGATGACCTGGTAAATAGGGAAAACGAGCGCCACGAGTGCGACAGCATTTAGTGCTATGGTGAGTGTGATCGGATTCTTCAATCGCCTGGCTATCAGCCATAAGCCTAACACTGCCAGGAACACCCAGACAGGTAACAGCAGGCGATGGCGCCCCAAGCCTGGGATGTTTTTTTCCAGGAAGTTATAGACATGTCCGTAGGTGAAAAATAAAGCCAGCAGCAAGCTTGCAGCGAATGCACCGCGTCGCCAATCCTTAAACACCAGCTGCATGAGTGATACTGTCAACCCTGCAAAAAGAAGCACAACGAGCAACGACCGGAGCGCTTCTTGGGGGAACACCTGGGATATATTTAATCCCAGCAATGCCAGAACGAAATATAACCCAAAGAGGATTGGGTGAATGGGGATTGCGCTAAAGGAGATTTTATCTTTCCGTGGATTTGCGTTCATTCGGAAAGTAGGTTTCTTTCGTCGCTTGATTCCTGTAGTTGCTCAGGAAGGACCCCCGAGGGTAAATTGGATCAAGACGGTTACTTGTTTTCCATCAAGTAGAGCATACGGGGAGAATCCTGGACGGGCACTTTTTCAAGGATATTGAAATACGCCCCAAAGGCGGCCTCGAATCCCTCCTGATGGTATCCCGTAAAGATATCTTGCCGGCTCACGAGCAACTTTTGAACCTGAGAATCTTCCTTGGGGACCCACTCGATAATCAGCCAGTGCCCCAGGTCGTGAAAATACTCCGCCAGGAGCAGAAGCGGGACATTATTAGATATTGCCAGATGATGGATGAGTGCCAGTGCCAGAAGCGCATCTGCAGGAGCGCGCTCGAGCAGGGAATGACGCTCGCGGTTGTGCCAGCCAAGCGAGGGTGAGGGGTTGGTAAAGTCCATCACCAGTGGCAGCATCGGGGTTGCCTTTTTCTTTTTATTCAGCAAGTAATTTTGTTCAACCGCGGCAGGGTCGATATCAAAGGCAATCGTGAGGCTACCCTTCTCTACAGCCAGCTGGCTGAATTCACCCGTGTTTGCTCCCAAATCCCAGGTGGTGGCGGGTTGGATGCGTTCCAGGAATTGACTGACGACCTGTTTTTTGTGATCAAACGCAGACGGAGAATAATGACTGGCACGAGGCGATGTAGTAATCGCCCCACTCTGTGCCGGATGGCTTCCAGCTCAGTTTGCGGGTTGTGCTTTCCAGGCTATCCATTAACCCCATGAAAGACATCTTGCTCATCTTGCGGGCTGTTTGTGGCTTAACCACCGGTTTATCGGCATATCGTTTTTGAGCCGCAGCGTGCAGGTGGATATGGGTCGCCAGATCCCAATCCAAAGCGGGTGCGCCTGGGTAGCAGGCGTGATGCCAGGTCCAGCGGTGTGCCGTCGATATAGACCCGCATCAGCTGGCTGAGACGTACATCGGTATGCGCCATCAACGCCAGGGGTGCCAAAAAGTGCTGGCAATACTGCCGGTAAGCCACCCAGGGTTCACCTTCATGATAGATCTCAAATGAAAGCGTATCGATCAATACAGGCTTGCCATGATGAAATTGGATGTTGTAGGCACTCGCGTCCTTGAGCACCATGCCAGATTCCAGGGCAAGCTTCTGGATCGCCAGTGTAACCAGGGCAGCGTCTTTGAGCTGGCTGAAGCTCCACTCATAGGGGTAGGAAATAAAGCGTACAGGTTCCGGTTGGATGACCTTGTATGCCAGATTGGGCTCTTCCGGCTCTACATCAACTTCTTCGTGCGGGACGAGCAGCCCGGAATTAACCAATTTGGAGTACAGCTTGGAAGTCACCAGCTGGTCATAATGCTCTCGATAAATACGATTAACCTGTCGATATAATACCCCCTTACGGGAAAACAGGAACCCACTCGGGTCGCGAAAAGATGCCCCCAAGCGCCGGTCACTGTTGGATGTCGCTGTCATCTTCTTTTTTCGTATCCGACTTGTTGAACAATCCTTTGATTTTCTTCCAATAGGCTTTGATCAAAAAACCAGCACCCACCAACCCGGCAATCAGCAGCTGGATCAGAAAGCTGCCTGATCCAGGATCCAGATAAGCCTGGGGACGCAAATGAGGCGCTAAGAGAGTAATCAACTGAAAATGCATTTTTACCTTCCAAATTGAGATGAGATTGGGGAGATTATACTACCTAATTAAAGGGGGTGATTTTTCCGGTTCAACCATACGGACCAGGAATGCACCATGGATAGCCCCCACGACCAGCCCGGCCACTAGCAAGACACCCGCCATAAACAGGACCACCCCAGAGCAAACTCCCCTGTTTCTGAGCGGTATCGATACCCCAAAAAATGATCGGCATACCAACCAGCCAGGCAAGCATATTGGCGGGGATCCACAAGGAGGCGCGGGCGACCTTTTTACGCATGCTGAGGCTTTGGGCAAAGGACAGAACGGCTCCCCCGGCAACGCCCAACCCGGCAGCCAACAACAAGACCAACCATTGCGCCGGTTCAGCCGCGGGTGCCTGGGCTTCAGAAGCCTGCTCACCCAGGCTCATCAGTGTGGAGGGCAAATAACCCATCACGTAAGCCAGCAGTGCCCCAACCAGGGTTGCCAGCCACCAGGCACGCCTGGTGATATCGGGAAACCATGGGTGCATCGCCCACCACTGCACCAGTCCAACCAGGGTAGCTTCGATAGCACCGCTGACAACTGCCACCAGGAATGATACCAGCACCACTGCCACGCTCCCCTGATCCCCCAGGCCGGAGATTACGCTGGCACCCACGGCAAAAGTTAGCCCCAGGCCGAACATCTCCCCAAAACCGTTGGCTGCCACCCAACGTAGCCAGAGCCTGCGCTTATTCATTGTAATCATCGGGTTGGTCCTCCGATGGAGGTCGAATGTTTCATCCCCACCAAGGAAGCGTTCCAATGCAATCGCATGGAGGGGCAGCACCCGGCTGTTGGCAAAGTAAGCAAAATCGAATCCCGTTAGGTCACCCGCTGCTTTGCCGGGGATGGGCATCAAACGGGCAGTCAGCGGCTTATCCAGGCGTAGAGCCAGTGCAGCGAGATCCAGCAATACGGCGGCGAGCTCGCCGGTGCTGGTCTCGCCTGGAAGCGGAATGGTATCCAACCCGGTGCCACACACGGCGGAATAGAGCAGCAAGTCGATCACACCCAGGGAACCCTCAGCCGCCCGCTGAGCCAACGTGGCATCTTCGAGCACCGGCAGCATCAGGCCGCTGAAACCTGCCCGGGTAAAGTTTGCCTGGTCGATCGTATCCGCCAGGATAGCCGCGGCAGCCAATGAGCCGTGTACTCCGAGGTTGGGCACTCCCAGTCGCTCCATTGCAACGCCCAGGGAGACTTGTGCGGAAGGGAAAGGTGCCAATGAAAAATCGATCCCCTTAAAATTAACCCCCGTTTGGTTTTCCACAGAGCGGGCAACGCTGGTCAAGGTTTGCGCATGGGCTTCCATCGCACTGACCAGGTTCCTGCGGGCTTCATCCAGGCTGGCTGCCTGGCTGAATGCCGTCACTGCCAGATCTGCCGCCTCAGTTGCCAAAGCAAAAGCTGGCTCCAGACCCTGGTGGTATGCAGCCGGGAAGAAGGGTGAACCAGCGGGGACGTTCGCCAGGGCGGCGAAGCGCAGGTTGGCGAATCCATTCGGTGAGATCAGGCTTGACTTTTGAATGACCTCAGCACACTGGCGAACTGCAGGTAGAGAAACATTTCCATCGGAGGTCATTAACCCGGAGAAGAAGGCATTCTGAGTGGCTGACAGTGCTTCTGGGATCAAGCCATAGCTCTCAGGCACTTCCGGCAGGGCTGGACCTACAGAAACATAAGCGTATCCCGCATCAGCTACAGCGGCTTCCAGCTCCTGTGCCAGCCGGGCAAGTGCACCCGGTTTAAGTTCAGGCAGCAGAGGCGGGAAAGGTACCGTCGCCAGGCGTGCAGATTGCACCTCATAACCAGCCTCGATAAATGCAGGTAGGGCGATTTGCAGGAAATCCCCTGCGGATTTCAATCTGTGCCCATTGAGTGGATAGGATGGATCGATGAAACAGGTAATCGAACGGATCTTCATCAGGCGAATTCTATCAGGGTTGGGAGGCACAGGCAAGATGAATGAGGTTTCCCTTAGCAATATCGAGAAAATCACTCGATAAAGTTAGCAATTATCCGAAAGCCACATCTGCGTTGTAGATTTTAATGGACAGGCTGCTTCCCTCCAGCCTGTCCATTATTAATTCCGCCCCCTCTCCGTTTCTTCGAGTATTTCACCCGCAATTTACAAGGTTACAGAAATCTTCATCGATAAGGTTTTTCCTTTCTGCCCTTGGGTGAATGATTATCCCAGGCGGCACAATCTGGTTTTAAAGAACGTCCAAGATTTGACTGGCTTCTTCCGCCATGACTGACTCAAACCTGTCGGAGACGAGCGGAGTGCTGGCAGCATTTGGAATAAGGTCTTCATCTTTATCGATGGCGTCTTTCAATAGAACCAGCTTAAACAACCCCACCCGTAAAGCAGCAGTTGCTGTAAATCCAAACTTTACCCACTTCGGGTCAACGCGGCAGTCGCTATCCTCCAGTCCATTAATATAGCTGGTAAAAAGTGTATGGGATATGTCCTGGAGCTTGTATCCCTTTAAGTTCAAATAAGTGCCATACACCAGCTGTCCCAGGTCATCACCCAGCGGCTCGATACCCACCAATGCCCAATCAATAGCCACGGTTTGTTCCTGGTTATGATTTGACCGCCGAGATTTAAAATTGGTCGGATAGGTGTCACCATGGCTGACCGTCTTGGGTAATTGCTCCAACCGGGCGAGGTATCGCTTGTGATCCTGCAACATGCGCCGGAAGCTGTTCTCCTCCTGCGAAGGAAACTGCCGGCGCGCCTTTGGGTGCTCCCATGGAAAATCCCTCCAGGGGATTGAGCTGAGCCATTGGCGTGTTCGCTGAGAGCTGAGCCATGGGTAGGATGGCAGCGCTCGCCTTGAAATGTAGGTGCCGTTCAAACGGCCAAGGTGGCGAGCGGTGAGCGCGTAACGATACAATGGCCAGGCCCCGGAAAAAGAGTCTGTAATATCCTCCAGCCACATCCCGGCGATATTTCCAGGCAGATCCACCGCCTCATAGCAATGCGGAGCTGAAATACCTTCAGGGAGATTATCAAGCCACCCCGATTGGTAGACCAAACATTCGCGTTTCCAATAGTTCCAATGGGTTAGGTCATCCCCCTCACCCAGATTAACCTGACCCAGATTGGCAGGAGACTGAATAACTTTCAGGATAATTGACCAATCCAGCCACTCATTCTTATCAACACCAACACCTTCGAAGCGAAATAAGCCCATGCTCACCGGGTTACCCATGCCACCATCAAGCCTGCGTACTCGCCAGCCCAGGATATGGAAGTTATCCCGTTTTAATGATTTTCGAACGATGGCAGCCAACTTTGATTCGTTGATTGAGCGTAAAGCAGTCGGAACATTACATTCCATGACGGAGCAGCCTTGATAATCGTCAACCATCTGGATCACTTCTGGAGCAACCATCATCGATGCAGACACAACCTGAGATGGGCTGCGCAGGATTTTTAATGATGGCAGCTGATTAGCCTGGACATACCGCCTCTGCTCCTGTTTTCCCCCATAGACCGGGTAACCGGGTGAATTATAACGATGTTTATGAAAACTATTCTTATAGATGTCCATAAGATAACCTTCCTCCTTAACCCCTCGCAGAGAATTGACTGTATGACCCGTTGACCATTGAATAGCCCTATATCTCAGCCCAACGCCAGATAAAGGGATGGTTAACGTTATTTTAGAGTTTATTTAGGCAGATAACATTGGAATTAATTTGGATTTATTAGGCGTATACCAATGATATTCAAACAATGAAACTCATGGGGTAATTATTTATAGCCGGAAAAATAACGACAGCTAGTGTGGTGGAAAATTGGGCAGAAAATGAAATTACTACCAATCCATCCGGACTGGACATACCTGAGGTTCAATCTATGTTGATATAAAACCAAGAGGCAGGTGTGTGACACACCTGCCTCCATTGTTTTCAATATTACCTGGATAAGCGACTTCTCTTATCTACTTCCTAACCTTGGAAGGTAGTCTGAAAGGTATGATCAACCAGGTTATGGCAGGGCAGCCAAAGCTGCATCCGCCTGCAACAAGCCCGCACCAACCGGGTCGCAAAGTAAACCACCGCAGTCAGTATCCCAGGAGATCGTGGCTGGGACAGTGTTATCCCATATATTCCGGCTACCTGAGCTGGGTATGGTCAACGCAGTGGACTTCAAGATACCTTCGACCTGACTTTGGGTCAAAGATGGATCTCTATGCAGCAGTAACGCTGCTACGGATGCCACATGTGGGGTGGCCATGGATGTGCCACCAACATAGTAGAAGTTGCCTGGGTTACCACCAACCACTCCACCAATTCCGTGTGACCACCAGGGCAGGTGCGCAAATCCCGGGACACCCGGGAACGGTCCACGCACCCACGAACCCGGAGCCAGCACATCCAGCTCCTGACCAGCCAACGCCCGGCTGCTGAAGTCAGACACATACATGTCGTCAACTAAGGTTGGGTCAGTGACCTCGCCTGAGCCAGGGAGCATATTCGAGCCTGTATACTGTAGCCACCACATGCGGTATCTGGGGCCATCGCCCGTTTTCAGCCACTCGCCTACCCATCCAGCTGAACCAGCTGAGATCACCGGTGGGTATGCACCAGGATAACCCATACCTGACTCGCCTTCATTGTTGTTTAAACCGGCTGCTGGTGGGTGCAATTTGCTAAGAAGGCTTGTGAGTTTTATATCAATGCTCTCTCACCTTTTCGCTCACAGCACCAAGCTACCTTGCTTGAATACTGTGATTTGCTCATACTCTTGCAGAACAGTGATATCGGCTAGCGGATCTCCATCTACCACCAGAATATCTGCCAGCTTGCCAGCCTCCAATGTGCCTACTTGGTCACCCAACAGACAGCATTTAGCAGCGTTCATCGTTCCTGCGAGGATGGCTTCCATTGACGACAGGCCTCCTTCTTTCATCATCAAGAGAAGTTCAGCCGCATTGGTGCCATGCATATCCGCGATGAAAGCATCGGTACCCAGAGCCACTTGAACGCCTGCCTCGCAAGCCTTACGAAAGCAACCTTTCCCTTCATCCGCTAATCGAACTTCCTTCCGTTTGGACACCTCAGTCAGACCCGCTGTATCCCGGCGTTCAGCCAGAATCTTGGAAATGTGCAACGTTGGCACCAAGAAAATTCCTTTAGATAGTAACAGGTCAATGGCTTCATCATCTAACACATTGCCATGCTCGATGGAGGTGACTCCCACACGCAATGCATTTTTAATGCCCTCACAACCTTCAGCGTGTGCCATCACGCCAACTCCACAGCGTTTGGCTTCTTCGATAATCACTTCCAGTTCAGACGTCGACCATTCCGGGATAAATGGTGAACCCTGAGGAGCAACGACCCCGCCAGTGGTAAAAATCTTGACAAAATCCACACCTTCACGAAGCACTTTGCGTATTGTTTTACGCACGTCTTCGACCCCATCGCATACTCGCCAGCTATTCTCGTCGACAATCGTAGCCCCGGAAGGAAATCGCATTTCCATAAGCCCTCCTGTCTGCCCGATACTCCCGGAGACGACAAGACGTGGACCGGAAATGAGACCCATTTCTATGGCTTGACGGATTCCAGCGTCGGCACCACCTGCATCCCGCACGGTGGTAAATCCAGCTCGCAATGTCCGTTTTAGATTTTCGGCAGCCTGGTAATAAGTGACAGCACTGGGCGTGAATAATGTGTCTTCCATCGATGCTGTTGTGTGCATGATGTGCACGTGGGTGTCAATTAACCCGGGCATTACAGTCATGCCTAAAGCATCCGTGATTTCTGCCCCTGCGGGAATCATAACCTTTGTAGCCAGACCTACCTCAATGATTTTCTTGCCATCCATCAGCACAACCGCCTCTTGGATGGGATCCCTGCCTGTTCCGTCAATCAATTGACCTGCTTTAATTGCATGTACCATTCTTCTTTCCTTTCACGATTATCCACAGCACATCCGTATTTTTATGGACAAACTGTGTCATTGATAAACCTTGGGTCATATTTTTGTACCTGATTAGCAACTGGTGTCCATGATGTGCAGATGATCTGCCCTTCTAATGCAGGAAAACATTTCTAGCTGTGCAAGCCTCAAAACCGAATACTCTGATGTGCAACTTTACTCATATCAGCCGCGTACCTGGAGTTCTCAATAAAAGGTCATACGCCAGTGACCTTCAAAATCTCACTCTGGATTCCGTCGCACTGCCAGCATGGTGATATCATCAAATTGCTTTGCCACCCGTGGAGTAATCCTTGACCTGATTTTGAATTTGCTCCAACAGCAATGTTAGTGATTGGTCTCCGGCAAATAATGGAACTAATTCGTGCTTATCGAAGTATTCACCCGCAGGGTTTATCGTATAAGTTAAACCATCGGTATGGGCAAAGAATGTATCTCCTTGCTCAATCATCACTTCACCAATGCTGTATTCTCTCCCAGCCTCAATACCAACTGCAGGACCGGTGACTTTGAGAGTTTCCTTCACCCCCAGTCTATTAATAATCAGTGGAAGCAGGTGGCCGCCATTGACATAAGTCAACCTGCCTGTATGGGTGTCGAGATCCCAAAAAAGATGGTGCAGAACATGCTTGTATGGCCGTGCGTTTCAGCAAAATAATTGTTGGTGAGGGATATGGCGTTGATTAAACGCGTACTAACAGAGATCCTTCCTGCATACTCGGCATTGGCAAAGAAATCAATATTGGATACCGCACGGATTAAGCTGCGAAATAAAGTCATGAATAATGCCGCACCCAGGCCTTTATCACACACATCAGCAATGACCGTCCTATATTCCCATCCGTGAGCTCAAACACATCATAAAAATCACCCGTGACTTCACGTGCAGATTTTAGCGAAGCTGCAATATCCACCCCTCTGGCTCAGGTAGGCTGCCCGGCAGGAAGCTTGCTTGAATTTCTCTCCCAATCTCAAACTCGCGTTCCATTGCCTTTCGATACAGCTTCTCCTGTTCCCACAAACGGGCATTTTCAATGGCTACACTCATGGCATTGGCAGGTGTCTCTAATAAGCGTACATCCGTCTCGTTGGAAAGCAAATTCATTTGGCCTATTCGTCAAAACAATCGCGCCTTGCATAAGAAATCCCCATCATTTAAGGTA
>CAVZEP010000004.1:0-10417 GCA_963774275.1 uncultured Chloroflexia bacterium | reverse complement strand
TGAACTTGAAGTCCACCATCTGGATATGGTTCTCATCCAGGTAATTTCTTGTCTGTTCATAGTTTTGGAACATCTACCCGTCTCCTCGTTCTGTTGTGAGGTAGCATTCCAAAGCTACCCATCCATCCATGACCACCACCCGATGCCCTGGACCTACCTCATCAAGTCACTTTCTGACCACAATCAGGGCAGAATTTGGTGCCTGGCTCAAGCTTTACGCCACAATTAGCGCACTTAAGCTCGCTCTCAATCTTTGCACCACATTCCGGGCAAAACTTCACCTTGCCAGCCAGGGGCTTGCCACAGCTCGGGCAGGTGGCACGCACCCCTTCCCGCCATTCCTTTTCTTTGAGCATGGCCAGGTCTTCCTCAGCCACCTTTGAGTGAGCCCAGATCTCTTCAGTCGTCCGGCTGGCCTGGGCAGCGGCCATCTCTACGCCCAGGTCGGGGGCACATTGCTTGCATAAGCCGCGTTTTTCATTCCAACAGGTTTTCTTGCACACCCAGTTTGTGCAGCGCGGACACTGGATGAAATCTGGTTTGATCTCCTCCACTGCCTTTAGAAAGGCATCGTCGTGAGCTTTTTCCCAGGCGGCTGAGCGAACACTCTCACCGGCATTCGACAGGCTGTTGAACAACCCGCCGAAAATGTTACTGGCAGTGTTTAAGGCAGTCGCGGCAGTACCCAGCACCGATCCCTGAAAGCGGGTGCGGTAGCCCGTTCCACATCGGTCACATTGGAATTCAAATTGGAAACCCTGATTGGTGCTTAAATCTGAATAATTACGCGTGAATTCGATTCTCTCACTCATTTTTTATTTCTCCAGGAATAAAGTTTCAACAACTTTCTGATTATAGCACCGGCTGGCTGACCAGAATCACAGCCCAAAAAGGGACATCACCATCAACATCATTGAATGATGCAGCATCGCCCAAACGACGGTTCGATCATGCTGAACCTAGAATAAAGCTCCTGCCTGGTTACTCCCATCGCCAGGAGAACCACGATGCCCAGAACACCTGCCAGGGCTTTAAGGATTGCCTCCAGATTTTTATCGAATGGCAGCGTATAAACAAGGGTATATAACACCCACAAGAAAAGCATCACCCAGGCAGATGATTTGAGACGTGGCTTCTCAGATGAAATTAGCGTGCTCATCACCTCTCCCTCGTGGGAACCCTTTTGTGGAGAGTACTAATCTTAATAGACTAATCAGATTGTTTTGTGGGCCTGGTCTGGACCAAAGGTCCCGCATTGCGCATGGGGGATTGGTTAAACTTTTCCAGCCAGCTTTCCGGTGCCAGCAAGGAACGAAAACCGGCATATTTCACATACAGGTCATGGGCGTCGCGTGTATTGAGCAGGATGCGACGCAGGCCCTTGATCTCCGGATGCTCCATCATACACTCGACCAGCCACCTGCCCAACCCACTACTACGGTGAGACGGCAGGATGAACATGTCACAAATCCAGCCGACCGTGGCTCCATCCGTCACGATACGGGCAAAACCGACCTGTTGTTCCTCATCATAAACCCCGAAACAGATCGAGTTTTCGATTGATTTACGCACGATGCGCATGGGTCGACCCACTGCCCAATGAGCCGTGGTGTATAGGAAGTGGTGAATCATACCCACATCCAGTTTTGATTTATCGGTAGTGATGCTGTATTTTTCTCTGTGCCACTCCATAAAATCCTCGTGAAATTCTATAGATTATAGTATCTGGAAAGTATACATTATTTTTAAGCTCCAAGCATATTAAGAGCTGCCAGATCAAATTCTTTTTGGGGGTCGTTCAGGTACATACGGCATTGTAAAGAAGCCACGCACATCTCGATAATGTGCGCCACCCACCAGCTGAGTAGATTTATAGACCCGTCACTGTTTGGGTTCCCGAAGGTGAGCTGACCTCACCCAGCACCACAGGCTCACATTGAATGACCACATCATCTCTACCGGGCAGGTTGGGGTCGTAGACATGGATCGAGATCTTTCCCAGCGCATCCTGCTGGTAGGCATAAGCCAGCACCTGGTGATTGTTAAAGATCAGCCTGGAAAGCTCGCGCAAAGTACCGCGCATGCTCGTATATCAATGCCAGCAAAACCAGGTTTTTATCATCCAGCTTTTGGCGCAGCTGGTTGAATTCAAGCGCAGTATGGGCTTGTGTACCCAGCAGTGTGTCATCAGGCAGGCTGGTCCATTGTGCCACTTTGATGATCTGCTTTCCCAGGTCACCCAAAGAGTCGATCTGTCGCCTGAACAAATAACGCTGTAAACGTGTGCCACGGTGAGGCACTTCTTCAGCCTGCGGGATGGATTTACCCGTCAGGGTGATATCATATGCCGCGGCACACATGCCTCCACACAGGCCATGGATCGCTGTCACCTTCCTTGAAGTCAGAAAGCCAGGTGTTGAGAAGGGTAAAAAATAACCCGGGAATCGGTTTTGGAACTTAAATCCATTTTTGGAAGGCAGAAATTCTACAGGTGGGTTCTCCGGCAGGTGAAATTGGGTCTGGAAGATCCCCAAGGAAGCCGTGTGCTGACGAATAAGACCATTAAAGGTATAATTGAACTGCAAGTAGGGGAGATAGATATCCCCTAAATCTGGGATGCGCAGCCCTGACCCCGAAGAGGACACATTGAATGGTTCTCCGGGCGTACCAGGCAGATGAATTGTGTGATAATCCAAATAACGTAGAGGCTCGTAGGTGAGGCTAAAGTTTCCCTGCTCATCGGAAATGCCGGGGGCTATGGTAAGGTCATCATCCTGGTTGCCTGAGGCATCTTTATCAAAAATACGCACAACTACATTCGGTACAGGATCACCATTGGCATAGTGAACACTGCCAGAGTATTTTACCTTCATGTTATTTCTCCATCCTTTGGATTATAGCAAAGACCTTCGTATTGAGCCTACTATTTTATAAATATCATCACGCTGAGGAGCTACAATGACTGACATCATCCTGCTGAATGCCCTCTCCAAACACTTCAAGGTGCCGGTACGAGAGAGTGGCCTTAAAGCCTCGTTCGGCAGCCTGTTTAAGCGGCAGTTTCGTACCGTGAAGGCGGTCGATGAGATCACCTTCCAGATCAATCCTGGGGAAGTGGTAGGGTTTTTAGGTCCAAATGGTGCCGGCAAGACCACCACGCTCAAGATGCTCTCCGGGTTGCTCTATCCCACCAGCGGGCAAGCCAGGGTGCTGGGTTTCGAACCTTCGCGCCGCCAGCCAAAATTTCTCAGTCAAATCACTCTGGTGATGGGCAACCGCCAACAACTGGTATGGGACCTGCCTGCCCTGGATTCATTCGACCTGATGCGTGCCATTTACTCCATCCCCAGGCATGATTTCGTCCGTACGCGGGATGATTTCATCGACTTGCTTGAGCTGAAGGACCTGGTGAACAAACCGGTGCGCAACCTCTCTCTGGGCGAACGCATGAAGATGGAGATCGCGGGGGCACTGCTGCACCAGCCCAAGGTGCTTTTCCTGGATGAGCCTACCTTAGGACTGGATGTGACCATGCAGCGCCGCATCCGCACCTTCGTTGCCGAATATAACCGGCGCTACGGTGCGACAGTGCTGCTCACCTCGCACTATATGGCAGATGTGGAAGCGCTGTGCAAGCGCGTGATCGTCATCCACCATGGCAAGCTGCTCTTTGATGGCGAGCTGAACAGCCTGGTGGAAGAGTTTTCCGCTTTCAAAACCGTAGGTCTGACGCTTCAAACCGCTGCGGCTGATTTGCGAAAATATGGCCAGGTGATTAGCCAGGATGGCACGCATTTCATCTTGCGCGTGCCGAAGTCAGATACTGCACAAGTGACCGCCCGCCTGCTGGCAGACTTGCCAGTAGATGACCTGACCGTGGAGGATCCACCCATTGAAGACGTCATCGAGCATGTATTTGCCCAAGGCAAGCCACAGGAAGTACTGCCATGAAGCACATGCTCGATTATTACCTGACCACGATCAAGATCGCCATCCAGACCCAATTCCAATACCGGGTGATGCAATATTTTTACATGATCGGGATGATCGCCGAACCAGTAATCTACCTGGTGGTTTGGTCGACCATCGCCCGAGCGCAAGGAGGCTCGGTGGGTGGGTATACACCGGGGGCATTTGCGGCCTACTACCTGGTGTGGACGTTGGTGCGCAATATGAACATCGTCTTCACTCCCTACGGTTGGGAGAACCGCATCCGAGGCGGGTGGTTTTCCATGGATCTCTTGCGCCCGATCCACCCACTGAACAACGATGTGGCCTATTTTGCCGGGATGAAGGTAGTGGTGATCATCCTATGGATCCCCCTCGGGTTGTTGCTCTCACTGTTTTTTAAGCCCGAGCTCCATCCTGCGTGGTATCAGGGGTTTGGGTTTTTCTTTGCCATCTGGGGCGCATATCTCATCCGTACGATGCTGCTCTCGCTGCTGGGGATGATCACCTTCTTCACCACGCGGGTGGGTGCCATCTTTGAGCTTTTCTTCGCCTTCGAGCTGGTGTTTTCAGGCAGGCTGGTGCCCATGTCGCTCATGCCGCCCGTGGTGCAGCAGGTGGCGAATTACCTACCCTTCCAGTGGACATTCTTCTTTCCGATCGAATCACTGGTGGCACCGATGACCCTTACCCACATGCTGAGCGGCCTGGGGATGCAGCTGTTGTGGATCGCGATCGGCTGGGTTGCAGTGAAAATCATGTGGAGGTTCAGCGTGCGCCAATTCTCCGCGGTGGGTGGTTGAACACAGAAGAAAAAACATTTAACCACAGATAAACACAGATGAACACAGATGAACACAGATGAACACAGATAAACAATGATAATTATAATAAAAAGAGATCAGGATTAATATGGATGAGGAAAAAGATAAACTTACTGAAGCAATTATTGGGTGTGCATTTAAAGTAAGTAATACATTGGGCTGTGGCTTCCTGGAAAAAGTATATGAAAATGCACTAAGTAGTTCATCACTGTGAATAAGATGGAATGGTTCTTGCAATCTTCAGATACAAGGAGACCCTGAAGATGCCACGAAAAAAGTACCTTATCAATCTATGCGATGAAGAGCGGGAACAACTGATGAAGCTGACCCATAAGGGAACCATCAAAGCTCGCCAATTCAAACGGGTCATGATTCTCCTGAAAGCAGACGAGGGTTTATCTGATCCAGAAATCATGGCTGCCTTGAATGTCAGTCGACCCTGTGTCGAGCGTATACGCAAGCGCTTTGTCTCCGATGGCATTGAGAGAGCCTTGAATGAAGATCCTTCGGCCTGGCCAAAGGCGTAAGTTAGACGGACGAGCCGAAGCTACTTTGATTGCCACAGCTTGCACAGAAGCTCCAGCAGGGCACGAACACTGGACCTTGCGACTACTGGCAGGCAAGCTGGTGCAACTTGGGGTTGTGGATACCGTTTCATATGAGACGGTGCGCAGAACCCTCAAAAAAACGCTTTGAAGCCCTGGCAGCAAGAGATGTGGTGCATCCCCAAAGCTAGCGCCGATTATGTGGCCTGCATGGAAGATGTGCTGGAGCTGTATGAGCAGCCTCTCGATCCACGGCGACCTTTGATTTGTTATGACGAATGGCGGCGAGCTCTGATTGGTGAAACCCGAACCCGTTTGCCCGCCCAGCCCGGTAGACGCAAGCGAGTGGATTACGAGTATAGGCGCAATGGCGTGGCTTATCTGCACATGTTTTTTGAACCACTGGTGGGTAGGCGATTTATTCGGGTGACTTCGCAACATATGAAGAAAGACTTTGCCGATTGTATGCAGTTGCTGGTAGACGAAATATTTCCCTCTGCCGAGGTTATTCGGGTTGTGTTGGATAACCTGGCTACGCACAAGCCAGCGGCTTTGTATGAGACTTTTCCGCCAGAAAAAGCGCGTCGAATTCTTAGAAAACTGGAGTTTCACTATACGCCGAAACATGGGAGTTGGCTCAACATGGCTGAGATTGAATTGAGTGTTTTTGGTAGAACCATGAAAAACTACCTTCCAGAATTACAAGCTTTTAGTGAAGATGCTCAGGCCTTGACTGACGAACGTAATGGATCGAAAGCATGTGTAGATTGGCAGTTCCGAACTGTAGATGCTCGTATCAAATTGAAGCAACTTTATCCATCCATTTCAGCGTGACTGACTACTAAGTATAGAAATGAAGACATGCGGGTTGAAATGTGAGCAGCAAAAACCAATACCAGTAACCTATCGGGATACCGTCGTAGGAGATTATTTTGCAGATATTTTAGTAGAAGGACAGGTTATTCTGGAAATTAAGGCTTCCAAGGCAATCGATGATAGTCATCAAGCCCAATTAATTAATTACTTGAAAGCAACAGGTATCCATCGAGGCCTAATCTTAAATTTTGGCACTGCAAGATTAGGATACAAGCGTTTGGTTTTTTAGTTTGATTTATCTGTGTATATCTGTGTGCATCTGTGGTTAATTGAAAATGGAGTGTGAGCATGTTATATCTGGCGTTAAACTATTTACGGGTGGGGATACAAAACGAGATGCAGTACCGGGTAAATTTTTTCATCCAGCTTGGGCAATCCCTTATCTCGCTTGCCACCGGGCTGATAGGCTTGTGGTTGGTGTTTTCTCACACCACTAAGCTGAACGGCTGGACTCAACCCGAGCTGCTGGTGGTGATGGGTATTTTCGTCCTGATGGGCGGAGTAATCAATGCCATCATCCAACCCAACATGACCCGCTTGCTGGAAGAAATCCAGATGGGCACACTTGATTTCGCCCTCACCAAGCCTGCCGATGCCCAAGCACTGATCAGTATCCGCGAATTTCGTGTGTGGTCCCTCACCGATGTCCTCGTCGGCATATTGGTACTTTCTTACGGGGTATACCACTTCCAGGGAAGTGTGGGCATTACCCAGGCGATTTCATTCATGGTTGCCTTATTTTTAGGCAGCCTCCTGATCTACTGCTTCTGGTTGATCATCACGTCCACCGCATTCTGGATCGTGCGTGTGGATGAGATCGTTAACCTGTTCCAGGGAGTCTATGCCGCCGGGCGTTGGCCGGTGGGTATTTACCCGCGCTGGCTTCAAGTAGGGCTTACTTTCATCATCCCGGTGGCATTTGCTGTCACCATCCCGGCTGAAGCGCTTACCTCCCGCCTGACCCCGCTCACCATGCTTGGAACAGTTGCGCTGACAATATTTTTCACCCTCGTGGCGCGGTTTATCTGGCGCCTGGGACTAAAGAACTACTCCGGAGCTTCAGCCTGATTGGAATCCGCATCCCCTTCATCGCCTCTTGAAACCATAGCGGTACACATTCGTCTTGCGCTGCTCGAAGCCCATGCGCAGGTACAACCGGTTAGCAGCTTCCCTGCTTGGGTTGGAGGTTAGCATCACCTGCGGGGCACCCTCCTGCTCAGCCCAATCCAGGCAAGCTCGCATGAGGGCTTCACCGATGCGCCTGCCGCGCGCCTGCACGTCCACCACCACATCTTCGATATATCCCCGCACGCCTGTAGGCACGCGGTACAGCACCAAGTTGCCAACCCAATTATTTCGTCACCAAAATCCCGGTGCATTGCCTGGAATAGGAGGGAAGTCGGTGTAGTAAACATGAGCGCAAGCTGCTCGCGCGTGGGTGGAATGATAGAAGACTAACGACACAAGTGAGGATTAAGCAATTGAACTAGATCGCCTTTCGAGAGTTCTGACTTCTTTCATTGCCACGAGAATCTCCCTTTGGCGGAGAATCCAGCCATATCCGCATTACCCAGTTGTTTGGCGCTTTCTATATGATCGACATCTGATATTGGTATACAATACATCGGTAAATACGCATACAACGGTGGAGACTCTTGACCCGATGAGTCACGTTCTTAGTTTACCCCGAGTCTATACTGTTGGAATTACATCTAAGGTTGAGCATAGATTGCAAAATCATCAATTACGGCTTGGGCTTGCCCATCTCCGGATGAAGTAGAACCAATATATATTCTGGGTCCCAGATAATCTGGTAGATCGATGGCTGATTTGGTTTCACATAATACCCCATTTATATACAAGAAAATTGTATCATTTTGCCAACTCACCTTAATATAGTGCCATTCATTAACTTTCCAATCTGAAACATTATGAGCAACTCCATATTCAGTATTCGAATTCCATACCATAAAGCGAAAATTGTTGGCACCATCTTTGGTAATTCGCATTCGGTTGAACCAGGTATTGCCAACTTCAAAGAAAGAGAAGCTTTGATAATCGTTACCGTTCCACAATGGTTTCAACCAGAATTCGATATGACCCTGTACTGGATCTATGTTATCGTTTGTGTCATAGTATAGTGTATCACTATTGTCAAATAACGCTCCCAACCCATCCTGGCCTGGTACAAATGAGGGACCATTTGCGTGACCCAATTCACCGTTTTTGCCATTAAATGTATTTTCAAAGTTTACTTCCAAGAGAGGCGGGGGGGGTGGAAACGCGTCAACGATTATGGGCAGGAAGATATTTTGGGGAGGTGGACCTTGAGATAAAGTTGTTGGTATTACGTAGGTAGCTGTGTCATGATAACCAGACCAATATGCCACGTTGGCCTCGGTAACATCAAAGAAGCGATATATAGACTCATTATTTTTTGATATTTTTATCAAAATAGTTGCGTTACTGTAACCGTATGTGTGAATAATGGATGAGTTTGTTGCAAAAGGGGATTTCCCTAGATTTACACGGCCTTGCGAATTTGTAAAATACATAGCATCTTTAGGGGGCAGAAAAACTTTGCCATACCATATTGGAAACGGTTTTGCCCGATAGATTTCCACTCGTGCCCCATACAATGGGGTGCCATCTATCCCATGAATTTCCAGAACATTGTTTGAAGGAAGATCATTAAGATACTCGCCAATATTGCACGGTGCATTATAATTTCCGCAAACTGGTCGTTGTCCTGCAATGCGATTCCACGCGTAAGCAGAATGTTCTTCATAAATCAATCCCATTCCCATCAGATCGTTTGGGTAACGGGTAGAGTAAATCGAATCTTCCCAATATCCAATAATTGGTAAAGATGAACTTCCTTGCACTAAGTTCCCCTGCCCATCTTGCAATCGAACAATGGCTAAATTAACCAATGCATTTAAGGCATGAGAACGGGGTGTTGTCTCTTCGGCTCCTCGTAGGCAATCACTGAATATACTACCATCCTTCGATTGACAGATGACCATCTCGCCATCGATAGCCAGATAAGCTGGTATAGGAAAGTTGTCATCGTTCTCAACGTTTCTGGTAACGTTAATTATCGAGGATGTACTATTTACACTGTCTGATAGATATACGTGGTTGACATAGATTCCGAGACCATACAGATCGACCAAATACCGAGCATGACTCATTTCATGAAGTAACGGAGGCTCAAAAACTTGGAAATCTGGATTGTCTAAATAAAAGTTGAACGGGCAATCGGTACGGTTACTGTGAACTCCCACGTATTCCGAGGTAAAGCCCCATACAAGGTCAACTGTACGATCTTCTGGAGTTGGCCCATTCGCACAGTTCTGATATGAACCATCAGGTATGATTACTATTTTGTCCAAGCGTACGCGGTCAACTATCCCTTGTGGTGTGAGGGGAGATATTGCAGTTTCAAACATCTGGTTCCAATATTTCAACTGTCTTTGTGCCCAATCGTCCCACGAGACGCTTCCCAAACCTAACTCTACCTGATGAACGTTGAACCAGTCATATACGCTTTGTTCTACCCAAAAACCAACGGCCAAAGCATTTGTTCGATCCTCGACTGCATTGTTCTGTTCAGATACCTCAGCTATGAGGTTCACCGGATCGAGTTCGATACGTACTGTATGAGGTCCGTTTTGCCATGTCCATCCTAATGATAAGGTAATACTCTCACCAGGTAATAGATTGGGATAGGTAGAATTCATGACCTGGAGGCTGTCAATATACCACTCGTAAGCGAATGTGCCAGTATTCTGTCCTCCGCGATTGGCCACTACCGCTTGAAATGTAACCGAATCACCCGGTGCAGGTTGATTTTTGGTTGCAGTATAGTCATAACGTGGTAGTCGAGCAATATACGCCGCATTAAGATCGGGCAAAGCTAATAACGAAATTTCAGCATTTTTTCGAACTGACGAGTTGGTACCATTGCCAGGTAGGAATATACTCATAACCAAGATGGACAGCAATATCTGTCGCATTAACACCCTGTCCTCCTTTATTACTCACTTTGACAACCCCCTCCCCTCGCGTTATAGGGATCGTATAATGAATCAAGGATAGTTATATATTTCCTTTAGAAATTATAACCCAAACTACTAAATATTTTTATTCAAATCTATAACCCTTTACACTTGCACAAGTCGTCCATAGCCAGCTCACCAAATGCGGGAAACTGGATTCGAT
>CAVZEP010000003.1:0-16658 GCA_963774275.1 uncultured Chloroflexia bacterium | reverse complement strand
TTCAGATCGACAATATAATGAACAGATGTTCATACTTATTTGATTCTTTGTTTTAACCATGCCCCTAATTTACTCCACCAATCAGCCATTTCATATGGGCTGACAACAGATTGCCAAAGAACGATGCTTAATACTCCTGCAAATATCACTAGAAACCAAAACAAAGATCTTATTAATGGGTTCCAAATCATTAATATAGCGATACCTGCCAGTAAACCTGTCAGAGGTAATAAAAATGCGAGCAATCCAATCCACCTTCTTCGTTCGTGTTCCCGATATAAATGGCGAATATCAATATATACATAGCCGAACATTGTTATTACAAAAATCATTCCGCAGAGGACTGAGCCCACAATATTAATTATTCTCCCAATCGATACATTACCTTCCATGATTTTCCTCATGATAACGATTAAGCTTTATATATCCAGGAGCATCATCTGGTTGAACGAATTGAAACCTTCGTAATCCCCATATTGGTTCATCATCATTTAGTCTATTGACATCATAGTAAACAGTAGCGATATTTGCTAGTGTATCTGAAACGGCATCTGGTGTAAGTGGTGTATTTCCTACTATAGTGCTTACGAGACTAAATGTCGTATCTGCTCCTAATGTAAATTCAGTCGCCTGCTGTCCACTTCTCGGATCTGTAATTCTATTAATCTGATCGTTTCCTGCAACAGCATCTGATAGGCTCACGAGCGCTAATGAAGCAAGGCTTAAACTATTTTCAATTGGATTTAGTACCAGGTTATAGAATCCAATTCCTGCAATTAATCCAGTTCCAGAATCTATTCCAGGAATAGGCGTCAATATCTTGGCCTCCAGCGGCAGCAAAAGCCTCAATACCGACTCCAACAATACTTACTGCTGTTGCAGTAACATCACATATAGTTGCTCCTAGACTAAAGATATCGCTAAGATCTGGCCAATGACCAGTTGGGTCAATATACTTGACAGGATTGCCAGAACTGTAAGCGTATCTGTCCCACCCCTGCACACCTCCAGGCACTAACGTATCCGGCGAGATGAAACGTCCTAGCGATGGGTCGTAGAATCTAGCGCCATAAAACATCAAACCAAGCCCAAATTCCGTCCTCTGCCCAGTAAACCGAAAAGTTGTGGAAGAAGTATACGCATAATACCTGTCCCCTCCCCACGGGTAATAACGCACTTCGGCAATCTTACTACCATTGACATCCGCAGTGATCGCCTGCGAACCCAGCTGGTCACCCAGCAGCCAGTACAGGCTGTCCGATCCACGCCGCATCGCCATGCGGGTTGCGCCAGCATAATAATATTTCTGCATGGTTGCAGTACTACCTGTCCACTCGAAGTAACCCTGTCCCGGGGAACCGAGGGATTACCCACATATGTCACCGTCCCATATCCCCACACTTCGATTTCCACCCAGTGACCGTAAACATTCACCGTGTTCCCATTCACGTAGTCACGCACATAACGCACATTTTGGGTCGCGAAGGTTATTTCTTTCCCCTGCGCAGTCTCCTGATATTCCCCTGAAACCGCACTATCATACACAGTCACCCAGCTCGTCCCATCCGCACTGACCTGCGTCTTGGTGCTGTGATAGGTCCTGCCGTCATTGGCATAGTGCCAGACATTAACCTTATTGACCGAGTATACTGCTCCAAGGTCGATCTTGACGTAATGCAACCCACTGGTAGCAGTGGCATATTGTGAGCTGTCATCTGCCCAAGGATCATTATCGGTGATGACTTGTGCGTTATTTATGGTTACATCGCCTGTTGGCACGATCCCGGCTGCCAGGTTCATGTACGACCCAGTACTCTTAACGCGGTTGCCATCCCCATTGTAGACAAAGCTGGTTGTGACCGCTCCGCCCACATCGATCAGGCGGTTCTCGGCATCGTAAGATAACAGGGTTGCGGCTCCATTCACCACCCGGCTGGTCAGGTTGCCATTCGCATCGTATCCCCCGATAAAGGCTCCATCGCCTTTGACCAGGCGTAGCGCACCATTCCAGAATATAGATTGCTGCCCCAGGATCACATTCTGCCCATCAAAAGCTGCCGTCCCTCCACCTTTATCAATAATCGCAGTTCCTCCTTCTGCCTGGATCATGGTACCATTCACGGTGACGTAATCCACATACAGGTTGCGATATATTCAAGGCACCAACAGGGAAGGCGGACGAGCTGGATTTCCAGTTCGTTCGTTTTTCATTACATCTTCTCTTTGTTAAGGTATTTTACGTTTATTAATTTAAATCACGTTCGTTTAACTTTTAATTCTGTTTGGATTAGATCCAAAAATAGTTTACCGAAATCTTCAGCAACAACATCAAAGCCTTGCTGTACGGTTGTATAACCAGGGGTAAATCCAACCACTTTTGCTTCATCCCCTTGTTGTATTCTTAAATCTAAACAAAATAATTCCCCGTCTCCCAAGTCGAAGACAGGTAACAAAAATATGGGCAGGTTCGTATCTTTACGCTCTCGGAGGGTAAACCATACTACATCTGGAACGCCAGAGTCTTCGAAATCTTCACGAACAATACCATAGATTTCAAAAGAACCTACTCCACCTGCCCCAAACTCAAGAAGAAATCGACGATAAATTTCAGGAAATTTTAAAGTGAGGCGACTTTCAGCCAAATTGATAATTGTTTCTGACCTCGGCCCAACAAACGTTGATATACCATGAGACTCTCTTAACAATTCTTTTGCTTTTTCATAATCTTGTATACTCATAGCAGAATTACTCCAAATTCAATTTAACTACTTGGTAATAAAGTCATTTGCTCTATTCATCCAATATTCAGCTCTCCAAGCATTAATAGCCATACGATCAATCCCTGATGCTATTGTGTTTGGATTTATATGGATTATAGAACTATATGTTTGATGGAAGGTTCGTGTGACCTCAGCAATTGGACTGCTCGCTGTTTGAAGCATATGATGAAGCTGTAATGAACTTTCATCTGGGCCAATTGGAGCTAATCCCTGTTGCATTCGCTGTATATTGGTTAGCCCATTTTGGGTTAAGCTAGGATTGATGAGATCCGATCTCTGATACACAAGATTACCCTGGAAATTCGTGGTATTTGTCCAGAATTGGTTTGCCCTTTGAACATCTTGTACGGCATTGGACACTGTGCTTATTTCATCAGAGGGATCTCCACCGGTAGCATTTATTACGGTTGCTGCAGCAGTGGCTGCGGCTCCTCCCCCGGCAAGAACAGATACTACTCCAACACCTAATCCGATTGTGGCACCAGCTACTGCACCACCGATAATCGTTTCAGCACTTATATTGGTTGTCCATGGATTAACAACATCATTTTGATAATTATTGTATACCTGTGCTCCATAACCTATTGCGCCACCTATTACTGCACCAATAACTATACACCAGGGACAATGGCCCGACGGATCGTTGTATCTAATAGGATTATTTGAGGTATAACAATATCTATCCCAAGATTGCGAATCGTTTTGGTCTGGTATGATAGAATCTGGTTGAATAAAACGTCCTAAAGCGCTGTCGTACCACCTTGAGCCATACCAGTATAAGTTAATGTAACTCTCAAGCCTCTGCCCGGTAAATCGGTAATTCGTGGTAGAGGTGTACGCATAATAACGATCCTCTCCCCAGGGGTAATAACGCACTTCGGCAATCTTACTACCATTGACATCCGTTGTGATAGCTTGCGAGCCTAAGTGATCTCCCAGCAGCCAATACAGGCTGTCCGCTCCACGTCGAACGGCAACCCGGGTGGATCCAGCATAATAATATTTCTGCATGGTTGCAGTACTGCCGGTCCACTCGAAGGAATTACCCACATATGTCACCGTCCCATATCCCCATACTTCGATTTCCACCCAGTGATCGTAAGCATTGACTGTGTTCCCATTCACGTAGTCACGCACATAACGCACATTTTGGGCCGCGAAGGTTATTTCTTTCCCTTGCGCAGTCTCCTGATATTCCCCTGAAACCGCACTATCATACACAGTCACCCAGCTCGTCCCATCCGCACTGACCTGCGTCTTGGTACTGTGATAGGTCCTGCCGTCATTGGCATAGTGCCAGACATTAACCTTATTGACCGAGTATACTGCTCCAAGATCGATCTTGATGTAATGTAACCCACTGGTAGCAGTGGCATATTGTGAGCTGTCATCTGCCCAAGGATCATTATCGGTGATGACTTGTGCGTTATTTATGGGTACATCGCCTGTTGGCACGATCCCGGCTGCCAGGTTCATGTACGACCCAGTACTCTTAACGCGGTTGCCATCCCCATTGTAGACAAAGCTGGTTGTGACCGCTCCGCCCACCCCAAATATGGAAAGCGAGCGGGCTGGTTTCCAGTTCGTTCGTCTTTCATTATCATAAAGCATTATTGATGCATCATTCCTCAGAGTTAAATTTATGGCCTGGAAACATTTCAAGAATATCAGCCTTACAGGCACTCAATAATTGATCGGGGTCAATCCCATCCCGTGAAATTGAATGTCCCCATTGGTCAACCCCTTCCACACGATAATAACCTTGCGATATTTCGTCAATCCGGAAAAACCATCCATTGACAATATTCGTTATCGGGAAGTTTCGAAGATCTTCTCTTGTACGGCGGGGAATAGGTTTTTTCATTAAATCCGACCTTGTCACAAATTCTAACATGGTTTCAAATAACCAGAATTTAATAATTTTTGAACATTCTGTCCTTGGTGGTGTTACTTTTTACAACTCAAATCAATCCCAACTCTTCTCAACACGTTAAATGAGAAATCTTAAAATATTCGCAATATTTTCAAAACCTCTTGTGGATTAGAACATCAGTGTTCTTCTGTACCGGTTGATCTTCACCGGTATGTGCTCTCCAAATCTATTAGGTGCTATTCTTTTCCATGATGGATTTTATGAGAATTCTTAAAGAATTCATAAACCCCTTGTGGATTAGAACGTTTATGCTATAATTAGAACGGTAATTACTCACCCCTCCTCAAAATTCGCGATATCTGGTAAGATGCGCGTATGGGAAAAGATGATCTTGAAAGATTGACAAAGGAAGAACTGATTCAATTGAACTTGACACTCCAAGCCGAATTGGAAGCTTTGAAATTGAAGTTTGAGAAGAATCAAAAGCCACCCACCTCATCAAAAAACTCCTCTCAGCCACCCTCGCGTGATCAAAAAGGCAGCTTACCAGCAGGTCGACGTAAGCATCGACATGGACCACCCTTTGGACATGAAAAACATGAGCGTAAGTTTGTGGCCCAAGCAGATCACACCATTGAGCTCCATGCAAAGTCATGTTGTCAATGTCACACCGAGCTAGGCAGCGCAGCGGGTCGTTTGGTTGATGTGAACCAGATCACAGAGCTGCCTCAAGCACCTGCCCATGTGATTGAAGTACGGCAGTATAGCGTGACCTGTCCTGAGTGCGGTACGTCTCAAGTTGAAGAACCACCTGCTGGGTTGGAGATGAACCGTGCATTCGGAAGCAGGTTGGAAGCAACGGTGGTGTATTACCGCCAAGAGCAGCACATGAGCTATGCCCGCACTCAAAAGGCATTGCTTGACCTGCATCAGGTTGAGATCAGCCAGGGTGGGATCGATGAGATCATGAAACGAGCTGGAAAGTGGGCTACAGGTAAGATCGCCCAGATCCAGGACACCATTCGTCAAAGCCAGGTGGTTCATTGTGATGAAACCAGCAACCGGATAAACGGAGCCAATGCGTGGGAATGGGTTTTTTGCACTCTGACGAGTGTTTTACATGTGATCCGTCGTAACCGAAGTGCGGAAGTGATCCGGGATGTCATGCAAGACTTACAGGCGGAAGTATGGGTGAGCGACTGTTATGGGGGACAGTTGAAAGCCCCTGCCAGGCAAAGACAGTTGTGTATGGCCCATCAATTGCGCGCCTTGCAGCATATTTTGGATGCTCAGCCTCATTTGACCTGGGCCCACGCCCTGCGAAAGCTATTTCAACATGCCATCCAAGTTCATCGCCAACGCGGTCAGATGACTCCTGCACAGTTTGATAAACAAGTGGCTCATATTGAGCGTAACTGTGACCGCTTGCTGCACCAAGACTTAGCCCCACCTGAAGCACAGAAATTACAGCGTCGTTATTTGAAATATCGTGCCTGTCTGTTTGTGTTCTTGCATCGAAATGATGTCGAGCCGACCAATAACGTCGCTGAACGTGCCTTGCGTCACTCGGTTGTGCATCGTAAGGTCACGAATGGATTTCGCTCCATCTGGGGTACAAATACCTATGCCGCCTTGGCATCAGTCATTGATACAGCTGAACTGTCCGGTGTGCGAGCTTTTGATGCGATCCACGCTCTCTTTGGTCCGCCCTCACTTCCAATTCCGATTTGCGGTGAGTAATTACATTAGAACGCATTCAAATTTTACTTTTCTTTTTTAGATGAATGCGTTCGTATATCGATCGTTCTTTGATCGATATAAAGTGCTCTTCTCTCTCGGTATATCTGAACGGATGCATATTAATCACTACAAGCACTCGTCTACACGCTTTCTCATATTCAACATCTCCATCCCATGCTCCAACGACTATCCTTTTCCTGTAAGTGTATATCCGGACGACACACTTTTATCTCAAAGCTGATAGCTGACGACTGAAAGCCAAATTTGAATTGAATGCAACAAGGAGCGTTCTATGCGACGCAGTAACGCGAATGATCTTTATGAGCGTTATTGAATGTAATTGTTTTTTTTCCAAAACAATTCCTCCCTGAAAGTGGGCTGACGCCATCCACCCTACAATAATAATCCGGGATCAACGATCCTGGCTAGAATTTTGATCTTATTATTTTTAACAAAATATGTTTCCTTAGTGTCCCTTGAGTCGGAGGGCGCTCCCTGTGCGCACCTTTGTGTTTTTCTTTTTGCTTCATTGCTTTATGTTTTTCTTTTTGCTTCAATGCTCGGGAACCATCTTGCGTTGCTTCGGTTAAACACCACCGTTGATCTGATGTTGCATGTTTTTTCCCTCAACTTATCATTTCCTTAGTGTCCCCTGGGGCGAAGCGCTTTTTGCTTCGCACTTCGCGTCCTTTGTGTTTTTCTTTTTGCTTCAATGCTTTGTGTTTTTCTTTTCCCCTTTATTACCTCCAATGGCTAACCTCCCGATTTCATGCTAACATTAACCCATGCGCATCCTGATCATCTCTGACATCCACGCCAACCTGACTGCCCTCGAAGCCGTGCTCGCCGAGGCCGGCAAGTTCGATACCGCCTGGTGCCTGGGCGACCTGGTTGGCTACGGGCCCGACCCCAACGAATGCGTCGAGCGCATCCGAGAGCTTCCCAACCTGCAGTGCATCATGGGCAACCACGACGCCGCTGCAGTGGGCAGCATCGAAGTGGAAGCTTTCAATCCGGAAGCCCGCAAGACCGTGCTGTGGACCCAGGAAAAACTGACCCCCACCAACCAGGACTATCTCAAGAACTTACCCGAGCGGGTGGACCTCGAGTACATCACCCTGGTGCATGGCAGCCCCTACCGGCCCATCTGGGAATACCTGCTCGATACGCACACGGCAACGCTGAACTTCGAATGCTTCGATTCGCCCTACTGCTTCGTGGGTCACACCCACCTGCCGGTCATTTATTACCTGCCCGATGATCGAACAACCGCCCAGCTGATTGTTCCCGAACATATCTCCCAGATGACATTAACCCCCAGAGCCATCCTCAACCCGGGTTCGGTTGGGCAGCCCCGCGACCGCGATCCCCGCTCAGCCTATGCCATCCTCGACCTCGCCGATTACACCTTTGAATGGCACCGGGTGGCATATGATATTCGCGACGTCCAGGAACGGATGCACAGGCACAACTTGCCCGAGCGCCATATCACCCGCCTGTCTGCTGGATGGTAGCTACTCCAGAGTCGGTAGGATGGGGAACATTCCAACGTACGCTGGCGTTTTACACTTAGGTTTCAATTTAAGGAGGAGCCCATGATTAAAAAAATTTCTATCGCCCTGGTCATTCTTACCCTGCTTCTGGCTGGCTGCAGTGCTGCGAGCCGTGACCTCAGGAACGCCGTGGAACAACCGCCATCCGCGGTATCGCCAGAGATGGTGTACCTCGAATCTGCCGGGTCTGCGCCATCAGCGGATAAAAGTGCCTATGCCCTGGATCAATCAGCTGCCTCGGTGGACCGGCTGGTGATCAAGAACGCCACGCTATCCATCGCTGTGAACGACCCGCTCAAATCGATGGATACCATCTCGCGCATGGCTGAAACCATGGGCGGGTTTGTCGTCTCTGCGGATATGTCCCAGCAATACCTGAGCAATGGCATCAAGGTGCCCCAGGTTTCCATGACCATACGCGTCCCGGCTGAGCGCCTGGCTGAAGCCCTGGCCACCATCAAGGCCGAAACCGACCAACCCATCATCAGTGAGAATAACTCCAGCCAGGATGTAACTGCCGATTACACCGACCTGAATTCCAGGCTTACCAACCTGCAGGCTGCTGAAAAACAGCTCCAGGAGATCATGGCTTCAGCCAACAAGACCGAAGACGTGCTGTCGGTATATTCTCAGCTGGTATCCGTGCGTGAGCAGATCGAGCTGATCAAGGGTCAGATGAAGTATTACGAGGAGTTCGGCTGCGCTATCTTCGATCAGCGTGCAGCTGCTCGCCAACGCCGCGGTGCAGCCCCTCACCATCGCCGGATGGCAGCCGGGTGGCGTCGCCAAGGAAGCCTTACAGTCGTTGATCAACACCCTGCAATCGTTGGCAAACTTTGGCATACGCCTGGCAATCCTGTATATCCCCATCCTGTTGGTCATCTTCGTACCCATCGGCTTGATCATCTGGGGTATCGTGAAACTCACCAGGAGAGGCCGCAAGGCAAAGAAAGCCCCAGCCCCCGCTGCGGAGGAATAAGCTAAACGAGCAATAGTTCATGAGCTGTCTTTGCCCTAAGCCAGGACAGCTCATTTCCTTTAATTATCGTTCGGGTGAGGTTGTGATAGACGTATTTGGGTTGGTCCTATGCACGGCTGTGGGATTTGCGTAGCGTAAGCATGGGAAAGCATGCTAACTTGACCCCACCACCTTGCCCGGGACGCCCCTTTATATGCGACGGAGATTATTCCGTATGGCGGAAAGACCACCCGCCTGCTTTGGGCCATTCAAAAGCAGCTTACGGCAGGAAAACAGCGGTGTGGACGAGTGCCATGATGATGTGGATGATCTCATTGGAGGGGCCCATCTGGTCTGCACTATTTCGCTGCACCATGGGCAGGTGCACCTGGTACCCAATCTCCTCGCTGGCTGGTGGCTGAACACTCTCAGGCAGCTGCAGCACCTGGCCAGGGAAAATCGTGAAAGGATAACCGATCGAATTCAAATCCGCCAGAACCTGAAAGCTGGTACCAAAACGTCTCGCCAGGGCGATCAGGTAATCGCCTTGCTGGACGGTATAGGATTCCGATTGCGTTCCAGGCAGAATTGCGTCGTCCGCGAGAGCTTCATACGAGCCAAAGACCGCCATGTTACCCAGCACTGCCCACGATTTTAGAAAAGTATCCAGCCCGTAATTCTCGTACTGCCCGGAAGACGCATCCACCACTTGAACCGAATCCGAGCTGTAGCCAACCAGGATCATGGTATGCTCATAATAAGCAACCGCCGTGGTACTGCCATCCGGCGCTTCGTATTCCACCGGTGTCCCGCTCCGCATCTGCCCAAGCACCCATACAATCACCGGGCGACCTGCACTGATCTCTACACGCAAATCATCCCAGCTCAAATCATGCTGTGCCTCAGCCTCCAGCCCGAACCCCCGTAAAGTATCCGCAACCGGGTCAGCATGCACACCATAGCTATTGGGTGGGATAGTTCCCGCCACATCATTGGGGTCACCGACGAAACCTTCATCCGGGTTAGCGGAGCGCGGCAAGGCCAGCAGGAATTCAGTCTCACCGATGTTCACACCCCAAAAGGCTGCCCAATCGGCAGCAGAACGGGACTCACACGAGAGAGAATATCCCTGGGCATGCCCAATCAGCCCGGAAATATAGGCAAACTCGGGGAGTGATTCCCCTTGTGCGGTGGTGACATTGGTGAGCAACAATACGATAACCAGGGCAACGATGCGAAGCGAATGCGTCATTAAGTCCATCCTCAACCATGCAACGTAAATACTCCCAGGCATGTTGCAATCATCGTGCCAGGCGTGAGAGCGGGTATAATCTTTACGTATGCAGGAACTGACCCTTCAAATCCAACGCCAGTTGGGATTGCACCTGACGCGTGCGCAACTCTCGGCCCTCTCCCTGTATGAACGCGAGCTGGTTGATTGGAACGCACATTTCAACCTGACTGCCATCCGCGACCCGCAGGAGATCCACATCAAGCATTTCCTCGATTCACTCACCTGCTCGCTTGTCCTGCGTGAGAAAAGCATCGGGCGCTTGATCGATATTGGCACAGGGGCAGGCTTCCCTGGCATACCGATCAAAATCCTTTACCCCAAAATGCAATTAACTTTGGTGGAGTCAGTGGGTAAGAAAGCTGAGTTTTGCTGTCATGTGGTCAGGATACTCGACCTTCAAGGGGTGGAGGTGGTACAGGAGCGCGCCGAGAGCCTCGGGCAGAATCCTTCCCATCGTGAACAATATGATTGGGCAGTGGCTCGCGCGGTAGCCATCCTGCCTGTGCTGGCAGAATTCTTATTACCGTTCGTGCGTGTGGGTGGAAGTATGCTGGCTATGAAGGGGGAAAGCGGTCCGGCAGAAGCGCACTCCGCTGAGCGCGCTCTACGGGTGCTCGGTGGGCATCTACGCCAGTTGTTGCCGGTGACGTTACCAGGCGTGGCTGAAGAGCGCTACCTGGTGGTCATCGACAAGGTGGCTGCAACGCCCAATGGGTACCCACGCAAGGTAGGGATACCATCCAAACGCCCGTTGTAAGTTGAGTCAGGCTTTTTCCACCCTGCCGCCTGCAATGCGCCAGACTACTGCATTCTTAACGTAATCGGGAGTAAACAAATCCAAATCGGTGGTGGATAACAGCACCTGCTCCGACTGGTCCAGCCTAGCCAGCAGGTCGAAGCGCCGCTCCGTATCCAGCTCTGCCAGCACCTCATCCAGTAATAAAATTGGCCAGTGACCGCTCTTGGAGTTCATCCAAGCCACTTCAGCGATTTTCAAGGCCAGGATGGCAGAACGTGCCTGCCCGCGCGATCCATAGATTCCCAAATCGATGCCGTTGGCCAGGAAGCGCAGCTCGTCCCGGTGGGGTCCAATGGTGGTTACACCCCGGGCAATCTCCTCAAAGCGCAACTTTGCCAGGCTTTCCAGAAAGCCTTTGCGGATCTGTTCCTGCGAAAAACCACAGCGATCCACGGCTGCATTCAATGGCAAGGTGAATTGACCGGGAGCCTGCGGGAGGGGATCATATGCTGGCTGATAGCTCAGGCGCAGCACCTCATTGGCGTGGGTAAGCTCACGATGCGTACGGGCAGCCAAGCGCTCCAGCTCTTGAACGGCACGAATGCGGGCATGGATCAGCTGAGCCCCATAGGTGGCGATCTGATCGTCCCAATAATCCAGCTGGGAGGTATCACCCTTCCGCTCGTAGAGCTGTTTCAGCAGTGCATTGCGCTGCAAGAGTGATTTATTATATTCCGCCAGGGCGGCCTGATAATGTGAGATTACCTGTGCCAGAGCCAGGTTCAGGTAGCGGCGCCGTTCTTCCGGACCACCCTCAATCACTCCCATCATCTGGGGTAGGAACAGGACAGCATTGAACTGCCCGATGACCTCGCTGGGCTTGCGCTTGATACCATCCAGCAGCACTTCCTTGCGCAAGTGTGAACCCCCGTTTTGACCATTTTGTTCCTGAATAATGCGTACCTCGATGCGATGGGTCTCCGGTTCCCGGTAAAAGTCGGCCACAATCCGTCCTACCGCCACATCCTGGCGCGCTTCGATAAAGTTAATCAGCTGCCGGTCAGTGCTGGCGTGGAAGGAGGTTAACGTTGCCAGAAAATAGATTGCCTCCAGCAGGCTGGTCTTACCCTGGGCATTATTGCCCACCAGCATCACCGTTCCTGCTGGTACATCCATATCCAACCGGGTGAAATTGCGAAAATTGGTGAGTGAAAGATGGGTAAGCCGCATTTCGTGAGCCAATCATACAAATGCCACGGAGGGATTTCGCCGTGGCATTCCAAGTGTACTTAAATTATATCAAATAGCTGGGTTTCATGGGTCAGCTACGAAGCCGAAGAGGGATTGGTTCAGACACGATCTGGAGAGACCTGCCCTTGATGTTCCTCCGCCTGCCAGAGCTTTTCAGCCCGGTCGACGAACAGGACGCCGTCCAGATGGTCGATCTCATGCTGGAAGATGCGCGCCAGCCAACCTTTAGCTTTGACTGTCATCGGACGACCATGCCGGTTCAACCCCTTTACTGTCACGGCAGCCAGGCGTTCTACATCCCCCTGGATGCCCGGAATGGAGAGGCAGCCCTCGGTTCCTAGGATTGTGTCTTCGGAGGAGCGGGTTATCTCAGGATTCGCCAGGACATAAAGCTTGGGCGGAGTTTCTTCATTTTCCTCATCGCCATATTCAACAACGATCAAGCGGGTCGATTCTCCCACCTGGGGAGCAGCCAACCCAACGCCGGGAGCCTGGCGCATGGTCTCAATCATATCCTCCACCAGGGTTTGGAAGCCGGGTCCAAAATCACTCACTTTACGAGCTTTATGCCGCAAGATGGCTTGCGGAAGGGTGACAATTTCTTTAACAGCCATGGCGGCTATTTTACCCGAATTTGGTCAACTTTGGGGAGGTTTTTTAAAAGATTTGCGGATATCTTCAGCCTGGCGGTGGTAAGCAGCGATATAGTTCGAGACACGTTCCTGTTCCTGCATGGTATCGGTTTGCTGTTTCTTGCGCCGGTGTGCAAACATATAGTTGAAGATATCCCTCTGGGCGCGAGCAGGGTTATGGATTCCGTAAAAAATGAATTTATTGTCCGTCCCAATATTAATTACCACATTACCAAAATTCAACACGACACCCAAAATACCCAGGCGCTCATAATCCAACCCAATAATATTCTCGAGTGGAGCAGACTTGGATATTTCATCCCCGAGAGGCTTGCGCTCGCTATCTATAATTTTATCGGGGGTAACCCGGTAGATATCGTTGCTCCAATCCACAAATTTGTACAACCACCACAGAAAAGCCATCACCGACAGGGTGATGCCAAGGAACAGGACTACACCCGGTGTGAGCAGGCTGATCTGATCTGTTACGCGCCAGTAATAAAGCACTCCTGTGCCAACAAAAAGCCCCAGCGCACTGGTGGCAGGCAGCCAGGTCATGGTGAAAAGCACATACAGGTGTTTACGGTAGGTGATCATTCCATCGGCTTCCCGTCGGGTTTGGAAGCGCGCCAGGAGTGATTGCCAGAAAGATAACCGTTCGGTAATGGGTTTTACTTCCTGGGCAGGCGTAGAGTTAGACCTCTGGGTAATGGCGGTGGCATTCACTGAGGATGGGAGCGTTGCAGCCTGTGATGGCTCTATCTTTTGTCGGATCTTCCCCTCGATGGTATGTATGTCGGTTGTCATCTGGCGCTCAACTGCCAGGGTGCGTTCCTGATCAATCACATTTTTAATCTCGGTAGGGTTCCCAATATGGCGGAAGAATACCTGGCCCATAAATGTCTGGGTGAGCAAATCACCATATCCCAATATGCGCCCTATGAAGGTGGATTTTGTCTCGCCGGCTTTGATCGCCACGAGAGGGGCTTCCTGCCGGCTATCATAAAGCGCAAGCGTGCGCTCCAGCCAAACGATGCGTTCATCAGTGACAATGTAAAAGTCGTTTCCCCAATCAAAAAATCGCCAGAGAGCCCACAGTGCTGCCACGCCCACCATGGCTGCCGCAAACCAGCCCAGTGCCATGCGGAAGGAGGCGGTTGAGATCTGAGTAGCGAATAAAATCAAAAGCACGCCTACCCAGGCCACCACAAGTGGAGCAAGCTCAGTGACCAACAAGTACGCCGGATGTTTTCGGCAAATCAGTTTAACAGTCTCTTCCTCCCCCAGCCAACTAAATGGCTTCGAACGGATGAGACTATACCAGGCTAACTGTTTTTTTATATTTTTAGTCAATACAGGGGTGGTGTTTAACAATGTCCGCAGCGGTTCCACCTGAAAACTAAAAAGCAGCGCTGGTTTTAGGGCGTTAAGGCTGGTTGATTTCGGCTTGCCATGAAATATAACATCTGCACCGAAAAAATCTCCATGCTTAAGCGCATACTTGCCTCACCCTCACTGCCTTTGTTTGAACGGGTTAAGCGAACTTTCCCTGAAACAACAATAAAGAGCGGGGTGCTGGTCGCATCAAGGTGCAGGGATTCCCCTTCTTTCAATAGAACCGGATGCGCAAAGGCAGCCACCCGATCGAGCTGAATACTATCCAACCCATCGAATAGCCTTATATTTTTAAGCATGGCGATGATTTGCTGATTATCCTGAGGCATAGCATGATTGTAGCATGAACGTTGCTTTTCGTTTATTACGATGCAGGATGTATACCAGATCAGGGTTCACACCAGTCTATGGAAAGAAAAGCTTATGATAGAATAACACCCGCATTCATCCACCTTTGGAGGGTAATTTCATGCCAATCCACTTCGGTACTGATGGCTGGCGGGCCGTCATTTCAGATACCTTCACATTTCATAACTTGCGTCTGGTCGGGCAGGCGATCGCGGACGCAGTCGGGTCGGAACACTGGCTGAATGGAAAAACGACGCCCGCGAGTGTCTGACCCGCACAAAATGGTGGTCGGCTATGATACACGCTTCCTATCCGACCGGTATGCGGTAGATATGGCCCGTGTCCTGGCAGCCAATGGCTACAAGGTCCTCCTGGCACAATCGGATGCTCCTACTCCGGTGATCTCATTCGCGATTCGCCAACTAGGTGCGATCGGCGGAGTGATGATCACAGCCTCCCATAATGCTCCCCGTTACAATGGGGTAAAGTTAAAAGCAGCCTATGGTGGCTCTGCATTGCCCGAACAATGCCGGCGGGTGGAGGTGTATTTAAATGATAACGAGTCGCGGGCCGCGGCCCCAATCAAATGGATTTTGAACAGGCACGCCAGGCCGGGTTGATCCAACGCTTTAACCCTCTCCCGGCTTATTACGATCATCTGCGTACGCTGATTAATTTTGATCTCATCGCTGAGAATCCGCAACGCTGTGTGGTCAATTCAATGTATGGCTCAGGACGAGGGGTAATCAAAGGCATCCTGCAAGGTACAGGCTGTGAGGTTCAGGAGATCCGGGCTGAGATGAACCCTGGATTCGGTGGGGTCCATCCAGAACCCATCAGCCGCTACCTGGGAGCGCTTGCCAGCGCAATCAGTAACGGCATGGGGGACCTGGGATTGGTTACGGATGGAGATGCAGATCGTATTGGAGCCATGGATGGACGGGGAAATTTCGTCGACCCACATAAAATCATGGCCCTGGCTTTGCGCTATCTGGTTGAAAAACGTGGCTGGCATGGACCTGTCATCCGCACAGTATCCACCACCAGCATGATCGACCGGTTGGCAGAACGATATGGGCTTCCAATGTACGAAACACCAGTGGGTTTCAACCATATCGCCGATTACATGCTCAAGGGAGATGTATTGATTGGCGGCGAAGAGTCGGGAGGTATATCCTTCCATGGTCACATCCCTGAGGGCGATGGTATCCTGATGGGACTCTCATTACTGGAAATCGTCGCAACCTCCGGAACCACTCTCTATGAGCTTGTGGAAAATTCGTGGAGGCGGGGCTGGACCCCCTCCTACCAACGGTCTGACCTGCGTTTAAGCCATCCCGTCTCTAAAGAGGCGATGTGTGATTTGCTGGTGGAACAAGCACCCACTGAAATTGGAATAGAGAAGTCTCAGGTGTTTCCACGATTGATGGGTCAAGTATCTTATCGCCGATGGTTCCTGGCTGTTGATCCGCCCATCCGGCACAGAGCCTGTTTTACGGGTTTATGCCGAAGGTCGCACACCTAAAATGGTTCAAGACTTACTCGGATACGGTGAACAGATAGCCACCAAGGTTGCCTGAGACTTTAAAAACACTGAAGATTGGGATCACCCTAGCTAAGACAGTGGGTGCGATCCTACCTTCAGTTAATGGGGGAGGCATCCGTCAGGATGCAGTCCGTAGTCTGCAACGCATGAAGAAGATTATCACCACCAAGACAAATGCCGTAGCAAGGAGACCAGGCGTACCCAACTCATCGGCAATACCTGTTTGTGGAAGAGCGGTGGAGACTGGTCTGGCAGGAGTTGCTGTTGTTTGTACTGCGGTTGCCTGCACTACGGTCGTTTGTGTCGTGGTTGGTTGTATAACGGTCGTTTCTGTCGCGGTTGCTGGTACCGCGGTTGTTTGTACCGCAGTTGTCTGTGCCGCTAATGTTTGGGCAGCTTGTGTTCGCACAGCCTGTGTAGTATTGCATTACGGGTAGCCACTATAATATCGACCGTCGGCGTTTTGGTGGGGCCTAAAACAATCACCGGTGTATTCGTGGGAACTCGAGTATTCGTCGGGATAACGGTCGGTTGCAAGGTTGCGGTAGG
>CAVZEP010000002.1:0-13100 GCA_963774275.1 uncultured Chloroflexia bacterium | reverse complement strand
TCCAGCTCCAATCCAATTGGAAACAGCTGTCCAGGTTTAGTTATTTCTGTCACCAGGCATCTCTGATGCTTCTGCAGCCATTGTAAGTTTGGTTTAAGCTATGTCAGGATACATCATCTTCATACTCGGTAGCATGGGGTTCACCATTCTATCGCTCAGGGCGTTCCGTAACCCGCTCTCCCATGGATTACCGCGTTTCTTCGCTTTTGAAGCTATCTTGGGATTGGTGGTGACAAATGCTCCGGTTTGGTTTGCAACACCATTTTCACCGGTGCAGATTGTCTCCTGGGTGTTGCTCATGTCTTCGGCTTTCCTTGCAATCCATGCTTTCCGGGTTTTGCATACGTTTGGTAAACCAGATAAATCCATACAGGATACTAGCCGGCTTGCGCTTGAGAAAACCACTCATTTGGTCAGAGAGGGAGCATACCGGTATATCCGCCACCCCATGTATGCCTCTCTGTTGTGCTTCGCCTGGGGGGCATTCCTCAAGCAGATCACCCCTCAATCGATGTTGCTGGTAGCCCTGGCAAGCCTGGCGTTGGTTTCCACGGCTCTCCTTGAGGAGCGGGAGAATCTGCATAACTTTGGGGATGAATATGCTGATTACATGAAAGGCACCAAGCGTTTTATCCCATTTATATTCTAAAGGTCCGGTGTAACTAGCTTTGTTTCTTTAGAGGATATATTAGATGTTGATTGAATGTCCTATCGATCACCCTGCGCTGCCGGATTTGTTCGATGCACACGTTCCCAACAACCCGGCTTTATGGGCGGTCTTCCACGGTCGGCATGCAGGTAGAGCGCTGGTGGATGATATTCATAAACCGATGCAATGCTTGCTGCGGACGGAGGCTGCCTTGACTTATGCCAGCCGCCTGGTTAGTCTATCCTTCCTGACTGATGCGATCGAATATTTCAAGCATATCGGTCACATCTGGTTGATTCGGTCGCCAGGCGACTCGGCTGCACCGGGTAGATCGCGTTTCCTTCCAAGGTTGGAATTCTATGATTACGATCCCCAATCGCCTGTGCTGGCAAATCTACGCAACAGCCTTCCAGGTGGGTTCGAGCTTTGTAAGATTGACGAACGGCTGCTTAACCGCTGTGAGTGGCGTGATGATATGGCATTCTATAGTGGGGATCTCGAGAATTTTCTCCGCAATGACTTTGGTATATGTATGATGTTTGGGGACACGATCATCGTCGAGACCTATGCATCAGCCCTGGGTGCTCCGTATGCGGAGACGGGTGCCATCACTCATGAACCATATCGCGGCAAGGGATACGCACCCATCGCAATGGCATATCTTATCAAAGAGTTGGAGGAACGAGGCTTTCACGCATATTGGAGTTGTGATGTGGATAACCCTGCCTCAGCCAGCGTGGCACGCAAGCTGGGATTCAGGATTGAGAAACCTTATGAGATTTGGGAGTATGAGCCGTATGTTCGTTAGGTTGAGCATCCTCCTGCATTCGAAATAAAAACGGTATCTTAAGACGAATCCAAGGTATTACTATGCTGAGCGCTGTTTGAAGCACCAGGATCCTCAGACACTTCATGGTTGAAAATCCGCCAAATTAATCTACAAGCCAACAAGATCAAGCACCAATAAAATGCTTTCTCGAAAACTGCAAATATCAACACAGCAAAGGGGTCGGTACCCTGCATGATGGGCGGATTGGAAGCCGCTCCTAAACCATAGATGGCGTAGAAATGGCTGACCAGCCCCTCCACCCCACCTAGCAGGCACCATGTGACAGCAGGCTTGCCAGGCAGTTTAAGGCTGAGCCAACCCATCCCGAATGCCAGCAGGGTATAACCCACTCCAAAGATCGGGGGCAGGAGGTAACGAGCCCAACCCTGAAAAATGTACCTGTAAAACCAATCCCAAGCCCAGAGAAGCACGCTGACCCAGACCAGTAGGAAGAAAACGCCTCCAGCAGCTGCCAACAGCCAACGCATTTGCCGGAAATTCTCCCGGCTGATCAATCGAGACGCAAGCAATATTAGGACTGCATCCAGCAGCACCAGGAAACCGGTGCAGGTCCAGACGAGCGAGGTGGTGACGTGGGCATCGGGTTGCATGTGGGGTACATCCAATAGTCATTTGCAGGCCACGAATATATTGTCCTTTCGCATGCCTGTTGTTATCAGAATAAGGCAGCCAACTTTACTACAGCAATTTTTAACTATTCACCCAGGAGATATTGATCGAAAAAATCTGTCAAGCGCTGTTCGTACTCATCCGGAGCAATTTCAGGGATGCCGTGATGGGTTGCATCCGGTACGAACCACAGCTCCTTGGGTTCATTGGCAGCATCGTACAACCACTGACCGCTCGCAGCCGGGATATGGTCATCCTGGCCACCCATCATGATAAACACAGGACGAGGGCTGATCTGACCAATCCAACGGGTGGCATCCATCTCGGACGAGTCAAAACCAGCCATTTGCTCACCCCACCAGACAATGAGAGGCGCAAACGGAAATGCAGGCAGACCGGTGAAGTGCTCGACCGCCATCCCGGCGGCTGCATCGATGGAGGTAAAGGAGCTATGAACCGCTACAGCCCGGAGATTGGGGTTCTGAGCGGCATATTGAATGGTGACCATCCCGCCCCTCGACTCTCCCAGGATACCAATCCTTTTCAGATCGAAATCTGTGCGGGTGATCAGGTACTGGTACCAGGCGTCCAAATCCAGCACTTCCATCTTTCCAAAGGTGACCATCTCACCCGGGTTAACGTCGTGGGCACGAAAACTGGACATCAACACACCGTAGCCATGCCGGTATAGCAGATCAGCGTCATACAGCATATTGTTGCGTCCTCCTCGATAACCATGCTGTGCAATGATCACAGCGCTATTCTGTGAAGGTACAAACCACCCCGCAAGTGTAAACCCGTCTGTGGTAGTGACATTCACCTCCTCGTAGGGCAGGTTATAGTCAGCAGGCGACTCGGTGATGGGGTTGCGTCCTTCAATGGGTTGGTACACTAATTCGATGGCTTTTGTGCGGGTGATATACATCAGCGCGGCACCGGCAATCACAATTATCAACGCCAATACAATCAGGGTGATCTTAATGCCTTTTTTCATGTTATCCCTCCCTATGGAATATCCGATAACGATTGGCAATGATGCGATATCTACCTATTAACAGATGGACACTACAAAGTGGTTGTTGAGTGTCAGAGGTATCCTAGTTGACCCCACCGGAATGCAGACTTTTACGAGTCTTTGCTCAACTAATAATATATACGGATTTTTATGATTGTCAATAAGCAAATATAAAGCGGAATGGTGGATTTCGGGTATTCGCGAGCAGGCAGACTATAACAATAATTGCACGAGCATCTCTTCTGGTGTGTTTACCGGTTGCTGGCAGACGAACTCCCGACAGACATAAGCAGTGGGCTTACCATTCAGGAGCGGTCGCTCGTTGAGCAAGCCAGGCGAACCTGCGGGAGGTGGGTAGTTGCTGGCAGCCAGTACCATGCGAGGATGATAACCGCGCCATATTGCCTGGAGTAGATCCTTCGTGGCGATGTCAGCTGGATCACCCAGGATGGCCACTTCATTCACAGGACCGAGAGCAAACCCGGCTGCCTGCAGCCATTGAGCAAAGGCAGAGGGGTAGCGCTTCAACATACCCAAATTAGATGAGAGCATCTTCTCCGCCTGCAAGCGCCAGTCGGAACGACCCTCGTAAGCGGCGAGCTGTAATAAAGCCAATACAGCCAGGGCATTCCCGGATGGGGTGGCGTTATCTTGCATCTCTTTGGGGCGATAGAGCAGTGTTTCGTGGTCATCACGGGTATCGAAGAAGCCACCTATGGGGTCAGAAAAATGGCTCAACATTTCCTGCACCAGGCCTAACGCTCCCTGGTACCAGCAAGGATTGGGGTTTGCCTGGTAAAGCGAAAGCAGCGCTAAAGCCAGCCCAGCATAGTCTTCGAGATATGCAGCATGCCTGGCAACACCCTCCCGCCAGGAACGGAACAGGCGTCCACCTGTGTGCATATTCCCGAGGATAAAATCTCCATTCCGGGTGGCAGCATCGATATACTCCTGTTTTCCAAGCGCTCGCCCGGCTTCGGCAAAGGCAGTGAGCATGAGGGCATTCCAGCTGACCAGCACTTTATCATCCTTGGTTGGAGGAACCCGTCTTGAGCGTACCTCCAACAGCCTTGCCTGCAGCCTGACAAGTTTGGAATGAACTAAATCGATTGGCAACTCAAATTGCCTGGCCAGCTCGGCATCCGTTTGGGTACATCGCAGGATGTTCTTCCCATCGAAATTGCCCAGCCCGGTGATGTTGTAAACCACCAGAGCCAGCTTAGCCTCTAATGGGTCAGGCAGTGCCGATCGGATTTCATCGGGGGTCCACAGGTAAAACTTGCCCTCTTCGCCTTCAGAATCAGCATCCAGGCTGCTGAAAAAACCACCTTGCGGATGGGTCATCTCACGCTGGACGAAATCCAACGTGGCTACACACACCTCCCGGAAAGCCGGCTCACCCGTCAGAAAGTGAGCATGCAGGTAGACCCGTGCCAGCTGGGCGTTATCATAGAGCATCTTCTCGAAATGCGGGATCAGCCAGGAAGGGTCGATACTGTAGCGGGCGAACCCACCTCCAAGGAGGTCGTGCATTCCACCCTGTGCCATTGCCTTGAGCGTGTGTTCTGCCATGCTGAGGCTGGATCGATCACCACGCTCAGCGCGCTGAAGGAGGAATTCGATCAACATGGGCTGGGGAAACTTGGGTGCTCCACCCCAACCACCATTTTGCCAGTCATAGCTGTGGGCAATGACTTGCTTGGCATGGTCAAGGCTTTCGAGGCCGAGTGTTTCACCAACAGCCTGGCTTGTAGGAGCCACCTGTAACCTGGTGGTGAAATCCTCTGCGCTTGTGAGCAACCTGGTGCGATCTTCCCTCCACAGACGAGCGACGGTTTGCAGCACCTGCTGAAAGGCAGGTAAGTTATGACGGGGCGTGGGTGGAAAGTATGTACCTGCGTAGAAAGGCTTGCCTTCAGGCGTTAGGAATACGCTCATTGGCCAGCCCCCCTGCCCAGTGATAGCCACTACGAAGTTCATGTAAATACTATCCAGGTCGGGGCGCTCCTCCCGGTCCACCTTGATGTTGACAAAGTGGGTGTTCATCACCAACGCAATGGCTGGATCCTCGAAGGATTCGTGCGCCATCACATGGCACCAGTGACAGGCAGCATAACCGATGCTGAGAAAGATGGGCTTATCCTCCACCCGGGCTCTCTCCAATGCCTCCGTACCCCAGGGGTACCAGTCTACGGGGTTATCAGCATGCTGAATCAGGTAGGGGGAGGTTTCGTGGATCAGGTGGTTGGGCATGGGGGTGATTATAACGCGATGGGAAGAAGGGAGCCGGAGAATAAGGTAATCAGGTAAACATAGGATTAAATCGGATAATTAATAAGAGGTTCATCGCCATAACCTCAGCGACCCTTCTTTCCCTGGATAAAGGGTTCCCCACTTACTGGCAATCCGCCTCGATGATCCCGACTCAAGCTCTCCCCGATCCGGAGCACATACAGACCCATCCCACTTGGTCCATTTCTCTATCGTTGAGATGTTTCCATTTCGGTATAATTACCTCACGCGAGCATCATAGATTGATCATCATAATATCCGATCAATATATTTCACCAGATTTAACCCGGGAAAGGATTTGACCATGCTGCACACATTACGATTCTTCCGCTGGATAGTGATCTGCACGCTCCTGCTCACCTTGACTGCGGTGAGTGGCTCAGCGCAGACTTTATCCGCAAGCACTGCACCTATTCCTTCCAACCGAAATATCGTGACAACACCAGACCTGTCCACGAGTATTTCCTTTCTTCATACGGCTGGTAATGCCAGCCAGGCAACGATTGCCATTGACCCGGCAGGTGGCATCCATATTGCCTCATCACCCGTCGGGACGGCTGGTAATAGTACTTACCCGGCCTATTATGCCTTTTGCTCCTCTGGTTGCAGTGATGAAGCCAATTGGACCATCCTGCAGCTTGAAAACCTGGGGTTTGTAGGCGGCGAAGTACGCCTGGCTCTTGACTCAAGCGGGCACCCGCGGATGGTTTGGATCAGAAGGTTCGACCTGGGCGACGGCGAGTTCCGTTACGCGGAGTGCGACACCCACTGCAACAACATCGCAAACTGGACAGTGGGCAACACCGGGCCATCCTACCTGTCAGATAACAGTCCCTACTTCGCCCTGGACAACCTGAACCGCCCTCGCCTAATCATTTACAACTATACCTATGGCTGGGAGGGTACATATTACCGCTTCTGTGACGCTGGCTGCACCAATCCCGATCATTGGTGGGAAACCCTGGTGACCAGCGACCAGTTGTCCAATCCCGTTCTGGTATTCACCTCCAGTGGACAGCCCCGCTTCATCGCCAATTATGTGGGTGGCTCAGAGCTGGAGCTGCGGTATTATTCTTGCGACAGCGGCTGTGATGATACTGGCAACTGGTCGTACATCCTCTTGACAACCGGCGGGGTGGATATGTCATATTCGCTGCTCCTGGACTACCAGAATCGACCTCGGATTGCACTCTATACAGGCTACCGCAATTTTACGGATGATAACCAGCTGGAGTATCTCTGGTGCGACAGTGGTTGCACAATCAGCTCAGATAACTGGTACGAATATATTATTGGCCTGGATGAATATTATGGAGTGAACCCCGCACTTGCGCTTGACATCCAGAACCGGCCGAAAATTGCCTTTTACACCGATTGGGAACCGTATGCCCTGGGGTACGTAAGTTGCACCGGGCAGTGTGAGACAGCTAATCCGGTCTGGGATGTTGAATATATAGAGACTTCGGAAGAACTTAACCTAATTGAACCTGTGGAGACTGAAACTGGTTGTTCAATTTCATCCTGGTTTACGGGTAAAAAACCCTCATTGGCACTCAACAGCACGGGAAACCCATTTTTCGCCTTTGACGCAGAACATATGCAAGGAGGTACCTGCTATGCCCATACCGACATCTCCCTGGTGCGCTATGCCATCAGTAGCGGGGGTGGTGGAGGAGGCACTACATATATCGTATTGCTGCCAATGGTTGTGCGATAAGCCATGAGTAGCCAGGAATTCAACCATAAGAATCGATAAAGAGCATTCTATTCTTAACTTGACTGGGTCGTAAAATGCAGGCAGCTCCTGATAACAAAACGACCCTTCGAGCTTTCATTGCTCGCAGGGTCGTTTGTAAATAGATAATTTCGATTAACTCTGCAGCATGCTTACCATAGCCTGGTGAGCCTGGATTTGGGGCGTACCCAGAGAAAAAGTCCATTCCGTGAGCAAAGAATTGACTGCCCGTTCCAAAATGGATTTTTCCTGATCATTCAGCTTGGAGCTACGCTGGTAATGAGTCAAATCCCGCACCACTCGGCAAATAGAAGACAGCTGGCCATCTTTTAATTGTTCAACCAGCTGGTTTTTCCGTAGCACCCGGTCTTCTAGCAGATTCTCATTTGGGCTGGTGAGGATCGGTAGGGTCTTCATAAATTCCTCGGGAGGGGTTGGCATGCGCAGGCTGTTTTGCCCAGATTCATCGGTTGGGACCCAGATCATCATGTCGGGTAAATGAACCACATAGCAGTTCGTCAGGTGTCCGTTGATGTTCTGTTCCTCGATAAGTGTAATTTCTCCGAGGCCAAAAGTACAGTGTATGACCTTATCACCAATCTGAAATGCCATCTCACACCTCTTTCCCTATAAAAAGAAAAATTCCCGGATCAGAATATAGGGAATCCTGATCCGGAAAACAAGCAGTTATTTTACCAACGTCGGCTATTGTATGATTTTCGAGGGCGCTCTTCGCGAGGTTTCGCGATGTTCACTTTTAATTTCACGGTTGTCCAACATTTTTCCATTGAGCATCCTGATGGCGTTCTCTGCTTCTTCCTGGTTGTTCATGGTGATGAAAGCAAAGCCCTTCATACGTCCAGTATCACGATCTTTGATCACTTCCACTGCGACTACCGTACCAGCTTCAGCGAATTTTGATCGCAGACTGTCCTCGGTGGTATCATAGGACAGGTTTCCAACATATAATTTCGTATCCATTCTCTTTTCCTTTGTGTGAGCAACTAACCTCAGTCATCCTGGCATCTAGGTAGCCGTTAATAGATCATCCAGGATCAGCTTCGAAAAAGGAAACCGCCATTCGATGCAGAATGGCGGCTTATATAACCGAGCGCATATCTGGAGTCCGTATAGGGTTAATTATACCAGACTTTACATATTTGACCGGGGTTGCAAGATAATAATCTGCTCATCCTAAGGGTTCACTGCGTTTATCGAGGATATTTAATCATGGACACTTACAAATGATTCCAGCCAGCCTTCGTCCGAATGAGAGTCGATATGGGGGAGAAAAGAATAACCATATGAAGGAGTTTTTTTTATGAAGTAAGCTCCGTTTCATTCAGTTGAAGATTGCCACGCTCGCACAAACCGCTCACTCGCAATGACAGTTCACCGAGAGGTCAGTGGGAGATTGCCACGTTCGCACAAACCGCTCACTCGCAATGACAGTTCGCCCCAAGATGACAGATGATTTGCAATGGAAGATGGGTTAGGAATTCTCCCGCAAAAACCCCATCACATCATCCAATTTGCAGAAAGCCAGGGCTGTGACAGTATCAGCACCACCATAATATATGGCAATGCGCCCTGTCGGCGGATCAACCAGCGTGGCACAGGGGAAAGCCACATTGGGCACATCCCCAACACACTCGTAGTAGGTCTGGGGGGAGAGTATATAGGATGTGCCACGATAAATCACCTTCCATGGCTGGTCGAGGTCCAGCAAGGCAGCTCCGAAGCTGTAGACAAAACCGTTGCAGGAGGTGAGCACACCGTGGTAGAACAAGAGCCACCCCTCGGGGGTTTCGATGGGGACTGGACCCGCACCAACTTTGGTGCTCTCCCAACCACCCCTGACACCTAAGACGAAGCGGTGTTTGCCCCAATGGATCAGGTCGGGACTGCGGCTGAGGTAGATATCACCGAAGGGGGTGTGACCATTATCGCTGGGGCGGCTGAGCATGACGTATTCGCCGTTGATTCTGCGGGGAAAGAGCACCCCATTGCGGTTGAAGGGAAGAAGGGCATTTTCTAAGAAATTAAATTGCTCGAAGTCATAGGTATAGCCGATGCCGATGGTTGGACCGTGGTAACCATTGCACCAGGTGACGTAATAACGATCTTCCAGCCAGAGCAGGCGCGGGTCGTAACGGTATTGGAACTGGCTGAGTTCATGGTCTGGAAATACCCAATCAATCGGCTGGTCGTCCAGCTGCCAATGGATGCCATCGGGAGAAAAGCCGCGGTTCAGATTCATCTCACGGCGTTTATTATCGCAGCGGAAAACACCAGCGAACTGGTCTTTGAATGGCACGACAGCACTATTGAAGATGCTATTGGAGGATGGGATCAGGTTGCGGGGGATGATCGGATTCCAGGTATAACGCCAGACGACATCAGAGCTACCGGCAGGGCGATCTTCCCAGGGGATATTGGGGAGGGAGGGTTGGGTCATGGGGAGTCTCCAAGATATATTTTTTGATTACGGGGTAATATTTTTTTCGGGCAAATTGGTCCCAGACGACGAGTAGATTCTACCAAGAATACATTGTATGTAGGGGTGATCCGGTATACGAACAAACCGGACGCCCCTACTTATAGAATCAGGTGATACCGAGGACAAAGCTCACTAATAATTTTATTACATTCGGACAAATTTTCACAAAGCAGTTGACTTTTTATAAATGTAATGTATAATATATTTATTGGGAGCGCTCCCAATAATTTTGACACCTCGAACCTAACTGATCAACCTAAAAATCTACAGTGACAAACCTGACCCTCGAAGACATTGCCAAACAAGCCGGTGTATCACGTTCCACCGTTTCCCGGGTGGTGAATGATGATCCCAATGTCAACGAGAATGTCCGCAAACGAGTGCATGAAATCATTGTTACGACCGGCTATCAGCCACACGCCGCAGCCCGCTCCCTGGCCTCCCACCGCTCCTGGATGATTGGCCTTGTGCTCCCCAGAACTGTCAGTACCTTTTTCACCGATCCCTATTTCCCCCGCCTGACCCAGGGGGTCGCCCAAGCCTGCAACCAACACAATTACACCCTGGGATTATTCCTGGTTGGGTCGATCGATGACGAAAAGCACTTATTCCCGCGCATCACGCGTAAAGGTCTACTGGATGGCATCCTGCTGCAGACCGGTCGGATGGGTGATAAATTGATGGACCGGTTAGTTAATTCTGATATTCCGATCGTCATTGTAGGGCGCCCGTTTACAAACAACGGGGTCAGCTATATCGACGTCGACAATGTCAATGCTTCTTATCAGGCAGTACTCCACCTGATTCAATTGGGACATAGACGCATTGGAACGATCACCGGACTAATGAACAGCACCGCTGGAATCGACCGAAAGGAAGGTTACCTGAAGGCTATTACTTCGCAATGGTCGCAGGTAGATGAAAGCCTGATCGTGGAGGGTGATTTTAGCGAACAGGGCGGTTATGAGGCCATGGGAAAACTACTCCCAGCCAAACCGGATGCCATCTTCGCGGCCTCTGACACAATGGCAATTGGCGCAATCCGATATGTACGCGAGGTGGGATTGCGTGTCCCCGAGGATATCTCGTTTATCGGTTTTGATGACCTGCCCATCGCATCGTTATCTGATTTTCAACTGACTACAGTTCGCCAACCCATCATCCAATTTGGTGCCAAATCGGTAGAAACCCTGATCGACCTGATCGAAAACGGGAACTCAATCTCCCAGCGCATAATTATGGGTACGGAGCTGATCATTCGTGACAGCTGTAGAGCATCCCAAATGAATGGTCATAACGCAAAGCTCTAAATATGCAAATTTGTGGGAGCGCTCTCATTGACAATGACTAAATATCGCCCTACCAACTAGAGGAGGTGAAAATTATTCATATCAGAAATCAGAACGAACTAACCAACCGTTTTACTAATCTAACAAATTTATAAGGAGAATGAAAATGAAACGCTTGTATATCATAATTTCTCTGGTGATGGTGATGGGCATGGTGCTCGCATCCTGCGCAACACCTACTGCAGAGACCATTATCCAGACAGTGGAAGTGCCACTGATACAAACACAGGTGGTCAAGGAAACCCAGGTGGTCATCGAAACTGTTGAAGTTGAAGTTCCGGCACCGACTGCACCACCCGAGGAACAGCTTCCACGCAATGAAACCCTTTACTTCAATGGTCAACAGTGGGGTTCGGTCGTTGGTTGGAATCCATACTCTTCCAGCATGAATAACGCTATGGCTATCGCTCAACAGGACAGTGCCCGCGTGATCATGTTCGAAACCCCGTACCTGTACAACATGCTCGACGGCAAGCAGTATCCGCTACTGGCGGATGGTGATTATGTGTGGAACGATGCGCATACCGAGATCACCTTCAAGATCAAAGCTGCTGCAAAATGGAGCGATGGTACCCCAGTGACCGCAGACGATGTGGCTTATACCTGGGATACCAATATCAAGTACTCGACCAATGCCGGCAATAACTATAAAGATTACATCGACTCTATCACAGCAGTTGATGCACAGACGGTACTGGTCAAGGCCAAGCTGGATGCGGACGGCAACACGGTCAATCCTCTGCAGGTCATTTCTTACCTGAGCGGGAACTATGTCAACCAGAAAGCCTGGACCCAAACATTAGAGGCCCGCGCTGGCGGCGATGCGACTGCATTTTTAGCTGATACTGCCGAAGACGTGGTTTGGTCAGGTCCTTACCACAAGTTCTTCGCTGATGATTCGAAGGTTGTCTACGTTCGGGATGAAAACTACTGGGGGGCAGATGCATCCATGTGGGGCAAGCTGCCGACTCCAAAGTACCTGGCACATACGATCTTCAAGGATAACGCAGCCGGTTCGATTGCTTTAGCACAGGGTGAAGTGGATATCAGCCAGCAGTTTAACTCCAATATTCAGGTTTTGTGGCTCAGCTATGGGTTGCCCGTCTCCACTTACCTTCCCGATGCTCCTTATGGCATTGGCGCCAGCCTCCCAACGGCCTACTTCAACCTGAAATCCCCAGGTTTGGACCAGGTTGCGGTCCGCAAAGCAATTGCGATGGCGGTGGATTATCCCACCATCATTGCCAACGCCATGACCAACCAATCGGCTACCTTCGATCAGGTTCCACGCAGCCTGATGAACCCGACAGCTGGAGAGCAAGCCCTGTACGACCATGAGGCTGTGGCTGACCTGCAATGGGCTGGCAACGATATCGAAGGCGCGATTAAACTTCTGGACGATGCTGGTGTTGTCGATACCAATGGCGATGGAAACCGAGAATACAATGGCGCGGAACTTCACTATGTAGCCACCTGCCCGAATGGTTGGTCTGACTGGCAGGCTGCGATTGAAGTGGTGGCTGCCGCGGGTAAGAAAATCGGAATTGACATCACCACCAACTTCCCGGAATGGGCCGTTTATCAGGTTGACGTCACCGCATCGGATAAGGTTCTCAAAGCAGGCTATGACATCTTAATGATGTGGAGTGATGGCGCTGGCCCGACCCAACCCTGGGGACGTATCCGCCATTTGCTCAGCTCGGAATTCGTTGGAATGGCGAACAACTGGAATGGCAACTGGGGCGGCTACTCCAATCCTGCTGTCGACGAATTGATCAAAGCGATCCCGGCTGAAACCGACCCTACCGCGCTGATGGCAGCTTACACTGAATTGGTCAAGATCTACCTGACCGATGTTCCCTCCTTCACCCTCATGTACCGTCCACAATCGTTCCATGCGGTGAACGAGAGTGTATGGACAGGCTTCCCTCACGAAGGTGATGGTACCACCCCACCGGTCCCACCGCTCGACCTGACTGACGGATGGAGTATCGCAGGTCTGTATAACCTTACTTTAGTCAATCCGTAGTTACGCATGTAACAAAACAGCCATGTTCCGCCAACCCGGAACATGGCTGTTTGTTATAATGTATTTCCCGTG
>CAVZEP010000001.1:0-97144 GCA_963774275.1 uncultured Chloroflexia bacterium | reverse complement strand
TCATCCGCGAGGTGCACGTGTTCGGGCAGTCGCTCCCGGTGGGGGCGGAGCAACCTGGCGCGGCGCAACATGCCGGGCTGGGGACAGAGCTGCTGCTGCGGGCGGAGGCAATCGCTGAGCAACGCGGTTTTAAGCGCCTGGCAGTCATATCCGCAGTGGGGACAAAACCCTACTACCTGGAGCGCGGGTTTGAGCGTGGCGAGTACTATCTGGTAAAAAATCTGGATAACTTGTGACACTTGGCACTTATAGAGGGGGATAAGCGTCCCTTGCGTTCGAGGTTTTTTTTTGTCACAATACAATGGCTGTATTCCATATATTTATCATCACAATTCATTAAGGAGGAATCTTGCAATGAGTTCTAAAGGTGGTTCACGTCCATTTACCCCATCAAAGCTGAATCTGCGCTTCCCTGTCCCGTCGGACATCGATATCGCACAGGAAGCCACGCTCAAACCCATCTCGGTGATTGCGGAGGAAGTTGGTCTGCTGCCCGAGGAACTCGAGATGCATGGTGAGTTCAAAGCCAAGGTGCGTCTGAGTGTGTTGGAGCGCCTCAAGGATGTACCCGATGGCAAATACATCGAAGTCACCGCGATTACCCCGACCCCGCTCGGCGAGGGCAAAAGCACGACCATGATGGGCTTAAGCCAGGCACTGGGGGCATTCCTGGGCAAGAAAGTGTTCACCTGCATCCGCCAGCCATCGCAGGGCCCGACCTTTGGCATTAAAGGTGGTGCAGCCGGCGGTGGGTATAGCCAGGTGGTGCCCATGGAAGACTTCAACCTGCACCTGACCGGCGACATCCATGCGATTACCGCTGCCAACAACCTGCTGGCGGCTGCCATCGATGCCCGCTTGCTGCATGAAAGAGCCACGCCAGACGATGAGAAGCTGTTCAACGCCTTGTGCCCGCCCGATAAACTGGGTGCCCGACGGTTCTCCATATCCATGTTACGCCGGCTGAAGAAACTGGGGATTAATAAGACCGATCCGAACGAGCTAACCCCTGAGGAGCGCAAGCGCTTTGCCCGGCTGGATATCGACGCCGATAACATTACCTTCCGGCGTGTGGTGGATACCAACGACCGCCTGCTGCGTTCGATCACCGTTGGGCAGGGTCCGGAAGAAGCCGGTAATGAGCGCCAGACCGGTTTCGACATCACCGTCGCCAGCGAGATCATGGCTATCCTGGCATTGACTGCCGACCTGGCCGATATGCGTGAGCGAATGGGCCGGATTGTGATCGGAACGAGCAAAGCCGGGGATGCCATCACCGCTGAAGACCTGGGTGTGGCGGGGGCAATGACCGTCCTGATGAAGGACGCCATCATGCCCAACCTGATGCAGTCGTTGGAAGGCACACCGGTTTTCGTCCACGCCGGACCTTTCGCCAACATTGCCCACGGGCAGAACTCGATCATCGCCGACAAAATCGCACTGAAGCTGGCAGATTACGTAGTGACCGAGTCGGGCTTTGGTGCCGATATCGGCATGGAGAAATTCTTCGATATCAAATGCCGCACCTCGGGTCTAATTCCGCAGGTGACGGTCATTGTGGCTACCGTGCGAGCGCTGAAGATGCACGGCGGTGGACCCAGAGTGGTGGCAGGCAAGCCGTTGGATTATGCCTATACCACCGAGAACCTGGACCTGCTACGCGCCGGGTTGGGGAACATGCAAGTACCACATCCGCAACGCCAAGAAGTATGGTGTGAATGTGGTGGTGGCAGTCAATTCGTTCAAGGATGATACCGATGCAGAAGTGGAGCTCATCCGCCAGGCAGCCGTCGAAGCAGGTGCCGAAGATGCAGTCGTCTGCCGTCACTGGATGGAGGGTGGTAAAGGGGCGGTCGAGCTGGGCGAGGCCGTCATCAAGGCGGCTGAAAAACCGACCAACTTCAAGTTCCTGTACCCGCTCGAAATGTCGATCAAAGATAAGATCGAGACCATCTGCACCCAGATCTACGGCGCAGACGGAGTGGAATATTCGCCGGAAGCCGAGAGGAAGATCGAGCTCTACAACCGGCTAGGCTTCGATCAAGCTCCCCTTGTGCATGGCGAAGACGCACCTCAGCCTGAGCCATGATCCCGCCAGGAAGGGTGTGCCCTCAGGATATAAAATCCCCATCCGCGATATCCGCGCTTCGGTGGGTGCCGGCTTCCTGTATCCGCTGCTGGGCGAGATGCGCACCATGCCGGGTCTGCCGACCCGTCCCGTCTTCTATGATGTGGACCTGGATCTGGAAACCGGGCGTGTGCTAGGTTTGTTCTAGACTTGATCAAATGAGTAAAGTGGGCGGTGAATGTAACCGCCCACTTTTTATTTAATTCACCGATTTATGAATAGTGTAACAATCCCTCAGGTGTTTGTCAGACAATATAGCGAGATGTAATACCTCAGACCCCCACCCCTGCCCCTCCACCGCAAAGCGGTGGAGGGGAGATTGATCGAAAAATAGGGCTACGCTCGGGCTACGCCCTCGCATATCCCTATTTTTCGAAAATATTGGATCAACATTCTTATGCGATGTGGTGATCATTATTTTGATGGTGAGTAATTACAGCAAGACAGGTATATTTTTTACCTAACTTTATCGAGCAAGGTCAGACCCAAGCAGGCGCAACTCACGCCAGTGGGCAACGAAGGCCTCGCGCCATGTGGCATAACAGGTGTAACGCACACCGAACTCGGCGCACGTCGCCTGCACGATTGGCGCGAGACGCGGGTAATTCAAGTGGCAAATATGCGGCAGCAAGTGATGCTCGATCTGGTAATTCAACCCACCGATGTAAAAATTCAGCAGCCGGTTGTGCGGTGCGAAGTCCACGGTCGTCTCGACCTGGTGCACAGCCCACTCGTTGTCGATGTGCGGCGGGTTGCCCACCGGCTCCGGGAACGCAGCCGCGGGGTTGATGTGGGCGAGCTGGAAGACCACACCCATAACGATACCGACCGTCAGCATTACAATCAGGAAGCCAATCAGCACCTGCCACCACGGGAAGACCAGCAGGGGAAGTGCGAACATGGTCACAAAGTAGAACAACTTGCCAGCCCAAAATATGACCTTGTCCGCCCCCTTCATCTTCGGATAAACGTGGTTGGCATCTGACTTGCCAAACAACACCATCATGAAGTCGCGCATGATGAAGTCGAAACCGATCATGCCGTACACTAGCGGGAAATACCAGGCTTGAACCTTGTAAAGCGGTTTCCAGGCTGCGCGGGGTGTCAGGCGCAATGTACCGTAAGTCTCGACGTCGTCATCAAAGCCGGCGATGTTGGTGTAGGTGTGATGCCACACGTTGTGCTTGGTGCGCCAGCGGAACCCGCTCATCCCCAACAGCTCACCACTGAGACTCATCAGCCGGTTTACGCGCGGATTATTGGAGTAACCGCTGTGGCTGGCATCGTGCATGACATTGAAGCCGACGGAGGCGATGGCCATGGCCCACATCAGGCACAGGGCAATGTTAACCAGCGGGGAAAAATGGCCGAGCAGTAAAAGCAAGTACGTACCCAACCACCAGGCCAGCGCGATTGCCGTTTTGAGGTACATAGCTGGCACATCGCGACTGGGGAGGTTGTTATCGCGAAGATAGGCACTAACACGCTCATTGAGTGTTTTTTGGAAATTATGTTGCTGGGTGAACGAAAGGCTTCTCCTGATGGAAGATTTTTCTTCAATATTCACCGAGGTAGCCAATGCAAACCTCCTTCTTCGGTACTAATAAGTTCAGCGGATGGACACTGCTCTGCGCTTCGGAATTATTGAAGAGCATACTTTACGTCCTAAAGAAAATACAGAACTCAGTTCAGACAGTCTGCAATCGGTAGATGACCTGAAGCCAGCTTCCGCACCAAGGGAAAGAAGCACTACAAAGGCTATGTCTCCAACATCACGAGACCTGTGATCCCAAGAATGAACTGCAGCTGGTGACCAAGGTTCAGGTGGCACCCAACAATACAGACGACACCCAACTGCTAGCAGAAGCCCTGCCTGAGTTGAAAGAACGGACAGGTATCAAGAAGCTGTACACGGATGGGGGTACGGCAGCCCTGACATGACCAGAGCCTCAGGGAACACAAGGTAGAACAGATCCAGACAGGCTTCGCGGCAGGTACCGGATGGGAAGAAACTCAACTTATCAGACTTTGAGATCAAACAGGCTGAGAGCGGCAAACCCACCGCATCACCTGTCCCCGGGTCAGGTGGTAGCAGTCCAGCCAAGCAGCCAGAAAAAGGATATGTGGCTCATTTTGATGACAGCATTCTATATTATAAAACATCGTTCCTCAGAATCCCTATATTGTAGCCTGATGAAGGGTCTGGCTTCCTTTACCCACAGCTAGGCGAGATGCTGCATCCTTGGAGTGAGAGGGGCACTCTCTGGAATTTAATAGAATCATTGGATGCTGATATCAATCTCCAACTAGCGTACATCTGAGGGGTATAGTTTTTTATTGTTTCAGTATTGTTTATTGAGATGGTGGAGTAAAACAGAATAAGTTTTAGCTCGAAAAATTCTTCTGCCAGCCGTGCACTTTTAGTTCAATGAATTACTCCTGGCGATAGAATTTGTGCAACCCAAGCATGGCCAGGACAGATGCTGCGCCGTTGATGATAATTCTGATTGCGGTGGTCAATCCCGGAGTGTCCGTAACCTTTATGAATTGAGATAAAAATAAAGGGATCAAAAACTCAAACAGCATGACGACAAAGCTGGCGATGAAATAGTTCCGGGCTGTACTCAATTTCCATGAGAGTGCTATTGCAGCAACAGCTGCAATAAAAGATACCATACCGATTTTCAGCAGGAAGTCCGATACTGTGGAGAATGCTGCTGTCGCCTCAGGAACCCAACTGGCGTAGACGGTGTCAAGCAAGACCGCACCGAAATAGACTGTGACTGTCCACGCATAGAATCCAACAAAAAACTGACTTACCCTATCCTGGATTGTGCTCATCGCTTTCATTTTATCCAAGATGCTTTCGACAAGTTGAGTAACTCAATCGACTGCGTAAAAAATCACCTCGATGCGTGCGGCAGAATGTACATCCCCACGATGCTAATGGTAATTGAACCAACCTAACGGACCTGATTCCGCTCCCTGATTTACCAGTGCGCCTTCCGGCACCCAACCGGTGACACCTTCAAAGTCTACATACCACCAATAGGTCGACTTTGCTCGCACGCCTTCCAGACCGTTCATCTGCTCCAAAATGCTGCCCGTTTTGCCCTTTGGTATGGTAGTAAAGCTGGCGTAATTCGTCCCCGGTCCCAAACGCATTTCAGTATCCGAGGTTGTTGTCACTGAATCGCCAGGCGTAAAAGCAGAAGAGTATTCTCCCGGTTGTACGATCACCATTAACATCCCATTCCCCACTTCCCGTTCGAAAATCGCCGGTGAACTGATCACCACATCACCCTCGAATGGAAGAGCAGTCTGCCCCACAAGGCCACTACGTGAGGCTAATGGGAGGTAGTTGGAGTAGGTGGCCACGCACGAAAAATGATTGCAATAAGAGTTATTGACTACCTGACCATTAATCACCATGGTTGAGGAGCCACCCCCATCCAGTGCCACACCCCAGGTGCTGCCCAGGATATCACGGGCAAACAGAGCCAGCTCTTTAATCGTCATTCCAACACTATGCAGTGGATCCCTGCCATCCACAACCAGGAAGTATATATATTGATCATTAAAAGCAATTACGGTGCGTGGGTTGTGGATGACGGCACCAGGATCGCTAAAATCCTGGACCTGTCCATTTTTTAGGAAGAAAAACGCACCCTGGATACTGGCGTAGGTCTTTGTCCAGCTGAGCGAATAAGGCGTCACACAGTCACGCTCGTAGGAGGTAATTTCCTGCGAAACCCATATCTCACTGCCTACCTGAACGTTCTCCAACAGGGTTTGGGCGGCGGCATCACTGGCGGATAGGGCGATATAGTTAAAAGGGATCAAGTTATTCCCTTGATTAGTATATATCTTGCGTACAATCCCGGATGCGTGAGCAGGCTCGGGCAGGATCATGGTGGGGCGGGTCATCTCAACCAGGACTTCCACCCCAGCGTCGATCGTGCCCGTCCGGCTTAAGAACTGGGGTGTGAAAATTACCAGCTCATTCTCCCCGCGTGGGTCGTTGATATCTGCGAACCGCTGGGTTTGGCCTGTGGCGGGATAAGTAATAAACTGTTTCTCGGGGTTATGGTAAAGGCACTCACTAATGAATGCTGTACGATCCAGCTTCCAGGCAAAACCACCCCAACCGCCCAATTTATCATAGGGCTTGGCGTACCATCCAGACTGCACCTGCCCACCTTGGGGGACACCATTGGCTAGATCAAAATAGGAGCCATTGATTGCCACGACCACCTGGTTGCGCATTCCCCATGTGGGTGGGTTGGCATTGCCGCCCCAGTAATTGAGCGCCTGGTTATAGCGCGCGTACATCCCACTGACCGTTTCCCTGCCTTCCATTAATTTTCCCTGGGCGATACTGCTTTCCAGCGTCACACTGGGGTTATTTCGATCCATGCGCGCTACGAAGACGTTATTGGGATCGGGTAGCTGGAATAGGCGGAATTCGATCCCCGGGGCGATAAGCTCCCAGGCCGGGTCTTCTTCTGGAGCTGCCGCCGAAGCGGAACCAGAAAACACCAGAACGAACAAAACAAGCCACAACAAGCTATTTCGCGAGACCATTGGACATCGATTCTCTACCGGGACAACATATATTGAATAAAATCCGCAATCTGCAAGTATTTATTATACTACTCATGCTTGATGGTGCGCCCATTTTACAGAAAATTAATCAAGCCGCAACCTTCGGACAGTATGTTGATCCATCATTAAACATCAATAAAATATTTCCCCCATAGACGGGCTTCAAGCAGCCTTCCACCGTTGGTTAAATGATAGCTCTTTATATCACCTCTATCCCACGATGGTGACCTCGGCTCCTGATTAGCTTATTCCTGATAAGCAGGTATGCAGACAACCTGCAGTACGGCATGACCAAATTTGTTGAAGTCTGAAATGTAGACGATGGGACGATTGTCAGCAATCTAACGTACGATCAGCGAGAGGACCATGGCCAGGATTACCATGACACCAATCACACCCATCACAATTTGCTGGGTGCGCATTGAACGTTGCTGGCCCTTGGAAAGCGTTTTCTTTTTCGCCATAACTTGCTCCTTACTGGTTACCGATTATAACCTCATTATTATAAAACAATGTTGCTCAGAATCCCATTATTGTAACCTTAACCATGGGAGTGACGATTAGCAAAGTCCACATGCCGCGGAGCTCTTGTACCTCCATGGAACATGAGAAATCCACCTGTCTCCCAGCACTCATATGCTTTCTTTCACTGCCTGGGCTAATTTCAAGTTCATCCCTTTCACCGATTGGATATCTTCGAGCGAAGCTTCCCGGATACCTTGTAAGCTGCCAAAGTGAGCGAGCAGTGCTTTCCGCCGGGTGGGACCAATCCCCGGGATGGAATCCAATATAGAAGCCACCCCGGCTTTGTCGCGCCGATTGCGGTGGGAGGTGATGGCAAAGCGATGGGCCTCATCGCGTACTCTCTGGATCAAATACAAGGCCTGAGAGTGACGCGGTAGCATAATCGGCATGGATTGATCCGGTACAAACAGCTCCTCGTTTTGCTTCGCCAGACCGGTTACAAAGAACTTACCGCTAAGCTCAAACGCCTGCAGCACTTTCACTGCCCGGCTCAGCTGGCCTTTTCCCCCATCCACGATCAGCAGGTCGGGTAGGATTGCAAAGGCGGGGTCAGGCTTTTCGCCTGGTGCCTCAGCCAGCTCTTGGGCAGCTTTCCAGCGGTTGAACCGGCGGGTGAGCACTTCTTCCATGCTGGCAAAATCATCCGGACCGACCACACTGCGGATATTAAAACGCCGGTAAAGGTTCTTCTTCGGCACACCCTGCCCAAAGACCACCATGCTACCAACTGCTGCCGTCCCTTGCGTATTGGATATATCGAAGCACTCGATGCGGTTGGGAATGGCAGTCAGGTTTAGCGCAGTCATGAGCTCTGCCAGTGCCTGTTCCTGGCGGTGGGTATCGGCATGCCACTGTGCCTCCAGTGCTTCCAGGGTAGCGCTGGCATTCTCGGCTGCCATTTGGATCAGCTCTTGTTGAGGTCCAGCATGCGGGATGCGGATTTCCACTTTTTTACCTCCGCGTTTGGTATTCAGCCATTCGCGGATGATATGCATTTCCTCGATCTCTTGCGGAAGCAGCACTTGCGCCGGGACAGACGGGGATTGGTTATAAAACTGTTTTATGAAGTCGCCAATAACTTCCTTGTCAGGTGTTTCTTCAGCCCCTTCCATCAGGAAATATTCCCGACCGATCAGCTTGCCATTACGGATGAAGAAAACTTGCAAACAGGCTTCACCATCCGAGCGTGCCATGGCAATTACATCCGAGTCGATATAATCGCTGGAGACCACTTTTTGCTTCTCCACCACCTTTTCGATGGATTGGATTTGATTGCGCAGTGTGGCTGCACGCTCAAATAGCAATTCTTCCGCAGCCTGACCCATTTCGATGCGCATGCGCGAGACAATTGGCTCAGTGTGCCCTTCCAGGAATTGTCCCAGGTCATCGATCATCTGGCGATAGCCAGCCTGGTCAACCTTGCCAATACAGGGTGCGCAGCACAATTTGATATCGTAATATAAACATGCCCGCTCATCCTTCCCGGTGATCACCCGGTCGCAGGTCAGGTAGGGAAAGATATGGCGCAAAACATCCAGCGTTTGGTGAACAGCCCATACGCTGGTGTAGGGGCCATAATAGCGCGAGCCATCCTGCACCATCTGGCGTGTCACCGTTAACTTGGGGAAGGGGTCGTTCCAATGTACTTTGATATATGGGTAGCTCTTGTCATCGACCAGGCGGACGTTATAGTGCGGTCGGTGCTTTTTGATCAGGTTCATCTCCAGGATTAAAGCCTCGAGTTCCGAACCGACCATGATCCACTCGATCTCCGTGATGTGGTTCACCAATTTGCGCGTCTTGCGGTCTTCCTGGGCACTGCTGTGGAAATACGAGCGCAGGCGGTTGCGCAGGTTAACTGCCTTACCAACGTAAATCACCTTGCCATCCACATCCTTCATCAGATAGCAGCCAGGTTTGAGCGGGGCGGTGTTTAGAATGCCTAGAAGATGTTCACTAATTTCCATCGGGCTTCGATTTTATCACTGTTGAGGGCAGGAGATAAGGGACGGTGGGGGTTTATAAAATCACTCTAATCCGATACTGCCTGCCGGGTGTTGTATAATAGCGCCAACCGATGTGGTATGCTCTTTCTAAAGCATCGTGGAGTAATGTATTGGAACAACCGCTGCTAGAGGTCTTGGTAGGTGAGTTATTACGCAAACGTGGGCTGCGCCTGGCAGTAGCTGAATCATGCACAGGGGGGCTGATCGGCCACCTGTTGACTAACGTGGCCGGCTCATCCACATATTACATGGGCAGTGTAACTGCCTATGCCTATGAAGCCAAGGTACGCTTGCTGGGGGTAAGCTGGGGCACCCTGGAGAAATACGGAGCCGTCAGCGCAGAAATCGCCATGGAGATGGCCCATGGTGTTCGCCTCGCCCTAGCGGCCGATATTGGTATTTCTGTCACCGGGATTGCCGGACCCGGTGGTGGTATGCCCGAGAAACCCGTGGGTACCACCTGGATTGGGCTCAGCTCACCCAGAGAAGAGTATGCCAGGCACTTCCTATGGCCCGGAAACAGGCTCGCGGTCAAAGAGCAATCCGCCCAGGCAGCGCTTAATCTACTCGCGGAGTATTTGCAGAAAGATCAAGCATGATCGAGATTGGCTTTTTTGTCTAACCTTTCGTAAAACTAGAAAATTATCGTTGATAACACATGGAACCCATCGAAGTCACCGTCCGTTTTGACCAACACGGCATGATTACCCCATTGCACTTCACCTGGAAAGGTGGCGTTCATCGGGTGGAATCCACCGGTCGGCGCTGGGTGGACGAAGTTGGTCAGCATATCCTGGTCATGCTATCGAATGGGCGGATTTACGAGTTGACATATCAGAGCGGGGAGGGGCGTTGGTACATCGGGCAATCTAAGCCAGTCCGAATGTTCGCATGAGCTCATGAAGCGAAAACTGATCCATTTTTGTCTGACATTTATGCTCGTCCTGCCCGTGCTGCTGGGGAGTGCCATGCGCGGCAGTGCTCAGGCCGGCGATCCGTACAGCCTGATCGATGCAGTCAACAACCTGCGTGTGGCCAATGGTCTGCCTTCCTACCAAACAGACGGCATATTAATGTCCATTGCCCAGGCGCACAGTGATTATCAAGCTGCAATCGGCGACGTGACCCACACTGGCGCTGGAGGCACACGTCCCGATAGACCGGGCTACCGCTGCCGGCTATGCGGGTGGGGCATCTTTTTACATTTCCGAGAATATTGCTGGTGGTACTGACATGACCATTGATACGGTCATATCGTGGTGGCTTGGGGATGCCCCGCATATCCAAACCATGTTGGGGTCCAATTATCAGCAAATTGGGGCGGGGGTGTCGGTGGCGAATGGTTTTGTGTACTATACGATCGATGTGGCGTCTGGAGCTAGTGGAAGCAACTATAACCCTCCAGCAGCTCCTGCTCTCAGCACATCCACTCCCGGTGGACCAACTGCCATCCCCGTCTACCTGGTCCAGACCGCCACACCCATGCCGGACGGATCAATCGTGCATACCGTCCTATCGGGGCAGACGTTGATCGATATCGCCAAGGCATATGGGGTGCTCGTGGTTGAAATAAAGGATTTGAATTACCTCACCAGTGATGATATTTACGTGGGCGATAAGTTGCTCATCCAGCGTGCCGGCACGCCTGCCCCCACCAGCACCGCCACTGCCACCACCACACCCACCCGGGCAGCAACACCCACACGCAATCCAACTCGAACGGCTACACCCACCTCAACGCCGGTTGTCACCAGCTTAGCCACCCTGGTAGAGCCGGCACAGAAAGTGGCGCTTCAATCAAGCGCAGACCCACTGGGGAGCATCCTGGTGATCGCGATTATTGTTCTTGCCGCTGGAGGGGTGGTTCTGATGGTGGTAGGTAGCCTGATCAAGCGCAGCAACAGGTGATAAGGGGGTTATTTTACGCGCGGCGACCAAAAATTTTTCAATCGACCGTCTGTGGCTTCACTCAGTTCCTGCCAGCTGGAGATGGGCAGGTCCACCTGTGCCAACATCGCGGTAGTTATGTGATGGGTCACATCGGTTAACAAGGTCAGCAGTCCTTCCAGGTCGGGGTTGTGGCCTACCACTAATACCCGGTTGGCTTCATCTGGAAGACAGCGCAGGATGTCCAGGTAGCAGCTCGTGTCGGACATATACAGGTCCTGATACAAGTCAATTTTTCCGGGGAAGCCACTCTCTTCGGCAGCTGCCAGAGCAGTATCATGAGCCCGCCGGGCAGTAGAGCTCAAGATCAGGTCAGGAACAAGGTCATTCTCTTTCAGATACTTGCCCACCATGGGAGCTTCTTTTTTACCCCTTTTGTTCAACGGCCGGTCGTGGTCATGCACTTCAGGCTGATCCCAGCTGGATTTGGCGTGTCGCAGGAGAAATAGTGTCTTCATGTGTTTTCAGTCCGTATTATCGTGTTATCCCATTATAATTGCTTCTTGAGTTTTTACAGGGAGATGCTGGTATATGATCCGTGCGCTTATATTTGATTTTGATGGCTTAATCCTCGAGACGGAGGAACCCACCTACCAATCCTGGGTGGAGGTTTATCAATCTTTCGGTTTTTCACTCCCATTTTCCACCTGGTCAGCCGTAATCGGCACCACCCATGGTGACTTTGACCCCCAGCTGGAGCTGGAAAGGTTATTGAATCACCCGGTGGATTGGGAGACTGTTGAGCCAATACGTCAGGCAAGCGAGAACGCATTGATCGAGGCACAGCCAATATTACCGGGAGCGGAGATCTATCTTCGCGATGCCAGGCAATTGGGGCTGAAAATTGGTTTAGCCTCCAACTCGCCAACCCGCTGGGTGATCAGGGCATCTCACCCGCATCGGTCTGCTGGATTGCTTTGATTGCATACGTACATCAGATGATGTTCACAGCTTCAAACCCGATCCATCGGTATATCTCTCAGCTCTGAGTGGGCTATCCGTGAGTGCCGATGATGCGTTCGCCCTGGAAGATTCACCCCTCGGCATCCGTGCTGCCAAATCAGCCGGGTTATTTTGTGTCGCTGTTCCCAATAAGCTGACCCGCCGTCTGGACATTTCTCAGGCGGATTTTCAATTAAGTTCCCTGACCGAATTGCCTTTAGAGCAGCTGCTTGATAAAGTGTATGAACTTAAAACACAGAGAGCCGCCTTGTAAGCGGCTCCCCGGCGCGCTGCAGCATCTTTATCCAATCAGGAGGAGGGATGCCGCAGCGCTGTGTCTTATACTATCACTTGACATGGCTGACATCACCTCCTATATGGTGGGATAGCACAGGGAAGGTGGTGATTCCACCAGATGGATAAAGTATCACACAAATTCAGGCGCGCGTCAATAGATGTATAATAACCCTTCGTTCTTGAAAGTGAGGTGTTAATGGGATTCCATGGTGGTGGATGGTTTTCATACTTGAGCTCAACCGGTGAAAAACCCAAGGTCACGGTTGGGTTGTTACGCCGCGTATTGGGCTACTCAAAACCATACCGCTGGCAGCTCACCGGCATGCTGGTGTTGATCCTGTTCTCAACCGGCCTCACCTTGCTGACACCGCTGGTCTTGCGTGACTTGATCGACAAGACCATCCCCTCCGGCAACCTGTCACGCCTGGTCCTTCTGGCGGTGATATTGCTTCTCATCCCCACTTTTGGAGGCGCTATCGGCATCGTCCAGCGCCGCTTGAACGCCATGGTAGGTGAGGGGGTCATCTATGACTTGCGGGTGGCATTATATGCCCGTTTACAGCGCATGTCGTTGCACTTCTTCACCAATACCAGGCTCGGTGAGCTGATGAGCCGGCTGAACAATGACGTGGTGGGTGCGCAGAACGCGATCAGTAACACCATTGTAAACATCATCACCAATATCATCCAGGCAGCGGCAGTACTGTCCGTCATGCTGACCCTGGAATGGCGGCTGACATTGATCAGCATTATCATCCTGCCACTCTTCATCCTGGTTGCCAGGCGCATGGGGGAGCGGCTGCGCAACATTTCACGCCAGCAGATGGAAGCCAATGCCCAAATGAACGCCACCATGAACGAAACTCTCAACATTGGTGGGGCACTGTTGGTCAAGCTGTTTGGACGGACCGTAACGGAGGTGAAGCGTTTCGAAAGCCGTGCTGCCCAGGTGCGTGATCTGGGCATCAACCGCGCAGTGCTTGGCGCTATGTTCTTTATCATCATCGGCCTGGTGAGTGCGGTCGGGACGGCCCTGGTGTATGGCATTGGAGGTTATTTGGTGATGCAAAATGCGTTCACCATCGGTACTATCGTTGCCTTTGGGGCGTACATGTCCAGCCTGTACAGTGCCCTTGCAGGGCTGACCAATGCACCGGTGGATTTCGCCACCTCTGTGGTCAGTTTTGAGCGCGTCTTCGAGGTGATTGACCTGCCGCAAGATATCGCCGAAGCACCAGATGCACTTGCTTTGACGGGTGTGAACGGCGAGCTGACCTTCGAGAATGTCACCTTTAGATATGAGGTAAATGAAAAGGCCTTGCTCAGCTCGGTAAAACGATTTGGACGGATGGATAACGTCGATGCCGCCCTCTCCGGAGGGCCTGAAGAACCGAAAAGCAAAGATGGCAAAGAATCTGATGGTTCTTCTGGCATAGATGAGGAAGAGATTCCCCGCAGTCAAGCCCGTTTGAATGCGCTGGAGCATGTCAGTTTTGTGGCTTCGCCCGGGCAGCTCGTTGCCCTGGTCGGTCCGAGTGGGGCGGGCAAGACCACGCTCACCTATCTGATCCCACGCCTGTATGACCCAAGCGAAGGGCGCATACTGCTGGATAATCACGACCTGCGCTATGTGACCCTCGATTCACTTTCCGACCAGATTGGTATGGTCACCCAGGAAAACCACCTGTTCCACGATACCATCCGGACGAATCTATTGTATGCCAGGCTAGATGCCACCCAGTCGGAGCTGGAAGCGGCCGCTCAGGCGGCTAATATTCACGATTTTGTCATCAGCTCTGCCGGATGGCTATGATACCATCGTGGGCGAGCGCGGGTATCGCCTCAGCGGAGGCGAAAAGCAGCGTGTAGCCCTCGCCCGAGTCATCCTTAAAAACCCGCGCATCCTGGTTCTGGATGAAGCTACCAGCAACCTGGATAGCGAATCAGAGCTGCTTATCCAGGAGGCACTCAAACGAGTCATGGCCGGGCGAACCAACATCGTGATTGCCCATCGTCTCAGCACGATCCTGGCTGCGGATATGATCCTCGTTTTTGACCGGGGACAGATTGTCGAGCGTGGGACTCATCGGGAGCTTTTAGCCCTGGGTGGGTTGTATACCCATCTTTACGAGACGCAGTTCAGCCGCGAGGGTGCTCTGGCATGAACATATATTTTGCCTGTTCAATCACCGGCGGTCGTCAAGATGAGCTGGTGTATCAAAAATTGGTGGCTGCCATGCAGGAATTCGGTCACCATGTGCCAACCGCCTTGCTGGCCAGCCCTGAAGTCATCCCCCTGGAAGGCGTGGTCATCCCTGAGGAGGTGTATGCCCGCGACGTCGCCTGGATTGCCGGTTGTGACTTGCTGCTGGCCGAGATCAGCACGCCCTCCCATGGCGTGGGTTATGAGATTGGTTATGCCCTCTCCCACGGGAAACCGGTCTTTTGCCTTCATCGCCAGGGGCGTAAAGTCTCGAAGATGATCCTGGGTAACCCTGATCCCCATCTTACCGTTCGCAGCTATGGCACACCCGAGCAAGCGGTCCAATTACTCAACGCTTATCTGGAAAAAATGCCAGCCATGGAAGCCAAATGAATAAGGGCGTCCTGGCAGGCATTGGCGCGTATACCCTTTGGGGCCTCTTCCCTGTTTATTGGAGGTTGCTCGAAAAAGACCCGGCTATCGAGATCCTGGCGCACCGCATGCTCTGGTCGTTGCTGTTCGTTGTCGCTATCCTGACACTGCAGAAAGAATGGCGCTGGCTGAGTGAGGCTTTACGTAACCCCAAAACGGTGCTGATTTATACCCTGGCGGCGATATTACTTGCCTTCAATTGGTACACTTACATCTGGGCAGTGAATGAAGGGTTTGTGGTGGAAGCTTCCCTGGGTTATTTTATCAACCCATTGGTAAATTTTCTCTTGGGAGTGATCTTCCTGGGCGAGAAATTACGTGGCGGTCAGGTGGCTGCAGTGGTCCTTGCCGGGCTCGGGGTGGTCTACCTGACGGTGAGTTATGGCTCATTGCCGTGGATCTCCCTGGTGTTGGCTTTCACCTTTGGGTTGTACGGGTTGATCAAGAAGACTGCTAAGCTGGAATCCATGCACGGTTTCAGCCTGGAAACGATGGTGCTGTTCTTACCCGCTTTGGTTTATTTGGTCTACCGCGAATCGGCTGGGGTGGGTGCATTTGCTCACCAGGGGTGGGTAATCACCCTGCTGTTGATCCTCGCAGGTCCAGTCACCTCAATCCCGCTGATTCTCTTCGGATATGCTGCCAGAAATATCCCCCTTTCGACGCTCGGTTTTATCCAATATATCACTCCAACCCTCCAATTCCTGTTGGGGGTGTTTGTTTATGCTGAGCCATTCCCAATGGCCAGGCTGGTTGGGTTCAGCATCATCTGGCTGGCGTTGCTGATCTATTCGCTGGAGAGTGTTTTTTTCAACCGCAAACTAAAATCAAGCCCCTCGCTGGTCGAGCCTTTGTAGGAGATCCCACGCCAGTGAGTGAACCCGCTCCAGGGTTGTACTCTGCAGGCGTTCTGGGGTGTCTGTCAGGCGGTGCCATTCAGGCAGGATGGGTGACCCATGGTTATAGGCCGAAAGGCAGGCAGCCTTGAAACCATGTTCCCATAAGGTGCCAGCCTCGGTGAATGCTCCAACCGGTGGCGTACTGACGGGGTGCAACCCATAAGGCTCGCCCACTTCTTTCAAAATGGTCTCGACTTCCTGGGGTATGCGCCGCCTGCGCATATTTCCCTCCTCCCGGATATAACTCAATCCATCCCCGATTCCCACCATTTCAAAATCAATGAATAGGGCTTCTCTGAGCACGTTCCCATATTCTTTGATCAGGGCAAGCATGCCATCACAACCCGATTCTTCACAGCCGGTGAACGCCAGCCAGATTTCGGAGTGCTGCAGGGGTTGCCCGCTCAGGCGTTCCGCCAGTGCCAGTATGGTTCCAACCGATGAGGCATTATCATTGGCACCGGGTGAATACCTTCCCAGGTCGGCAGTTACCCCGCTGAACCACCCAAGGAAGTGGAAAAACGCCAGGACCAATCCAAGCCAGGCGAATATTTTCATCTGGGTGAGAACAGCCAGGGCGTACAGTGGGATTGCCAGATATACACCATACAGCGTCACGAAGGATAGGACGGCAAACAGCTTCACCAGGAAATCGTTGGCGAACCAGAAAACCGCACGGTGGCTGTCCAGGTGGCTGATCAATACCACCCGCTGATGCATTTCCCCCGCAGGTGGAATGACTGCAATCACATTCTGGCTGGGTGCGTGTGGCAGGCTGTTTCTTAGTGGATCGTCGCGAAAGGTGAACTTGCGCCAGATCATGATACCGCTCAGGCCAAAAGCCAGCAGCGTGATGAGTAGTGCTGGCAGGTCGCCTGCTGGCTTACGAAGCAACCAGAAGGCAGCATGCCCCACTAATGCCAGACCGAATGCGAGTGCCAGAAACAGCCAGAGGGAGCGCAGCCCGAGGAAGGGTTGTAATTTCACATCTTCAATACCGATGGATTTTAGCTGTGCCTGGGTAAATTCTGCTGCCCCTTTCTCAGCGCTTGTGGCAGAACCGCGCGGACCTGACGCCAGGCTCTTCGCGTGAGCCAGGGCGCGTTGGGCATAATGAGAAGCGGAGGCGAGGTTTATGCTCATCAGAGGGCAGCACGGTTCAGTAAACCTCCCGCGGGATCGAACCCACGGGAGGTTTACTATCAGGGTTTGATCTCCAATATTTCTCCTGCGCTATTACCCTGCACCTCGGGGAAGTAGAACATCCAGGCACGGGCAGGCAGTACACGATACTCGCCTGCTTGCAGGATCACCAGGTTATAGGTCAATTCATAGGTGCCAGCGGGAAGGTAAGAAGCTGTCCAGCTGATGTGATCATCGTGAATCTGGGCTGAGTCAAACAGCCACCAGCCCCAGCCATGGCTGTACGGGTCCCGTGGGTCAAATAGGGGGCCTGGCTCACCGGTTTCACCCAGCTGGGAGGTCTTCAGGTTGGTGTTGAGAATTTCAGTCCCAGCCGGGATGTAATCTTCAACCACAAAATGATACGCATCGTGCGGTAGCACGATGGTCAACCGGACGGTCAGTACGTCACCCACCTGGGTGGTATTGACCTCTGTGGCAGTCGCCAGGTCAGAGTTAGCCGGGAAGTACTCCCGCCGCAGGTTGATTCCGCGGTCAAGCGGGGCAACTTCTTCCACCGGGCGGTAAACATTCAACGCAGCAGTGTAATACAGCCGGCCTGTGCCTGGGTCACGTTGGATGACCAGGGCATTTGGGTCATTCGGATACAGGATGCTGATAGGCAGGCTGGTTGCCACCGAGTTAAGCTGGGTTTCACCTCCCGCCTGACCACCGGCAATCAGCGTGCCATTCAAGCTGGCACTGAACGCATAATTGCTGCCCAGCTCTCCCGTACCTTTCATCACCTCATCCAATCGCCAGCAGGATCCAGGCACTTTCGTAGCTGGAGCTCCAGAATCCAGTCGCCTGGCGGTTAGACATCAAGTAATTAACCGCATCTGGCAGCATGGTCGAAGCTGGCTCGAGCCGTGCCAGTGAATACACGACTATGGCCGAGTTGGACAACGTCGATGTCATATTGCGCCAATCGAGTGTGGCTGCTTCCCAATGCACGCCGGTCGCCGAGCGAATGGCGGTACCTTGTAAGTCTGAAAGCAAGATACCCACTTGCTGGCTGTGCGGTGTAAAGGCATTCAAGACAAGCGCCAGGAACCCTTGTGCCCATGGGCTGAGCTGGTCGCGCACATCATAGAGCTGGCTGGCGCTGGTTGGGTTTCCAGGTCCGGCTTTCATCAAGGCATAGTTTTCAAATGCCAGGCGATCAAGCATCCAGGCTTCGGTTGTCTGGCTGGGGGTGATCAGGTTGGAAGAGATATAACTCACAGCTTTCGTGACGGCATCTTCTGAGACGGTGATACCAGCCTCCCTGGCACTTGCCAGTCCATAGAGCACGTATGCGGTGATGGTTTCATCACTCTCGTCTCCTTGCCACCAGCCCCAGCCTCCATCTGAGTTTTGAAGGGAAAGCAGGTGCTCCAAACCCTGGTTTAGAGTGCGGTCCAGGCGAGCTTTCAGGTCGGGTGATGAAATCCCGAAGGTTTGCAGGGTGGTATACGTCACCAGGTTGGGCAGGAAGCGTGAGAGCATCTGCTCGGTACAATCGTATGGATAATTTTCGAGTGCCTCCAGGGCATCCATCATGGCTGCTGCCAGGGAGGGGTCAAGCTCAACATCGAGTGATCCGCTATTGGCGTCAAAAGTCAGAGGTAAACTGACCAGCTCGAGGCGTTCTCCACCATCTGCCAGGGTGCCTGAGGTGGCAAAGGTCTGGGGGGCGGTGTAACGCAGCACGGGTAACGCACCTTTTGCGACCCTCACCGCATCCTGCAGATCACCCGCCTGGACGGTGTACAAGAGGTCAGCACTGGCAACATCTTGCGCCGTACCCCACCATTCCACCCGGGTGCGCCCGTTCGCCTGAACGGTCACTTGCTGGGAAGCGCTGCCTGGGTCGTCCAGCTGGAAACCTGTGGTTTGTAACGAGACGCTTCCTTGCAGTTCGCCTAAAGTGTTGTTTTGGACCACTGCAGCCAGCATGGCATGATCCCCCACCACCAGGAAGCGAGGTGTGACGGGTCGCACCAGCAGGTCCTTGGTGGTGATCACCTCCAGCTGCGCTTCGCCCACCAGGGTATCCTTGGTCACGCCGCGCACCAGCACCTGCCAGGTGGTCAGACTATCCGGTAGATTCATGCTCACCATAGCCTCACCGTTGGCATCGGTCACGATTTGGGCTTCCCAGTAAGCCGTGTCTGGGAAATTCTCACGCGCCACCGATTCAGCGAGTCCATCTCCGCCACCTCCGCCCATTCCGCCAGGCATGTAACGCATGCGCTGGCCTGAAGCCGCCAGGCTGATGCCAGTGCGCACACTGAGTGATTGCTGCCCATAGAAGGCGGAGAAGATATCCTTTGCATTGGGTTCAGCCAGGGTGAGCACTGCCAGGTCTACCACGGAGAGCGAGAATTCTCCCTGGACGGGGTTGCCGCCTGAATCTGTGATATGCAAGGTAAATGTCACCGGTTCGCCCGGACCTGTACGTACAGGTTGGCTGGTAAGCTCCAGGTTCAGATACTCAAACGACACGTCGACGGTCAGGTTGACATATCCCTGGCGGAAATCCGTGTAGCCCTGATCGTCCTGACCCAGCAAGGTGATGGCGATATACACGTTAGGGGCATCCTCATTGCTGAGTGCCAGTGGGATGGTGCTGCCACCCGGATCGAGCTGCAGGATCTGATAGCGCATGACCGTGCCGCGCTCCATGGTCATCAAGCCAATTGCCGGGCTTCCAAACGGGTTGGGTACGAACACCTGGGCAGTATCGCCCGGGTGATATATATCCTTGTCAGCCACCAGGCGCAAGCGCTGATTGGGAAGCGAAGGCCAGGTTGCCTGGCCTTCTCCAGCCACCCAGATAATGACCTGGGTAAGCGTACCACCACCGGAGACGTCCAGCTGGTAGGTGCCAGGCTCTGGGGGAGTGAATCCCACCCGAGCCTTGCCATCTGCTCCTGTGGTGATATTGCGGCTGTCGATGGGCGTGTATTCGGGGACGTAAGTGGGAAAGACATACCCTAAGGTATCGGGCGATGGATCGTTCCGCACCCAGACCACGCGTTGAAATTGAGCCGAAAGTGTGTGTGACCCGGCCGGGTCACCATTCCAATCTTCCACGATCACGTCAAAACCAGCTTCCGATTTTGCCTGGAAAGACCAGGCATCCGGGTGCACGCCGATATAATAATCGGCAGGGTTTACGTTTATGGAGCTGCGCGCACTTACGGGCAGACCACTCTCATCGGTCAGGGTGACCTCAAGGGTGTACTTTTGGCGCCCGCTCTCTGCTGGAGCAGCCAGCTCCAAGTTCAGCAGCCCTGTTGTGTCGGTTTGCCCATCGCCTTCAGCTACGGGGATGCCGAGCCCACCCGAACCGAAGTGAAAATTATACACATCCAGCCAGCTGGTATCCACCGGTCCAACCTGGTAATTGGGGATATTAAAATAGGCGTTCTGGCGATACAGCACCCAATGCACAGGCAGGTTTCCTGCGGGTGCATCGAAGAAGTAACGTGCATTGACCTCTGCCAGGAGAGCCGACCCGCTGAGCACATCTGTAGATTGGAATGCCACCTGCAGGTTGATCTCTGGTTTGCGGTAGTCTGCCACCTGGAAGTAGATCCCGTCGTAGGCATCCGGTTTCATCAAGCTGAAAGTACCCGGTGTGGCGTCGGTCGGCAGTGTGTATTCACCATTCGCTGTAGCAAATGCCGATAGAGGCAGGTCAAATATGGCCACCTGTTCCCCCATTGCATCATTGAGCGCCAGTGTATAGGAGCTGATGTCCGGCAGTGTATAGCGCCCGTTGGATACCTGCCGCACGATCAGACGGAAATGGACCGTATCACCAGGGCGGTAGATGGGCCGGTCGGTGTAGATATAAGCGTAAGTTTTCGAGGGGTAGTAATTTGCATTAAGATCAAAATTCCACGGGCTGACCCCGTCATCCCAGTTGGAAACCGCAAATCCAAAATCATCCTCACCCGGTGTCCCGAGTATGGCAAAAGAGGTATTGTATGGGTCCTGGTAGGCACTGATCGGGCCCTGAAATATTCCGCTATTATCTGTTACACCGGAAGCGAGCATCTTCCCCGACTGGTCGTAAACTGCGACCGGCAGGTTAGCTGCGGGCGTGTTCGTGTCCAGGTCGATCACCCAAACGAAGGCATCGCTTGGGCTGAGTTTGAGGGTGGTTTGGTAATGGCTGATTGCCAGGATGGTAGTGTTGGTGTAACCGAAGTTATCGGGTAAATTTACCCGCATGAAATACAGTCCCGACGAACGCGGTTGCCCATCCGGCAAGACCGGGATGGTAACCACAGTGGCTCGGTTGCGTGGCACTTCCGTGTAGAAGGTCCAGCTATCTGCGTCGCCCGGGATGAAGCTTTGCCGGAACTCATATCCAGTGTCGCCGTACATCGATACCAGGTCATCGATGGTCATCGTGCCCACGGTGAGTGGAATCGAAGACAGGTTGGTCACCTGGGCGATCAAACCACTATCCTCGGTGGTGAGGAAGGTGGAGTCAGGGTTGTATGAAAATTGGACGGACGGATCAAGCGCGCTGGTCTGGAAATTCAGCGTATAAGTCTCTCCCAAACGGCTACCCCACAAGTCGGTTAAATCCGGAGAGATAGTAAGCTTCATAGTCGGTCTCAGGATCAAAAGTGCCGTATAAGGAGAGCGTCATCTGTCCTTCATCCATCCAGGCATCCAGGTTGGGGACGTTTGGAGTGATCGTGACATAATCGGTAATATGATCCGTAGGCACGTACGATGAGACGTATAAATAAATTCCTGCGTAATTTTCCTTGACGTCCCCTTCAGACGGCTGGCTGCCATAAATGGCCAGCTCTGGGACGGTGTACCAGGTCAGGCGGGTCTCATCACCCAGTGGAGTTCCACCTAAAGCAGAAGCTGCTGCACCCAATACCACAGAATATGTAGCGTCACGCTGCAGCAAGGATGTAGGTGTGAAGGTGAATGTGGTGAAATCTTCATTCCAGGTAGACTGCCCGCTTACGGCATGACCATCCTGGTTTTGTAAGGAGAAATTCGCCTCTACGCTGGCCGAATCCATCGAGTAGCTAAAATTGAGCTGTACAGTGCTGTCCAGGCGAATGTTGTAGGTATTGTCTGCAGGTTGTGAGGAAACCAGGCGCGGCATGACGGTGTCGAAGGACCAGCTTGCGGTTGATTCCAAAGGGGAGCCATCGGTGCTGGTCAGGTCAGGGTTGACGTTGACCTGGTAGGATGTTCCACCGGCTAAACCGGGCTGGGGATAAAAAATATAGGTACTGGTGTTGATCCATTCGCCGCGTCCCTCTGCTTGTGGTGTCAGGGTGAACCCGGCAGGCAGGCTGGCGGGGTCGGCACCCAGCGCTACGACGGGTTGGTTGAATGCTGCCACGACTGCTGAAGTGGGATTGACATCCTTTGAACCATGCGCAGGCAGGCTTTGCACCAGGCGCAGGGCATCACCGGTGGCGTAAGACAGGCTGATGGGTTGCAGCATTGCCATGCCTTTGGCAGATTGTGCGGTGGTGGCAATGATGATCGTCAAAGAGGTGCCAGGCAGGAAGGGTGAATCAGGGGTGAAAGTGAGGCTCGAATCATCCCGCCAGGTAAAGCTGCCTGAAAGCACCGGCTCTCCGCTCAGGGCACCCTCAACGGATGGGTGATCCATGGGCTGGTTAAAATAGAAGGTAATTGGTTTTTTAAGCGCAATCTGCGCCCCCGGAAGCGGGTCCGTCTCCACCAGGGCAGGAGGCAGGGTCTGCGGAGTCTGTGTGGGTGTGGCTGTAGGGAGTATGGGTGGAGCTGTGGGGCTGGGTGTCTTTTTGCTGCATCCCGCAGCCAGCCAGGTCAGGCTGATCAAGATCAGGATTGACAATATAACCGTGTAGACCGGTGGCTTACTTTGTATTCCTCGCGGGCTATGGTAGGAGCGCATTAGTTTCTCTCCTTTTGAGGAAGGGGTTTCACCTTCTCATATTAAATTGGATTATAACATTCCCCTTTAAGACGCATTAAATAGGCAATTTGTTCACATCAATCCCTGTTCCAAGTCGGCCAGGATATCTGGAAGGTTCTCGATCCCCACCGAGAGGCGCACCAGTCCATCGGTAATGCCCTGGTTTATCCGGTCCTCGCGTGGTACCGGACCGTGGGTCATGCTGGCGGGGTGCTCGATCAGTGTATCCACCATGCCTAAGGAAACAGCCAACGTGGCCAGGCGCACCCGCTCCATCAGCCGGATGCCAGCTTGCATGCCACCTTTTAGCTCGAAGGATAGCATGCCACCGTAGGCATGCATTTGACGTGCAGCAATTTCATGGCCGGGGTCCTGCTCCAGGCCTGGGTAATGGACCGTAGCGACAGCCGGGTGGCTGGCAAGGAAACGGGCTACCTGGATAGTGTTCTCACAGTGGCGCTGCATGCGCAGCTCGAAAGTCTTGAGGCCCAGGTTCGCCAGCCAGGAATCAAATGGGCTGGGGATGCCCCCCAACACCTTGACGAAGGTATACAGCGATTTGTGGATGTAATCGGGGTGAGAGCTGACCACTGCCCCGCCGGTGAGTGCCCCATGCCCCGAGAGGAATTTTGTGGTCGAGTGAACCACGATATCTGCCCCCAGGCTGAGTGGTCTCTGGCAATAAGGGGTGGCGAATGTATTATCCACCGCCAACCAGGTACCGTGATGGTGGGCAATCTGTGCTACCATTCCCAGGTCAACCACTGCCATGGTTGGGTTGGCTGGGGTTTCAGCATATGCCAGCCTGGCATCTGGATGAGCCTTGAAGGCGGCTTCCCATCCATTCTGGCTGGTGTCGCGCACCCACTCCACCTGAATACCCAAAGCAGGAGCAATTTCCTTCAGGAAGGTAAATGTGGCACTGTAAACTGCTTCCTGTGCGACGATGGTGTCTCCCGCCTTGAGGTGTGAGAATAACACTGCGGTAATCGCTGCCATGCCCGAGGTGAAGATTTGCCCGGCAACGGTCGTATCGGGATCTGCTTCCGGATGAGCCCGGATCAAGTCGAGCCCTTCCAGGATGGCGATCTTTCTGGCCAGGTGATCCAGGTTGGGATTACCCAGCCGGGTGTAGTAATATCCTGGCTCTGTGCGGGCGACAATCCCGGCACCTGTGGCAACATCTGGAAAATTAAAAGTGGAGGTCTGGTAGATGGGGGTTACGTGGGTATGTTGGGGATTATCACCCTCACCCACATGGGTAACCAGTGTGCTGATGCTGTGTTTGGCTGAAAAATGGTACATAAATTGCTCCTCCTAAGATATTGGAACCCGCTGAGGTCATTATACGTCTTAAAGCATGCCTACCAGCAATCGAACAGATATACTAATCCAATTCTTAGCAAAATTATCTTATTTCAAGTGAAACCTGTCAGACTATTTGGTAAAATCAACCTATGTTATCAAACACCACTTCACATTCGAGCATGGCGCATCGATCATCTAATCCGGTAACCACCAGGCCTTTAGGCCAGGCTATTTTGTCTCTGGCGATTGGTCTTGGATTGCTTGTTGCGCTGGTTGGATTGCTGCCCGGGGTATACGGCTATATATATGATGGTCGCATATTCCCGGGTGTGACTGTGTTGGGTGTGGACCTTTCTGGCATGACCACCGAACAGGCAGCCGCCGTTGCTTACTCAGCAATTGGATTACCCCCAACGGGGCAAGATTGTTTTCCAGGAAGGGACAAACCTGTGGACCACCACGCCTGCAGACCTGGGTATGTTCCTGGATGCACAGACCACCGCCTTGGTAGCCTATAACATGGGAAGAGCTGGCAGTCTGCCCGAACGCCTGGTTAACCAGTGGCAGGGTTGGTCCTCGGGTGTCAATTTGGCTCCATTATTTGTCTTTGATCAGCGCATGGCGCAGAATTATCTGCAAGACATAGCCCAGCAGGTGGACCATCCCATCATCGAAGCCACCCTGGGGATCAATGGCGTGGAAGTGATAGTTAATTCAGGGCAGGTTGGGCGTACATTGGATGTGTCTGCCGCCCTTGCCAGCCTGGATACCCAGCTGCAGACCATGACCGACGGTCTCGTGCCCCTGGTCGTGAACGAGACACCTCCGGTGATCCTGGATGCAACTGCCCAGGCAGAGCTGGCCCGGCAGATCCTGTCTGCACCCCTTAAATTACAAATTCCCAACCCACAGGAAGGTGACCCGGGACCCTGGTCCTTCGAGCCTGCCGCAATGGCAGAAATGCTCACCATTCAGCGAGTTAAGACAGACAGCGGTGAGAGTTACCAGGTGGGACTCAGCTCAGATGCTTTGCGTACTTTCCTGATGAATGTCGCTCCTTCGCTTGCCCGCAACCCGCAAAATGCTCGCTTCATCTTCAATGATGACACCCGCCAGCTCGAGCTGATCCAATCGGCGATCATTGGACGTGGATTGGACGTGGATTCAAGCTTGCAGCAAATTAACCAGGTGCTCCTCGCCGGGCAGCACACCGTGAACCTGGTGATGCAGACCACCAACCCACCGGTGACGGATGACGCCACGGCTGAGTCGCTTGGGATCACCGAGCTGACCAGTGCGCACACATCCTATTTTTATGGCTCAAGCGCTTCACGTAAACAGAATATCACAACAGCTGCTTCCCGCTTCCATGGCTTGCTGGTGGCACCTGGGGCATCTTTCTCCATGGCAGACGCCCTGGGTGATGTGAGCCTGGATACTGGCTACGCAGAAGCGCTGATCATATTTGGTGATCGCACCATCCAGGGAGTGGGTGGTGGTGTCTGCCAGGTGAGCACTACCTTGTTTCGCACAGTCTTCTTTGGGGGCTACCAGGTGAACACACGCTGGTCGCATGCATACCGTGTAGGGTATTATGAGCAAACCGCCAGCGGTGGTTATGATCAAGACCTGGCTGGCCTGGATGCTACCGTATTTGCCCCCCAGGTAGACTTTATTTTTACAAATGATTCTCCCTACTGGCTGCTGATGGAGACCTATGTGGGTGCTTCCTCCCTAACCTGGAAGTTCTATTCCACCTCCGATGGACGCACGGTGGATTGGGACACCAGTGGTTTGCAGAATATCGTCGAGCCACCGAATCCACTCTATGAGGAAAACCCTGACCTGTCGAAGGACACCATCAAGCAGGTGGACTGGGCTGTGGATGGTGCTGACGTGACCGTCACCCGCCAGGTGTATCGGGATGGTGTGACCATCCGGGATGACATCTTTAACACCCATTACGTGGCCTGGCAGGCTAAGTTCCAGTATGGACCGGGGACTGAAATCCCCACTCCTGAGCCGACGGACACGCCCTAAGTTCTTATCAGGAATTAATCTTTGCCGTGATTGTTGATCGCCGGCTTCGCTTATAGTTGAGGACATTCTTCGGTTTATGAAGTCCGAAACATCAAGGAGCGTTCTTTGCGACGAAGCATCGCGAGTGCTCTTTACGAGCGATGAAGACTGCTCTTTACGAGCGATGCCGGGACCGTTGATTCCGGTGAAATTATTTATTTCCAGGTTGCCCTTCTTATGTATAATCAATTTACGTGACGATGAAACCACGCCTTGCCAACCTCTCCCTGCGCATAAGCTTGATCCTGCTTTTATCTGCGGGCATATTCGCCATCGGGACGGCAGTATTCGCAGCCATGGATTACCGTACCGACATGCCCCTGGTGATGAAACACTTTTCGCAATCCACACCTGGCACCTGGTGGAAACCATCTCCTGGAACGAGCTGGCAATGGCAGCTGAGCGGTGCGATTGACACGACCCTGGACGTGCAGATGTACGATATTGACCTGTTCGATGCCTCGCAGGAAGTGATTGACCAGCTTCATCGTGATGGTCGGGTAGTGATTTGCTATTTCAGCGCTGGCACGTACGAAGATTGGCGCTCCGATAGCGCGCTTTCCCAACGGAAGTATTGGGCAAACCGATGCCAGATTGGCCGGCTGAACGCTGGCTGGATATCAGCCGGATCGACCTGCTGGATAGCGTCATGTCTGCTCGCCTGGACCTGGCAGTGCAGAAGAACTGCGATGGCGTGGAGCCGGATAATGTGGATGGATACGCGAATGACACAGGCTTCCCGCTTGACGAGGCTGACCAATTGGCTTATAACACCTGGCTGGCCGAGGGGGCGCATGATAGGGGTCTTTCGGTGGGATTAAAGAATGATCTTGGACAAATCGCTGACCTGCTGCCGTATTTCGATTGGGCTTTGAACGAGGAGTGTTTCACTTATCAGGAGTGCGACCTGCTTTCACCGTTTGTGGCTGCCGGGAAGGCGGTTTTTGGAGTAGAATACTCCCTTGAACCGGCAGATTTCTGCCCCCAAGCCAACGCCATGGATTTTGATTTTCTCTGGAAGCACCTCGAGTTGGATGCATGGAGACAGTCGTGCCGGTGAATGAGGGTTCACGAACACAGATGATTGGAGACACCTATGGTCAGTCAAGAGCTGCTTGAAATTTTACGCTGCCCGAACTGCGTTCGGGAAAAAGACGGTCTTCTGGATTATTACCAGGAAGCCTGGCTGATCTGCCAGGATTGCGGGCGCAAATACCCCATTCGTGACGATATCCCGGTGATGTTGATCGACGAAGGCGATAAGTGGATCAATACACCGCGGGAGGCTTTACCCGTCCCACCACCGAAAGAATAAATTTCCTTCAGTTATTATAAGGAGCAACCCTTGTAGTTGAGGACATTCTTCGGTTTATGAAGTCCGAAACATCAAGGAGCGTTCTTTGCGACGAAGCATCGCGAGTGCTCTTTACGAGCGATGAAGACTGCTCTTTACGAACGATGAAGACTGCTCTTTGCGAGCGATGCCGGGATCGTTGATCCCCCTTTAGCCGGGATCGTTGATCCCGGAGATTGTAATCTCTACCTCAATTGCTTATCGGTTTACCTATGGATGAATTATCGGCGTTGCTTGCACAGCTTAGCTGTGGGGAGGATGAGCAGGCAGAACAAGCTTTATCCCACCTGGCATCATGGGGGTCAGAAGCAGTCAAACCCTTGCAGGAGAGGTTATCTCATCCGGATGCGGAAGTACGCTGGTGGGCAGTGCGCGCCCTGGCTGAGGTACAGGATGAGTGCGTCCCTGCGCTGCTGGCACAAGCCCTGGCAGACCCTGATAAAAGCGTGCGCTGGTGTGCCGGGCTGGCACTGCGCATGCACCCATCCCCCGAGGCCGGGCTGGCATTGATTGGCATGCTGGCGGAAAAGGATGCCCTGACCCGCCGCCTTGCAGGGGATGCTTTGGCGGTGATTGGCAGCCAGGCTGTCCCGCAGCTTTTGGAAGCTATGCAGCATGGTGACCAATTCGTCCGCATTGAAGCTGTGCGTGCCCTGGCCAAGATTGGTGATCAAAGTGCCATCCCAGCCTTATTCGAGGCTTTGGTGGATGGCTCAGCTTTGATTGAATATTGGGCCAGCGAGGGATTGGAGAAGCTGGGAGTGGGGATGGTTTTTTATAAGCCCGAGTAGGAGTGCTATATCTGAATGTAAAAACTATATCCCTGTCTATTGGTGCCAGAGTTATTTTCTACGCACTATCTGTGTTTACATTAGAATCCGCGTGTATCTGAGTTCATCTGCGGTTCCAAAGTCTTTATCTTTTTCCAAATTTATACGCTGTTGGAGGGCATTTTTTCCGCGCACCATGTGTGGCTAATTAATCATATCCGCCTTGCTCAGCGGTTTGATGTTTTCATTCCCCTACCTGTTTAACGCCCACACCAGCCAGATCCCAATCATTGCCACTCCAATAAAGAAGCGTACCACGAAAGACATTCCCCATCCGACTGCCAGGCCGCGTAGAGATGACACGGCTTTGTTGAAATCATGCAGGCGTCCATATTCCAGCACCAGTACCACAACTGGCGCAGCAATGATCCCGCCTATCGGGGGGAAGAAAATCGTCCCCAGGATGCCTGCCAGCATTCCTAACGCCAGTGAAGACCAGGCGGCACCTTCCTTATGTGCTTTGGCACCCATCAAGACATTATCAATCGTCACCCCCACAACAAGCAGGATGGTGAGCACCGCCAACAGCACCCAGCCCAGTGTGGTGAAACCGGTGACCACACCATAGCCCAGCGCAGCCAGCCATATGACGGTAATCCCCGGGAAGATGGGGACTGCCAGCCCGAAAAGTCCCACCCCCATAATGACCAGGGTGATCCAGAAAATTGATGTTGATAACCAGGCAGGCATGCTCACTCCTTATTTTGCATCATTTTGCATCAGGGTGGATCACTTCGATCCCCCCCATCCAGGGGCGCAGCACACTGGGCACCACCACGCTGCCATCCGCCTGCTGGTAATTCTCCAGCACTGCGATCAATGTGCGCGGCATTCCCAGCCCCGAGCCGTTCAGGGTATGCACCAGGCGCAGCTTGCCGCCCTCTGTGGGGCGATATTTGATATTAGCACGGCGCGCCTGGAAATCTCCCACATTCGAGACCGATGAGACTTCCAGCCACTCATTGCAACCAGGAGCCCACACCTCGATGTCGTAAGTCAGGCGGGCGTTGAATCCCAAATCACCCGTGCACAGCTGCTTGAGGCGATAGGTCAGTCCCAGCTCAGCCGCAGTCTCTTCGGCGTCTGCGCGCATCTTCTCGAGCAGCGTATCTGATTCTTCCGGCTTGCAGAAAATGTACATCTCCACCTTGTCGAACTGGTGCCCGCGTTTGATGCCGCGCACGTCCCGCCCGGCGCTCATCTTCTCACGCCTGAAACAGGGTGTGTAGGCGGTGTAGCAACGAGGCAGGCTGGCTTCCTCCAATATATCGTCCATGTGCAAACCAGTCAGCGGCACCTCCGCGGTGGGCACCATCCACAGGTCATCTTCAACGTCGCGATATAAGTTGTCGTTGAACTTGGGCAGTTGCCCGGCGCGGAACATGGTCTCTTGCTTGACCATGAAGGGGGTGTATTTCTCGGTGTAACCCTGGCGGATGTGCAGGTCGAGCATCCAGGCGATCAGGGCGCGCTGCAAGCGAGCCCCTGCTCCGCTCAACACGTAAAAGCGCGAGCCGGTGATTTTAACCCCCTGCTCAAAATCGATGATGCCGAGTGCAGGTCCCAGGTCCCAGTGGGCTTTGGGCTCGAAATCAAACTCAGGGATCTCACCCACACCGCGCAATACCACGTTCTCGCTGTCGTCCTTGCCAATGGGCGTGCTCGCTGCGGGGATATTGGGGATGCGCGCCACGATGGCGTTTAGATCCGCCTCGATCTTGCGTAGCTCTTCGTCGAGCTGGCCAATGCGCTCACCCACCTGGCGCATAGCTTCGATCTTTGCCTGCCGTTCGGTGGGGTCTTTGGCTTTTCCGATTTCTTTGGACACGGCATTACGCTGTGCTTTAAGGCTCTCTGCTTCCTGGATGGTCACCCGTCGCTGGCGGTCCAGCTCCAGGATGCGCTCGACGGGCGAGGTATCTTCCTGGCGATCTGCCAGGGCTTTACGCACCACGTCGGGTTGCTCACGAATGATATTGACGTCTAACATAGCTGCACCTCCAAACTTCAATAAAAAAGCCCCTCTCCAGCAGGACGAGGGGGCTCCCGTGGTGCCACCTGCATTTCGCCTTCCTGATAACCCGTCCGTGAGGTGGGAGATCCGATCGGCCTTAAATGAGCGCTAACGGGCTTACCCGGCTCTCTTATTCCGGTGGTTATCCGGATCTGCAGGAGCGATTGGACCTGAAATAGGATCCGGCGGAGTGGATTTCACCGTTTTGCCTGCCGCCTCGCAACATCCGGCGGCTCGCTGACTGGCAGGTGGGTTACTCGTCTCCGCGCTGATCGATAGGTGATAGATTGGTGAGGATTATACATGAGGCTGGGGGGGTGTCAAGTGAGGAGGAAACGTAAAAAACCATGCAGATATCTGACAGTTGAAGCATGCGTCATGGTTGGATCAGCCAGGTCCACGTTCATTTGATGATTGGAATTTATCTTGAGGATCTATTTTCTGTTATGCTCTGGAGAGCAACTTGTGATTATCGCTATGTATTAATTTACTTCCGAGAAAGGGTTAGCTAGCCTCAACCGTCGCCCCTTCTGGCTTCACCAGCGCATAATAGATATTCCGTCCCCGCTTTTCCCCCTGGATTAAATTGGCCTCCTTGAGCACCCGCAGGTGGTGCGAGGTGGTGGATTGGGCTACTCCCAGCAATTCCACCAGCTCATCCACGGTGAACTCACCCTTGGATAACAGCTTGACGATCTTGACTCGCGTTTCATCCGCCAGCCCGTTGAACATCTGCGCCACGCTCACCACTTGTTCCTCATTCATACCGGGTACCCTGGCGAACACGGTCAGCGCCTGGCAGCAAATCTGCCCCGGGGCAAAATCCTCCGGGGAGGCCTGGACGATCTTGATCAGCTTGGGTTTTAATGCCTCGTTCTCATTATCAATCAGCGGCTCGGGCGTGCAGGTTCCAATCTCAAACAGGTTGTGCGTCAATTTGAGTAGGAACTCTTGCTGACCTTCCGGCGGCAACTGCCCAAACAGCTTTTCCACGAACGCCAGTCGTTCCTGCTTAGCGGTGTTTTCAAATGCCTTGTCCAGCAATTGTGAGATCAGGGTGGAGTTAATATTATCCATAAGACTATCCTTGTTTAGAAATCCATCCATAATTATCAATGAATTCAGGCTTTATAATATCATCAGACGTCAGAAATGTCAAGTAAAAGGCAAAATTATCGAAATTAATAGATTAATATTGCCTTTTCCCTCTTGACGAATCGAAAAAAATGGATATAATTTATTGCATGGCATCTATGAATATAAGTCCAAAGAACAATCAGGACATCCAACCCAAAGCGGATCCCACCTTTTGGAACATTAATATGATGGACAAGATTGCTTATCCATGCATATAAAACCAGGTGTATTAAATAATCTTTAAAGGAGTAATGACCATGACAGATTCAAACGTAAAGGACAATCCCACAGACATCCACACCGTGGTGCGGGAGCATTATGGAAAAGCCGCTGCAGATTTCAAACCCAAAGCCCAACAGGCCAGCTGCTGCGGTCCTGCTTCGACGAGCTGCTGTGGCTCAAGCGGGGCGGAAGATATTTCTGCCAGCAAGCTTTATCCTCTCTCTGAGCTCAACACCCTGCCCGAGGAAGTGACCGGCCTCTCCATGGGCTGTGGTGACCCCATCACCCTGGCCTCTCTCCAGCCCGGTCAGACCGTGCTCGATCTTGGTTCCGGGGGTGGCATCGATTGCTTCATGGCTGCCAAAAAGGTGGGCGAGGCGGGTCATGTGATCGGTGTGGATATGACTCCCGAGATGCTCGAAAAAGCGCGTGCCAATCAAGCCAGGATGGGTTTCACCAATGTTGATTTCCGCCTGGGTGAGATCGAGCACCTGCCCGTGGCAGATAACAGCGTGGACGTCATCATCTCCAACTGCGTGGTCAACCTCTCGCCGGATAAGCCGCAGGTCTTTCGCGAGGCTTTCCGGGTGCTGCGATCGGGCGGTAAGCTCGCCATCAGTGATATTGTCACCGACGGTCCCCTGCCCCAGGGCATCAAGGATAGCCTGAGCGCCTGGGCGGGTTGTGTGGCGGGGGCGCTGGATGTGAAAGACTACCTCGCTGATATCGAAGCTTCGGGATTCACGCGTACAGAGATCACCCCGGTGTACTTTGACGATGAGACCATCGATGAGTTTGTGAAGGATATCCCCTCCTCAGGGGATGGTAAATCTGGAAAGCGGCTGGTAATCAATGATGGGGCCGAGACCAAGGTGATTGCGCTGGACGAAGAGGAAGCCTTACGGCTCAAGAAAGCCATCTTCAGCGCCAAGATCACGGCCTACAAGCCATAAACAACACATTCCAACGTTGGCAGGAATAAACGTTGGAATGTTTTTCTTTTTCAGCGTAAAGGCTCCCCAAGTACTGGGGAGTCTTTCCTTATGCACAAGCTATGTGATCAGAGGAAATTACTTGTCACCCAGAGATTTGAATTGGCCCAAGCCTGAGGAAGTTGTATTTGCCTGGGGGGAGCCGTAATACGAGACACTGCCAGCACCGCTTATCTCACCGGTCAGCAGGTCAGTTACCCACAGGGTGACACTGCCTAATCCCGAGATAGTGATGTTGGCAGTTTGGATTTTCAGGTCCGGGGCATTCACACCACCAGCACCAGAAATATTAATGGTCGCTTCCGAAGCAGCACCCTTGATCTCCAACCCGCCAGCCCCGCTTAGATTAAGCTCCAGGCTGTCGGTGGTAAGCTGACTCATCTGGACCCTTCCGGCTCCGCTCATGGCCAATACCATGCTGGGAGTCGAGAGGGTTTCAACCTGGACGTCTCCCGCTCCGCTGATCGCCAGCGAGGTAAGCTCCTTGACCACGATGGTGAAAGTCAGCATGTTTTCGCTGTTGAGGGATGGGACGGTGATATTATTCTTGGTCTTGATGGTCAGGGTTCCATTACTTACCGTCGTGATGATTTCCGGGACCAGGTTGTCGGGACCGGATATGTTGAGCGACTCTTTGTCGCCCGCGATAATATTTACCTTGCCAAATGTGCTGAACTCAAACGCTTTAAAACCGCTCACATCGCGATTTTCACTGATGATCGTATTGGATGGGGTGATCACCTTTATGCCTACGTTCGTCAGGGCGCTGCAACTTGTCACCACCATGGATAAAAGCAGAAGGCAAGTATAGATGGTCTTGGTTTTCATAGTATTTCCTTTCTTTAGGTTGGTTAATTTAATCACGCTTCACTATGTTTCATAGAATCATGAAGCCAGGATTGCTATTGTAATTTGGGAATTATATCCCGTCCGGGTACCTCAAATTGGTGATAGCTTCATTAACTTTCCATGTGTTCCAAGATGGGTCAGGCGTTCTAACTTTGAGCCAGCTGCCGCTTAAACCCCACCAGCGCCTCAATCGGGGTGGGGTCGATGTCATATAGCATGGCCAGGTAATACGCCACGTAATCCCCCATGTGCAGGGCAGTCCACATCTGCGCCAGGGGAGTCTCTCCCTGGGCATCCACGAAATCCGTGTTCAGCCCTTCCAGCATGTAAGCCTGCTTGGTGAGATCGGTGCGCAGTTGGTTGCGTGGGTGGTAGGAATCAGCCCGCAAGAACAGCGCCATGGCGTTCGATAGCGCTGGTTCTGGTTGCGCCAGCCCTGCCAGGGCGTTGTGATCCGCCTCCGGCAGCGCTTCGAATTGTGCCCAGGCTTTGGCCAGTTCGTTGAGCTGCGTCTTCCAACGCCTGGCCACTGGTTCGAGCACGTCTGCCCCGAAAACCATCACCCAACGCCCGACGAGCTGCCCCGCTTCGCGCTTGGCAGGGTTGTGCACTACGGGTATATCAGCTTGAATGCTTACCTGTTGCATGCGCATAGCCTTGATTGCCCTAGCCAGCTCATCGGTGGGATCAGGCAGCAACCCCGACCGGTAACACAGTGCCAGCAGCAAGCCAAAAGAAAAACCCACTGCTGCCCTTGGCTGCCCAGAGTGCTCAAAAGTCCACAACGGGATATTTGCGTCTTTAGCTATCTCAGCCAATTTACCCCCAGTACTGAGTGCCAGGATGCGGCAATTGCTTTTGGAAGCCTGCTCGAAAGCCGAAAGGGTTTCCTCGGTATTTCCCGAATGTGAGCTGGCAATGACCAATGTCTCCGGTCCCTGCACCCAGGCGGGCAGGCTGTAGCTGCGCTGCACCAGGATCGGCACTCCGCTAAGGGGGGCCGCGTAGGCTGCCAGCAGGTCAGCTCCGATGGCTGAGCCGCCCATCCCAGCAATGAGCACGCGTTGGATGCCCTGCCAGTCTGGCAGGCTCAACTTCAGGCCTTGCGAGTAGGCATTCTCCAGCTGGCTGGGCAGGTTTTCGATCTCAGCCAGGTAATTTTGCTTGTCAATGATGTGGAAAGAGCCGAATTCGTTTAGGTCCATAGTCTTTAGGATGAATGATCGGGCGAGAAGATATGTTTAGCGTTTTCAGGGGTTCTTTTTTCCCTGGATTTTAAGCACGGTCTGGTAGATCTCCCGGCGTGACCAGCCGGATGGCGCTGCCAGCCGGGCAGCCAGCTTTGAGGAGGGTTCTCCATTGGAAAGGTGCGTTTGAAGCTCAGCCTCAAGATGCTCGTCAGTCCAACGTTCCATTTGACTGGCTTTGCCCGCCAGCACCAGGGTGAACTCTCCCCTTGGTGGGTTTTGCGTGAAGTGCTGCCTGGCCTCACTCAAACTACCCCGGAAGATCTCTTCATGCAGCTTGGTCAGTTCACGCCCCACGGCGATCTGGCGATCACCGAGCACACCTTCCAGATCATCCAGGGAGGCGAGCAACCGCTGCGGTGTTTCCAGGAAGATCAGCGTGTAAGGCAGGCTGGAAACTTCTGCCAGCTGGCGCTGACGTTCCTGACGCTTGCGGGAGAGATAACCCAGGTAAAGAAAGGCATCGGTGGGTAGTCCGGATGCTACCAGTGCTGCGATCGGGGCGCAAGCGCCTGGGATGGGGCTCACCATGTGCCCCGCGGCGATGACTTCCCGCACCAGCTCATACCCCGGGTCATTCAATGCTGGAGTGCCGGCATCTGAGACCAGCGCCACATCTCCCGCCTCAAGTGCGGATAGCACCCGTTCCAGCTTTACCAGCTTATTATGTTCGTGATAACTGATGCTTGGGGTGTGGATGTCATAGCGTTGCAGTAGCTTGGAGGTTTGGCGGGTGTCTTCAGCCGCAATCAGCCGCACTTCACGCAGCACGCGAACAGCACGTGCGCTGATATCCTCCAGGTTCCCGATTGGGGTCGCCACCAGGTAGAGGGTGCTCATGGTAGGGCCCAGGTGAGCAAGTCAAGGCTGAGAGTGAAATTGGTCGGGTCTAAAGCGCTAAAGTGTGACCAGCCTATCCGTCCTTGGCTGGTGGTATAGCATAAATAGGTACCGGTCGATAGGCTTTCCAGTGCAATCGGAGCCGGGCTCATATTGGCAGACTGGCAATCTGCCAGCGAGGGTTCCAGATTACCAAAAACACCGATCGTTGCTTCGTTTGTGGGAGCCAGCCAATGATAGTTGCTGGCATCCACCTGGTAAATCAGGTCTTCATCATTGCTGTTCACGCTGAGCGTGTCTAAATCGATCGTATCGCCCGGGATGGCTATTAGCTCGCCACTCGCTTGGACAGGTGGCGTGACAGTGGCTGTTGGCGCAGGGGGGTTCGTACTGCTGGAGGTGGGTGCGGGGCTTTGGGTGGGGCTGGCGGTGAGCGTGGGAGAGGGGCTTTGGGTGGGGCTGGCGGTGAATGTGGCGGATGGCGATACGGTGGTGCTGAAGGTTGGCGTGGTGCCAGGTGTGACCGTGGCAGTGTTTGACGGGTTTTCAGGGACGATGATGCGCACCCAGATAGGTGAATCGCTGTTGGGACCGATGCCAAACAAGACGCCGCTCGGGTCGCTCAGCTTCCAGTTACCCTGGTAGGTGCCGGGGTATATCGGAGCCACCATTTCAATGGAAATTTCGACGCTCTGTGCCGGAAGGACAGCTTCCTTCAAGGCAACCGTCTCGAGAGCACCCATACGGTCGCCGTAGAAAAAGCTGGCGTAATAGGACGTCGACCAGGTGCAGGAGCCAATGTTCACCAGCTTCCAGGTTTTTATAAAACTCGTCCCCGGGGAGATCAAGCTATCATCCGGGATGGTTATGTCAATTGGATTGCCCGCTGCTGCCCGGTTACAAGAAAGCTCTGGGGTGCTGGTCTGATGATCAGCTCCAGGTGTAGAGGACTTATCTTGAGATGGTATGGAGGTAACCGGGGTGGATATTGTGGTGGGTGATAAGGTGCCCGTTTGGGTCTCGGTTCCGGCGGTACTGGTGTATTGAGCGGTCAGGATAGCCGCAATAGTCCGGTATACCAGGGTTTGATTGGGAGTGGCGGTGCTGACGGGTAGGTTGCTCCCCGAGATACGCGTAATTACCTGCCACAGCACGAGGCAGATCCCTGCTAGCCACTAGCAACCAGAGCATGGCAGTGAGCAAGTTAAACCGGGCGGGGAGGCGTTTAGAGGTAGTCATCCACAAACCCACCTAGTTATGTATTCCCAGCCGGTTTGCCAGGATGTATGCAATCTCCCGGGCTGCCTGGGGTCGCGCGGCCTGGCAGCATGCTTCAGCTGCCAGCTCGCGTTGCTTTGGGTGAGAGATCCATGCCTGCAACGCGCTGACAATATAACTGGTTTTAGGTGCCCAAAAACCAACCCCCTCAGAGATAACGTAATCCACATTACCATCTTCCTGGCCAGGCAGGCGGCTGTACAGGATCATGGGTAATCCGGCGTTGAGTGCTTCGCTGATTGTGCCCGGACCAGCCTTTGTGACCAGGATATCGGCAGCCTGCATGAAGTCTGGCATCTCATGCACGAAGCCATAGATAAAGGTTCTCATTGGCCACTGGCGGGCCTCTAAGCGTTCCTTAAGTTCTGCATTACGCCCAGCAATGACAACCAACGTGACCGGCAGGTTCGCCTCTGCAATCGCTAGCGCAGTTTTCTCCAGCGGGCCCATGCCTTCTCCTCCACCCACCAACAAGACTACCAGGCAGTCATCAGGCCAACCAAGTCTCTGGCGTAAGGCTGTTTTATCACCGGTTGGCTGGCAAAAGCGATCTGCTACCGGCAATCCGACGACCTTCAATTGTTCCGGTCTGAGGTTGGCAAGCAAACCACGCTGGCGGGCTGCCTCGGTCGGAACCAAGCACAGGTCCACCCCTTCGTGATACCACAGGGCATGGGTTGTCACCAGGTCGGTAACGACCGTGATGAAAGGTGGATGACCCTTACCCAACGCATGCAGGAAAGGGTCGTTGGCAAGCGGGTGCAAGGAAACGATCATATCTGCGGGGTTCTGGTTGATTACCTTGTGCAGGCTGCGGCGCACGTACGGATAAGCACTCTCGACAATCACCCTGGCTCGGCGGCTACCATTGCTTAAGCGGTAGCTAAACCCCCATACTTCGGGGAAGCGCACCATATAGGGGTACCATTTGGGCAGGTAGTTGAGTGGCCGTGGGGCAAAATCCAGGAAGATGTCCACCATTTGGGTTGAGATACGGTTGCCAAACTCTAGCTGGAGGGCTTCAATGATCGCTTCTGTGGCGCTGCGGTGACCCCCGCCAGTATCTGAAAATAGGAACAGGATATGAGGGCGTTTGGTGGAGAGATCAGCCATCTGGGGAGGCGGGGGTTTCAGAGTGAGGTGAGATGGACTTCACCCTACGGGCAAGCTGGCGTCGTGGCAATAAAACTCGTCGCCCGCAGCTCAGGCATACTAAGCCGATATCTGCACCCAACCGTACAACCTTCCATTCGAAGCTACCACAGGGATGCGGTTTGCGTAGCCGAAGGACATCATCCAGCTTTAAGTCGGGCAACATGAGGGCATTATATCACGCAGCCGTAATATCACTGGATGGTATAATCCTTGCCTAAGGAGACTCCTTTGAACCTTGGATTTTTACCCTCCCTTCCACAGCTGATCACCTATGTCATAATTTTACTCACCGCCTTTCCAGTGCATGAGTTTGCCCACGCCTGGACGGCTAATTATTTTGGGGATAACACCCCGCGCGCCAATGGACGCCTGACGCTTAACCCTTTGGCCCATCTTGACCCCATCGGATCACTGCTGATGATCGTGGTGGGCTTTGGGTGGGCAAAACCGGTGCCCATTAACCCCTATGTACTGCAGCGGCGCTCACCGGCAGCAACCATGTGGGTTTCACTCGCTGGTCCCATGTCGAATTTATTGATGGCTATTCTGGGTTCTGCTTTCTTCCGGCTTGGATTGGTTTCAACTGGCAATATCAGGATCGTCTCCGGGGAGGTCCTGCCCACGGTTTCGCTCTTCCTGTACCTGTTCGTCAGCGTCAACCTGTGGCTGATGTTGTTCAACCTGATTCCTCTGTTTCCCTTGGATGGTGAGAAAGTGTTGGATTATTTCTTGCCTCCCGCGGGAGTGCGAATATTGGAAAATATCCGCCCATACGGGACAATGATCCTGATGGTCATCTTGTTTGTATTACCTTTAATAGGCATCGATGTGATTGGTAAAGTTATCCAACCGGTATTTAGTCTACTCACCCGGCTGTTGATAGGTGCATAGATTAAGTGCGCATCTTGTATCGCGTGCGCCAATTCTGGCGCACAGTAACCTTAAAAACGAAACCATACGAGCTTGAGCAAGTACAGGCGCAATTAAGCCCCATGCAGTGGATGCTTTTTGAACAATTACAGACTGGTGAGAAAGGCCATGCGGTAACCATGTTTAATAAGCTGCGAGAGCAAGGTGAAAATGAGCCTGATCTGCTGATAGCAGCTTTACTCCATGATATAGGAAAGTTGCGTTATCGTCTGAATCCATTGGAGCGGGCGATGATTGTCCTGGTAAAGGCAGTCGTGCCGGAGCAAGCCCACCACTGGGGGTGCCTGCCACCCGATGGCTGGGAGAACTTGCCTGGATGGCGTAAGGCGTTCATTGTAACCACGCAGCATGCGAACTGGGGCGCTGAGCTTGCCCATCAGGCGGGAGTGAGCCACCAGACCGAAAGCTTGATCCGCTTGCACCATGATCCACACTCGCCGTCCACCGATGGTGCAGACACCAGCTTACTGCATAAGCTATGGTCAGTTGATAATGAGAGTTAGTTGAGGTGAAAACATGACAGTTCAGATCACCATCATTGGCACCGGACAAATTGGGGCCTCCATTGGTCTGGCTTTGGAGGCGCACAAAGACTTGTTTTTACGCGTGGGGCACGACAAGGACATCCGGGTTGCCAACCATGCTAAAGACATGGGAGCGTTTGACCGGGTGGATATCAATTTACCCAACTCGGTTGCAGGAGCCGGGATTGTGATCCTGGCACTGCCCTTGGACCAGATTCAAGAAACTCTAAAATATATCGCCTCAGAATTGCAGGAGGAAGCGGTCGTCATGGACACCGCCCCGGTGAAAAGCGACGTGCTGCAATGGGCCAGTGAAATGCTGCCTCCCAAACGCTACTACATCGGTCTGACCCCGGTAATCAACCCTGCCTACCTGGATAGTTTCGGAACTGGCGTTGAAGCTGCACATGCCGACTTGTTCAAGAATGGCTTGATGGCCATCGTATCTCCTCAGGGAGTGCCATCGGAAGCTATCAAGCTGGCAACTGACTTCAGCCACTTGCTAGGTGCCGAGCACATGTTCATAGACCCTGTCGAGCTGGATAGCATGATGGCTGCCACGCATATCCTACCTCAATTAATCTCTGCGGCGCTGTTGAACATCACCATCGACCAACCAGGTTGGTATGAAGCGCGCAAGCTGGCTGGTCGCCCATATGCCACTGCCACGGGGTTGGTGGCACAGGTTGGTGCGGAGAAATCCCTCTCCAGTCAGGCAATTTCGACCCAGGCGCACCTGGTGCGGCTGATGGATGCTTTGATAGAGAACTTGTCTGACCTACGCCAGCAGCTTTCTGCTGAAGATAGTGATAAGCTGCTCCAGGAGTTATCGCGCGCCCGCCTGGGGCGAGAAAAATGGCTTAGCGAAAGGTTCACCGCCAATTGGGCTGCCACCGAAAGCGCCCCACGCGTTGAAATCCCAACTGCCAGGGAAGTCTTTACCCGTATGTTCACCTTTGGCGGTGGGCGTAAGCCAAAACCACCCAAATAATCCACTGGTAAATCACAGCCCATAGCTGTGGAATAAATTCAGATATCGAGGGACTCAATGGCTGACAAACTTCAATGGATCCAAGATGAAATCCAAAAGCTGAAAGATGATGGGCTTTATAACCGCATCCGCACTTTAAGCTCACCCCAGGGTGCGTGGCTGGTGGTGGATGGTAAGCGGGTGCTTAACTTTTGTTCGAACAATTACTTAGGACTTGCCAACCATCCGCGCATCGTCCAGGCTGTCCAGGAAGCGGTGAAGAAGTATGGTGTGGGTCCGGCAGCCGTACGCTCAATTGCCGGTACCATGGACCTGCATTTAGAGCTGGAACGCCGCCTTGCAGCCTTCAAAGGGGTGGAAGCTGCGATCACATTTCAATCCGGCTTCACAGCCAATATGGGAACCATACCTGCCCTGGTGGGCAAGGACGATGCGGTCTTCTCTGATGAGCTTAATCATGCCAGTATCATCGATGGCTGCAGGCTCAGTGGCGCTAAGATTATTCGTTATGCCCACTGCAACCCTGAAGACCTTGACCGGGTGTTAAGGGAGGAGCGCTCCAAGTATCCACGCGCCATGGTAATCACGGATGGCGTCTTCAGCATGGACGGTGATATCGCCCCCCTGGATAAGATCTATGCGGTGTCTCAAAACTATAATACCATCCTGATGGTGGATGATGCCCATGGTGAAGGTGTGATTGGCAAGGGTGGGCGTGGCATTGTGGACCATTTCGGTTTGCACGGTAAAGTGGATGTCGAGATTGGTACCCTCTCCAAGGCTTTTGGTGTGGTCGGTGGTGTCTCTGCAGGTAATCCCGTGGTGGTTGAGTGGCTCCGGCAGCGAGGCCGTCCGTTCCTGTTCTCCTCAGCCATGACCGTCCCGGACGTGGCTGCTTGCCTGGCAGCACTGGATATACTTGAAGGATCTACCGAGCTGGTGGATAAGCTGTGGAATAATACCCGCTATTTCAAGACCGAGATGCGCACGCTGGGCTTTGACACCGGTTTGAGCACCACTCCAATCACCCCCATCATGCTGGGTGAAGCAACCCTGGCGCAGCAATTCAGCCGTGAGCTGTTCGAGAATGGTTTGTTTGCCATGTCAATCGGTTTCCCCACGGTGCCCAAAGGCAAGGCCCGCATCCGTGTGATGATCTCAGCTGCCCATGATCGTCAGGATTTAGATAAAGGTCTGGAAACCTTTGCCGGGGTGGGGCGTAAGCTGGGTGTGATTAAATAAAAATATAGGATTGTGGGTAATGTTTTTATGGGGGCGGTCGCTGACCGCCCGTTGTTTTATTCCGCGTGAGCAATTTGTAGGGGTGGTTGCTGACCGCCCGTTGTTTTATTCCGCATGAGCATTTTGTAGGGGTGGTTGCTGACCGCCCGTTGTTTTATTCCGCATGAGCATTTTGTAGGGGCGGTCGCTGACCGCCCATTGTTTCATCCCATGAGAGCATTTTTTAGGGGCGGTCGCTGACCGCCCATTTTTTTTTCCTGTGAGAGCATTTTGTAGGGGCGGTCGCTGACCGCCCATTGTTTCATCCCATGATAGCAAAACCGGATGTGATTAAATAATCCCCCTATCTGCTCGCCACGAATAAAAATCGTAAAGGCGCACCGAGACCGGTTCGATTTTCAACCGGAGAGCCGCTTCTATTTGCGCCTTATGAGGTCAGTTCCTTATTCCGTAAACGGATCGAAGGTCGGGTTCGTGCCAGCCCAGATGCAGCTTGGTCGCCCATCCAGGTTGCAGGCAGAGCCGTGGCTGCAGCGGTGCGCCAGGAGGCGCGCAGGCTGGTCTGGCATGATATCCGGTGGGTAAACGACCTGAGCCTGCAGACCCACCTTCTGGTCCACATGCTGGCAGTATTGTACTTTCAGGGTTTCCCAGGTTTTTTCTGTCATTTCATAGCTCCACTCACCATTGAGTATACCTTGAACTTTATACTTGGCAAAGAGGTATCCATAATAACACTTACACAACCAAGATTATTTCAATGCTTTACCGTCTTGTTCAAACGAGATAATTTTTCGATTATGAGGCAAAGCTGTTGTATAATCGTGCTATTCCTTAACAGCAATTGATCTACTTGTATGATATTTGAAAGGAGGTGGACTGGCTCAGAACCATTGATGATGTTTACCCAATCGTGTTAAATTTTTTCACCTAAATTCCAAGGAGAAGAGAAAGATGAAACACAACAAGTTATATATTCTGGTGGCAGGAATTATGCTGTTCAGCATGATCCTGGCAGCATGTGCCCCACAGGCCACCCCCACTGCGGTGGTTACCGAAGCGCCTGTTGTAACAGAAGCTCCTGTTGTAACTGAGGCTCCTGTTGTAACTGAAGCGCCTGTTGTAACCGAAGCGCCCTGACCGAAGCACCGCCAGCGGAGCCCGTGACCTTTATCTTCGGTCGTGGGGCTGACTCGGTCCAGTTAGATCCCGCGATTGTGACCGATGGCGAGAGCTTTCGGGTGACCGGTCAGATTTTGGAGCCACTTTACCAGTACGATCATGGTACAACCGTGCCTATTCCGGCGCTGGCTACCGATTGCACGCCAAACGCAGATGCCACGAGTTTGGGACTGCAAGCTTCGCGAAGGTGTCAAATTTCATGATGGCACCGACTTCAACGCCGATGCAGTCATCTTCAACTTTGAACGCTGGCGCTTCACCACGAACCCTTATCACTTTGCCAGCCAGGTCTTCGAATACTACGAGGCCATGTCGGGTGGTTTTGATGATGCCAGTATGATCACCAGCGTTGAGAAGATGGATGACTTAACCGTCAAATTCACCTTGAATGCCCCTCTGGCTCCCTTCCTGGCGAACCTGGCGATGGATATGTTCGCCATATCCAGCCCTACGGCTATCGAAGCCGCGGGTGATGATTATGGCATGCCTGCTGGTGGTGCTGTCGGTACGGGTCCATTCAAGTTCGTGGAGTGGGTGGAAGGTGACCACATCACCGTGCAGGCTAACGATGACTACTGGGGTGGCCGTCCGAAAATCGACCAGATTAACTGGCGCGTGATCCCGGATGACTCGGCTCGCTTCCTGGCTCTCCAGGCGGGCGATATCCACGCCCTCGAGCAGGCAGTCGTCGAGGACTTGACCACCGCCGAGAGCGATCCAAATCTCACCATTATCACTCGCCCGGCCCTGAATACTGCCTACCTTGCGTTTAACTATAAGATTGTTGAGTTCCAGGATATTAAAGTTCGTGAAGCAGTTGCGCACGCCATCAGATAAAGCCAGGGTCTGGTGGAAAACTTCTACGGCAAATATGGTCAGGTAGCGACGACATTCCTGCCTCCACTGGTGTGGGGTCATAACGATGCTGATCGTAGATTGGACTTATGATCCGGAACTTTCCAAGTCCCTCCTGGCGGAGGCTGGTTTCCCGGATGGTCTGAGCGAGGTGACGCTGGCTGAAGATATCGCCGATGCAGATGGCAATGTGGTTTTCAAAGCTGGCGATAAACTACCTCTGCGCCTGTACTATATGCCCGTAACACGCTTCTACTATCCCTGCCCCTAAGGAAATTGGTGAAGCTATGGCCGCTGACCTGGCCAATGCTGGCTTCAACGTCGAGCTCTACCTGGAAGGTGACTGGGCTACCTACCTGGGTGCACGTCGCGAAGGTCGCCTGGTTGGGCTCTACATGCTAGGCTGGGGTGGTGATAACGGCGACCCCGACAACTTCACCGGTTACTTCTTTGGTGGCGGAGCAGAGCCGATCAAACGGGAAGGCTGGTACCAGAATGCTGCACTTGCTGACCTCCTGTTAGAAGCTCAAACGACGCCTGGGCAGGATGTTCGCGAGCCTCTGTACAAGCAAGCCGAGCAGATAATGCATGACGACGTGACCCGTTTGTGGGTGCCATAACCACACCCCTCTGATCTTATCATCGAAAGTTTCAGGCTACATACCACAACCGGTCGGTGCTGACTACTACGAATATGTCGAGCTTGCTCCATAACCTTCAGGTATGAAACATCTGAAGTGTTCGATCCTGACCAATAAAGCTAACTGGGGGACGGATGCTATCCGTCCCCCCTTTCTCCAAAATGCAAGGAGCCCGACTGTGACCAGATATATCCTCCGGCGCCTCATCTCAGTGCTGCCGACCCTGATCGGCGTAACCTTCGTGATTTTTATGTTCCAGCGCCTGATCCCTGGTGATCCGGCGGTTGCCATGTTCGGAGAGCACGCATCGGAAGAAAACGTTGCCCGTATTCGTGAGCAGCTGGGTCTCAATCGTCCAATGTTTCTCGACCGAGATGCCTTGAAGCAAGGTGATTTATCGGCCTTCTTCGACACCCAGTATTTACGCTATCTGGGCCGGCTTATCCGCCTGGATTTGGGTGACTCCATTCACCGCCGAATCCCGGTCGCCGAAACCCTGGCCCTACGCTTTCCAGCCACCGTGGAACTAGCATTATTATCCATGCTCATCGCCATCCTTATAGGTGTGCCGGTAGGGATCATCTCCGCCTCCCGGCGAGGCTCTGTGTTAGACAGCACCACCATGATCGGCTCGTTGGTCGGGGTGTCGATGCCGATTTTTTGGTTGGGCTTGATGGAGATCATGCTGTTTGGGGTATTCCTGAACTGGCTGCCGACCGGCGGGCGCTTGAGCACCGGCATTGAGATAAAATCGATCACCCATTTAGTTCTGGTAGACAGCCTGCTCACCGGAAACTTTGAAGCATTTGTAGACGCACTTAAGCACATTATCATGCCGACCATCGCCCTGGCGACCATCCCCATGGCGATCCTCGCCCGCATGACGCGCTCGAGTATGCTCGACGTGCTCCAGGAGGATTACATTCGTACTGCCCACGCCAAAGGTTTGGCTGAGCGCGTCGTCCTTTACCGGCATGCCCTAAAAAATGCGTTTCTCCCCGTGATCACCATCATTGGTTTGCAAACTGGTGCGCTGATGGCGGGTGCAGTGCTCACCGAGACGATTTTCTCCTGGCCTGGCATTGGCAAGTGGATCTACGACTCTATACTTGGAAGAGATTACCCGATCGTGCAGGGTGGTACCCTGTTGATCGCCGTCATCTTCGTGTTTTTTAATTTACTGGTCGATTTATCCTATGGTTACCTGGACCCACGGATCAAATATGATTGAGGCGCTTCATGGCTGAGCTGACACCCAATGAGATTCCCGTGCCTGTAATTACCATGCGGCAGCATCGCTCACTATGGTATGACGGCTGGCGCAGGTTGATTTCCAGCAATACCGCCCGGATTGGCATGCTGATCGTTGCCATTTTTATTCTTTCAACTACCTATGCTCATTTCTTTTGGGAATACAATCCAAAGGCCGATCTGGATTATTCACTCAAACTGAAAGCGCCGAATCTTACCCCAAATGAAGACGTTAAATCTGTACATATCTTTGGGACGGATAAGCTGGGACGGGATATCTTTCGCCGAGTCATCCATGGCGGTTGGAACTCGCTGCGGGTGGGCCTCGTCGCGGTGGGAATTTCGCTTTCCATTGGTGGGACACTCGGCGTGCTGGCAGGATTCTTCGAAAGTACTGCCCTCTTATCCATCGAAACGATTCTCTTCAGAGGCCTGGTCGGGTTGGCAGTCGGTGCCTTGCCCGCCTGGATTGCCGGGCAATATTTTCAAGCTGTGCTGTTTGCAATTCTGGGTATCGTTGCTGCGGTGTTTCCGCGTTTTCTGGCGGGCAAACTATCGCGGACAATCCTTTTTGCTGTCGTCGGACTGTTCATTGGTGGGTTAGGGTACCTGGTGGCACCCCTTGTCGGGCTGGTCTGCGGGGTGCTAGGATTGGTGATTGGCGCCGTGGTTGTGCGGCCTCTTGGCGGGGGGTTGTTTTCTACCCTAATCATGCGGGCGATGGATATCATCCTGTCCTTCCCCAGCTACCTCCTGGCGATTGCTATCGTGGCTTTTTTGGGACCGGGCTTGGAGAAGGGAATGATTGCCATTGGTGTGGTCAGTATCCCCGTGTATGCGCGCTTGGCGCGTTCCAGCGTGCTGTCGGTGATGCAGAAAGAATACATTTTGGCAGCCCGTTCCGTTGGCGAAGGGCATGGGCGCGTCATTACACGCCATGTCGTACCGAACATCCTATCGCCGATTATTGTCCAGACGACCATGGGCCTGGCAAATGCCATCCTTTCAGCTGCCGCACTCGGGTTTCTAGGCCTGGGCGCAATCCCTCCTGAGCCAGAATGGGGAGCGATGCTGGGCGATAGTTACCGCTACCTGGCAAGCGGCGCCTGGTGGGCTGTGGTGTTTCCCGGTGTGGCGATCATGTTGAGCGTGCTGGGCTTCAATTTGTTAGGTGACGGCTTGCGTGATGCCCTGGATCCAAAGCTGCGTATCTGAACGGTAATTACAAACCTTTCTCGATATCTTGCTGGTTGCAGACTATTGATGATTTTATAGCGGAGAGCAATGGAACATCTTCTAGAGATCAAGGACTTGGTAACCCGCTTCTACACCGATGAAGGTGTTGTACATGCCGTCAATGGTGTCTCTTACGCTATGGAAGAAGGTGAGATGCTCGGAGTGGTGGGGGAAAGCGGTTGTGGGAAAAGTGTGCATGCCCTTTCCATTATGCGTTTGATAACTGACCCTCCTGGCAAGATTGAGAGTGGAGAGGTCATCTTCTCCGGTCGCGACCTGCTGAAGCTAAGCACGACAGAAATACGCTCGATCCGCGGCGCTCAAATTGCCATGGTCTTTCAAGATCCAATGACTTCCCTTAACCCGGTCTATACCATCGGTTTCCAGATCATGGAAGCGTTGATGCTTCACCAGAGCATGGATCAGTCCCAGGCACGTCTCAGGGCTGGTGAGCTCCTGACCATGGTGGGCATTCCGGCTGCAAGCCAGCGGCTCAATGATTACCCGCACCAGTTTTCTGGGGGTATGCGCCAACGGGCGATGCTTGCCATGGCGCTTTCCTGTAGCCCAAAATTGTTGATCGCCGATGAGCCCACCACTGCTCTGGACGTGACCATCCAGGCTCAGATTACCGATTTGGTAAAGCGCTTGCAGCGCGAGCTCGGGATGGCGGTGATGTGGATCACGCATGACCTGGGAGTAGTCGCTGATTTGGCTCACAAGATCAATGTCATGTATGCCGGCTATATCGTCGAACGGGGCCATGTGAGAGATATATTCAAGCGTACGCGCCATCCATACACGAAAGGGCTGCTGGGATCATTACCGCGCCTGGATGAAGCACCCGGGACGAAACTTATCTCTATCCCAGGCCTCCCGCCCGACTTGATCCTCTTACCGAAGGGGTGCCCGTTTGCGGAGCGCTGCGTATACGTGGTTGAAAAATGCGTGGCAAATATGCCTCCTTTGGAGCCAACGGGGGAAACAGAGCATATTGTGGCTTGCTGGCGTTGGGAAGAGCTTGCCAGGGGAGAAGCATGATCATGGCGAACACCAACACCCTGATGCAAGTCCGCAATTTAAAAAAATATTTCCCGATTTATAAAGGGACTCTTATCCAACGCCACGTAGGTGATATCAAGGCTGTAGATGGTGTTAGTTTTGATATTATTAGAGGCGAGACGCTCGGCCTGGTGGGGGAGACGGGCAGTGGCAAGACCACAGTTGGGCGTACGATCCTGCGCTTGTATGAACCGACCGATGGGCAGGTTACATTCGACGGGACGGATATTTATCGTCTCAACGAAAGTGAGATGCGCAAAATTCGCCTGCGCATGCAGATGATCTTTCAAGATCCATATGCCTCGCTCAATCCACGCATGACGGTGGGTTCCATCGTAGCCGCGCCATTGGAAGTCCATAAAGTAGCCTCTGGGAAGGTCAAGAGCCAGCGCATCGATGATCTTTTAGATATGGTTGGCTTGAACCCTGAATTTGTAAACCGCTACCCGCACGAATTTTCTGGTGGGCAGCGTCAGCGGATTGGGATCGCCCGTGCCCTGGCAGTCAATCCTGAATTGATCATTTGCGACGAGCCCATCTCCTCCCTGGATGTTTCCATCCAGGCTCAAGTGGTCAACCTGCTCGAAGAGCTGCAGGAGCGGTTAGGTTTGACGTACCTGTTCATCGCTCACGATTTAAGCATGGTGCGGCACATCAGTGACCGCATCGCGGTGATGTACCTGGGTAAAATCATGGAGCTGGCTGACCGGGATGAGATTTACCTGAGACCGCTTCACCCGTACACCCAGGCTCTGATCTCTGCCGTGCCGGTGCCAGACCCGGATGTTGCCGAGCAACGCCATCGCGTGATCTTGCAGGGCGATATTCCCAGCCCGGCAAACCCTCCTGTCGGCTGCAATTTCAACACCCGCTGTCCATTTGCAGAAGAAGTTTGCTTCAAGCTAGACCCGGAGTTTAAAGAGGTGCAGTCAGGGCATTGGGCCGCCTGCCACTTTGCCGAACGCTATATCAAGCCTTGATGGCTCGTTCACCTACCATGCCAACGACGGGCTGGCAGACTCGAACCTGGCTACCGTACAGATCACCGTCACTGGCTATCGCATCCTCCTGCCCTGGTATTGGTCAATTCCTAATCCCAGGTGTGGTGGTATGACAATCAACTCCCCGCGCCCCGTATCGAGGCGCGGGAATCAAAGGATCAGTGATTTCACCCGCCTTATACCTTAAAACGCCTCGCAAGAAATAGCTGTGGAAGCTATTTTGTCGATAGAGGCAGATATATAAAAAATGGAGTAGACATAGTAGATGTAGTGAAGCTCCACCAGGTGCCATCGTTGGCGTATGTGATGCCGCCTGCGTTGATGGCGCGCACCTGCCAGAAGTAGGTGGTGTTAGCACTCAACCCACTCAAGGCTTTGCTCGTGGCTGTGCCGTTACTCACCCACACACTACAGCTGTTGTCGTTCGTTGTGTCATAACAGTACTCGTAACTCGTCGCATCACTGCTCGTTCCCCAGCTGAGCGTCGGGGTTAGCGAGACATCCGTCGCTCCGTTACTTGGGTCGCTCTTGTTGAATGCTCTCGGAACATTCCACATTCTGAACAGGGTGACGATATTATCCATCCCCCGACCTACCACGAGCTGGTTGTTAACCGCATCGTACTGGAAAACCATGACTCCACTCTCCCCGTAACTATTCCTCGCACACTATTCTCAGCGGTGATTGGGCCGACAGTACCGCTTTCTTCATAACTCCAGGTGACTGCCCCGGCATTCGTCACTGCACCATTATCCCAGTAGGTGCTACTCACCACGTATTTACCGTCGCTCAGCGCAGTCACACCCCCAGAGCAGACCCAATCATTATAGTAGCTACCTACCAGGCTATTGGCGGCTGTGATCACGCCGGAGATCCCACTGGTTCCACTCCCCCATGTGACTGCACCCACCCCATATACCATACCATTATCCCAGTCAGCGCTACTTACCACATAGTTGCCATTGCTCAACGGGGTCACACCTCCATAGCCGACACAATCATTAGTCGTGCTGCCCACCAGGCTATTAAAGGCCGAAACCTCGCCGGTGACTCCGCCTGTGCCATTCCCCCAGGTGACTGCTCCGGCATCTGTCAATGCACCTTTGTCCCAAATGGGGCTGCTTACCACGTAGTTACCATTGGTAAGCGCTGTCACACCTCCAGATCCTACAAAGTCGCTAGCTGTACTACCCACCAGGCTGTTGGCGTCTGATACCGCGCCGGTGACCCCGCTTGTCCCATTTCCCCAGGTGACTGCCCCGGCATCCGTCACTGCACCGTTATCCCAGTTAGGACTGCGTCACTACATAGTTGCCGTTGCTCAGCGCAGTCACTCCCCCAGAGCCGAGAAGATCACCGCCCGTGCTGCCTACCAGGCTGTTGGTGACTGAGACCGCGCCGGAGACTCCAATTGTGCCATCCCCCCAGGTGACTGCCCCGATACTCCCCACTATATCGGGGTGCCATGGATGCTGATCACCACGTAATTACCATTGCTCAGTGGGGTTACACCGCTGTCGCCGACCATTTCACCGCCTTGCTGCCCACCAGGCTGTTGGCGGCCGATACCTCACCAATGACGCCGCTGGTCCCATTTCCCCAGGTGACTGCCCCGGCATCTATCAATGCACCATTGTCGCAATGGGCTGCTCACCACATAGTTGCCATTGCTCAGCGGCGTCACAGTCCAATCGTGTTCCAAATTACTGGGTGTGCTGCCTACCAGGCTGTTGGGGACGAGATCGTGCCGGAGACTCCGCCTGTCCCATTCCCCCAGGTGGCAGCCCCGGCATTCACCACTGCAGCGTTGTCCCAGGCTGGGCTGCTTACCACGTAGCTGCCGTTGGTAAGTGCCGTCACACCTCCAGAGCCGTTCCAATCGACATAGCCAACCTGATCACTGGTCATGCTGCCTACCAGGCTGTTAGTGGCTAAGATAGGCCGGTAATACCGCTCTCTCCATCCCCCCAGGTAACCGCCCCGGCATCCACCATTGCACCGTTGTCCCAGACGGCGCTACTCACCACGTAATTTCCGTTGCCAAGAACGATCACACTGTCATCAAAACAATTCAAGCCTTCCCCACGCCTGCAACCAACTGTGTCGTTGGCTATGCTGCCCACCAGGCTATTGGCGGCTGAGATAGTTCCGGAGACACCAACTGACCCATCTCCCCAGGTGACTGCCCCGACATACTTCACTGCACCGTTGCTCCAGGAGGGGCTGTTCACCACGTAGTTGCCGTTGGTGAGCGCCGTCACACCTTTATCAAGGTGAGAACCGCCAACCCGATCACATTCCGCGGTGCCCACCAGGCTGTTGGCGGCTGAGATCGTGCCGGAGATCCCAGTAGTTCCATTTCCCCAGGTGACCGACCCGAGGCAATTATTGTTGCTGTTCACCAAGTAGTTGCCATTGCTTAGTGGGGTCACACGATAGCCGAGCCAATCATTGTGGTAGCTACCCACCAGGCTGTTGGCAGCTGAGATTGCTCCAGAGACCCCAACAGTTCCATCCCCCCAGGTGACCGCACCGGCTTCCGTCACTGCACCGTTGACCCAGTAAGGATTGCTCACCACGTAGTTGCCGTTGCTTAATGGAATAACACCCATATTACCAATATGATCACCAGCCGTGCTGCCCACCAGGCTGTTGAAGGCCGAGACCGCACCAGCGACTCCACTTGTCCCACTTCCCCAGGTGACCGCCCCGGCATCAACCACTGCACCGTTGTCCCAGTTGGGGCTGCTCACCACGTAGTTGCCATTGCTCAAAACGGTCACACCTCCTATGCCGACGTGGTCGTTGGCTGTTGTCCCGGTCAACATACTGATCAATACACCGCTGGCACCATCATACAGATAGACCGCTCCCGCGTTCTCTCCGATCCCACCAAAAAAAGGATCGGTCACCACAAAGTTACCGTTGGGTAGCACCGATACCGAAATTCCGAACTGAGCACTGCCATCAGGACCGTGGATGTCGATCTGTGTCATAGCGGAAGCTGTCTGGCTGGACCCATGCAGAAGCCCTCCCAAAAGGATTATCACCACTAATATACGCGCGATTGCAAAATTCTTATGTCTGGGTTTCATCGGTTTTACCTCTGTTGAGCAACTGGATTCGAGCATAGTTAGCCTGTACGGATTGCCGGCCGATCGACTGGAAATTTATAATTTATAGTAAGGTACTCTGTGGTGTATGTTCATGGCACGCCAAGCGTTAAGAGAAAACCTATTTCACACTGCCAAAACCTTGAGTAAGAAATCTTCATCCCCAAATAGAAATCCAAGTTTATGTAGCTATTATATATCTCTTTTCCTTTTGTCTGGTATGGATAAATTGCTTGTAGTATCTATCAGAACCACCCCACCTGCCACGGATGCCCGGTGGTCTGCTACAGGTATGATCTCCCACAGGTTAATTAACTCCAATCATCCAGTCGGTTTCCGGCCTTTCTGTTTTCCGCCTGCCGAGTTGCTCTCCTAAAGATTTAGTAATAACCTTTTGACTTTCTGCATTTCCATAAGCAGTCTTTCCTTGAGATAGTGTCAGGAACCATCCTGTGCCTTCACTTTACAACAAAATTCATGGTTCGCCCCGGCACATAAATTACCTTGATCACCTCAACACTGTTCAGGTACTTAACTATTCCAGGATGTGCTTCAGCCAGGCGGCGAATTTCTGTCTCGGTGGCTTGCTGGTTCACATCCACTGTGCCGCGCAATTTACCATTGATCTGGATAGGAATGGTTATCAGCGTTTCAAGCTTAAGATCAGGGTCGTATGCTGGCCAACTGCTGGTGTGAACACTGTTTCTGCCACCCATCAATTGCCATCCAGTCTCAGCTGTGAAGGGAGCATAAGGCGCAAGGACCTGGGTCAGGATGCGTAGTTCCTGGTCTGCGATGACCTCGCCCTGACCCGCCTTGGGTTCGATTAAATCCGTGACTGTATTTATGGTTTCCATCATATGTGCGATGGCAGTATTAAACTTGAATGAAGCCGTATCTTCAGCTACTTCTTTGCCTGATCTGTTGATCGCAGCTTTTATACGCCGCCCTGATTGCTTATGTTTACCAGCATTGGATCTCACCAGGCGATCGAATCGGTCCAGGAAGCGTTTTACTCCCAGCAATGCTTGCTCATTCCAGGCGATGGTAGCATCAAAGGGACCTTGAAACAGCAGGTACAGGCGTAGCGCATCTGCTCCATACTTCTCCACGTATTCTTTTGGAACAATCACATTCCCACGCGTCTTACTCATGCGCTGACCATCTGGCCCTAAAATAACACCATGCGATAGGCGCTTGAGGTAAGGCTCGGGGTATTCCGAAGGTACGACGCCAATTTCGTGTAAAAATATGTATATAAAGCGCGAATAAAGTAAATGAAGGGTATTGTGCTCGTCACCACCAATATATACGTCCACTGGCATCCAGTAACGGAGCTTGTCCATATCGGCGAGTACCTGATCGTTCCCAGGGTCACAAAAGCGCAAGAAATACCAATCCGAGCCTGCCCAGTTGGGCATTGTATCTGTTTCTCGTCGAGCCGGTTTACCACACTGGGGGCAAGATACGTTAACCCATGCTTGAATACTTGCCAGTGGTGACTCACCCGTATCAGTTGGCTCATAATGCTCCACTTCAGGCAAGAGGACAGGTAGCTGATCTTCAGGGACAGGATTCCAGCCGCACTCCTGGCAATAGATCATTGGGATTGGCTCGCCCCAGTAATGCTGGCGGCTGAAAATCCAATCGCGCAGGTGATAAGACACCGCTCCTTCTCCCAGTCCCTGGTCAGTCAACCACTTTATCACCGCTGGAATGGCTTCGGTGGGCTTCAGATTATTGAATGAGCCAGAATTTATGACCCTGCCATCCATCCCCGTATACGCTGCTTTGGAGAAATCCCATTCTTTGTCTGGCAATACCACGGGTTGAACAGGTAAGCCATACAGGCTGGCAAATAGATGATCGCGTTCATCGTGGGCAGGTACAGCCATAATTGCACCCGTTCCATAGCTGGGTAGCACAAAATCTGATATCCAAATTGGTAACTCATCACCCGTCACCGGATGGTGGGCAATAAGACCACTGAAAACACCATCGATCTGGCGAGATTCATCCGTGCGTTCCAAATCCGATTTTTTTCGAGATCGTTCGAAATATTCAGCAATTTCAGGACGATCCATGAGTTCCGAGACCAGCTCGTGTTCGGGGGCAATCACCATAAAAGTACAGCCCCATAAGGTATCCGGACGGGTCGTGAATATGTCTAGCGTGTCACTTTGACCAGCTACCTGGAAACAGATTTTTGCTCCTTCCGAGCGACCAATCCAATTAACCTGGGCCGCTTTCACCTTTTCGATGAACTCAGTTTGATCCAGACCGGAGAGTATCCGGTCGGCATATTCGGTGATGCGAACCACCCACTGGCTTATCCGGCGGCGAGTGGTCTCAGCCCCACAACGTTCACAATGACCATTGATCACTTCTTCATTAGCCAAACCCACCTTACAAGATGGGCACCAATTGATCGGCATTTCAGCCTTATAAGCCAGACCGCGCTCAAATAATTTAATAAAAATCCACTGTGTCCACTTGTAATAGCGTGGATCCGTTGTATTGACAATTCTGTCCCAATTAAAGGAATAACCCAACGATTCCATCTGCAAGCGGAAGATATCCGTGTTTGTTTTGGTCACATGCTGGGGTTTCTGCCCGCTACGTATGGCGTAATTCTCGGTGGGTAATCCAAAGGCGTCCCACCCGATTGGGAACAGCACATTTTTGCCTTGCATACGCTGAAAACGAGCGAATACATCTCCTCCGGTGTAGGTAAAAGCATGCCCGATGTGTAAGCCCGACCCTGAAGGATAGGGAAACTCAGCTAGAACGTACATTTTTTTCTTCTCAGAAAAATCATCAGCTTTGAAGTCAACCATGGCTTATGTCTCCAATATACAGAATTATAGTGTTCGGCTGGCTCATTCACAAGATTAAAACACAGGTTGGAGGATACAAATAGGAGAAGGGATGGAAAGCTGCCTCATCCCTTGCTCAGTGAAAGTATCGTGAAATCATGCAGACGTCCAGCTGAAGGGAACGCTGGACTTACCCAGCAAAGAGCACTGTGCTGGCAGCAGGCTCCTCCAAGCCTGTGAGAAGAAAAAAGCCCCACTTACGACCACTCTGTGGGGCTAAAGAAACAATTTGTCACAAGCAGTAAAAATGATCCACTTGCTTATTTGCAAGTATATATTTTCTCCCAGGTAGGGTTTATCGGCTGATCAATGGTAAATACACCAGACCTCCTGGCGGGCTTCCCTGTAACAGCCATAAATCCACCGTAACCATTTGGGGACTATCCTGCGTCATGTCACCTGGGGTACCGCTTATTACAATGGTAGCAGTGTAATGCCCGGCAGGCACCCCCGATTTATTTACCGATATATATAACTCAGTCCCGCTTAAGCTGGTATCCAACCAATTGGCATCCTCCGTTATTACTGCGTTCAGATCACCACCCCCCAGATTGAGCACACTTACCACTTGGGGAACAGGATTCGGGTTTGCCCCGTTCACTTTTTAAGTTTGAATAACTCCTCAATGGACTTGATAATTTGTAAATATGCCGTAGAATCAATAGTTGGGTAACCTGCAACCCGGGGTTTGACCTAAGGCTGAGAAATAGGAGGCAATGATGAGGGTAATCACTTTGATCGAGAACAGGCCAAGTAAGACCTATTCGCAGCTAGCAGCCGAATGGGGTTTATCTCTCTATATCAATTTCAACGGTCATAATATTCTCTTTGACACAGGCGCTTCAGGTTTATTCGCCAAAAACGCAGAACACCCTGTCTATCAGTGTAGCTTCTATTGACACTGCGGTCTTGTCTCACCACCATTTTGACCACGGGGGTGGTCTCAGGCGATTCTTTGATGTAAATACGAACGCCATGGTGCATCTGGGTCAGGCTCCCAGTGGTGAGTGCTTTACACGCATCCTTCTCTTTATGAAGAAATATGTCGGTCTCGAAAAAACGCTTATCACCGACTACCCCAATCGCTTCAAGACTATTAGCGAACCCACTGAGATCCTCCCTGATGTCTTTATTTTTCCTCACCTCTCTGGCAGCTATCCAAAGCCTGCCGGAAATAAACGCCTGTTCGTGCAGCGGGGGGGTAAGTTGACACCGGATGATTTCTCTCACGAAATCGTCATGGCGATTAAGGAAAATAACAAGCTGGTCATTTTTACCGGGTGCTCCCACAACGGTATTCTCAACATGGTCGATAGTGTTGCCCGAGAGTTCAAAGGAGTACCCATCAAAGCAGTGTTTGGTGGGTTTCATCTCGTCGCCGCGCCACCATTCAATTTCATGGCAGGCAGCAAGCGCGAGGTCGAAGACCTTGCTCAGAAGGTGTTGGACTACCCGATCGAGCAAACCTTTACCGGACACTGTACCGGCACAAAGGCCTTTGCAGTCCTAAAGGATGTGATGGGTGACCATATCGCCGATCTAATAACGGGCTCTAGTTTTGAAGTCTAAAATCGGCGGAGGATTGCCCAACACCTTGATACAGCCGGTTCTTTACCGCCGCAGCTGTGATATTTCCCTGGAATACTGAATCAATATGCCAATCCTGACCCCTTCGCAAGCATTACTCATCGGTTTCATTGTTGCACCATGCCTGTTCATCCTTAGCGCATTTCTCACACATGCTACCCGCCGCCATATCCTTGCTGCGCTGGTCGGTGCAATCCTGTATGCCATCATAAACTACGTTTGGGATCGCTTCGCCGCTACTTTCGGCTGGTGGACTTATCCCGCCTGGACGGAGAGTGGTCAATTTCCGTTGACCGGCTATATCCTGGCCGGCATCGTAGGTGGTGGAGCATTCGGTCTCGTCGGATGGCGTATCATTCGGCGCTGGCATTGGAAGGGTTTTGCTGGCTTCCTGCTGTTTTGGGCAGTGTACGCGTTGGTCCACGACTTCGGCGGATCACATTTGTTTGCCAGCAGTAATCTGATGTTGTTCGGTCCTGGGCTTGTTCCCATCCTTGCTAATGTGCTCTGGTATGTTATTGGAAACGCCTTGCCACCGCTCACTGTTTGGCTGCTTGGCGACTTGCTCGTTAGTGCACCCATCAGCTAAACGGCGCTGTGCCCTCAGTCGATTTTCTCGACAATTCTGAATCAGCTCAACTTTTGGAGCTATTGCGTCAGGCGAAAATATTTCTCCCATCAAAGATCATTTTACAGCTTTCCAAACCGAATCAATCGTAAGTAAACCGGTCAGGTTGCGGATGGGCCAGCCTAGATCCATTGATTCGGCGCTATCAAAATAGTTGGGTCCATTCGTCAGGTGAAAGCGATCTTCCATCAGTCCTTCATCCGTCAGGGGATGGGTTGCTGCCCAGAAATTCCACATGGGAATATCATAATCGGCAGCCACTCTGGCGATGATCTGGTTAATCGCATGATCGCCTTCCAGGTTGTCTGCCTTGGTGGCCACGATTGGCACCACATTTTTGGAAATGGCGTACTCTACGATCTGGCGCAAGTAATTTTCATAAGCCTGGGCGGGTCGGTCGGCTGTCCATGTTTCCATGCTGATAATGACGATCGAAGGATTCCAGATTCGGATTTCACAGGCCAGCGGAGTTTCTACCGGCAGGCAATTTTTCGGATTGGCGTACAATGGGGCTAATACAGAAGCCACATTGAAACCGGTACGCACCGCTTCACTGGCGCGGGTCCAGTTTCCGGAAAAGTAATCGATCGTTTCCTGTAGATATTCATATTGATCACCCAGTCGATAGGTACCATCCGAATCGAATAATCCCAGGAAGTATTGGTGGATATTCTGACAGTCACCGACTTTTGAAAAATGCGTTGGATCGTTTCCCTGAGCGATACCTGCCCGGTAAATATCCACCGCGCGGTCACTGGTAACCGGGATCACCGGCCATTCCTGCCACTTTTCGGGTGGCAGGTCCTGTCCATGAGCGCCAGCGGGGCGGACGTAAGGCGTCGCGAAGGTTTGACTGGCCGGAGTGGGCCAGAATACCGTTGGTGTTGGGGGTTCATCTGTAGAATCATTTGCACTGATCAATGGCATGAACATGGATTGGCCAGGTGTACCCGTTGACACTGGGTCAGGTTTGCTGGTATTGGCCTTGGATTTCTGGGATGTACAGCCTGCAAGCAATAAGGTTAGGAAAATGATTAAGAAGGTGGTTTGCAGGATGCGGATTTTTTTCATGAGTGATGCTCCTGGGAAATGCAGCAATAAAGGGAAGCGAAAACCTCCTGGTTAAACGATAAAAAAATCTTTTAGAGCTCTTCTTCAAACAATTCCAAGCCGTTTAAGCAGTTCCGCCAAAGTATATCATTATTATGAGTTCATCCAATTATTTTGTGACTACGCTTTCGGTGGCATGGATAGACCCAAGGTGCGACGTGCCTGAACCCATACAGCTCATATTCCAACGTATCGACCTGGTGGTTGGTTGGGTCTTTACCCGATATCTGGTATATCCGCTCCTCCCCAGGAATTTTTGCAATAACCTTTGACATTCTGCATTACCAAGGCTAAAATGAAGACATATTGCAGGAGGCAAGATGAGCGCCTGGCCAGGCAAATACGTCATTGGATTGACAGGCAATATCGCCACCGGTAAGAGTGTGGTCCGCAAGATGTTGGAGCACTTGGGAGCATATGGTATTGACGCTGATGCTCTGGGTCATCGCGCCATTGCTAAGGATGCACCAGGCTATAGGGAAGTGATTGCCACCTTTGGAAAGTGGGTCCTCGGACCAGATGGGCAGGTTGACCGCGCCAGGCTTGCCCGCGTTGTGTTTTCAGAAGCTGAAGCGCTCACCCAGCTCGAGTCCATCGTCCATCCATTGGTGCGCCAGGCTGTGGATTTACTGATCCGGCGTTCCTCTCAAAAAGTGATCGTCGTCGAAGCGATCAAGCTGCTGGAGGGACCATTGCGACAGGCATGTGATACCGTTTGGGTTACCTATGCCCAGAAGAGCGCCCAGATAGCTCGCCTGACCCAAAAACGCGGGATGAGTTCAGTCACAGCTCATCAAAGGGTTAGTGCACAACCGCCTCAGATTGAAAAAGTTAAGCTTGCCAATACGGTTATCCATAATGATGGTTCATTCGAAGATACCTGGCGGCAGGTTACCAAGGCCTGGAAAGAGCTCTTCCCAACTTATGAATCAGGCACCTTCAAACCCGTCGTAGCACCAAAAGGGGTTTTGATGGTGGAGAAAGCCAGACCACGCCACGCAGCTGAGATTGCCGCCTTGATCGGTCGGTTAAGTGATGGTAAGGCTAAACCCACGAGTGAAGATATCATGGAAGCTTTTGGTGAGAAAGCATTCTTATTCCTTAAGCTGGATGGTACACCTGTCGGGATCGTTGGCTGGCAGGTGGAAAACCTGGTTGAGCGCACAGATGAAGTCCACATTGAGCCAGGTCAATCGCTTTCAAAAGCGATGCAGGCTCTATTGAAGGAAATTGAGACTACCTCTCGCGATTTACAATGTGAAATTGCTTTGCTGTTCTTACCCACTGAAATAGGTATGCAGGAAGAAGTATGGAAATCTCTGGGTTATGAGCCACGCACGATCGAATCCCTGGGCGTGCGTGCCTGGCAGGAAGCCGCTCAGGAAACGATTGGCAAAGGTGAGATCATGCTCTTCAAGCAGTTGCGCAAAGACCGTGTCCTTCGGCCAGTGTAGCATGCAAATACGGCTTCGCCTATTGAGCAAGGATGGTATACCTGCAGTGAAAAAGAACCAGCAGGATGGATGATGGAGCGATGTCTTTGTGGAAAACCTTATTCGCTACCTGATTGAAAGCTTAGGCTTCGTTTTCGAACGGATCAATTGGCTGAGTATTCTAGACTTGGCGATTGTCTCGCTCATATTTTTTGGCCTGCTGATTTTATTGCGCGGCACCCAGGCCGTAGTATTGTTGCGCGGCGTACTCCTGCTGGTCGTCCTGGGTAGCTTGCTGAACAGCACTGAAGCATTGCCCGCATTTTCGTGGCTGGTACGGACGACTCTCCCCGCATTGGTGTTGGCAATTCCGGTTATATTTGCCCCGGAGATACGACGGGGTTTGGAGAGGCTTGGCAGGGCTGGCTTTATATTTGGAAATGGAAAGGCCTCTCCAGGAACACAAAAATCCATCACCGCGGTGGTGAATGCTGCCGTCCGCCTCTCCGACCGCCGCCATGGTGCGCTGATCATCCTGCAGCGACTTGACAATCTGCAAGAATTCATTCAGACCGGGGTCATTGTGGATGCCCAGGTCACGCCTGAATTGATCCTTCAGATTTTTTATCCAAACACACCGCTGCATGATGGTGCTGTGATCCTCGAAGGGTCACGCATGCTGGCTGCCGCGTGCGTCATGCCCCTTTCAGCCAGCGGTGTGCTGGCGCGCACCCCTGATAGGCAGCTGGGCTTGCGTCACCGTGCTGCTCTCGGCATATCCGAGGTATCCGATGCAGTCGTAGTGGTTGTATCTGAGGAGAGTGGCACGATATCTGTAGTCCACAACGGAAGGATGATCCGCCGCTTGGATACAGAACGGCTGGAAAATGTTCTCCGGGCTTTTTTCAATCCGAATGCACAGCGCCAGGGATTAATCGACATTTTCAAAGGCATTTATCCAAATGGAAAGAAGCCCGGAGGAGAGGCTCAATAAGTGAGAATATTGCGCTGGTTGGCGAAGAACCTGAGCACATTATTGACTGCAATTATCCTGGCAGTCATTGTTTGGGTATCCTCTGTGGTCGCTTCTGATCCGAATGAAGAGCATCTCTTGTCACGTTCTGTGCAAATCGAGATTACCGGTCAGGACCCAGGTTTGCAAATCATGGGTGAGTTCTCCCGGACCATCACCCTGATGCTCAACGCCCCCGCCTCGGTTTGGGTCGAGCTAAATAATGACCCGACGTCGGTACGCGCCTGGATAGACCTTTCCAACTTGGGAGCCGGGGAGCATGACGTGCCAATTCATGTTCAGATCACTCCCCACCTTGTGCGCAAGATAAGCCAGGATCCTGAGCGCCTGACCATAACGCTTGATTCCATTATCACCCAGGTTTTTCCGGTCAATATGATTGTTACTGGTGATCCTCCGGTTGGTTATCAGGCTCAATCACCATTGGTGGACCCTATAGAGGTGACAATAACCGGCCCGCAGACTCTGATCTCCCTGGTGAAGGAAGTGCGCGTGGCGTTGGATATCACCAATATTAATCAGAGCATCCTCAGGGATATTGCCCCACTGGTGTTAGATGGGGAGGGAAGGGTTGTGAGTGGGTTGACGGTATCTCCTGAATCGGTCAAGATAACCCAACCCATCACCCTTCTGGGAGGCTATCGCTATGTAATCGTTCGCGCCGTCTCGGTAGGACAGGTGGTAAATGGCTACCGGTTGACCAATATTTTTGTCACTCCGGTTGGCGTGGTTGTTTTTTCCTCCGACCCTGAGCTGGTTAATAATTTGCCAGGCTATGTAGAGACTCAACCGATTGACCTTAGCGCAAAAAATGATGATTTTGAGACCCTGGTGGAGTTAAACCTTCCTTCTGGAATTTCCGTAGTCGGTGATTCAAAGGTTTTAGTGCAGGTTAGCATCGCCGCCATTGAATCAAGCCTGGCAATTTCTCTCCCTGTAGAAGTGATTGGGCTTGCTCCAGGGTTGGAAGCGCGTCCCTCCCCGGCAACGGTGGATGTCATTCTTTCCGGACCCGTGCCAGTTTTAAATACCCTGAGTCCGACGGATGTAAGGGTCGTAGTGGATTTGACCGGATATGAAGCCGGTACATATCAATTTATTCCGCAGGTAAATATTCTCCCCGAGAGCGTGCAAAAGGTTTCGATTCTGCCTGCCACGGTTGAGGTTGCGATCACGGTTGCCCCTACCCCCATGCTCACCGGGACGCCAGGTGGCACTGTTTCCCCTCAGCGCACCCCCACTCCTACGAGTACCCCATAAGGATTATTCATGACAAAACCAGTTGTCGCCTTAGTTGGGCGACCCAATGTTGGGAAAAGCACTTTATTTAACCGCCTGGCTGGCGAGCGCCTTGCAGTTGTAGATGAAGTCCCGGGAACTACTCGCGACCGTCTGGTGATGGAGGCTGAATGGTCTGGCAGCGTATTCGATATTGTGGACACCGGAGGGATTGATCCCACCCGAATTGGCTCCGGTAGCGGCCGGCAACCGCTTTCAATCGGTTCAGCCGATTTTATTGAACAGATTCGTGCTCAAGCAGAAATTGCCATCCGGGATTCAGACGCCGTCTTGTTGATTACAGATGTTGAGAATGGTGTGACGGCTGCGGACCATGAAGTGGCTCAGATTCTACGCAAATACCAACACGATGTGGACGGTCAGGCGAAACCCCCTGTTCTTTTGGTAGTGAATAAATGCGAAAATGAATCGCGCCGTATGGCTGCCATGGAATTTTATGAGCTGGGTTTGGGTGAGCCGTACGCAATATCTGCCTTGCATGGAACAGGCACTGGAGACATGCTGGATGCTCTTGTAGCCACATTCAATAAAGAAGGGCAGGAAGTTGAGGATGATTCAGTCAAGATTGCCATTGTCGGTAAACCCAATGCGGGAAAGTCCAGCTTGCTCAACCAGCTGTTGGGGGAGGAACGCGCCATCGTGAGCCCAATCGCGGGTACCACCAGGGATGCGATTGATACCCACCTGACCTATGGAGATATACCCGTGTTGCTCATCGATACTGCGGGTATCCGGCGACGTGGGCACATAATTCCGGGTGTAGAGCAATACAGTGTGATGCGTGCCTTGCATGCCATCGAGAGGGCAGATGTGGTTCTCCTCGTTCTCGATGCAACCGAGGGTCTAACCGCTCAGGATACACACATCGCCGGGTTTATCTTGGATGCCTGGAAGAGCGCGGTGGTATTGGTAAACAAATGGGATGCGATCGAGAAAGATACCTACACCATGGAGTCATACACTCAACACGTCAGGCAGGAATTAAACTTCATGGATTATGTACCGATTCTGTTCATTTCAGCCAAGACCGGTCAGCGTGTGGACCAGGTGTTATCTCTGGCGTTGAGAGTTCAGGAAGAACGGCTCACCCGCCTGCCAACTTCAAAAATCAATCGCATTCTCCAGCACGCCCAGGATAAGCACGCTGCACCCTCCCATGGCGGGACAGGGTTAAAGATTTATTATGGCACCCAGGTTAGAAATGATCCTCCGGTTTTCCTGCTCCATGTGAATGACCCAAAATTAGCCCACTTCACCTACCTGAGATTTATCGAGAATAGTATTCGCGCAGAGCATGCATTTTTGGGAACCCCCATCCGGATTGTATTACGTCCTCGAAGAAAATAAACCCAAGACAGTCGTAAATGGTGGCAAGGATTCACGAACCATTAATCCCCCTTCCCTTGCCCTGATAGGTGAGCGGTTATATAATGCCTTGCACATGGAGGAATTTTGGATACCAATCAAATAGAAGTAATTCCTGAGTTGCCTCAAGATAAAGCTAAACGTTCCGGATTTCTGAGCTTTTTAGTGGATGTACTTGAGACTCTCGTTCTCTCAGTGGTCCTGTTTGTAAGCATCAATATGATCTCTGCACGCATTCGTGTAGATGGTGCCAGCATGGAACCGACCCTGGTTTCCGGAGAGTATGTAATCGTCAGCCGATTAAGTTACCGCCTGGGAAGCCCCCAGCGCGGCGATATTATAGTTTTTCACTTCCCGCGTGACCCCAAGGAAGAGTATATTAAACGCATTATAGGTCTCCCTGGAGATGAGGTTGAAGTGAGAAACGGTTCGGTTTATGTCAATGGACAGGGTTTAACCGAAAATTATTTGAATGTAAAAATGAATTACATGGGTACATGGAAGGTACCCGAGGATCAGTTGTTCGTATTAGGCGATAATCGTAACAATTCTTCAGATTCTCATGATTGGGGTATGGTTCCCATGAATTATGTGGTGGGGAAAGCTCTCGTGGTTTATTGGCCACCACCCGCCTGGGGTTTAATCGATCACGTCCCATTAGCGAACGCAGCTCACTGATTGGAGACTATTGTGATGGAATTATCGCAGCTTGTCTCATTGGCACAGGATTATGAGCACCAATTACCTCCGGCACCTGCTCAACTAGCCATCCCGGAGGGTAATAAAATTGCGGGTTGGATTGATCATACCCTGCTCAAGCCTGAAGCGACTGCAGCCCAAATCCGGGTCCTGTGTCAGGAAGCCCTGGAGCATCATTTTGCTTCAGTGTGCATCAATCCAGTCTTTGTTCCCCTGGCGTGTGGGCTGATTGGAGATGCCCCGGAAGCAATTTGCACGGTGGTGGGTTTTCCCCTTGGGGCAGTCCTGCCTGAATTCAAGGTTTATGAAACCCTTGCCTGCGTCAATGCTGGGGCGTCAGAGATTGATATGGTCATTAATATTGGGGCATTGAAATCTGAAGCGTTTGGGTTGATAATGAATGAGATTCAGGCAGTGTCAGGAACCGCCCATAACCAGGGTGCTATTACTAAAATCATCCTGGAGACGGCTCTCCTGACTCGTAGAGAAAAGATCCTGGCTTGTCTGATTAGTAAGGCTGCTGGAGCCGATTTTGTAAAAACTTCAACCGGATTTGGCACCGGAGGTGCAACCGTCGAAGATGTGGAGTTGATGCGCCGCGTTGTGGGATCGGAAATGGGTGTTAAGGCTGCCGGAGGCATCCGCACCTATACCGATGCTTTGGCGATGATAAAAGCAGGAGCGAGCCGCCTGGGTGCAAGCGCAGGAGTTAAAATTGTGCAGGAGGCTGAGGCGATTATAAAATGAGCGATCAACCAATCAAGCCTGATGAAGAATCCACGGAAGACTCCCAGATGGATTACTCACGCATTTGCCCAGAATGCCATACCGGAGTATATCGCCTGGAATATCTCACCTACTTTACCTGGCTGAATGATGAGCTCATCACTGTGCCGAACTTTCCCTCCTGGGTTTGTGATGTGTGTGGAAAACGAGAATATGATACGCGTGCGGTAAGCTGGTTAAATATGCTGCTTAGCCCTACGACAGGTCGCAAAGCCCGGCCGCGCCGGCGAAACCGCCCTGGAAGCATGGACCGTCCTCAACCGCAAAACTGATCTTGTGAATAAACTGCCATAGGATCAGGCAGTCACGATAACTCTAAGTCCCCGGTAAATGAATTTAATTCCTGTCATCCGAAATAAACAAATTTCGTCGTCGGATGCTTCCTCTGGCTAAATAGGTGGTTTCAAGCCCCGTAGATGTACGGTTGAGCCAGGAGCAATGCCGCCAGGCTTTTTCCATCCTGCAGCCCGCCATGCAGTGCCAGCTCATAGGCTTGCTCGATGGGTATGGCTTCGATAGTGATGAATTCATCTGTATCCCCCGGCAATGGGCTTGGATACAGGTCGGTGGCTAAGAAGACCACCATATACTCTGTCGAATAACCCGGCGCGAGGAAGAATTCACCGATTTTAGAAAGCTTTCCTGCTGCAAACCCTGTCTCTTCACGGATTTCCCGCAATGCACAATTTTCAGGTGGTTCACCTGCCTCAAGCGTGCCAGCTGGGAGCTCAAGTAACTCTTGACCCGCCGCATGCCGGTATTGTCGCACGAAGATGATCTGCCCTTCGGCGTTCACGGGTAGGATTGTGACCGCCCCTACGTGTTCAATGATATCCAGGTGGGCAATGCTTTGGTTTTGAAAACGGACTTTGTCACGTCGCACGTTGAAGGCGCGACCTTGATAAACGCTTTCTTGGGCAATAATTTCAATATCCATGCTACTCCTTAAAATATACGAAGGTTTAAACATCCCCACCGTTTAAACCTTCGCTAGAATCAGTCCTTTAATTAAGGAATGACAAGCTCTGTTCCCGGATCCACCGTCATCCGACGACAGGTTGTTCTGCAGGGAGATTAATTCCGGTGAGACATCCCCGTAATAGCAGGCAATGGAACCTAATGTATCACCTTCATCAACGATGTACGTGCTGGGATGGTCATGCAACGACCGGTCACCATCGAACGGATTGCCAGTCTGAGGGATTTTTAATTCCGTCCCCGGGCCAACTAAAGTATCCATCGTAAGAGCATTGAGCTCAAGCAGCTCAGCCTGATTTACATCGAACCGGCGGGCAATGCAGAAAGGATATTCACCTTGCTGCAGGGTGTAAGTGGTGGGAAGCGTGCTGGGTGGGGGCTCGACGTAGGTGATCGGGGTTGGCGTGACTGTAGGTGCTTCAGGTACACTGGTATTCGCAGGATAGGGTGCAGCCTGGGTGGGGTTTCCCGGTGAGGCTGGTTCTTGACTGACCACCACAGGAGGCTTTGCCTGAGCTGTTTGTGTGGCAAATGTGCTCACATCAATTCCACCTGATGATTGCTCGGTTTCACCTGGGACAGGAAATCCTTCGTTGGTCGTATCCGCCGATAACGGGCCTTTGGAAGCGGAGAGTACACACGAGGTCAGCCCAATCACAACCAGGCTGGCAAGCATGAGGATCATGAGAATTCGTGAATGGCTTTTGAAGTTCATAATAATCTTGTCTCCTTCATACAGTCACCAATGCTTCTGGACAGACTGTACACCTGATCGATTCGAGCACACGGTTAGATGATACTAGCATATTCTTAATCCAGCGTCAAGCGCATTATCTCCATGGTTTTTTGGCAGGTTTCACCTCAAAGCAAAAATCACAGATGTCTGCCCCTTCCATGATTGTCTGGGTACGGGTGAGCTGTATGTCCGGATTGAACCCCTGAATGAGGGCAAAATCGCGATCGCACGACAGCATTTTTCCCAGCTCAGGTATGCCCAGATGGTGGTACATCTCTGCATAACGACAGCGGAAAACATTGAACGCGAATTTACCAGTCGTCAGCTCGAGTACTTCTGTCTGAATGGCATTGTCCTTTTTCCAGGTCTCATGGGTTAAAGCGAAGTGTTCCAGGTCGTTAGCTTCCATGCTTTTACCCAGCTGGATCCCTTGCTGGTGGGCAATCTCTTGGATGAGCTTGCGCACCATCTCCCAGGCTCGCTCCTTGCCAAGCTCAGCGCTCAACGCCTCGAGCATAGGGGCAAGGATGCGTGCTTCGATTTCGCGTCTATTGAGCAAGCCAACAGCATTCATATAATCAGGCGGGGGTGATGGATCATGTTCCATGGCTATTTCTTGGTTGCAAGTTGTATGCCAGAACGTTTTTGGTCACTTTTCGTCCCGCAAAAAATACCTGCACTCCGCCTAATCATCTTCAATAGGTTGCCCGGTTGTAAAACCTGCCCCATAAATAAAGCCGCGTGCCCGTTCAGTGAGCGGGTAGGCTACCTTCAGCTCATTCCAAAATGCATCCGAGTGGTTGGGGTATTTGCGGTGCATCAATTCATGGGCAATCACATAATCAATTACCCAGTCTGGCCAACGTTTGATTTTGTCACTGATGCGAATTTGGCCATCTGTCGTGCCTCCTCTTGTGCAGCTGCCCAGGCGGGATTGCATATTCGTCACCCACCGGATGGCATTCCATTGGATTTGCCCCTTAAAATGCTTCCGGTTGATCACCTGTGCGCGTTCTTGCAAATCGGCATCCGTGCGATGGGTGTGCGACGAGCGGGATTTATCGAGCTGGGAGGCAATCTGCTCAAGCAGTGAGCTGACCCGGTGCCTGGGAAAGCGATAAGGCACGCGTAATAATAACCTGCCATCCGGTAGGTGCTCCCAGCGCGAGGTTTTCGTCAGGCGTTTATCCCGCCTGAATTCGACCGGGATCAGATTACCACGCTTATCACGGATGGTGTAGCGCTGATCAGGCATGCACATCCTACTTGGTCGAAAAGCCAGGCAGCTCGATGAGCTCATCGCCCAGCTTCACCAGGTGATAAGGCATCCATGCCACCCCAAAAAAGTCGAGCAGGATGTCCTTCTTCTGGGCGCTGATCGGGATCTCAATGATTTGGTTGGCGACATCGCCCCATTTATCATTCACTGCTTGCACCGCCGCTGCCTTCTGCTCTTCGATGGTAGCAATCTGCTCCTGGTAATCTTTGATCGTATTGACCGATTCTTCCACATCACTCTTGGCCTGCGAAGCCATACGGCGTTTGGAGATAGAGGAAGAGATGGAGCGTTTGCGTCCAAACCCTAGAAAGCCGGCAACCGTCTCCAGGCCTGTGCCGATCTCATCCATTTTTCGGTTGGATAGGTCCGCCTGGTCCTGTTTCAATTCACGCTCTTCGCGCTCCAGCTTATCTTGCAAAGCACGCAATCTGGTATCATAAGTAGCTGAAGCTTTCTTGATCTCAGCCTCACACGCCTGGCGGGCAGCATTGGCGCACTGTGTTCGAAATTCGCCCTCCGTGGTATCGGGTCCGGCGTACACCTTAAGTAGCTCATTGCCATGCACCGTCACCTGGGTGGAGCGATACGCCCAATCCATGAAGTCTTTCTTTAAAGCCGTCATCAGCTTGACGTCATTCAATGGCACTTCCAGCGTCCCGAAGCGTGCCTGCGCATCGGGAGCCTGGTCAAGCTTGGATGGCTCGATCCTGTCCGTCAGGTAGTTATCCCAGCGAACAACACCCCGTCTGTCCGGGTTTTCAACCAGTGCGGTCTTGGAGATGTCGATATCAAGCTTATACTTCAAATTGAACAGGCGGGTGTTGGACTGTGAAAAGATCATCGGTCGATAAATCAAGCCCTGGCTGAAAGCTTCACTCGGGTAATCACGCCCGGCCGCTTTGAATGCCTGCGTGAAGGTGAGGTTGTTGGGGAGAAAATACTCCTCGATTTCCCCAGGAATAGTGGGCCGGGTAGAGGAGAACCCGGGACCCGGTTTGCTACTTACGACCGGCGTTGATGCCGCTGCGGTGAGCCCTTGAGCTGCTTCTGGGACCGCAGTCTGCCCAGGCGCAGCTTCAGGTTGGGATAAATCGGGCGTTGGAGTTGGTGGCAGCGAGGTGGCATCTGCCAGCTTGTTCAAATCAGGGATTTGGTTCCGGGTTAGCGGGCCGGTCAGGTAGTTCATCGCCCAGCGCGTTTGAAATAACGCTGGTCCTTTGGCGTTCACATTATGCAGCAGGAACACGCGTTTACCCAGCGTGGAGATCAGTCGATCGTACTCGCCTCGGTCCAGGCTGCCCGACATGGCACTGTCCAGGCCATCCAATAAACGCTGTTTATCCTGGTCCGTCTGTAGCTTTCCGATCATCCAGGTGCCAGCATTGGAAAGTGCCTTGTAATCCACATCCACCGGGTTTTGGGTCACCAGTACCTGCCCAACCCCAAAGGCACGCGCCTGCTTCAGCATGCGCAGCATTGGTTGTTTGGAAGGTGGGTTAGCCACCGGAGGCAGGTAGCCGAAGATTTCATCAAAATAGACCAGTGCGCGCAGACTGGTCGTTCCGGTCTGTGAGCGCATCCAGGTTTCCACTGCCGAGTAAAGTAAGGTTACAAAAAACATGCGCTCAGAATCGCTCAGGTGGGCGATGTAAAACACGCTGTGGCGGGGTTTCCCGTCTGCTGTATACAACAGCGATTGGACATCCAGCGGTTGTCCCTCGATCCAAACCCCGAAAGCCGGGGCAGCCAGGATATTGTTGAGCAGCATTGCCAGCTCAAAGCGGTCTTTCTCTGGGAAGAAGGTGTTAACGTCGAACACACCCAGCTTGGGGAAAGGTGGGCTTTGGGTCTGTAAGATCAGTTCACCCAGGTCGAGGTCTTTACCCTGTCTCCATGAATTTTCGAAGATATTGGCTAACAGGATGTGCTCGCGCGAGCGCACCGGGTCAATGTCTTGTAAGCCTACCAATCCTAACAGGGCTGTGACCGTTCCGGAGATTTTCTCACGCAAGGTTTCCTTATTGATCTCCCAGGGGATGGTTGGGGCTTTCAATGACGCCAGGATGTTTATGGGGATCCCTGCATCTGAGCCGGGGGTGAAAACCGCGAACTGGGCTGATTCTTTGAGCTTCAGCAAGCGTTGCTGGTCAATCCCCCAATCTGTCAGGCCCTGTTTCCACATCTGGGCAGCATCCGCCGCAGCTTGCTCTAAAGTTTTACCCGCCCGGCGTGCCTGGTCGGGATTAACCCACGGCTGGAAGTCTTGTGGAAGCAGGTCCGGGAAGTGGAGCAGGGTGTTGGTCATATCTCCCTTGGGGTCGATCATCAGCGCGGGGATATTGTTTAACGCAGCTTCCTCCAACAGGTCGATGCATAGCCCCGTCTTACCCGAACCTGTCATACCGACCACCACGGCATGCGTGGTCAGGTCTGCTGGTTCATACAGTAGAGACTGGTCGGTAGCTTTAGCCTGCTGAACGTCAAAAATGCGTCCCAGGTAAAATTTGCCATTCGTTTCAATCATGGTTCACCTTTGTGCTATCCTATAGATTTGTTGATATTCAGCCAGGTACTCCGCGGCAATATCCTTATTGTGAATTATAAGGGTATTTTCGTCATTCTTATACTCGGCATTATTGCTGAAATTATACGAGCCGGTGATTACGATTTGCTCGTCAATGATGATCACCTTATGATGCATCAGTCTCGGGTTGCCATCCAGCCTGACGTCAACCCCCGCAGTGCTGAGCGTGTCGAACTCAGTTCCCAAATTGGAATGGTATTGATCATTGTCAAACACCCCCGCCACGATCACGCCTGCTTCTGCCCGCTCGATAAGGGCCTCTGCCAGCGCATCGGAGGTGAAGGAATATGCCATGAAATATATGCTCTCCTGCGCCGAGTTGATCACCGATTGGATCGTCTGCTCAACGTGCCGTCCTGCGGAGAGAAATAAACCTCGATCAAGCTGCCGTTCACCGTCATCGTTGGGTCGGGAGTTCCAGCTGACTTGATTGTGCCAAAGTGGTCGTCAACGAACATCTGCTCGAACTCGTGGGTGTAATCTTCAGCTAATTTGGAGGATCGTATACGGATGATGTTATTGTTGTCCAGGTAGCCTCCCCCTGTGGTGAAGTTCATCGACCCAGTCCAGACTTCAGTCCGATCGAGGACGACAAACTTGTGGTGCATCAATCCTTCCTGGCGGTCACCCAGCACCTCAATACCAGCCTCTTTGAGTTCCTGCACCTCCTGCTCATCCATGTTGTCACTCTCAGTGACCACGCGTACGCCTACGCCTCGCCGGTGAGCACGGATCAGTGCATCCCGCACGCTCCACAGATTAAGATCGTAGATAGCCATATCCACACTCACCCGCGCCTGGTCAATCGCCTCTGCCAGGTCTTCATCCGGTCCACCACGGAAGGATGAAGCTGTTGGGTCGGTGGGCTCGGTGAAATACACCGTGTACCAATCCGATACCACGGTCGCCGAACGGGTGGGGGTTATAGTCTCCTGCTGGCTCGCACCCGGTACACAAGCGCAAGCGATAAAACTTAGGATCAGGAGGGGTAGGGTGATTTTATTCAATCGGGGAAACGGTTTACCGGTTTGGAAATCGTTGTTTAGAGAGATTATAGCTTAAATATAAACTCAGTCAATGAAGGTTCGGATCATTGATTGACAGTATGGCTATGCTTCCTTGCTGATTACGGGTAAGAGAATTGCTAAACCGAATTCGTACGCCCTGATGTCACAGATGCCAAGCATGGGTCGCGGCAAACCCCGCTGGTCGGCTGATGGGCAGCCGCCATTGGTACCTGTACTGATAGCTGGGCTGCCTTTTGCCGCACTGTGCGTCTTCAGGCACATTGCCGTCGACCTCACTACTCTTTTCGGCGGCAATTTCATGTGCATAAATTAGAAATTGACCCTTACTTTCCAGGTGGTCGATAACTGGGCGTCTTCTTCATCGCCTCATCGACCTGTTCAGGGGTTATCAAGACAGTCGTTTTGACCGTGACGGCTCCACTCGCACCAACGGTCAGCGCAATCGCCGACATGCTGGCGTTGTCAGGTAGATCTGCAATAACGAAGCCATCAGTTTCGCCAAAGGCAAAATAATAAGCTTCCATGGTGCCTCCTAGCGAATTAATTAGCTTCTCGGTGGCAGAGCGGCGGCTTGTGCCTCCCTCTTTAAGCAATCCTTTCACACCATCGACAGTATAAGAAAATTGAGTGAGATACTTTGGCATTTGAGCCTCCATGTTTGATTGGTGTGCACCTCATGGGAGGCGCACTGGTGAATAGTGATAAGGTTTTAAGTCCAGGATGTGAGCTCACCGACGAGTGAGCTACAATGGGTGATCCTGTTTGCTTTTAATCTGCCGATGCCGGGGAAGTGGTTTTCACCGCCACCACCACTGTGGCTTGCAGAAAGCCGACATACATCAGGATGACACCCAGGAATTCACTCAGATATAGAAAATCAGGCAAGCCCATCTTGATAAATGTGCCTCCCATGGCAGGTAGGATCGCTCCTGCGGCGATCAGGATATTCCCAACCATGCGGTTGAAAAGCACCTTCCTGCGCCAAAAAATGAAGGCAGAATATATGGCACCCGCCCACCAGGGTGAATGTGCCGTAGGTATTAAGCAGGATGGTCAACACGACCACCATACCGGACCGGGTGAGGATGTCCTTGTATTGGGCAGATAGCGGCTCGCGCAGGGTTGTAGGATGCTGCTGCAGATGTGACTGGTGCCATGATGACCAGCACCACCGCCATCAGGCTGACGATCAACAGGATGATATTTAAAGTAGGTGTGATGCCACGCCGGCGCACCAGCAGGTTGATCGTACCTTGACCAAGCCAGGCCGCGGTAAGCATTGCCCCGCTGAGGTACCATAACTTGAGCGCTAATGGGTTAAATTTAAACAGCATGCTCACTTCGGTTAATGTGCCAATCCCATACAACACCAGGCCAATGCTCCATAACAAAAGGTGCGATCCATGCCTCAATTTAAAGCGATTGAAGACAGCGATTGCAAATATGAAGGTGATGATGGTTGACAGAATAGGCAGGTAGTGCATTTTATTCTCCTTGCAACATTTAGAATTTGGATCCCAACCGTGGGTCGAATCAATGATTTCCATGCTGGATGGCTTCATAAGTGTCCAGCAACGTGATGATGATTAAATCGGAAAACGAGTTCATCTTCCGGAGTAAATCCGCCCAAATTTGAGGAGAACGTACATCTGCGTTCTCATAAGCAGTCAAAATGGCATCCATCACCGATGTGCGGAAGAATTGGAATGCGTGCGCAGCCTCCACGCTTGAAAGTCCAACCCGCTGGCCGCGTGAGGCATACTCATATCCGAGCGAACGAGCTTCTGCTTCCAAGCCATCTTCATCGGTGATCAAATGGCCAATCAGACCCTGCACCAGTGACCGTCCGCTCAATCGATACTGCTCGCGGGCTTCATCACCCATCTTTTGGTACCATTTTTCGGCCTCCAGGTTGCTTTCGCTGATTTGTACCCGCGTATTCCGTAATACGCTGGCATATACCGAGGTGGCCTCGGGCGTCAATCTCTCATACCTGGTGTGCATGCGTATCTCTACATCTGAACGGCGGAAACGCCGGTGACCCCCATGGGTGCGTTGTGAAGGTAAATACCCATGGTCCGCCCAGGATCGGACGGTGCTCGGATGGACTCCCAAATATTTCGCAGCCTGGCTTAAGCTAAGCCATTCATCCATAAAGAAGCCTCACGATAACCTTGATTTTGATCAGATTTACCTACTCTATCAGTTTATGATTAAACCTACAATGTAGATTTGCTTAGAATTTGTATAAAAGATTCTAAAGAAGAATATAAACAAAACTAGCTGCGCCAGAATGACCGCAGCTAGTTTTTATTGTAAAAATGTCTAATATTGTAATTATCTCACTTGTCCAGGTCCCAATACGACATTTGGACGATTCGATACGTGTAATTGGTGGTCAATTCTGGATTGACAAAGACCCCGTAGCGACCAAACTCATAAGTGCTGTCTGTCACCTGTGCAACCTGGTGCCCATTCGCGTAGATGGTCAGCTTATCGCCAATCGCCTGGATCCCCAGTACGTTGGTCTTGTTCGCACCTGCCAGAATATAATTGCTAGGCGTCCAGCTGACCAGCTCCTTCGTGGTGAAGGGGTCGGCACTGTCCAGCCGGAAGACCCAATATTGGCCATCACACGAGAATGCCACTACATAACCATAAGCCTTGCCCGCCAGGTGTGCAGGGCCACGGAGGATAAGACCATAGGCGTCCTTTCCTGAGCAGTTGCCTGAGTCAAAGGTCGATTGCAAGTAAAAGTCGGTCAGCTCACGCCATGTGTAGTACCAGGTGGTGAATTCTGCCTGCTTGCCGGTCACGTAGAAGCGCGTCATCTGTCTCCGCAAGGTGGATGTATTTCGTGTCTGGCAGCAGCCCTGTCGTCGGGTTGGTCCAGTCACTGATATTGTCCCCGGTCATCTTGTCCTCAAAGGTCGCAACGCCGAAGATTGCCACTGGGTCGAATGCGCCTGCCACCGGGGTGGTGTTGGGTGTCGGTCCGGTTACCAGGGGTGGAATATCCACCGTGAGTGTATAGCTGCTTCGTCCCGCACCTGCAGTCACGCCTAGATAGTAATCCTGGGTGGTGGGCAGGGTGCCCGACCACAAGGTATTTTGCGTTGAGCTGTTCAGTAATTCCTGGCCCTCTGCACCGAACACCCCCAGGTACACATCTCCATTGGGTGAGGCAATTTTTACATTCATGGTTTGGGCGCCGAGTGCCCGCAGTACATAATAAAACGTCTGCCCGGAATCTACCTCTCCATTGACTACCGCTGAAGTGCCTCCGACAACAAACTCAATCCGGCTGGCTGTTGGAGGCGGTGTGAATGGGGGTGGCACTGGGGTCGGCGGAACCGCTGTGGGTGGGACGGAAGTGGCTGTCACAATCACGGGTGTGGGTGGCAGGGGAGTATTTATAACCACCACCGGAGTGGGCGGGATGGAAGTGTTGGTTGGCTCTACCACCACGCCTCCACCTGAGGTTGGGCCGGGCTGTACCGCTTCCTGGGTGGTAATAGCCGGCGGTGTGCCGCTCGCAGGTAACTTACAGCCCGTGGCGATCAATGCCAGCATCACCAGTAGTACACATGTGAACAGGATTTTCTTATTCATGGTCGTCTCCTTAAGCACCCAATGCAAAGTTCCCAATGATGATATTCTACATCAATTTGATTATCACTTTTGTGTTATTTAGATACAATTGGGTTGCAATTAATAAGCCAAAGCTAGGCGTTATAGACCCTGATTGCCGCCTCGCCTTCCAACGGGCAGTTATGCTCGCAGATACCACAACCGATACACACATCACGGTATACAGACGGTCGTTGCACGCGGCTGGTTTCCCCCTTTAGAATCGATTACTTCAGCTTCTTCCAAGCGGATGGATTTCTGCGGGGTGGGGCACATCTCCTCGCATACGATGCACGGCACACCGCTCGCCCACGGTAAACAGCGGTCCCGGTCGATGCTGGCTTTGCCGATTACCGCCAGGCGTTTCTGCTCCAGCTGGAGCAGCGGGATAGCTCCGCTTGGGCACACCTGCCCGCAGGCAGTACAGCCAAAGTCACAATAGCCCACCCGCGGCACTAAGATGGGTGTCCACAACCCCGCCAGGCCTGCTTCGGTCAGTGCAGGCTGCAGTGCCGTGCTCGGGCATATTTTCATGCACTGGCTGCAGCGCAGGCAGGTGGATAGAAATGTCTTTTCATCTGTCACTCCCGGCGGGCGGATGCGCCACGGGTTATCCTGTCTTACTCGCAGGTCAGTTCCCAGGAGCAGCACAGCCGCTGCTCCCGTTGCCACGGCTCCGAGTGCTTCTCTTCGCGAGAGGTCAAAATCCTGTTTTTTGGCAGGTTTCGGGGTAAAGCTGAAGCGGATGTCACCTGGTTTGCAACCGAGGGCCATGCAATCCAGGCACACGGTGCACTCCGATGGCATGATCTGAATATCCTCATCATGGATATCAATCGCCCCGGGTTTACACACGACTGCACAGCGTGTGCATGCGGTACATTTTGACCCAATCACCGGGCGAAACAGCGAGAATTTGGAGAGCAATCCCAGCAGCGCCCCCAGCGGGCACAAGTAACGGCACCAGAAGCGGTGCGCCAGCAGGTTCAAGGCGATTAAGCTGAAGAAAAACGCCGCAATCGCCAGGCTTTGTGCAAAGGCGGGCTGTTCCACAGGCAAGATGCTGCCGCGCAGCAACCCTTCGAACCCATCCAGGGCAGGGGTCAGGAAATTAATTGGATATAAAGCCTTCTCGATGGAATTGACCGCATAAAAAATAGACGGCAGCACGCTCGTGGTCAGGGTGCGCGTGAAGATGGCAATCGGGTCCAGCACCAGCAATGTCAGCCCGCCAAACAAGGCAGCTGCCAGGCTGGTTGCCAGCAGGAAGTATTTTATCCATCGGAGCCTTGCAGAGATGGATGCAGCTCGTTTGCGCGCTTTGCGAAAGGAAATCCACTCCAGCAGGCTTCCCATGGGGCAAATCCAGCCACACCAGACGCGCCCAATGACGATGGTCAGCCCAACCGTCACCAGCGCCAATCCCATGTTCGGGATCCACCCTCGGCTGGCGAGCATTGAACCCACTGCCGAGAGCGGGTCCAGCCGGAAGAAGATATCCGCCAATGCCGGAGCCGCCCGTTGTTGCACCACCGCGAAGATCAGGATAATATAGACAGCAAAAAAGGCGATTTGCGTCGCTTGCCTGACCCGCCGCCAATTTTTCCAGCTCATCCCACGTTGATCTCCCGGATGTCTATACTGGCGAGGTCCATCGTGCCGAGTCCGAGTGCTGCACTTGCCCCGATGTATTCAATGTCTGCTGCCGTCAGGCCGAATAATGTTGTGGCGTAGGCATCCGCCGCCACGATATCCCGGCTGGCGATGATCGTGTCCATTTGCCTGACGTCTGCCAGGTCACCGCCTGTCGGACCATTATTGGTCAAGATGCGCACCGCATCCACCACGGTGAGGCCGGGGCGGACCAGGCTGGTCAGGTCGGCAATCCGCAGGGTGAGGTTGGCGTGCATTAAATTGCGGTCCAGGACCACCCCCATCAGGTTCTTTTCCCCCAGGGTCAGCTTGGTGGCGCTGTGATGCTTGGCGATCGGCACGTTGATCAGCAGGTCGGTCTCCAAAATGTCTGGGTAGATGGTCACCGAGGTCATGTCTCTGGCTTGTGGGATCTTCACCGTTTTATACTTGGGGAAGCTCATGACGTGCATCTCGCCACCGGCTGCTCTCACTGCCTCTTCAATCCCCGAGATGGAATATGCCGACTTGGCTGTACCGCCGAAGGGATAATCCATCACCCGCACGCGCCCAGCTCCTGCTTCCAGGCACATACTGACCAGGGTCGCCACCACCACCGGGTTCGTGGTCGTGGCGTATTCAGGGGTGTGATAGTCGGTGCAGATGTTGGGCTTGATGATCACATCGTATCCCTGCGCTCACGAAGCTTGCCATCCCCCCGAGTGCCTCAATCGCCGCCCGAGTGATGGCTGCCGGGTCGGGTCCGTGTGCCACCGCCAGGTAGGCAGGGCTGGCAGGCGGTGAAGGTTCAGAGTTGGATGGCCGTCTCCGTGGGGTCGGTCTCTAGCCAGAGTGGCTTCAGGCGATGCGCTGTCTGACGGGACGATCCCTGTGGTCGGGCTGGGTGGTATGGTTGGCTTGATCACCGTAGTCGCAGTGTCAGCTGGTGCGGTTGCACTCTGTTTCGGGCTGCAGCCTGCCAGAGCTGCTGCGGCTGCTGCAGTTGCCGTCAGCTTGATGAACGTCCGCCGCGAGATGGGGGGAAGGCGTTTCATATCTTTTCTCCGTATAGATAACCAATTAGGGAAATACCAGTAAGGGTCATGAGCTGGCTGTATTATAAACGCGAATATCCCTTACATGGCTCATCCCAGATTCTGATGGTATGTCAAATTCTTTCGATGATCAATCGAATTCGCTTAACAGCTTTGTAGGGGCTGGTCGCGCACAAAGGTGGCACAATGCCCGCCCTTACTTTTAACCTCAAAATTTCCTTTGTGACCTTGGTGTTCTTAGTGGTTATCTTTTTTCCTCAGTTATAATCCCTGCCATGAAACCCTACCCTGTCCCCGCCCACGAGATCCGTCGCGAGTTCACCCTCTCCAACTCGCGCTTCATCTCCACTCTCGCCCCCGCCTTCTCCGTGGTCGAAGCCAAAGTCTTCATCCAGCGCATTAAAGCCGAGTTCCATGATGCCTCTCACAATGTACCTCTGTATATCATCGGCCATGGCGATTCCGAGATCGCCCACTGCACGGATGCTGGCGAGCCCTCTGGCACCGCGGGTCGACCCGCCCTGGCAGTCCTGCGCGGCAGCGGACTGGGGGATGTGGTCGTGGTAGTCACGCGCTACTTCGGCGGCACCAAGCTCGGCACCGGTGGGCTGGTGCGCGCCTACTCCGAAGCCGTGCGCCTGGTGGTGGAAGCCGTCCCGCGCGCCGAGAAGGTACTCACCCACACCGTTATGCTGGCCTTTCCCTACACCTACCTGGAACGCGTGCGCCTGCTGGTGGCAGAACAAAATGGCAAGGTCTTGGATGAATCCTTTACCGCTGATGTCACCCTCACCGCTCAGATGAGGGTTGAAAATCTGTCTGCCTTCCAGTCTTCCCTAAGCGAACTCACCAACGGCAAGGTCCAGGCTGAGATCATAGAAAAAAAAGTAATCCTCATGCACCTGTCATCAAGGTAACCCTGTATCCTCTTATTTATTCGTAGGGGCACGAACATGCCAGTGCATGCCAGATTTCGTGCCCCTACTTATTATTTACTTCGTGTCCTTTGTGTCCTTTGTGTTTTTCTTTTTACTTCAACGTTCGGGAACCCACTCGCGTTGCTTCGAGTAAAAAACCTCGATCAGCAATTCCGTGTTCTTTCTCTTCGGGGCCAGTTACAGCATCATCAGCACACGCTCATGCGCACTCAACTCGCGATAAATCGCGTCCAGCTGCTCCTGGCTCTCTGCCTGGATCTGCACCGTCAGCGAGACAAACCTCCCTCCCCGGCTAAGCCGGCTGGTCACCGCCCCTCCGGCTGCGATAGAGGCATGTTTCTGAATGATCTCCAACACCAGGCTCTCAAAATCCTCCTGATTCGCCCCCATTACTTTTACCGGAAAGACGGAAGGGAAATTCACGAGATTGTTTACCTCTGATGAGATCCCGAGATGAAATAACTCCTATGGATTTAATGTTTCGTCCCATCCTGCAAGGCGCGCCGAGAGCCACCAGAAAGCCTGGCTTTTCAAGAAGCAGTTCAGCGTGTGTGAATGTGCACAATCAAATTCTACAGAGGGGCAGGCTCCGGGATGGCTGTCGCACCATGGCTGGCACCATGGGCAATCATCGGAGGGGATATCCGGGTAAGGTGTGCCGTCTGGCAGCCAGCTTTCTATATCTGCGAAGTCGTAAAGGATTTTATTGTTGGCGCGGACGTAATCGCGCACCATGTTGTTATTGCGATTCAATACATCCTGGTCGGCATAACGATCCGTGTGCCCCGTCATATAAACGAATCGCACCTGTGGGTATTCATCTTCGAGCTGGGTCATCATATCCAGATACTGTTGCACTTCACTGGCGTCTATCCAGGACATCTCCCCACACCATGACCACATAAAGGCATTCGCCAGTGGAGCCGAATCCAACATATTACGCGCAGTATCGAGGAATGCGGTTGCATCCCAGCTAAAACCATCGTTGTATCCCATGCGCAGGTAAGTAGGGTCACCTTGGTCAGGTGGAACGATCCATTCTTTGAGGAAGTTGTAAAGGGGAGGGTTGACATAGTTGCTTAAGTAGTCGGCACCTGCCCAAAGCTGGGTACCATGCGATGTGGAGCCGTAAGACCAGATCATGTTCTGCATGGCAGCTTGGATCCATATATTAGGAATGAGAGCAATGTCCCGATTGTTATGGTCTATGATGATGGCATTTGGTGAAGAAGGATTCGCTTTGCTCACGTAAGGAAGGAAGATAAATTGGGTGTCTAGAGAACTAAAGATCTGTTCTTTAGAGAGAAGAATGGGTGGCGACGCCATAACCGTGGTAATCTTGGCAGATACCAGAATTACCCCAACGAATACCAGGATTGAAGCACTAAAAAACATCCAAAGTGCAATTCTATTTGTTTTCATCATGTCCTCCTTAGATAAACTAAGCCTGCTGCTCCATCTCGCTGATCATCTCAAGCATATGCCCGTAATGTGAGCCCTTCCAATAGATCTGGTTGCAGGATGGGCAGAGGTGGAATTCCTCAAAATAAATCTTGGTCAATGGCTGCAGGCGCTCGATGATATCGCGCTTGGACACCTGTTGGAGCGGGCTGTTGCAACGCAGGCAACGCTGGAAGGGTTTCACCTGCTCAAATAGCCTGAAGCGCCGCAGAACCTCCACCGCTTGTTGCCGTGGGTCTGTATGGTGCGGGCAGTATCCATGCGTGATGACCTTGCGCATCAGTAGCCGCCGGTCTCGGGTGAGAAGCACCCGCCCCTGCTCGCTCGAGACCTGCGCCAGCTCATCATCCTGGTAGTCGTTTCGATACAGGCTATCGAACCCCAGCATGCGCAAGTAGGTTGCCAGCTGGCCCAGGTGGTTATCCAGGATAAAATATGGCTCGTCATCCAACGTAATGTCTGCCGGATAAATGCTCACCTGGTCACCCTCCCGCAGCTGATCCGACGAGTCAGCCGGCAGCTCGTTGACCAGCACTTGCCCGAATTCCGTATGCGGCACACCCATCGATTCAATCAGGTGTTTGAGCGTCTGGTGATCTTCAAAAACCAGGCTGAATGTCGTATTCTTCCGCTGATGCGGCAGGAAGTAATTCAGCTCGCCTATGAAGGTAAATGTCGCTTCCATTTATGGAATAGCCTGGATCCTTGCGGTACCTAGATACCTTTCAGGCGCAGAGCCGACCAATCCTCATCGATGGAGATCATCGCCACCCCCTCCAATCCAATCGAATGCGCATAGGCGTTGATTGAGTCCCGGTTGATGTCGGTCTTCACCTTGGACGTACCTTTATGGTAGGTCACCCAGATCATCCCCTTCGGAGCTAATAGCTCTTTTACTTTGGGGAGTTCCGCTTCCAATTCTGCTCGATTGACTACGAAGACCTGGATCACCTCCACCAGGCAGCTTGAATCGCTCAAGACGATGACTCCTGTGGGTATCTCACCCATCTGGTCTAGGTACCCCTTTGGCGGGTTGACCAGCAGGACCTTATACCCAGGTTTTATGAATAGTCTGGCCGCGATCGATTTATCAGACATAGTCTCTCCGAGAGTTTATGCGCTAATATTCCTCACTTTTGGATGTTTTAGATAGCCTCCCAGAATATCATTCCCTGCATCAGCTCGAATTATCGCAATTGTGACGGCTGGTAAGCTGGCAGCGCTTGGATACACCAGGTAGCGGGGTGACCACATCGGGTCGTATTTGGCTTTGAACTCGTGCAAACCTTTGAAGTTATAGAACTGGTTCACATGTTCATATACATAATGCAATGCCCTTTCAATCGCGGGGTCGGATGGGTTTTCTCCAATCCCCGCCAGGCTGCTTAACCCCATGTTAAAGGTGGTGTAGCCCTGCTGTTTTGCCCACTCGATGAGCGAGACGAAAAGGAAATCCATCTGACCTTTCTCAGCCTGCTTACGGTGGCGCATCAAATCGATGGTGACCTCGCTGGCTTGATACTCGGTGTTGATGTTGGCAAATGCATCGATCGTACCTGCTGGATTGTGTATCACGATTACCCAAGTGCTGTTCAGGTAAGTCTCATCGAACCAACCCAGTGAAAAACGTTTTTCAGACCCGTGCATTTCCGTCAGCCATTCATCGCTGATCTGGTGCAGTTCATCCAAAAGGACTGGTGGGTGCGGTGGTTGGAGCACTTCTGCCTTATAACCCAGCTTGTTCATCCGATTGATCCCTGTACGGATGTTTTTCTTCTCACCTCCGGCAATGCTGAATACTGAGAGATTTACAATTGCTTCACTGCCAATACAAAGGGTATGGTAGCCTGCTTTTTGGTAAGCTTCCTGGTACATTGGCAGCACCTGATAATACGCAGGCTCCCAATCGTTGAGGGCACAAAAAGTACTGAAGCTGGCAATGCACTCCACGCTATCCTCAGCCGGACCAATTGGGTCACCCAAGGTAAGTGCAATGCGGCCTTCAACGACATATCCGATCACGGATCCACCCAGGCTGAAAAAATATTGCTTGTCATCGAAGAGTAACATACGGGCTAGTGAGGTGCACCCATAAGCCTCAACGATTTCCTTGGCCTTACGCCTTTCCTCGGGTGTTGCTCCGTGGCGCACCAGCACCGGTCTGATCAGCATGATCAGGGCATAGCCAATCGTAACCGCGCTGACGGTATAAATTGACCCGACAAAATAACCTCCAAAGCGCGTGGCCGGCACGAGGCCTGGGTTGTAAAACTGTGTGAACATCACCACGGTCTGCCGTACTGCCCCCAAGATGCTGAAGCTGACCGGTTGTCCATTGACAGTGAAATGACGGTCAAGCAGGTAAAAACCAAGTACACCGTAGATCATTGTGAAAATCAAGGCTGCCCCTAAGGTTATCACCCCCTGGCGGATGGAAGGTGGGTCGGTGTGGGCATGGAAATGTGCTCGTAGATAGATCAGCCAGATTGCCAGTGCCGTTCCCAAGAGTGCCTCTTCATAATCCAACCCTTTGAACAGGTGGACAGGCACAGTTACGATCAGAATGGTGACTGTAAGCGCCCATGCAAGGCGTTTGCGTCTCCACAGACCGTTGGCAAGCACCAGCAAGGCGAACCCAGCCAGAACCGAAGCCAGATGTCCCCCAGTATCGACACCGAATGGTGAGTATTGTTCCAGAATCTGCATGCGGTTGTGCAAAGCCGGTGTCAGGCCCGAGAGCACGTCGATAATTCCCATCCCGGCGGTCAACAGCGCAACCAATCGCACACCCCAAATTTCGGTATGGGCAGTATCCCTCGCCCCAAAGGATTTCAACCGTCTCAGCATGATAAACCCAATGCCCAGTGGCAGCCAGAAGGTCAGGCCGCGGAAAGCCAGTGCGATGACTGTTGCACGTTCAATCGGAATACCCAGGGAAGCGAACACCAGCGTCATCATGCCCTCGACGACTCCAATCCCTTGCGGTGTGATGGAAACGATCCAAAACAGGATTCCCATGGCGTAGCCAGCCACAAGCACGCCGAAATGCACATTCTGGTGGAATGCCAGGAACAAGACGAACAAAGAAGCGAAGTCAACCAGGTGAGCCGCAAAAGCGATCCCGAGAGTGCGTAGAAGGAGTGTCGGTTGGGCGGTTATTGCTATGGCTGCCTCTGTGAACTCGGCTGTATTATGTTCGACCCACGCATCATCCAGAAAATCTGGGCGTCGGATCAGCTGGGCGATGCGGTTCACCAATCGTCGGGTCCAGTCGAGCAAAGCATGCAGCCATTGTGGTCGCCACAGACCGAGCAATAGAAATGTGGTCAATCCGCCGATGATGACCAGGAGTATTACTGCCGCAATGCTTTCGTAGATTTTTAGGTCATGCTGGGTGAACAGATAAACCATGCCTGTCACGAGAAGGACCAGGAATGCGCTAAGGTCAGCCACTAACACGAGTAGGCAGCCAATTGCGGCTCGTGCAGCAGATTGACCCCGCCTGGCAGCATCGTCCGCGAATAATGCTACCGCACTGGCTCCTCCACTTGGAGCTGCCACATTGACAAAGATGGATGCGAAGGTCACAGGAAGCAGTTCGCCAATTCGGCTTTTTACCCCCACCACTTGGAATGCGGATTGGTATAGACCGGTATAGGTGATGTAATAGAGCACCTGTAGCAGGGTTGCTGCTGCCACCCACTGCCACTGCCCCCCAGCCAGGGTGTCAGCCAATTTCTTGATTTCACTAAGCCGGCTGATTACCACCCATACGAAGAGTATGACCAGCGCCCAAAATATCCAGCGTCGTTTCATCAGCATGATTATATCTTAGCGTGTAAAATATCATAGGCTGCAAGAATCATGAATGCTGATCATTCCTCCCGAAAGGCTCGCCGAGGCATCGATTATATTGGTGTAGGCGTTGGAGCGTTGATCATCGACGCTCAGGGAAGGCTTTTTCTATCCTGCCGGGGCAGGCAGGCAAAGAATGAACGCGGCTTGTGGGAATTTCCGGGTGGGTCGGTTGAGTTTGGCGAAAAGCTTACCGATGCTTTACAGCGCGAGATGCGCGAAGAGTATGGGATTGAGATCCAGGTAGGAGAGTTGCTGGATGTGGTGGATCACATCCTGACCGGAAGAGGGCCAGCATTGGGTATCTCCGTCTTTCCTCTGCACCATTACCTCCGGCGAGCCTAGAATCCTGGAACCCGAGAAGTGTGCCGAGATTGGCTGGTTTGCACCGGACCAGATGCCCCCAGGGTTAACCATGATTACCCGCCTCAATTGGGAGCACTACCAGCGTAAGTTTTACCCCAGGGAGAAATAACCGTAGGTCTTGGATGATGCCTGCCCAGTTTAGGGCTGGCGTTTTTGCTTTTTTGGTGGGTGAGGGGATAAACCGGGGAGCTCCGGTGCGCCGAGTGTGCGCATGCGTTGCTCCTCTGTGGTTTGGCTGACGTGCGGTCCTTCGGTCCATTCACCACCCTCCAGCTCGGCACTCGCGATTTGAACCGCTTCTTTGGCGCTGTTCGCCCAGATGGTCTTGGCGTATGGCTCGATTGAGTTTTTGGGGAATGAACCCATCTTGCGCTTCTTTTTCACACCCTGCTTATTGGCAAACAACCCTTCGACGTAAAATTGTGGCATGGCACACCTGTGATTTATTCACCAAACAACTGTGGTGGAGCTTGGATAGCCACCACCTCACCCCGTGCGCATACCTGCCCCTCGGCAGATAACCAGGCATCCATCACCACCTTGCGCCCTTTGATCTCTTTCACCCTGGCGCGCACTTCTAGTGGCACTCCAAGGGGAGTGGGTTTAAGGTAATCCACTTTGAGTGAGGCGGTCACAAAACGAAAGGGTGGTTGCGTATCCATCGGGCGACCTTCCGCCTTGTAAGTCGCTGCAGCCGCTGTTCCAGTACAATGGCAGTCAATCAGCGAGGCGATCAATCCGCCATAAACATAACCAGCTATGGCGATATGGTAAGGTCTTGGTAGATAAGTACAAACAGTCTCATCTCCATCCCAATAGCTCTTGATCTGTAAGCCTTGCTCGTTCAATCGCCCACAGCCGTAGCAATAGCTCACATTATCGGGGTAGTAATCTTGGAAGGCTTTATCATTCATCATGAGGCTCCGATTTCTTTGGCGGCGCTATTCAAAATCTCGAATCCGTACCCTATCTGCTGGTCCAGGTCATCACTATTTACAGCCTCGCCCGCTTCGATGCGTCCGATAAACCGCAGGAGCGTGCCACGCAGCCCGCTAGCTCGGTGCGCATAAGTTGAATCCGCCGAAAGCCGTTCCAGGCGGTCGACCAGGCGTTTAACCAGTTCCAGGTATTGTTCATCTGCTGCCATAACCAATGTAAACATTGCTCTCGTAAGGAGCTTCCACCTTACCAGGAAATGATCCGGTCTGGGGTGAGCTTGATGAGCAGGTTTTCCGGGTCATTCAGCCAGGATTGCGGCTCCGCTTCCTTCACGCCTTCGGGTCCGAGATAGCGGATATAAATCCGGCTGGCAATTTCACTCACCAGCTGTCGTGGCAGTGTCACCAGCTCCACGGATCCTTCCAGGAGAACTGCCTGGAGCTTACTTCCTTCCTGCTTGGATTCGATGAGTACTGCTCCGCGTGGGTTGATCTTGAGCTCCCGAATTTTGCGTGTGCTTACAAAACTGCTGATCCAGACGTGCTCACCATCCCACTCAAACCATACTGGGACGACATGGGGTTGCATGTTTTTGGGATTGCTGGTGGCGAGCCGGGCTAATACTGCCTCTGCCAGCACTCCTTCGATCAGGTCTTTTCTATCGTTCTTGGTTGCCTCTGCCATGCGCATTCTCCACCGAATTTTTCTGGCTGGAGTATAGTACAAAACCCTGCTCACTACAACTCCCCTGAATCACGAGAGCCGGGTTTATGCCCGGCTCTCAACAAGGAGGAGAAAATGATCTTACTGTTTTGATGATCATATCAAAAACGATCCAATGCTGCTTGACGCCCTGTATACGTTCACCCACCGCTTAACCGACAATCTCCGTATCCCGGCGCATGCGTTTTATTTCGCTTCGTTTTCGCTTGGCTTCGAGCCTCCGTAATCTGGCTGCGCGTGTGGGCTTGGTTTTATGGCGTGGTTTCGGAGGCACTGTCGCCAGCCGGATGAGCCGAATCAGCCGCTCCTTGGCCGCCTGGCGATTTTGTTCTTGCGAGCGATATTGCTTCGCCTCAATGATCAATACCCCATCGGATGTCATGCGTCTGCCAGCCAATCTGACCAATCGCAGTTTCACCTCCTGGGGTAAATTCGGCGATTCTCGCGAGTTAAACCGCAATTGGACCGCGGAGGAGACCTTGTTCACATTTTGACCTCCCGGTCCGGTTGAGCGAATGAAAACGAATTCGATTTCCTGCTCATCAATCTGTATCAAAGGAGTAATTTCAATCATCTAAGCCAGGATCACCGCCTGATAAGCTCTTCGCCTCAAGAAAAAATTTTTCCAGGCTCGCGCTAAGCCAGGGTGGATCCAAGAGCACCCGTAGATTCGAGCAAGCTTGTGTTTAGCGAGTCGAAAATTAGATTAATCATACCCTAATGATTCAATTCCTGGAGGTTGTTGACACTCAAAACGTTTCAGGATAATATAAGTCAAGGGTTCATGAATTTGTATGCTTCAAGCCACGCATGGTTTGTTATCGATACACTGATTGAGCCTGCGAAGGGCTTGTTCGGATTTCTGATCCGCTAGAGGCCCCTGCAATAATATCAAAGGATAGTGTTGCTGGTTGTCCATGGCTAGTTGGGTTGCTTTTCAACAACAACATAGGTTTTGACCAGTCAGGATCGCGCAGGTTTCATGGATTGCAATATTGAGCGGCTGGGATGACCAACCGCTCATTTCGTTGGAGGGTAAATGCAAAAGACGGTCGTAGCAGCAGCCTTGGGGGAATGTGTTCATGTCGCAGGGGTGTTGAACTTTCTGCGCCTGGCAGAATCTGCTGGCTGGCGGACGGTCTTCCTTGGTCCGGCCGTGACCATTGAGGAAGTCTTACGCATTGCCCAGGCGGAAAATGCCGACCTGGTTGGGGTATCTTATCGTTTGACCCCTGAGACAGGAGAACGCTTGCTGGGTGAGTTTGCTGAAGCTGCCGATGACCTGCGCACCGCCGGGATGCGCTTTGCCTTCGGAGGTACACCCCCCATCGCAGAAAAAGCGGATAAAATGGGTTTCTTCGAGCGCGTTTTCGATGGGTCTGAACCTCCAGAAGAAGTCCTGGCGTACCTAAAGGGGCAGACGTCTGCTCAACCATCGGAGGTAGATTACCCCCAATCCACCGTGGAGCGGATTCGATGGAAATCTCCTTTTCCGCTTCTCAGGCATCATTTTGGTCTCCCTACCATGGAAGAGAGCCTCCAGGGAGTGGAAAAAATATCCAATGCCAAGGTGCTGGATGTCATTTCACTCGGGATTGATCAGGATGCCCAGGAGAATTTCTTCCATCCTGAGCGGCAGGATGCCAGGCGCAAAGGGGCGGGAGGCGTGCCTGTCCGTTCAGCAGGCGACTACCGGGCTCTATACCAGGCCAGCCGGTGTGGCAATTACCCCCTCATGCGTACATATTCAGGCACAGACGATTTTCTCCGCCTGTCAGCGATGTACCTTGAAACCATTAACAATGCCTGGTGTGCTATCCCCCTGTTTTGGTTCAACCAGATGGATGGACGCGGCCCATGGGACCTGGAAGGGTCCATCCGTGAACACCAAGCAGTGATGGCATGGTACGGAGAACGCGGCATTCCCGTGGAGCTGAATGAGCCCCATCATTGGGGGATGCGTGACGCTCCCGACGTGATATTTGTGGTATCCGCCTTCCTTTCCGCCTACAATGCACGCCTCTGTGGAGTAAGGGATTATATCGCTCAGATGATGTTTAATAGCCCACCCGGCACTTCGGATGCGATGGACCTGGCAAAAATGCTGGCGGCTCTTAAAATGATTGAACCTTTGTCTGCACCCAATTTTCACATCTGGAAACAGACGCGCACGGGTTTGCTCAGCTACCCCTTAAACTCAAATGCGGCTCGCGCTCACCTGGCAACCAGCGTTTACTTGCAAATGGCACTAAAACCCCACATTATCCACATCGTTGGCCATACTGAAGCCCACCATGCTGCCACAGCCGATGATATCATAGACGCTACTGCCATCGCTCGCAAAGCGATTGAAAACGCCCTGGGCGGCGCTCCCGACATGACTGCTGACCCTGTCATCCAAACACAGGTGGACCATTTGATATCCGAAGCCGGGATCACCCTCCAGGCAATTCGCCAGCTTGGAGCCAACGAGTGCGCGGATCCATGGGCCGATCCTGGTATTCTGGCAAAATCGGTCAGGTTGGGGATTATGGATGCCCCTCAATTGAGAAACAACCCTTTTGCCCTGGGTCAGATAAAAACCCGCATGTTTATGGGTACATGCAAAGCCACCAATCCTGCAGGTCTGCCTCTCAGTGAGGCTGAACGGCTAAAAAATCTATTACAATAAGAGAAGAGGTAAGAATGTCTGGAGAGACCAAGATCACTGTAATCGGAGCCGGTCATGGCGGAAAAGCCATGGCAGCTCACCTGGCGCTGATGGAATTCCCAACCGTCTTATATAACCGCACCCCTGATCATGTTGCCGCCATCAAGGAGCTGGGTGGAATTTACCTGGAGAGCTACGAAGCAGGTCCGCGTGGTTTCGGTAAATTGATTAAGGTCACTTCCACCATGGCGGAAGCCCTGGAGAAAGCTGAGATGGTGATGGTAGTTGTCCCCTCCTCGGCCCATGCAGATATCGCCAAAGCTTGTGCGCCGTATTTGACCGATGGGCAAATTATCGTCCTGCACCCCGGCCGAACCTGTGGGGCGATTGAATTTACCAAAATAATCCGCGATTATGGTTGCACTGCCGATGTGACTATCGCTGAGGCTGAAACGTTTGTTTATGCCTCCCGTTCGGATGGCCCCGCCCAGGCTCGCATCTTCCGAATTAAAGAAGCTGTGCCATTAGCCGCCTTGCCATCAAAACGAAACCAGCTGGTTCTGGATTATATCCACGAGATATTTCCTCAATTTATTGATGGTGGGAATGTATTACAAACCGGGATGAATAATATGGGCGCTATATTTCACCCTGCCCTGACCATCCTTAATTCTGGATGGATCGAATCAACGCACGGTGATTTCCAATTCTACATTGATGGCGTAACGACTTCAGTGGCACGCGTATTGGAAGCACTCGACCGTGAGCGGGTGACGGTTGCTGCTTCCATTGGCATTCGTGCCCGCACAGGTATGGAATGGCTGAAACTTTCCTACGACGCAGTCGGCGAAGACCTGAATGAGGCTATTCATAATCAGCCTGGTTATTACGGGATTAAGGCTCCCCCGACCCTTAATCATCGTTATATATTCGAAGATGTCCCCATGAGCTTGGTGCCTATTGCCTCTTTGGGTCAGCGCTATGGGGTTTCAGTGACCGGAATTGATGGGATAATTAAATTAGCCAGTATAATTCATCGTACAGATTATTGGCGTCGTGGTCGTACAATTGAAAAACTGGGTATCAATAATCTGAGTACGGATGAGTTGATCCATTATGTGAAAGAAGGTGTATTAGGAGCAGACTGAGCTGATGATGGTGAACGTCGCATCATCGCTCATCTACAAGGAAGGGAAGCATGGAAATACAGGATCAATCTAAGATGGTGATTCTCCTGGTTGTTTTACAAGCCCAGGATGCGGAATTAGTCACCGGCGCATTGAAAAAATTTGGCATTTCCGGTTATGAGCTATCCAGCACCGGGGCTTTCCTTGGTAGAAAAAACGTCACGTTGCTTATCCCGGTCCAAACATCCAATGTCGAGCTGGTGCTTTCAGAATTGAAACGCAACTGCCGGCAGCGGATTGAATATGTGTCGATGCCAATTGAAGGTCAGCCCCTGCCAATTCCGAGCCCAATCCCCATCACCGTGGGTGGCGCGACCATCTTCATCCTTGAGATCGATCAATACCTGGAGGTGCTGCAATGAAGTTGATGATTGCCGTTGTAAATGATGAAGATTATGACAAAATTGCCCGTCAATTGACGGATGCAGATTATCGGGTGACATGTATTGCCTCTACGGGAGGCTTATTCCGCCGCGGCAGCACTACTCTGTTAATGGGTCTGGAGGAAGAAAAAATCCCGCGGGCAGTGGAGATCATTCGGGAAAGTAGTACCAGCTCCGAGGGGGCTGGGTCCCACAAAGCAGCAATATTCGTCTTGAATATTAAAGAATATATTCGTGTGTGAACGACCAAGGTTAGTTGCCCTTTATAAAATATCCTTGCACAGTTTTATTGTTTGTAGGATCCCCTTTCGTGTATGAAATTTCCATGGAGTAACGAGTCCCATCGTGTTAAAACACTCATAACCGGGCATGTCGTCCCGGAATCAGAACGTTGCATTCAATGCGGTATTTGCTCATTTAGTTGCCCCATCGGGATCGATGTGCGTCTCCACGCCTGGACAGGGGAGTATATTGAAGATCCCACCTGCCTCACTTGCGGGGAATGCATTGAACATTGCCCACGTAGCGTGCTGCATTTTGAGATTACCGAGCTGTTTACAGGGGCAAGGAAATGACCCGGAACGTCATTATTGGGACGGGCATATCCGGCTTTTCCGCGGCTCAAACGTTGCGAAGCCTGGATTCTGAGGCTGATATTCTCTTGGTCAGCGAGGACCCTCATGGTTTCTACTCCCGTCCTGGCCTGGCTTATTACCTGACGGGTGAGATTCCCGAAAAACAGCTCTTCCCATTCTTGAAAAAGGGCAAGCTGAACCTGGATGTTCAACACGTCAAAGGGCGTGTGACCCGTCTGGATCCGAAATCTCATTCGATGGAAATAGATCCGCCAGGATCGTTGGTTTATGACCGTCTGCTACTTGCCACAGGTGCCAGCTATGTACCTTTGGATGTTCCGGGTGCCGACTTACGGGGTGTGGTCAAACTTGACAATCTCGAAGATACCCGCCATATCCTTTCGCTGGTCCGGCACACGAAATCTGCTGTTGTCGTCGGTGGAGGCGTGGTAGGTTTGGAATTAGCTGAGGGATTGGTGGCACAGGGCATTAAAACCCACTACTTACTGCGCGGTGACTGGTTTTGGTCCAATGTGCTCGCCGAAGGTGAATCGCGTATGATTGAGCGTAATCTTGCCCATGACGGGATCACCCTTCACCACCATGCAGAAATCGTGGAGATCCTGGGCAAGAACGGAAAAGTCAGGGGAGTTCGCACCACTCAAGGGGATGTCATCCGTTGTGACATGGTGGCCGTTGGCATCGGAGTGAGAGCCTGCAAGGAGCTGGCACAGGCGGCTGGTCTGAAAACAGACCGGGGTATCCTGGCAGATGAGTATTTGCAGACCAGCGACCCAGACATTTTCGCGGCTGGCGATGTAGCCCAAATCCTCGACCCGTTGAGTGGGCGTTCATCCATTGATAATCTGTGGTATCCCGGGCGGAAGCAGGGGCGCATTGCGGCATCCAATATGGCTGGGCAGAAACTCACCTACCAGCGGACGGTTGCAACGAATGTTCTGCGTTTGGCAGGCGTGATGACGACCATCATCGGCTCAATCGGCAGTGGGCGCGATGAGGGTCCGATGTATACGACGCGTGGTTCCAGCGAAACCTGGCAGCAGCTTCCCAACACCATCGCTACAGAAGGTGGCACTGAATTAAACCACCTGCGGCTGGTAGTTGGCGAGCGGGTATTATATGGTGCCGTGGTGATGGGTGACCAAAAAATTGCCCGTCCATTACGTGAGATGATTAATAATCAGGTCGATATTACCCCCATCCGTGAACAATTATTGCCATCCAGCGCCAGATTGGGACAAATCATCATGGATTATTGGGTACAAACCACGAGATGACCAGGCACCAGTGAGGAGCAACTGAATGCTGGCTAAAAACAAAGAGCTCTGGCTTTCCTTGCTTGCTGCTGTCATGATTACTGGGATTTATGCACTTGTTGTCTACTGGTACCGCACGCTACCGGACGCTGCCAGCTTCTTCGGGCATATGATTGGGGTGGTTGGCTTCCTGCTGATGCTGATGACCGAAACCCTGTATTCCTTCCGTAAACGCAGCCGCAAAGGACGCTGGGGCAGCATGAAATCCTGGCTCCAATTCCATATCTTCACCGGCTTGGTTGGCCCGTACATGGTGTTGTTGCACACCTCCTGGAAGTTCCACGGTCTGGCCGGAGCTACTACACTCCTGACGGTTATCATTGTCATCAGCGGATTCATTGGGCGGTATATCTACACCCGCATCCCGCGCTCCCTGGATGGGCTCGAACTGACCGGTTCCAACGCTCAAGCCTATGCAGCTATGCTGGCTCGAACCCGGCGGATGTTATCCATCTGGCATACGATCCACATCCCAATCGGGATGGCTTTGTTCGTTGCTGCTTTTATCCATATCGGGGCAGCGCTCACTTACGCCACCTTGCTCCGCTAGTGATGAGACGATGGTAAAAAAACCTTTTGGATGCTTGACCGTTCCGGGAATTGTCACAGCCTTGCTCACTGCGCTGCTGGTGGTCGTGGTGGGGCAGGTGCGTGGTGGTGTGCTTTTCAGTCCGGGTCCGCTCAATGCCCAACCCGGCGTAGCCCTGGGAGGGGTCACCGCTCATGTCGAGCTTGGCAACCGGTGTACGGCTTGCCATGCCTTTTTCTGGCAGTCAGCGACGATGGCTGAACGCTGCGTGTCATGCCATACGGATATAGCCGCCCAGCTGCAGGACCTAACCACGCTGCATGGAGACCAGCAAAAGAGAAACCCCGGCCTGGCCTGCCGTACCTGCCATCCCGATCACCGCGGTCCAGATCACTCCCTGATCGACCTATCCAAGGCAGATGTTTCCCATGAAACTTTCGGGTATGTCCTCACCGCCCACCAGCGTCAAACCGATGGTTCTCCATTTACTTGTAATACTTGCCATATTAATCGCTATTCAACCTTTGACCAGACTATCTGTGTGGCCTGCCACCAGCAGATCAAGCCCGAATTCATGTCATCCCATCTTCAGGCTTATGGAGAGAACTGCCTGGTTTGCCACGATGGGATCGATACTTACGGTCACACGTTCGACCATGGCAATATCGCCTTCCCATTGACGGGGAAACACGCTCAATTGGATTGTGGAGCATGCCATACCGGTGCTCGAAGTATTGCTGACCTGAAGGCGACCCCCCAAGATTGTTATTCCTGCCACGGCAAGGATGATGCTCACCAGGGTCAGTTTGGGAGCGATTGTAGCAAATGTCACTCCACCGATGGCTGGCTTCCAGCTGATTTTGACCACTCCCTTACGCAATTCCCCCTGACCGGCGCTCATACTGAGCTAGAGTGTAAAAAATGTCACACCGATACGACCTTTACCGCCCTCTCTACCGCCTGTGCCTCCTGCCATCCGGAACCGTCTGTCCACGCTGGCCTGTTCACTAACACGGCATGCGACCAGTGTCACACCACCAACGCCTGGCTTCCGGCTTCGTTCGACCACTCGACTGACAAAGTTTGCTCTTACCGGTGCCCATGTGAAGCTGGACTGTAAACAATGCCACACAGATGCATTATCTACCACGATATCTGCAGATTGTGCCTCCTGCCATCCAGAACCGTCATTCCATGCTGGCTTGTTCGTGGGTTTGAAATGCGATCAATGCCATACCACCACTGCCTGGAGTCCTGCCACATTCAATCTGTCGCATCCCGCCGGCTGCGGTGAAGATAACTGTATCACCCATGAAGGTGCAGCCTGCCGTGACTGCCACACTGTCAACCTCTCCACCGCCACCTGCCTCGAATGCCACGATAGTAACAATCCAACCGATGGGGGAGGCGACGGCTAGAAAGCAATCATCTTTGTTCCCAATATCAAGGATTATATTTGCTTGTGAAGGGGGCTACACCCAAATCGGTTTTTTCCCAAATCGTCGGATTTCTTCCAGACATGCTTCTCACTGCTTAGGTGAGTTACTCGTTGGTTACCAAAAGCTTCTCAGCTCACCAGGCAGACCTGTTTGGGCAGATAAACTCTCAACCGTTATCCGGCACTTGCAAGTTCGTGGTATTGGATGAAGTGAGAGAAGTTACGAGGATATCAGAGGTGCCGTTTGAAAAACTCGACTACCCGCCGTGTGTGTTCCTCCGGGTAAAGCTGGCTGGCGTCGCAGTGTCCGGCATCCGGCAAGCGCCACAGCTCCTTGGGTGGCTGGGCAGCCGCGTACAGCTCATCAAAATCAGTCAGGTATGGGTCACCATCGCCATGGATGAATAGGACCGGGCGCGGTGATATCTTTCCCACCCGCTGGATGGGCTCGTACTGGAACAAGTTGGCTCCCAGGCGCAGGGAGGTCATACCGATGATCAGCCATGCCAGCGGTCTGGTCAGCCAGGTTGGAATGCCCATTTCAATCCCTCGGCCAGCGATGGCAGTTCGCATTCTGGCAGGTCCGCCATCGGTGATAATGGCCTCCACGCCAGGGTGTTCTGCTGCGAAGACCATGGAAACAATGCCACCGTAAGAAAACCCAAGTAAGCCGATATGTTGCATGCCCCGGCTGTGAAGAAAATTAATAGCCCCCAGCACATCCCAGCGTTCCTCGTAGCCGAAGGTCATGCGTTTACCTTCACTGCGTCCATGGGCGCGAAAGTCAAACAGGAATACATTGAAACCTGCCTCGTGCAGGGCGGGAGCACGGTACAGGTCGAGGTCATAGCTGCCCCCATGACCGTGCAGGATGATCACGGCTTTATCAGAATCCGAAATGGGTATCCAGACACCCCGCAGGATCAATCCATCCGTTGCCTTGAATTCGACCGGCTCGAACTCCAGCCCGTACTCATCTGGGGAGTGGGTCTCGCCCAACTGTCCACGGTGTGTGAAATAAAATGAGAGCGCCAACCCAATGGAAAGGATCAGTAGGAACAAGATGAGCAATATCCAGAGAAAAGTGTCCATTGATTAGGAAATAGGCAGCTATTTCTGTTTTTCGCGGATGAATCGCAAGCTGACTGTGCTCAGGGCAAATAAGACCATATAAGCCGCAAAGATGGCAAAGTAACCCAGCCCTGGGGTGGTTTGGTTGAGATAATCCGCCACCGGGCCACCAATGCCGGAGCCAATCATACCCGCTCCGGCTCCTGCCAGGTTGGAAATCCCCAGGTAACGCCCGGCTTCCTGCGAGGGCACCAGGTTGGTGCCCATTGCCCAGTTGGCGGTCATGAATAGCCCCGTAGCGACGCCGAGAATGGCGCCAGCCACATAGATCAGGCTCATGTTTGGCACCCAGATGGTGCCCAGGAGTAGCGCACATCCCACAGCCGCCAGGATTCCGCTGATGCCCACCAGTAGCTTGTGCCCGATGCGGTCTGCCAGCCACCCGGCGGGTAGAGCAGAGAGCAGGGTGAAGATGCCTACCATGTAAATCAGGCTGCCAGTCAGGTTTGTGGCTTGCTTGATGGTGATATTGAACGCGTACTCGAGGAAATACATTGCAAACCCCTGCAGCGATGTGATTGCTGCCAGGAACAGCAGGCGGTTGACGATCCACCATATGAAGGATGAGTGCTGGCGCGCCTCCTTGCCAATCGTTGCCAGCGAGCCTGCCCACACGCCCACCACCACCGCAACGATCATCGCAACCGCTCCGCCCAGGCCAACCCCAAGCGCTTTGGCGGTTGCTATACCAGCCACAGGCCAGGCAATCAGGCCAGCAATCCCCCCAACCAATCCTCCTCCCACCAGGCCTGCCACCGCACCCAGCAGGATGCCCGCCAGCATACCCAGCACCCGCAGCATGGGTGGCCAAAAGGGGATATTTGGTTTCTCTAGGAGCGGCTGCTCTTTGACCAGGACGATGGTAATTATGGCGGTTATGAATAATGCAATCCCGGTGGCAACGATGGCCCAGCCCAGGTGTCCCGCCCCCACCAGGGGTGCGATGCTGAATCCGACCAGCACCAGTGGCAGCAGCTCGAAGATGGCTTTGACCGCTGAAGCCTTACCGCGCTGGTCCTCCGGCACCTTGTCAGGGATCAATCCCTGCAGCGGTCCGTGTGAAATATTGGACGAAAATTGGATCAACAGCACCGCCACCAACAGCGACCAGTAATTCCACGAGAGACCAATTGCCGCCAGGAAGACCAGGTCTAGCAGTGCCCCAATCAAGATGAAAGGACGGCGGCGACCGAAGCGCGAGGTGGAGCGGTCGCTGATGAGTCCCGCAGCTGGCTGGATGAGCATGGCAATGATCAGCCCCGCTGTCCGCATCAGGCTTAAGGAGGTGTTTTTCCAATCTGCCGGGGCGTAGATATCCACCAGGTACGGCATGAAGATGGACCCCACCGCAGTGTTGCGAATGTTCAATCCCAGCCAAAACAGGTTGATCGAGAGGTAGTCGTACCAGCGTAGTCGTTTCATGGGTTAAAGTATAGCATGACCATTAATTAACTACCTGA